>CAWBOJ010000001.1:0-74767 GCA_963790405.1 uncultured Actinomycetota bacterium
GAGCTTCAGAAGACAGGCGTGCGCTTCGATACTGCCGAGGGGGGCGGTGTAGCGCTCACCCGTGAGGGCGGACATTCATTGCCCCGAGTGCTGCACTCTGGCGACACGACGGGAGCGGCAGTGCAAGACACGCTGTCGGCTGTGGTCCGCAGTGCACGGGGCGTCGAGATATTCGAGGAGCGGTTCCTTGTCGACCTGCTCACCGCAGGGGACAGGTGTGTGGGTGCGCTGCTGCACAATGCTACGACGCGTCGGCTCGAGGTGTTCTGGGCCGATGCGGTGATACTCGCCACAGGCGGGTGCGGACAGGCGTACCGCGTGACCACCAACCCGCTTATCGCTACCGGCGACGGTGTCGCTGCCGCCTGGCGGGCAGGCGCCGAGATCTCGGATCTCGAGTTCGTGCAGTTCCACCCGACGGCGTTCGACTCGGATGCGAGCCCGAAGTTCCTGATCACCGAGGCGCTTCGTGGAGAAGGCGCCTATCTTCTCGACTGTGCCGAGGAGCGCTTCATGCTCGGCGTTCATCCGCTGGCCGAGCTCGCTCCGCGTGACGTGGTCAGTCGCGAGATCGAGAAGGTCATGGCGCGCTGCGAACGACCGAACGTGTGGCTCGATGCCCGCCATCTGGACCCAGAGTATCTGCGTGCCCGATTCCCGATGATCTGGCAGACATGTGCCGAGGCAGGCTACGACTTGTCGGCCGATCTTATCCCGGTGGCACCGGCGGCGCACTACATGATCGGCGGCGTGCGCGTCGACATTGACGGCAAGACCTCGCTTCCGGGCCTGTACGCGTCGGGCGAAGTGACCGCCTCCGGCCTGCACGGTGCGAACCGGCTGGCCAGCAACTCGCTGCTCGAGGGGCTTGTGTTCTCCCGGCGCATCGCCCGATCGCTCGACGTTGGATCGACGGAACCGCGACCGCGCCGTGTGGTGTCGGGTCCAGCCGATCGCGTCGCTTCGTATCGGCTCGAACGGGCACGCGAGACGCTCCAAGACACGATGACGCAGTTCGTCGGGATGACGCGCTCGGGAGGGTCTCTCGGCGAAGCTGCAGCGATTCTCGGCTCGATGGCACCGCTCCTGGATGTGTCGTTGCGCCATCCGTCCGAACTCGAATTGCAGAACCTGGTGACCGTAGGACTGCTCATCACGCATGCTGCCTGGATGCGAACCGAGACACGTGGCACGCACTATCGCGCCGACTACCCCGAGCGGGACGACGAACAGTGGTCGGGGCATCTCGTGTGGCGGCGCGGCGCGGCACCTGCGTTCGTGCCGGCTGCACCCGAGACCGAGCTCAAGCTCGAGCAGGATGCCGAGAAGTGAGCTTCGAGCTTCCCGCAGACGCCGACCGCGTCGTCGCGACGGCTCTTGCCGAGGACCTGGGTGTCTCTGCCGTGAGCCTGATGGGCGGCGTCGCAGGGCCGGAAGTCCTCGGCAGGGATGTGACCTCGGCGGCAACAGTGCCCGCGGCGGCGGTGTTTCGCGGGGTGATCGTCGCACGGCAGGGCGGGGTCGTGTGTGGACTCCCACTGGTGGAGGTGGTCTACAGGATGCTCGCGCGTGCGGCCGGCCCGGATGCGAGCGTCGAGGTCTTTCCGCTGGTCGCCGAAGGGGCGGATGTCGATCCCGGCACGGTGATCGCCGAGGTCGAGGGACCGGCTCGGATCGTGCTCACCGGCGAGCGCACTGTCCTGAACCTGCTCATGACGTTGTCGGGGATCGCGACCGAAGCGGCCGCATGGCAGCGAGCTGCCGGCCCGGATATGGCCGTTCTCGACACGCGCAAGACGCTGCCTGGCCTGCGCGGGCTTTCGAAGTACGCGGTGCGGGTGGGCGGCGCCCACAATCACCGACAGGGTCTGTACGACATGGTGCTCGTCAAGGACAACCACCTTCGTCATGCGGGCGGCGTAGAGGCTGCCGTCGCGGCGGCTCGAGCGTCCGCTCCCGATGTGCGTGTCGAAGTCGAGGCCGACACGATCGAGCAGGCCACAGAAGCCGCTCGTGCCGGTGCCGACATCGTCTTGCTCGACAACATGGATGACGCCGCGCTCGAGCGTGCGGTTGCGGCCGTGCGGCAGGCGGCACTCGACGTCGGGCACCCCGTGCTCACCGAGGCGTCCGGTGGCATAGGACGCGATCGTCTCGCCGCTTTGAGAGAAATCGGTGTCGACCGGGTATCTACCAGCGCACTTACCCTTGCGCCACCGCTCGACTTCGGGTTGGATGAAGTCAACAGATGACCCCCCTCGACCCCATAACCGGCATCGTCATCGTCGACTGGTTCCTCAGTCTGCTCGACACCTGGGGCTACCTTCTCGTCTTCGGGTTCACCATCTTCGAGAATCTGTTCGTCATCGGCTCGTTCACGCCCGGTGAGACGGTTGTGATGGCGGCGGCGTTCCTGTCCACGCCGGACAAGGGGAGTCTCACGTTGTCGCTCGTGTGGATCGCCTCGGTCGTCGGGACGGTCACGGGCAGCAACATCAGCTACTTCCTCGGTCGTCGTGGCGGGCGCGACGCGCTGATGCGCTTCGGCAAGCGGTTCCGGATCTCTGCCGAGCGCATCAACGAGGCAGAGGCGTACTTCTGCAAGTACGGCTCGAAGACGGTGTTCATGTCGCGATTCGCGGCCGGCTTCAAGAACTTCGTGCCCATGATCGCCGGCGTGTCGAAGATGCACCTGGCCTACTTCGAGGCCTGGACACTGCTCGGAGCGATCACCTACACGAGTCTCATGTGCGCGATCGGCTGGTTCGTGGGCGAGAACTTCGACCGTGCGCTGGCCATATCGAGCCGGATCGGCATCGTGGGCATGGTGCTGTTCGCGATCGTCATCGCGATCGCGCTCATCGGCCGCCGCCGGTTCCTCGACCGTCAGCGTGCCGCGCTGGATCTCGAAGACGTCGAGATCCCCGAGGAGTTGCGTATCCCTGTCGACGAGGCAGCGGAAGACGACGAGTCGGGCAGCGAGCGGTGAGCCCACGCCGGGATCAGGTGCTCTCGGCGCTTCGCTCGGCAGGAGACGCGGGCGTTTCCGGCGAGGCGCTCGCGCACGATCTGGGTGTCAGCCGGGCGGCGATAGCCAAGCACGTTCGCGCGCTTCGCGATCTGGGCTACGAGGTCGCGGCCCGGCCGGGGAGCGGCTACGTTCTGCAATCGACGCCCGATCTCCCGCTTGCCGAGGAGGTCCGGCCGCTGCTCGCCAGCGAGATGTGGGTCGACCTGCGCGGAGTCGCGTGCACCGGGTCGACCAACGACGACTGCAAGCAGCTCGCTCGTGCCGGTGCCACGGAAGGCACGGTCGTGATCGCGACAGAGCAATCGACGGGGAGAGGCCGGCTCGGCCGCACCTGGGATTCGCCGAGTGGCGGAGTGTACATCTCGGCGCTGCTGAGGCCAGAGATGGCGTTGGCCGAACTTGCGCCGCTACCACTCGTCGTGTCGCTCGGTGTGGCGCGTGGCCTCGAGGCTCTCGGAGTTGCGTCGGCCCTGAAGTGGCCCAACGACGTGTTGATGGGCGGCGAGAAGGTTGCCGGAATCCTGCTCGAATCCTCGGCGGAAAGTGATCGCGCGGAGTGGGTTGTGGCGGGAGTCGGCGTGAACGTCCGCCGGCCAAAGCGTGCCTTTGAAGGCGCGGCCTATCTCGATGATGCCACGGATGTGACGCTGGCCGTTGTGGCAGCGTCGGTGCTGGACGGCATCGCCGAGGCCTACGGGCGATTCTGTGTTGCCGGGTTCGACGGGCTCGTCGCAGAATACGAACAGCGGTCTTCGCTGCACGGGCGCGACGTCACCGTGCGCGACATCAGCGGAGCCGTACGCGCCGCCGGCCGCGTTGAGGGCATCGATGCGCTTGGTCGGCTTGTCGTGCAGGGGCCCGATGGCCCGAGCACAGTATCCGCAGGTGACGTGAGCCTTGCGATAGCGTCCGACGGTCACCCGGAAAGGAAGTGAACGCGTGCAGCCGGACTATGCCCCGCGGGGCCTCGGTCGAATCCTCGACCGTGCGTTCGAGATGTACCGCGCGAACTTCCGCACAGTTGTTGTCTCCTCGCTGATCGTGCTCTTCCCGGTGGCGATGCTCGTGGGCGTCACGCAGGTGTTCTCGACCCGCGGGCTGCTGCAGATCTTCGGCACGCTCAGCCAGGCGGGCGACCTGGACGCATTCAATGAGGCGCTCAACGGGATCCAGGCGCTGTCGGTACTCTCGAACGCCGTCACGCCGCTCTACTTCGCCGCGCGGGTCTATCTGGCGTCGTGCCTGCTTTCGATGGCTCCCGCCATGCTCGTTGGACAGCGTCCCGGAGTCCGCGAGTTTCTCAAGGCGGGGCGCAGGCGCTTTCTGTGGTTGCTGCTGACGATGGTCGCCGTGAGTGCGTCGGTGAGCATATCCGTGTTCCTGATAGTGGTGCCCATCTTGTTGTGGGTGCGACTGAGTGTGGCCCACGTCGCGTGCGTGGTCGAGGAAGCGCCGATCGATCAGGCGTTCAAGCGGTCGTGGGGCCTGACCCGAACGTTCTTCTGGCGCACCATCGGCTTCGCGATCGTGCTCAGTGTGATCTCGCTGGTCTTGCAGGCCGCCATCGACTCGCCCGCTGTGGTCCGGCAGATCGTTGCCAGCGTCAACAATCCCGAGTCGCTGTTCCAGGAGCTCTCCCCGGGCTGGAAGACGTTCGAAGGTGTGCTCACTGCGCTTGCGACCGCGCTGATCCAGCCGTTTCTCGAGCTGAGCTGGTTCTCGTACTACCTCGACCTGCGTGCACGGGGCGAGGGGCTCGATCTGGTCGCGAAGGCCGGCGCGCTCGCATCCAGATCGCGGACGACCGCGTGAGCGGCCGAGGAGCCACATCCCGAACCGCCACGCGGCTTGCGCGGCTGGCGGCCGCGGTGGCGCTGTGCGCCACCTTAGCGCCGCCTTCAGCGGCGCTGGGCGTCGACCTCGACACCTATCGCGACGATGTCGCGCAGGCGCGTGCGATGGTCGACGCCGCGGCCAACAAGCCGCTGACCGAGCGCGAGGCCACCGACCTCGCGCTCGAGGTGAACGCGCTCGTTCCTCTGCGGGTCGAGGTCGAGACGCCCGACGGCGTCGCCAAGCCCGACAACACCATCGTGCGCACACTGGTAGCCCAGCTCGATGCTGCCGATACGATCAGCGAGCGTGAGGAGTATGTCGCAGACCTCGCGGCACATCTTGCTGCTATGGAGTCGGCGTTGGGAGCGCCCGGGGCCGAGTCTCGCAACGTGGTGCCCGAAGACCCCGCCGCGCTCCAGGCCTTGCTCGACACGGGCACGCCGGCCCGCTCGCCCGTGCAGGAGTGGCTCGCCGGTCTCATCGATAGGCTCGCCGGGTGGCTGTCGAGGTGGTTCAGCAACATGAGCGGGTCATCATCGGCAGGTATCGTGTTCCAGGTCGTCTTCTACGTCGTTGTCGGTGTGCTCGCGCTCGTCTTGCTCTACACCGCGTACCAGTTCGCACGACGCTGGCGTGCAGGTATCGCGAATCGGACAGGCGAGGCCGTGGCGGTCGGGAGTACCGACGCTGTGATCGAGGCGGCGCGGGATTTGCCGGCAGATGCTCTTTCGTACGCAGACGAGTGCGCGGCGGGCGGGGATCGTCGGGAGGCGGTGCGCGCTCTGTTCGGCGGCGCTGCGCGGGCCCTGCAGGAATCCGGCTACATCGTGGAGGCCCGGACGCGCACCAATCACGAGTTGCTGGTCGAGGTGCGACCGCGCTCGCCGGAGATCTACGCGCCGCTTCGCGAACTGGCACTCGTGTTCGAGCGGAGCTGGTACGGACATCGCGATCCGGCTCAGGATGAATACGCGGCAGCACGGGAGCGCTATGTGACCGTGACGGCTGCTGCACGGGCTGCGATCGAAGCCGGTGAGGCAACGTGAGCCGCGTGCGTCGCTTCGACACCTCAACGCTCATACTGCTTGGCGTCGCCGTGCTGCTGATCGCGTTTTACTGGGCGGCGGTGATTCTTTCCCAGGAGTACTACGTGGTCGCGGCGCCCCCCGGTTCGACCTTCAGCTCCGAAGACACAGGCGCGCGCATTCTCATCAACTACCTGGACGAACTCGGTATCGAGACCAACACGCTTCAGCAGTTCGACGAGCTTCCGGATTCGGACGCGACGATCGTGGTGATGGCCGGGCGTCCGTTCGAAAAGGAGCCGACCGGTCCCGAGATCCGGCGCGTTCGGGCGTGGATCGAGTCCGGAGGTCGTCTGGTCATGATCGGCCCGTACGCGTCCGAACTCCCGCAGGGGCGTCTCGGCGGGCCGCTGGCTAGCGGAGGCGAGGAGGCGACGCTTGCGCCGCTCCTGCCGTCGATCTACGTGCAGGGTGTCGAGCACATCAGCGTCGATTCCGACCGCATGCTCGTCGAGGATCCGGCGTGGGTGACGCATTTCAAGGACACCGGAGGCCAGGTGCTGATCTCGCGCGCCTTCGGCGAGGGCGATGTCGTATGGCTTGCGAGCCTCTATCCGGCGAGCAATGCAGGGATCGGGCAGGCCGATAACGCGCGACTCGCCACGTTGCTTGCCGGTTCCCGCGGGCCGGTCTACTTCGACGAGTACCATCACGGCTTCGTCACAGGCTCGAGCGTGTGGGATCGTCTCGGCGGCAATGGCCGAGCAGCCATGCTCATGGCTGTGGTGGCGCTGGTGATCGCAATCGTGGCATCTGCTCGCCGCGTGGCACCGGCTATCGCGCAGCCGCGAAGCGCGTGTCGCTCGCACCGGCGCCTACATCTCGTCGCTGGCCGAGTTGTACCGCAAGGCGGGGGCGCGAGCCGAGGCGCTCGGCACGCTGGAGGAAGGATTGCGCCTTGCGGTCGTGAGGCGCTACGGGAGTGTGGAGGCTGCCGCGACCCGGGGTTTCTCGGCAAGCGAACTGCTCGATCGCTCGCGCGAACTGCGCGAAAGCGGACGGATATCGGAAGAATCGTTCACGGTGATGGCTCGCGAACTGGCGCGGGCGCGACAGGAGGTCGAAGGGCGAAATGGCTGACACCGCGAAAGTGATGGAACTCGCCGAGCGGGTGAGAGGTGAGGTGGCAAAGGCAGTCGTCGGGCAAGGTGCGGTCGTCGACAGCCTGCTTGTCGGACTGATCTCCGGCGGGCACGTTCTGGTCGAAGGCGTGCCGGGTACTGCGAAGACGCTGCTTGCTCGCGCACTCGCGCGCTCGATCGACGCGTCGTTCAAGCGCATCCAGTTCAGTCCGGACCTGATGCCCTCGGATGTGGTGGGCACGAATGTCTACGACGCGGCAGACCGGCACGTTTCGACTGCGTACGGGGCCGGTGTTCACCAATCTCGTGCTTGCCGACGAGATCAACCGCACGCCGCCCAAGACGCAGGCCGCGCTGCTCGAGGCGATGCAGGAGCACCAGGTCACGATCGACGGCGTCACGCACCTGCTGCCCGACCCGTTCTGGTGATCGCGACGCAGAACCCGGTCGAGTACGAGGGCACCTACCCGCTGCCCGAGGCGCAGCTCGACCGCTTCCAGCTCAAGGTCATCGTCGAGTATCCCACCCATGCCGAGGAACTCGAGATCGTCCGCCGTCATCTGGGCGGTGCCGGTTGGACCGACCTGGATGACATGGGCTTGCAGCCCGTGGCCACCGTCGCCGACGTGGTCGGCGCGCGCAACGAACTCGACACCGTGATCGTCGACGAGGGCGTGCTGGGCTACGTGACCGCCATCGTGCGCGGCACGCGCGAACATGCGTCGGTGACGCTGGGGGCGAGCCCCCGTGCGGCGGTGAGCCTGCTCACGGCAGCCAAGGCAACGGCGATGCTGGCAGGTCGCGACTTCGTGACTCCCGACGACGTGAAGACGATGGCGCTACCCGTGCCTGCGACATCGCATGGTGCTGCGCCCCGAGATCGAGATCGAAGGCGTGGGCACCGACGCCGTGCTCACCGACGTGATCGAGCAGGTGCCAGTGCCGCGGTGAGCCGCCTGACCGACATCCGCGATCGCTTCTCGGGCGTGGTGGTGACCGGCCGCGCGGCCGCGCTGCTCGCTGCGCCGACCCCGGTGGTAGCGCTCGTGCCCGCCGTGTGGGCGTGGCTGCTCGCAATCGCGTGGTCGCTCGCCGTGTTCGTGCTCGTGCGCCGAGACATCGCTCACGCCTCTGGCCGAGAACGGCTCGTCGTGACCCGCCAGATTCCCGCCAAGCTCTCGATCGGCGTGCCCAACAAGGTGACGCTTTCGATCCGCAACTCCTCGGCGCGCGTCGCTACGCTGACCGGACGCGAGACGCCTCCGGTCGGGTTCGAAGGCGAGCGCGCGTTCGGTCCGCTGGCCATCGCGCCCCACAGCTCGCACGACGTGCCTTTCGAGTTCACGCCGCCCGCGCGCGGTGCCTACCAGTTCGGCGACGTCGGTGTTCGCTCGCTCGGCCCGTTGCGCCTTGCGGGTCGCCAGATCACCTTCCCACTGGCCGCGGAAGCGCGCGTCTACCCCGACATCTCCGCTGTCTACGGGTACTCGCTGCTGGCTCGCAAGGGTAGCCTGCACGAGATCGGCGTGCGCAATGCGCGCTACGCGGGCGTGGGCACCGAGTTCGAATCGCTGCGCGAGTACGTGAGTCGGGGACGACTACCGCGACATCGACTGGAAGGCGACCGCGCGCAAAGGTCAGCCGGTGGTGCGCCAGTTCGAGGCCGAGCGCAGCCAGACGGTCGTGCTTGCGATCGATGCCGGACGGCTGATGAACGCGCGCGTCGGCGGGCATGGCGAAGCTCGATCGTGCGATCAACGCGGCACTGCTGCTCGCATTCCTCGCCACGACCGCAGGCGACAACGTCGGTCTGTTCGTGTTCGGGCGCGAGATTCGGACCTATCTGCCGCCACGGAAAGGGCACCGCCAGTTCCTCGCGATCCTCGAGGCACTCTACGCCGTCGAGGGTCGGGTCGAGGAGCCTGACTACGGAGGAGCGCTGCGCTACCTCGCCACGCGGCTGTCGAAGCGCTCGCTGGTCGTGCTCTTCAGCGAACTCGTCGGGACCGAGCCTTCACGCAGACTCCTCGGCGTCCTGGGTTCGCTCACACCGAGACACCTGCCGCTTGTGATCACGCAGCGCAATCTCGAGGTCGAGGCGCGTGCCCGTGCGTTGCCCGAAGACGAATCCGGGGCATTCGTCTCGGCAGTCGCGCAAGACTTGCTCCAGGACAAGGCGTCGGCGCTGCGGGTGCTGGAGGCCAAGGGATCGCTGGTCCTCGACGTGGTGCCCGAGCAGCTCTCGGTTGCCGCCGTGAATCGCTATCTGGAGATCAAGGCGCGCGGTCGGTTGTAGCGTCAAACGAGCGTCGCACGAAGGTTAAGAGTCCTCTCATCTTCGGGAGAAATCGCAGCGAAGCTGTTTGATGCTCGCTTAACGACGGTAAGTGTCCCCTTGTGGGGGGTTGCTGCGAATCGCAACGTGGGCACGTGGGCTATTGCCAGACACGCGTTCGCGTACTCGTTCCCCCAAACGAGGCGAACCCAAAGCGTGGCATCCTCCATGAAGTGAGCCGCGCACTTGTCGCCTGGAAACACCATTCTTGACGCGGCGTGTGTCGTTGTTGATCTCGTTCACCGCTTCCCCGGAGCGGAATCGACGACGGCGATTCGGTCTCGCCAGAGACCGTTAGCCTGGACGGCGTCGATGATGCGGCGCCGTCCAGGTTGTCTCCATGGGAGGACTGCTCCGGGCCGGCGACACGGTGTCTATCCCTGGCCACTGCGCCCGGGCACCAAGAGGTAGAGGGCCAGAAGCGCCGCCATCACGGCTCCGAAGGCGAGCTTGAGCACCGGGTCTGCCGCCGAGGGCGTGAAGAAGCCCTCGATCACACCTGCAATGATGAGAAGCGGAACGGCTCCAAGCACGATCTGAACCGCCTCTTTCGAGACGGCCTTGAGTGCATCGCTTCTCGGCAGGTCACCTGGCGAGATGAGGGCCTTGGCCAGCACCAGACCCGATGCACCGGCCAACACGATTGCTGGCAGTTCGAGCGCCCCGTGCGGCACGATGAGCGCCCAGAAGCTCAGCGATGCTCCGGCTTTGGCGAAGACGCCGGCCAAAACACCGAGCATGAGGCCGTTGGTGATCATCGCGTAAACCGTCACGACGCCGAAGGTCATGCCCCCGGCGAAGGCCATGAGCGAGACCTGGACGTTGTTCGCGGTGATGCCGGCCGATAGCAGCGGGGCCATGGCGCCCATCATCGACGCCGTGTCCTTGCCGCGTTCGATCGAATCGCCTACTCCGTCGCGCAAGGCTTCGGGGATGAAGATGCGCGCGAGCGGATAGTTGATATGTGCGAGCAGAAAGCCGAGCGCCGTGGCTCCGAACAGCAGCGCGGCTGCCAGGAGCACCTGTCTGCCGTGTTTCCTGATCAGCCGAGGATATCCCCGGGCGACATAGTCCCAGATGCCCGCGACCGATCGAGGGGAGGCTCCGTAGAGTTCGGCATGCGCCTGGCCCACGAGGTCGTTGAGGTACGCGGAGACCCGGCTGCCCGAGAAGTGCGTCTGCGCATACGCGAGGTCCGCAGCGGTTCGACGGTAGTCTTCGTGCAATCGCCTGACCTCGACGGCTTCGAGCCGGGTGATGCCTTCTCGGCGGGCCCGCTCGACGGCGTCTGACAAACGCTTCCACACCTCACTCGACGTTTCGATGAAGCTGCGTTCGTCCACGCATGTCCCTTCGGCGCACGAGACCGTCTCGGCGGGGTCTGCCCGCGCGCGCTGCTTCGCAGGTGACTCCTTCGGAAGTATGCTAGCACGCGGCTCTGACGTCGCCCTATGATGGGGGAGTCCATGTCTGGCAGGGCTGTCATGTCGAGAGGAGGCCGGTGAGCTGATGCCCGATCAAGTGGCCGAGAACATCTCCATCGAGCGGCGTCTCGAAGTCGAGACGCCCGAAGCGGTCGCATTCTCGTATCCGCTGGCGGGCCTCGGGTCTCGCGGCGTGGCCGCAATGCTTGACGTGATGATGCTGGGGCTGCTGCTGCTCGCCGAGTTCGTGGTCGGCGTGGTCGCAATCCTGCTCGTCGAACGCGTATCGGGCCGCGCGGTCAACGTGTTCACCTACTGGGCGCTGGCCGCCCTGATCATCGTGGTGTTCGTCACGTACTGGGGCTACTACATCTTCGGCGAGGTCTTCCGCAACGGTCGTACATTCGGCAAGCGCGTCGTTCGCATCCGTGTCGTCCGTGAGGATGGAAGCCGGGTCGGCGTGTTGGAGTCGGTGATCCGAAACGTCGTCCGTATCGCGGATCTGCTGCCGGGGACGTACGGTTTCGGCATCGTGTCGATTCTGGCGTCGGGCAAGGCGCAGCGTCTCGGTGACATGGCGGCGGGCACGGTCGTGATCGAGGAACCACCGAACCTGTTCGATCTCGACATCGACGCCAACGGGGAGCTCGCATCCCTTGCTCGTGACTATCTGACGCGACGTGTCGGCCTCACCCCCGAAGCACGCTGGCAGGTGGGAGTGTCGCTACTTGCCGCGTTTGGCGAACAACCCCAGCCCGGGTGGGACGAGCCGGTGGTGGCAGGGCGCGTCGCGGACCTTGCAGGGGCGCGCGACGTCGCGTAGCGGTGCGCTTGACGACCTGCGGGTGCCCGCCTATCGTAAACCGCCAACAGCAACAAGGTTTACGGAGGCTCCATGGCGATTCCCCACTCCCATTCTGATGCCCGCGCAATCACCACCATGGCGCTCGTCGCGGCTCTTCTGTGTGCGGCTGCCTGGATCATGATTCCGGTGGGAGCCGTCCCGGTGACACTGCAGGTCTTCATCGTGCTGCTCGCAGGTCTCGTGCTCACGCCGAAGCGCGCTGCGCTTGCGGTGATCGTCTACCTCGTTCTCGGCACAGCGGGCGTTCCCGTATTCGCCGGCGCGCAGGGAGGTCTTGGAATCCTGCTCGGCCCCACGGGCGGCTATCTCGTGGGGTTCGCCGTCGCTGCTCCGGTCGTGGCATCTGTTCGCCGAGGAATCGCTTCCCGACATGGAGCCTCGATCGGCGATGCTGCGGGAGTCGTTTGTGGTGTCATCATCATCTACGTGTTCGGCTGGGCGCAGCTTGCTGCTTCGACCGGCATGGGACTCGCGCCTGCGTTCGTGGCCGGTGTTGCGCCGTTCGTAGCGCTCGATGCCGCCAAGGGCGTTGCCGCTGTGGGGGTGGCCGCCGCGCTGAGGCGGGCCGGGGTCGTTGTGGCAGACGGTCCTGGTTCGTGTCAGAGCCCCCGTCTATGATGGGACACGTCCGAGGAATCCCGACACGTCCGAGGGGGACTTGAGTGGCGCGCCCCGTCACGTTCGTACATACCGCTGACCTACATCTCGATGCGCCGTTCCAGGGGGTCGACGCCGAGGACCCTCGCGTCCGGACCGCGCTTGTGGATTCGACCTACGGGGCGCTCGATCGTATCGTCGCACTCGCCATCGAACGAAACGTGGACTTCGTCCTCGTCGCAGGTGATGTCTACAACAGTCGAGACAAGTCGCTGCGCTCACAACTGCGGTTCGCGTCTGCGATGGAACGGCTTGCAGAAGCCGGTATTGCCGTCTACATCGCACAGGGTAACCACGATCCTGCCAACGGGTGGTCGGCAAACATGCCGCTTCCCGAGACCGTCCACTACTTCTCGACCTCCTCGGTAGATCGCATCGAGGTGACCGACGACGAGGGCGCACGGCTGTGCACCCTGTACGGGCGAGGGTATGCAACGGCTGCTACCACGACCGATCTTGCTGCGGGCTACCACCGCGATGCCGCCGACGAGACTGCGATCGCCGTGCTGCACACGAACGTCGGAAGCCAGTCTGGATACGAACCCTATGCGCCGGCCACGCTCGAGCAGCTGCGTTCGGCGGGCATGGACTACTGGGCGCTGGGACACATCCATAAGCCGTCGGACCTGCTTGACGTGCCCAAGATTCGCTACTCGGGTAGCCCGCAGGGACTCAATCCGAAGGAGGATGGGCCACACGGTTGCTGGGTGGTCTCCATGGACCGAGGGTCTGTCATCACCGAGGAGTTCGTGGAAACGTCGATCATCCAGTGGGCGAGGCAGGATCTCGACATCGACGACATCAGCACGCTCGACGAGCTGAGAGACGCGCTGCGACAGTCGTGCGATTCGTTGCGTGGCGCTGCCGGGGGATGCGCTGTGATCGTTCGCATCGACCTCATCGGTCGCGGTTTGGTGCACGGCGACATGGCCCGTGGCGAGCGGCTTGCAGAACTGGTTGACGAGCTGCGAGATGAGCAGATGAGCGAATCACCCTGGATTTGGATCGACCGGGTGCGTGATCTCACGCGGCCGGTGGTGGACATCGACTTCCTGCGTACGACGGAAGACTTCACCGGCGACCTCGTTCGTATCGCCGATGGGTTGAGTGCAGACTCCGCGACGGTCTCGAAGTTCGTCGACGAGGCTCTGGGCGAGATCGACGCTGCTTTCGGGGCACGCGAGCGCGACACCGGCAAGCTCATCGAGCGTGCCCGGGACTTGTGTCTCGACCGGTTGCTCGCGGAGGCTGACTGATGAGGCTCAAGCAGATCATCGCGGAGCGTTTCGGTCGACTTGAAGGCACGACCCTGGGGAATCTGGGGCCGGGGCTCAATGTCGTTCTCGGACCCAACGAAGCGGGCAAGACGAGCTTCTCGGCACTCGTGAGGCACGTGCTGTACGGCTATCCGACCAAGCGCGATACGGAAGCCGGATACGAGTCGAAGGTCGGCAAGCGCCTGGGCCGTCTCGTGTTTGCCGATGACGGAGGGGAATGGGCCGTGGAGCGGACCGAGGGACCACACGGTGGCCCCGTCGGAGTCCACGTCGTGTCCGGGTCCGAACGCCAGGGGCTGCGGGAGAGTATCACGCGTGGTATCAG
This sequence comes from uncultured Actinomycetota bacterium, assembly GCA_963790405.1. Lineage (GTDB taxonomy): Bacteria > Actinomycetota > Coriobacteriia > Anaerosomatales > JAGXFU01 > JBGSMX01. Next base: position 13,918 of record CAWBOJ010000001.1, read on the forward strand.
CCGCGATGCCTTCCGCATCGTGTTCGGTTTCGGACTGGAACAGCTTGCGGCCATCGAGGCGAAGAAGGGTTCCGGAGACGATATCCTGTCCCCTCTGTATGCCGCCCAGGTCGGTTTGGCGAACAGCCCCTCTGATGTACGGCACGGGCTCATCGATGACGCCGAGAAGTTGTGGGTGAAGCGGGGTTCGACGCGCGAACTGAACACCATCAAGTCCGAGATCAAGACGGTTAGAGACGAGATAGGCGAACTGGAGAAGAACGCCGTTCGCTTTGCCGAAGACAGGCGAATGCTGGAGGAGCTGGGCCATCAGCTCGAACTGGCGCGGGTTGAGCGCGATCGCTTGGCCGCTCGCGCGGCAGCGCTTGCGTCAGCGGCACAGCGTGTTGCCGATCTTGAGCAGCGGCTACGTGAGGCCAGGGAACAGGAGCGCGAGGCCGTAGCGGCGATAGCTGCGTTGCGAGTTGAGTTGGACGGCATCGAGGCAGACCCGAAGGTGCTCGCCGTTGCCACCGAGTTGGAGGCTCTGGTCGGTGACCTGCCCTTGTTCACTGACAGGCTGAATCGCGCAGAGGAGCAAGCGCGCGCAGCTGCGTCGGCGCGCTCACGGGCCGCCGAGGTGATAGACGCCGTGGGACTGGCTGCCGAGGAAGCCGGGGCTGTCGACGTAGGTCCGGCCACGCAGTCAGGAATCGAGACTTCCCGAGGCAGGCTGGCGACGCTTGGCTCTCAAGCGGCGGCGAGCATGCGCGCGGCTGAGATCGCCGACGACACCCTTGCCGCGGCCCTCGGCCAGTCGACCGTGTCTGACGGGGCATCGACTCACCGCGCACACAACGTCCTCCCGGGGATTGCCATCGGTGCGCTCGGCATCGCGGTGGCCGTTGTTGGGGCTTTGGGCGGCGCATGGGTGACGGTTGCCCTGGGTGTGTCGATTCTTGCTGCGGGGATTGTGGTGGCGTTCCAGATGTCGCGACACGTGCCTCTCGGCATGTCGAGCGAGCGGATCGCTGACTTGCGTCGTCAGGCCGATGCCACCAGATCGACCGCCGACAGAGACGCGGCTGCGTTCGAAGCAGCGCGTGACGAATGGCGCGCATGGCTGGCCGGGGCAGGTCTTGCTCGGGCGGGTGATGATCCTGCAGTAGCTGCGAAGCTTGTCTCGAGCGTGAACGAGCACAGGGGTCACCTCGCGCAGGCGGAACGTCATGAGACGGCTGCGCGGGAGGAGACCGAATGGTGTGAGTCGTACCGCGACCGCTTGACGGCGATTGCCGGAACCTTCCTGTCCGAACCTGCGATCACGAATCTCGTCGAGGTCCCTTTGTTGGCCGCCCGTGCCCGAAACGCGCTTGAGCGCGCACGCGCCGAGGATCTGAACCGGCACGGCACAACAGAGGCGATTGCGCGAGCACAGAGGGAGGCGGACGCTGCACGGCAACGTGCGGATGCTGCTCGCGACGAGCAGCGCGAGCTGCTGGAGCGGCACGCCGATAGCGCGGAAGATGCGCACGAGTTCTCTAGTCACGCCGAAGTCGCAGAGCGCGAGGCGAGTGAAGCCACGACCGCACATGATGAGATCGCTCAGGAGTATGCGAGTCTCAGGGGCAGGCTGGATAACGAAGGTCACGACGCCCGCATGGCCGAGCTGCGCCTGGATCTGACCGGTCTTGAGGAGCGGCGAGAACGTGTTCTCGAGACCTACGCTGTTCTCGCGGTGGCAGAGCGTCTCATGGCTCGGGCGCAGTCGTTCAACGAGCAGGCCCGGCAACCGGAGGTCATTCGTCGTGCCAGCGAAGTCTTCGAGCAGATCACGGACGGGCGCTACGTGCGCGTAAGCCCTCCAGCCGAGGATGGTCACTTCCGCGTATTCGATGCGACTTCGGAAGCGAAGGACACGCGGGAGCTGTCGACCGGAACCGCCCAACAGCTCTATCTCGCGGTACGTATCGCACTCGTGGAGCAGCTCGATGACATGGGCGAAGGCTTGCCGGTGCTCATGGACGATGTGCTCGTCAACTTCGATCCCGAGCGCCGCGCGGGGACAGCGAAAGCGGTGGCGGAACTTGCCCGCCACCGCCAGGTCATTCTTTTCACCTGCCACCCCGAGGTCGCCGCGCTGTTCGCCTCGATCGAACCCGGCCTCACGGCCCTCGAACTCGACCGCTGCTGACGCAGCGAAGGCTTCCCGGGCTCGTCTGCTAGCTCGCGGGTGTCGCAGGTGTCGCGGATGTTGTGGGAAGCGGCGGGGTTCCACCGCCAGCGACACCGGTGGGATATCCGCGCTGCCTGTTGCGTTCCTCGGCGGAACGCTCGAACACGGCGTTCCAGTCGATGCGTGCAGTTCTGAACATGAAGTACGCGAGGGTGAGTACGGCGCCGATGGTGATTGCGAGTCCTGTGAACCCCTCGAAGAAGAAGCTGAAGCTGAACAGTATCAGGAAGATGAACTGTGCGACTGCTGCTTCAAGCACTGCCCGGCGGTCGCTCAGCGCCAGCGACAGGTAGCTCACACACAGACCCACCGACACGACGGCCGCAGTCCCGAACGACACGTAGATGTCGGCGCGGTCGACCAGGTAGGCGAAGAGCAGGTGGAACGCGAAGAAGCCTGCAGCGAGGAACGCGAAGTTCATCGGGTGCACCTTGAGCTGCCGAGTGGCCATGAGTAGTACGAGCGCGGCGAAGTAGAACAGCAGCGAGACGGGGGCAAAGAAGGAGATTCGCGACGCGATCGGACCCGGGTTGAGTGGAACCGGCATGATGATCCCGATTGAGCGGCCGCTCACGAGGCTTTCGTAGTCCCAGGAGAGTGTCCAGCCGGAGTCCGTTGCGTTCTTCTCGGTGGGCGAGACCGCATCGTTCGGAAAATCGATGTCGGAGAAGTCCGTGGTCATCGTAAGCGAGAAGTCGTCGATTACGCCGACTCCCTGGGTGGGTGCATAGCGCCATTCGTCTTGGCCCTGGGTGCGATAGCCCGTGTTCACCTGCACCGTTTCGCCGGCTGGGACCGTGAAGGTCGCTCGGGCGGTTCCGTCCTTGTACGCGACGGGGAGTTCATGTCCGTCGGCTACCATCGCAAAGCCGTCGTAGACGCCGTCGGCTGCGGGGAACGGCAGGAACATCGTCACCGAACGGGCCTCTTTGGCGGAGTTGCGCACTCCGTAGGTGGCGTCGAAGTCCACGACGTAGGTCGCATACCACAGCAGGCCCTTCTTGCGCTGCTCGAGGGCGATGTCGGCGGTGATATCCGAGGACACCAGTTCGGCGGCATCGTTTTCCGCAGAGAGAGTCGGCGCTTGCTGTGTTTGCGGGGTACCCCATAGCGAACCGACTTGCTCCCACCCGTTCATGTCAGACGAGTTCGTGCGTAGCTCGATCGATCCTCCGAGGACCACCCAGCCGACACACGCTACCACCAAGATCAGAAACACCGCGAAGAGTCTCATTCCGGTCACGATGAACTCCCTTTCTGTCGTCTTGTGCCTGGACAGGGGTGTTGCGCCGTGTCTTCGGCGGTCTTTGGATGTGCGCCGATCACTGAGTTCATCGTGCACATGGGGAGGTTGCGGTGAGATGGCGCGCGGGCATCACGGGCGCAACGTTTGATTGCAGTTCGGTGGCGAGAGCGGTCTTGCTCGCGGCGTCAGTCCCGCAGTGCCGGCAGGCGCAGCGTGACTGACGCGCCACCCTCAGGGCGATTCGCGGCTTCGATGGTGCCCACATGCCGGTCGACGATGGCCTTGACGATTGCGAGCCCAAGGCCCGCTCCGCCGCTGGTGCGATCGCGACTTCTCTGCGCGCGATAGAACCGGTCGAACACGTGTGGCAGGTCTTCCTCCGGAATACCGGGACCCTCGTCGAGCACCGACAGCATCGCGCTATCGCCGTCTCGCCCCAGCACGATTCGTATCGTGCCGCCGTTCATGACGCGCGATGCGTTATCGACCAGGTTGGCGACGACTTGCTGCAGGCGGTCGGCATCGCCGAGAACCGCCGGTGCGGTCTCTTCGATCACGGCGGTGACTTGTCGCTGTTCGAGCAAGTGCTGGAGCGCAGCAACTGCGTTTTCGGCGACAACGCGCAGGTCAACGCGGCGCATGGGCAGTTCGCCGGTGGCTCCGTCGATGCGCTGCAATGTCAGCAAATCGTCCGCGAGTCCGGCGAGACGCTCGGATTCGCGCACAATCGTGGACAGGAAACGGTCGGCATCTTCACGTTCGACATCGCCTTCGAGCAGCGTCTCCGCGGTGCCGCGTATGGCTGTGAGAGGCGTGCGCAATTCATGACTTACGTCCGAGACGAACTGTGACTTGCGACGCTCCTCTTTGCGCAGATCGGCGACGTAGCGCTGTACCTCGTCGGCCATCGTGTTGAAGGCCACTCCCACTGCACGGATCTCCCGCGATCCCGTGGGGTCGACGCGACTGTCGTAGTCTCCCCGGGCGAGCGCCGTCGCACCGATCTCGAGCTGACGCAGTGGATTGGAAAGCCATCGGGACATGACCTCGGCAAGCACGAGCGTGATAGCCGCGAACAGTCCGATCAGCCCGACCAAGCGCAGTCGGTAGTTGTGTAGAAGCGTAAGGACGGAAAACGTTGTCGCCGAGGCCGTCGCTGCGCCGACGATCTCGTCTGCCTCGCCGTAGACGGGGTACGCGACGAACAGCGCGAGCTTGCCCGTGTCCGTGATGCGGGTGTCGGCTCCGTAGTCGCCCTTCAGCGCTCGAGCGATCTCGGGTCGTTCGCGGAAGTCGTCGTCCGCGAAGAGATTGGCCGAGTCCGCGACTACGACTCCTTGCGAGTCGACGACGCGCAACCACGAGTCGCCGGGCATCTCGGCTCCGTCCACCACGGCTTGCAGGGTTTCGGTTTCCTGCAAACCGACGTCAGAGGCGAACGTAGCGAGGAGCGACGCCTCGCTTCCCAGTCGCTCTTCGAGCTTGCGAAGGCCGTATCCTTCGAGTTCGTGAAGGAAGTACCACGACAGTAGTCCTGCTGACGCCACCGCGATCACGAGTAGCGACGCGAGTAGCCGGGTACGTATGGACGTCGTCTGCAGCACGGGTCTCCTCGGCCATTACGGGGTCTAGCAGGCAGAACAAGCGCATCGCCTGAATGCCTAGGGCTGGATGCGGTAGCCGTACCCCCGAACCGTTTCGATGATTGCAGGGTCGGCTTTGGCCGCCTCGAGTTTGTCGCGAAGCCGCTTGACGTGTGTGTCGACGGTCTTGGTCTCGACCAGGTACTCCCAACCCCAGGCCTGCTTGAGAAGCTGGTCGCGGGTGAGAACCTTGCCGGGGTAGCGCATGAGCGTCGCGAGTAGCTCGAACTCGCGCGGTGTCAGATCGATCAGTCCTTCGCCGAAGAACGCCTCGTGAGATGTCTCATCGAGTGTGATGCCGCTCGCTTCGAGACGTTCGCCTGGCACGCCGGTGTCCGTGCGAGCATGCCCCGCGCGACGCAGCAGCGCTTTGACGCGCGCTTGCAGTTCGCGAATCCCGAACGGTTTGGCCAGGTAGTCGTCGCCGCCCAGCTCCAGTCCGACGACCTTGTCGAGCTCGGTGTCACGTGCCGAGAGGAACAGCACCGGCACATCGCTCTTGGCACGAATCGACCGGCAGACTTCATAGCCATCGATGCCGGGCAACATGATGTCGAGAATCACGAGATCGAAGGGATCCTGCGTGGCAAGATGCACCGCTTCGTCGCCGTCGGCGGCACATGTGACCTCGTAGCCCTCCTTGCGAAGGTTGTACGAAACGAACTCGAGGATCGAGTTCTCGTCGTCTACTACAAGGATGCGGGGTGCGGCTGGGGTCACGTGGTACCTCCGTCTGATCGACCACATCTGACCAGCGCCGATGATACCATTGGGGCCAGGCGCGATACGGCGTCGTTACCGTCACGTCACACGGGTTCGGGGCCTTGCGGAGGACACATGATCCTGGCAGTTGATATCGGCAACACCCAGACAGTTCTCGGCCTGTTCGAAAACGACGAGCTCGACGGGCACTGGAGAGTGTCCACGGACACCGCACTCACCACCGATGAGCTCCGGGTCAAGATCGCGGGTCTGCTCGCGATCGACGGTCGTGCGTGGTCCGACATCGACGGCGTTGTGATCTCCTCGGTCGTACCCAAGCTGACGACCACCTACGAACACGTCGCCGAGCGGGCGACCGGACGTGCCCCGATGATTGTGGGGCCCGGACTCAAGACCGGCATGCCGATCCACTACGACAATCCGCATGAGGTGGGGGCTGACCGCATCGTGAACGGAGTGGCTGCCTTCGCTGCCCTTGGCGGGCCGGTCGTTGTCGTGGACTTCGGAACCGCGACCACCATCGATGTCATCGATGCAGAAGGTGCCTATCTCGGCGGAGCGATCGCTCCGGGCGTTGAGACAAGCGCCGAGGCCCTGTTCAGCAAAGCGGCCCGACTCTCGAAAGTCGATCTCGAAGCACCACCGAAGGTCATCGGCACCAACACGCGAGCCAGTGTCCAGTCGGGTCTTCTGCTCGGCGCGGCAGCGATGGTCGATGGTCTGATTCGCAAGGTGTGGGCCGAGATAGGCACCGAGACGCCCATCCTGGCGACCGGTGGGCTCGCTCCGGACATGGCGCCGCTGTGCGAGACGATCACCGACGTCGACGTCGACCTCACACTCAAGGGACTCATGCTTATCTGGGAACGCAACGCCTGAAGACCGCAGGCGCTGACTTGATTCCTCAGCACCCAGCCTCGCCCGTATACCCGGGTGTCATGCTCGTATACTCTGTACACATATCTGTACACACGCCCCGCATGCGTGACTGGCATTCCGCTGGTACGCGCTGCTACCGGGCAAGACGAGCGAGAGGGGGGCGTCCGTGAGGCTCTATCGCATCGGCGATAAGGTTGTCAGTCGCGAGAAGCTGTTCGAGGCTCTGGACGAACTGCTGGCCGATCGCGAAGCGGGCGCGACGCAAGAGGAGGTCGCTCGAACCTACGGTGTGCAGCGGACCTTCGTGTCTATCCTCGAGTCGCTCGGTGAGATCCGGCGTGGTCCTCGAGCGGCTGTGGTCGGCTTTCCGATCGCGAATGCTGCGGAGATCGAAGCCATGGCCGAGCGCAAAGGCCTCGATTTCGTCCTCGTGTTTTCGCAAGAACAACGAGAGTCGATCGAGAATCTCCCGGGACGGGACGTGTTCAACCGGCTGCTTGAGACGTTGGCGACCCTGCGCGATTACGATGTCGTGATCCTCATAGCGAGTGACTGGCGCATCGAGCTGATCGAGCGGATCCTCGGCGCGGAGGTCATCGGTATTCCGCTTGGAGCTTCACCGCTGCGTGAGGACGTGACGGTGGACATGGTCGAACTCGAGGCACTCGTCGACGGCGTCCTTGCCGCCCGCGAGGCCAAGCCGCATTCGGGTCGGGTGAGCGGTGCGTTCAGAGACGCGGCCGTTCGTGCGAGGAGGTGGACGGAATCAAAGAAGTCGTAGGCATATCCATAGGCTCGTCCAAGCGCGATCACGAAGTCGAGATCGAGTTGCTTGGCGAGATGTTCCGCATCCGTCGGGAGGGTACCGACGGCGACATGACCAAGGCGGCCGCACGCTTCGCCGAGCTCGACGGCACGGTCGATGCCTTCGGCGTGGGCGGAACCGACCTGTTCATGCGCGCTGCGGGTCGGGACTACTACCTGCGTGATATCAAGAAGCTTGTCAAAGACGTGCACAAGACTCCGGCTGTGTGTGGCACCGGTCTCAAGGGCGCGGTCGAGGGATCGACAGTACGCTACATGACCGACACTCTCGGTCTCAAGCTTGAAGGCAAGCGGTGTCTCGTACCTTCGGCGGTCGATCGCTATGGACTTGCCGAGGCGCTGTACAAGGCCGGGTGTGTCATGACCTATGGCGACCTGCTGTACTCGCTGGACATTCCGATCATGATCCACAAGTGGTCGTCACTTAACCGCTTCATTCACATCCTCGCGCCGATTGCCGTGCAGATGCCATTCGAGTGGCTCTATCCGACGGGCGACAAGCAGAACAAGCCCGAGCCGCAAACCGAGAGCAAGCACGCGCATCTGTACCGGGAAAACGACATCATCGCGGGCGACTTCCACTACGTGAAGAAGTACATGCCTCGCGACATGGCCGGCAAGTGGATCATCACCAATACCACGACAGCCCAGGATGTCGAGGACATGCGTTCGCGCGGGGTCGAGCTGCTCGTGACATCGACCCCCCGGCTCGATGGACGCTCCTTCGGCACGAACATCATCGAAGCAACCCTCGTGGCACTCAAGGGCGCGAGTGGCTCGCTCCCCGAAGCCGAGTACATCGACCTGCTTGCGCAGATCGGCTTCAAGCCAGATGTGCTGTGGCTTCAGAAGGAGCGCACTCCCGTCTGAGCTGGGGCGATGTGCCAGGCGAGGCATGTGACGTGAGCGCATGATCACACGGCACCGGGTTTGCTACTTCGGTGGTGCGTGGGCTCCTTGGCGGGTTTGTCGAGGTGGTCGCGGCAGTGGTATTATCCGAAGGGTTCAGGCAAGCAGGTGTACAAGCGGCGCGCGCTGTTCCTCGACCCCGCGCGGTCGACGCCCCTTTTTCACCCGCTGAGACTTCGAGTCGGCGCTATTTGGGGAGTGGATGCAGGTGAACAAGCGAGCCCGCAACAGGCTCATCGGTGTGACCGCGATCATCATCCTTGCGGCCATCGCCGTGGTTGCTTCTACCGGAAGTTCCGACGGCGCGTATTACCGTCCCGTCGGGGAGGTCGTCAGCGATGCGACGCTGCTCGGAGAACGCGTGAGCGTCGGTGGATCTGTCGTCGCCGGGTCGTGGGACAAGAAGTCCAACCCGATGCGCTTCTCGATTCGCGAAGAGGGGACCGACGACGGTGCTGTCATTGCCGTGGTGTACAACGGTGGTGTGCCCTCGACGTTCGGTGACGGCGTCGTGGCAATCGTCAAGGGCGAACTCATCGACGACAGCGGCACCCTCTACATCGACTCCAGCGACATGATCACGAAATGCCCCTCGAAATACGAGACGGCCACGGGATCTGTGACTGTCGACAAGGCTTTGAGTCAACCGGAGGGTTCGACGTTCCCGGTCAGTGGCTTCGTGGTTGCAGGCTCGATCCAGCCCCCGGGCGGCGAGGTCCGTTTCGCTCTTGCCGATGAGGCCGGCACGAGTGAAATCGAAGTCTTGTGGGAAGGAGCCCTTCCCGCGGGTATGGATGACGGTTCGCAGGTGGTTGCGAGTGGCTCGCTCGAAAGCGGGCAGTTCATCGCATCGGACGTCGCACTCGCAGACAGCGAGAAGTAGACGCATATCGACTAGATCGCGCCGCCCGGTTGCGGGCGGCGTGCGCTATGACGGGAAGAGAGCGGAGATCGCATGACCACACTTGGCAATCTGTTTCTGGGCTTGAGCGCCCTTGCGTCGCTTCTTGCGGTGATCTCGCTGTTCTGGGGTCGCGTCTTGGGCGCAAAGGAAGGCGAGAGCGTCACGAACATGGGCTACTTCCTCACCTTCGGGGTGATGGGAGCGCTTACGGTTTCGGTGGGCACTCTGCTGTCTGCCTTCTTCCGAGAGGACTTCGCGTTCCAGTACGTCGCCGAGAACCACTCGACCGATATCTCCGGCCTCTCGTGGCTGTACAAGATCTCCGGCGTGTGGGCTGGGCGTGAAGGATCCCTACTCTTCTGGGCCTGGCTGATCGCTCTGTTCGGTGGCTACATGGCCTGGAAGCGCATGTCGGAGACCGACGATCTGTCGAACATGTCGCTCGCGGTGTTCAACATCGTGCAGCTGTGCTTCACGGCCGCACTGCTCATTCCGCTGAACAACCCGTTCAAGGTCTCGCCGGCCGGCTGGGTCGGAGCGGATGGGGAACTGCTCGCCAATGTAGCAATGAACCCACTGCTTCAGCATTGGGCGATGATCTTCCACCCGCCGACGCTGTTCATCGGCTACGCGGGTCTTGCCGTGCCGTTCGCTTTCGCGATCGGTGCTCTGATCGTCGGCGACGGTTCGAAGCGCTGGGTCACGTTTGTTGACCGCATTACCGTCTTCTCGTGGCTGTTTCTCGGCATCGGCATCGGCCTTGGCGCCATCTGGGCCTACGTCGTGCTGGGTTGGGGCGGCTACTGGGCATGGGACCCGGTCGAGAACGCATCGCTGCTCCCGTGGCTCACGGGTGTGGGATTGCTGCACAGCTTCACGGTCTATCGTCGTCGGGGCGGATTCAAGAAGTGGGCGGTCGTGATGGCGACTGCGAGCTTCATCCTGGTCATCCTCGGCACGTTCATCACACGTTCGGGCATCGTCCAGTCCGTGCATGCGTTCCAGCAAGGACTCGCTGTCGTTCTGGCTGTTCCTGGCCATGATGGTGGCTGCGGCTGCTGGCCGCGGCGATCGGTCTTGCGAGGCGGTCCCACGAGTTCTCGGGTGCCGATGACTTCGAGTCGCTCGCGTCCAAGGAGTCCTCGTACTACTTCAACAACGTGCTCATGCTGCTTGCGGCGATTATCGTGGCGTTGCTGACCATGGCGCCGGCTTTCGGGGGCAAGACCTACGGTGCTCCCACCTACGATGCGATTGCGCGTCCGGTGGGCATCCTTTACGTGCTCATCATGGCGGTCTGCCCGCTGCTCTCGTGGCGCAAGACCGCAGGTCCGCTGTTCTGGTCCAAGGCCAAGTGGCCGCTGATCGGGGCAGCAGTTGCCTCGATTCCGCTTCTGACGCTGTGGTACACGCACCTGCTTCCGATCTACCAGAAGACCGGAGCGACCGGCATTTCGAGCGTGGTGCACAACTTCTACGCCGTCGCCGGCATTGTTGTCGGGGCGTTTGCGGCAGCGATCTCGGTCTACTTGTTCGTCGAAGGTGCTCGCACGTCGTTCGCTGCGGCCAAGGGCGACGGCTTCTTCGCTCGCTCGGCTCGATCCTTACGCAAGGCTCGCACACAATCGGGTGGCTACCTCACGCACCTCGGCATCGGCATCATCCTGATCGGTCTGGTTGGCTCGGCGATGTTCGTGGACGAGATGCTCACGCGTGCCTGACAACAGGCCGGGCGCCACGTTCGATGGCGGAGAACTACAAGTTCACGTATCAACGGCATCGACGACGAGGAACTGCCCAACGGCGATGTCGAGAGCCAAGGCTCAACTTCTCGAGTCACGAAGGACGGCAAAGACGTCGGCGACGGTGAACGCCCGGCCAGATATCGTTCTTCCGCCAGCAGCAGACCAAGCTCGAGGCGAGCGTGATGGTCGAGCCGCTGCAGGACGTGTTCGTCGTCTTCCAGGGCATCCAAGGACGAGCAGATCTCGATGCAGGTCAAGATCAACCCGCTTATCAGCTGGGTTTGGGTGGGCTTCGTGCTCACCATCGTCGGTACGTCGCTCGCGGGGTGGCCCAGAACCGCAGCTTGCCGCGGCTTCGGTGTCCACCAAGGGCTCGGGCAAGGCCAAGGCCAGCGCCAAATCGAAGAAGCGGTAGGCGGTAGCGAGTTGGGGGACAGCTGCACCGATATCGCCGTGGAGGTCCGGGATCTCACCCGGACCTTCGGCGTGCGCAAAGCGCTCGATAGCGTCGAGCTTCGAGTTGCCGCGCGGCGCGTTCTTGTCGGTGTTCGGCCCCAACGGCGCGGGCAAGACGACGCTCGTGCGCATCCTGACCACGCTGTCGGTCCCGTCGAAAGGCGACGGTCAAGATATGCGGCCTCGATGTAGTGAGCGAGTCCGACAAGCTGCGTAGCCGTATCGGGCTGATCAGTCACAATCCGTTGCTGTACCCCGATCTAACTGCCGAGGAGAACCTGCTGTTCTTCTCGGACATGTACGGCGTCGAGAATCCGCAGGAGCGCGTTCGGGACCTTCTGGTCTCGGTCGAACTCGACCACCGGCGACTCGATACGGTCGGCACGTTCTCGCGCGGGATGCTCCAGCGGCTCTCGATCGCTCGCGCGCTGCTGCACCGGCCCGAGATGCTCTTTCTCGACGAGCCGTACTCGGGTCTCGATCCGCACGCGATGGACATCCTCGACACGTTGATCGCGCAGATTCGTTCGGATCACACGTTCGTGATGATCAGCCACGACCTCGATAAGGGTCTCGAGCTGTGCAGCCACGCGCTCATCCTCGCGCGTGGCAAGGTCGTGCTGTCCGAGGCCAAAGGCAACATCGACGCCGATGCATTCAAGGCCACCTACCGCTCGACCGTGGGCATGGGGGTGGCGTAGATGGCCGATGAGTACCTGAGACGCGATCCCGGTGCCAAACGCGCAGGCAGTCTTTCGTGGCGCCAGTTCAAGGCGATTCTGCGCAAAGACATCGTCATGGAGCTGCGCACCAAAGAGATGGTCACTTCGATGGGCATCTACTCGCTGCTCACGATGGTCGTCTACCAGATCGCGCTCTCACAGGCGGGCTCGGCGTTCGACCCGCGCACTATCGCGGCAGGTCTGCTGTGGCTCGCATTCATCTTCACGTCGATGTTGGGACTGAACCGCTCGCTGGTGCACGAGAAGGATCAGGGCTGTCTCGAGGCCCTGCTTCTCTCGCCGATCGATCGCCCGGTCATCTTCTTCGCCAAGGCGACCGGCAACCTGGTCTTCCTTCTCATCGTCGAGACGCTTACCGTCCCGGTGTTCGCCTTCATGTTCTTGCAGGGTGGCGGGTATGGCGGGGCGTGGTGGATGATCCCGCTCGTGCTTCTCGGCGGCTCTCTCGGAGTTGCGGGTGTGGGCACGCTGCTCGCTACTATGTCGGTGAATACGAACGGCAAGGATTTCGTTCTTGCGGTACTGATGATTCCGCTGATGTACCCGCTTCTGCTCATGGCCGTGTCTGCAACATCTGCGGCCGTGCTTGGTGGAGATGGGTCCGTGAGTCAGTTCTGGACCGGGATGGCAGCGGTCGCAGGATACGACGCCGTGATGATCATGGCGGCATACGCGTTGTACGAGTTCGTGGTCGGTGTCTAAGAGGCGCGATCGACTCGAGGAGGCATAGGCGTGAAACAGCTCAGGGTAGCCATAATTCTGCTACTCGTCGGCGGTCTTCTGACCACAGCGGCGTTCTTCATGGCGTTTTTCACCGCCGAGGTACAGGGCTTTGGCGAGGTGAGTTTCGAACAGCCGATCGACACGGTGTTCCAGCAGGTAGGCAAGTCCGCTGAAGGTCTGTACTCGTACGGGCGGCCCTGGTTCAGCCAGAAGATCTTCTACTTCCACGTGCCGGTGGCCGAGGCGTCATTCCTCGTTTTGCTCATCTCGGCGATCTTCGCGGTGAGGTTCCTCATGACACGCCGACGTGAATCCGACACCAAGTCGAGAATTGCGATGGAGACGTCGCTTCTGTTCGTCGTGCTCACGATGATCATGGGTGTGCTCTGGACCAAGGCCTCGTGGGGCGTGTGGTGGGAGTGGGAGCCAAGACTGACGACGTATTTCATCATGATGCTCATGATGATCGCGTACTTCGTGTTGCGGAATTCGATAGAGGACGAGGAGCGACGTGCGGTATATGGCGCGGTGTTCGCCATACTCGCTGCAATCAATGCGCCCATCTCGTTCATGATCACGCGCCTGATCCCGTCGAGCCACCCCGTCGTATTCCAGTCGGGCATGGCCAGTTCGAATCTGATTCCGTTCATCGTCGCGCAGGTCGGGATGCTCATGGTGGGCTACGCGATCTACGCGATGCGCATGAACGAGGAGCAGCTTTCGTCACGTATCGATGAAGCGAAAGAGGCCCTTGAGGGCTGACACGGCGTAGGCAGGCGGCGCGTGGCTTTTGTCGGCCGCGCCGGACACGGTATCGATCGCGCCTCGAAGGCGCGTGAAGGGAGGTCGGACTCGACATGGAGGCCACCAACGCGGAGCTCTACAGGTTGGCGATAGCTGACGCACCGTATGTGATTGCGGCTTACGGCATACTCTGGCTGGCGTTTGTTGGGTACGTGACCATTGTTCTTCGCCGGATCATGCGGCTCGAGAAGCAAGTCGTGGTCCTTGAGGATTCGGTCGCGCGTCGCACAACCGACGCCTGAGCACACGGTATTCTCTGCGGCCGCAGCACGGGTAGCGTGCGGCAAGTTGGACGTATGTCTGTGCTGTTCGTCGCTGGCAAGGGCGTTCGTCTAGAATGAGGGCACTGAAGCGGCCACGCACGTTGCGTGCCCGCAGACCCGTCAGGCCCCCGGACTGAGAGGAGCTGCCGTGCTCGAGCAGCTGGCGGTCGTCACCCGCTGGTTCTCCCTCGCGTTGCTTGTCGGCGCGACTGTGTTGTACGCATACCAGTTCCTCATGAAACGCGAGACGCTCGCGTGGTGGGTACGGTTCATGACCGGCGCGGGCACTCTCATGCTCACCGCTGCCATCGGGCTGCGCTCGTCGGTCTCAAACGGCACCGAGCTGGTGGGCCCTCACAACACGCTCGTGCTGCTCGCGTGGGCGCTGCTGATGGTCTACTTCGCAGTCGAACACTTCATCAAGAACAAGACGTACGGAGCGGTACTTGTTCCGGTCGCTGTTGCTCTGCTGGTTGTCGCGCAGTTCCTGTCCGGGGCGCAACCCTCCGGCCTGACGGCCGATGCGATCTTGCAGCTCGATAGCTGGCGCGTGGGAATCCATGTCGCCTTGATCGTGTTTGCCAATGCCGGTTTCCTCATCGCAGGTGCGGCGAGCATTCTCTACACTGTTCTGGGGCGTCAGCTGAAGCGTCACAAGACCGGTCCGATGCTTGATCGGCTACCTTCGCTCGCACAGGCACAGATGATTGCACGACGTGCCGTCGTGCTGGCGTTTCCGGCATACACCGCCGGAATGGTTCTCGGCACCATCCGCGCTGTTGAGACGGATGTGTCGGGCTGGTACGCAGATCCGCGGGTGATGATTTCCGGACTTGTGTGGCTCGTCTTCGGCCTCTACTTGGTGCTTCTGTATCGGCACGGTGTGTCGGGTCGTGCGGCTTCTTGGATAGCGATCGTCGGGACCGTGCTCGTCGTTGTGCTTGCGGTAGTGGCGAGAACTCTCCCGGTCGGGTTCCACATCTTCGCTCTGTAGGCTACAACCACGGGGGCTGGGTATGAACGGTGATTTCCAGCACGCGTACTACCCCGCATTCCTCGATCTCGACGGGCGTCTTGCTGTCGTCATTGGTGGAGGCACTGCGGCAGAGCACCATACACGTACGCTGCTGCGCTACGGCGCCGACGTGCTGGTCATCGCGCCGGACGTTACGCCTGGTCTGGACGAACTCGTTGCACGTGGGGTCATCGAGCACGAGCAGCGCGCGTACGTGCGCGGCGACCTGGGCGGTGCGTTCTTGGCTGTGTGTGGGGTCAGCTCGATAGAGATTGCCCGGGCCGTGTACCAGGAAGCGGAAGGCTCCGGTTGCCTCACCACGTGCGTGAGTGCCCCGGAGTTGAGCAACTTCATCATGCCGGCCGTGGTCGAGCGTGGGCTGATGCAGGTGGCTGTCTCGACCGCGGGCGCGTCTCCCGAGGTGGCGGGTCGCGTCAAAGCGCGTCTTGAAGAAGAGTTCGGGCCCGAATGGGAGGACTACGTCTTGCTCCTTGGCCAAGTCCGTCGTCTCGTGCTCGATAGGGTCGGTGATCCCGATGAGCGTCGGGAGGCCTTTGAGGCTGTCGCCGCCAGCGACTTGCTCGATCGGATCAGTCGCGGGGAGCGTCCCAGCGCAGAAGACATCATGAGATCGGTCGTCTTGGGCGACCCGGTCCCGGGGAGCTGACGTGTACGAGGGCATGCACGTCATCATCACAGGCGGCTCCAGCGGTATCGGCTTCGCGACGGCTCTCGCTCTCGTGGGGCGTGGCGCTCACGTTGCAATCGTCGCTCGCGACCCCGAGAAGCTCGAACAGGCGGCAGCGCGTGCTCGAATCAGCACGAGTGTCGACTTCTCAGCGGGTGCTGTCCGTCAGTGCCGATCTGTCGCGCTTCGAGACCGCACGCGCGGCGATCGGGTCGATCATCGAGGACGATTTCGTGCCGGACATACTGATCAACAGCGCCGGGGTCATCTACCCGGGTGAGTTCGAGTCCATGACCACCGAGTACTTCCTGCGCAATATCGAGCATGGATTCCTCAGCGTCGTGTGGCCGTGCAAGGCCGTCGTGCCGCACATGCTTGCCGCGGGGAAGGGCCACATCGTGAACGTGTCGAGCGTGGCAGGGTTTCTCGGCATTTATGGGTACACGAGCTACTCGGCGGCGAAGTATGCGGTCATGGGATTCACCGAGGCACTGCGTTTCGAGATGAAGCCGCACGGTGTGTCCGTGCACGTTGTGTGCCCACCCGACACCGACACGCCGGCACTGGCGACCGAGCGTACGCTTCGACCGCCGGAGACCGACGCGATTGCAGGCAACATCAAGGCGGTTGCGCCCGAAGTAGTCGCGGCGGCGATCCTCAAGGGCATCGAGAAAGACCGCTACTACATCATTCCGGACGCCCTGAGTCGCTTCTACTTCCGGCTCAAAGGGCTGCTCCCGGAGGTGTTCTTCGCGATCGTGGATTCCGATGTGCGAAAAGCGCGTTCTCGCAGGTCGGACACGACGGCACCGTAATTGCTCGCGTCGTGAGCGGGTGATACACTTAGTCAGTTCAGGCAACAATGCAGGAGTGCGTGAAATCGCATGATGTAGTTTCGCCCTCGCCGGGCCTGCTTGCCTGAACAACACGCACCGCTCCGGCGAGGGCGACCCTTTTTTCTTGGGCGGGCAGACTTCGGACCGCGATGGTTCAGAGTCGAGGTTATCAGGCAGATTTGGTGAGGCGAGTCTCGCGCGATGCATCTGACATTGGTCGGGCTGAGTCATAAGACAGCCCCCATCGAGATACGCGAGAAACTGACGTTTCCCGCGCAGCGACAAGAGGACGCTCTTGCGCTGCTCACCTCTACCGATGATGTCGTCGAGGCTATCATCCTCTCCACGTGCAATCGCACCGAGATCTACGCCGTAACCGCTGCCGATGCAGACGGTCCTGCGGCCATCATCGACTTCATCGCCGACTATCACGATCTGGACCGCCACGAGCTGGTGCGCTATCTCTACATCTCCGAGGGCGAGGCCGTGGTCAGGCATCTGTTCCGCGTGGTGGCATCGCTCGACTCCATGGTTGTGGGTGAGGCTCAGATCCTGGGCCAGGTGAAAGAGGCGTACGACCATGGGTTTGAGTACCAGTCGACGGGACGCGTGTTCAACAAGCTGTTCCGCCAAAGCTTCGAGGTCGGCAAGCGTGTGCGGACGGAGACCGCAATCGGCGAGTCGGCCGTTTCGATCAGCTATGCGGCGGTGGAACTCGCGAAGAAGGTCTTCGAGACACTGCAAGGTCGCACGGTGCTCATCCTCGGCGCCGGCAAGATGAGTGAGCTGACTGCGAAGCACCTGTGCAGCAACGGCGTGTGCAACGTGCTCGGTGGCCAACCGCACGTTTTCCCGTGCCGAGGAGTTGGCAGCCCGGTTCGAGGGCAGGGCCGTGCCCTACGAGGAGCTCTACGAGCACCTCCATCGGCCGACATCCTGATCTCGAGCACCGCTGCGACGGAGTACGTTGTCACCAAAGAGCGCCTCGCCGAGGCCATGCGCGGTCGTCGGGGCAGCCCGCTGTTTCTCATCGACATCGCGGTGCCGCGCGACATCGACCCGGCTGTCAACGAACTCAACGACGCGTACCTGTACGACATCGACG
Organism: uncultured Actinomycetota bacterium; assembly: GCA_963790405.1. Classification (GTDB taxonomy): domain Bacteria; phylum Actinomycetota; class Coriobacteriia; order Anaerosomatales; family JAGXFU01; genus JBGSMX01. The sequence goes on from CAWBOJ010000001.1 coordinate 31,640, forward strand.
ATCTCAGCGGCGTGGTCGAGTCCAACCTCGAAGAGCGCATGCGCGAGGCCGAGCGTGCCGAGGCCATCATTGCCGAAGAGATGGCCGCTTTCGAAGAGTGGCTCGAGTCGATGGAGGTCGTTCCCACGATCGCCGCGATTCGCGCCAAGGCCGAGAAGATCCGCCAGGCCGAACTCGAGCGGGCGCTGAAGCGCCTCGGCGGGATGTCGGAAAAGGAACTGCAGACGATCGACAAGCTCACCCAGCTCGATCGTGAACAAGATGCTCCACGACCCGACGAGTCGCCTGAAGGAGGTCGCGGGGCAGCGCTACGGCTACGACTACGTCGAGGCCGCCCGGCACCTGTACGGCCTCGATACGCAGGCCGAGGGCAAGACCCCACGCAGCTTGCTACGTTCGCTGCTGCGCAGGGAGCGATGTCGACCGAACAGACTCGAAAGTGAGATCGGAGATTCGATTGTCTGAGCGCACAAAGCTCGTGATCGGCACCCGGGGCAGCAAGCTGGCGCTGTGGCAGTCCGAGTACATCAAAGCGAAGCTCGAAGAGGTCACGGGTCTGCCCGTGGAGCTCAAGATCATCAAGACGACCGGCGACAAGATCCTCGACGTGCCGCTGGCCAAGGTGGGCGGCAAGGGCCTGTTCACCAAAGAGCTCGAGGTCGAGCTGCTCGCCGGAACCGTCGACCTGTGCGTGCATTCGATGAAAGACGTGCCTACCGAGCTGCCCGAGAGCCTCTACATCGCCGCGATGCCCGAGCGGGTGGACCCGCGCGACGCCATCGTGAGCGGCGCCGGCTACAATCTCGACACGCTGCCGCAGGGCGCCAAGCTCGGCACCAGCAGTCTGCGTCGTCGCAGCCAGGTCAAAGCGCTTCGGCCCGATCTTGAGATCGTGGACGTGCGGGGCAACCTGGACACGCGTATGACGCAAGGCCGAGAACGGCGAGCTCGACGCGGTCATCCTGGCGAGTGCCGGAATCACCCGTATGGGCTGGGCCGAGCGCATCACGCACTACATCGACCCGGAGCAGATGGTCTCGGCCGTGGGCCAGGGTGCTATCGGCATCGAGATCCGCGAGGACGACGAGTTCATGCGCCACGTCATGGAGGCGATAGGCCACCCCGAGACCATGGAGTGCGTCACCGCCGAGCGCGTGGTCATGAACAAGCTCGAAGGCGGCTGCCAGGTGCCGATCGGCGCGTACGCACGCATCGAGGGCGACCACGATGATCATGGACGGATTCGTGGGCTCGGTGGACGGCGTGCGCATCTTGCGCAAGCGGCTCGAAGGACCTGCCGAGAAGCCACTCGAGCTGGGCGAACGCATGGTCGCCGAGCTGCTCGACATGGGCGCGCACGAGATCCTCGCTGCGATTCGCGAGGCCAACGACGTCGACGACCTTCTGCAGACCTGAGCTGACCATGGCCGAGAAGCCCGCAGCCGGACACGTGACCACCGAACGTCCTCTTGCGGGGCGGACTGTCGTGGTGACCGGACTCTCGAACAGTCCGCGGCACTGGCTTCTCCGCTTGCCGCATTGGGAGCCGAGGTCATCGCGTTTCCCGTGATCGACATCGTGGATCCCGACGACTGGGGGCCCGCCGATCGAGGCAATCGCGGCACTCGACTCGTACGCATGGGTCGTTCTCTCGTCGACGAACGCCGTCGATCGCTTCTTGAATCGCCTCGCGCATGCAGGTCTAGGGCCTGAGGCTCTCGCCGCTGCGCGAGTCGCCGTGGTGGGCTCCGGCACAGCGCGTCGTCTGGCCGAGCATGGTATCGAGCCCGACGTGATGCCTGCGGAGTTCAGGGGCGAGGGTCTGGTCGAAGCGTTTCGCGAGGCCGGCGCAGGCCCGGGGTGGCGCATTCTGATTCCGAGGGCGGCTGAAGCACGCGAGGTTCTTCCCGACACGCTTCGCGCGATGGGTGCGACCGTGGACGTTGTCCCGGTGTATCGCACGGTACGTGCACAGCCCGATGCCGAGGCGTTTGAATCGCTTCGCGCAGGCGCGGTCGACGCCGTGACATTCACGAGTCCCTCGACGTTCAAGCAGTTCGTGGGCGTGCTTGCTCAAGCGGGCATGGACGCAGGCGCGTTTCTGCGCGGTGTCGTCACTGCCAGCATCGGTCCGGTCACGAGCGACGCGATGCGTGCCGGCGGTCTAGAGCCCACCGTGGAGGCGAAGGAGTCGACGATTCCGGGGCTTGTGGCGGTGCTTGCGGAGGTCCTCGGCGGAGGTATTAAGGACGCGTAGTTGTAGGTTTGACAAAGAGCGAAACGCTCGGCAGACTATGGTGTGCTCTTGGCCTGGTACGGGACGTGCTGGGGATATGAGAGCGCGAATCACGGGGATGTGGCTCAGTTGGGAGAGCGCTGCGTTCGCAACGCAGAGGTCGTGGGTTCGAATCCCATCATCTCCACCACGATAGTCATCGTCGGGGCGGCCTGAAGAGACAGGGCGCCTCGACTGCGTAATCGGACGTCGCGTGCGAAGCGCGCGATGAAGGAGGAACGGCACATGGTCGGTGCAACAGGACCGGTTTCGAGCAGTTCTGGCAGATGTACGTGCTTCAGTACGGCGCTCCGATCCTGCAGATGTTGCTGTGGATCGTGCAGATCGTCGTGTTCGTCTACGCAGTCGTGCTGTTCAAGCGACTCGTCGATTCCCAGACGGGACGTACCAAGGCGACCGCATCCGGCGATGCCGGTGGCGCGGCCGACGCAGACAAGAAAGTCGACATCGAGGAGTTTGTGGAGTAGCCATGCAGTTCCCTGACTATCGCCCGCGGCGGTTGCGCCGCAACGAGTCGATCCGCGCGATGGTGCGCGAGAACGCGCTCGAAGCCGGCCGACCTGATCTACCCGCTGTTCGTCGTGCCCGGAACGGGCGTACACAACGAGATCGTGTCGATGCCCGGCACGTATCATCTGTCGCTCGATCAGCTTGCCGGCGAGATCGACGAGCTGAAGTCGCTCGGCATACCGGCGGTGATTCTGTTCGGGCTGCCGGAATCCAAGGACGAGGCCGGTACCGGCGCGTTTGCCGAAGACGGCATCGTGCAGAAGGCGATCAAGGCCATCAAGGCCCACGATCCCGAGTACTACGTGATCACCGACGTGTGCATGTGCGAGTACACGTCGCACGGCCACTGCGGTGCGCTCGACGAGCACGGCTGCGTCATGAACGACGTCACGCTCGAGATGCTCGCCCAGACCGCGGTCTCGCACGCCGAGGCCGGCGCCGACATGGTGGCGCCCTCCGACATGATGGATGGCCGAGTGGCCGCGATACGCGGCGCGCTCGACGCCGAGGGCTACAGCGAGATGCCGATCATGGCTACGCGGCCAAGTACGCCTCGCGGATACTACGGGCCGTTCCGCGACGCCGCGGACAGCGCGCCGACATTCGGCGACCGCAACGGGTACCAGATGGATCCCGGCCAACGGTGACGAGGCGATTCGCGAGGTGGCCCTCGATATCGATGAGGGTGCCGACATCGTCATGGTCAAGCCGGCGCTTGCCTACATGGACATCATCCGTCGGGTGAAGGAAGACTTCGGCTATCCGACCGCTGCATACAACGTGAGCGGCGAGTACGCCATGGTCAAGGCCGCCGCAGAGCGCGGCTGGATCGACGAGAAGCGCGTCGTGCTCGAGACCCTTGTCGGGTTCAAGCGTGCGGGCGCGGACCTCATTCTGACCTACCACGCAAAGGACGCCGCCCGCTGGCTGGCGGAGGCGTAGGAGATCGACTGCGTGAGCGACTTGTCCTCCCATGAAGTACACCATTGTGATAAGGTGTCTTTCTAGGAGGGACACATGATGAGTGCAATCGAGACTCTCATAGGCGAGTTCTACGAACGACCATTGCCTGCGTTCACGCCGCGCGACATCGTGATGCCCGAGCTGCCGAATGCAGCGAAGGTGCTGATAGGTATGCGCCGGTCTGGCAAGACGTACCTGTTGTTCCAGGAGATGGACCGCATCATCGAGAGCGGGGTCGACAAGCATCACATCCTCTACCTCAATCTGGAGGACGACCGCCTTGAACAGCCCTCCCTCGCGACTCTGGATGAAGCGCTGGAAACCTTCTACAGGATTCATCCAGATGCGCGATCCGAGGGTGCATACCTATTCTTCGACGAGATACAGGTTGTGCCCGATTGGTCTCGATTCGCACGGCGAGTGCTCGATACCGAGGAGGCGCAACTCTACCTCACCGGTTCTTCAGCGAAGCTGCTGTCGACGGAGGTAGCCACCGAGTTTCGGGGCAGAGGCTCGGCCGTAGAGGTCCTGCCATTCAGCTACCGGGAGTCGGCGAGACATGCCGGCGAGAGCATTCCGGAGGTGCCGGTAGGCTCCCGCGTACGTTCGCGACTCGAGGCGCACATGGTGGACTATTTGCAGGTAGGCGGATTCCCGGCCGTGCAGGACCTGGGTTTCGCCGAGAGGGTCCGGACTCTCCAGGACTACGTCGAACTTGTGGTCGTGCGTGATGTCATCGAGCGGCATGGCGGGGCATCTCCGCAAGCGTCAAGATGGTTCGCCCTGAGCCTGCTTCGGCAGAGTGGGAGCCTCTTCTCGGTCAACAAGACGTACAACACCATGCGCTCGCAAGGAATCGAGATAGGGAAGAATAGCCTGCACGCGCTACTCGGCCACCTGTCGGACGCGTATCTTGTTGCCACGGTGTCGGTGTTCAAGGTCTCGCATGCGGAGCGTCTTCGTGCGCCGCGCAAGATCTACGCGATCGACCCAGGACTTGCCTTTGCAACGTCGGTCGTGGCCGCCGAGAATGTGGGTGCTCGTCTCGAGACCGCTGTCTATCTCGAGATTCGTCGGCGCATGGGACGCCTCCGCGAGGGGTCGATATCGTACTACGTGACCAACGGCGGACATGAAGTCGACTTCGTCGTCGGCGACTCGGGGGCGGGAGAGCCTCGGCAGCTTGTACAGGTGTGCGCAGATCCGACGGACGCCCAGACGAAGGAGCGAGAAGTGCGCGCTCTTGCCGAGGCGATGGACGAGCTTGGTCTTGCGCAGGCGGCTGTAGTGACTCTTCACACGGAAGAGAGCGTCGAGGTGCCGGCTGGGATGATCGAGTTCGTGCCTGCCTGGAAGTGGCTGGCTAGGTTGTAGGTGCAGCTAGTCTGGTCGCGCCGGCACGAAGGGCGCGATTCTTGCAGACTTGGTGCGCATCACCGCGACACGAAGGAGAACCACTCGTATGGCTGACAACGTAGGTAACGCCGACGCACGTCCCGACCTTGAGTTGGGCGAGGAATTCGGCGAGGATGCGCCGACCATCGACGAGCAGGAGATGGCCGAGGCGACGCTGGCTGCGGCGAGACCGGCGTGGCGATCCCGGTGGGCGGGAGCGCCGACGCGCCTGCCTCGCTGTCCTCGGCTTCGCCTGCGGGCGCTACGGCAGACACGCCGGCGCCCCCCGCCGGTCACCCCGCCGGCATCCCCGGACATCCCGGCGGACACCCGGCTGGCGTTCCGGGCGGTCCGGGCGAGCGTCAGCGTCATGGCGGCGCGCGCTCCATGGGCTTCCGTCCCGGTGGCGGACCCGAGGCGCTCGCATACCAGGAGCGCACCGGTATCAAGGCGCCGCGCATCATCGCGTGGGAGATCACGCGGAGCTGCAACCTGAGCTGCGCGCACTGTCGCGCGGCCGCGGAGTTCGGCCACTACGACGGCGAGCTGTCTCTCGACGAGATCAAGGCCGTCATCGACGATATCGTCACCATCAGCAACCCGATCGTGATCCTCACCGGCGGCGAGCCGCTCATGCGACCCGACATCTGGGAGATCATCGACTACCTGCACGAGAAGGGCGCCATGCCGGTCATCGGCACGAACGCCACGCTCATCACCGACGAGATCGCCGCCAAGATGGCCGAGCACAAGATTCCCGCGCATCAGCGTTTCGATCGACTTCCCGACTGCCGAGGAGCACGACGCGTTCCGCGGTCAGGTGGGATGCTTCGACAAGTCCATCGAGGGCATCAAGATCGCCAAGCGCCACGGCGTGGGCGTGCAGATCAACATGACGGTCACCACCATGAACCACGAGAAGGTCGCCGCCGTTCACGACCTTGCCGAGGAACTCGGCGTCGATGCGTTCCACATCTTCATGCTCGTGCCGACCGGCCGCGGCTCCGACCTGCTCGAGAAGGAGCTTCCGCCCGAGGACTACGAGAAGGTGCTCACCTGGGCGTATCACCGTCAGAAGACGAGCCCGCTGCACTTCAAGCCCACCGACTCGCCGCACTACTACCGCATCATCCGTCAGCTCGCGAAGGCCGAGGGCAAGAAGGTCACGCGCGAGGAGTACGGTCTGGACGCGATGACGCGCGGTTGTCTCGGCGGCATCACATTCTGCTTCGTCAGCCACACCGGCGACATCCAGCCCTGCGGCTACTTCGACATGCAGCTCGGCAACGTCAAGGAGCAGCCGTTCTCGCAGATATGGACCGAGTCGAAGGTCTTCAACGAGTTGCGTGACTACTCGCTTCTCAAGGGCAAGTGTGGTGCGTGTGAGTACAAGGCCGTGTGCGGCGGGTGCCGTGCACGTGCGCTCGCGCTCACGGGTGACTACCTGGCCTCCGAGCCCTACTGCATCTACGAGCCGCCCGGCTGGACCGGCTAGAGCTTCTCGGTTATTCTCGCTCGCTCTCTCGCCGACGAGTACCATAGGTGGAGGGGGCCGGCTGCTGCGTGTGAGCGACCGACATCGTCAGGGGACGTCGGGGGTGAGGGCTGCCAGTGTCCCGAAGGAGCAGCGCGGGCGATTCGTCTTTCAGTAGGGTTGCGGCGATCACTGCTGCTCTCACGGTGTTCGTCGCGTTGATGTTGCTCCTGTGGGCTGGCAACACGTATGTCGTGGCGCAAACGGTGACTCGTGTCCGTACCGAGACCGACGCCCTCCTGCACCCCTACGGCATCGTGTTGTCGCAGGTGATCAACGATGATTCCGCTGCCGTCGATGCGTTCGCCGCGTTTGCCGCCGCTGAAGTTGCGATCGGCCGAGGAATGGCTGATGCCGAACCCTTCGCGAGCGGCCTGCTCGCTGAAAGGTCGGGCCTTGCCGCGCTGGAAGTGAAACGTGGCGACACAGTGTTGTTCGCAGGTCCGGTCGGTGGAGTGAGTGACTACCTCGAAGGCAGTTTCGGTACTGAACACGATTCCGAAATCGCAGCAGACTCCAGGCGGGCCAGCGACTCGGGTAAGACGACGATAAGCGGGCCTTTCGTCTCGCCTGAAGACGGAGCGGCCGCGATGGTCGTATTCAGCCCGATCGTGGTCGATGGAGAGCACTGGGGGATGGCCTCGGGACTCGTTGAACTCCAGCCGCTACTCGAGGTTGCCGGGCTCGACACTCAGATTCCTGGGCTCGAGACGGCAGTCGTCGATCCGAACGGAAACACTGTCAGCGGCGATGCGCAGACTACGAACCGTGAGCCCGTGTTGCATGAAGTTCCGGTTGTCGATGGCGTGTGGATTCTAGCGGCGATTCCTTCGGGCGGGTGGGACAGCGTGCGTCCCGCCACCGCTGGACTGCTGTTGGCGCTGGGGACGGTGCTCGCGCTGGCTTGTGCGATCGTCACGTTCCTGGCGGTCTCGAGCCGGGCGAGGCTAGAGCACCGGCTCGCTGAGCGCACCGCCGAGTTCGCGGAGGTGAACGACAGACTCGCGCACGAGGTTGGAGCGCTGAGGGATGCGACGGTGACTCTTGCGGCGAGCGAGGAACGCTTCCGTCTGCTGTTCGAACAGTCACCGACCGCGCTTGGGATCATGGCGCATGGCCACATCGTCTTGGCCAATCAAGCGCTTTCGGATCTTCTCGGCCTGGCTTCTCCGCAGGATGCGATTGGCATGGCGGGTATCGATCTTGTGGAACCGGAGCACCGAGATGAGGTGCTTGCCCGGTTCACCGAGCCCGTCACCCCAGGAGAGGCTCGCGAGAGCTACCGTACCGTGCTGTGTTCTGATGGCGGGGAGCAGATTCCCGTGGAGAACCACATGATCGTGTTTGTTGCAGATGACACGGAGTACACACTGGTGAGCGTCATGGATCTGCGGCCGCAACTTGCAGAGGAAAGCGCTTTGCAGGCTTCAGCTGCCACGTATCGCGCCCTGTTCGACCACTCGTCTACGCCGATGTTCGAGGAGGATTTCTCGGCGGCAAAGGAGTACGTGGACGGTCTGGGAGTCGATCCTGATGAGCTCGACGAGTTTCTGCGCGAGCATCCCGAGCACGTTTCGAAGGGCGCTGCCGGCATGCGCATCGTGCGGGTGAACCCTGCGGGTGTCCAGGTGCTTCGCGCAACGGCCGAGGCAGACGTTCTGGGCGTGCTCGGGAGCTTCGTCAACGCTCGCACCGTCGATCTGTTTCGCAGCGAGCTCGTCGCGATAGGCCGAGGGAAAAGCTCGTTTCATGCCCAGGCGTACTTGCCTACGGTAGACGGCGAGGTCCTGTGGTTCGACATCTCGTGGCAGGTTCCCCGTGTAGGCGATCTGACGTACGACAAGGTCTACGTATCCATGATCGACTTGAGTGACGAGCGCCGATTGCGTGCGCAGCTCGAGGAGTATCGTGATGGCCTCGAGCAGCTCGTGGACGAACGCACGCGTGAGCTTCGATCGACCAACGAGCAGCTGGTCGAGGCGACCATGGCCAAGGACGACTTTCTTGCGGCGATGAGCCACGAGCTGCGTACGCCACTCAACTCGATCATAGGATTCAGCGGTGTGATGCTCCAGGGGCTCGCAGGTGCGCTCAACGACGAGCAGCAGCGGCAGCTCAACATGGTGCAGCGTGCAGGCAAACATCTATTGAAGTTGATCAACGAGATGCTCGACCTTTCCAAGATCACTGCCAGACGCACCGAGATTCGCGTCTCGGCTTTCGATGTCACTGCGGTCTGTCGAGCGGCTCGCGATGAGATGGTTCCATTGGCTCGCGAGAAGGGCCTTACCGTCGAATGCAGCCCGGCACTCGATGATCCGATCATGCACGGCGACCCGGACCGTATTCGCCAGATCCTGCTGAATCTTGTGGCCAATGCCGTGAAATTCACGCGGACCGGCACGATCTCACTTGAGGTCTACGAAGACGGCGGTGATGTGTGTTTCGGAGTAGAGGACACGGGGCCCGGTATTCCGGTCCAAGAGCGCGAAGCGGTCTTCGAGCCGTTCCACCAATTCTGTCATGGCGATACCGCGAAAGCCGAGGGCACCGGTCTGGGTCTGACTATCAGCCGGAACCTGGCAGAGCTCATGGGAGGAACGCTGGTACTTGCCGAGAAGAAGGGGGCGGGCACGAGATTCGTGCTACGCATTCCGCGCGAAGCTTCCGGTTCAAGCGAGATTGAGAGGCTCGATTGATGTCCGACACGCTGTTCCTGGTCTCCTCGGATGCCTCGGATGCCGAGCAACTCGCGTGCTCCCTTCGAGATCGCGGTTGGCACGTAGACACGGAAACCAAGAGCTGCACGAACGCCTGCTACCGCATCGGTCAGACCAGGCCGTTCGTAGTTGTGATATCACTCGAATTCGAACCAGATGCCGCATGCGATCTTGCGTGTACGCTGTCGGTGGCCGCATCAACCCGCGACATCCCCATCGTGTTCGTGGGAGGCGAGCGGTCCGACATGGAAGCAGCTCGCAAAGTCGCGCCGCGTGCGCGTTTCGTGGATGCGTCGCACGTTGCCTGGGAGATCAAGCAGCTTTCTCTTCGGAGCTAGCGGCGGTCACGCGCTCTCAGCGACGAATATGTTGGAGTGGATAGCGCTACGTCTAGGGATATCGTATAGTTGATGCGTTCGGGTTAGAGTGGGGAATTAGCGCCGCCGCAATCCCGAATCGGTCACCTGTGCAGCGGCCTGTCAATGGTGAGACCGGCCCCGGTGGCCGGTCGACGCATCCTGAGCCTCCGCCACCTGGGATTCACTGAATCGGGGAGGCATCATGGTGCTCGGGCGGTCTTCTATCTCGCGTCGGTTCATCTCCATCCTGTGCGCGGTTCTGCTGTTCGTGCCCTCGGGGTTCGCGGTGCCGCTGCAGGCGGCCGCCCAGGGCGCGGCGCATTTCAAGGTCGACGCGCGAAACAACCAGGTGTGGGGCCACGAGTGGACCCCGTACGGTTCGGTGACAGTCACGATCGGGGAGCCGGGGAATCCCGACCACCAGGAGACTGCGCAGGTCGATGAGGGCGGAAACTGGGGCCTGTGGGGCATCGCGTACGATATTGAGCCCGGTGACGCGATCTGGGTGGACGACGGGACGACGACGAAGGACACCGAAGTCACCTCGGTCACGGTGACTGCGGTCAACGCCGGCAACGACACGATTTCAGGTACGGCTGTCCCCTGGACTGACGTGCAGGTCATTGCCGATGGAGCCAGTGAATGGCGATGGGTGACCGCCGATGGCGCCGGAGTCTGGACCGCGAGCTTCGAGACGTCGGTCGGTATCGAACCGCAGGACCAGGCGCGCGACATCTTGCCGAATGACCAAGGGTATGCGCTTCAGCGCGACCCCGACAGCGACGAGACGTGCGACCGCTGGCGCGCGTACGATCCCCACTTCAAAGTGAAGCCCGAGGATAACGGGCTGTTCGGTCACGACTGGCTTCCCTCGGCAGATATGACCGTGACGATAGGAGATCTTGGCGACCCTGCGTTCCAGGGTACGACGATGTCGGACGGCAACGGGGACTTCTACCTGTGGGACCTGGGCAGCTACGATCTCGTGGCGGGCGATGTCGTCACGGTCACCGACGGGACGCATGAGAAGGTTCACGAGGTGACCGAACTGACCGTGACGCTTGTCGACTCAGAAGCGGACAAGATCTACGGGACCGCGGCTGCGGGCAGCGATGTCTGGGTCGGATCGAATGCCGGATACGGGCGCAGCGTGATCGCCAGCGACTCCGGCGACTGGGTCGCCGACTTCTCCGTGGCAGCCGGACTCGAGGAGTGGGAGGACGCCTACAACATACAGCCCGGGGATGCGGGAACCGCCGAGCAGACCGACAACGATCGCGATGTGACCTGGATCGACTGGCGTGTGCTAGCGCCGGCGTTCCGGGTCAACCCCAACGGAGGCGTGTGGGGCTGGGATTGGGAGCCGAACTCGACGATAGACATCTCGGTCGGGGCGACAGCATCACCCGATTGCACCGCGACAGCTCAAACCGGCGACGACGGTAGCTTCGGGACCGGTCTTGACTACGAGCTGGCACCCTCCGATCTCGTAACGGTGAGTGACGGTACGACGACCAAGTGGACGTATGTCACGGATCTCACCGTCGAAGGCGTGAATCCCGACAACGACACGGTGTGGGGTTCTGCCATGCCGGGATCGAGCGTCAGGGTCGACGTGTACGGGTGGGCGTGGCGCGACGTCGTTGCCGACATCACTACCGGCGAGTGGACTGCCGACTTCACCGACCCGCCCGCGGCGGGCCAGGGTGACGGAGTCTGCGACCTCGACATCGGTACGCAGGGCGGCGCCGGCCAGTACGATTCCGACGGCGACGGGACCGAGATCGGCTGGCGCGTTCGAGGCAGTGGGTTCAAGGTCAACCCTCACGACGAGAACGTGTGGGGCTGGGACTGGGAGCCGAACTCGACGGTGGACATCTCGGTCGGAGCGACGGAGTCGCCCGACTACACGACGAGCCTGGCGACCGACGAAATGGGCAACTTCGGGACGGGCCTTGAGTACGACGTCACTCCGGGCGCACTCGTCACGGTGAGTGACAGCTTCACCACAAGATCGACCGTCGTGACCACGCTGACCGTAGACGGTGTGGATCCGGAGGCCGACAGCGTGTGGGGGACCGCCGAAGCGGGCGCCGAGCTGCAGGTCGACATCAACAACACCGGCGTGTGGCGGACCACCACAGCCGACGGGTCCGGCTACTGGATCGTGGACTTCACGGAACCGGTCGGCGAAGACGAAGACTGGCAGCGGGCCTTCGACATCGGTCGCGGCACCGAGGGCGAGGCGAGCCAGTACGACGAGGACCGGGATGCCACGTCCGTACCCTGGCGTGTGCCCGACACCGGGTTCAACGTCAACCCGAACGACGAGAGCGTGTGGGGCTGGGATTGGGCGCCGAACTCGACGGTGGACATCTCGGTCGGAGCGACGGAGTCGCCCGACCACACGGCCATTGCGTTCACAGACGAGTGGGGCAACTTCGGCACCGGTCTGGACGGATACGACCTGATCGTCGGCGAGACGGTCACGATAAGCGACGGCACCACCACCAAGTCGACCGTCGTGACCGCGCTGACCGTGGACGGGGTGGATCCCGACTACGACATGGTGTGGGGTCATGCGGCACCGGGAGGCACGGTGCAGGTCGACGCCTGGGGCATGGCCTGGAGACAGGTCACTGCCGATGAGTCTACCGGCGAGTGGTATGCCGACTTCTCGATCGAGCCCCTCGAAGGCGAAGGCTACGGCACGTGCGAAATCGATCGGGGCACCGAGGGTGAGGCGAGCCAGCCCGACGAGGACGGTGACGCGACGGCCATGCCGTGGCGCGTGCCTAACACCGCGTTCAAGGTTAACCCGAACGACGAGAGCGTGTGGGGCTGGGACTGGGAGCCGGGCTCCACAGTCGATATCGCGGTCGGTGACCCCGAGGAGCCTACGTACTCGATAAGCGCGGAGACAGACGAGTGGGGCAACTTCGGCACCGGCCTCGAGTACGACATCACGGTCGAAGACACCGTGACGGTGAGCGGCGGCGAGAGTGTCAAATCGACCGTTGTGACCTCACTGACACTCGACGGCTTCAATCCGGACACCGACACGGTGTGGGGCACGGCCGAAGCGGGCACCGAAGTTCAGATCGACATCACGAACACCGGCGTGTGGCGGACCATCACGGCCGACGTGAACGGTTACTGGATGGTGGACTTCACCGACGCGGTTGGCAACGATGAGGATTGGCAGCAGGGCTTCGATATCGGTCCGGGTACCGATGGCGAAGCGAGCCAGTACGACGAGGATTGGGACGCGACCTGCGTGCAGTGGCGCGTGCCTGCAACGGGCTTCAACGTCAACCCTAACGATGAGAGCGTGTGGGGCTGGGAGTGGGCGCTTGAATCGGTTCTTGAGATCAAGGTTGGCGACCCCGAGGCACCCGACCACACGGCCTACGTGACCGCAAGCGAGTGGGGCGACTTCGGCACGAATCTCGACTACGACCTGATCGTCGGCGAGACAGTGACGATAAGCGACGGCACCACCACCAAGTCGACCGTCGCGACCGCGCTGACCGTCACCGGTGTCGATCCGGAAAACGATACGGTGTCCGGGACCGCTGCACCGGGAAGCACGGTGCAGGTCGATGCGTGGGGTATGGCCTGGAGACAGGTCACCGCCGATGAGTTTACCGGCGAGTGGTATGCCGACTTCTCGATCGAGCCCCTCGAAGGCGAAGGCTACGGCACGTGCGAAATCGATCTCGGCACTGAAGGCGAGGCGAGCCAGCCCGACACGGATGGGGACGGGACGTCAGTCCCCTGGCGCGTGCCCGACACCGCATTCCGGGTCAATCCCGACACAGACGAGGTGTGGGGCTGGGACTGGGTCGCCAACTCGACCGTGGACATCACGGTCGGCGACCCTGGCGAGCCAGATCATTCCGTCACTGTCGAGGCAGACGAGTGGAGCAACTTCGCCACGACGCTCGAATACGACATCACCGTAGGTGAGACCGTGACGGTCGAACAAGGGTCGACGCTCAAAGACACCATCGTGGCCTCCCTGACGGTCGATGGCATCGACCCTGACGAAGACACGGTGTGGGGCACCGCCGCGCCCAATAGCGTGGTACAGGTAGATATCTACGGCGACTGGACCAACGCGAAGCGTTGGGTCACCGCCGACGGCTCGGGCAACTGGAGCGTCGACTTCACCGACGCGGTTGGCGACGATGAGGATTGGCAGCAGGGCTTCGACATCGGCATGGGGACGCAAGGAAGCGCAAGCCGGATCGACGAAGACAATGCCGGCACCGAGATCGGCTGGCGCGTGCCGGCCACCGCGTTCAGCGTCAACCCTAACGATGAGAGCGTCTGGGGCTGGGAGTGGGCGCCTGAATCGGTTCTTGAGATCAAGGTCGGCGACCCCGAGGCACCCGACCACACGGCCTACGTGACCGCAAGCGAGTGGGGCGATTTCGGCACGAATCTCGACTACGACCTGATCGTCGGCGAGACAGTGACGATACGCGACGGCACCACCACCAAGTCGACCGTCGCGACCGCGCTGACCGTCACCGGTGTCGATCCGGAAAACGATACGGTGTCCGGGACCGCTGCACCGAGAAGTACGGTGCAGGTCGATGCGTGGGGTATGGCCTGGAGACAGGTCACTGCCGATGAGTTTACCGGCGAGTGGTATGCCGACTTCTCGATCCCGGCCCTCAAAGGCGAGGGCGACGGCATCTGCGAAATCGATCTCGGCACCGAGGGTGAGGCCCGCCAGACCGACGAAGACGGGGACAACACCGCCGTGTCCTGGCGCGTGCCGAACCCGCACTTCCTCGTCGATCCCTACCAGCACAGCATCGAAGGCTGGGACTGGGCACCCAATTCCTCGGCGGAAATCGCTATCGGGAATCCAGTCAGTCCGGACGCCACTGCGACCGTCGAGACCGACGAATGGGGCAGTTTCGGCCTGTGGGACTATGGCTTCGCACTCGAGGCCGGTGACCTGGTTACCGTGACCGACGGCGCAATCACCAAGGACCACATCGTCACCAACCTGACCGTTGGAGGAGTCGATTACGTCAGCGACATCGTGACAGGTACCGCCGAGCCCGGGAGCTGGGTCCAGGTGGAGGCCTGGAACTGGGACAGCGATGAATGGGCTTCGCGCTGGGTCGTCGCCGACGGGACGGGCGGCGAGTGGACGGCCGACTTCAAGCTGGTAAATGAAGATGAACCCTGGCCGTTTGACCTGGAGGTCCATCGCACGATGGTGCGCCCTCAGCAGCAGGACGAGAACAATGACGGAACGTGGATTCTGAGCTTCGTCAGCCTGCCGAAGTTCGCCGCGTATCCCGAGGACGACATGGTATCCGGCCACGAATGGGCTGGCAATTCGACCGTGGACATCGCCGTGGGCGATCCTGGTTCACCGGATGCTACCGCGACGGTCGAGACTGACCCCTGGGGCAACTTCGAGACGATTCTGGACTGCGACCTCGTTTCCGGTGACCTCGTCACCGTGACAGATGGCGAGAGCACTAAGACCCATACGGTCACGGAGCTCGTCGTAGATGGAGTTGACCCCGAATTCGACACGGTGTCCGGTACCGCTGAAGCCGGGACCGAAGTGCTGGTCAGGATCTTGGCTGACGAGGACACATGGGTGGACTGTACCGCGACGGCTGATGGGGTCGGCGTGTGGACCGCGGACTTCTCGGATACGGGTGGTGTTGTTGAGCCCTACGACATCGTTGCCGGTACGCAAGGTCAGGCCGAGCAGTACGACGAGGAAGACGACAGCACCGTGGTCACGTGGCGCATCTCCGCGCCGTGGTTCTCGGCAGGACCGCTTCAGGACTACGTGGATGGCTACGACTGGACGCCTCTATCTACGGTCGAGGTATCGATCGGTGAGACTGGGACTACTCTCGTCACGACGCTGACGGCCGACGAGTCCGGCACCTTTGAGTGCGACCTCGCCGGTCACGATCTCGTGCCGGGTGAGCTGGTCACGGTCAACGACGGTGTCTCCGAAAAGACGCATCGCGTCACCCCGTTAGTGGTGAGCGTGGTCAACATAGCGGACGACACCGTCGAAGGAACCACCACGCCAGGCGCGTGGGTGGATGTCCGGGTGCAGGAAGGAGACTGGCCGTGGCCGTACCGCGGGACCAATGCGGACTTCGCGGGCAACTGGAGTGTTGATTTCTCGGTTGCCGAGGAAGGAATCCCCGGAAGCGAGAAGACGGTCGACATCATAGACGGCACGTTTGGTCTGGCGGGCGAGCCCGACGACGACGGGGACGTCACGACTGTCGAATGGATCGCCGAGACGCCACCGGTCAACGATGCGCCGGTCGCGGTCGCTGACTCGTATACGGCAACCGAGGACACCGCGCGCAGCGTTGCTGCTCCCGGAGTGCTCCTGAACGACACCGATACCGAGGGCGACGATCTCACTGCCATCAAGGTGAGCGATCCGGCGCACGGCACTGTGGTGCTGAGCGAAGACGGCAGCTTCGTCTACACACCGGCGTCGAACTACTCCGGTGCCGACTCGTTCACCTACAAGGCCAACGACGGCACCTCGGACTCGAACACCGCAACCGTGAGCATAACGGTCACAGCGGTAAACGATGCGCCGGTCGCGGTCGCTGACTCGTACACGGCAACCGAGGACACCGCGCGCAGCGTCTCTGCAGCCGCCGGTGTGCTCCTGAACGATACCGACACCGAGGACGACGATCTCACTGCCATCAAGGTGAGCGATCCGGCGCACGGCACCGTGACGCTCAGCGACGACGGCTCGTTCGTCTACACGCCTACGGCCAACTACACCGGTGCCGACTCGTTCACGTACAAGGCCAACGACGGCACCTCGGACTCGAACACCGTCACCGTGAGTATCACGGTGAGTGCCGTCGAACGATGCGCCGGTCGCGGTCGCTGACTCGTACACGGCCACCGAGGACACCGCGCGCAGCGTCTCTGCGGCCGCCGGTGTGCTCGCCGAACGACACCGACGCAGAGGGCGACGATCTCACTGCCATCAAGGTCACCGATCCGGCCCACGGCACCGTGACGCTCAACGCCGACGGCTCGCTTCACCTACACCCCGGCGGCCAACTACTCCGGTGCCGACTCGTTCACCTACAAGGCCAACGACGGCACCGCGGACTCGAACACCGCCACCGTGAGTATCACGGTGACTGCGGTCAACGATGCGCCGGTCGCGGTCGCCGACTCCTATTCGACCACCGAGAACACGGCGCGCATCGTTTCAGCGCCCGGCGTGCTCGCCAACGACACCGACGTCGAGGGTGACGATCTGACCGCCGTCAAGGTGAGCGATCCGGCGCACGGCACCGTGACGTTCAACGCCGACGGCAGCTTCACCTACACTCCGGCGACGGACTACGTCGGTGCCGACTCGTTCACCTACAAGGCCAACGACGGCACCTTGGACTCGAACACCGTCACAGTGAGCATCACGGTGACGGTACCCAACACGGCACCTGTTGCGAAGGCAGACTCATACGAGACCGATGAGGGCGTCGCGCTCATCAGTGGGCGCCTCGGGAGTGCTTGCCAACGACACCGATGCCGAAAGCAATCCGCTGACGGCCGAATCTGATGGCCACAACGTACGGCGGCACGTTGTCGCTGAAGTCGAACGGCAGCTTCACCTACACGCCTGCCGATGGTTTCGCCGGTACTGACTCGTTCACGTACCGCGCATGCGACGGCAAGGCCTACTCGGGGACCGTGACCGTGACGATCGTCGTGAACGCGGACGAGGTTATCCCCATCGCGGGCAACGATCGCTTCCTGACCGCGATCGAGACGTCAGTTCGTGCGTATCCGACGGGCCTCGATCCCGATGGTGCGCTCACCGTCGTCATCGCGACCGGCCGCAACTGGCCTGACGCTCTCGGTGGCACGTCGCTGGCGGGTGTGCTCGATGGGCCGGTTCTGCTGGTCGACACGAGCAGCGTCCCCGGATCGGTGATGAGCGAGATCGACCGTCTCGGTGCGAAGAAGGCGATCATCCTCGGCGGAACAGCCGCAGTGGGAGCCGAAGTCGAGACTGCACTGAAGTCCGAGCTGGGCAAGACGAATGTCGAGCGAATCGCGGGTACGGACCGCTACAAGACCGCCGACGCGGTTGCCCGACGGGTGATTCAGGTCGCGGGATCGAGCTACGACGGCGTGGCGTTCGTCGCCACCGGCGATAACTTCCCCGACGCGCTTGCTGCGGCACCGCTGGCAGCTGCCAAGAACTGGCCGCTGTACCTGGCCCACCCGACCAAGGGGATCACGGCGCCAACGAAGGTCGCCATGGCCGGCGTCAAGTCGGTCGTGATTCTCGGAGGAACCGCTGTGGTGCCGACTTCGGTTGAAAGTGCGCTGAAGGCAGCCTACGGTGGCCGGGTGACTCGCCTGGCCGGTGCCAACAGGTACGGCACGGCGGTCGCGGTGGCCGCATACGGCGTCCAGAAGGCGGGGCTTGGCTGGAACCTGGCGGGTATCGCCACCGGCGAGAACTTCCCAGACGCCCTTGCGGGTGGCGTACTTCAGGGCAAGGCCGGATCGGTCATGCTGCTCACGAAGGGCACGTCACTCAGTGGCGAGACGCGAGCCGCGCTCTCGGCCCACAAGAGCTCGATTGATTCCGTCACCTACTTCGGTGGCGAGAACGCCGTGACCCCGGCCGTGCGCGATGCGGTGGCGGCTGCGTTGAGGTGACACGAATCCACTCGCCGCGGTTCTGCTGCGAGTCACGGGGTCCGCTCCGATGAGGGGCGGGCCCTGTGCGTTGTCGGCCGCGTTGCTACAGCGGGGATGTGACTGCCCAAGCGGGTACAGACTCCTTGCGAGTTGACGCCAGCGAGAGGGGTGACCCCCATGCCAGAGCCCGATATCGATCTCACTGCCGGGGAAGTCGCGGTGCTCGAAGCCGTGCGTGCGAGCTTCCCGGCTACCTGGGCACCGTACTGTGATCTGGGAACTCTCATCGGCCAGTCTGAGGTTGAGGTCCTCAACACCGTGCTCAAGCTGCGCTCGGCGGGGGCGATTCCGCGTCTGGGCGCTGCCTTCGGCAAGCCGCTCGAGGGTCAGACAGACGCCGATCGCGAACTCATGATGCTGCTCTACGACATCCCTACCAGCGAGCATCCGTTTGACGAACTCCACGAGCAGCTTGAGTACCGCGGTGTGGATGTGACGCGTGATTGGGTGACCGACCGGATCAACGAGTGGATCGCCTCGGGCGTGATCAGTCACCTCGGCGTGCTTCCTGGCGAGCCTGCCGAGTAGGTTCGGAACGAGCCTGACGTGCGCCGGGTGCAATGGCATAATCAGATGGTCACGGCCTGAGACATTTCCCCCTGCGAGGAGCGATATCCCTATGGAGCATCCCAAGTCTGCCGAGTACTTCCGCGCTGCCTGCGAGCTCATTCCCGGCGGCGTCAACTCCCCCGTTCGCGCGTTCAAGTCCGTAGGGTGCGACCCGCTGTTCTACGATCGCGCCAAGGGCTCGCACGTGTGGGATGTCGACGGTAACGAGTACGTCGACTTTGTGGCCTCGTGGGGCCCCATGATCCTGGGTCACGCGCCCGACGGTGTACTTGATGCCGTGCGCGAGCAGCTCGACAAAGGTACGAGCTACGGTGCGCCGACTCTGGTCGAGGTCGAGATGGCCGAGGCGGTTGTCGAGGCCGTGCCGAGTGTGGAGACGGTGCGGTTCGTCTCAAGCGGCACCGAGGCGACGATGAGCGCGATCCGGTTGGCCCGCGGCTACACCGGACGCGACAAGTTCGTGAAGTTCGAAGGCAACTACCACGGTCACTCGGACGCGCTCCTGGTGGCGGCGGGTTCGGGGCTGGTGACACTCGGGATTCCTTCGACGCCCGGTGTGACGAAGGGAGCTGCAGGCGACACGGTCGTTCTGCCGTACAACGATCTGGACGCCGTCGTCCTATCTGCTTTCCGAGAATGCCGACGAGATCGCCGCGATCATCCTCGAGCCCATCGCGGGCAACATGGGTGTGGTTCCGCCTGCGGAGGGTTTCTTGGCCGGATTGCGCGCGCTGTGCGACCGCTACGGCGTGGTTCTCATCTTCGACGAGGTCATCAGCGGTTTTCGCGTGTCGCTTGGCGGGGCACAGGAGCTCTACGGCGTGATGCCGGACCTCACCACCATGGGCAAGATCATCGGCGGAGGCTTCCCGGTCGGAGCGTTCGGCGGCAAGCGCGAGATCATGGATCACCTCTCACCGGTCGGGCCGGTCTACCAGGCGGGAACGCTGTCGGGCAACCCGATCGCCATGGTCGCGGGGCTGGCCAATCTTGCGGCGCTCAAGCAGCCCGGGGTCTACGATGCGCTCGAGGCCAAGGGCGCGCGGCTCGAAGCCGGGATGCGTGCGGCCGTCGAGGCTGCGGGCGTCGATGCCTACCTGACACGCGTGGGCTCGATGTCGTGCATGTTCCTCACCGACGCCAAGGTCACGGACTGGACCACCGCGAGCACGTGCGACACCGACGCCTACGGGCGGTACTTCCGCGCGATGCTCGATGCGGGCTTCACGATCGCGCCGAGCCAGTTCGAGGCGACCTTCGTCTCGCTTGCGCACACGGATGAGGAGATCGACGCGTTCACGGGTGCGGCAGCGGAGGCGCTGAAGGGGCTATAGAGGCGACGATGCGACCCGGCTACTACTCGCCAAGGAGTCGCGCTCGGCAGGCCCCCGACTCGGCGAGCCGCTTGTCGGCCGTCACCAGCTCGCAATCTAGTTCGTTCGCGAGCGCGGCGAAGACCGCATCGTAAATCGTGAGGCGGTGCGCAACTGCGATTGTGGCGGCAGCGTCTGCGAGCCGTTGATCGACCTCGCACCACGTCAGATTCGCCAGATGGAGTCCCCTAGACGCCGACTGCAGATCCGCCCCGGCCCACTGGCGCCTCCACAGTGCGTTGAGCACCTCGAGTCTGAGATGCGATGGGACTACGAGCTCAAGCTCGCCGCTCCGGTGACGCTCGAGTAGGCCGTACGCCTCTTCGACATGGCTCTCACGTTGTGCCGCGAACCACTTCACCGCGACCGAGGAGTCTACAATCACCTGTTGGCCCACCGTCAGATCTCCCTGTGGCCGTGGTCGCGCTCGAACCTGATCGCGGCCTCGGCGTCAAAGGAGGGATTCTTCTCGGACAGCTCCCGCGCGATCTTCATCGCTTCGGTGATACTCTCCTCGCGCTCGATGCGCGCGCGCTCTTCCAGAGTCTCGGTCACGTAGCGCGCCGATGCCTCTTGGATGAGCCCACTGCGCGAGAGATTGAGCTCCTCGGCAAGGCTATCGACCTGCTCAAGCAGCTCATCGGGAAGGCTGATGTTGACCTTGGCCATGAGTAGTCACTCCGTGGTAGTACCGCATGGTAGTGCCAGGGAGTAATACTATCTACGTCGTCTTCGTCCAGGCCAGCAGCACCATGCGCATCCAGTAGCGCATCGGCGTGCGTGCTGCCGCGCGGTCGAACGCGTCGGCCATGCGCATCATCGCGTTGTCGGGGCGCTTGAGCACGAGCGAGCTCAGCATGCCAAGCGGCGTGGAGAGTAGGTTGACGTAGGTGTGCTCGCCGGTGCCGAACAGCTCGTCTCCGTAGCGGATCTGCGAGCGTGACAGCGGCGTCTCATCGGCGGTGCGCGCCTTGGGCGTGAGTGCGCGATAGAGCTTGGCTGCCGGATTGTCGCCGAGCGGCTCCATGAACACGACGTGTCCGTCCGGGCGCAGGATGCGGCCGATCTCGTCGAGCGCCTTCTCCCAGTCCAGGTGGTGCAGGATCGCGCGGCCCACGATCAGGTCGAAGCTCGCGTCGTCGAAGTCGGTGTTCATCGCGTCCATGACGTGGAACGTGCCGAGATGACCGCGCTTGTCCTGCGCCTCGGCGATCGCCGTTCGAGAGATGTCGATGCCGGTGATCGAGGCCGGGGCGTAGCGTGCGATCTGCTCGGAGAGCAGACCGTCGTAGCAGCCGTAGTCGAGCACGTCGGCACCGCGCGACCACGCCTGCGTGAGCTCCGCGAGCCGATCTTCGGCGCGCTGTGAGTTCGGGCAGGTGAAGACGTGACGGAACCTGCCCTGAAGGCGAGCGTTCTGCTGCTTCACGTCGCCTTCGTCGTAGGCGGCCTGTTCGCGGGCGACGCGGTCGGTCGTGTCGGGCACGCAGAACTCCTTCGTCCTCGGGTGAGTCGAAGTATACTGGGTCTCGGCCGCTGCGACGGCCATTCGAATACCGGCTACTTGCCCGATGCGGGGCAAGAATGACTCGACCGGAGGTTCCATGCGTCTGATCGTCGTCGTAGGTGCGCGTCCCAACTTCATCAAAGTCGCCCCGCTCGTTCCCACGCTGGAAGCTGCGGGGCACGATGTCGGTCTCGCGCACACCGGCCAGCACTACGACGCCGTGATGTCCGACATCTTCTTCGACGATCTGCATATCCCCGAGCCACGCTGGTACCTCAACGTCGGCTCCGGCACGCATGCGGTGCAGACCGGCACCGCGATGATGCGGCTCGAAGAGCTGTTCATGGCCGAGAAGCCGGACGGCGTCATCGTGGTTGGCGACGTGAACTCGACGCTGGCCGGCACGCTGGCGGCGGTCAAGGTCGGCATTCCGGTCGCGCATCTCGAGGCCGGACTGCGCTCGTTCGACATGTCGATGCCTGAAGAGGTGAACCGCCTGGTCACCGACCAGCTCTCGTCGATGCTCCTCACGCCCACGGCCGATGCCGAGAAGAACCTGCTTCGCGAGGGCGCCGAGAAGAGCCGCATCCACTTCGTCGGCAACATCATGGCCGAGTCGCTGTCTGCGCAGTCTGCCGCAGATCGAGTCGCGCGATGCGTGCTCGGCAGCATGGACTGACGGCCGAGCGAGTACGTGCTCGCCACCGTGCATCGCCCCGAGAACACCGACCATCCCGAGCGGCTCGCGCACATCGTTGCGGCGTTCGCGGACGCTCCGCTGCCGGTGCTGTTCCCGGTGCACCCCCGTACACGTCCGCTGCTCGTCGAGCACGGCGTAGGCGAGAGCACGCCCAACATCCACCTCACCGACCCGGTGGGCTATCTCGACATGCTTGCGCTCTGCAGCGCGATGCCGCTGCGATCGTCACGGACTCGGGTGGCGTGCAGGAGGAGTCGTGCATGCTCGGCACGCCGTGCGTGACCGTGCGGCGCAACACCGAGCGTCAGATCACCGAGCAAGTCGGCTCGAACCGGCTGGCCCAGGCGGACACAGAGCGCATCCTTGCCGCGCTGGCCGAAGCGCTGAACGGGCCCACGGACTGGCAGCGCCCCGAGCGCTGGGACGATCAGGTGTCCGCTCGCGTGGCGCAGGCGCTCGAAGGCGGCATCCCGAGGCTTGCTGGCTACGAAGGCTAGGACCGGCTACGAGCTGAAGCGCGGTCCGGTCGGCGGCTTGCGTTTACTCAATAAGATGAGGAAAATTACTCATGACGTTGAGTAATCCTGGCAGGAGGTCGAACGCCGTGTACCGCCGTGAACTAGATGGGGAACTCCGTCAGAGGCTGCAGGATACGCGCCGATTCATTCAGATCGTCTCGGGTCCCCGGCAAGTCGGCAAGACGACCTCGGTCACCAGCGTGCTGAAGGACATCAGCCTACCGTATCGCTATGTGAGCGCCGACTCTCCCGCGACACACACAACTACGTGGATTCGCCAGCAGTGGGAGACTGCGCGCTCGCTTGCCGCTAACGGCTCGGCAGTACTGGCCTTGGATGAGATACAGAAGGTTCCTGGTTGGTCCGATGAAGTGAAGGCGCTCTGGGACGAAGACACGCGTGTTGAGCGTGACCTGCGCGTCGTGCTACTCGGCTCATCGCCCCTTCTCATGCAAGCGGGACGATCCGAGAGTCTCGCGGGCAGGTTCGAGACGCTGCGCTGGACTCACTGGTCGTTCACTGAGTGCAGGCAAGCATTCGGCTGGGACCTCGACACGTTCCTGTTCTTCGGCGGCTATCCTGGAGCCGCTCCGCTCGTCGGCAACGTGGAACGATGGCGGGCCTATGTCTTGGAGTCTCTGATCGAGACATCGGTGTCGCGTGACATCTTGCTCATGACGCGCGTGGACAAGCCGGCGTTGCTGCGCCAGTTGTTTGGTCTTGCGTGCGAGTACTCGGGGCAGATCCTGTCGTACACGAAGATGCTTGGCCAACTCACGGATGCTGGCAACACGACGACGCTTGCGCACTACCTGACTCTGCTCGAGGGAGCGGGGCTGGTAGCCGGACTGGCCAAGTACTCGGGTTCCGCGGTGCGCCGAAGAGGTTCGAGCCCCAAGCTGCAGGTCATGAACACCGCGCTAATGACCGCGCTGTCGGGTCGAACGCCGGACGAGACGCGAGACGACACAGCGGGGTGGGGCAGGCTTGTTGAGTCGGCCGTGGGTGCGTACTTGCTCGCTCGTGCTGCCCGGGACAACACGCGTGTCGAGTATTGGCGGGAGGGCGATCGAGAAGTCGACTTCGTTGTGAGTGGGGGTGAAGTGCCAGTCGCCATCGAGGTGAAGAGCGGTGGCGTTCCCGAGCACCACGCTGGAACGGAGGCGTTTCTCGCCAGGTACCCAACGGCGCGTCCGCTACTAGTGGGTGATGGCGGCGTCCCGCTGGAGACGTTCCTGCTCGGCGAAACGAAGCTCTAGGCAATCGCTGCCGTAACACTGCGCGGCACACGAGTAGCAACGCGTACTAAGCGCATTAAGCGCATTAAGCGCGCAAGCCATGCTAAGATGCTCACATGTTGCTCACTCCACGACAGGTCGCCGCACGGCTCAACGTCTCGCCCCGGACCGTCTACAAATGGCTCGACGAGGGGCGCTTGCCCGCAGTGCGCCTCTCGGAGCGTGTCACGCGCGTACCCGAAGACGCGGTCGAGACACTCATCGAATCGATGACCACTCCAGCGGCTAGCGGTGCATCCTTCGCTGCTGAATCCTCTGCGACCTACTGCTCTACGTGTGGTGGTGCGGTGACGGTGGCACCGGCCGAGAAGACGCCATCCCAGCGCATGATGGATGCAGTGCGTAGTCATCGTGACGAGATTCTGGAGATAGCAGACCGTCGGCGTGCCGAGAACCTGCGCATCTTCGGATCGGTGGTCCGCGGCGATGCGCGTGAGGACAGCGATCTCGACATCCTTGTCGATCTCAAACCACACGCTTCGCTGTTCGACCTGGGAGGTCTGAGCGGGGAGTTGGAGGAGCTTCTTGGCATGAAGGTGGACGTCGTGCCTGCCAGAAGCCTGAAGCACGCGATCCACGAGCGCGTCCTGGACGAGGCAGTGCCGTTGTGAGTCCTCGCGATTCCCGGCAGCGGCTCGTCGACATGCTCGAGGCAGCCGATCGGATTCTGGATCGTGCGGCTGATTCCAAGCACGCGTTTCTCGCAGACGAGTCCTTGCAAGTCTGGGTTGTGTATCACCTGCAGGTGCTCGGAGAAGCTGCCGCAGCTGTCTCCACGGCGATCACCGAAGAGCACCCGGAGGTCGATTGGATTGCGGCCCGCAGCATGCGCAATCGACTGGTTCATGGGTACTTCGATCTGGACCTCGACCTGATATGGGAAGTAGTGGAGCGGGATTTGCCTTGCTTGAGAGAGCAGATAGCAGCCATCATTGATGATACGTTGCCGTAATATGATAAGTATGTCATATTACGGCTATGAAATTCGAGGAACTACTCGAGATTGTGGGCGAAGAGCCCGTATTCGCGTCGTCGCTGTTGCGCGTGGGCGACGTAGATCCTACGGACGTGGCGCAGTCAGCTTTCGCGCTGGGTTGCGTCGGACGCCTTGTGCGCTTGCGCCGGGGCGTGTACGCGCTTGGCGCGCCGTATCGCAAGCGTGATCCACATCCGTTCGAGATCGCCAACGTGCTGGTCGAACCGTCCTACGTGAGCCTTGAATCGGCCCTCGGTTTCCACGGGCTCATTCCTGAGGCGGTCTTCACGACTACGAGTGTCACCACCGCTCGCGCGGCGACGTTCGACACGGCGCTGGGCCGCTACATGTACCGTCACATCTCGCTTCAGATGATGTGGGGCTACACCCAGGTCCGGCTCAGTGCCGACGCAAACCGCACGGCTCTCGTCGCGCGTCCCGAGAAGGCGCTGCTGGACCTCGTCTACCTGCGTTCAGGTGCGGATTCTCCGGCATTCCTGCGCCAGCTGCGGCTCGAGCGGCTGGATACCCTCGATGTGGACCTTCTCATGCGCGATGCTCTCCGCAGCGGAAGGCCCAAGCTGCAGCGCGCGGCAAGGCGAATCGCCGAGATTGCCGAGGAACATACGAGCGAGCGGGTGAATCCATGAAGGATCGAGCACTTGAGATCGTCGCATCGCGTCCGCCCGCCGTGGATGGCGTCAATCTGCTGCGGGAATACGTACAGTCGAGAATCCTGCGTCAGCTGCAGGAGGCCGGGTCGTTCGTGCCGCTCGCGTTCATGGGTGGGACGGCTCTCCGTTTTCTGTACCGCATCGCGCGCTTCTCTGAAGATCTGGACTTCACGCTCGAGCGCGACGCCGAGCGGTTCGAGTTGAACGGCCTCGTCGAACGCCTTGAGCGTGAACTCACCCGGGAAGGCTACACGGTGACGGCCAAGGCGAGCGATGCGGCTGTGGTGGCCAAGGCGTGGATCGGGTTCGTGGGTCTCATGGCGGAGGCGGGGCTTTCTGCTCACGAGGACCAGGTGCTGTGGGTGAAGCTGGAGGTGGACACGAATCCTCCTGCCGGTGCAGAGCTGTCGGTCACGACGGTCAACGTCTTCGGACTCATGCGATTGCAGCATCACGATCTCCCGTCGCTGTTTGCCGGAAAGGTCGCCGCGGTGCTCGCGCGGGAGTACACGAAGGGCCGCGATCTGTACGACCTGATGTGGTATCTATCGCATCAGCCGCAGTTCGAGCCCAATCTCGAGCTTCTCTGAACCACGCGCTGCTGCAGACTGCGCCGGAGCTTGCGGTGTCGGCACACGACGATTGGCGTGGGGCGCTTCGCGACCGTCTTGCCCGCGTCGATTGGGATGATGCTCGCAAGGATGTCGCACCGTTTCTCGAGCAGCCCGGCGACATTACGCTGATTGAGGCGGACACTTTCGTGCAGCTGCTTGCGTGATGTTCGACGGTTGGGAGTGCACAAAGCTTCCGGCACCACGGGATTGTGAAGGTCGCATGCGTTACCCTGGGAAGGTACGGATCCGAGGCGGCAGACGTGGCCGCTTCCGAGTTGAAGAGCGAGGGACGCTGCAATGAAGGCAATCATTCCTGCGGCAGGGCTGGGTACTCGGTTCCTGCCGGTCACGAAGTCGCAGCCCAAAGAGATGCTGCCGGTCGTGGACAAGCCGGTCATCCAGTACGTCGTCGAGGAGGCTGCGGATGCCGGAGCCGATGAGATCCTCATCATCACCGGCCGAGGAAAGCGAGCCATCGAGGACCACTTCGACCGCTCCATCGAACTCGAGGAGCTGCTCGAGCGCTCGGGCAACACGGTGAAGCTGCGCGAGGTGCGCAACATCTCTGATATCGCCGACGTGTTCTACGTGCGACAGAAGCGGCCGAGAGGTCTGGGCCACGCCGTCATGTGCGGGGCGCCGTTCATCGCCGACGAGCCGTTCTTCGTGATGCTCGGTGACGTGCTCGTGCCGGACAACGCGTGCCTGCCCAAGCTTCGTGCCGTTCAGGAGAAGTACGGTGGGTCGGTCATCGCGGTCGCTCCCGTGCCCGAGGAGCTGGTGTCGCGCTACGGCGTCATCGGCGGGCGCGAGGTCGAGCCGGGTGTCTGGGAGGTCTCAGAGCTGATCGAGAAGCCGCCGGCAAACGAGGCACCGAGCAACCTGGCCATCTTCGGCAGGTATCTGCTGTCGCCGAAGATCATGGAGATTCTGCCCAAGGTCGAGCCGGGACGCGGCAACGAGATCCAGCTCACCGACGCTCTCAACGAGCTGCTCAAGCACGAGGAGATTCACGCGGTGACGATGGACTGCGAGGGCTACGACACCGGCAACATTCTGTCGTGGCTCGAGACGAACGTGTCGCTGGCGCTGGCCACCGAGGAGTTCGGCCCGGCGCTGCGCGAGAGCCTGCGGAAGATGCTGGGGTAGGGGCTATGGAGATGTCACACGTGAATGCCGTCATCCTTGCGGGGGGAAGCGGCCAGCGCTTCTGGCCTCTGTCACGCGAACTCAGCCCCAAGCAGCTGCTGTCGATGTTCGGACAGGAATCGCTGATCGCGCAGGCGGTCCATCGAATCGAACCGTTCGTGGGTACCGAGGGCCTCTACATCGTCACGAACGAGCGCCTCTTCGATGAGCTGCGCAACCATCTGACCGCGCAGCCCGATCCCCGGCTGCACGCCGTGAAGTACCTGCAAGAGCCAGTTCCCAAGAACACTGCGCCGGCCATCGCGTATGCCGCTGCCATGCTCAGCCGGCAAGATCCAGATGCGATCATGGTCGTCCTGCCATCGGACCACTTGCTCGAAGATGGCGAGTTGTGGGCTGATTGCATCGCTTCGGCGGTGCGTCTGGCCGAGGACGGCTATCTGGTAACGATCGGTATCAAGGCCACGCGTCCCGAGACCGGCTACGGCTACATCCGTGCAGGCGCGCCGCTTGCCGACTACAGCGCGGGATCCGTGACGCCCAACGTCGTGCGAGAGTTCGTCGAGAAGCCGAATCAGGCTCGTGCCGAGGAGTTCCTTGCCAGCGGTGAGTACCACTGGAATGCTGGCATCTTCGTGATGAGGGCCGCACAGGTGCTCGCGGAGATGGATGCGGCCGGCGATGAGGTGGCCAGGGTCGCCGAGACCGCGCGCTGGCTCGCCGAGCAAGACGCGGCAGGCACGCTCGATGCACAAGAAGCCCGCGACCGCTTCGGCGCGCTCGTTCCTGTATCGATCGACGTCGCGGTGATGGAGCGCTCCGATCGCGTCGCCGTGATTCCCGCCGCACTCAAGTGGAGCGACGTCGGCTCTCTGCTTGCTCTCGATGGCGTCGCCGAATCCGATGCCGACGGCAACGTGCGAGTTGGCCGGGGCATCGACATCGACAACCACAACACGACCGTGTACTCCACCGATCGCCTGGTGGCGACACTGGGCCTCGAGGACATGATCGTCGTGGATACTGCGGACGCCACATTGGTGCTGCCCAAGGATCGGGCGCAGGACGTTCGTCAGGTGTTCGACGCCCTCAAGGCTGCAGGAGCCGAGGAGGTTTCCAAACCCAAGGTGAGTCTGAGGCCATGGGGTTCGTGGACGAGCTTGCTCCAGGGACCGGGCTTCCAGATCAAGCTTCTCGAGGTCGATCCCGGCTCCAAGCCGAGCTTGCAGCGGCATCATCATCGCAGCGAGCACTGGATCGTGGTGTCTGGCACCGCGTCGGTCACGCGCGACGAGCGAGGTGGTCGAGGTGCACGTGAACGAGAGCATCTACATCCCGGTCGGCGCGGTCCATCGCATCGAGAACTGCGGCAAGGTGCCGCTCAAGGTGATCGAGGTACAGGTGGGCGAGTACCTTGGCGAGGATGACATCGTCCGTCTCGAAGACGACTGGCAGCGTCAGGATTCGTAGGCCACACGAGAGGGAGATCAGCAATGTCCTTCTGGACCGACAAGCGTGTGTGCGTGACCGGCGGGGCCGGGTTCCTTGGCTCGCATCTACAGGAGGAGCTGGCCCGCCGAGGTGCCGAGGACGTCTTCGTTCCCGAGTACCCCGCCTACGACCTCGTCCAGCGCGATGCGATCGTGCGTATGCTCGATGACGCGAAACCCGACATCATCATCCACCTGGCTGCGGTGGTTGGTGGTATCGGCGCCAACATGGCGAATCCGGGTCGCTACTTCTACGACAACGCGATGATGGGCATCCAGCTCATCGAGGAAGCCCGCAAGGCCGACGTCGCGCAAGTTCGTGGCGCTCGGCACGATCTGCGCGTACCCGAAGTTCGCGCCGATCCCGTTCCGCGAAGAAGACCTGTGGAACGGGTACCCCGAAGAGACCAACGCGCCGTACGGGCTGGCCAAGAAGATGATGCTGGTGCAGTGCCAGGCGTACCGTCGAGCAGTACGGGTTCAATGGAATCTTCCTGCTGCCGGTGAACCTCTACGGGCCACGCGACAACTTCGATCTCGAGTCGAGCCACGTCATTCCGGCGATGATTCGCAAGATGATCACTGCGCGCGATGCGGGCGTCGACGTGACGCTGTGGGGCGATGGTTCACCGACACGCGAGTTCCTCTACGTCGAGGACTGTGCCCGAGCGATCGCGCTCGCCGCCGAGCACTACGACGGCCCCGAGCCCGTGAACCTTGGTGCAGGCTGGGAGATCACGATGAAGGACCTCGCGGAGCTCATCGGCAAGCACGTGGGTTTCGAAGGCCAGATAGTGTGGGACACGAGCAAGCCGAACGGCCAGCCGCGCCGCAAGCTCGACGTCAGTCGGGCGAAGGAGTACTTCGGGTTCGAGGCGCAGATGCAGCTTCGACGAAGGGATCCGACGCACGGTCGAGTGGTGGGAAGCGAATCGCGAAGGCTACGATGAGCGACTTGCTGCGATTCGCGAAGGCGCCACAGGGCGTGATGTCACGAGTACGGGGGAGTGAACATGAAGGTCGTCATTCTCGCAGGAGGGCTCGGAACGCGGCTTTCCGAGGAGACGACGACGCGCCCGAAGCCGATGGCCGAGATCGGCGAGAAGCCGATGCTGTGGCACATCATGAAGATGTACAGCCACTACGGCTTCAACGAGTTCGTGATCTGCCTGGGCTACAAGGGCTACATGATCAAGGAGTACTTCTCCAACTACTTCTTGCACAACTGCGACGTCACGTTCGACATGCGCACGAATGAGACTGTCCGTGCACCAGAACGTGAACGAGCCCTGGAAGGTGACGCTGGTCGACACCGGCGCCGAGACCATGACGGGCGGCCGCGTCAAGCGTATCCAGCCGTACGTCGACGGGCGAGCGCTTCATGCTCACGTACGGCGACGGGGTGGCCGACGTGGACATCGCGGCCCTGGTCGATTTCCACGACCACGCACGGCAAGCTCGCGACGCTGACGGCCGTCCAGCCGCTCGGCCGGTTCGGTGCGCTCGATGTCGAGGACGACGCGGTCATGTCGTTCAGGGAGAAGCCGCTCGGCGATGGCGATTGGATCAACGGCGGGTTCATGGTTCTCGAGCCGGAGGTGTTCGATCGCATCGAGGGCGATGCCACGATACTCGAGCAGGAGCCGCTGCAGTCGCTTGCGCGCTGACGGGGAGCTTGGCGGCCTTCCAGCACGCCGGCTTCTGGCAGCCGATGGACACGCTTCGCGACAAGATGCAGCTCGAGAAGCTGTGGCTCTCGGGCGACGCTCCATGGAAGGTGTGGTGAGAGTGCAGCGCACCGCTCTTCGGCGGTGTGTTCGCAGGGCGGCGTGTCTTGGTCACCGGGCACACGGGCTTCAAAGGCTCGTGGCTGACCGAGTGGCTGCTCGATCTTGGCGCCAGGTGACCGGCTACGCGCTCGAGCCGCCGACGGAGCCGAGCCTGTTCGAGGAACTCGGCCTTGCCGATCGAATCGAGCACGTCATCGGCGACGTACGCGACCTGCCCCATCTCGAGCCGGTGATCGCCGACGTCGCAGCCGGAGATCGTGTTCCATCTCGCCGCGCAGCCGCTCGTGCGACTGTCCTACGACGAGCCTGTGATGACCTACGAGACGAACGTGATGGGCACGGTGAATCTGCTCGAGGCGGTTCGCGGCGTGTCCGAGCGTGCGTGCGGTCGTGATCGTCACATCGGACAAGTGCTACGAGAACCGCGAGACCGGTCAGGCGTACCGCGAAGACGACGCCATGGGCGGCTACGATCCGTACAGCTCGTCGAAGGGCTGTGCCGAGCTCGTGACCGCCGCGTATCGCCGGTCGTTCTTCGGCGAGGCGTCCGCTGTGCGCGTCGCGAGTGCACGCGCGGGCAACGTCATCGGCGGCGGCGACTGGGCGCTCGATCGGATCGTCCCGGACTGCGTGCGCGCACTCGCAGGCGGAGACGCCGATCGTCGTGCGCAACCCGGATGCCGTCCGCCCGTGGCAGCACGTCCTCGAGCCGCTGTCCGGCTACCTGCATCTGGCGAGCCGGATGTGGTCGGGGGGAAGCGAGCTACGACGGGGCGTGGAACTTCGGTCCTCAGGACGCAGGGCACGGTGTCCGGTTCGCGAGGTCGTCGATGCGATCGTCGCGGCGTGGGGCTCCGGCTCGTGGGAGCAGCCGTCCGCCGCGGGAGCGCAGCCGCACGAGGCTCACCTGCTCGCTCTCGATATCACCAAGGCTCGCGAGCTTCTCGGCTGGGAACCCGTGTACTCGGCGCAGCAGGACGTTCGAGGCGACGGCAGCATGGTACGGCGCTCGTCACGCGGGCGGCGACGTGCGTCACGCATCACCCGTGCTGACATCGAAGCAGTACGTCGACAGGCCGCAGGGAGAGGCGCCATCTGGGCGTTGTCCGCCGACAGAGAGCGACAGACAGTGAGTGACACGACACGCGCGCAGCAGTTGCGCGCTGAGATCCTGGGCAAGGTCGACGAGTACTACGCCGAGGCGTTTGGCGGGGCATCCGCCTTCGAGCCCGGCGTGTCGAGGGTCCCCTACGCGGGTCGCGTCTTCGACGAGCGCGAGATCGTGAGTCTCGTCGACTCGTCGCTCGACTTCTGGCTCACCTACGGTCGCTTCTCGAAGCAGTTCGAGGAGGATCTTGCCGCGTTTCTCGGGCTCAAGCACTGCTTCCTCGTGAACTCGGGCTCGTCCGCCAACCTGCTGGCGTTCACGGCGCTGACCTCGCCGAGGCTCGGCGAGCGGCGGATCGAGCGCGGCGACGAGGTCATCACGGTCGCCGCCGGGTTTCCCGACCACGGTCGCGCCGATCGTGCAGTACGGCGCCGTGCCGGTCTTCGTCGACGTGGTGCTCGGCACCTACAACGTCGATGTCGACGCAGCTCGAAGCGGCGCTCTCGCCGCGCACGAAGGCGGTCATGCTCGCGCACACGCTCGGCAACCCCTTCGACGTCGACGCGGTCACCGCGTTCTGCGAGCGGAACGGGCTGTGGCTCATCGAGGACAACTGCGACGCGCTCGGCTCGAAGTACCGCGGGCCGCTACACCGGGACCTTCGGCCACATCGGCACGTCGAGCTTCTACCCGCCGCACCACATGACGATGGGCGAGGGCGGCGCGGTCTACACCGACGACGACGAGCTCGCGGCCATCATGCTCGCGATGCGCGACTGGGGCCGCGACTGCGTCTGCCCGTCCGGCGTGGACAACACGTGCGGCAAGCGCTTCTCGCAGCAGTTCGGCACGCTGCCGTTCGGCTACGACCACAAGTACGTCTACTCGGAGTTCGGCTACAACCTCAAGGTCTCCGACATGCAGGCCGCCGTGGGCGTCGAGCAGCTCAAGAAGCTGCCCGAGTTCATCGAGGCGCGGCGCCGCAACTACGCGACGCTGCGCGAGCTGCTCGCCCCGCTCGAGGACATGCTGATCATGCCGGTGGCCACCGAGGGCGCCGAGCCGATCGTGGTTCGGCTACCTGATGACGGTGCGTGAGGGCGCGGCGGTCACGCGCGACGCGCTCGTCGCGGCGCTGGAGGCCGCGCAAGGTGCAGACGCGCATGCTCTTCGCCGGCAACATGGTGCGCCAGCCGGTGCTTCGACGCGATGCGCGAGCGGGCGAGGGCTACCGCGTCGTCGGCGAACTCACCAACACCGACCGCATCATGAACGACGCGTTCTGGATCGGCGTGTACCCCGGCATGACCGAGGAGATGCTCGCGCACATGGCGGCGACGATCGTGAGGAGTGTTGGGCGATGAAGATGCGCGTCGCGGACTACCTGACCGATGCGCTCTACCGGGCGGGCGGCGAGACCGTCTTCCTGGTCACGGGCGGCATGATCATGCATCTGACCGACGCGGTGCTGGTGCACGGCGAGCAGAAGTGGATCTCGTGCCACCACGAGCAGGCGGCTGTCATGGCGGCCGACGCATACGGCCGCTACACGCAACCGGCTCGGCGTCGCCTACGTCACCGCCGGCCCTGGCGCGCTCAACACGCTGACCGGCGTCGTGGGGGCGTACGTTGACACGGCGCCGGTCGTCATCGTCGCTGGTCAGTCGAAGGTGTCGCAGGCCACGGTCACGAGCCCCCGCCAGTTCGCGCTTCAGGGATTCAACACCCTGCCGATCATGGAGCAGGTCACCAAGTACGCAGTCATGCTCGATGACGTCGCGACCGTGAAGTACCACGTCGAGCGCGCCATCTGGGAGGCCATCGGACGGTCGTCCCGGACCCGTCTGGATCGAGTGTCCGATCGACATGCAGGGCGCGAGCTTCGATCCCGATGACTACGAGGGCTTCACGCCGCCGCCATCGCGTCTTGAGGCTCGGCGAGCACGCTCGCCGAACACGTCGCAGCAGGCCAGGCAGCTCTGCTCGGCGCCAAGCGACCGCTCATCGTCGCAGGCGCTGGTGTGCGCTGTCGCAGGGGCCGTCGACGACCTGCTCGCGCTTCGCGCATGGCGCCGACATCCCGGTGCTGACCTCGCGGCTGGGTATGGATCTCGTCGGCTTCGACGACCCGCTGTTCGTCGGTCATCCTGGCTCGTACGGCGACCGTGCCGGCCAACTTCGCGGTGCAGAACTGCGACGTGCTGCTGACCATCGGTTGCCGGCTCGCGCTCGGGCTCGTGGGCCACGACTTCGCAGAGCTTCGCTCCCCAACGCCTACAAGATCATGGTCGACGTCGACCAGCGACGAGCTCGACAAGCCATCGGTCGTGCCTGATCTGCAAGATCCACGCCGATGCCAAGGAGTTCCTTGTCGCGCTCAGCCGAGTCGATGGGCGACTGGCGGCGTCGGCAACGACGACTGGGTCGCCCAGACCCAGGACGTGGAAGGCGCGCTACCCCGTCGACGTCCCCGAGTACGCCGAGGAGACCGAGGGCGTGAACTCGCTACCACTTCACGCGGCGTCTTCTCCGAGAGGCTCCGGCCGGACGCGGTCGCCGTGCTCGACACCGGCTCGTGCTTCCACGTGTGGGCGCAGGCCTGCCGCGTGAAGCAGGGCCAGCGGCACATCGTCACCGGCGGCCTGTCGACGATGGGCTTCATGCCGGCGGTCATCGGCGCAGCCGAGGCGGCCGACGGGCCAGGAGGTCTACTGCATCACGGGCGACGGTTCGATTCAGATGAACCTGCAGGAGCTGCAGACCATCAAGCACAACAAGCAGAACGTGAAGCTCGTCATCTTCAACAACAACGGCTACCTGCTGATCCGCCACACGCAGCGCAACTTCGAGGACGGCCGCCTGATCGGCGAGAGCGAAGGAGACCGGCGTGAGCTTCCCCGACTTCGAGAAGGTCGCCGACGCTCTACGGCATGGGCTATCATGCGCATCGCGAGCGGCGGCGGACCTCGACGCCGGCATCGACGCGCTGCTCGCCGCCGAAGGGTCCGATGATCTGCGAGGTCATGATGCCCCAGCTGGCAGCTGCTCGTGCCGCGCGTTGCGTCCAAGCAGCTCGAAGACGGATCGATGATGTCGATGCCGTACGACGACATGTTCCCGTTCCTCGATCGCGAGGAGTACGAGGAGAATCAGGTTCGTGACTGACGCGCCCATGAAGCTCAAAGTCGCCGTTCTCGGCAGCGGGAACATCGGCTCGGACCTGCTGAGCAAGATCATGCGGTCCGAGCTGCTCGAGTGCACGCTGTTCATCGGGCGCAGCCTGTCGTCGCGCGGTGTCGCTCGAGCGGCCGCGATGGGCGTGCCGGTCTCGGACAAGAGCATCGACGCCATCGCCGAGAACCCCGACGTCTGCGACCTGGTCTTCGACGCGACATCGGCGCTGAGCCACGTCAGGCACGCGGCGATCCTCGAGGATCTCGGCAAGCTCGTCATCGACCTGACGCCGTCCAACATCGGCCAGATGTGCGTGCCGGCGGTCAACCTCGACGACGGGTCTGACGCACCCCAACGTCAACATGGTGACGTGCGGCGGTCAGGCGACGGTGCCGATCGCGCACGTTATCGGCCAGGTCCACGGCGAGGTGCCCTACATCGAGGTCGTGTCGCAGATCGCGTCGCGCAGCGCCGGTCCGGCGACGCGCATCAACCTCGACGAGTACATCGAGAACACCGAGCGCGCGGTACGCGCGTTCTCGGGATGCGAGCACTCGAAGGCGATCCTGAACCTGAATCCCGCGCTGCCGCCGGTCGACATGCAGTCGACCATCTTCGCCAGGGTCGACGAGCCCGAATCTCGAGGCGCTCGCTCCGGCGATCGACGAGATGGTCGAGAGGATCCGCGCAGTACGTGCCGGGCTACACGCTCATCATGCCGCCCACGATCGAGAACGGCCGCATCGTGGTCATGGTGCGCGTGCTGGGACTGGGCGACTACCTGCCGAGCTACGCCGGCAACCTCGATATCATCAACTGTGCGGCGATCGCGGTCGCCGAGGGACACGCCAAGCTCGCCACGTGCGCGAGGAGGGGAGTGACCGTGAGCCGACTACTGGTCACCGACATCACGCTGCGAGACGGCAACCACGCCGTCGCGCACCAGCTCACCAAGCATCAGCTCTCGGTCTACGCGGCTGCTGCGGACGCGGCAGGCGTCGCGATCGTCGAGGTGGGGCACGGCAACGGCATCGGCGCGTCGTCGCTGCAGGTTGGCGAGGCGCTGATGACCGACGCCGAGATGCTCGCGACGGTGCGCGGCGCGCTCACCAACGCGCGGATGAGCATCCACGTCATTCCGGGCTTCGCGACCATCAACAAGGATCTGCGGCCGGCCATCGAGGCAGGGGTCGACGTGATTCGCGTCGCGTCGCACTGCACTGAGGCCGACATCACCGAGCGGCACATTACCTTCGCCCGCGAGATGGGCAAGGAGGTCTACGGCGTGTTGATGATGAGCCACATGGCGCCAAAGGAAGTTCTGCTCGAGGAGGCTCGCAAGATGGAGCAGTACGGCGCCGAGGGAGTCGTCCTCATGGACTCGGCCGGTGCATATCTGCCCGTCGACGTGCGCGACAAGATCGGCCACCTTGCAGCGGGGCTCTCGATTCCGGTCGGCTTCCACGCGCACAACAACCTCGGTCTGGCCGTCGGCAACACGCTGGTCGCCGCCGAGTCGGGCGCCTACATCGTCGACGGCGCGGCGCGCGGCTTCGGCGCTGGCGCGGGCAACGCGCAGCTCGAGGCGATGGTCGCTGTGCTCGAGAAGATGGGCTATGACACCGGTATCGACCTCTACGGCATGCTCGACGCCGCCGACGTCTGCGAGCGCGAGCTCGTCGAGAGTCATGCCGTGCGCCAAGTCGACGAGCATCGTCAGCGGCCTGTCCGGTGTCTTCTCGGGTTTCTCGAAGCCGGTCGACCGTGTCTCCAAGGAGTACGGCGTCGACCCGCGCGACGTGTTCTTCGAGCTGGGCCGCCGCGGCATCGTCGCGGGCCAGGAAGATATCATCATCGAGGTCGCTCGCGAGCTCGCCGAGAAGGGAGTCCGGCGATGAATGATCAGCATCGTCGCCGCTCATGCGGTCCGACTGCGCATCGGCGGCGACCGACGTCGCCAAGCTTGCGAAGCTGCGCGGCCAGCGGATGCTTGTCACCGGCGGCACCGGCTTCATGGGCTCTTGGATCGCCGAGATGGTCGCCTGCCTCAACGACGCCCAGGACTTCGGCATCGAGCTGTCTCTGCTCTCGCCCTCGGCGAGTGGCTTCGCTGAGCGTGCACCACACCTGGCTGCGCGTCCGGATATCACACTCATCGAGCAGGATGTACGCGACATTCACGCGCTGCCCGAAGGGGTCACGTATCGTGATCCACGCGGCGGGTACGCCCGACAATCGCGTGCACGTTGCCGACCCGCTGCGCACGATGAGCATCATCGCGACATGGGACCTCGGCGGTGCTGCAGTGCCGCTGCGGCCAGCGTCGAGCTGCGCAAGGTGCTGAACGTCAGTTCCGGCCTCATCTACGGCGCCCAGCCGCTGGACATGGTCGGGCATGCCCGAGTCGCACGCCGGCGGTCCCGAGCCGGACTCGATCAGCGCGATCTACGCCGAGGCCAAGCGCTACGCCGAGGCCGAGGCCGCCGCGTGGCGCAGCGAGACAAGTTGCCCGTGGTCACGGCGCGGCCGTTCGCGTTCATCGGCCCCTACCAGGGGCTCGACAAGCCGTGGGCGGTCAACAACTTCCTGCGCGACGCGCTGCTCGGCGTGCCGATCCGCATCCTGGGCGACGCCGATACGGTGCGCAGCTACATGTATCCGAGCGATATGGCGTTCTGGCTGCTCGCCATCCTCGCTGAAGGCGTAGCCCGGCACCGCGTACAACGTCGGCAGTCCGGAATGCCATCACCCTCGGCGCACTCGCCGAGCGGATCGCCGCGAGCTTCGACAGCCCGCCGGCGGTTGTGTGCCGTCCGCTCGGCGAGCCGCGCATCACCCGGTTCGTCCCGGATGTCTCGCGTGCGCAGTCCACGCTGGGCTTGCGGGTGACCGTTCGATCTTGACCGTGCAATCGAGCGGACTCTGGAGTGGCATCGCGCTGCTGGAGCAGGCCGGTGAGCTCACGCCACGCCGTGGTCGAGCAAGACCTGAGACGCATCGTCTCGGCTGACCTTGACTGGGGGTTCTTCCGGGGCAAGACAATTCTGATTACGGGAGCAGGGGGCTTTCTCCCTGCCTATATGGTGGAAACGCTGTTGTTCTCAACGAGAGCGACCCTGCTCTCGACCTGCGTGTCATTGGTCTGGTGCGGGATGAGCAGCGTGCCCGAACCCGGTTCGCACACTATGAGGGGCGCGATCGATCTCACCTTCCTGGTACAGGATGTGTGCCAGCCGCTCGGCATCGACGAGCACGTCGATATCATCGTCCACGCCGCGAGTAACGCCAGCCCCAAGACCTACGGTTCTCAGCCTGTGGAAACACTGCTGCCTAACGTCATCGGTACACGTAATCTCCTGGAGTTCTGTAGGCGGACGAAAGTCGAGCGATTCCTGTACTTCAGCAGCGGTGAGGTCTACGGCACGGTTGACCCCGCCCAGGTTCCAACAGCCGAGGGTGCGTATGGCGTGGTTGACCCCGCGACTCTCCGATCGTGCTACGCAGAGAGCAAGAGAATGGGGGAGACCATGTGTGTTGCCTGGTCCCACGAATACGGGGTGAACTCGCGGATTGTGCGTCCGTTTCATACGTACGGGCCGGGTATGCGTCTGGACGATGGCCGCGTCTTCTCAGATTTCGTAGCGGACGTTGTTGCCGGACGCGACATCGTAATGCGCAGTGAGGGAACCGCTCGACGCGCCTTCTGCTACATCGCTGATGCGACAGAGGGGTTCTTCACTGTTCTCCTCAAAGGAGAAGATGCCGTACCGTATAATGTCGGCAACGAAGATGCCGAGCTGAGCATCAGGGAGCTAGCCGATACCCTCGCGAGAACCTTCTGCGAAAAGGGTCTGCGTGTGATTCGGGAAGCCCGAGATGAGGGCGGCGGCTACCTGGCGAGCTCGATTCCCAGGAACGCGCCGGACACGTCTCGTCTGCGGGTGTTGGGCTGGGAGCCCTACACGTCGGTAGTGGATGGATTCTCAAAGACAGTCAGGAGCTTCGTGTGACGCTTGAGGACACTCGTCGCCAGTTCCACTCGGGACGGCTGACCAAGCATGACTACATCCATCGCATGCACGAGCTGCACGCGAGGTATTTCGCGTATCCTGATTTCATCCGTGACTCCGATGCGGCCTCGATAGCGATATCACCCGAAGGCGTCATCCTGCAGACCAAGTCCGCGGGCGTTCGGCTGCAGCTGGATCTGGTGGACGAGCGACTGATTCCGCTCGAGATTATGAACTTCGGTGCCTACGAGACAGATGAGACCGCGATGTTCCTGCGCCTCGCCGAGGGCATCGACGTCGTCTTCGATATCGGGGCGAACATCGGCTGGTACTCGCTTAACACAGCCAAGCGACACGGTCCGGCAATCGACATCCACTCGTTCGAACCAATCCCGGCGACGTACGCCCAGCTTGTCAGGAACGTCGAGCTCAACGACGCGACATCCGTCCACCCGCACAACTTCGGGTTCTCCGACGCGAACTCTGAGAAGACGTTCTACTACTATCCTCAGGGCTCCGGCAATGCATCGACAATGAACCTCTCTGGGCACGAGGACGTCAGTGAAGTTGTGTGCCACGTACGTACACTCGATGAGTACACTTCTGAGACGGGATTATGCCTGGTCTGATCAAGTGCGACGTGGAGGGAGCTGAACTGCTCGTCTTCAAAGGTGGATCCGAGACGATTGCCGAGGGCACTACCGATCGTGTTCACAGAGATGTTGCGCAAGTGGTCGCAGCAGTTCGGCTACAGCCCTAACGACATCATCGATTGGTTCGCGGCCCTTGGATACGCGTGTTTCTCCGTCCAGGGCTCAAGGCTTGCGCCCTTCGGACGCATGAACGATCAGACAACTGAGACGAACTTCTTCTTTCTGCATAAGGAGAAGCACGCTGCTTGGATTGCAGAGCTTGTTGGGGCCGCTGCGGGCTGATGCGTGGTAGTGCGTCTGCTGATGTCACCGAGTCGACTATCCAGCGATTTGGCAAGAGGTGAACGGTGTCAAGCGAGAAGCGCAGACTCATTTCCGTCGTGACGCCCGCCTACGACGAGGAAGAGAACATCCCGGAGCTTGCGAATCGACTGAGACGGGTTTTCGACGACAACCCTGTGTATGACTTTGAAGTCATCATCGTTGAGAACGGATCGGCCGACGGCACGTGGAGCGGATCTTAGATGAGGCGGCTGCGGATTCGCGATTCAAGGCGCTCCGTCTGTCCGGAACTTCGGTGCTGATGGCGGTATCGCGGCTGGTCTCAGCGTGTCTGCGGGTGATGCAGTGGTCACCATGTGCGCCGATTTGCAGGACCCCCGGAGGTGATCACTGCGTTCCTTGCTCGATGGGAAGAAGGCTACGACATCGTCTACGGAGTCGCACACGACGCGAGGGCGTCGGCCTTCTTCGGCGCTTCAACTCTCGGGCGTCTGACGGCTGATGAACCGGATGACGGATGGGTCATTCCCGAGCAACACGGGGGAGTTCCGGCTCGCAGATCGGCACGTGATAGACACGTTCAACTCGATGCGCGAACGCAATCGCTTTACGCGCGGCATGTTCCACTGGACCGGTTTCCGGACTGTTGGAATCGAGCACGAACGCGCGCCGCGCTATGCGGGGGAATCGAAAGCTAGCACCCGGGCGGTGCTCGCGATGGCGATCAGGGGCATTCTGGCTCACTCAACCCGGCCCCTGCGCTTCATCTCGTACATGGGCGTGGCGGTCTCCTTGCTTGCTTTCGTTTTGCTCGTCTGGACCGTTTTTCGCGTCTTCGTGCATGGCGTGCCGTTCGACGGATTCGGCACGCTCTTGTCCGTAATACTCCTGATGTTCGGCTTCCTCTTCACAATGCTCGGCGTGGTGGCCGAGTACATCGGCCTTATCTACGAAGAGGTTAAGCAGCGTCCGAACTTCGTTGTCAAAGACGAGATCGGGCTCTAGGCCAGTGGTTGAGCGTCTGCGCACCGTCTACGACCGTCACGGCGAGAAGCTGCGGTTCCTGGTGGTCGGCGGCTGGAACACGCTGTTTGGTGTTGCCGTGCTCTGGGTGCTCGACCAGCTGATTCCGTACGACCAGAACAGCCTTGTGCAAAAAGAGATTGTTCTGGTCGTCGGCTGGGTAGTCTTGGTGACGCAGAACTTCTTCACCTTCAAGCTCCTGGTGTTCCGCACCAGGGGCAACTGGCTGCGCGAGTACGGGAAGATGTACGTGACCTATTCGGCGGCGTTTGTGGTTCAGTCAGTCATGACACTCGCGCTATTTCGCAGGTCTTCTCGGCCTGTCGGTGTTCTGGGCGAACCTGCCCACGCTAGTCGTTGTGACGGTCATTAGCTACTTCGGGCACAAGTACTTCACGTTTCGACAGCCCGAGAGCATTTTCGAGGTGGATAAGCAGGCTACGTCGGGTGAGTAGACCAGACAGCGGTCCACCCAGAGGTGATGTGGTGGTGGCGACTCTATGGTGATTCCAAGCACGACACGAGTTCTGAGTAGGTGGCTGCGCACAGTTGGCCTGCTCTACCTGAGCGTGTTCATGGTCTCCGTTGCGCTGCTATTCCCAACATTCAATCTGGGCGAGGCAGACCTCCATGTGCCGTTCTCCTACAGCGGAGACGCTGTTTTCGCCGGGGCGCTCGTTAAGGGTGCACAGACTACGGGTCGTATCTTGAGAATCCGGACCTCGGGGCACCAGGTGAGATGAGCATGCTTGACTACCCGAGCGCCGATGCCGGGAACCATCTCATCTTGAGGGTCCTGGGGTGGTTCTACGGGGACTGGGCGCTGGTCATGAATATGTTCTATTTGCTTGGCTTCCCTCTGGCGGCGATCAGTGCTCTCTATGCCATACGGCGGCTGGGTATTACTGATGCGCTATCGGCGTCGCTAGCCATTCTCTTTGCCTTCACTCCGTAATCATGTACTGCGCGGGGAGGGGCATCTGTTCCTGGCATCCATCTTCGTGGTTCCTCTGGCCTGCGTGCTTGCCATCGAGCTCTCCTCGGACAAGCCGCCCCTCTTCACGCGGAGCCCGGAGGGCAAGCTCGAGCTCTCGCTGTTCAGTCGCCCTTCGGTCGTTGTGTTCGTGTGCTGCCTGGTGATTAACTCGGGTGTCTACTACGCGTACTTCGCGCTCTTCTTCGTCGCGGTGGCTGCTTTCGCGGGCTGGTGGAGGACGGGAGCACGGGCTCACTTCACGTCAGCAGCGCTCCTGGTTGGCAGCATCATGGTGTCTGCGCTGATGAGCGTTGCACCGTTTGCACTGCATCGGCTCAGCGCCGGAGCGAACTCTGCGGGTCTAGGGCGTGGGCGGATAGGCGTTGAACTCTACGCATTGCGCATCACCCAGATGCTCATGCCGGTGCCGGGACACCGGATCCCTTTGTTCGCGCAGTTGACCGATAAGTACTCTGCATCGATGCGGCTGGTATTCGGAGCGGGGGCCATCAACGAGAATCAAATGGGTGTGCTGGGCGTAGTCGGCGCCACGGGACTACTCATTTTGCTGGCGACAGCGTTGCTTGGCTGGCGCAAGTCACCGCGACGGGGTACCACCGATCGACCGCTACACGCTGCGGCCACGCTTTGCCTCGCGGGTGTTCTCCTGGCCACGGCGAGCGGGCTTGGTCTTTTGTCGGTCTGGCTT
>CAWBOJ010000002.1:0-360274 GCA_963790405.1 uncultured Actinomycetota bacterium
CTGCGACCGGATGCTGCACCGACGGGAAGAACTCCCGCTCGGCGAGGTGCGGGGCGGCAATCACCTCGTCGGGCCGCAGCACCGGCGCGCACGGCACTCGCGCCGCCTCCAGCGCGACGAGCGCGGCGTCGACGCTGTCGAATCCGTCCAGCC
Source organism: uncultured Actinomycetota bacterium (assembly GCA_963790405.1). Classification (GTDB taxonomy): domain Bacteria; phylum Actinomycetota; class Coriobacteriia; order Anaerosomatales; family JAGXFU01; genus JBGSMX01. Next base: position 154 of record CAWBOJ010000002.1, read on the forward strand.
ACGCGCAGATCAGGTCACGCAGCGCCGGCCAGTTCTTCACCCGGTCGGCCGACGCGGCGAGCGCGAGTCGGTGGCCAGGTCGGGGCGCTGCATCACTTTCAGCAGCCGCGGCCAGAGGTCGCCGGCACCGACGATCTGCATCGCGAGATGGCGATCGCCGATGCGGTGCACCACCATGCCGGGACGCGGATTGCCGTAGGCCTCGCCTCCGTTGAGCACCGACGGATAGGTGACGCTGTCGGCGCCGATCAGCGCTTCTAGCATCGACACGTCGAGATGTGCGCCCTGCCTGGTGCGCTCGCGCCGGAACAGCGCGCTGACGATCGCGCCCATGGCATGGGCCGCCGCCAGCACGTCGGCCGCCTGAAGGTTGGATGCCCGCGGTTCCGCATCGCCCTGTTCGAGATGCATCATCCCGGAGATCGCATTGGTCGTATGCGCAAAAGCCGGACGCTTGCGCCACGGGCCGGTCTGGCCGTAGCCCGAGATCGAGCAGTAGACGATGTCGGGCTTCACCCGCCGCACGGCCTCGTAGTCGCAGCCGAGCTTTGCGACCACCCCCGGCGCGAAGTTCTCGATGAACACGTCGGCGTGCCGGTGCGAGGTCCATCAGCACGGCCATGCCTTGCGGGCTCGACAGGTCGATGCCGATGCCTTCCTTGCCGGCATTGGTGCGCGAGAAGTACGTGCTCTGGTCGAGCCGGCCCGGCTCCAGCTGCCGCGGCGCGTTGCGGGTGTCGTCGCCCGCGCCGGGACGTTCGACCTTGATGACGCGCGCGCCGATGTCGGCGAGCAGCCGCGTGCAGTAAGGGCCGGCGAGCACGCGCGTGAGGTCGAGGACGACGATGCCGTCCAGCGGAAGCGAAGCGTCGCGCGAAGGATCCCCCGGGCTGCGTGCTCATGACCCTGCCCGTCAGCGGCGCACGCCCAGCAGATCGCGAGCGACGACCCAGCGGTGCACCTCGGTGGGCCCTTCGTAGATGCGCATCAGCCGCGTGTCGTTGGCCATCTGCTGCAGCGGCAGCTCCTTGGTCATGCCCATCGCGCCGAACGTCTGCATCGCGTGGTCGACGATCTCCCAGGCCATCTCGGTGGCGAAGACCTTGATCATCGACACCTGCGTGCGCGCCTCCTCGCCGCGGTCGATGCGGGCCGCGGCCTCGTAGGTCATCAGCCGGCAGGCGTGGATCTTCGTCGCAGCGTCGGCGACCCACCACTGGATCGCCTGGCGCTCGGCGAGCGGCGCGCCGAAGGTCGAGCGCTGCGGCGCGTATTCGCAGATCATCTCGAGCGCGCGCTGGGCGCGGCCGATGCACTTGGCCGCCATCTCGACGCGGCGCGTCGACAGGCGCGCCTGCATCGGCGCGAAGCCCTTGCCCTCTTCGCCGAGCATCTGGGTCGCCGGCACGCGGCAGTCCTCGAACGCGATCTCGTACGTCGAATGGCCGCCGAGCATCGGGATGCGACGCGGCACGTTGAAGCCGGGCGTGCCCTTGTCGACCAGGAAGGCCGAGATGCCGCCGCGGGCGCCTTTGGCCTTGTCGGTGACCGCCATCACGATCGTCCAGTCGGCTTTCGCGGCGCGGCTGATCCAGATCTTGCGGCCGTTGATGACCCAGTCGTCGCCGTCGCGTTCGGCGCGCGTCAGCATCTTCGCCGGGTCGCCGCCGGCACCCGGCTCGGAGATCGCGATCGCCGACGTGGTCTCGCCGCGCGCATAGGGCGCGAGATAACGCTCGCGCTGCGCGGGGCTCGCGGTGAGCAGCAGCATGCGCAGGTTCGGCGAGTCGGGCGCGAGCTGGTAGGGCGTGATCGTGCGGCCGAGCTCCTCGTGGACGCCGACCATCGCGGTCACCGGCAGATCCGAGCCGCCGAGTTCCTCCGGCGCATCCAGGCCCCACAGGCCCAGCGCCTTCGCCTTCTCGTCCAGCACGCGCTCCTCGTCGTCGGACAGCGTGTGCAGGCCGCCCGACGCCTCGCGCGCCATCACTGCATTCTCCAACGGGATCAGGTCCTCGCGCACGAAGCGCGCGACCACGTCCTTCAGCATCCGGTGTTCTTCGTCGAGTTCGAAATTCATCTCTTTCCTCCGTTCGATCATCGGGAGTCTACCGATCTGCGCGACAGGCATCGGCAGGCACCGCGCGCGACGGCACCGTCATCCGGAATTCTCCGGCGGGTGCGCCCGCACCCGCTGCGCCTCCAGCAGCGCCCGCGCGTCGTCCGGCAACGGGGCGCTGCGCCGGGTCTCGGGGTCGATCGCGACCATCACGGAGTCGCGGCTCCGCCACGCAGCGGCCCGCATCGAACACCGCACCGCGCATCGCCAGCGAGCGGTCGCCGACGTCGGCGACCCCGCAGCCGCCCTCCCACCGGGGCCCGGGCGCGCCGCGATGCAGCCAGCGAAGCGCGACGTGCGCCACCATCATCCGCCCGTTCGCCGCGGCCGGGCAGCGAACACGCGGCCGAGGAACTCGACCCGCATCTGCTCGGCCGCGCGGGCCAGCACGGCATCGCTGGCGGCGCCGGCGCGCGTCGCTGTCGCCGAAGCGCATCGCAAGCGTCGTGCGCGCGGGGAAGTGATCCGGCGCCGGCCCGTCCGAAGCCCGATCGGAAGGGCCGTGCAACGGGTCGACCGTGTCGGCACCGGGCACACCCGCGGCGCGCAGCGACGCAACGGCGTCCGCGCCAGGCCGACGGGGCGGCCATCGGCCCAGCCCGCCACGACGGTCTCGTGCAGGCCGACGCAGCGGCCGTGCTGGAACAGCGCGGCGGCCACCCGCACGCCCGTCCCGCCGTCGACCGCCAGCACGCGCGCGCCCCAGCCGAGCGGTTCCGGGTAGTACGCCTCGGCGAGGAAATCGGTGGCGCCCGACACGGCGGCCAGCACCGGCTGGCTGCGGCGCGACGCGTCCGGCCCGAACACGCTGCGCAGCGCGTGCTGCACCGACTCGCCGTGCATCGAGATCAGCGCGGAATTGTTCAGGTGCTGCCACACGTCGACGTCGGTGTAGCGCGGCAGCAGTTCGCCGCGCAGCGGGTACGACGCGGCGTCGCGCCGCCAGGCGTCGTGCCTGATCGCGCCACCGGTCCGCTCGAAGCCGTCGTCGACCCGGACGAAGCCGGCGGCACCGGGCCGAGCGCCCGCACCGCGTAGTCGCGCGCACCCTTGTAGTCGGCCTTGCCGTTCGGCGCGCGGAACATGCGCTCGACCGCCACCAGGCGTTTCGGCGTCTTGTAGCCCGCGAGCTGGCGGCGCACGTGTTCGCGCAGCGCGCGCTCGTCGAACACCGCGCCGGCGCGCAACGCGACGACGCCGGTGACCGCTGGCCCCACTGCTCGTCGGGCAGGCCGACGACCAGCGCGTCGTCGACGTCGGGGTGCAGCTTGAGCACCTCCTCGATCTCCTCGGGGAATACCTTCTCGCCGCCGGTGTTGATGCAGCCGCTGCCGCGGCCCAGCAGCGTGATCGGTGCCGTCGACCTCGACCGTGCAGAAATCGCCCGGCATCGAGTAACGGATGCCGTCGACGGTCCGGAAGGTGGCATCGGTCTTGGCCGGATCCTTGTAGTAGCCCTCGGGGATCGCGCCGCAGCGGGCGATCGCGCCGACTTCGCCGGTGCCGCGTCCGACCGCGCGGCCGTCGTCGCCGAACACCTGGACGTCGTCGCCGATCTGGAACTTCGCGGTCTGGACCGCGCCGTCGGCAGTCATCACCGACAGTCCGAAGCCGACCGCCTCCGACGCCCCGAAGGAATCGAGCAGCGTCGCCTGCGGCATGTGGCGCAGCATCGCCTGCTTGACCTCGATGCTCCACATCGTGCCCGACGACACGATGGTCAGCACGCAGGACACGTCGCGCCGCCCGGCAGCCTCGTCGAGCGCGCGCACCATCGGCTTGGCGAACGCGTCGCCGACGATCACGATCTGCTCGACCCGGTGCCGCACGACCGCCGCCCACAGCTCGTGGGCGTCGAAGTGCGCCGAATGCAGCGTCACCACCGTGCCGCCCGCGACCAGCGCGGCCAGGCCGGTCAGCATCCCGGTGCCGTGCATCAGCGGGCACGCCGGCAGGCTGATCGGGCCGCGGCCCGCCGCGCGCACGATCGCGAGGTGGTCGTCGAGATCCTGCGGTACGCGTTCGACCAGCGCCGGGTTGATCATCGCGCGGCGCAGCGGCGTCCGCCGTCATTGACGCCCTTTGGCATGCCGGTGGTGCCGCCGGGTAGACGAAGAACAGGTCGTCGGGCGATCGCCGGATGCCGAGCGCCTCGCCCGCGCCCGTATCGGCCAGCGCGTCGAACGCGGTCGCGAAGTCGGGCGCCGGCTCGGACGATCCGTCCTCGACCACCAGCCAGCGGCGCACGCCCGGCAGCTCGTCACGGATCTGCCGGACGATCGGCGAGAACTCGCGGCCGAACACGACGGTGGTCGCATCCGGGTTGTCCAGATGTAGCGGACCTCGTGCGCGGCGTAGCGGTAGTTGACGTGACCAGTGCACCTGGCGTGCCTTGATACCGGCGATCGCACCTTCGAGGTACGCCGGGTGGTTGCGCAGGTAGAGCGCGATCTTGCCGTCCGGCCGGGCGCCGTCGGCGATCAGCGCGCGTGCCAGGTTGTTGGTGCGCGCGGCCAGCGCCCCCCAGGTCGTCACGCGGTCGCCGTGCACCAGCGCCGGCTGGCCCGGCGGCACGACGTCCGCCAGGCCGTCGAAGATGTCGCCGAAGTTCCAGATCCCGGCGCGCAGCGCGTTGGTCATCGTGTCCTTCCTCCCGGTGTCGTTATTGATTGCCGTCGTTGGTCGATGGCGTCGTTGTTCGATGGCGGCATTCTTAGGCGACGAATCGACAGGCCGGACAGGACTGCTGTCCCGGCCGCAGAGTCTTGCCGGTCGAAGCCGATGAATCAAGTCGCCGGGACTCAGAACGGCACTTCCGGGTGCGGGGCGCCGTCGGCAAGCGGCCGCGCGCGCCCCAGCGCGTACGACGCCGTGCACCAGCCATCGCAGCGATTGCGGCCAGGCCGGCGCCGCCACAGGTTCAGCAAACCCTTGCACGGGCGTAGGAGTGGAAGAAGCGCAACACCGCCCGAATGTCCGACTCGCTCGGCCGGTGGTCGCAGCAGATCAGCTTGTCGTCCGACATGCCCCGATCGGGTGAGGGTGACCGCACCCCACGCCTTGATGCGCCAGCGCGCTGCCATAGGACAGGCGCGGCCCGAGCACCAGCGCATCGAGCAGATCGCCTTCCAGCCCGATGAAGGTCGGAACGGGTCGTAGTTGAACGGGCAAGGCAGAGGCGAGACGAAATCGATGGTGCCCGTCGAGCCGCGCTTCAGAAAGCTGCCGCGCGGCACCTCGATCAGCACCTCGAGTTCGATCGGATTCGCGTCGGGAACCGGTCCGGTCGGCCGGACCACCTCAGGCATCGGCGCTCACGGTGCCGGCGGATCGACCTTGGCCAGTCGCGCGAGCTCGGGCCTGGCGAGCGCGCGCAGTTCCGCGATGCGCGCCGCGAGCCAGCCGAGTGCGAACCAGGCCGCAGGGTCGGGCGTCGCGACGGCCTGGTAGCGGGCGCGGGCCACGAACAGATCGTTCAGCGTCCCCATGCGGTCCTGGATCGCCGCCAGCGCCTCCGGATAGCGCTCGACCTGGCGCCGGCGCAGAAAAGGCGCGAAGAACTCGACGGCGTAGCGCTGGCGCTTGATGCGCTTGCGCAACGCGTGAAGGCCTTCCTCGTCGAGCTCGTCGAAGGATTGCCTGTCTTCTGAAGCTCCGCAAGCGCCTCGGCCGCCTCGCCCACGACTGCACGGACGACCTTGAGATCGTTGATCCCCTGGCCGACAACGAGCGTGTCCGCGAGGTGAAGCTCGACCGAATCAGCCTCACCCACCGCGCCGGCAATGCCGCCCTGCGCGTACCAGGTGTTGGTCTCCTCCACCCGCGCCTTGGTGACCAGCGCGACCGTGCGTTCTTTGCCTGCAGCGAGCGCGGCGGTCAGACCGGCGATGCCGCTTCCGACGACCAGCACATCGCTCTCGTGCTGGTCGAGCCCCTCGGTGTCGAACTCCACCAGATAGCGCCGGCCGAGTTGGTCGGGCAATGCGGCGGCCGCGTCGCTAAGCGTTCGACTATCCAACCGCGATCATCCGCTCTACGGCGCCGAGAGCGCCGGCGCGGACCAGCGGGTCCACGTCAATCTCGCCTGTCATGTCTCGGAGGCAGTCGCGAACCTTCTCGATCGTCGTGAGCTTCATGTTCGCGCAGACCATCGGAGGAGTGAGGTTCACGAAGCGCTTGCCTGGCGCAGCTTTGGACAGCGCATGCAGCAGCCCCTCCTCGGTCAGCACGATGAACTCCTCGGCAGGAGAATCAGCTGCGTACTCGAGCATCTGGCTGGTGGAGAGCACCGCATCGGCGAGATCGACGACCTCGGGCCGACACTCGGGGTGCGCCATGACGAGCGCGCCAGGGTTGTGGGCCCGCGCCTCGGCGAGCTGCTCGACAGTGACCTGATCGTGCGTCGGACAGCAGCCGTCCCACGGCACGACCTCGAGTTCCGGCAGCTGGCGCGCGACCCACGACGCGAGGTTGCGATCGGGGCCGAACAGCACGCGCGAGACCAGCAGCCTGTCGACCAGATGGCGCACGACTACGACCGCATTCGCGCTGGTCACGCAGCTGTCCGAGCGCGCTTTCACCGCCGCAGTGGAGTTGACGTAGGTGACAACCGGCACGCCGGGATTGTCGGCCTCCCACGCGACCAGCTGCTCGACCGTCATCATGTCGGCCATCGGACAGCCCGCCCGCGGCTCGGGCATGAGCACCGTCTTGTCGGGTGAGAGGATCTTCGCGGTCTCGGCCATGAAGTGCACACCGGCGAACACGATCACGTTCGCGTCGGTCTCGGCCGCTCGGCGCGATAGACCCAGCGAGTCGCCTGTGAAGTCCGCGATGTCTTGCACCTCGGCGCGCTGGTAGTTGTGGGCGAGGATCACCGCACCTCGTTCGCGCGCAAGAGCGCGAATCTCCTCTGCAATCTGCGGGTCGACTTGTGTCATGCGAGCGGTCCTCCCTCTCGTCGGATGCGAGGCGTCAGTCTTCGATGCGAGGCGGCACCAACGCCGCGTTGTCTATCAGCCGAGTAGACCCGACCCGGGCGGCGACGATTGCGCGCGCCGATGTCTCAAGAGTACCAAGCGGCTCGAGCGTGCGCGGGTCTACGACAGCGGCGTACTCGAGTTCGACCAGCGGGTGCGACTCGAACTCGGCAGCCATCGCAGCCTCGATCTGAGCCACATCCGTCTCGCCCCACGCAACGGTCTGAGCCGCAGCTTCCAGCGCCTGACACAGTGCCAGCGCCTCTGTGCGCTCCTCGGCAGACAGGTACGCGTTGCGGCTCGACATCGCCAGCCCACTACGCTCGCGCACGATCGGGCATCCGACGATTCCGGTGGCGAAATCGAGATCGCGCGTCATGCGCTCGATGATCCTGAGCTGCTGGTAGTCCTTCTCGCCGAAGAACGCCAGATCCGGGCCGATGATGGAGAACAGCTTGGCCACCACCGTGCACACACCGGCGAAGTGATCCGGTCGTGACGCACCTTCCCACAGTCGCGCCAACGGGCCCGGCTCGACACTGACCTGAGCATCGACCGCGTACATCACGGCCGCACTCGGAGCGAACACGAGGTCCACACCCTCGGCAGCCAGAAGCGACATGTCGCGCTCGAGATCGCGCGGGTAGGCCTGGAAGTCCTCGCCTTCGCCGAACTGCGTCGGGTTCACGAAGACCGAGACGACCGTGTAGTCGGCACGCTTGCACGAAGCGCGCACGAGCGACAGGTGACCGTCGTGGAGTGCGCCCATGGTCGGAACGAGGCCCGTGCGCTTGCCCTCGCGCCTCGCGGCGCCGAGCGCCTGGCGGGCCTCTTCCTTCGACGTGACACGCTCCATGCGCTACCCCTCGTCCTCGGCGACGTGGGTGCCGCCAACCGCGCGAAGCCCTCGTGCTGCGCAGCCGGTCCACTTCACCGGCGGTCGTCGGATCCATGCCCGTCGACTCCTCGGCCGTCGGAAACGCTCCGTCGCGCACGTCATCGGCATACGCGCTCACGGCGTCGCGGATTGCGGTGCCGAGGTCGGCATACCTCTTGGCATGCCGAGGGACGAACTCCCCGCCCAGGCCGAGCAGATCGTGAAAGACCTGCACCTGACCGTCGCAACCTACGCCGGCGCCGATTCCGATCGTTGGGATTGTCAGCTCCTCAGAAACCATGCGTGCAAGTTCGGCGGGAATGCACTCGAGCACGACGGCGAACGCACCGGCGTCCTCGAGCGCCCGGCAATCTGCTATGAGCGTGAGTGCTGCCTCGGTCTCCTTGGCCTGCACCTTGTAGCCGCCAAGCTGGTGGACCGACTGCGGCGTCAAGCCAACGTGGCCCATCACCGGGATGCCGGCCTCTACAAGTCGAGCGACCGTGTCGGCCACGCGTACGCCGCCTTCGAGCTTGACCGCGTGCGCGCCCGCTTCGGCCATGAGGCGACCGGCGTTGCGCAGCGCCTCCTCGGCAGTAATCTGGAACGACATAAACGGCATGTCGGCGACGACCAACGCATGCGTGGTACCGCGCACGACGGCACGCGTGTGGTGAAGCATGTCATCCATGGTGACGGGCAATGTCGAATCATGGCCGAGAACGACCATCCCGAGCGAATCGCCCACGAGAATCGCATCGACACCAGCTTCATCGACCAGACGCGCCGAAGGGGTGTCGTACGCGGTGACCATGACGATGGGCCTGCGGGCGGCTTTCATGCCGCGCAGGGCTGTGGTGGTGACGGGTCGCGCCGGACCCATCGGTACGGTGGCGCTCATAAGTGCACCAACTCCTTCCCGATCCTGCCGTCCCAGCCTCAGGACTGAGGTCCAGGCGGCCCCGTGATGGGGGAAGGCGAGTATAACACCACAAACGCCGAATCTACCCCTCCCACCTGCCGAGGAACCGGCAACCGGAGCGGTGCGCTACTCGATATCGTCCCAACTCCACGGAGCGCTCACGGCCTCTTCGATCGACCGGCGTGCCTCCGCGGCCATCGACGCCGGCACGAGCAGCTTGAACGGTCGGACGAAGCCATATGGATCGCTGCCCATGCCGGGCTCGAATGGGTCCCACGCGTGCGGGATTCCGAGCTGGTCGAGTATGAGCACACAGAATCCCGCGTCGACGTCAGGAGTGAGGCCGCCCGACAGTGGGTTGCGCGGCATCGACATGATGCTTGCAGGTTCGACGGTTCGCTCCCACGCAGGCACCCACTCCTCGTCCGGCAGAGGGCGCCGCAGAGGGACGGGTTGCTCGGCAGAATCCAAGACCACGTCCGGCGCACCCGAGTCGACAACGATTGACGAGGCCGGCACACGATCCTCGAAGCCGGGAATCATCCCGAGCGACCCGGTCACGGGTCCCAGCGTGGCACCGTCGTGTGTGATTGGGGTTCCATCGGGCATTCGCACTTCGGGATCGACTTCCAGAAGCGGCGTGACCACGAAGTCCCGCTCGACCATGCGCGGGTGGGGAATCACGAGCTCATCCGTGTCCCATTCCTCGTCTCCGAACAGCACGATGTCCAGGTCGATGACGCGCGGCCCGTTGCGCACGCTCGTCTCGCGCCCCATGCCGCGCTCGATCTCCTTGAGCACGACGAGCAGGTCGTCTGCCCGCATGCTCGTGTCGATCACTGCGACAGCGTTCGCGAAAGGCGGTTGCCCGGCGACACCCCAAGGTTCGCTCTCGTAGACCTGCGAGACGGCATGGACTTCCGCATGCTCGGTCTCGTCGATGCGCCGGAGCGCCTCGGCAAGGTTGTCCAGCCGGTCTCCCAGGTTCGAGCCCAATGCGACATACGCCTTCATCGCTCGCCCCCGATCGCTCCGGCCATCTGCAACGCCTGGACAGTCTCGGCCACGTCGTGGACTCGTACGATATCGGCCCCGTGCTCGACCGCCCACACGGCAGCTGCAATGCTGCCACCCAACCGTTCTCGCGCGATCTCGACCCCGGTCGCATCGCCGATGAAACGCTTGCGTGATGTTCCTATCAGCACGGGATAGCCAAGTTCGCCGAACTCCGGCAGTCGCCGGAGAATCTCCAGGTTGTGCTCGTAGGTCTTGCCGAATCCGATACCCGGGTCAATCGCGATGCGAGAGCTGTCCACACCCGCCTGAATCAAGCGCGTCGCATGGCGATCCAGGTATCCGCGCACTTCATCGACGACATCGTCGTAGCGAGGCGTGTCCTGCATCGTTTTCGGCTCGCCGAGCATGTGCATCACAACAACGCCGACGTTCGCATTCGCCACGACTGCGACCATGGCCTCATCGCGAAATCCCGAGACGTCGTTGACGATGACCACACCTGCCTCTATGCCCGCCTCGGCAATCTCGGCATGACGGGTGTCGATCGACACCGCAACAGCATGGTCTGCCGCAAGCGTGGTGAGGACCGGACGAACGCGCTTGAACTCCTCGGCGATAGAGACCTCTGCCGAGCCCGGACGCGTCGATTCACCGCCCACATCCACGATGTCCGCGCCTTCGGCGATCAGACGACGCCCCCACGCTGCAGCATCGAGCGGATCGTCGTGTTCGCCGCCGTCCGAGAACGAGTCCGGGGTGACGTTCACAATGCCCATGACCAGGGGTCGCGCAAGATCAAACTCGAAGCGACCGCATTTCCAGATCCTCGGCACATCGTCCCCCCGTCGTTCGAAGCGCACCTTGCGACTACCGTCCCGTGATGAGAGACATGGCCTCGGCACGCGTCGCAGCGTTGCGCTCGAAGATGCCGCGCACGGCACTTGTGGTCGTGATCGCGCCCGGCTTCTGCACGCCTCGCATGGACATGCACAGATGCTCGGCCTCGATGACTACGATCACGCCGGCCGGGTCCAGATGCTCGACGATCGTCTCGGCGACCTGCGAGGTCAGCCGCTCCTGCACTTGCGGACGCCTGGCGAACACGTCGACCACGCGAGCGAGTTTCGACAGGCCACAGATGCGACCGTGCTTCCCGGGGATGTAGGCCACGTGCGCTTTGCCGAGAAACGGCACCAGATGATGCTCGCACATCGAGTACAGCGGGATGTCGCGAACCAGCACCATCTCCTGGTGACCCTCGTTGAACGTCACCTCGAAGTGCTCGGCTGGGTCCTGCTCGAGGCCGGCGAAGACCTCCTCGAACATGTTGGCGACGCGACGCGGCGTTTCCAGCAGCCCCTCGCGCTCAGGGTCCTCGCCGATGCCTTCGAGGATCAGGCGAACGCCTTCGGTGATCTTGTCGCGGTCCATGGAACCTCCGTGGTCGTCAGCCGCCACCGGCCAACACGTCGCGAGAACTCTCGCACTTGGGAACCTCCATGCTAGCGCATGGCAAGACTGACCGCAGCCGCCTAGAGCAAGTCGAGGCCGAGCTGATCTGACGAGATATCGAGCGCCATGAGCCGGTCTGAGAACACGGGCAGCAGTCCCGTGGGAACGATCCGGCCTCGAAGCCGACCGGTACTGTCGAGACCGTGACTGGCGTCGAACTCAAATAGATCTCGAACGGCAATCCCGTCATCGGATGGGTCCCCGACCTCGGCGACATGCATCACGCGTCGTGTACCGTCTCGAAGCCGCACGAGGTGCACGACCACATCGAACGCAGATGCGACCTGGGCACGCACTGCATGGGCCGGCGCCTGCGGGCCTGCCGCGAGCATAGCCAGCATCTCGAAGCGAGCGAGCGCGTCGGCCGGCGACGCAGCGTGTATGGTAGCGAGCCAGCCATCCTGCCCCGCGCCCATGGCCATCAGCATCTCGACAGTCTCGTCCCTGCAGGCCTCACCTACCACTATCCGATCTGCGTGCATGCGCAAAGCGGTGCGGACGAGTTCTCGAAGCCCCACCCCTCCGCGACCATCGATATCAGATGCGCGCGTCTCGAGTCGTACGACGTGCTCTTGCGGCAGGCGCAGCTCCGCGGCATCCTCCACCGTCACGATCCGCTCTTCCTCGGCTATCCACGAGCTGAGAACGTTGAGCAGCGTCGTGCGCCCCGTACCCGATGCACCCGAGACGAGGATGTTCAGGCGAGCGCGAACACACGCGTGCAGGAAATCGGCAAGCTTCTCATCGATAGTCCCGAACGAGATGAGGTCCTCTGCCGAGAAAGAACTGTGTGCGAACTTGCGTATCGTCAGCACGGGGCCTTCGAGCGCCAAAGGCGGCAGGACGACATTGATACGGGAGCCGTCGGGCATCCGCGCCTCGACGACCGGAGAGGCGGCATCCGCACGCTGACCGACGGTCGAGAGAAGCCCGTCGACCACATCCCTGAGATGCTTGGCGTCATGGAAGTGTCGGTCGGCGGCAACGTACACGCCTGACCGCTCCACGAACACCTGCTTGGGCCCGTTGACCATGATCTCAGTCACCGTCGGATCATCCAGTAGGGGCTGGAGAGGGCCCATTCCGAGAAGATCATCGATGATGTCGTCGACCACCATCTGCCGCTGCCGCACGGAAAGCGGCGCCGTTTCCTCTTCTCCAAGGAGTTCCTGTACCCGACGCTCAATCCGGTAGCTCAGAGTCGGGTCGTCGAGATCCGGATGCTCGAGCTCCTCGCCAAACTCAGCGATGAGCAGGTAGCGCATGTTGTGCACGATCGAGTCATGCGCCTCGGAACCCGTGTCCACCGTACGCTCGAAAGCAGGTTCTGAGGAACCGGGGGTGGTCGGCAAGCCCGCATCGGTCTCGACGCGCTCGGCGCCTTGAACACTTAGTGCTTCATCGATGCGATCATCACGTGCCATGGCGCCCCCCCTCTCGTCCCAGGCCTCCGCAACCCTTATGCCCGACAACACACGTGCCGTCAGGCGGCCAGGACACGGCAACCGACACAGTAGTCCGTCTCTAGTGTTCCAAAAATGCGAGGGACTGCTTATCGGTCACAGGACGCAAATGCACCGAGGAGAGGATGAAAACTGCATCATCCATCCGGAGGACGTAAGCACGAACAGGCGTGTCGGAGGAGCTTGTGGCAGTATCGCTAGACTACTCGCCAGGTAGCTTGACCAGGCCAGCGCGCACGGCGGCCAACACGGCCTGCGTTCTGTCCGACTGGCCGAGCTTGCGCAGGATGTGGCTGACGTGGGTCTTCACGGTCGTTTCGCCGATCCACAGCGCCTGACCAATCTCCTTGTTCGACATACCCTTCGCCAGCAGTTTGAGGACTTCCATCTCGCGATCGGACAGCAACTCTCGATAGCGAGCCGCCGCGACGCCATCTGTCTCGACCCGGTGTCCAGAGATCACTCGACTGGCCACTTTGGAGTCGAACACCGACTGGCCGTCAGAGACCGATCGCACGGCCTGGATGACTCTGTCGGGACGCGTGTCTTTCAGGATGTAGCCCGAGGCGCCGACCGCCAACACCCCGAATACCTCCTCGTCGTCGTCAAAACTCGTGAGCACCAACACGCGTGTGTCGGGGCAGGCCTTAGTGATCTGGCGACACGCCTCAACGCCACCGATACCAGGCATCCGCAAGTCGAGCAGGACCACATCCACCGGGTTGTCGCGAACAGCCTCGACCGCGCCTTCTCCATCCGGAGACTCGCCCACCACGTCGATATCCGGCTCGTCGTCGAGCATGGTGCGCAGCGCGTACCTGACCAACTCGTGGTCGTCTGCGATGAACACGCGAATCGGTTGCATGCTCGTGCCGCCCCCCCTCATGAGCTGGCCGGTATGCGCACGGCTATCGTCGTGCCTCTTCCCGGCTCGCTCCCAACGCGGAGTTCCCCGCCTTCTCGGCGTATGCGCTCCTCGATGCTCTTGAGGCCAATGCCGCTCTCTCGATCGCCGGGCGCGTCCTTCTGAGGATCGAACCCCTTGCCGTCATCGATGATCGACAACTCAACATCTTCAGCGCTGTACTCGATTTTGACCACGAATCGCGTCGCCTCGGCATGCTTGACCACGTTGCTGACCGATTCCTTGGCGACCTTGTACAGGCAGGCTTCAGCTGCCGGAGTCAGCGTGCGCCTTTCGCCGAGAACCGAGATCTCGCCACGTGCGGTGCCTGCCGATGTGACCTCGTGGATCCAGTACTCGATAGCGCCGATGAGTCCCAGCTCCGCCAGCTTGACCGGCCGCAGATCGTAGATGAAACGACGCAGTTCGCTGCGGCTCAGGTCGACCATCTCCTGGAGTTCGCCAAGCCGCTCGGCAACAGTACGCGGATCGCGAAGCATCATCTTCTTGCACACCTCGAGACCGAGCGCGACGCTGAACAACGACTGCGATATCCCGTCATGCATCTCGCGTGCGATTCGATCGCGCTCGCTTGCAAGCAGCACGTACTTGGTCTGCTCGGCGAGACGCGTGTTCTCAATCGCTGAAGCAGCGAAGGCGCCGAGGATGGCGAGGAAGTCTTGCTGCTCGGGCGTGAACCTACGTGTCCTCGAGTTGATTGCGACCAGCAGTCCGATGGGATGTTCACGCACCCGGATTGGCGCACACATGAGCCAGGCATCGTTGTCGTTGTTGAGATCCAGGTACACCTTGCCGGTCTCGAACAGATCGGGGGCGTTACCGCGAAGCTGCTCGTACCACCATGCTTCCGGATGCTCCTCGCGACTGCCCTTGACGACGAGAGTCTCAGCGTCGAGAGCGACGCTGTCGTCGAGCGTCAGGATGAGCGCGGCCTTCTCCGTGTTGGTGATGCGCTTGGCGCGCTCCACGATAGTCTCAAGGACTTCATCGAGCGAGGTCTTCGAGGACACCGCCGAGGCGACATCGTTGAGTGCAGCGATCAGGTCTCCGCTGGTGCGCCGTCGAGCGGCGGGTAGCCAGGAATCGAGCCATCGGGAAGGCTCTCGAAGCCAACCCTCCGAAGCCTGGGCATACGCAGACGGGGCTTGTGTCGGCCCCGGGTCATGCTGCGTCGATTGCTGGTTGCGCGCGGGCCGCACGTGTCACACTCCGGCCTAGTCAGTCGAGCCCCTTGGCGATCTGCTCGTCCCCACAGAACCGCCATCCACCATCCACCACGTGCGATTATACCTCTCCCGACCCGCAGGCCGAGTCGCGATACTGAACCAGCATGAGTTTGGTGCAGTGCTCTATGCGTTCGCGTACCTTCGGCGAGCGACGATCCCAGATGTCGATGCCGGGGTAGTGATACAGGTGGCCCACCCACCCGTGAGAGACCGCGTCCTGTTCACAATGGAGCGCCCAGCCGAGAAGCACGAGGTCGTGATGGAGGATCGCCGCGGCCATCCACCGGCGAGCCCAGCGCCGCGCGCCGAGCCACGCGAAGTGGTAGCGCTTGTTGCGCCAGCGGTGGCCGTCGAAGCGCCGATCGACATCCAGGTCGGCGCGCGCGATGGCGTCCGCTTCCTCGGACGAGAATCCGACCTCCGTAGCCCAGCGACGTGTCAGCGTCTCGTGGACATAGGCGTTCACGACGCGTCACGACCCTCCGGGATGGTCACACGCTCGCGCTAGATGCCGCTAACAGCGGGCGGGGCACCGGGAGCTTCGGCCGTTTCGTTGTCCACCTCGACCGCTGCGGCCTCTTGATCGTCAGCCTGCCCTTCGGCCTGCTCGTCGCTTTCGCCTTCGGGGACTTCGGGCTCGGAGGCCTTGCGCTCGGCTTCCTTCTCGAGATACTCGTCCCACTTATCGTCGAGCAGCGCCTTGAGTTCTTCTTTGTCGACCGTCTCGCGCTCGATAAGGACCCGCGCCATCAAATCGAGTTGGTCGCGACGGGCCGACAGGATCTCGTGCGCGTGGTCGAAAGCCTCGTCGATCATCCGGCGGATCTCTTTGTCGATCTCGAATGCGATCTCGGGACTGTAATCCGCATTGGCAGAAAAGTCCCTGCCGAGAAACACCTCGTGCTGCG
The DNA here is from genome assembly GCA_963790405.1 of uncultured Actinomycetota bacterium. Lineage (GTDB taxonomy): Bacteria > Actinomycetota > Coriobacteriia > Anaerosomatales > JAGXFU01 > JBGSMX01. The sequence goes on from CAWBOJ010000002.1 coordinate 16,102, forward strand.
CATCGCCGAAGGTCTGCGGGCCGAGCTTCTCGCTCATGCCGAAACGCATGACCATCTGCTTGGCAAGCTTGGTCGCACGCTCGATGTCGTTGCTTGCGCCCGTCGTGATATCGCCGATCGCGAGTTCCTCGGCAACTCGTCCACCGAGCATCATGGCGATCGTGTCCAGCATCTGGCTCTTGGAGTTCAGGAACTTGTCTTCCTGCGGCAAAGACAGCGTGTAGCCGAGCGCCTGGCCGCGGGCGATGATGCTGATCTTGTGGACCGGATCGGTCATCGGCAGATTGTGACCGACCAGGGCGTGGCCGGATTCGTGGTACGCGATAATCCTCTTCTCATCGTCGGAGATGAGCCGGCTCTTGCGTTCGGGTCCGGAAATGACGCGCTCGATAGCTTCCTCGAGCTCGTCTTGGTCGATCTCCTTCTTGCCGTGGCGAGCAGCGAGCAGAGCCGCTTCGTTCACCAGGTTCGCCAGGTCCGCCCCGGTGAAACCCGGAGTGCGGCGAGCGAGCACTTCGAGCTCGATATCAGCGGCGAGTGGCTTCCCGCGCGAGTGTATCTTCAGGATGCCTTCGCGACCGGTGAGGTCGGGCCTGTCGACCACGATCTGACGGTCGAAGCGGCCCGGGCGCAGCAGCGCCGGGTCGAGGATGTCCGGCCGGTTCGTTGCCGCGATAAGGATGACGTTGTCTTTGATGTCGAACCCGTCCATCTCCACGAGCAGCTGGTTGAGCGTCTGTTCGCGCTCGTCATGCCCGCCGCCGAGTCCGGCGCCACGCTGACGGCCCACAGCGTCTATCTCGTCCATGAAGATGATGCACGGGTTGGCCGCCTTGGCCTGCTCGAACAGGTCGCGAACACGGGATGCGCCGACGCCGACGAACATCTCGACGAAGTCCGAACCCGAGATCGAGAAGAACGGCACCGCCGCCTCGCCGGCGACTGCACGGGCAAGCAGCGTCTTGCCGGTGCCTGGAGGTCCAACGAGCAGTACGCCCTTGGGAATCTTCGCACCCAGTGCCTGGAACTTGCCGGGGTTGGCCAGGAACTCCTTGATCTCCTGCAGCTCTTCGATGGCCTCGTCGGCGCCAGCCACTTCTTTGAAGGTGATTCTCGGCTGGTCACGTGTCATGCGACGGGCCTTGGCCTTGCCGAAGTTCATGATTTTCGAGTTGCCGCCCTGCATCTGGTTCAAGAAGAAGAACAGCAAAGCTCCGATAAGGATGATGGGCAGTATCGAAGTCAGGACGACCGAAATCCAGACAGACTGGTTCTGCGGGTCGACGGTGAACGCGACCTCGGGATTGTCCGCGATAAGCTGGGCCATCGTATCCTCGCCAAGATACGTGGACTCGAAGGGGACGAGTGCCTCGTCGCCGGTCTTCTCGGCATCAGCATCCGGGTAGAACTCGCCCTCGAGCGCCTGATCGCGCGTCAGCGCGGTCACAGATGCGACTCGACCATCGTTGAGTGCCGTGAGGAACTCGCTGGTCGTCAGCTTCTGCGGCCCCTCGGTCATCGCTATGCCGCCGGAGAACAGGTACACGAGTCCCACCAGCACCAGCAGGTAGAGCAGGACCGTTCTTAGATTCTTGTTCACTTCGGTGACTCCTTGATTCCTCGGCAGTCCGCTCCGTACTAGGAGTAGACCTCCGGCTTGAGAATGCCGATATAGGGCAGATTCCGATAACGTTCTGCGTAGTCGAGTCCATAGCCGACCACGAATTCATCGGGCACGTCGAAGCCTACGTACTTACAGGTGATAGGTACCCGCTGCTTGCCCTCCTTGCTCAGAAGGGTCACGACCTCGAGAGAGGCCGGGTTGCGCGAAGCCAAGTTGCGCAGCAGGTACTTCAGGGTCAATCCAGTGTCGAGGATGTCTTCAACGACAAGTACATGTCGTCCTTCGATCGTCTCATCGAGGTCCTTGATGATGCGCACAACACCCGAGGACTTGGTAGAGCTGCCATAGCTCGAGACCGCCATGAAGTCGATCTCGACGGGCAACGAGATGTTCCGCGCCAGATCTGCGATGAACAGGGCCGCTCCACGCAGGACCGCGATCATGAGCACCGGCTCATCGCCGTAGTCGCGACTGATCTCATCGCCGAGTTCGGCAATGCGTGCGCGAATCTGATCCTCGGTCAGCACGATGTCTTGGATGTCGTCGTGCATCGTCTCAGCCATGTAGGTCGGCCTCGTCCTTTCCGCTACGTCGGGCGACTCTCATCGTAGATCCGATCCATCCGACGCGGACCCCTCACGCTCCCACGTCAGACGAACTGCTCGGGTCGTAGACGGGCTGACACGATATCCATCGCCCATCCGAACCCCCGCGAGCCACACCACCTCGTCGCCGTTCCTGACAACGGGGATCGTCGAGCGATCCCGCCGGGGCACCTTCTCGTCCACCAGAAGATCGGAAAGCTTCTTCGATCCCTGCATTCCGAGCGGTTGCATCCGATCGCCTTCTCGTGGTCCGCTCACGTCCAGACGGTCGGTTCCGTCGGACAGATCGATCACGATCGAATCGGGCGAACCCACCATATCTGTCGGTTCGACCTCCTCGGCGATCAAACGCCCCGCCGACTCAACGTCGACGATACCCGGTATGGGGAGCAAACAAGGTGCCAGCGGCCCGGGCTCCTCACCCGCCCGAGAGACGACCATTCTACCGTACTCGGTGAACGCCCGCAGTCCATCGGGCAAGTGCCGCGCGAAGCCCTCGACAGCCAGCCCGTCCACCAGTGCCTCGACGTGTTCGAACTCGAGTCGCGACGACTCTGGAAAGGTGCCGAGAAGTGCCGAGCGCACCGTTCTTCGCGCCATCGGGCGCGACAGCGTTGCCATCATAGCGCGGTCGAACCGCACTTCATCGGCATCTCGTTCTACGAAGTCATGAGCAAACGCTTCGGCCATCTGCTCGAGCAGGTCATCTTCATCGCCGAGGACCACGAGCGTGCGAGCGAACGCCTCATCGAAACGCGGGTTGATCTCGCGCAGTAGCGGCGCGATCTCGTGTCGCACCTTGGCGCGCACGCGCTCGGTATCGGTGTTCGTCGCGTCCTCGCGCCAGGACCATCCACCGCGCTCGAGATAGGCGCGCACGTCGCTGCGCGCACAATCGATCAGTGGTCGCACTACGCGGCCGCGCACCGGGCGCGGGTGACGTGAGACCCGCGGCCCCCGTACCCTGTGCCAGTCGCATCAGAAACGTCTCGATGCGGTCGTCGCGAGTGTGCGCGACCACGATCCTGCCGCGCTCGCGACCCACACCTGCTGCATCGCACAACGCGTCGAGGTGCTCGTCGGCGAGCCGATAGCGTTCGCGCCGGCCTGCATCTTCGATGTTGAGCCCCACGCGCTCGGCATAGCCGGCGACGTGCGTGCGCTCGATTGCGCAGTCCACGCCAAGCTCCGAGCACAACTCGGCCACGAACTCGGCGTCTGCGTCGGAATCGACACCCCGCATCAGGTGGTCCACGTGGAGCACGTGCAGGTCGAGGCCGGGCAAGACGTCACCGCTCGCGAGCAACCGCAGCAGCGCGACGCTATCGCCGCCGCCCGAAACCATCACCAGCACGGGGGCGTCGCCGGGCAGCATGTCGTGCGCGGCAACCGTCGCACGCGCGCTGTCCACAAAGGTCTTTTCGGTATCGTCCATTAGACGAGGGTAGTACGTGGGAGTGACACCGACCAGCTCCGCTATTCGAGCCCCCGCGGCGTCAGGAGGTCCTCGGCCCGCGCAAGCAGCAGGTCGGCAACCACTGCCAGGGCCGCAGCAACGCTCGCCCCCTCGAACACGTAGCCGAGATTCTGCACCTGGATCCCGCTGATGATCGGATCGCCCAGACCCCCCGCGCCGACTGCGGCGGCAATCGTGGCGGTACCGATGTTGATGATCACCGACGTGCGCACGCCCGCCATGATCACGCGGGCGGCAAGTGGCAGCTCGACGCTGAGCAAGATGCGCGCTCGACCCATGCCCATCCCCCGTGCGGCATCCTTGAGCGCTTCTGGAACACCTTCGAGACCGGCAACCGTGTTGCTCACCACCGGAAACAGGCCGTAGAGGAACAGCGCGACGACAGCCGGCTCGATCCCGAAGCCGAGAATCGGCATCATGATCGCAAGCACCGCCACCGGCGGGAACGTCTGCCCGAAATCCACGCCGGCGGCCACGATGTCGCGAAAATCGCGACCGGACGCGCGCGTGACCCAGATCCCGAGCGGGATACCCACCAGAATCGTAAGCCCGCTGGACACCGCGACGATCGTGAGGTGCTGAAGCGTGAGCTCGGCAAGCGGGATCGGAAAGACCGGTGAGCGAGCGCCGGGGAAGAGCTGAGTAAGAATGCGCTCCCACCATTCCTGACGCGTGACGATCACCGCGAAGACAGCCGCAGCAAGCAACACCGCGAGCGTGGCGGTCATGCGGTCGGTCGAGGCGTTGTCGTCGTTCACGACACCTCCTCGGCAGGTAGATTCTCGGCAGGCTGCGCGACGTAAGAATCTGCACCGGTCATCGTCGCTTCGATACTCGACAGCGTGACTTCGCCGACAAGGCGTCCGGCGTCGGTCACCGCCACCGAACGGAATCCGAGGCCGATCATGGTCGAAAGCGCCTCTTTGAGCGACACATCGGGGCCGACGCTCGCCACGCGCCAATCGATCTCGGTGACCGCCTCCTCGACCGGACGCCCCTCATCGAGATCGAGGCAATCGACCCACCCGCGCAGGGTCCCCTGTGTGTCGACGAGATACACGAAGCGCTCGGCCCCGCACGCACCCCGATCGAGGTCACCGGCATCGTCGAGACGTGCGATCTCGATGTCGGTACGCATCGCCTCACCCGTGCTCACTCGTCCGAGACGCTTGAGCGCACGATCGGCACCCATGAAGTCGTGCACGAACTTGTTGGCAGGGTGATCCAGCAGCGCCTCGGGCGTGTCGTACTGCTGCAACTGCCCGTCGCGCATGAGCGCGATGTGATCCGCGAGCCGAATGGCCTCGTCGACATCGTGCGTCACGAAGATCACGGTCTTGCGCAGCTCGCGTTGAATGCGCGCGAACTCCATCTGTAGCCGATCGCGGTTGAGCGGGTCCACCGCACCGAACGGCTCGTCCATCAGAAGCACGGGGGGGTCGGCGGCCAACGCGCGCGCCACCCCTATGCGCTGAGCTTCTCCGCCGGAAAGCTGCCGAGGGTACTTCTCGGCATACTCATCGGGAGAGAGCCCTACCAGCTCGAGCAGCTCGCCGATCCTGGGCTTGATGCGGTCGTCTTTCCAGCCGAGCAGCTTGGGCACCGTGGCGATGTTGTCGGCCACCGTCAGATGCGGGAACAGCCCGACCGACTGGATGACGTAGCCGATGTGACGGCGCAGCTCCTCGGGTCGCTGACTCATGATGTCCACGCCATCGACTTCTATGGTCCCACCGCTCGGCTCGATCAGGCGGTTGATCATGCGCAGCGTGGTCGTCTTTCCGCAGCCCGACGGGCCGATGAGCACGCACACCTCGCCGGTTGGCACTTCCAGGCTGACACCGTCGACAGCGACCGTGTCGCCGTAGCTCTTGGTGACATCGGTGAGGCGAATCATGCGACGTCCTGTCTGATTCCGGGCGACACGGCCAAGGCGTACAGGCCGCGAATCGCGGCATCGGCAAGCACGGCGAGAAAGACCATGGGCAGCGCGCCGAGGAGCGTGAGGTCGTCCGCTTGCTGACCCCACCCCTGGAAGACCAGGATCCCCAAACCACCCGCGCCTACAAACGCCGTGACTGCGGCGATACCGATCACGAGCACGGCGGCAGAGCGCATGCCCTCGAGTACGAGCGGGAGCGCAAGCGGAGCCTCGACGCGCAGGAGCAGCTGGGTGCGCGACATGCCCATTCCTCGGCCAGCATCCAGGGCGGCGGGATCGACGCCGGACGAGCCCGACGTAGGTGTTGCGCACGATGGGCAGCAGTGCGTAGAGCGTGAGCGCGATGACCGCCGGCAGGGTGCCGATGCCGGGCAGACCGAGCGCCGCCAGCGGCAAGACGAGCAAGCCGAGAAGCGCAAGTGACGGCACGGTTTGGATGACGCCCACTATCGACAGCGTGATGTTGCGCACGAGCCGGTTGCGCGAAGCGAGCACACCCAAGGGGACGCCGAGAACAAGCCCGAAGCCAAGACCCAACCCCGACAGCACGAGGTGTTCGCGGATGCGCTGCCAGAAGCGCTCGGCCTGCACCACGTACTCAAGCGCGAGCGAGAGTTCGGCCACACCGCCGAACATCGTTGCGGCGACCCACGAGACCGCAATCGCAATGACAACTGCGCTGCGAGCTGCGGCACCGGGTATCACCTTGGTGCCCGCGTACCAGACGATGACGCCGCCGATGAAAATCAGCCAGGCGCCGCTACCGATCGAGACACGGGCGATCTCGGGCGCGCCTTCGCGCAGCACCAGCGCCGCGCGCCCCAACGTCCACGGAAGCACGCCGACGATGCCCACACCCGTGACGAGCGCCATCGGGCGGCGGATCCGGGGTGTGGGGAGCAAAGCTGCCATCAGCGCGCCCGCGCATACGGCCACTAGAACTACTCCCCACACCCCGGCCACCATGATCGGCTCCGACACGCCGCTCACGATGCGGTTTGCCCGAAACTCCACGAACGGCATCCCCAGACAGCCGGCCAGCGTGACTGCGGCGCCAAACGCGGCAACGCGATCGACACGCCGAACCGGCTGACCTGCCTGCGGTGTTTCGCCGTCGGTTATGTCAGCCTCCTATCCGATGAAGCCGTTATCAACCAACCACTGCTCGGCCACATCGGAGGCATCCATGCCGTCGATGGCGACTTGAGCGTTCAGAGACTGCAGTGTCTCGACATCCAACTTCATGAAGACCGGTCCGAGTAGGTCCGCGATCTCTGGATACATGTCGATGATCTCGGCGCGGAAGGTCGGCGCCGGCTGATAGATCGGCTGGACGCCGAGCGGGTCGTCGAGAACCACGAGGTCGAGCGCGGCAATCGTGCCGTCAGTGCCATACGCCATGGCCGCATTGGCATTGTCGGTGCCCTCGGCAGCGGCCTTCTCGGTCACAGCGGTGTCACCGGTAGCAAGCGCGACCTTCTGGTCTGAAGCGAGCGAGAACCCGTAGGCCTTCTCGAAGCCGGGGAAGGCGTCGGGGCGATCGAAGAACTCCTGCGAGCCCACGATCTTCACGTCGCCACCGCCGTTGATGTAGGCTGCCCAGTCCTCGAGGGTGGCGATGCCTTCGCTGTCGGCCAGCGCGCGCGGAATGGCGACAGCCCAGGTGTTGTTCGCAGGCGCCGGCTCCAACCACACGATGTTCTCGCCGGCCAAGTCGAGTTCGGCGGCCTTCTCGTAGGTCGCTTGCGCGTCTTTGAGAATCGCCGGATCGATCTCCATGTCCCCGTAAAACACCGTGAGTGCATTGGCCGTGTACTCGGGGTATGCATCGATCTCACCGGTCAGCAGCGCGTTGCGAACGACCTCGGTCGCTCCGGTACGCGTCTGGTCTTCAACGGTGAACCCATCCTCTTCGAGCACCTTGATGATCAGTTGGCCGAGAATCGGTCCTTCGACATCGATCTTCGAACCGATGACGATAGTGCCCTTCTCGGTGGTCGGTATGTCCGTCGTGGTATCCCCGGTGTCGCTCGAGCTACACCCGGCGACCATCGTGGCGACAAGCGCCAGAGCAAGGACGAGTGTCAGCAATCGTTTCACGGAAGTGCCCCTCTCGTCGTCGACGTAAGCCCTGGCCGAAACAGCATGCCGAAGACCTACATATGTTCGGGCCGTTTGTATGTTCTTATCCCTTCGAGCCGCAACGTATCAAGATTTTCGCGCTCCGATGCGATACGATGTGGTGCCGAGGAAGCGCCCCCTCATCCTTCATACGCTCGAACGGCCGGTGAGGTTCACTTCATGAAGCGCGCGACCGCGATCCCAGCCAAGATACGTGCCGAGCGCATCACCGCGCTCGTCGCCTTCGCGCTGCTCGCAGCGATTGCGACGTTCCAGCTCAACGACGCTCGTCTCGCCTTTTCGGACTTCGGCACGTGGTGGGGCGAGCGCTTCGAAGCAGCCTATCCAAGCAACGACTTCGTGGCAGTCACCTACACCGCCGAACGAGTCGACAACTACAGCAATCACTACCGTGCCATCGCGATTGCGATGGCCGTGAAACGAACCGCCGGCGCCGACAACGCGACCGTCCGACTGCCCGAGAACCTCTACACATTGTGGGGAGATGCGCCGGATGCACCCACCACCTGGCGAGAGCCGGGCATCTCGGAAGACTACCTCGCCGATCTGTCGACGGCCGTCGAGTTCGTCACGTATGCCGAGGACCCGCGCGTCTCGGCAGACACGGTCGCAGCACTCGAAGCTGCTGGCACCATGAACCGCTTGTCGTGGAACGTCGCGTACCTGACCACCGGCCAAGACGAGGCTGACCTCTCCATCGTCACCGATCCGAACCGCGAGTGGGTCTATGTGGTGCCCACGGATATGCTCGAGGAGTCGCGCTAGATGTATCCGCTCCCCACACTGTGCGCGGTATCGCTCGTCGTCGGATGGCTGGCGCTCGCTCCGATCCGCGGACGACTGGGCGCGGCGTGGTATCACCTGGCCGCACTGCCAGTCGGACTTGTCGGCTGGTGCGTCCCGGCAGGCCTTGCGATCCTGCGTGCACGCAGGCTACTCGGCGTTCATCGTGTGGGGCGGCATTGCTCTGTATGTGGCGGGAATCGCCGCAGCCGGGATATGGGCATCGCGAGATACCGGGGCCACCTCGCCGACTAGCCCATCCACCGAACCTACTCCGCTGTGGTCGTTCCCGCTTGTCGGCATCATCGTAGTGGGCGTCGCGTATCTGTTCGCACGCTGGGGACTCAGTATCTATACACACGACAGCTGGGCGCAGTACAGCGTCACCTCGTGGGCGCTTCACGACAGCGGTACCGCCGTGATCAGACTCGTCCGAGACCGGCAGCTCATGCTGCCCGCGATGCAGGCCGCCTACCACTTCTTCGGAGGCGAATGGGCGGGCACGCTGTACCCCGTGATCTCGGCGCTCATCGTCGCCTGGGTCGCGGTGGCGACCTCGGTCGCGCTGTGGACGCGGCGCATCGCACGCTTCCTCGTGCCGGGTCTGCTCGCGGTCGTGATGGTCGCGGATCCGACGTACCTGTTCATGTCCGGCTACATGCACTCGCACTCCACCACTGCGCTGATGATCCTGATCGCCGTGGTCGCCTTGTGGCGAACCGTCGCCGAGGAGACATCGCCTCGCCCGTGGCTGCTGGTTGCCGGCATCGCACTCGCGGGTATCTGGCTCGCCCGCCCTGACGGACCTGCGTATGGCGTCGCGGTGCTGTTCACGGCACTGGCCATCATGATGCGGAGCAAAGCAGACTGGCGCGACTTCGGCCTGCTCGTCGTTCCCACCCTGGGAGTCGCGGGCCTCTACGTCCTCGCGACGATCGTGCAGCTGGGCATGTGGGACTCGCACAAAGTCAGTGCTTCGCTGCTGCTGCTCTTCCTCGGCGGGTACGCTCTTGTGTGGCCGCTGCTCGTGTGGGCGCGCCCGCAACGATGGGAGTGGGCGTGCAGAGCCTTCAACCTGCCGGCACTCGCACTCGGATTGCAGTCGGTGGCTCTCGTGTGGTTCGTCCGGACACAAGGCGAGCAGGGCGCGAACTCCGTGTCGAACATGCTCCAGAACCTGTTCGTCGAAGGGGGCTGGCGGTCGTTTTGGGTGGTTGCCATCTCGGCAACAGCGGTAATCTTGCTGTTCAGGACGCGGTACAATCGCTCGGGCTTCTCGGCCTACTGTCTGTATGCGGTCGTTCAGTTCATGCTGATCGCGGTCGTGATACACGCAGCACAGCATCCGGGACGCGTGGGTTGGGGCGATAGCTTCAACCGGGTGGCGTTCCATGTGGTACCCGTGCTGTACTTTGCAGTAGGCATGTACGTGGCCGAGCTGCTGCGCAACTTCGAGCGTGCCGATGAGGGGGCCGTGACCACAGGTGAGTAAGCTCATCATCCAGATACCGTGCTTCAACGAGGCCGAGACCCTCGCGATCGCTCTCGCCGAGCTGCCGCGCGAGGTCGAGGGGTTCGATGTCGTTGAATGGCTCATCATCGACGACGGCAGCACCGACGCCACAGTAGAGGTCGCGGTGGCCTCGGGCGTCGACCACGTCGCCCGGCACACGCAGAACCGTGGACTCGCCGCCGCGTTCATGACCGGACTCGATCGCGCGCTTCGCGAAGGTGCCGACGTCATCGTCAACACCGACGCCGACAACCAGTACCACGCAGGTGACATCTGCAAACTCGTCGCTCCCGTGCTCACGGGGCGAGCCGACTACGTGATCGGCGCGCGCCCCATCACCGACATCCAACACTTCTCGCTTATCAAGAAGCTGCTGCAGAGGCTCGGCTCGTGGGCCGTGCGCGTCGCGAGCAAGACTGACATCCCCGATGCGCCGAGTGGCTTTCGCGCGATGAGTCGCGAGTGTGCGATGCGGCTCAACGTCTTCAACGAGTACACCTACACGATCGAGACGATCATCCAGGCGGGCCAGAAGGGCATGGCGATCACGTCTGTGCCGGTGCGCGTCAACGACGACCTGCGCCCGTCTCGGCTGGTGAAGAGCATCCCGTCCTACATCAATCGTTCGATCGTGACGATCATCCGCATCTTCATGACCTACAAGCCGATGCAGTTCTTCATGACACCGGCGATCTTGTTCGTCACCGGCGGCATCCTGATCGGCGTCAGGTACCTGATTCTCATCGCCATCGGGCAGGCCGGCGGCAACATCCAGTCATTGATCCTCGCGGCGATCCTGCTCATCGTTGGCTTCCAGCTTGGAATGTTCGGCCTGATTGCCGAGCTGCTTGGCGCGAACCGCAAGCTGACCGAAGAAGTGCAGTACCGCATGCGTCGGCAGCAGTATGAGGCGGGAGCGGACCGGAGCGAGGTATGAAGCTACCCCGCCTGTCCAGGCGCGCACGGGTAGCGATCTCCGCGATACTGCTGATCGCGCTGATCTGGTGGACCGGCCCGGCCCAGCTGCTCGAGTCGGTACGCAATCTGCGCTGGGGCTGGCTCCTGGCCGCCATCGCCGTCAACTACGTCTCTTTGCTGATCGGGACAGCCAACGTTGTCATGCTCACCCGCGCAGTACTCCCCTTCGTGCACGCACGGGCGAGTGCGAAAGCGTTCCTGCGATCGTGGGCAGTAGGCATGATCGCACCCGGCAAGTTCGGTGACCTCACCTACGCGCACTTCCTTTCCAGCGACGACACGAACCTCGCCCCCGGCCTGGCCGTCGGTGTCGTGGACAAGGTCGTCACCTTCGCCGTCACAGCCGCGATCGCAGTCATCGGCCTCGCGCTGTTCGTCAGCACAGGCGACGCGCTGTGGGGTGCGGCATTTGCCGTAGCCGCTACGGTCGCACTGCTCGTGGTCGTGTTCAGCAAGCGACTGCGCGGGCTTGCGCGCACGCGTGTGCTCGGTCGGCATGCGGCGAAGTTCACGGGCTTCTCGGCACATGTGACGACCTTGCTCGTACGCAAGCGCGGCATCCTCGCACTCAACCTAGTGCTGACGATCGCGCGCCTCGTGCTGATGGGAGTCGCTATCGTACTGAGCTTCCGGGCGCTCAACGTCGAAGTCGCGCTCATCGACGTCATCGTCATCCAGGCGGTCGGGCAACTCGTGTCGCTCATCCCGATCACACTGGCCGGGCTGGGCGTACGCCAGGGTACCTCGATCGTGCTGTTCGAACGCATCTCGGGGATACCCGCCGCTCCGGTGCTCACTCAGAGCCTTATCATGACCGTAGTCAGCTACATCAACGTCGCGATCGTCTTCGCCGTGCTTGGTGCCCGGCGCCGTATCGCGAACGCAACCTAGAAGACCGCCGAGGAGCCACGTGCGCATCATCATCGACATACTCCATCCTGCGCACGTGCACATGTTCAAGAACTTCACGCGCGAAATGCGCTCGCGCGGGCACGAAGTGATGTTCACCGCCCGCGACAAGGACCGCTCGGTCGAGCTGCTACGCCTTGAAGGCTTCGATCCGATAGTGATCAGTCGCCACAAGCCGGGCACGTTCGATCTCGCCCGCGAGCTCGTGGGTCGTACGCGCAAGTTCATGGGCATCGCGCGCAAGTTCAAGCCCGACGTGCTCACCGGTATCATGGGCCCCACCATCGCACCTGCCGGGCGGCTGATGCGTACGCCGAGCGTCGTGTTCTACGACACCGAGTTCGCGCGCGTCACCAACCGCTGGGTGTACCCGATGGCAACCTATGTCGTCACCCCGCAGGCGTACCTGGACGACATCGGCTCGAACCAGGTGCGCTACGACGGCTACCACGAGCTTGCGTACCTGCACCCCAACCGGTTCACGCCCGACCCCGCGAAGATCGAGGCGGCCGGCCTCTCGATCGACGAGCCCTACGTCTTCTTCCGATTCGTCGCGTTCGAGGCCAGTCACGATACCGGAGAAGCGGGGCTTTCGATGCGCCGCCGCGCCCAGCTCGTACACGAGGTCGCCGAGAAGTATCGCGTCGTCATTTCCTCGGAAAAGCCCCTCCCCGCCGACCTGCAGCCGTACGCCTATGCCGGCTCGGCCGAAGACATCCACCACGTGCTTGCCTTCGCACACCTCACGCTGGGCGAAAGCGCGACGATGGCCAGCGAATCGGCCGTTCTCGGCACGCCGTCGGTCTACATCGCGACGAGCGATCGCGGGTACATCCGCGAGCAGCAGGATCGCTACGGGCTGGTGAAGATCTTCCGCGAGACCCAGGCCGACGAATTCATGGCCTACGCCCGCGCTCAGCTTGCCGATCCCGATCTTGCCGAGAAGGCACAGCTCGCACGCGAGCGGCTGCTCGAAGACAACATCGACGTGACGGAGTTCATGGTCCGCTTCTTCGAAGAGAAGTTCGGCAACGCCTAGGCCCTTGCGCGCCCAGCCTGCGAACGACAGGCGCCTAGGTTGCGATGGCTGGCCGGGTCACGCATCATGGTGTGGTTCCCCCGCCGACTGCACACACCCGGAGGCCGAATGTCTGCTCAGCAAGACCGCATCACTGTGTTCGGGGCAGGCTACGTCGGCCTCGTGTCGGGAGTCTGCCTCGCAAGCGGCGGTCATCCCGTTACCGTGCTGGACGTCGACGAGACCAAGCTCGATTCGCTCCGCTCTGGACGCTGTCCGTTCTTCGAGCCCGGGCTCGAGGAGCTCATGTCCAAGGCCGTGGCCGAAGGCTCACTCCAGTTCGCGCTGGTGGACAGCATCCAAAGCGTCGAGGGCATCGCGATGATCGCCGTGGGCACCCCGGCAACCTCGACCGGTTCGGCCGACATGCGCTACGTCCGCTCGGTAATCGAACTGCTCGAGCAACGTGCCAAGCCCGGGACCGTCGTGGTCATGAAAAGCACCGTGCCGCCGGGAACGGGAATCCGCTTCAAGACTCGCCTGGCCGAGTGCGACCTGGCCTACGTCTCCAACCCGGAGTTCCTGCGCGAGGGAAGCGCTGTCACCGACTGGTTCGAAACCGATCGCGTGGTTCTCGGCGGTGACGCTGACGCGGTGGAGCGCGTGAAGCTCATCTACGACGACATCCACTCGCCGATTCTCACCTGCGATGTCACGAGCGCCGAGATGATCAAGTACGCAAGCAACGCGTTTCTCGCCACCAAGATCTCGTTCATCAACGAGATCGCGGTCCTGTGCGACCTTGTCGGCGCCAGCGTGGACGAGGTCTCGCGCGGTATCGGCATGGACGATCGCATCGGCTCGGCATTCCTGCGCGCGGGCATCGGTTACGGCGGCTCGTGCTTCCCCAAAGACACGCGCGCGCTCGACTTTCTCGCGACCATCAACGGCTACGACTTCCACCTGCTGCGTGCGGTGATCGAAGTCAACGCACGTGCACGGCTGCTGCCCGTGCGTGCGCTTCGCGCGGCGTTCGGATCGCTCGAAGGGCGCCGTGTCGCCGTCCTCGGCCTGACTTTCAAGCCCGAGACCGACGACATCCGAGAAGCCCCCGCAGGCGAGATCGTCGCGCTGTTGCGCGCAGAGGGAGCCGAGGTCATCGGCTACAACCCGATTCCCGTGATATTGCCGGAGCTGTCCGAGACCGCCGACACGCTCGAAGAGGCGGTGCGCCGGCGCCGAGGCGGTAATCCTTGCGACCGAGTGGGCCGAGATCGTCGACGCCGATTGGCCCGCGCTCGTGCGCTCCATGGCGGAGAATGCACTGGTGTTCGACGGGCGCAATGCGCTCGACCCGAAGGAGATACGGGCCGCAGGCGGGAACTATATCGGTGTGGGGCGTCCGAACGGTGTTGGCGCCAACCACTTCGGCGGGTAAGAAACGCACACAAGCACTCCCGCCGAAACTGCATCGACCCACGATTGCCGGAGGTATCCACGGTGAGCGATTTCTTCCTGAACGACCCCGCCCTCGAACCAATTGCCGAGCCAAAGTCGCGGCTGGCGAGCGCTTGTCTCGCGAAGACGGCATCGTGCTGTACGAGAGCCGCGATCTGATCGGCATCGCGCAGACTGGCGGACACGGCGCGACGTCGCATCAACGGCGATCGCGTCTACTTCATGGTCAACCGCCACATCAACCCCACCAACATCTGCCGCAACCGCTGCAAGTTCTGCGCGTTCGCCCGCTCCGAGGGCGAAGAGGGCGCATACGAGATGACGCTCGACGCGATCGTGGAGGCGGCCGTCGAGGGCGCGAACGACGGTGCCTACGAGATCCACATCGTGAGCGGCCTGCACCCCGAGTGGAGCTACGAGTTCTACGTCGACATGGTGCGCAGGGTGCGCGAAGCCACGCCCAAGCACGTGATCGTGCAGGCGTTCACCGCCGTGGAGATCGAGCACATCGCGATCATGGGCAACAAGACCACGCTCGAAGTACTAGCCGACCTCAAAGAGGCCGGGCTCGATGCACTACCCGGCGGCGGTGCCGAGATCTTCCGCGACCGCACCCGCGCGGCCGCTTGGGAGAAGAAGACCAAGTCCGAGGACTGGCTCCGCATCCACGGCGAAGCGCATTCGCTGGGCATCAAGACCAACTGCACGATGCTCTACGGCCACATCGAGACGGTCGAGGAGCGCGTGGACCACCTCATCCGGCTGCGCGAGCAGCAGGACACAGAGCGGCGGCTTCCTCGCCTTCATCCCGCTCGCGTTCCACCCGGCCAACACCGAGCTCGAGGACCTGCCGGGCACGACCGGCTTCGACGACCTCAAGACGCTCGCGGTCGCGCGGCTCATGCTCGACAACATCCCGCACGTCAAGGCGTTCTGGATCATGGTGGGCCTCAAGATGGCGCAGCTGTCCACGGTGTTCGGCGTCGACGACATCGACGGCACGGTGGTCGAAGAGAAGATCACGCACATGGCCGGCGCCACCACGCCTGAAGCACTGTCCAAAGAAGACCTGGTCAACATGATCCGCGAGACCGGTCACGTGCCGGTGGAACGCGACACGCTCTACAACGTGGTGCACATCTACGACGAGAGCTGAACGCGCAACCGGGCGGAACGCTGTCTGACACGGACAGCGTCGCGATGAGCAGGAGGAACCATGGCACGCATATCGGGCGGAAGACTGTTTCATCGGATCGCAGTCCTGCTCGCGCTTGTGATGCTCGCAGGCGCGCTTGCGGGCTGCTCGGACGACACGGCGGACCCGGGCACAGAGGACGAAGCTGCCACACAAGAGCAGACTGCCGAGCCTGCCGAGGAGCCCGAAGAGCCCATCTACACATCGTGGCAGGTCTACATCAACGACGACGACGAGTTCTCCGAGGGCGATATGACCTACACCATCGCGCTCAACTTCACAGCGACCAACCCCACCGGGGACCCGGCAGGCGACTACACCGGCACCGCTACCGCTAGCACCGGCACATCGGGGCAGGTCAACGGCGTGCAGCTCGATGCCCAGGCGATCGCCCAGAGCGGCAACCTGCAGTTCACACTGGTGGACACCACAGGAGGAGACGCGGTCGCTCCGCTGACCGATAACGCAGTGGCGCTTTCCGGCACGGGGACCATCACGATGGCGGCCTCCGGCTCGGTCTCGGGTGGCGGGGGCAGCGGCAGCTTCTCGAACACCTCGAGCCAGCAGATCAGAGTCTCGGTCGAGGGCTCGGTCGCCAGGCTCACGGTCCCGATCAACGGCCACGAGTACAACTTCACCGGCACGTTCAGCGGGACGGAGGCTGGTGAGTGACCCGCCCCCGCCTGGGCCACATCCAGTTCCTGAACTGCCTGCCGCTCTACTACGGGCTGGTGAAGAACGACGTGCTGCTCGACGTCGACCTGGTCAAGGCCGCGCCGCGCGACCTGGCGACCATGCTGCTCGAAGGCGAGCTCGACATCGCCCCGATCCCGAGCATCGAGTACGCACGTCACGCCGAGGAGTTCGTCTTGCTCCCCGACATCGCGATCTCGAGCGACGGCGAGGTGCAGTCGATTTTGCTGCTCACCAAGGACCCGGTCGAGGGCCTCGACGCCAAGGTCGTCGCGCTCACGAACACCTCGCGCACCTCGCAGGTGCTCGCGCGCGTGCTGCTCGCGCAACACTGGGACGTGTCCCCCACCTACGTGGAGATGCCGCCGGACCTGGCGGGCATGATGCGCGAGGCCGACGCGGCTCTGCTGATCGGCGACGACGCGCTGCGCGCATACTGGCAGCCCACGGACCTAATCAAGTACGACCTTGGTGCCGAGTGGACGACATGGACCGGCCTACCCATGGTCTATGCGGTCTGGGCCGTGCGTCGCGAGTTCGCCGAAACGCGCCCCGAAGCGGTGCAAGGCGTCAGCGACGCGCTCAACGACTCGCTGTCGTACTGCCGGTCCCACCTCGACGCAATCTCGGAGTATGCAGCACGTTGGGAATCGTTCCCCGCCGAGTCGTTCCGATCGTATTTTGATGCGCTTCAGTTCAGGTTCGAGCCCCGCTACCGCGAAGGGCTGCGCCGCTATCTGAACGAAGCGGTAGCTGTCGGTGAGCTCGACAGCGTCCCGGAAATACGCGTGTTCGCGGGTCCGTCGTGAGCCCGGCAGCCGATACCGCCTGCCGCACGCGCACTCGCGCTGGCCGCGGCCACCGGTGAGCACCGCCTCACCGACGATGAGGCCGCGCTGCTCCTGTACTCGGCAGATATGCTGGACCTGGGAGCTGCGGCGACTGCCATGCGCGAACGGCTGCACCCGTCCGGTGACGTGACTTTCATCGTCGACCGCAACGTGAACTACACCAACATCTGCACGAGCAAGTGCCGGTTCTGCGCCTTCTTCCGCGATGTCGAAGATCCCGACGGCTACGTCATCTCACCCGAGCAGCTCTCGGCCAAGGTCGCCGAGACGCTCGATCTCGAGGGCACGGCGATCCTGCTGCAAGGCGGCATGCACCCCGACCTGAAGATCGACTGGTACGAGGAGATGCTGCACTGCCTCAAGACCGAGCACCCCGAGATTCACATCCACGGGTTCGGCCCTCCGGAGATCGTCCACATCGCGAGGCTCTCGGGCATCAGCGTGCGCGAGACGCTCGAGCGGCTGCGTGCTGCCGGCCTCGACACGCTTCCCGGCGGCGGAGCCGAGATCCTGTCGGACCGCGTGCGTACCGCTGTCTCGCCGCACAAGGCCACGGCCGATCAGTGGATCGACGTCATGCGCACCGCTCACGAGATCGAGATGTCCACGACCGCCACGATGATGTTCGGCGGCACTGAGACGGTCGAGGAACGCATCGAACACCTGCGTCGAGTCCGCGACCTGCAAGACGAGTCGACCGCTGCGGGTCACGTGGGCTTCCGCGCGTTCATCCCGTGGTCGTTCCAGCCCACCAACACCCCACTTGCCGAGGACTGGACCGCGACCGGCGGAGACACACCGGAAGCAGCCAGCGGGTGGGAGTACCTACGGGTTCTCGCCGTCTCGCGCCTCTACCTCGACAACGTCGCCAACGTCCAGGCGTCGTGGGTCACGCAGGGTGCGAAGATCGGTCAGGTCGCACTCGCGTTCGGCGCGAACGACATGGGATCGACGATGATCGAAGAGAACGTCGTCGCAGCTGCAGGCGTGCGCTTCCGCGTCAACCGCGAAGAACTCGTCTGGATGATTCGCAGCGCCGGATTCACACCGGTCCAGCGCGACACGCTCTACCGCGAGGTGCGGCGGTTCTAGCTGCCCGCGCGTCGCGACCGCGACCATGCGTAGAGGGTCGCGCCACCCGCAGCGATCAACGCCGCAGCGAAGGTCCGAACCGGTGCGTACCAGCCGCGGAATGCCTCCGGCAACCACCACAGGACATACACGAGCGGAACCACGGTCGCAGCCGCCAGGATCTCCCAGCTCAACGGCGGCAGACTAAACGCCCCGTTCGACAGCCAGATGGTGAGTGCCAGAACGATCGCAGCGGCCAGGACCATGACGAGCAGGTCCGCCACGATCTCGGTGGTGTCGTTGCCGGCAGTCATCGAAGTCACGAGAGGCTGAAAGAGAAACTGGATCCCCCCGCCCACCCACATGATCAACACGCCCAGAGCCAGCCCCGAGAGCAGCCCGCCGATTCCCACGCGCGAAGACTCGAGTCCGTCAGACGCACTCGCTACCGTCGACCCCTTCATCGGCTCCCCCGTCCGAGTGTGTGGTGCGCGAAGCTGCACCCCGTTCAGAGGATGGTACCCGGCTGCGACGACTTCTGTCGCCTCTCAGGTCTTGCGGCGCGAGAACGGGTAGAAGGACTCACCCGATGCGGCGAGCTTGTCGAGCCACATCTCCTTGAGCATCGCGAGGTCCTCGGCAGGGTCGTAGCCGGGATCATCGGGGAGTTCGAGTTCATCGAGCACGCCGATCTCGAACGCGTCGGAACCGAGTTCGTTCCAGTCGCGTTGCAGCTCCTTGTCCGGATGTGAGCCCGTCTCGAGCTGGAATCGTTGGCTGTTGAGCTTGCCGGGTAGATCGCGACTCATCCCTACCAGCGACTTGCTTTGCCCGATGTTGCGCACGCGAAACAACCCGGTGGGCCGAGGCGTGCTCTTGTACTCGCGAATGAGCTCCTTGCGATCCATGCTCGCATCCGATCGACTGCGCGTGTGGTTACCATCCAGAGAATACCCGACACGC
Organism: uncultured Actinomycetota bacterium; assembly: GCA_963790405.1. Taxonomy (GTDB): domain Bacteria; phylum Actinomycetota; class Coriobacteriia; order Anaerosomatales; family JAGXFU01; genus JBGSMX01. The sequence goes on from CAWBOJ010000002.1 coordinate 35,324, forward strand.
CGCGACCACAGAGCGGCTACAGACCCAGAAGCTCCGGAACCGCCATCATGACTCCGCACGCGAGTAGCACGAGTCGCATCACCACAGCTGCAGAACCCTCCGGCTCCCAGCCGAACCACGTGGCCGAGGCGTAGGCAGATGCATACTCATCCAAATCGACGCGCGCACGACCATACCCCGGCAGTGCGATAGTCATCGGCAACACCCACGCACCAAATCCCCATATGGCCAGCATGAACACTCTCTGGCCAGCGGTGTACGCCACCAAATCCATGATCCCTAACCCCCGGCTAGCGCCCCTCCACCATAGCCTTGTCATTTGTAACGCAGCCGGGGGCGTCTAGGTTGCGCAGGCACGAGATACCCGCGCGGACATCCTGCGCCCAGGGGTATATGCTCGATCAAGTAGTCCAGCAATGGGGGGTTGTCGGTCCTGCTGCCTCGAACTGTCTCATACGCGCTAGGTGCCCTGGTGCTGTCAGCTGCACTGCTCGCAGGTTGTGCGGGCGGAGCCGAGACGCCGGAGTCCGGAGTCTCAAAGCCCCCCGCCACGAACGCAACCGGGCGGGACTACCCAATCGTCGACACCGGCCAGACCACGTCCTACGACGCTGTCGGCTTCGAGATCGATCCCGCTGACGGCGAGACGCCCCTCGGCTGTGATGCGCAGCACGAAGGCAACCAGCCGTCGTATACAGACAACGACGACGGCACCGTGACCGACAACGTCACCGGACTGATGTGGACGCGCTCCCCCGACCTTGATGACAACGGCACGATCGACTTCGCCGACAAGCGCAGCTACAAACAGGCACTCGCATCGGCCGAAGGGTTCATATACATCGGCTACGACGATTGGCGTCTGCCGACCATCAAAGAGTTGTACTCCCTGATCGATTTTGGCGGCGTCGACCCCAGCGGCAACACGGGAGATGACACATCGGGACTCATCCCCTTCATCGACACTGCGTACTTCGATTTCGCCTACGGCGACACAGACGCCGGCGAGCGCATCATCGACGCGCAGTTCGTCACATCGACCAAGTACGCCACCACCGCAGTGGGTGGCGAGGATACGGTGTTCGGCGTGAACTTCGCCGACGGACGTATCAAGGGCTACCCGACTGGCCCCATGCCGGGACTCTCGGCCGACAAACGCTTCTACGTGCTGTACGTACGAGGCAACTCGGCCTACGGACTCAACAGCTTCGTCGACAATGGCGACGGGACGATCACCGACGAGTCGACAGGGCTGATGTGGACGCAGAACGACAGCGGCACCGGGATGGATTGGGGGAAAGCGCTTGCGTGGGCCGACCAGATGAACGTCAAGGAGTCGCGGGGCTACAGCGACTGGCGTGTCCCGAACGTGAAGGAGTTGCAGAGCATCGTCGACTACACGCGTGCTCCTGCGGTATCGAACTCGGCTGCAATCGATCCCGTCTTCAACGTGACACAGATTACCAACGAGATGGACGCCCCCGACGCACCCTTCTACTGGAGTTCGACCACGCACGTGAACGACTCGTACATGCCCGGGGCCAACGCCGCCTACCTGGCCTTCGGACGGGCAACGGGCTACATAAACGGCAGGTGGCTCGACGTTCACGGTGCCGGCGCCCAACGCAGCGACCCGAAGACCGGCGACCCGGCCGACTGGCCGGCAGGCCGTGGCCCGCAAGGCGACGCGATTCGCATTCACAACTACGTGCGACTCGTGCGAGATGTCGAGTAGCCTGGTATCGGATGGGGGAATCGGAATGAATCGGCTGCGGGTGCTCGTCGTCCTGTTCTGCGTCGCACTCTCGTTTGCGCTAGTAGGCTGTACGTCAGCCACCACTGCCAACGATGCCGCGATGACCCCGGAGGAGGAGACCGCACCCTCAATCCGAGAATCCGCAGTTGCAACGATGGGGGAATGGGCCGAAGCGGTCGCCGTCCTACCCGCCGATGAAGCCTATGTACAGGCCGCACAGCAGTTCGATTTCACGCTCTACCGGCCCACCTATCTTCCAACCGACTTCACGTACCTCGCAGATGAGAGCCAGATAGGGCCAGACCTCGTAGCAATCGCATACGGCAACGGCGATGCACGGCTACTGGTCATCCAGGGCATCTGGGACATCGGCGACGATCCCGACATGACGTTCTCGGAGGGCGGAAAATGGGGCACCCTGGACGCCAAGTATGTCGACGGCATCGGCTTCGCGTGGGAGGGGCCGGCCTACGGCGACGATGCTGAAGCGGTCTTGGCGCACTCACTCGAACCAGGAGACAACGCAGCGGTCATGGGCGTCGGCGTGCCTGCCGAAGAGCTGCGAGGCGTTGCCGAGAGCATGCTCCCCGTGCAGTAGCCGCCGTTGTTGCCACACATCGACCTCACAGTCGTGAGGCCTCGGGGGGCCTACGAGACGTGCCGAGCCATCCCTGCCGTCGGCTCGCCGTCCTCGATGCTGGGCGGAAGCGGCACTGCGACCGGCAAAGTGAACGTGAACGTCGATCCGACGCCCTCCGCACTTGCCACCGTGATCTCCCCGCCGAGCAAGTACGCGAACTCCTGCGAGAGCGACAGCCCCAATCCGGTGCCCTTGGGCTTGGCGATGCCCGGAATCTCGAACTGCGTGAAAGCGTCGAAGACGCGAGGCAGATCCGCTACCGCGATTCCCGGACCGGTATCGCGCACTGCGAACGAGAAGTACCCGTCGTCCGTGCAGCCCGCGGTCACTTCGACGATTCCGGCGTCGGTGAACTTGATTGCGTTGCCGATGAGGTTGAACATGATCTGCTTCACCCTGCCGCGGTCCGAAGTCAGAACCGCGTTCGAATCCTCCAGAGTGACGCGCAGTTGCAGCCCATTCCCTTCTTCAAGAAGAGATCTCATTGGCGATACAACTTCCTCCAGGAGTCCTTGCACGCCGAAGGGCTCCACCTTGAGCTGAATCTTGCCCGCCTCAACCTTGGCCAAATCGAGCACATCGTCAATCAGTGAGAGCAGATGCCGGCCCGACCCGTTGATCATCCCCACTTGCTTGAGTTGCTCCTCGGTCAGTGCGCCAGCGAGTCCCTGACCCAGAACACCCGAGAAGCCGATGATCGAGTTGAGCGGCGTGCGCAACTCGTGACTCATGTTCGCCAGAAACGCACTCTTTGCCGAAGACGCCCGTATGAGCTCGACGTTCAACTCGGCAAGCTCGTCGTTGACACGACTCAGCTCATCGGTTCGCTCCGCCACGAGCCTCTCGAGGTGTTCACGGTGATCCTGGAGTTCGCGCTGGATGGCAAGGCGCTCAGTCACGTCGGTAATCGCGGAGTAGAGCAACTCCCGGCCATCAAGGACGATCTTGCCCGAATGGATCTCCACATCGCGAGTCGATCCGTCGGCGAGACGGTGCTCTGTCAAGAAGTGCTCGGGTTCCGCCGTGCGTTCGTAGCGCAGCGCGGACCGAACGCGCCGCGGGTCGTCAGTGCTGATCTGGGTGACGTTCATGGTGCACAGCTCGTCGGGCGACCATCCGTAGAACCTCGCAGCGGCAGGGTTCGCGTCGACGATATGCCCCTCATTCGGATCGACAAGCATCACCATGACGTGGTTGTCCTCGAACAGGGTGCGGAAGCGCGCCTCGCTCTCGCCCAGGTCGATCTCCAGCCGTTTGCGCTCGGTGATATCGCTGACAATGGTCGCGAACTGACCAGCGCGTGGGGAGTACGCCACAACCTCAAGATATCGGCCGCCCGGCTCCCGCGATGGTTCCTCGAAACGAATCGGAATCTGCGTGTCCGCAACGGCAGCGAACCGCTCCACTACGGCCTGGTCGAGGTCCGGATTCAGCTCGCGCATGGTACGGCCCACTACATCGGCCGCCTTCATGCCGGTGGTCGACTCGTAGGCGGGATTGACCCGCAGGAAGCGGAAATCCACAGAATTACCGTCGGGGTCTCGAACGACTTCATGGACAGCCAGCGCCTGGCTCATGTGCTCGAACAACAGCCGGTGGCTCTCTTCACTGCCGGCGAGATCACGCAGTGCACGGAGTTTGGACAACGTGAGGAAGCACTGGTGAACGAAGGATTCGATGATGCGCACAGGGGGTTGAACGTTCGGGCGCAAGACAATTATGCCGAAGTTGCCGTACGCGACACCTTTGTCGCTGATACCGGCAGTGTAGATGTCGTGAATGCCGAACATCTTCTCCAGAATCGCAATCGTAGACACGGGAAGCTCAAGGCTTGCGTACTCGCGCAATCCACCGTCGACATGCACGAGAGAACGCGTGTGGAGGAGATCGAGATACTCATCAAGGACATCAAACCGTTGGCCTTCCAGTCTGAATCCCATGAGCTTGGCAGCCCGTGCGAGGAGAGAGCTGTCCAGACCCTGGACCCGTCGTGTGATGAACTGTGTCTGCTCGTCATTGATCTGGCTTACGACGACGAGAGCGCCCGGCATGACCTTCCCGAAGAAGACACCGGCGACATCGAACACATCCTCCTCCGAGCCACACTCGATGAGCGCCAATCCCGCCTCGGCGAGGTACTCTGCGTCACGCGCCTGCCTGTGCAGCGCATCGGCGTTGTCATCGAGCGTCTGGATCATGCTCATCAGCAATGGTTCCCTACTGGTTGCTCCGGCGCGTCAATCGTGGTGGGACCATACGATCTGTCCCACGGCACTCGCCCGCACACGACGTGACACGGTGAGGCCCCGTTACCTTAAGCAACGTGTATGCCACGGGGGGTGCTGTGGCGCAGACAAGCGACGAACGGTTGTCCGCAGCCGTGGAGCATGAGAGCAGCGCGTCGGCCTCAGTACAGAATCTCGTTCGTCCACGGCCCGCTCAGGAGCTGCTCAGGAGGCTCGTCTGAGACAGCGTATGCGCTCTGACCATGCGCCACGACGGTCCAGTCGCCTGTCTCAAGATCCCATTCGAGCACTGCCATGACGACCACACGCTCCTCCGAGGAGTACTCGGCCAGGTCGACCAGCGCCCAGAACCCGGCATCGCCCAGATCGAGGAACCGCTGGCGAACCGTGTGAGCAAGCCCGTATCGACCGTTCTCGGCCTTGTCGAGGTAGTCGTAGACCGCTTCGTTCGCCGACACCCAGTAGAAGAGGGCGCGTTCGATCTCGGGACTCGCGCCGTAGGCGGCGAGATCACCCATCTCGACGCCGGTGCCGTAGACGACGATCTGCCAGGGCCCCTCGTTCTCGCTCACGAGATACACCGATTCGGTCTCTGCCCCGGGGGCGGACGGATTCTCTACGGTGACCCGAAGCCAGACTTGCTCGCCATCCACGGATGATGCGGCGATTCGGGCAACGAGGTCCTCGATCAGCATGCCACTGTCTTGCGCCAGTTGCTCTCGCGCGACCAACAGCGGATCGTCGCCGCTCAGGTACGCTGATGCGGTCGAATCCGTAGCCTCGTTCGCACCCTCGGACGATTCTGGCGGCGCGGACTTGGGCTCCTCGGAATTCGAACCCAGGGAAGCGCTTGAGCAGCCGCCTGAGAGCACGACCGCCGAGACCACGACTATGCATGCGAGACTGCGAATCGTTCGGAGAGGTCCTGCTGTCGACACGCTTCCCCCAATCGCGATGGGCTCCATGGGCTCATATGATACGACCTCGCCGATGATCCGGTCGCACTCGGTACTACGGGCGCGCTCAAAGATACAACCCAGGGAGTATTGCGGTGCTGTGCACGGACTGTTAGATTTCTAACTGTCCGATATCGAACGGAGGCATGATGGCCAAGATCACACCACGAGACGTAGCCGACTCAATGCACGTGCTACCCACACTGATGCACAGCCTCATGGGCAAGTTCGAGCCTGCGGGAGACCTGAACCACACGGAGACGAAAGTACTCATCATGCTCGCAACCAAAAAGGGTGCGCCGATGAGCGCATGCAGCAAGCAGGTCGGACTGGCAGAAGGGTTCGTTCACGACGGTCGCCGACAAACTCGAAGCCAAGGGCCTGGTCGAGCGACGCCACGACGAGTCGGATCGCCGCAAGGTCACGCTCGCGCTCACCACACAAGGCGAGCAGAAGGCGTCGAGGATGCACGAAGAATTCGAGACACACCTGGCCAAGCGCCTCGCTGGACTCGATGCAGAACAACTCGCGCGCCTTAACGACGCGCTCAAGACACTTGAAACACTCGCCAACGAGCTGGAGGATTACCGATGAGCGCCGAAGCAGCACCCCGCACCGCGGCACGAAAGCGTCGAACGAAATGGGCGCTCATCGCACTTGCCGTACTGCTTGTCGCAGTCGCAGCCGTAGCGATTCCCGCAATCGCCGGGCGAAACGCAAGCCCAGACTCCGCCTACGAGACGGCGGATGTCTCGGTCGAGACCATCGAAGTGGTTGCCTCGGGCGATGGCTCAACAGTGGTTGCGACATCTACCAGCGTGTATCCGGACGTGAGCGGCACCGTCACGGAAGTCTACGTCGAACTCGGGGACACGGTCGCTACGGGCGATTTGCTGTTCACCATCGATACGGCCGACCTACAAAGCGCCGTCACGCAGGCACAAGCGTCGCTGCTGCAGTCCAAGCAGAGCAAAGACCAGGCGCAGCAATCCCTCGACCAGGCCGAGCAGTCTTCGCTGCAGGCGCAGCAATCCCTCGACCAGGCCGAGCAGTCTTCGCTGCAAGCCCAGCAGTCGAAGCTTCAAGCCGACATGACCCTTCTGCAGGCCGAGCAGAACCTTGAGGATCTCGAGAGCAAGCCCACCACGACACCCGGGCTCGCCAACCAGATCACGCTGGCGGAGAAGCAGATCGATGTGGCGGAAGCAGGCGTCGTGTCGGCCCAAGCCGGCATCGTTACTGCTCAAGCCGGTGTCTCGACGTCCAAGGCCGGCGTGACAACCGCGAAGTCAGGCCTGGTGACAGCCCAAGCGGGCGCCAGGACGGCCTCGGCCAACCTGACTGCGGCTCAAAGCTCGTATGACAAGGCCGTAGCCAACCTCGACGCGGCCGAAGTCTATGCACCTGCCGACGGCGTCATCACCTCTCTTTCGGTAGAGAAGGGCGGCTCGGCGTCAGGGACCGGCGGCACAGCATTGGCCGGCGCAGGCGCTACCAGCGGTTCGGCATCGAGCGCCGCAATCGTCATCTCGGACCTGAGTGAGCTCAAGGTCCGCATCCAGATCAACGAGGTCGACCTGCCTGCGCTTGAAGTCGGGCAGGCTGCAACCATCGCTTTCGACGCCCTTCCGAACCTGCAGATAGACGGCACCGTCACGTGGATCTCGCCCAACGGCGTCAACAGTTCGGGTGTTGTCTCCTACGATGTCGACCTGACGCTTTCCGAGCAGGATCCGGCCCTCAAACCCGACATGACGGCGACCGTCGACATCGTGACCGTGGTTGCCAAGGACACGCTGGCGGTACCGAACTCCGCCATCAAGGTGGACGGCTCCCAGAAGTACATCGAGATCGCTGGATGCGAACGATGAACCCCAGCGCGTCGACGTGAGCGTCGGGGCCAGCGACGACACCTTCACCGAGATCACCGACGGCCTCACCGAGGGCCAGACAGTTGTCACCGGCTCGACCGCCGATGCGGCGCCAGCCGGCGGCGGCATGTTCGGAGGCAACTAATGCCCACGATCCTCGAGGTCGACGACCTGGCCAAGACCTACGTCACCGGAGACACCGAGACCCGTGCGCTTCGCGGCGTGTCTTTTCAGGTTGAGGAGGGAGAGTTCGTGGCCGTCATGGGACCTTCGGGTTCCGGCAAATCCACGCTCATGAACCTGCTCGGCCTGTTGGATACGCCCACGAGCGGCACGTATCACATCAAGGGAGTGGACGTCTCCTCGCTCGATGATGACGAACTCGCCGAAGCCAGAGCGCGTGACATCGGCTTCGTGTTCCAGTCCTACAACCTGCTCTCGCGAGCGACGGTCATGCGCAACGTCATGCTGCCGCTCGTGTACTCGAGCGCACCGGACAGAGAACGCATGCCCCGGGCACTCGCCGCGCTTGAGGCGGCGGGGTTGGAGGAGGAGCTGTACTACAAGCGCTCGAACCAGCTCTCCGGCGGTCAGATGCAGCGGGTCGCGATCGCGCGTGCGCTCGTCAACGATCCGACACTCATACTTGCCGATGAGCCCACCGGCAACCTAGACACCGTCACGGGCGACTTCATCCTCGAGACGTTCGAACGACTGCGCGACGAAGGGCGCACGATCGTGCTGATCACGCACGAGCAGGAAGTCGCGGACCACGCGGACCGCACCGTACACATCCGAGACGGCCTGCTCTTCGAGACCGACGGAAGTGATGCGTCGTGAGGGCGAAGGACCTCGTCTCCGAAACCAGACTCTCACTGACCGCGAACAAGGGTCGTTCGTTTCTCACGATTCTGGGAATCGTCGTGGGCATCGCGTCCGTCATCGTGATGGTTGCGATCGGGCAAGGCACCCAAGAGTCGATCACGGCTTCGATCCAGGCCATCGGCTCCAACCTGCTGATCATCTCGCCTGGCGGGGAAAGCAGCTTCGGGCCTGCCCAGGGCGAGCACAGCCTCTCGGCCGCGGCGATGGAATCGCTCACCATGGACGACGTGGATGCGATCAAGCAGCGTGCACAGGGCATCAAAGCAGTCGCTCCGCAGGTGTCCGGTTCGCTCCCGGTGACGGCCGGAAAGAACGGATCGAATGTCTCGATAACCGGTACAACCGTGGGCTATCCCGCCGTGCGCGGAGTAGACGTCGCAACCGGGAGCTGGTTCACCGAAGCCCAAGAGATCGGCGCCTCGAAAGTCGCCGTGCTGGGTCCCGACACGTCGGATGCGCTGTTCGGCAGCGGGTCCAACCCTGTGGGCCAACGCATCCGCATCGACGGCGAGCCCTTCAGCGTAGTCGGAGTCACCGTTGCCGAAGGCGGCGGGCTGGGCTCGAGCGACAATGTCGTCTACCTGCCGGTGCGGACCATGCAAACGTACCTCTCCGGCGGTGACAGCGTGAACACGATCTATGTCGAAGCCGAATCCCAGGAGGGCATGGCTGCGGCCCAACAATCGATCGAGAGCATACTGCTCGCCGAACACGGTATCGCGAGCATGGATGACGCCGATTTCTCGGTGACGTCGCAAGCGGACCTCGCCTCGACGATGGAGACAGTCACCAACCTGCTGACGATGCTGCTCGGTTCGATTGCAGGCATCTCTCTGCTCGTCGGCGGCATTGGAATCATGAACATGATGCTGACCACCGTGACCGAGCGCATTCGCGAGATCGGCTTGCGCAAGGCCATCGGGGCGAATCGCGGAGACATCACCTCGCAGTTCCTTTCCGAGGCGGTCGCGCTCACCGTGACGGGCGGCATAGTCGGCATTCTGCTGGGATGGGGCATCTCGGCGCTCATCACGGCGACGGGCGTGCTCAACGCATCGGTGAGTCTGGATGCGATCGCCTTGGCTACCGGCGTGTCCACGGCCATCGGCCTCGTGTTCGGCTACTACCCCGCACGGCGCGCCGCCAAGCTCGACCCGATCGAAGCACTGCGATATCAGTAGGTTCGAGGCAGGGTGACGCCGCCGAGGCTTCCCGCCGGGGCCGCGCCTGTTCGAATCGACCGCGGCAGGGCATCATGTCAGTAGAGCTTCAATGCCGAGAGAAAGCAGCGTGTCGATGGCCGAGGAAAAGCGTGGGATGCTGCGGAGCAAGTGGTTCTGGATGACGCTGCTCGTGTTCATCCTCGTAGCTGCCGCGTTCGTGGGCGGCTGGTGGGTGACCACAAGCGGCTCGCGAGCGGTGGTGCGCCTGCTCGACTCCTACGACGCCGTCTACGCCGGTACCGACAGCACCAAAGATGTCGCGGAACTGCTTCCCCTCTATGCCGACAGTGCCGTCATGCGCGACGCTGCGCTGGACAGGACGTACGAGGGGACCGACGAGATCAAGACCGCTCTGAACTCCTTGTTCGCAACGCCCGACTTCGATCTCACGGTCGAGGACACCAAGGTCGGCAGCGGATGGGCTTTGGTGAGCTGGACCGCCGACGGAACCCGTCCGGGCACGAGCCGCCTGGCCCAAGTGAGCGGCGTCACGCTGCTCGAAATCTCGAAGAACGCCATCGTGCGCGAGACCTGGTACTACGATCCGGCCAAGTCCCCGTTCTAGAGCAACACCTCTGAGAACAGGAGCAACCCAGACATCACGGACACTCGAGACCGTTCCGACCCGTGAACAGCACGAGCGCCTCCCGCATCGCACTTTCCCCTTGCTTGTACGCGGGCCAGCCGGATCCATTCACCAGCTGCGAGACGGCCTGCTTGGATATGCCGAGGGTCTCCGCGGCACTAGATTGGGCCATCCCACCCCTGACCAGCATCAAAGCCTCTTCTTGCCGGGCCGTGAAGTCCAGGAATACCACGCGCAGCAGGGCGCCCAGACCATTGAGGACCCGATCCTCGGCCGTCCCAAAACCATGAAACACGATGCCCCTCTCCCCTGTGCCGAACTTGGTGGCATTGTGAAATGCAGGCCCGTCCATAAGACGTGAGTCCTCATTGAACTCGGTGTAGATACGACCGAACCCAATCCCGATGCGCACCTCTACGCCATCCGACGCTGTCCAGATATCCCACAGGATGTCCGGAATCGCACTCGGCTCCTGAATGACCGCCTGGAACGAATCCCCCGCGACCATCAGCAGCCTGGTGCGAAGCTCATGCGCAAACTTATCATTCAGGTCTGACACGAGTCGGGTCAGCTTGAGCTGAACCTTTCCTCGCTCTCGCTCGGGAAGCTTCGTAGAACTCACCACGTCTGCAGAAAGAATGAGGTGCTCTGTACTTCCGCTGTCCACGCGATCTCCTTCCCGAGCATGGCCGAGATTGCGCATGAGGTGGTCAAGCCCACAGAGTTTACTTGCATTGTGTCTAGTTTATGGCCTTGACTTCATGCTTGTCAAGTTCTTGTCCTTGACTCTCTCCACCATCGATCGTCGGATAACGCTTCATTCACCAAGCCGCGACGTGATCATGACGCCGAAGCAAACGCCCGCCCGTGTACAAGGGCGGGCGTTGCTACAGCTTCACACCAACACCACTTGCTACTTCAGAATGGCGCTCACAGCGTCGCGGACCGTCTGCGACACCGCACTCGTGCCACCCAGGTAGCGCACCTCACCGATTCCGGCCTTCTCGGCCTTGAGCTTGGTGGCAACACCCGAGTCGAGCTTGGTCGACGGGGTGAGCAACATGACCGAGGAGCCCGCGCCTTGCATGACGCCTCCGGCGAGCGCATCGGGGAAGTCCTGACCGGTGGCCAGTGCTACGCCGTCCCAGTCAAGCCCGCATGAGTTGCAGCCGTAGGTGGCCACCGCGATAGCGGTCGCATAGCGGTTGGCGCCCCACAGTCGGCTCACCTTCGACGTACCGAGCGTGGTCTTGAGAGCCGTCTGCGGCTTCGGCCGAGACGACACTCTCGCCGCCGAGGATGATTGCATTCGTGACCCCGTCGGCCTTCATCGTGGCAGGCGTGGTCGCCTCGGCCAGGTAGATCGGCCAGCCCTTCGCAGCCGCAATCGGCGCTGCGGCGAGCGCATCGGGGAAGTCCTTGCCGGTAGCGACGAAGCCGGTCTTCGCACCGGAGATCTTGACGACGGCATCGGCGATCATGCGCGCGGTCGCGTAGCGGTTCGCGCCACCGATGCGGCTCACGTCACCCTTGCCGACAAGCCCTTCGAGCGCGGTCACGACTGCAGGTCCTACTGCACCCTCCCCGCCCAGGATGATGGCCTCGTCTGCACCGAGCCGCTTGACCTCGTTGGCAACGACGGTAGGTACCGCGTCGCTGTCGACCAGCAGAATCGGGCCGTGCTTGGCACCTGCGAGAGCCGCACCGCCGAGCGCATCGGGCCAGTTGCGGCCCGTGGCGATGACCACGCAGTCCGCGCCGCCGGGGAATGCGTCTTTCGACGCCGCGACCGCGGTCATGAAGCGGTTGGCACCCTCGATCGGCGTGTAGACGACCTCATCGGGCGCAGAAGCGGTAATCGTGAACTCGGCCGTGTTCATCTGCTCGCAATTGCCGGCGTAGTCGGTCGACCAGAACTTGAGCGTGTAGTCTCCCTCACCGCTCAGCTTGATCGATGCCGAGTACTCCAACTCCGGTCCGTCGTCCAGCTGGTAGTAGGTGTGATTCGCGCCCGAGCCGGTGCCGTCGTCGACACTGAGCTTGATCGTAGCCGAATCTACGTAGGTCGCCTTGGCATCCGACGTCGTCACCGGCCTAGTGGCATCGATGTGCACGGTCCTGTGCACGGTCGAACCCATCATGCCCCGCAGGCCGATCGGTCGAATGTGGAAGTAGTAGGTGCCGTCGTCCTGGGCGCCGTATCCGACTTCGGTTCCAATCGAGTTGATTGTGCTGTTCGGCTCCGTTGTCGGGTTCTGATCGAAGGTATACGAGTAGCCGATCGGACCCATGCCTACGTCGAACACCTGAAGGCCGCCTTCGTAGTCCGCTGCATACAGCGTGTCTCCTTCGGCAACCATCCCGAAGGTGTGTCCCGCCGTGTCGTAGGAGTCCACGAGCACAGGAGCGCTGGGGGTCGACACGTCGACCACGTCGAGGCCGAGCGCCTCGGACCCTACGTAGGCGGTGTCGCCATCGACCTCCACCCTCCACGCGTTGCCCGACACGAGACAACTGCCCAAGAGCGATGGGTTGGCCGGGTCCGATGCGTCCACCACCTTGAGGCCACGACCCGCGTCGGCGACGTAGACGGTCGTGCCGTCGACGTCCACACCGTACGGGTAGCAGTCCTCGGGCGCGCCATAGGTGCCCACGAGCACCGGGGCGGTCGGGTCTGAGACATCGATCACCCGCAGCCCGTACGAGTCGCACACCGCATACGCGATGTCGCCCGAGACCGCCACATCATAGAAGGAGCCCGAAATCGCTGTCGCACCCAGGAACGCAGGGGCTGTCGGATCCGAGACATCGATGATCTGAAGGCCGCCGCCGAGGTCAGCGACATAGGCGATGTCTCCCCGGACTTCTACGGCCCAGGCGTTGCCCGGAGTGTCGTAGCGGCCCACCTCGATCGGGTCGGATGGCGTGGCGACATCAAATAACCGCAAGCCGGCGTCGGCGTCGGCGAGGTACGCGGTGTCCCCCGCGACAGCCACTCCATACGATCCATAGATGGTACTCGACGAGTCACACGAGCCGAGAAACGCCGGCGCACCGGGGTCGGATATGTCGAGTATCTGGAGACCGGCATCGGCATCTGCCATGTAGGCGGTGTCGCCTGCGACTGCAACATCCCAGGCCGAGCCGGCAGTATCGTAGGCACCCACGATCCCAGGGGACGCCGGCTCCGAGATCGCGATCGCCAGCAGGCCGCCGTAGTAGTCCGTCACGTACGCTGTATCACCCGCGAGCTCGACACTCGTGGCCATGCTCGGCGTCAAATAGAAGCCAAGCAGCACGGGAGTGCTCGGGGTCGATACGTCGATCACGTGGAGATAGCCGGCGTAGTCCGCGACGTAGGCGGTGTCGCCCTCGACGGTGACACCGTAGGCGTTGCCGGGCGTGCCGTAGGTGCCGAGGAGTGCGGGGGCGCTCGGGTCCGAGACATCGATGACCTGCAGGCCGCCTGCGTAGTCCGCGACGTAGGCGGTGTCGCCCGCGACCGCCACGCCGAAGGCGTTGCCCGGTGTGTCATAGCTGCCGAGCAGCACTGGCGCACTCGTGTCCGAGACATCGATGACCTGCAGACCGCTGGCGCGGTCCGCGACGTAGGCAGTATCACCCGCGACCGCCACACCGATCGCGTAGCCGGGGGTGTCGTAGGTGCTGAGAAGCGTCGGGGCGCTCGGGTCGGAGACGTCGATGACCTGAAGACCGTACGTGTTGTCTCCGATGTAGACTGTCTCACCCGCGACCGCAACAGCAGTGGCGGCACCGGTCGTGTCGTAGGAGCCGAGCAGCACCGGAGCACCAGGGGTCGAGACGTCGATGACCTGCAGACCAGATGTGTTGTCCGCGACGTAGGCGGTATCGCCCGCGACCGCGACACCATAGGCGCGGTCGGGCGTGTCGTAGGTATCCAGCAGCGCGGGGGCACTGGGGTCCGAGACGTCCATGATCTTCAGACCGGCCGAGTGGTCGGCCACGTAAGCGACATCGCCCGAGACCGCGACATCATAGGCGTTGCCGGGTGTGTCATAGCTGCCGAGCAGCTCGGGCAGATCGTTCGCCGCGTCCCACTCGAAGACAGGCGTGTCCTCCTGATACCAGGTCGCCTCTACCGGATGCGTCGATGACGCAAGCCCCGTGAGTGGAGGCACGTACGCGAAGGCGGGCAAGGCCATGAACACCATGCAGAAAGCCAGAACCATCGAAAGGATTGCGCGCGCACGAGAACTCGGTCGCTGTCCCACGGACTCCCCCGTCTCACAGGATCGCATTGTGGTGTTGTTGCTGCGCTGCCCGCCCCCCGGGCTCGTTGCGAGTCTCCGCGACCACTGCGATGCGGTTGAACCTTCGTCACCTAGAATAATCGTGTCTCCGCCCTGGGTACACACCACCCGTGTCGGCCGAGGACAGAAGGCAGGTTGGCGCGACGAGCGGACTCTCGCGCCCGGGCCCGCTTGTTGTGTCGTCCGTGCGCATGAGACCCTGACAGAACCCACTGGCCGAGGAGCCCACACCATGCCCCGAGACATCGCATGCCCTGCATGCGGCGAGACCGACAACCTGAGCGGCTAGCGAGTCGCCCGAGGGCATCCGCATCACGTGCGGTGAGTGCGGCATGTCGTGGCTGCGCGACGCCGAGCCGCAGACGTGCGCCACATGCGGAGGAACAGACATCGTGCAGTGCCAGCGCGCGCTCACCCAGTATTCGCGCGGAACACAGCTCTCGATCGTGGGGATGACCGCTGTGCCGCTGTGCCGCACGTGCGACGCACGAATGCTTGACTGGTCGAACCAGGGACGCGCGCTCCCATTCAACTACCGCCCCGCCGCGCTCGATCCCGAAGCAGCCAAGAAGCGCGAGGATGAGGACGCCAGCGACGTGATCATGACGCCGTAGGGCGTATGCGTTCACGTAGTGGCCGAACACTGAAGTCGACCTCGCAGTCGAGGACCCGAAGCAGCATGACCAGCCCATCGATCGACTTCTGGGTGTTCGTCTGATCGAGCAGCCTGTAGAACTGCGACGCCGATGTGCCGAGACGCCGAATCACCTCTCGCTTCGACAGCCCACTGGCCTCAAGACACTTCTGCGCCTCGACCGTGAGCTTGTACACGAGTAGGTCGCGCATGTGACCGGGATCCTCGTTGTACTCGAGCACGGCGTCCACATGCACCGAGTTCTCCGCACCCGATTCGAGAACGTAGGTGAAGCCCTCGGCACCCAGTTCGGCGTCCACGTAGACGTCTGCCACAGCGATCACCACTACTCGGACTCGGGTCGAGCCTCGAATAGGGCATGGTGAACTGCCTGCCCCCGGCGGTCACCTCGAAGGCGTGTTTGCGGTTGTTCGCTCTCACCGACTCGATCTTCATAGCAGACCCTCGTCCTCAAGCTCGCGACCATCCCCCGCGATGCCGCTTGGGCATAGTTAGATGTTACCTCCCTGGTAACGTTAATGCAACGCCTCATACGTCACCAGGGATGATACGGCGCAGGTCCGACATCGGTCGGGACGTGTTGCGGGGGGATTTCGGAGTCTGGGACGTGCAACGGGTCGGTGCCCGACGCCCCCTAGTCGACCTCGGCCTTGTACTGCTCGTAGGTGATCGAGGTGCCCGTGAACGTCCCGCTCAGGAAACTGCCGACCTTGTTGATCTTGGTGACCTTCCCGGACACGCTCGTGTCGGTGACGTCTGCGACGATGCGCACGCGCTCGACCAGGGAGCGATCCGAGCTCTCGAACACATACTCCGACCCGGCCTTCGTCACCAGGAACACGGGCCAGCCATCAACGGTGCCGAAGTCGAACGACGCAGCCGTGCCGTCATCGGTGGTGTAGATCCACAGGTAGCACGGATCGGTGTGCGAGATGTCCTTGGCGCCCCCGCCCTCCGCCGAGTCCCACTGGAAGGTGCCCTTGAACGCGATCCCCTCGGGAGGCAGGGTCGTCGATGCCGAGGTGACCGTGGCGTCGCTCTGGGTGGCCGAGACCGCGTCACCGAGCAGGTCAGTGAGATACTCGAGATCGATGTCCTCTCCCCACATGTAGGGGCTCATCACCGTGGCGAAGACGAGCGCCAGGCCGAGGACGATGCCTACCGCGAGCTTCGTCGCCGCCGACAGACCCAGCGAAACACCGGCCGCGCCACCGGGGCCGAACAGGCTCGAGAGCTTGGGGGCTTTGGTCCAGACACCGGTGCGCGGATCGAGGATCTTGTCGCGCTTGCCGATGCGTCCGCCGCGCGCATTCTCGACCATCTGCGCCCAGGTGTAGGGGCCGTAGGTCTGATCGCCGCGCGCTACGTACCAGCTGTCCTGCGGTGTCGACTGCATGTCCCGAGTGTATCAGGGGCGCTGCCAGCGCCGATTGCCGTCGAACACGACCTCGAAGCACTCGCATACGACAGGCATGTCTGGCTCGAACTCCCTGCCGATCTCGCGGAGGCTGCGCGTGAATGCCGCCTCGTGTGCCTCTCGCCAGTAGCCTAGAGAACCCTCGCCTTCCCCCTCGGTAGCCGCGAACTCGGCGGTGACGGCCTCGAACGGTACGACCTCGACCGAGGTGGTGCGAATCACGCAGACCGCGGTGCCTACCCAGTCGGTGACAACGCTGAAGTCACCGACTCGAGGGAGCGGCTCGTCTTCGGCCTCGTAGGACCACAGATCTCCGGCGGTCGCGCGCTTGCGCCCGGACAACACAAGCTCGGCCAGTTCGTTGGCGTCTGCTTCGTTGTCGCAGAAGTGCCAGGCCGAATACGTGTCATCTAGACTCGCGACATCAGGAGACGCAGCGACGAAAGCGCCCCACATGGTCTCGACGGATCCCCGCGATCCACGAGCGGTCACCTCGGTCACATGAACCGCACTTCGCGCGTCGCCGCTTCGACGACGAAGCAGCGCTCGTTGTTCGAGTGTTCATCGGCAGGCACAAGGAAGAACCCGGCGCCAGCATCCTGATAGCACGACGTAGTCCCCACAATGATCTCCCCGTCATCGAAGATGACCTCGATCCCGCGTTCCGATGCCCCCGGCGGGGAGTCCAACACCCTCTTGTCCACGTGTTGAGGGTTGCCATCGAAGTCCTTCACATAGAAGAGCGCCTTCAACTCCGGTACGGAAATTTCTATCCGATCCCACTCCTGAACCGGAATCGGCTCCGTGATGTGGAACGTCTCTCGGGCCGCCGAGAAGTCAACGGTCATACCCTTGACTATGTGACCATCGGCGAACCGCGCAACGACTCTGTTCACTGTCCCTCCAAACGAGTATGTCATCGCAACGGACGACGACCAGCCAGATTCAGCTGTTAGTCCCTTGTACCCACAACGAACCAGCCGAGCCACCTCAATCCTGACCATCATGCCGAGGGCACCCTGCTAGAATCGTGGTTAGCCAAATACGGTTTGCCGGGATAGAAACACGGTCCGGTAGGTAGTCCGGACGCACGGTCGGCGCTCATGCAGGCCATGTCAGTAACCTCCCCTTCGGGTGTCCGTTCCCGGTGCGAGCTAGACGAAGGGGAGTTCACCATGTCCGAATCCGACATCAAAGCCGATTTCACCGTCCTTTTCGACGGACAGTTCTGGGTCGGTTACTACACGCGGCACGAGCGCGGAGAGTCGCAGATCGCCCGATATGTCTTCGGGGCCGAGCCTTCTCTTGCCGAGATAGCGCAGCTCGTCTGTTCGAGAGAATGGACACGTCTCAGACTTCTGCCTGCGCACACGACGAATCTGGGGTCGGAGGCCCTCGCCGGCAATCCAAAGCGGCGCCAACGTGAAGCGGCGAAAGCCTCCCGAGGCCACGGCGGCGCCACGAAGTCGCAGGAGGCGTACAAAGAGGCGTTGGCAGGCCCGAAGGCTGAGGCAAAGTCATCACGGCGAGTGCGACGGGCCGAGGCTGCCGAGCGGCAATGGCAAAGACGGGTCGAGAAGCACAGGGACAAGCACCGAGGGCACTAGAGACATGCCGTTGACTCTGCCTGGCGTCTCTGCGCTTCAGCTGCAAACAAGCGCCTGTCTTCGGCCTAGCGCTAGCGTGAGTCAGCTGGAAGCGCGTGTTAGGTCGACCCGCACGCTATTCCAACCTACTCCTTGACGGGCAAGACGTTGACCGCTTTGACGATGAGCTTCACCTTGTCACCCGGCTTGAGGTCCAACTCCTCGAGCGATTCGGTGGTCACCACGGAGGCCATCTCGCAAGGAGCGACATCGAACTTGATCAGCGTCATGATGTCGCCCTTCTCGATCGACTTCACCTCGCCGGCCACCGCATTGCGTGCGCCGTACTTCATCGGAGATCCCCTCTCTCTGGACAGGTTCGACCTAACAGCGGCTATGCCGTCTGCATATCGTGACATGCCGCGCCCCCCGTGACCACGCTACGCGGGCCTCACACCGTATCTGCGCAGAGCCAGTCCCACGGCGGCAAACAGCAGGGCCAGGATTGGCAGCCTGTCATCGGGTCCCGTGAAGGGCAGGAACTCCTCGGCGGGCTTTGTCCGGGTGACCGACGCGGTGGCGGGGAGTGAACCCTCGTCCGACACCGGCTCGGCGGCTGGCATTGGCGCTGGCACTGGATCGACCTCGACCGCAGCCAGCTCGACAGTCACGGCCAGGTCGGTCGACGGGATGATGCAGTGCCCGTAGGCGTCGGTGAGGACGTCGTGAGCGGAAGTGACCACGACCGCCCGATCGATGCCGACCGCCTCGACCTCGCCCACGTCGGCGAACGTGGCCCAAACGTGGAACTCGGTCCCGAGTGGAGCGCCCTTGAGCTCGAAGACCCAGCGCACTTCGCGCACGTCCTCGGCCGAGTTCTGCTGTCGGCTGTCCGTGCCGGCGCCGCTGGTGAGCGAGAGCCACACGCCCACGGGACCGGACTCTTCGAGCGTGGAGACCGGCGGGGCCGCAGGCGGCTCGGGCGACGTTGTCGGCGGCGTTGTGGGCTCGATCGACCCGGGGGTCTCACCGGCGAACGCCGGCAAGGGAATGCAGCAAATCACGAGCACGGCCACGAGCATGGCTGCGCGAATCCTCATTGCCCCTACCCCTCGATCAGCCTTTCGGGAGCACAACTCGGCACAACTCCCTATGCACATGGTACCGCAACGGTTGCCATTCCTCGGCACGTTGTTGCCGCCGGGCCTTACGTGATCGTCTACTCCTCCGGCACGGTGTAGATGCGCACCATGCCCTGACCCTTGGTGCCCGCGTTCTGGGCCCAGGTGCCGGGATCGGAATCGAGCACCGTGTAGCTCCCCTCGGGCAGCTCGAGCGTCGGGCTCGCGGTCCAGTAGGCGTTCGGGACACCGCCCTGGCCGTCAGTACCCTCCGTCTCCCAGGGACCGTAGACCGTACCGTCCTCGGCCTGGAGCGAAATCTCGCCGGTCTCGGAGCTACCGGTGCCGTTGTTCCAGTGATAGGTCTCGATCGTGGCAATCGTCGCGGGCTCGGTGACTTCGAACGTGGGCGGTGTGCCGTTGTTCTGGACCGCGTTCGAGTTGTGGTTGTCGTACTCCAGTGCCGCCGGCTTCTCGACAACGGTGATCTGTGCGCTCAGTGCCGGGTCATCCGTAGTGCCCGGGCTGATGCCGACCGAGTACGTACCGGCTGCGGTGGCGATGAAGACCCCGCCCACACACGTCGCGCCCTCAGCGGGTTCGACAAACCATTCGAACGCGGCCTCGTCCTCGTCGGATTCAATTTGGTTGTACTCCTCGCCGTCTGCAGTCACGGCGTATGTGACCTTTGACAGCGTGAATGTGACCGACTCGCCCACCGCAACGGTATCGGACGGCGCCCGGACGACGTAGCGCAGCTGCTTCTCGGCAAGATCGGGTTGGAAGATGCAGGCCAGGGACATGAGCACGATGAGCAGCAGCGGACACAGAGCGAGTAGCCTGCGCCGTCGGCTTCGCCCGGCCTCTTGTCGGTGAACACTGTAGAGGTCAGTGCGATGCATGGCGAAACCCCCGCTCCCCGTAGTTGCGATCACCGACATCATAGCCCGAGGGGCACTTCCTGCTGCAAGCGCTGGCTCGACGAGCGGCCTATCGGCCCGGGATCTGCAGACCTACTCGGCCACGCCCTGACCTGCGATACTGTCTCCGACATCAAGGTTGTCGGGGCCACAGGTGCTCCGGCTCTCAACGGGGAGGCGATCGACGAATGCGATCCTTGTGGCGTGTAGGTCTTGCGGCAGCGATCCTGGCTCTGATGCTCACGCTGCTCCCCGCGTGCAGTAGCGGCGACGATCAGGCAGCCGACACCGCCGAGCCGGCGACCGAACAGAGCGAGAGCGCTGCGGCTGAAACGGAGCCGGCCTCCGAACCGGCTGAGACCGAGGTCACCGGCATGCCGGCCGAGTTCCCGGCAGACGTCCCGGTCCACCCCGGCACCGTCACCATCTACGAGCCCATGGAAGTCACCGACTCGACGACCGTGCATCAGCTCACCGTGGAGTCCTCGGCGTCGTTCGATGACGTGATCGCGTGGTACGAGAACGAGCTTCCGCAAGGCTGGACTGTCGGCTACCTCGAGCAGGACGATGCATCGGGTCGCGAGGCCAAGATCGCGCTCAACGGCGGCAACTACACGCCGGCGAGCGAAGACGGGCTCGGAGGCGGCGTGCTGGTCGGCGTGTTCGAAGGCGACACGACGCAGATCGTCACGACCGTCACGGTCATGGGCCAGTAGCCGGCACGGCGTCCCGCGACGAATGCCCCGCTACCCGGAAGGCCGGGGAACCGGGCTAGCGGATCTCCACTGCATGTCGGTGCGCTCGATCGCCTGCACGACCCAGCGCACCTGCTCGTCCAGGCGCCCGCCGCAGTAGACGCACTGCTGTGTGCTGTTGGCGTTCGGCGCTCCGCAGTTCTCGCACCGCCTCGGCGCTATCGCCCAGTACCAGCGCTCGGCACGGGAGCTGCGAGCGAGGTCTTTCGCGCCCTGTGGCTCAATGATGTAGCGGACCGGCGTGGAGTACGGTGCGCCATCTTTGCCATAAAGAGCGGAGACCCCCTGCTGCACCTTCAGCACATCGCCCGGCTGGGCATTCTCCATCGCGGCGAGTCCCGACTCGTAGAGCTCCCTGCCCACCTCTGGTGAGTCGGCGAATGTACCGAGCAGATCGCTCCCGTCGAATTCCACGGCATGAGCCAGCGTCTGGGCAAGATCGTGCGCCCTGTGCTGGATGATATCGAGCTCGGAGAGTTCTCCGCCCAACGCAGCCCTGCGGGGCTGCACGTTCACCGAAGGCAGAGCCTTGTACCCGGCGATATTCGCAAGGCGCTCATCTTCGGGTGTGCACCATTTCTGTATCTTGCGTGCGCCTTGAAACAGCCTGAAGAAGCTGACCACGAACAGGCCTGCTATCATCGCAACGATTACGAGGGCTGGAGACCACATCGGCGTCGACTCACTCCACGCGCATCGGTGCTCCGCATTCGGAGCAGAACCTGCCCGGAGCCACTTGCTCGCCGCACGAAGGACATACGGTCGCTTCTGGCCCGCGCACAGTCACCTCCATGCCTGCAGCTGCCTCGGCCTCCATCGCCGGGGGCGGTGGTGCGACATCGGCGGGATCGAAAGCGACGCCGGCAGCCATTCGCTCGCCGATACCCATGCCAAGGCCGACTCCGAGACCCATCCCGGCCATGTCGCCCATGCCGCTGCTGGCTGCCTGCTGCAGCCCCTTCGCGGCCCCCAGCACGGCCTCCGCCTCGGCCATGGTCGAGTACGAGTCGTTCTCGGCAAGCTTCATCTTCGCCCGCCGGTCGTGGATCTCCTGGAGCTTGTGCTTGTCTTGCGGGAGCACGGAGATCACGAAGTCCTCGAGCGCGGTGAGCTCCAGGCCGAATCGCTCGATGTGCTTCGGCATGTTCGGCACGACCAGGTTCTCGAAGTCTTGCGAGTACGCACCACTCGTAACCCTCAGGATGTCCCACCCCTGATCCAGCACCGCCTTGTTGGCAGCCACACGAAGCAGCTTGATCATGTGGTCGCGGATCACGCCCGTGATCTCCCCGTTCCCGACGCTCGCCTTCGTCCCGAGGAGGTTCAAGACGAGCTTCTCGGGATTCGTGACCCGGAACGTGAACTCGCCGTAGACGCCGCAGTTGACCATCACATCGGTACCGGGATCGCACAGCGCGCCCATCGAGCCGCCGAACTTGTTGTTCGCGAACTCTCGCGCCGAGACGAAGTAGAGTTCGGACATGAGCACGTTGTTGCTGGTGTACTTATCGAGCAGCTCGCGCAGGAACGGGACGCTTGCGCCGTCGAGACGCTGCTCGCCGGGCTTGAGGTAGCCGACGATGCGCCCCCGCTTGATGAAAAACGCCCACTCGTCGGGCTGCACGGTCACGACCGACAGGTACTTGATGTTCTTGTCCGGCCACTTATAGACGACGCAGTCTTTGGAGTCGTCAGGCCGCGAGATGAACTGATGCGGCAATTCGTTCTGTGCCTTGCCGGCAATAGCCATGGCCTAGCTCCCTGTCGTCTCAGTCGCAGTCGCCGAGAACCTGTATCCCGCGCCGTCCCGTCCCCGTGTGATCAGCCTGCCAGTCTGCTCCACCGGCTGCCGGGCGACCGGAGAATTGCTCCGCGCAACCGGGATCGCCGAGGTGAGCTTCCAGTCACCGGAGACCCCCTGCGCACCGCAGTACTCGCACCCCCGATGCTGGTCGCGAATCGGTGCGCCGCAGGAACGACACTCGCGCTCGGCGACCGCGCGTGCCCGCCAGACCTGGTCGCGATGCACCTTGAAGGTCTCCGTCTCCGAGTCGTACCCGACCTTGGAGCCGAAGAGCACCCGAATATCGACCGCAACCTCATCACCCTCCGGCTTCAGGCCTTGAAGACGCACGCTCATGGCGCGTATCGGAATCTTCGTCGCGCTACCCGCATCGATAGTCGCCTGTGAGACAGATGCCTCTGCCGCAGCAATCATCTCCTCAACCGCTCCGTTCAAAGCGACTTCGTGCAACTGGTCGGCGCACGCCGCAGGTTCCGACGATGACAGGCAACGAAGAGCCTCATCGACAAGCTTCACTGCCTCGGCAGGAATCTCGTGCACCACGGAAGCCTGAGCGAAGTGCTGGGCCCGCAAGGCGCTCGGGTTGAGGGAGTTCATGAACCTGTTTTCCCTGTCGCGCGCAGTCTTGGTCGCGAGTCCCACCGCGATAGCGACGAGCACCACCACGGGAAAGCAGCCGCAGCAGCTGTCCGTGAACATGACGCCTGTGTGCATCACGAGAGCCCACTCCCCCGGGCACTCACGACCCTGGCCTAGCCCTCGGACTCGGGAAGCGCGGCTCCGCACTCCCCGCAGAACTTGCCGGGAGCCACCGACGCTCCGCACGAGTCGCACGTGACCTTGTGCTGCGCCGCCGCCGGGCCCGCGCCAGAGGCGCCGGGCATGAATCGCTCGGCGACCTTCATGCCGATACCCAGGCCGATGCCGATGCCTGCGAAGTCGGTTGCGCTCGAAAGTCCACCGCCGCCACCGCTACCGCCACCCTTGGCGAGCCCTTCGGCAGCGCCGAGCATGGCTTCCGCCTCGGTCATCTTCATGTAGGCGGGATTCTCGGCAAGCCTTGTCTTGGCCCGACGATCGTAGATGTCTTGCATCTTGAGCGCGTCGGCCGCATTCACGGTGATCGCGAAGTCCTCGAGACGCGTGACCTCGAGACCATAGTCCGTCGAGCCGCTCGTTCACGATTCCGAGGACCCGCTCCTCGATATCGAGGTTGTACGCACCGCTCGTGAGCTTGAGGACATGCCACTTGTGCTCGGTGACGTTCTGATTCGAGACCGCGCGCAGCGTCTGCAGAAGGTGATCGGATGTCACGTCCCAGATCTCGGTGTTGTTGAGCATGCCCTGCGTGCCGATCAGTCGCAGCAGCAGCTTGCCGGCATCGACCACGCGCATCGCATACTCGCCGAAGACCTTGAGCCCGACCATTACGTCGGTATCCGGGTCGTTGACCTGCCCCATCATTCCGGCGAACGCCTTGTTCGCAAACTCGCGCGTGCTCACGAAGTACAGCTCGCCGAGCATGGCCTTGCCGCCGGTTACATCGTCCACCTTGCCCTGCAGAAACGGGATGGCGGGGCCGTCGAGCTGGTGTTCCCCACCCGGCAAATAGCCGAGAAGCTGGCCTTGCTTCACGAACAGCGCGACTTCATCCGGCTGCACGGTCACGATAGAGACCATGCGGATGTGGTGCTCGGGCCACTTGTAGATGATCATCGACTTGGCGGCATCTGGCCGCGCTATGAATTGCTTCTGAAGCTCGGTCTTCTTCTCAGGACTGATCCCCATGCTATTGCCTCCTCCTGACGCCCCCCCGGACATCGCTTCCTCAAACTATCGGCAAAGACGCCGAGAATCCATAGCCCACGAAGCTACTCGCAGCACCATACGCTCGCCCGATGCCGCCAAACCCCTACGCCCACTCGAGCTCGTAGATCAGCTCGTCTGAAGCCGGCGCGCCCGCTTCCCACGTGCGCTCGCGCACGCGAGCCTCCGTGGCGCCAAAGCGAATGAGGGCGCGCTCCATCCAGCCGGAGAGCCAGGGGCCGGCAAAGGTCAACTCGCCCAGACCCCTGAGTACGATCTTTCCGCCCTTGCCATCCGGGCGCTTGTGAGTCTCTGCGGTGACCGGGCCGACATAGCTTGCTGCGATGATGCTGCCCGCCCGCGAAAACGCCTGCTGCGGTGAGATGAACCGGGCGAAGATGCTGAACACGCCGTCGAGCATGTCGTCGGCCTGACCGGCCGCCGCCCTGCGAAGCAACGGCTCCATCGAGCGGTGATGACCGCCGCATTCGTACTCGCACAGCAGCTCGAAGATCCTGCCGTCGACCAGGAGGGGATACTCGGTGAGCTTGTCGACGTGATCCACGTACTCCTTCTCGTCGGGAGAAAGCGCCTTCGTCACACGGTCCCATGCCTGTTCACCGACGACCTTGCGGATGTTGTCGTGTCCGGCCTTAGCCACCGAGCCCTTTGCCATGACTCCCATGTGCGCGCTCCTCCCCGAGGCTTGTGCACATGATAACCGACGAACGAACGACGGTCTGTGACGTGGTGCTGTGGCGCTAGGGCTGGTCAACGGGTAACCTCATTCGCAGGAGGTAGTGCCATGCCCGACCACGCCATCCCCGCAGCCGAGTTCGGCATCTGCGGTGGAAGCGGTTCGCTCAGCTTCGACTTCCCCGGAGAGTCTCGACGACCCCCGGGTCGACCGTGCATCGCGGCCCATCTCGTCTTCGACACGCCGTTCGGCCGCAGCCCGGCATTCACGCACTTCTCGGTGGAGGGCCGACACGGTCCGCGCGATGTGCTCGCGGTGCGCATGCACGGCTGGCGCCGCGGCATCAAGCGAGGCGATGCGAGCCTCCAGACGTTCTGGGTCTTTCAACGAGGCCGGCGTGCGCAAGGTGATCGCCGACGGTGGCGTCGGCACGCTCAACCACCTGCTCGATCCGCGCGATGTGGTGATTCCCAACGACTTCATCGATCTCACCATGAAGCAGGACATCTACGTGCGCGGCGACCACCTGCTGATCATGCGCCAGCCAATCTGCCCGGATCTCGCGAACCACCTCTACTCTGGTGCGAGCGAGAGCTTCTCGCGCGTCTATCGCCGCGGCACGTACCTCGTGACCGACGGCCCCCGCTTCGAATCGGTCGCCGAGGTCGACTACATGAAGCGGCTCGGAGGAGACATCATCGGCCAGTCACTGGCGCCGGAAGTCTTCTTCGCGCGCGATATCGGAGCCTGCTACGCCGGCATCTACATCGTCGTGAACTACGGCGAGGGCGTCGTCAAAGAGTGGGAGCACGACGAGATGAAGGCCGTGTTCTTCGACGAGGCCGAGACAATCGCGCGCATCGTGCTCGACGCGGTCGCCGACGCGGATCTCGACGCCGATTGCGGCTGCGCGGACCTGCGCAAACCTTCACTGCTCCCCATCCCCGACGAGCGAACCGCCCCGACGCCCGGCGAACCTGCCGAAGACCCCGGACGGAGAACTAGTACGTGCTGATTACCGCTGATTGGGTCCTACCGATCGGGGCTGCCCCGATTCGCAACGGAGCCGTTCTGGTGCGCGGCAACACCATCGCCGATATCGGACCGGCGAGGTGCTCGCAGCCGGCGAGCTCCGAGCGGAACCAGCACGACTTCGCCGGATGCACCGTCGTGCCGGGCCTCGTGAACGCGCACACCCACCTGGCCATGACCTGCCTCAAAGACGTGGTCGGCCCGATGCCCTTCCACGAGTGGATCACACGCATCCCCGTAGCCTTCGCCGCGCTTTCTGACGACGATATCGCGGCCTCGATCGCACACGGCGCGCACCGCGCGATCGCTTCCGGCACCACGGTGGTCGGCGACATCGCCTACGGACCCGAGTCGCTCGCCATCTGCGCAGACTGCGGCCTGGCAGGCACGTTTTACTGGGAGGTCCTTGGTCTGACTGCCGAGGAGCTCGCCCAGCGACTCTACGACCTCGAGTACCCATCGGACCCGGCAACGGGGTGCTCCGAGCGTTTCCGGTGCGGACTGACGCCACATGCGCCCTACACATCCGGCCCCGACCTGCTTCAGGCCGCGCACAAGATCGCTCTGGCCCAGGGCGCGAGTTTCGCGATCCACGCGGCCGAATCCGCAGCCGAAACCGAGCTCATGCGCACCGGCGGCGGCCCGCTGGCTGACGTCGCTTCTCGGCTCGCACACGGGTTCGTATCCCCGGGATCGAGCCCGGTCTCCTACCTCGACTCACTCGGGGTACTCGACGACGCTATCACCATCCATGCGGTACGCGTGCTTCCCACCGACATCCCGAGAATGAGCCGCCGTGGAGCACGTGTCGTGTTGTGCCCGCGCTCAAACGAGTACCTGCACAACTCCACGCCGCCCGCGTGGCGCTTCGAGCGCGCCGCAATCCCTCTCGCACTGGGTACGGACTCGCTCGCGAGCAACTCGGACCTCGACTTGTTCGAAGAAGCGCGCGCGCTGCGCAAGATCGAGCCGCGGTTCGATGCCCGCCGACTCATCGAGATCATGACCTCCGGTGGAGCACTGGTGCTCGGGATGCAGAATTCGTTCGGAGAACTGGCAGCCGGGAGACAGGCCGACTTGGCCGTGTTCCACACACCCGGCACCGACGATCCCTACGAGACCCTCATTAAGACCGGCGGCCGAGACACGATAGAGGCGGTCCTGTCCGCTGGCGTATGGCGCATGCTGGGCGGCGCCTCAACCTCGGGCATCAGCGTGATCGAACGGGCATCTCACCTTGCCGGCCAACACGCAGCTCTTGCGATCGCACTGAACACGCCGGGATTCTAGCTTCCGTAAGCCCTCCCACAGCGGCGTCGACAGATACCGCTCCCCGGTCGATGGCGCGACCGTGACAACGACGGCCCCCTCGAACTCGGGACGCGCCGCCAAAGCGCACGCGGCCTCGACATTCGCGCCGCTCGAAATGCCGCACAGCAGGCCTTCCTCGGCAGCAAGACGCCGCGCCATCGCGATCGATACCTCCGCGGTCACGGAGATCACCTCGTCGAGAACGTCTAGATCGAGGTTGCCGGGGATGAAATTCGCGCCGATACCCTGGATTCCGTGCGGCGCGGGCGTGAGTGCCTCCCCGCGCAGACGCTGGCCGATGATGGGAGACTCGGCAGGCTCGACGGCTACCACACGCGTAGCGGGACGGACCTCCTTGAGATAGCGACCCGTCCCGGACACGGTGCCGCCCGTCCCCACGCCCGCAACGAATGCGGCGAGTGTCAGAGCACCCAGGGCCTCGTGGACCTCGGGCCCCGTGGTCGCAACATGCGCGGCCGGATTGGCGGGGTTGTCGAACTGACCCGGGATGAAGACGTCGTCGCCCTCGGCTGCGAGCTTCTCGGCAGCTTCGACCGATCCACGCATGCCGTCAGCCGCCGGAGTGAGCACGAGCTCGGCGCCGTATGCGGCAGCCAGCTTGCGACGCTCGATCGACATGCTCTCGGGCATCGTGAGCACGACACGGTAGCCCCGCGCAGCTCCCAGCATCGCCAGTGCAATACCCGTATTTCCCGAGGTAGGCTCAACGATGACGGTACGTCCGCGTTCGATGATGCCACCGCGCTCCGCCGCGTCGAGCATCGAGCGCCCGATGCGGTCTTTGACCGAACCGCCCGGGTTGCGAGACTCAAGCTTGAGCGCCACGCGTGCAGGCAGACCCGCCGCGATACGATTCAGGAAGACGATCGGGGTTCCCCCGATGCATGCGGCCACGTCTGTCCGTATCGCCATGAGGTCTCCTCGCAAGGACGCCGATGGTTTCGTGCCATCGACTCTAGGGAGTTGTGCACCCTCAGACAAGTGAGACGCTCCTCGGACGTGACCATCAAGCCGATTCCGTGCGAGACTGGTCGTGATACCGGTTCGCCTGAATGCGAGTTGGATATATATAGAAATCGAGTGCCTGTTCCGGGTACCAAGGAGGGACCATGCTCGACAGCTGGTTTTGGATTTGGTCAGTTCTTGCACTTGTCTTGCTGGTTGGGGAGATCTTCACGGCCGGCTTCTTCATGCTGCCGTTCGGCATCGGCGCGATCGTCGCGGCAGGGATGTCGTTTCTCGAAATCGACCCGCTGTGGCAGACGCTGACGTTCATCGCGATCTCAACCGCAGCGTTCCTGCTGC
Source organism: uncultured Actinomycetota bacterium (assembly GCA_963790405.1). Classification (GTDB taxonomy): domain Bacteria; phylum Actinomycetota; class Coriobacteriia; order Anaerosomatales; family JAGXFU01; genus JBGSMX01. The sequence continues at coordinate 64,209 of CAWBOJ010000002.1, forward strand.
TCCGGAAAGTGGCCGACCGCATGACGCACGAGCCTCCGGAGAAGATGGGGGCCGACCGTCTCATCGGCAAGCGCGGGTCCGTGATCGAGGAACTCACGCCGAACAGTCCGGTCGGCCAGATCAGGGTCGACCGCGAGGAGTGGCGAGCGGACGCGCCCGGAGCGGGTATCGTTCCCGTAGGCACTGAGGTCATCGTTGACGGAATCGAGGGAACGCATCTGGTCGTTCGCCTCGCCGAGGACTAGATCGAACCGATCGCTTGGCTTGGACCGACCGTTCGATAGGGCTACACGCGGAATCGTCCGCGTAGACAAGGGGAGGTCGACGACATGGGAGGCATTGCCGCAGCAGTCGTGCTGTTGCCGCTGATCTTGCTGCTGCTCGTGTACTTCGCAACAGCCATCAAGATCGTGCGTCCGTACGAGAAGGGCATTGTCGAGCGGTTCGGCAAGTACCAACGGACGTACGAATCGGGTCTGCACCTGATCCTGCCGTTCATCGACCGCCTCACCAAGGTGGACATGCGCGAGAACGTCGTCGATGTTCCGCCGCAAGAGGTCATCACGAAGGACAACGTCGTCGTCACCGTCGACGCGGTCGTGTACTACGAGGCCACCGACCCGGTGAAGCTCATGTACAACGTCGCGAACTTCTACCTGGCGGCGACCAAGCTTGCCCAGACCAACCTGCGTAACGTCATCGGCGAGATGCAGCTGGACGAGTCGCTCACCTCGCGCGAGAAGATCAACGCCGCGCTGCGGCAGATCCTCGACGACGCTACCGACAAATGGGGCGTGCGTATCGTGCGCGTCGAGCTGCAGCGCATCGAGCCGCCGGTCGACGTGACCGAGGCCATGCACCGCCAGATGAAGGCCGAGCGTACCCGTCGCGCCCTGATCCTCGAGGCCGACGGCGACAAGCAGGCCGCCATCACGCGCGCCGAGGGTACGAAGCAGGCCGCGATCCTGGGCGCTGAAGGTCAGGCACAGGCAATCAAAGAAGTCGCCACTGCCGAGAAGTTCCAGAAGATCGCGCTTGCCGAAGGTGAAGCCAGCGCCATCACCAACGTCTTCAAGGCGATCCACGACGGCGGGCCGACCAACGACCTGATCGCGATCCGCTATCTGGATGCGCTTGCTTCGATTGCGAATGGCCAGGCCAACAAGGTATTCCTGCCGATGGAAGTCAGCGGGATCCTCGGCAGCATCGCCGGCATCGGCGAGCTGTTCAAAGAAGACGCCACCGGGCCCAAGCTGGTGCCGCCGGTAAGCGAGTAGGGCGAAGGGCTAGGCGCCGGCAGTGCGCCGTGCTCAGACAGTCTCGACTTCGAAGAGGCCGCCCCACACGGGGCGGCCTTTCTGCGTAACTGCGCGCGTTGCGAACTGCCCCGCTACCCCTGGCGCCAGAACCCCTGTCGGGGCCTGCGCGCGTTGCGGACTACCCCGCTGCCGCTACGGCAATGCGGCCCCCGGGTGGCAGTTGGTGCACAGGTCGTCGTATTCCTCGACGAGCATGTTCGCGTTCATCGTCTCGTGCGGGAAGTTCTGGAACGGCGGGTTGTCGTACTCCCAGCCGTCAACCCAATCCGTCCCGCCCCAGTACACGCCGTCAGCGTCCCATACCTCGGCTGTCTCGGCGTCGGCTACGGAGCCGTCTCCGACCAGCTCCCCCACGCTGCGTGCATCCTCATGACACTGCTGGCAGATCGGGGCATGGCCCTCTTGTTCCTCGGTGCGCGGGTACGGCATGAGGTAGCCACGGTTGCCGGCGGCATCGGGCGCCTCGGGCCAACCGTGCGCGCTCCCCGGGGGAACGTAGACGCCCCCCATCGGACCCACCACCGTTTCCGAGGTCGGATCGTCGCTGTCCAGAATCGCCGTGTTGTCGTAGACGTAGGGCGAATCCGTGCTCACCGTACTTTCCACCGGATGATTCATCACTGCCTCGCCCGAACTGCGCCCCGCATGACATCCGAGGCACCAGTCCGACCCATACTCGGCAGTCGCTGTCGTTGCTCCGGTGGGCTGCTGACGCAGGAGGCGCGACGAGCGAATCGCAGGGTGGTCATAGCGAATCCGTCGTCTGTCGCCAAGGAACGCGTCTACGACGTTGCTTCCGTGCGGGCTGTGGCAGTCAGTGCAGATCAGCGTCCCATCAGGACCCTTGAACACTCGCTCGGCGTCGCCGCCGTCGCTGGCATCACCGCCAGGAATGATCGTGTCTTCGTTGTAGGAGTGGCCACCGGCAGGCGCGACGCCCGTACGAGCCTCGATCACACCGTACACGCCGTTGCCGCCGGTTCCGTCGTGACAACTGAAGCAGGTGTCGACGATCGTGGCTTCGGGGAGCAGAAGGATGCCGTCCGCAGGTCCGTTGTGCACTGAGTGGCAGTTGTCGCATTTCGACGTGCCGGTTGTGTAGCCACCGTGCGGTCCGGCGAAACTACCCTGCTCATAGCCGGGCAAGGCTGCATCATCGTCATCGCCGTGGCACGAGTCGCAGTCCATGTCCGGATAGCTGGCATGTGGATGGCAGTAGGAGCAACCGCCGCCCTTGAGATCGTTCGGCTCTTCGTATGCACTGGCTACGGGAGGGTCCGCGAGAATAGCGAGCGCGGCGAGCAAGAGCACACCCACGACAACAAGGCGCGCGCTGAGCATGCACCGTGAATTCGCAATCGATTGTTCGGTTATTGGCAGTCTCAAGCGACCCCCTGAGTCGCCTCTCAGGGTACCGTCTGAGCGTCGGTGAACACAACTGACCGAGGATGAACCGCTGAACGCACTGCCGAAGGCGGAACGCTAGGCTACCCGCGCTTCGGCTTGACCTCCACGGTCACGAAGACCTCGCCATCCCTCACCGTGACGGGATAGGTCCTCACGTCGGCGTTGGGATGGTCGGTCGTGCCATCGCGCACGTCGTAGCGCCAGCCGTGCCACGCACACATCACGTGGTAGCCGTCCATGAAACCCTCGCCGAGCGGGCCGAAGGCATGGCGACACACGTTGGACAGCGCGAAGAACTCATCGCCCACCCTCGCGACCGCAATGTCACGCTTGCCGACCTTCACGTGGCGAATCTGCCCCGGCGCCACGTCATCGACCGAGAACACCGGCACTTCGACAGCCCCTTCGGGCTCCTCGATCACGCCGAGCAGCTCCTCGCCGTCCTCGACTTCTTTGAGAATGAACAGCCCACACCAGCACTTCTTGATGGCGGCGAATTCATCGCGGTAGAACGGGATGCACGGGCACACGATGTTCGCGTCCTCTTTCGCATCCCCGGTCCGGACCCGACACGGACAGTAGATGTCGCCCGCCTCGGCCAGAATCTCGAGCTCGCTTTCGAGCACTTCGTCCACGAACTCGGTCTCGGTGTTGAACTTGTAGCCCAACCGCTCGACGAACGGTGCCATGAACGTCTTCAAATCGTCGATCGTCGTTGACTCATCGAACATTCGCCGCATGCGCGACCATCCCCTCGTCGAAACGGATCCGCGTAGCAGTGCGCTAGAGATTGAGCAATTGCTTGATGCGCTTCTTGTTGAAACCGACGATTGCCTCCTCGCCGATGACCACCACGGGGAACGACTTGCCGCCGGAAACACGCTGAACCTCTGCGATCGCCTCTTCCCGCTCGTCACCTTCGAGCAGGTCGACCTCGATCAACTCGTAGTCAACGTCATTGGCATCGAGGTACTTGCGGGTCATGCGGCAGTATGGGCACGTCGACAGCGCGTAAAGTTTGATCTGCATCTGCCAGCCTCCTGGTATATTGCATGCGGCGTGCATTCGCCGCACGCCGCTCACTTCTACGTGTATTCCCGTTCCGGGGTGTAGCGATTCGCGATGTTACGGGTAGGAAACAGCAGTACGGGGGAGTTTCCATGCAAACAAGCTCAGGATCTGCCGAGGAGACCGGCAAGCGCCGGATACTGATCGCCGGTGGCGGCTACGCCGGAACAACGCTTGCCGTGAACCTTGGACGCGCAATCAAGCCAAGTGACAACCTCGAAGTGATGCTCGTCGAGCCCAATCCGTGTCAGCAGGCGCTTTCGGAACTCGACCTGGTGGCCGTGGGACCCACGCGAGCCGAGTTCTGCGAACTGTGGCACCCCACCGTGTTCAAGGACCTACCGGTCACCGTGCGCTACGACCGGGTGGACTCGGTCGATCCGCACGCGAAGACCGTCACGCTCGGCCCTCGCGGCGAGGCCACACAGACCGTCACCTACTGGCGTCTCGTGATCGCAACGGGCGCGATCGCCTTCGTGCCGCCGGTTCCGGGTCTGGCCGAGCACGCCGTAACCATGTGGTCGGTCGCCGATGCCCAGGAGCTGCAACGCCGTATCGAAGCAGCGTTCAAGTCCGCCGCGAAACTAGGTTCTGCCGAGGAGCGTCAGCGCGCGCTCAGCTTCACCGTCATCGGCGGAGGTGCCACCGGCATCGAGATCGTCGGAACCCTCGGCCAGATGCTTCCCAAGCGGGCATCCTCGGCAGGGCTCGATCCGGCTGACTTGCGCGTCCGGCTCATCGAGGGACGCTCACAAATCCTCTTCGATCTGCCGGACCCTCAGCGCGCCAGAGCGGTGCGTAGGCTCGAGCAGATGGGGGTCGAACTCATTCTGGGCTCGATGGTGGAGAGCGTCGAAGAAGGTGTGGTGCACCTCGCGGGCGGGCAAGCTGTCGATGCAAACGTGCTGGTGTTCTGCGGCGGCGCCAAGGCCGACCCGGACGCGATCGGCTGGGGTCTGGCGGCAGACAACGCCGGCCGTCTCGTGGTCGATCAGACCAGCCGCTCCGAGCTCTACCCCGACGTCTACAGCACCGGCGACGTCTCGTCGTTCCGCGATCCCGAGGGCAACCGCACGCTTCCCATGCTCGCGCAGTTCGCGATCCGTGAATCACAGCATGCTTCGGGCAACCTGCTTCGCGAGGCGCGTGGCGATGAACCGATACCGTTCGAGCCGCATATGCATGGCGAGTTCGTGAGCGTGGGACCTCGCTGGGGTGTGGGCTGGATGTTCGGCATGAATGTGAGCGGCATCCCCGCCATCATCATGAAGCGACTCACGTACGTGCTGTACTGGTGGCAGATCGGCGGCGTGAAGCTCGCCTGGCACCGCACGCGCGAGCTGCTCGCGATGCAGCGCTAGCACGGGAGCGCCGCTCGAAACGCGAACCCCGGATGTCGGTGGTGTGCGCTAGAATCGGCGCATGCCCGAACCAGTGCCCGTACTCTCATCTGAATCGCCCACAAACGGGGCCGATCTGCGCGTAGTCGTTCTCGGCTCCGGGTCATCGGGCAACGCCACCGTTGTGAGCTGCGGAGACTCGGCGGTTCTGATCGATGTGGGGTTCTCCGCGCGTGAAACGGTGAGACGGCTTGAGTGCGCGGGCATCGAAGCCTCGTCGGTGACCGCGATCGTCGTCACGCACGAACACACCGACCACATCAGCGGAGTGCGCGTGCTGGCCAAGCGACTCGGTGTGCCCGTGTACGCGTCAGCCGGGACGCGGCAGGCAGGTGGGCTCGACGAAACCGTCGCCGACCCGCGCACCCTGCTTGCGGGCGAACAGGCGCGCATCGGCCCGTTCGATGTCGTCGCGTTTCGTACCGAGCACGACGCTGCCGAACCCATCGGCCTGCGTTTCGTGACCCCGAACGGCATCGCCTTCGGCCTCGCGACCGACACCGGCCACATCACGCCTCGAATCGCCGAGGGCCTGGCTGGCTGCGCGATCGTCGCCCTCGAGCACAATCACGATGTCGACATGCTCGTGAACGGGCCCTACCCGTGGTTTCTCAAGAAGCGCATCCTATCCGAGCACGGGCACCTCTCCAACGACGCCGCGGCAGAGGCGATCGACCTGCTCGCACACGACGGCCTCGAAGCGATCGTCATGATGCACCTCTCGCGCACCAACAACGAGCCCGACCGCGCCTCACGCGCTTCGCAAGCGGCGCTCGATCGCCTGGGACACGGCGCCCGCGTGTGGTGCTCGCGTCCCGACACACACTGCCTCATCGACCGCTTCTAGCCGAGCAGCTCCAACACCGCAACGTACGCCGCGGCCTCGTCGTCAACTCGCGCCACGGCCGCTTCCTCCGCTCGTCGCATGAGGCCGAGAGCCGCTCCGCCCGTGTAGTCGCGTTCCGCAGCTACGCTGCCCACGAACACGAGCGGCCGGGCCGCATCGACCGCCGCCTCGAGATTGGCGACGTTCGCGCTCCCGAACGGCACATCGCACACGACGATCGCGTCGGCTTCGCCAGCGAGGCGCGTCACGGCGTCTCGCTCGACCGCACCGATCTGACCGAACGGTGGTAGGTTCACGCGCGCCACGCCGAGTGTCTCGGCAACGGAATGGTCGACGTCCCCGCGGCTCAAAGCGCACGCGCTGACTCCGAAGCCCGCGAGCGTCAGCCGACGCATGAGCGAGGCGCCACTCCCCGACCCGCACACGAGAAACACCGTCTCGGGTCGGCTCTTCTCGGCAGCTTGCTCGCGCAGGACCGGTGTGACGCTCACCGAACCCGTGACCGCATCGGTGCCGACAACGGCACGCACGGCGAACACCTGACGCAATCGCTCGGGCGTGAGCACCTCGGCGGGCGATCCGCACACGGGCACGGCGCCGTCGGCAACGACTGCGAGGCGATCGGCGTAGCGTGCTGCCAGGTCAAGGTCGTGGAACACGCCGAGCACGGCGAGCCCGTCTTCGGCAAGCTCTTGCACGAGGTCGAGCACCTGAAGACGATGGTTGAGGTCGAGGTGGCTCGTGGCCTCGTCGAGCAGCAGCACTTCCGGCTCCTGCGCAAGCGCCTGGGCGAGCGTGAGGCGCTGCACGTCGCCGCCGGACAGCGTGTCGACGCGCTCGTCGGCGAGCCGCAGCGTGTCGGTGCGCTCCATCGCCTGCTCGACTGCCGTCGCATCGGCCTCCTGCGCCACCGCAAGCCGCCCGAGGTGCGCGTGCCGACCCATCGCCACGAACTCGCGCGCCGTGAATGCGAACAGCACCGGCGAGGACTGCGGGACCACTCCGACGATTCGTGCACGAGACCGAGCATCGAGCTCGCGCACGGGCACGCCGGCTACGTGCAGCAACCCGCCGAGAAGCTCCGCGGCTCCCGTAACGGTGCGCAGCAGAGTCGACTTGCCCGCGCCATTGGGCCCCACGAGGCCCACGAGCTCTCCGCGCTCCACCCGCAAGGTCGCGTCGTGCACGACCGCGACTCCGTCGTAGCCCGCATCGACATGCGCGAACTCAAGCCCCGGCGCGGCGGGATCTGTGGTGAAGCGCTGCCGGGCGGCGCTCATCGGTGGCCCTCCTTGCGCACGAGCAGCCACACGAAGAACGGCCCACCCGCAAGCGCAGTCACGATGCCCACGGGAATCTCGACCGGCGCCAGCACAGTCCGGGCCACCAGATCCGCAAGCACCATGACGATCGCGCCGCCAAGCACCGACGCCGGAACGAGCGTGCGATGATCCGGCCCCAGAACGATGCGCACCATGTGCGGCACCATGAGGCCGACAAATCCGATGAGCCCCGAGACCGCCACAGCCGCTGCTACCAGCAGCGAACCGCTTGCGAGCACGCGGCGTTTGAGCCGCTCGACATCGACGCCCAGCTGCGAAGCGCGATCGTCGCCAAGGAGCATCAGATTGAGAGCACGGCGGTCGAGCATCGGCACGATCATTCCGATCAGGAACATCGGCGTGACGACCGCCAGGTACTGCCACGATGAGCCACCGAGCCCGCCCATCATCCAAAACACGACGGTCGCCATCGATTCGCGCGCGAACACCATGATGAACGAGGTGAGCGCGGCCAGCGTGTAGGAGATGGCGACGCCGGCCAGCAGCAACGAGGCCGTGTCCAGCTTGCCGCGCGAAGCCGCCAGCCCCGTCACGAGCCACACCGTTAGCGCTGCGCCCGTGAACGCACCCAGCGGCACGCCTGCGTAGCGCATCACGGTCGCATCGGCAGTCAGCACGATCACGAGAATCGTCCCGAGCCCCGCGCCTGAAGACACGCCGAGGATGTACGGGTCGGCAAGCGGATTTCGGAACAGCGCCTGGTACAGCACTCCGGCACCAGACAGACACGCGCCAACGAGCGCCGCCATCAAGACGCGCGGCAGCCGCACGTCGAAAATCAGCGCATCTCGTGTGCCCGATGCATGGCCTGAAAGCGCGCGTCCCACGGATGCCAGAATCTCGGCCGGAGTGACCGCAACGGCCCCGAACCCGATGCCCATCACGACCGCGCCGAGCAACGCCGCACCGAGCACGGCGAAGACCAGCGAGGAGCGGGCACGGGTCGGGGTCGTCACGGTTGCGACTCTCCTACTCGGCGAACAAATCGGGGTGCAGCGCTACGGCGATCAGCCCGACACCTTCGGCCACACGCGGACCGGGACGGCTCACCAGGTTGTCGTCGAGCACGGCGACGCGATCATTCTTGACTGCCGAAAGCGCCTCGAATCCCGGACGAGACTTCAGCGCCGACGGGTCGCTCATGGAGCCGAGCGTCGCGAGATAGACCTCGGGGTCGTCTTCGAGCAGCTGCTCGAGCGAGTACGCGACGTACCCTTGCTCGGTCACGACGTTGGTGCCTCCTGCGGCGGTGATCAGGTCGTCAAGCAAGATGCCCGAACCGGCCGTGAACAGCGGGTCTTGCGCGATCTCGATGAAGCACGGCACGGCCGGCTCCTGCGAGACGAGTTCGCTGATGTAGTCGATGCCTGAACGCACTTCGTCCACGACCGTCTCGGCCTCGCTCGACGCCCCCGTCACCTCGCCGACCATGGTGATGGCGTCGTAGAGCTCATCGAGCGTCTGCGGATCGACCGCGACGACCGTCGCGCCGATCGCCTCGAGCTGCTCGATGACGTCGGTCTGCACACCGGTCGTGGCAAGCACGAGATCCGGTTCGACCGCAGCCACGGCTTCGATGTTGGGGCCGACGAAGTCGCCGACCTCGGCGATCTCGGTCACCTCGGGCGGGTAGTCGCAAAACGACGTGACCCCGACGAGCCGGTCGATCAACCCGAGTTCCGCCACGATCTCGGTGTTGGCGGGAGCAAGCGAGACGATGCGCATGGGCTCCGACTCGATCGTTACTTCGCGACCGGCGTCATCGGTGATAGTCACCGGGAAGGCGTCATTGGCAGCAACTGCCTCGGCAGTCGTGTCGGCAGAGGTCTCCTCGGCAGGTGATGAGCAGCCGGAGAGCGGCAGGGCAAGCAAAGCAAGCAGCAGCACGCCGATGAGAGCGGCGCGAACGGATGACAAACGGGACATGCATCCTCCTCGAAAACGTCGGGATCGGCGTCAATTCGTTGACGACCGACCGAAACATCACCTGTGGCAAACCCGGTGCGGCACACCTCCTGTCCGAAGAGATCGATGCGACCGCACAACGCAAAAAGGATCTACTCGGCTGAGCAGATCCTTCGGGTGTCGGCAGGTGTGATCTGAAACGTTCCCGCAGATGCGCGGGCCACGTTGCGATCGAAGCCTCAATACCACGAAGGCCGCATCGCACATCGTCCGGCAGGTCTCCTGACTTAGCGGGTGCGCGACCCTCAAGACCAACGGTCCTGGGCCAATCGCACCCCGCCTCACAGTGGCGGGTCCGTGCCGGAATCTCACCGGCTTCCCTTGAACTAGTTCACTTGCCGCACACAATCGGATCGCTTCTCGCGAGCCGACGCACGCGGTGCAAACACCGGGCAACGCACTATTCTGTTGTCGGGGTCGATGATAGCGCGAACGACGATGTCTCGGGAAGGCGATATCTCGCAGCCGGAGCCTAGAACAGGCCGCCGAGCTCCAGAGAGGACGAGCGCGCGTTCTCCATCACGTAATCGCTCACGCTCAGGTAGAAGCGCGGAGAAAACTGCACGCCGAGGACCAGCATGGCCTCGATCAACCGGTCTGCGATAGCGCCGTAGTGCAGGATCATCTCGACAGCACGGTCGCCGAGCAGTTCGTCCTCGGCGGCGATGATCTCTGCGCGCCCTGCCACGGTGAGTGCCAAGATCTTGTCGATGCGATTGCCTTCGCCAACGAATTCAAGCCCGAACACGCCCTCATCGGAGTCGAAGGCCTGACGCACGCCGGTGTCGGTCACCTCATAGTCGAGGACCCGCGCCAGCATCGTCAGTTCGCATCCAGTCGCAAAGGGCGGAATGGGGATCGCGGCCAGTAGCTCGCGAATGTTGGCCATTTCGACCAAACCCGCGTCGGGTATCTGTTCACGCAGCAACGCAAGAGCGAGATTCGCTTCGGCCGCTGAGCGCGAGTTCATGAGAACGCGTGCAAGCTGCGCATGTTCGCCGGTCGCCAAGTGCTTTGCAGTCATTAATGCGCGTGCCACCCACATCACCTCGTATCCCGTCCAGCATCTACTTCAAGCATCGGTGTCCGAGCGATGAGCGTTCACTTTGGGGCGATGAACGGTCGCATTATCGCGAACTCATCCCTCGGTGACTCACGCGCCGGCCCGAGTGCGCCGGGTGGGGTACGATACGTGCGATCAACCTCGGACGAGCGCACCGGCAACCGGTTCGCCACAGCGCCTGATGCGAAGGAAACGGCCGATGTGCCAGTTCTGCGTACAGCACGGTGACGGCAAGACCTGGTACCTCCAGGCCGAGAACTACGTCGCCGACATGGAACACGACCTCAAGCGCCGGGGCTACATGATCGACTTCGTCCAGGGCTTCGACAGCATGCGGTCGCGCTCGTTGACCTGGCTCGACGTGCTCGAGAAGACGCCGCGTCCGCTCAAGAATGCCGTCAAGCACACTGTCCACAAGCGCCAGCAGGCGCACCACTTCGGCCAGCCAGTCCCCATCGAAGACTGCGAGCGCATCTTCGACTTCGCGACGTCGATCGTGCGATTGCCGTGCGTGTGCCGCACCTTCGCAGGCAAGGCCGAGCGCGGCTACTGCCTGGCGGTAACCGCAACTCCCCTAGACGACACGCTCGCCGAGATGTTCGCCGGCTTCGAGATGGGCCCGGACATCTCCAGTCTCGAGCGGCTCAGCAAAGACGAGGCGATGACGCTCCTGCACCGCTGCGAGCAAGAGGGCCTGATGCACTCGGTGTGGACGTTCATCACGCCGTTCATCGGTGCAATATGCAACTGCGACCTCGCCAGCGGCTGCATGGCGATGACCATCACGCTCGACCACGACACCAAAGTCATGTGGCGCGGCGAATACGTCGCCGAGCTCGCCGAGGAGTCGTGCTCGAAATGCGGCGCGTGCGCTGAACTGTGTCCGTTCGACGCGATCGACTTCGAGCGCTCACCGCGCAGCGTGACACTCAGGCAAGCTGACTGCTGGGGCTGCGGCGTGTGTCGTGCGGCGTGCCCTTCCAATGCCCTCCGCCTCCTGCCGAGAAGTGCAGTGCCGGAGGTCGCGAACGTATGGTGAACGCCCTCGCGGTCGCTTTGGGCGGCGCCATAGGGGCCACGCTCCGCTACCTTGCAAGCGAGTTCATCTCGGCGCGGGTACGTACCGACTTCCCGATGCACACGATGCTCGTGAACGTGACGGGCGCGTTCCTTCTCGGCATGGTGATGGCCCTCGCGGTCGAACGTGGTGAGATCACCCACTGGTGGAAGCTGTTCCTTGGCGTGGGCATGCTCGGCGGATACACGACGTTTTCCACATTCGCGTTCGAAACGCTCGAACTCATGCAGGAAGGCGCCGTCGCCGGAGCGTTGCTGAACGCAGCAGGTTCGGTCGTACTCGGTGTCTTGGCCGCTGCGGCGGGCCTGTACGTCGGCCGGATGCTGTGAGGGCTTTGGCCGGTAGTCTCTAGTCCGTGCGGACGATCCTGTCTCGCACCAGCCACGCGAACAGACTCGCGGCGACGAAGAGGCAGCCCACGATGGCGTAGAACGGGATCTGGATATCGCTTCCCGAGTTCAGCACCGGACTGTCTGGATGAAGCGCACGCGCCGCCGCCGAGTTCAGCACGACACCCAGCCAGATCCCCATAGTCGCGGCGTAGACGAAGTCGAGAAACGCACGCAGATTTCGACTCTCGAACATCGTTTCGATGATGAGCACGATCGCAAGCAGGAGAAGCAACTGGAACTGCGCCATCAAGCGTGGATCCTGGCGTACCACCGTCAGCGGAATCTGCTGCGATCCTGAGAAGTCCCAGGTCTGGATAGCCGCAATCACGCCGAGCACGGTGTTCAGCACCCACATGCCGGCCGCAACCCAGCGAAAGCCCGTGGCCCAGCGGTAGAGATCTTCGCGATGCATGAGCAGGTAGCCCAGACTGAACACGCCCATGACCGCGAACGCCGCCAGGTTCACCCAAGTCGAACCGCCGTGGAATATGGGCAGCCGGACCTTCGCTCCAAGCCCCTCGACGGGCGGGATGGCCCCCGCAAGCAGAATCGCGGCTACGACGAACAGAAGCGCCGCGACACCAACAGCAACGCGACCTTCAGGGCTGAGCGAACGGATCATTTCGTGTGTCTCCTTCGCGGTAACTGGCGCTACGAGATGCTGTCGTGGCCGTATGGCCGACATCCGCTCGCCATTCTATCAGGCGAAACCAGCTGCACACCGACCGCTACTCTTTCTATACTTTGGTGGATATGCTACTTTGTTTTCGTAAGTTCTACTGTCGTTGGGATTTGGTATCGTTGCTTGATGGATCACATCGATCGTCATATCGTCATGACCTTGCAGCGCGACGCCCGTACTCCGTATGCGGAATTGGCGCGACAGGTGAGCCTCACAGCCCCCGCGGTCGCCGACCGGATCCGCAAACTGGAAGAGCGCGGCATCGTGCGTGGCTACCACGCGGATGTCGACCTATCCAAGATCGGCAAACCACTCGTTGCCCTGGTCAGCATCAGTCTGTCGGGCGACGAGGCCCAGTCAGCGGACCTGATCGCGTTTGCGCAGGACTCCCCCGACATCTTGGAACTGCACCGGATGGCGGGAACCGAGGATTTCTCGGCCCGTATCGCAGTCTCGTCGATCGAAGCACTCGAGCAACTTGTGACCGCACTTGCACGGTTCGGCCGCATCACGACATCAATCGTTCTCTCATCGCCGGTGAGCTGGCGTGAAGTAGTCCTTTGAACCCACCAGGGCCCGTAGCCAGCCTGTGCCGGGACTAGCTACGGGGCGCACGAAGAGGGCCGGGGTTCGATCGCCCCCCGGCCCTCTTCGTTTTCTCAGTCCATCTAGATCGATTGGCGCCTACTCATCCATGAGCTCGGCCTGAGCACGCTTCTTCTCGGCCATGCTCTTCTGAATCTGGCCCCAGACCTTGAGCTTGATGTAGCCGATAACAACCACTCCGACTGCGATCAGTACCCACCAGTACCACTCCATCACGGCACCTCCTTCGCGAAACGAGAACGCCCGGAATGCCTACCCTGCGGCCATCTGAGCCTGCACTCGACGTGCAACCAACCCGACAACGGGAATGAGCGCGAGTGTGATGCCGACGGCGACGGTCAGTTCGACCCACACTTCGCTGATGTTGCCGCCCATGACCGACACCTGCCAGATCGGTTCGATGAATCCAGTACAGCGGGAAGAGCTTCGCGATCCACTGCGGCCACTCGGGGAAGATGTAGAACAGCGTGGGCGCGAACAGGAAGATGCCCAGCCCCTTCACCATGCCGAACATGATCGTCGAGTCCTTGGCGAACGTCCCCATCAGCAGGCCGATCATCGAGGAGAGCGCTCGCCGCGACCACTACGACTACGAGGACCTGGAGCCAGTTCGAACCGAGTGCCTGGTTGAGCACAAGCGTCGCGGTCGCCATGATCGTAGCGAACAGCGTACCCAGAGCCCACTTCGCGGCCAGCACGTCGGCGATCCGGACCGGAGTGACCAGCAGCGCCATGAGCGTGCCGTGCTCCTTCTCTTCGACGAGGCTCGAGCCGGGCACGAAGATCCCGGCCATCACGAGCGCGTAGAAGACGATGACGGGAACGAGGCGGATCGAGATCGGCAGGCCGTCATCGCCGAAGCTCACGACCTTCGACCGTCGACCGGCGCGTCGCTTCCCTCGAGCTCGCGCACGAGGTCGATCGCGGTGACGCGTCAGGATGATGCGGTTCGACGCGTAGACTCTCGCCGCCGATGAAGAACTGCAGGTCGGGCTTGCTCGCCGTCCTTGACGGCATCGTCGAAGCCCGGCAGGCAGGATGAGCCCGGCGTCGAGGTCGTTGGCCTCAACCTGGCTTCTGCAGCTCCGCGGCGTCGTCGAGCAAGCGTGAGGGTGATGCCATCCATCTGTTCGACCTGCGCGGTGATCTCCGAGTCGCCATCGTCGACGATGCCCAGCCGCGGCTCGGGATTGAACAGCGAACCGAACGCGACCTGCAGTATCAGCGTCAGGGCGAACGGCAGCACGATCGCCCACAGGAAGAATGGGAGAGCGTGGCCCGAGCGCGAGGTCCTTGCGCAGGACCTTCCACATCAGTTTGAGGCTCATAGCGACTCCACCTTCCGCTTCAGCGCGAACAGGCCGGCACCGAACAGGACCACCAGCCACGCGGCCGCGTACGCGAGCGAACCTGCACGCGTCAGACCATGTCGCACCGTAGTTGAACGCTCCGACCAGGGTGTCGATGATCGGGTACGTCGGGATGGCACGGACCCACGACGCCGCCGTCCCGGGAAACATGACCGAGAACGCCGGGATGAGCAGCGGGATCATGAACAGCATCGAGTAGAACAGCTGCCCCATGAAGTCCTTGCCGGCCGAGCCCACGAAGAGCGCCACGCCCGTGAACATCATCGATCCCATGAGCAGTGCCACCAGCACGAGCGACCAGTTCTGCGCGGTGAGCCCGCCGACCAGAAGCAGAATGATCAGCCCCTGGCCCAGGGACATCAGACGTGCCGAACACCGTCTTGGCAAGCAGGAAGTCCGCCGATCCGGGCCGGAGTGACGAGAACGGCGGTGACGGTGCGCTGCAGCACCTCGGTCGAGACCAGCGACGCCATCGAGAACGTCTCCATCAGCAGCACCATGAAGATGAGCATCGGGACGCAGTCTTGCGCCTGCATGCGAGACCTGGTCTCCGGCCCGGTCCGTCACCGAGCACGATCGACTCGTCATCGGCCATCGTGACCGGGCAGTTCGCTGCCCGGCAAGCTGATAGGCGGCCTCGCGAACGAAGCTCGTCATCGCACCCTGGATCTCCTCGGGCACGTTGGCATCGGAGTAGACGGTCACCGTCACGCCGGCTCTTGCCGCGCAGCGACATCGGTGATGAAGTCCGCCGGAAACGCGATACCGATGTCGAGTCCGAGCTTCTCGGCATTCTCCGGCTTGCGTCTCGTCGGCTTCGGGATCGCGCAAGATGAGCGTCCCGTCGTCGGTCTGCCATGCCTCCAGCGTGCCTTCGACGACCTTCTGCATCTGCTGCCTCGTCGTCGAACTCGATGAGCGCCAGACCCTCTTGCTCCTGGCTCAGGTCCGCGTCGTCGAGTTCGGCGAGCTGCTCGTCGGTGGCGCCCATGGCTTGCAGCGAGTCCTTGGCGTCATCGACCATCGAGTTGACGGGACGGCGAGACCGCAAGCGTGATCGTCTCGTTCACCGTGTCGGGCAGGAACCGGATACATGATCGGTATCACGACGAGCACGAGCAGGGTCAGGAACAGGTAGATCTTGTCCCGCGAGTAGGCCTTCAGCTCCTTTTTCAGCAGCGCGCCCGACGATCGCGGGGCGTGAGATGGGACGGCTCATCCCTCCAGCCCCCTACCGGTCAGCTCGATGAAGATCGCCTCCAGCGTGGCCTCCTCGGTGTGGATCGTGAGCAGGTCGGGCGAGGCCGCCAGCTCCGCCAGCCTCGCCGAGGAGCCGTCGCCGTCCAGCGGGAGGTGCTCTTCGCGCACGCCGTCGCCGTCGCGCAGGCGCACCTTGACCGAGCGGGTGCCGTACTTGAGCTTGAGGTTCTCGGCGGTGTCGAGCGCGACGATCTCGCCGTCGTTGATGAACGCGACGCGGTCGGAGAGCTCGTCGGCCTCGAACATGTCGTGCGTGGTCAGCAGCACCGCCGCACCCCGGTCGGCCTCCTCCTTGATCGTCTTGCGGATCGACGCCGACGTGACCGGGTCGAGCCCGTCGGTCGGCTCGTCGAGGAACAGCACGCTCGGGCTTGTTGATGAACGCGCGCGAGATCATCATGCGCTGGCGCATGCCCTTGGAGAAGCTGTGCACGCGGTCCTTGGCGCGGTCGGCCAGACCGACTCGCCGCAGGACCTCCATGCTGTCCGGCGTCCTTGATGCCGAACAGCGACGCGTAGAAGTCGAGGTTCTCCAGCGCGCTCATGTTCAGGTAGAGGTTCTTCTCCTCGAAACACACGCCGATCTGCGCCTGTATCTCGGGATCGTCTTTGGCGATGTCCTTGCCGAGGATGCGGGCCACGACCGCTCTTGGGCGTGATCTGGCCGGTCAGCATCTTGATCGTCGTGGACTTGCCGGCGCCGTTCGGGCCGAGGAAGCCCAGGATCTCGCCAGGCTGCACGTCGAAGCTGATGCCTTTGACGGCCTCGAAGATCACCGTAGCTGAAGGCGATGTTCTCGACCTGTATGGCTGGTCCTGTCATGACGACATCCTCTCATCCCAACGCTTCATGATTCCGGCGAACTCCTCTTCGAAGAATGTGTAGACATCCTCCATCTCGCGCAGGCGATCCTGGGCCAGCTCAGAGTCCGTGTACTCCATCGCCTCCTGAACGGTTCGCGTGATGGTGAAGAAGGCTCTGAACTTGCGGTCTAGAAGAGGTCCCCACGAACCCTTCAAGATTCGATAGTACGTTTCGCGCGATCCAGGGACGCGGTAGCGCTCCACGAGTTCGGTCCCCACAAGAAGCTGGGTCGCGTTGCTTATCGACGCCTTGGAAATGTGCAGCTCCTCGGCAAGCTCGCTCGACGAGAGCCCCTCGCCCGGAGCAAGCGTCAGCGCTGCATACACAAGCGCTGTGCTGTGCGGAAGTCCGACTGCTTCGAGGACGCGAGCCAGCTTGTGCAGCGCTGCGGTTCTGCGCTTCTCACGATCATCCGGTATCACGCTTTCCTCCCCTGCGACCCCTGGAGTCCGGCAGCAGAACGCCAGGCTCAATCGTACGAACAGAACTATTCCAACTTTCAGTATGTACTAAACGTACCGTACACCCAGAAGCATCTGGTGTGTCAAGGCGAATGAGAAGGAGCCCCTGGATCGGGGCTCCTTCGTCGGGTCCATGAAGATTCTTCTCAGAAACGGTGGTCGCTCGGTCACTTCGATTCGGGTTCGGGGGTCGGAGTCGAAGTGTCGGCGTCCTAATCAGGTACGGGAGTCGGAGTGGCATCGTCCGATGCATCTGGTATCTCTACTGGTTGCTCGGAATCTGCTTCGTTCGCTGGTGTGTTGTCCGTCTCGAGTCCGAGCCAGCCGAGAAACTTCTCGAAGACACGGACGAGTCCGGGAGGAAGCGACTTCCTCGTACTATCACCTATCTTGGTGTTGGCGCGGTCGAGGTTCGCCGAAATACGATCGAACGCGTTCGCGATACCGGTACGCTCGGGCTTCGCGGTGTCGGAGCCCTCCTCGGACTCTCTTTGGCGTACGTGCACACGAATGCGAACAGTGGACGTGCCGTTCTCGGAGGCATGAGCGTCGGCAGCTTGGTTCGGCTTCCCTGCGGCTACACCGTTCCCGTTTCCCTTGCCCTTCGCGGATTCATCAGAAGGCTCCTCGGATGTCACCGGCATATCGACCCCTCCCGGGGCTTCGATGGTGACAGCTTCCTCGGAGACCTTCTTGGCCTGACCGGGCGCGGCAGTTCGGCCGTTGCCGGCACCCCTGTGATCGCTTCCATTGGCGGCCACGGCGGCAGACGGCACAATGAGTGATGTGACGAGAAGCGCTGCGGACAGGATCGCGAAGGACCTCTTCATGTAACCCTCCTCTCTAGCATGCCGTGCAGCGGGCGCGGCTTTGAGGACATCTGACAAGGAGGGCTATCGGCCTCGCAAAACATCAAACTGGGTGATGTATCTCACTGTACAAACGATTCGCCGCAAAATCGTCGACCTTGCGCGCTGCGAAAGCTCGCGTCACACCGCTCCAGACACGTGCCTGGCGATCGCGCGAGCCATGTGATCGATGTGAATCTCCTCGGCTACCGCACCAAGTTCCTTGGCCGAACTCGGCATGGACGGAGCGACTGCGGAGTCTGGAGACTGACACAGCGTGTACGCGCCCGCCCTTCGGAGCGCGAGCATGCCAAGCGCCCCATCTGTCCCCAACCCGCTAAGCAGCACACCAAGCGCCCGAGAGCCATAGGATTGCGCCGCGGCACTCATGAAGATGTCAATCGATGGAACGTGGAGGGAATCCGCGAAGTCTCTGTCGAGCCGCACCGTGCACGCACCGTCTTCTCGCACGGCTCGCATATGGCGACCGATCGGAGCGACGTAGACCGTACCGGGTTCCAGCCGCTCGCCCTGTCGAGCCTCACGAACATCGAGCGGGCAGATCGCGTCGAGCCGCTCGGCCCACAGTGCGGTGAACCCTGGCGGCATGTGCTGACAGATAGCCACCGGTACCGGGAAGTCGGCTGGCAGCCCGCTCAGCACGCTCTCGATCGCCTGCGGTCCACCGGCGGACGCGCCGAGAAACACCGCCTGCGGCGCAACGCCGCCGAGGGGGACGCCTGTGCATTCAGCGTCGAGTAGTCGACTCACGCCGTGTGGACCCCCTCTTCATCGAGTCTTGAAGCCTCCGAGACTGCGCGTGAGGTGGTCCGCTTCGCTCTCGACCTCCGAGGCGGCATCGGCGAGCTGGCGCGAGGCGGTGGCCGTCTCGTTCGAACTCGTGCTCACCTGCTGCATGGCGCTCACAATCTGATCGGCTGCGGCCCTTTGCTGACTCGCCGCAGCTGCTATCTCGCGTGTGGCTGCCGCCGTGTCGCTCATCTGTTCGAATATGCTGTCGAACGCCTCTCTCGATCCCCCCGCACGCCTTGCGCTCTCGGCCGTGATCTCCGACTGGCGTTCGGCGGTGCGAGCCAAAGACTCGCTGGCCAGCTGAATGCTCGAGACAAGACCGGAGATCCGGCCAGCCGAGCTCCCCACGGAGTTCGCCAGCGTTCTGATCTCGGTCGCCACCACGCCGAAGCCGTTGCCGGCTTCTCCCGCTCGCGCGGCTTCGATAGCCGCATTCATCGAAAGGATCTTCGTCTGCTCGGCAACCGAACTGATGATGCTTGTTACCTCTGTGATCTGGTGCGTGACGTCGATCATCGTGCTCGCTGCCTCACGCACTTCTTCGGCACCCGCGATCAGACCTTCCATCTCCTCGGCACCGGCGTCGATCGTCTCCTTGCCCATCTGTGCGGACTCCAGTGCCTCTTCTGCGATGCGCAGCACACGCCCAGCACCTTCGGCCACAGCATTGAACGTGCGCGAGAGCTCTTCGACAGTCGCGGTCGTCTCAGCCACAGACGATGCCTGTCGTGTCGCCTGCTCGGCAGAGGTACTCGAAGCGGCAGATATCTGTGCAGACACCGACCCGAGACTCGATGCAGCGTCTTCGACCGTGCCGATGAGATCGCGCAGACCACCGGTCATGCGATTGAAGGCCTCGCCCAGAGCACGGGTGTCCGGCGCGCCGAGGACCGGAACCCGCACCGTGAGATCGCCACCGGCGACGCGGGCCGCAGCTTCCCCGACCGCAGTGATCGGCTTGGTGAGCCATTGGGACGTAGCTGCGATACCGAGGAGCGTGGCAAGCACGGCGACCCCGATGATGATCGTGTAGCGGATGGCGAAGGATGACACGACATCGTTGTAGGTGTCGAGCGGCAGGCCAACGTACAACATGCCGATGACCGCGCCTGAAGGATCTACGATGGGGTCGTACGCGCTGAGGTGGTTCCGGTTCACGACGAAGGCATCGCCCCGGAAGGACTCGCCGCTTTCAAGGGTCTGCTGCCGGACCAGGTCAGAGACAACAGTCCCGATAGCGCGCTTGCCCTCGTCGTCCTTGACGGTGGTAGCGACCCGCACACCACCCTGGAGCACAGTCGCCGTACCCCCCTGATGTTCGACGATCGAGTCGACGAAGGGCAGATTGCCTTTGAGCGTGTCAACGCCCACCAGGAGATACCCGACTCCGTTCGACGCGGACACTGGTTCCACTGCGACGACCGAAAGCGCCCCGCTCTCCTCGCCCTCGACGATGGTCCCGCCCTGGGTCGGAATCACCAGGGCAGCAAGCTGCTCGGCAAGCTTCAGCTTGACCAGTTCGGTCTCCGGCACCACGGCGTAGAACGAGTCCGCTTGCCGAGCTACCGCCACATCAACGAGCAGCGGCCAGGTCGATGCAAACGGTGGAGCCCCCGTACTTGCGGCGACAACCTGCCCGCCCGAGTCGATGACCATAGCCCACGTGAGACCTGACAGACGTGCTACAGCCTGCAGCTCCGGGCCGATGGAGGGAGTGCCGAGCGCGGTCAGCACGCGAGTATCGGTGGAGACTCCCTGCATCGTCTGCTCGAGATGGGTGCGCAGATCCTCGAGTGACGCGTTGGCATTCGACATGTTGTTGTCGATCGCGCCGTACGAGAAGTCATCGACAGCGCTACTGAACGAGTCAATGGCGATGTATCCGGTGATGAGGAGCACGGCAAGGACACCGATGCCGAATCCGAGCATCAGACGAACGCGCAAGCTTAGCGACGACAACTTCATCCGTGCCTCCGAATCCCGTTTGTTCAGCATACATCGGCATGGCATGTATCGCGCGAGAGAGGGACTCGGCACAGGCTGCGGCACATCGAAGATGCCAAAGGATTTCGTATTCCCACTCGAAGCCATATACCATGCGAGTATGCCTAGAAGAACAATGATTAGAACGCGGTACGTGACGCGCATCGTGCGACTCGCTCTGAGCCTCGCTCTGTTGTCCTCGACCTTCGGGACGGCTCCGGCTGTCGCCTGGACAACAGGAGCGCCGACACAGTGGGACACCCACGACTGGATAGTTAACGAGGCTGCGTTCCTGAGCAAGACGTGGGACTTCACATGGGTGGATCTGAACCAGGCAATCCCTGCGTCTCAGAGCCCCGACGCGTCGTCGACTCCACCCTATGTGTGCGGACCGTCTGAACCCGGGCACGCAGACATTGAGGCACAAGCGTGCTCTCTTTACGATGCTGCCGTCACAGCGTACCGCGCCGGTGACTTCACAACTGCAAGCACGCTTGCCGGTAGCATGGGACACCTGGTCGGCGACTTAGGCGATCCGTCGTTCGTGGGCAGCTGGGGCACAACGAGCACGATCACAACACAATGGCGGAAACTCGCCTCTCAACACACCAGCGCGTCTTTGCAGAATCATGGTTGGATCGGGGAGCGTCCCGTCGTCTACTCGGCGGACACGACACGCACACTCGCTGCCCTGCGGTCCCGAACGATTGGGCGCGCCACACGACTCAAGCCCTTGGCCGAGGTCGCAGCTACAAGTGGCTGGACGCTCGAGGCGCGCCAGCTCCTCGCGCAGCAACTGGCTGACACGACCCGCGTACTCGCAAACCTCTACGCGTCGATCGCTGCCGATGCCGTGCACCCGGTGGTTCCGGTCTCTCGCGAAGCGGGACGCACGCGATACGAGACTGCCGCACAACTCGCATTGACGAGCTATCCGAATGGGACCGACTACGTAGTGGTGTCGAGTGGCGCCGCATGGCCCGACGGGCTGACAGGATCCTCGCTCGCAGGCGCGCTAGACGCACCACTACTTCTGTGCAAGACGACATCCGTGCCCCAGGTCGTCAAGGATACGATCACGACTCTTGGGGCACGTCGCGTCGTGCTTCTGGGAGGAACGACCGTGCTGGCCGAAAGCGTCGCCCGCGAATTGGACCGTCTGCCCGGCGTCACGGTCGAAAGAATCGCCGGACCAAGTCGCTACTCAACAGCTCGCGCCGTTGCCCGTAGGGTCCGACAGCTCGCGGGCAAGAGACCTGCCGAGGTGTTCATCGCGACCGGCACGGACTTCGCCGACGCGCTTGCGGTCTCGCAAATCACCGCCCGGCGCAACTCGCCGGTAGTCCTGGTCAGGCCCGGTGCCCCCGCAAGCGATGCGGTCGATACTGTGACGGCAACGGGCGCTCGGCGGGTCTACATCATCGGGGGCACGGCGGCTGTGAGTTCGGCTGTCGAAACCGCACTTGTCGCGGCATTCGGTCGTAGTGCTGTCTCCCGCGCGGCAGGCGAGGACCGCTACGAGACGGCCGTCAAGGTAATGGAACTCAACGAGAAAGATCACCGGCAAGCCGGTCACGGGAGTCTACCTGGCCTCCGGCCGCGTGTTCGCCGACGCCATAGCCGGTGGTCCGGCAGCCGCCATCAGCGGAGCGGGTCTGTTGCTTACGCACCCCGTGAGGCTTGACGCACTCGCCTCCACCGCACTCGCCACCAGCAAACGGCGCTCCTCGGTCAAGAAGATCGTCGTACTGGGAGGCACTTCCGCGCTGGGCGATTTCGTCGGTTTCGACGCACTACGGGCGATTGACTCCAAGGCCACGTATCCGCCGCGGTACGCGGCATTCAAACCTATGGCCTCAGTCAGCTATACATACTGTGACGACACCACGGGGCGGAAGCTCGGGCACTACTACAATGACCGGGCGCCAGCATACGAGAACATGCTCGATTGGCCACGTGACCCGTATAGGATCGTCCAAGTCGACTACGACTTCTTTGACGCCCCGGTGTACAACCCGGTCTCGATCGCTCAGTTCGCGCTCGGCGCATACGACACATACCTCGAAACGGGCGATAAGACCGCAAAGACCGACTTCCTCCGACACGCCAACTGGCTGAGGGACAAGGGCATGGATGCGGACGGGCGCTTCCCATACACCTGGTTCTACAGCAGCCGTGGGCTCAAGGCCCCCTGGTATTCGGGCATGGCTCAAGGGATGGGCATCTCGGCATTACTGCGCGCGTATCAGTTGACGAACGACTACTCGTATCGCCGTGCAGCCGAAAAGGCATTTCGCCCGTTCACGACAAGCGTCGCGGGAGGTGGCGTGACGACGCGGGACGGCGACGACTACTGGCTCGAGGAGTACACCGAAGCGCAACCGAAGCAGGTGCTCAACGGATCCATCTTCGCGATGTGGGGAGTCTGGGACCTGTACCGTGTCACCGGCAACACGACCGCGAAGAGTGTCTTCAATCGCGCCACCGCTACACTGAGCCGGCACCTGGATGACTACGAGTACAAGGGCTACTGCCTCTATGAGCGCTACCCCGCCCACTACAGCAACCACTATCACAGCATTCACGTGCGCCAACTGCGGGCTCTCACCGGGATCACGGGTGACCTGACCTTCGCGAACCGGGCCGACACCTGGACTCTGATTCCCATGAATCCTGACGAGAACCCCAAGACCACGGCACTCGACGTCTCGGTGTGCGGCGTGGGCGACGATCCACTCACGGCGTCCGTTATCGACGAGCCGTCTTACTACGACCCGGCGATCGAAGAGATGCTCTCGCTCGGGTTCTAGCTCGACCCTACGCGCCGCGAAACTGCTTCTCGACATAGGGCGACGTGAACAGCCTGAGCGTCGCGGAGTAATTGGGCACGAACGCGATCGCGTCGCCCACCTGCGGGGACTCGGGCAACGCGTCGACATCGAGGATGAGGTGGTCGCTCGACGCGCCGAGCACTTCGACGCGCGGGTCGAGTGGTCGAAGGCCCTCGGGCGGCGCATCCTGGCGGCCGAGCGCGCAGATTGCGCGTCGACGTTCGCCTCGATCCGCAAACTCGGGTCGCCCGCCAAACGCGTCTTGCGCGGTCTCTCCTCTGGGCATCGAAGGCTTCGTCGCGCACTCGATCACCGGTGCCTCGACCACGATGGCATCGGTGTGCAAATCGAGGATCGGCTCGCGCGTCACGGTGCTCACGCCGAGGATGATCGACTCGCCGATGCGCAGATTGTCGACAGCCGAGGGCATGCGCCCGGCCACGGCGAGCTCGATCGAGCTCGACATGCCTCCCGAGATCAGCACGCGAGTACCCAGCTGGCACTCCGCTTCTGACGCCAGGGCCGCCAGCTCACTGAGGTTCTCCTCGGACGGCACCACCGCTCCGTAGCAGGTCAAGCTCGTGCCGACCCCGAGCACCTCGATGTTGTCCAGCCGACTCACAGCGCCGAGAAACTCCAGCAGCTTCGCCGGCATGATCCCCTCGCGCAAGTCGCCCAGATCGACCATGACGACGACCGAGTAGCGCCGAGCAGCCCGCGCAGCGGCGAGATCGAGCGCCTCGGCACACGCGATCTCGCTGACGAGCGAGACGTCGGTCAGCCGCACCGCGTCCTCGGCAAGCCCGGGTGTCGGTGCGCGCAGAAGCCAGATTGGGACGTCAATGCCGGCTGCGCGCAACCGCTCGGCATTCTCGAGACGCGACTCGCCGATGGCGCTCACGCCGCCTGCGAGCATCGCGCGAGCGACCTCGGGGCTCCCGCACGTCACCTTCGTGACGCCCACAACCTCGACGCCCGGAAGCGCCGAGACCACGCTGCGTGCGTTGTGCTCGATCTTCGCGAGATTCACCGTCACGGTCGCCTTGGCGAGCATGCGTGTCCTTCCGACGGGGCTGCGTCCTACTCCTGCGGTGTGACCTCGCCGGTCAGGGCGTTGATCTGCGCCGAGATGTACTCAGCCGTTGGCGAGTAGAACAGGTTGTAGTTCCAGTACGGACCACCGCCGCCCATGACGCTCCAGCCCAACCCGATAAGCGGCTCTTTCGTGTCGGCAAGGTCATAGCGTTCGCCGAGGACCTCCGTCGCGATCCGCACAGCCTCGTCGCTGTCGATGATCTCGTACGGCACCGGCTTGTCGAACTTGCTCACGTTTGCGGAAACGGCATCGCCCGTCTTCTCCTCCGTGTTCGTAACGTTGCCCCACGGATCGATGGTCACCCACAGCAGCGCATCGGGATTGTCGCTATCGATGAACGAGAAGCGCCACTCGCTGGGCACGCCGTCGTTGTTGACGTACTCCCCAACAGCCGAGATCAGGTACGCGCCCGAACGCCACTTCTGCGCCTCGGGCAGCGCGCGCCGCCACTCTTCGCGGAAGCTGTAGGAAAGCGGCCCGCCGCCACCTTCGGCGAACTCGGAGCCGGGGGGAATCTGGCCGGCGTCGGATACGGCAGCGCCCGTCTGCGCGGCGTCTGTCGTGGTGTCATCGGCGACCTCGGGCTCGGCTGTGGTGCCGGCCTGTTCGTCGGACGACTCCTGTTCCGCATTGCTGCCACACCCGCCGAGAACGCTCAGCGCGAGCACGCAGACAAATACCGCCGCAAGCAGCCTCACGAACCGCGACCCCCTCATGGTCTCCCCTTCCGCCACGGCTATTCCCTCATACTCGCGCGCATCAGCGCAACAATCGACTCGGCGGCGAAATGAGTAGCCAGTGCGCCACAGCAGGCAAAGACGTAGTCCCTGTCGAGGACAACCCGCGCATCGGCCGGAGGCAACAATCGCTCGCCGCCGTTCGCCCGGGCGCGCACCGACTCGAGCGCTTCGGTGCCGTCGGGCAACCGCACCAGCGCCCCACCCGTGCCGATGACGAGCCGGCACGCCGTCAGATCGCGCCCCCGCGCCACCGTCTGACGACCGGTCGGCGTATAGAGGTGGGCCAGGCGCCCCGCATGACGCTCTACGGCGGTCACCGTTGCGAACCGCGCGAGAGCGGTCGCGGCAGCGATCTCCTCGGCAGTCGAAGGTAGTGCGGGCGGCAGCGTCGCAGGACGCATGTCGGGCGGCATCAGCTCGGCGGTGTGAGACGCGCTCACGAAGGTACCGAGGTCGCCTTCGACCGTGCGCTTCGCGTGTGGCTGCGGGTCGGTCGAAATCGCGGCGATATCCGGGCTGCCGTCGGTGATCGAGTGCACGTCGGTCGTCGCACCCCCGACGTCGATCACAACCAGATCGCCGACGTGCGCCGCGAGCACCTCGGCCGCGATCAGCACCGCACCGGGTGTCGGCAGAATGCGTCCGGTCACGAACTCGCCGATGCGCTCCATGCCCGGCGCGCGCGTGATGTGGTCCTCGAACGCGTCGTGAATCACGTGGCGCGCGGGAACGATGTCGAGCTCGTCGATACCCGGGTAGACGTTCGGAGTGATGCGCACGGTGAAGCCGACAGGTTCGAGGATCCCCCGGACCTCCTCGGCCACCGCGGAGTTTCCGCCATAGACAACGATCGGTCGCGCGGCGAGTGCCGTGAGGCGCCGGGCGTTGGCGAGCACCGTCTCGATGTCGCCGCCCTCCACGCCTCCCGCCAGCAAAATCAGGTTCGGGCGGGCAGCCTCTATCTGCTCGAGATCGTGTTCGCGCAGGTGACCGGCGGTCTGGTACTTCACGACGGCTCCCGCGCCGAGCGCTGCCTCACGCGCAGCCATCGCCGTCATCTTCTGTGTCAGGCCGTGCACAGTCATGCGCAGACCGCCCGCTGCCGAGGAGGTCGCGAGGGTGATCTCCGGCTCGAGCGGACCCGTCGCGGACTCGAGCTCAGCGCGAGCCGCGTCGAGTCCGATGCTCACGTCGCCGTCAGCGACCGACGTGGGTGCGACACCTTGCCCGAGCAGTCGCGGCGTCGTGTCCGGCCAGCCCGCAAGCCCGTCGAATGCAGTGACGGACGTGGTAGTCGAGCCGATCTCGGCCACCAGCGCATCGATTGTGCGGACGTCAGCCGCCATATGTGGTCACATCCCGCGCTCGCGCATGGTGCGCACGATGAAGCTCGCGACGTCGACGCCGTGCGTGCCGCGGCCGAATCCCGCGTCCATTCCCCACGAGCACGCGAGTTTGTCGGTCACCTGCGTGCCGCCACTGATCAGCAAGAGCTTGTCGCGCACGCCCTTCTCGGCAGCTAGATCGGCGAGCTTTTGCATGTTGTCGCGATGCATGTCGCCGTGCGTGATGATCGTCGAGATGAGTACGGCCGATGCAGCGTGCTCGATTGCCGCGTCGAGGACTTTCTCGATGGGTACCGACGTGCCGAGATACTCCACGCCGAAGCTCCACTTCTCCAGGCCGCCGTGCTTGATGTCGAGAATCTCACGCATCCCGACGGAATGCTCGTCTTCGCCCACCGTCGCTGCAACGACCTTGAGATTCCGCTCGGTCACGAAATCGCGTATCTCCTCGTCACTCAGGACCTCGACGATCTCCGGGAACACGAGTGTGGACGGGTCGATCGCCACATCGAGGCGTCCCTTGAGTTCGAGGTAGGTGCCCTCGGCGGGGTGCATCACGCGCTTGTGAACTACCTCGCAGTCCGTGAGGTTCATCGAGCGACCCATCTCCAGGGCGGCCGCCTCGGCCACGCGCTCTCCGACGGGGAGAAAGAGCGAGACCACCACGATGCCGTCGCCCGCCCACTGAACCTCGGGACGAATCAGCCCGCGCTGCCGCTCCTCGGCCATCTGCGCGAGGCGATCGGCGACGTTGTCGTGCGGGTCGAGCTCGTCGATGAAGGGGACCTTCGCGTCGTCGCACAGCGTGCAGCCGCCGATGAGGTCGCAGGGAGCGGCCTCGCCTGCCGCGCGACCCCGGAAGCCTTCCGGCAGATGGTTCTCGCCGAAGTGGTGGCACACCGGCGCGAGGTAGTCGTCCGCACGCGGCACGATCGTGCCTTCGGCAACTCCGCCGTCGCTGTGACGGGCGATTCCGTCGTCGTTGGTCTCCGGGTATTCTCCTGAGTCCACGAAGTACGCTTCCTCGACGCCGGCGAAGTATCCGCCGTCGGCGAGCATCGCTTCGAGGAAGAGCACCGCGCGCTCCTTGATCTCGCGGACACGCTTCTTCAGCTCGGGGTTCTCCCGATCGATGCGAACCATGTCGCGCAGCCCGTCCATGCCGACAAGCGACTGCTTCGCCGTGTCGACGGCAGCGATGTTGTTGTAGTGCCACGGAACGTTGCGGCCTTCGTCGGGCGTGATGGTCGACTGGATGTCTGCCGAGGTCAGCCTCGAGATCATGAGGTTCATCACGTGACTCACCGTGGCATCACGGCTGTCGGACTCCATGTAGCGAGTGTTCTGTTGCGCGCGCATCTTGTACTCGCCGAATAGGTCGCGCAGCGCGATCGCGTACGGCAGGTCCATCCGCATGCACGGCGCGGGAGCCGCGTCAGGTGGCACGGTGGACAGCGCGATCTGTTCCTTGGGCATGCCGACGGCGACCGAGTACGCGCAGTTGATGGCGTGCTGCACGAGCAGCTCGGGCATGACCTTCCACGCCTTGATCGCCGTGGCGTTCGCGTTGTGCGCGCCATCGATCTGCAGGATGCCGCCCGCAGCCATGATGTGCTTGGCGACCGCAGCGTCCACGAAGCTGCGATACATATTGATGTTGCGATATAGGACGTTGTACTGCGGGTCCTGGTGGGCTCCGTTCACGCCCTCCTCGACGAACATGACGGCGATCTCGGGACCAGCAACTCCACTCACATAGCTGTGGTAGTTGATCGGACGCCCGACTTCGTCTTCGATCAGATCGAGAGCCCGACGCGTGAGTCGGCACTGCTTGCGGGTCACCGCAATGCCGCCGACGCCCTCGGGGGTGCCCTCGAGCAGTCCGTCGATATGTGATTGTCCGGCGGTACGGATCACCATGATGTGGTCCGCGCCGTGCCATGCAGCCATGCGCATGCGTCGAATGTCGTCCTCGGGCCGGCCCGAAGCGATCTCGGTCGTGACGACGCAATCGGGCTGTGGGTCGATGTCGTCGAAGTAGTGCGCGGCGGGCAGCGGGATGCTGCGCTTCACGTTCTCGGAGGTCTCGCGGTACGTGAACTCGTAGAGACGCTGGTTCGGCACGATCTCGCGCCAGGTCCATCCGTGCCTGCGAGGCCGGTAGTGCTCGAGCCCGTCGAGCAACGAGGCGAGATCGAGCTTCTCGGCAGGATCGAGAGGCGGAAGCGTGTCGCTCATCGAGCGTCACCCCACTTGGCCTCGGCGATGTCCCAGCCCTCGCCGCGCGCCAAACGAGACGCCGCCTCCACAGCTTCGCATTCCCACTCCTGCATGCACACCAGTACCACATGACCCGCTCCATGGCCGAGCAACCCTCGCTTCTCGCACTCTGCCACGACGCTCTGACACGTCAGCGAGTCAATGCCCATTCGCATGAGTACGCTGCGCTCGATCGAGGGTGATGTGTGCGTGCGCGCAAGCTCGACGAGCGGCGCGACGACTTCGTTCGAAAGCTCCCAGAACCGCTCTTCGAGATCGGCATCCGATGTACCGGACAGGTGCTCGCGAACCTCTTTGAAGGTGTCGGGGCGAACCATGCGCGCCTCCTCGTCAGCAATACGATTTCGGTGCTTCGGCTCGCGAAGTCTATGCAGAACTCACGAGCTTCGATGCAAGCATATCGCAGCCGGCACGGTAGTGGGACCTTGGAGATTGCTGCCCGGATTCCGGCCAACACGGCGACCAACACGCCCGCTAGGCGATCCACACGAGATACGCGGCCGCCACAAGTAGTCCTACCCCGCCAACCCTCGTGAGCACCGGCATCATCCTCGAGATCCCGCGCATGAAGCCCAGCGAGCCCGATGCCACGCCCAGGACAAGCAGCGGCACCCCCTTCCCGAGCCCGAATACGAACAGAAGCAGGCCGCCGCGCACTGGTTCGCCTCCCGCCGCTGCAATGGTCGCGATGGCTGCGAGCACAGGTGTCGAACACGGCGTGGCCACGAGACCGAACAGCATCCCGAACACAAGCGAGCCGAGAACGCCGCGCGTCTCGGGCCTCCTCACCGGTAGCCACGCGTTCATGCGATCCAGCGGCAATTCGATAGCGCCGAGCATCTGGAGCGCAATCACGATACACACCGCCGCCACCGCGTAGTACGCCCACCTTCCGATGAGAATCGCGTGCCCAAGCGCACCCGCCGCAACCCCGATCGCCGAGAACACCAGGCTCATGCCGACGACGAACACCCCGGTGAGCGCGAGCGCACGAAGTGGCGCGTGCGCCGCCGGTCGCTCCCCGGGCGAAGCTGCGACCGTCCCCGTGATGTAGCCGAATACCGCCGGGACCATCGGCAAGATGCAGGGTCCGAAGCCCGCTACCAGCCCACCGAGGAAGGCGATGCCGAACGCGGCAGGTCCCCCGACGACGCCGGCTACGAGCTGCTGCGCGAACTCGTCCATTACTGACCCGCCACAAGTGCGTCGAGACGCGCCCGCATCGCGACCGCATCCATGGCCCCGGTGTAGCTGTCCTCGATCTGGCCGTCCGGGCCGATGAAGAAGGAAGTCGGAATGTACTGAAAGGAGAACTGTTCGGCGAGCTTTTGCCCTGAAGGGTCATCGGTGATCACGTTCACGAAGACGACTGCGTCTTCATACTCGGGAACCACCTTGTCGGCAACCGCAGAGATCTCAATACAAGGCTCACACGTCAGCGAGTGAAACAGCACGTAGACCGGCTTGCCGGTCTCACGCGCGACCTCGAAATCGCCAACCGCGTCGTTGTGAATCGATGTGAGCGACGAGGTGCCCTCGTCGACGCTCGGCTCTGCAATGGTTCCGCCGGATGTCGCCTTCCAGGCGAGCAGAACACCGAACACCACGACGACGAGCGCGAGGATGACCTTGTTCACGCCTGGTTTCATGCTGCTGCCCTCAGTTCGTACCGCTCGCGCGTCTGCTTGGCGATCCAGACGAGCGAGAGCATGACCGGCACCTCGACAAGCACGCCAACGACCGTCGCAAGCGTCGCTCCGGAGGTGAGCCCGAACAGCGAGATCGCAACCGCGACTGCGAGTTCGAAGAAGTTCGAGGCCCCGACGAAACCGGCTGGCGCGCCGATGCGGTGCGGCAACCTCCACAACCACGACCAGCCGTACGCGATCACGAAGATGAAGTAGGTCTGGATGCTGAGCGGGACTGCAATGAGCACGATATGCAGCGGATTGGAGACGATGGTCTCGCCTTGGAAGATGAAGATGATGACGAGCGTGGCGAGCAGAGCCGTGATCGTCACCGGCGCAAGCGCGGGAAGGAACGTCTTCTCGAACCAGTCGAGCCCTTTGCGCTTGATCAGCTGCGTGCGCGAGATCCACCCGGCGAGCAGCGGGACCACCACGAACAGCACGACCGACAAGATGATGGTGTCGTAGGGAACGAGGATGTCGGTGAGGCCGAGAAGGAACATGACGATCGGCGCGAACGCGAACAGGATGATGAGGTCGTTCAGGGCCACCTGGACGAGCGTGTAGGCAGGGTCTCCGTCGGCCAGATAGGACCACACGAACACCATGGCCGTGCACGGCGCCGCGCCGAGCAGAACCGCGCCAGCCAGATACTCGCGCGCAAGGTCGACCGGTATCCAGCGGGAGAAGACGACGTTGAGGAAGAACCAGGCGATCGCGTACATGGTGAACGGCTTGATGAGCCAGTTGGTGACGGTGGTGACGATGAGGCCCTGCTGCTTCTCGCCCGACTCGCCTGAGCGAGGCGAAATCGATCTGGAGCATCATCGGATAGATCATCAGCCAGATCAGAACCGCTACGGGTATCGAGATCTGCGCGTAGGTGAACTTCGAAAGCGACGTGGCAACTCCTGGCCATGCATTGCCGATGAGTGTGCCCGCGATGATGCACAGGGCCACCCAGACGGACAGATAGCGCTCGAACACGCCCATTCGCTTCTTCTCGGCACGTGCCTGCTCGGTCATTCCTGCTCCCTCGCCTTTGTCGTGTCGCCGCCTCATGGCCGACCGCTGATGACCTTGCCGATCGTGCGCTCGAATCGAATCAGTATCGACGGAACCGCGCAGTAGTACGTGCGGTTGCCGTGCGCACTCGAGTGCACGACGCCCGCCTCCTTGAGCACTCGCAGATGCTGCGAGACGGTGGACTGCGCCAGATCGAGCTGCTCGAATATCTCGCCTGCAACGCAGCCGTCCTGCGCGGCGAGGTAGCGCACGATGGAGACGCGTGCGGGATGGCCGAGCGCGTGCGCGACACGGGCCAGATCTCTCATCGCGCAGCCGCGCGTCCAAATCGCCGGCGAGTCCGGGGTCTTCGCACGTGGGAATAGGTGCGTCCGACGTGGACTTGGTTGCCTGTGTCACGGGAACTCCTCACTACGCGGCGCTTTCAATCGTCAATCGCCGATTAACGATGAAGGACGGAGAGACGACTGTCAACGGCGCGCGCATCGGGGCAGATCAGGCGCGACTCCCGATTGACTCGTGTCAGACCCGCCAGATACACTCGTGGTGTATCCGTATGGTGTATCTGCTAGTGGAGGTGACCTCAGTGGCCTCGTACAAGGTGAACGTATCGCTGCCCGAACATCTGGTCTCCGAGATCGATGAGACTGCCGAGGAGCTCGGGCTGTCGCGCAGCGGCTTCATAGCCGAGGCGAGCGCGCGCTACGTCGCCGATCTGAAGAACCTCTCTGCCGAGGAGCTTCGCCGCAAGAACGCCGAGCGCGCTATTGCGAGCATGCGGCGCATCGGCGCGAAGCTCACACCTGACGACATCCAGGGCATGATGGATCAGCTACGGCGTGACCGCGAAAGAGATACCCCGGAAGGGTGGGAGCGATGAGCGCGCAGTGCGTCGTCGACTCCTCCGTCGCACACAAGTGGCTGCATCCGATAGCAGAGGATGGAGTCGCCGAGGCTCTGGAGATCGTGCATCGACACCTGGGCGGCGAGATCATTCTGGTTGCACCGGCACTGATGCCCGCCGAAGTCGCCAACGCGCTGAAATGGAAGCGGCGACTCGATGAAGCGGACGTACTCGAACTCATCGACAATCTCGCCGCGATAGCTGTCGCCCTGTTCGACATGACATACGAGCGGCTCTCCGAGGCAACCCGCCTCTCCTACCGCCATCGAATCTCGGTCTACGACGCGCTCTTCCTTCAGCTGGCCGAGGAACTCGACTGCCCGCTCGTCACCGCCGACCGGCGCGCGTTCGAAGGCATCGAGACCGACGTGGAGATACGGCTGCTGTAGGGGCACACGCAACGCCCCGCCCCGCGCGTCGCTCACTCCCCAGCAGCAAGCCCCGCGATGATCTCTTCGACCGCCGCCGACTCGGTGTTCGCGTCCTGCGCCAGGAACTCGATGTCGTCCGGCGTCGCCTCGTAGCCCTCGCCCGCATGCTGCAGCGCGTTGCGCACGTAGCTGCGGCGCAAGCCGCGCGAGATCGACCTCGACCGCGCGGATCTGCTCGGGCACGCTCCGGGATCACGATGACCTTGCCCGGCACGTTGTCGACCGGGTCGCCGGAGCGCACCTCGACGCCCATCTCCTTGCGCGAAGTTGAGCTGCGCCCAGTGGTGCTTGCCGGCACCGGTGTACTCGGTCTCCTGCACGACCACCGTCGCGTCGCGCGGCAGATCGCGGGCGATCGACATCGCGGCAGCCACGGCCGTGTTGCCGGCGGGGCCGCGCTCGAGGCCCTCGAGCTTCGACATCGCCTCGGTGACGTAGAAGACCTCGCCCTGCGTGACGGTGAGGTAGCGGTCCATGTAGCGCAGCGCACGGGCCGCGTTGCGCGGCACGTCGGCGCGGTCGGGCCAGGTCGCGAACGGCACGCCGAAGCCGGTGTGCCCGGTCGTGAAGCTCTTGCGGTTGAAGTCGGTATCGCTGGCCATATGCAGACCGCTCAGGTCCACCGACGCACTCACGATCTGCGTCTCGGTCGCGCCCGCTCGCTTCAGACCCCGCGCGGTGCCGGTCGTGTTGCCGCCACCGGCGTGCGTGATGACGCAGTGCGTCGGCGGAGCGCCGGTCAGCGCACGCATCTCCTCGGCAAGTTCGAAGCCGAGCGTCTCGATCCCCGACACGCCGAAGCTCGAGTACAGCGATGCCGAGAAGTACCCGGTCTGGTCGAGCAGCTCGAGCATGTGGAAGAACAGCTCGGGACCGACCGTGAGCTGCAGGACCTCGGCGCCGAACGCCTCGCAGATGCGGGATTTCTCGACGATCTCGGGCTGGCCGATGTGGCGCGAATCGAACGTCTCTTGCACGATGATGCACTTCAGGCCGTAGCGCGCCGCCTGACTCGCGACCGCCGCGCCGTAGTTGCCCGAGGTCGCCGCGATGACGCCCTCGTAGCCCTTCTCGGCAGCGACATGGATGCTCATCGACGCGCGCCGGTCCTTGAACGAGCCGGCCATGTTCGCGGCCTCGTCCTTGATGAACAGCCGGGCACCCATGCCAGCAGGCGCATACGAGCGCACGAGGTCGGTCATGTTGCGCAGCTCCAGTAGCGGCGTCTTGCCCACGCCGCCGGCGCGCTGGATGCGCAAGATCTCCTCGATCGAATAGCCGTGCGCCCCCATCATGCCCTCGTAGTCGAAGGCGATGGCGAGCTTCGCTCGAACTGCGCGTAGTCCATGCCGAGCGCGCCCTTCATGATCTCGCCGCGGCGCGCCATCACCTCATCGAAGCGACTCGCCATCTCACTCACCCGCGGCCGCCTTCGGAGTCGCGCCGCCACGCGGCCAGCCGCGCTCGCAGATCGCGTCCCACGCTCGTGAGCTCGGGGATCGGGTCGCCGAACGTGTGCGTGTAGCCGGGGTTCACTGCCGAGAGCGCGCCGGTGACCTCGCGGCCGGTCATCGTCTCGATCGTGACCTCGTCGCCCAGCGCGGCGTCGGCCAGCGCGAAGCCCTTCAGCCACATGCGCAGGGGCTGCTCGGCAGTCTCGGGCGGTAGATTCGACGAACGGTCGGCAGGCTCGAGCAAGACGCGCTCGACCTCCACCCAGTCGCCGGTGGTACACCGGTCGGCGTGCGGCATCGGGTTCACTCCAAACGGTCGGCTAGAGGGTCGGCGCCCAGAAGCGCGGCAGCGGCATGTCCACCACGGTCAACATACCCCGCGGCGCGTCCACGATGAGCGGAATGTAGTTGCCGGTGCTCGCGTACGTGCCTTTGCCGCCGGGAATCTCCGGCGTGTTGGCCATGTGCACTTCGGGATCGCCGACGATGTGGATGTAGTCGCCGGTGTCGATGCCCTCAAGGCCGGGATGAATCTGCTGCGGGTGCACGAGCTCGATCTTGAGCTCGCCGTCGCTGTACCCTCGGCCGATGTGCCGGCACCCGCACACATCG
The DNA here is from genome assembly GCA_963790405.1 of uncultured Actinomycetota bacterium. Lineage (GTDB taxonomy): Bacteria > Actinomycetota > Coriobacteriia > Anaerosomatales > JAGXFU01 > JBGSMX01. Next base: position 99,387 of record CAWBOJ010000002.1, read on the forward strand.
CCGGGCGCCACGTGCACGTGCGGGGTGGAGCGCTCAACGGTCGTGACGATCGGCTCGCGCGTTTCGACGATCTCGTCGATGCCCCAGCCGAACGCCTTCGCAATCAGTTTGATCGACTCGGGGAAGCCCATGTGGCCAACGATCGTGCCCTCGGCAACCCCGCGCTCGAACTCCTCGACCGTCGTCCCCACACCCTGGCTCGTCATGACGGTGGGCCCGAACGGCGAGAGATCGTTCACGCGCTGCGCCTCGATGCGATCGACTCGCAAGCATGCCGAGCTCCACATCACGATCAGCGCATCGAGGATGAAGCCGGGATTGATTCCCGTGCCGAGGATGCTCACGCCGTAGCCTTTGGCCAACTCATCGAAACGCATGGCCCACGCAGGATCGCTCGCCCACGGGAACGCAAGCTTCTCGGCGATGCACAGCACGTTCGCGCCGGCACGAATGCACGGTTCGATCTGGCCCTCGACCTCGTGCAGGTTGCTCTGCGTGTTGATGCACACGACATCGGGCTTGAGTGCGAGCACAGAACCGAAGTCGGTCGTCATCGCCACATCGCACTCGCGTCCCAGCAGCTCACCGACGGTCATGCCCTCTTTGGCCGGGTTGGTGACGATCGCTCCGACAAGGTCGACGTCCTTGGGCCGGTCAAGCAGATAGCCGAGAAGCCCCTGCCCCATCATGCCCGTACCCCACACCGCGACCTTAATCATGTGACCCTCCCTGAGTGGTATGCAGAAACGCTTGCGTTCCATGCAAACATAGCGCTGTGGCGGAGATTATCAACCCACGATCGAACTCGCGTGCCGAACGCGGTCCGGACTCACGATCGAACCCGGACCCGCCGCGCGCATCGATACCTCACCCGGACATTACCACCCGAGTGCCGACTCCACCGCCGTCTTGACGCCGTCACTGACGGCACTTGTTCCACCGAAGATCTCCGTCCGGACGATGATGTCCTTGTTCTCCTTCAGGGGCGCGGCCGTCGCCGAGGGCAAGCTGCCTGTCTTGGTCAGCAGAACGCATCCCTTGTACGAACCGGCTACCGGACCGCCCGAGAGCGCATCCGGGAAGTTCTCGCCCGTGGCGACACCCACGTAGTCCCAAACAGCCCACTTCTTTCCCACCGCGCCTTCGGCCACCGCCACTGCCGTCGCATAGCGATCGCTTCCCGCCCATCGCCCGAATGAAGTGAATCCGTCCTTCTTCACCAATGTCTCGAGTTGCGCAGCGACACTCGCCGACACAGCCGAGGTACCGCCGCACACCTGTGCGGTGTAGACGTCATAGTCCTTGAACAGGCCCTCGATAGTGCTGGGCAGGCTCGTCGGCTTCGTCAGCAAGATCGGACAGCTGCCGAAGTACGCCATGGGCGACACCGCGAGGGCATCGGGAAACGCATCGCCTCGGGCTACGAAAACGGTGGCGATGCTGCCCTGTCGCCTCGCGATCTCTCGAGCGACCGCCGCCGACGTCTGGTATCGATCGTCGCCGTACACGCGTGAGACCTCGAGACCTTCGTCCTCAAGCTGGGTCACCACGACAGACGACACCACCGCCGGTCCGCCTACGATGACCGCCTCGGTCGCCTTCAGATCGCCGATCGTGCCCAGTACCACGTCAGGGACGTCGTCCTTCTTCACCAGCAGCAACGGTGCATCGTACGAGCCGGCCAGCCCTGCCGCGGATAGCGCGTCGGGGAAGTTCTCGCCGCTCGCGATGACGACTGTGTCGACGTCGGCGAAGTTCTCTCTTGCCGCCTGGCAGGCGGTCACGTACCGGTTCGCACCTGCGTAGCGTTGCACATCGGGAACCGGTCGCTCGTACGCCCCAAGGTCAGCGATCGCAGTCCCGTTCCCGTCGCCGTCCTGCGGGACGCACGATGCCGAGAAGGTCCTTGCTCGTCGCTCCGGAGTTCGTGCCGACATCGATACACGGGGAGCTTGCCCTGAGCTGGAAGTTGTACTGCGGCACGTCGATGAAGCCCGGGACGCCATGGGTGATGTGACCGAGATCCACTACGTTGTCACCCGAGAAGCTCGTGTCCTGGACCAGAGAGTACGACACACTCACGCCATAGAGGTCCTTGCCGCCGTGCTCACCGACGATGCAGTTCTTCAGGGTGCAGGTGCCGCCGGACCGAGATACGCCATAGTTGCCCACGTCGTTCCACCACACGGTGCTGTTGGTGATCTGTGCGGTACCGCCCTCGACGCGCGCAGCCGCGCCATTGGAGGTGGCATGGTTGCGATACATGAGGGCATCCCGCAGATATGCGACGCCGCCCTTGACCACCACGCCGCCGCCGTCGGCGCCCGCAGAGTTGAACTTGAACACGCACTCCTGCATCGTGACGGTCGCGTTGGGACCTACGGCAACAGCGCCGCCGTCGGCGTTCGCGAGATTGGCCGCGAACTCACAGCGGAGGATGCTTGTGCTAGCCGAAGACGTTGGCAGACAGGCGATCGCACCGCCGTCCAGTGCAGCGCTGTTCAGACCCGCGAATCGGCAGTCGACGATCTGCGGCTGAGCGTCTGCCCCCACAAGGACTCCACCGCCGCTACCTGCCGTGCTGCGATCGGAACTCAACACGTTGCCTTCGAAGCGCGGAGCAGAACGCGGTCCACAGTACAAACCACCACCGCCGTTGGCAGCAGTATTGCCAGTTATCCAGTTGTCTTTGATGAGGGGCGCCGCAAGGATACCTGGAGCCGCCTGGACATCGATTGCGCCACCCACGTTCGTAGCCGTGTTCGCGATGATCGTATTCTCGGCGATCAGAGGCCAACCGGCGGATTGAGGCATGGTGTTGTAGATGTGGACGCCTCCTCCGTACGTGGCCATCCCCTCCCGGATAATGAAGCCGGAGAGCTCAGTGCCCGCAGAAGCGTTCACGATGGACACAACGCTGGCAGTGGAGTTCGCGTCGATTATCGTGACCTCGGCTCCACCACTGCTCGTAAGACGTACGCCCGCCTTCAGATAGATCGGGAGCGTCTCATCGGGAGCGTCATAGGTGCCCGGCTTCACCATGATAGTGTCGCCGCTGACCGCCTTGGTCATTGCGTACGTGATCGACCTGAACGGCGCGGTCTCGGTACCGGCGTTGGCGTTGTTGCCGTAGGGCCAGGTGTCGACCCACCAGGTCTTGGGAGCGGCTGCTGCCGGTGAGATCGGCATGACCGAGATGGTAAGTGCCATCACGCACCCGAGAAGGAGCAGCCTGCGAGCCCGATGGCGCCACGCGTGTCTATTCATGCCGAACCTCTCCTTCGGGCCCGCCGGTCCTCGGCGAGCCGTCATGCCGAGCCCCTGCGCTACCACCCGAGCGCCGACTCCACTGCCGTCTTTACTCCGTCACTGACGGCACTTGTTCCGCCGAAGATCTCGGTGCGGATGATATCTTCCTTGTGTTCGCTCAGAACCGCAGCAGTCTGGCTCGGCAGACTTCCGCTCTTCGTGAGCAACACGCACCCTTCGTACGACCCAGCTACCGGACCGCCCGAGAGCGCATCGGGGAAGTTCTCACCGGTCGCAACGCCCACGTAGTCCCAGCTGGACCACCAGTTATCGTAGCCACCCTCGGCTACCGCAACAGCGGTCGCGTACCGATTACTTCCTGCCCAGCGCTCGAATACGCAGAACCCGTCCTCCTTCACGAGAGTCTCCACCTGTGAGGCAACGTCCGCCGACACGGCCGAAGTCCCCCCACAGATGAAGGCATCTATTACGTCGTAGTCCTTGAACAGCCCTGCAATCGCCCCCGGCAAACTCGTCGGCTTCGTCAGGAGTATCGGGCACATCCCCGAGTACGCCATGGGCGAGACCGCCAGCGCGTCTGGGAAGTCATCGCCGCGGGCGATGAAGACGCTGCTGATGTGACCCTCTCGCTTCGCAATCTCGCGCGCTACAGCTGCCGAAGTCTTGTAGCGATCTTCACCGAAGACGCGCGAGACCTCGAGATCTTCGTCCTCAAGCTGCGTAACCACCACCGACGAGACGACCGCAGGTCCGCCTACGATGACCGCCTTGGTCGCGCCCAGGTCACCGATCGTGCCGAGCACGACGCTGGGCACATCGTCCTTCTTCACCAGCAACAGCGGCGCCTCGTACGACCCCGCAAGACCTGCCGCAGACAGTGCGTCCGGGAAGTTCTCTCCGCTCGCGATCACGATCGTCTCGACTTCATCGAAGTTCGCCTTGGCAGCGTCGCACGCGGTCGCGTAGCGGTTGGCGCCCGCGTAGCGTTCCAGCTCCGGAACCGGGCGCTCGTACGCGCCCATGTCCGCAGCGGCGACTGATCCGTCACCGTTGCCGTCCTGAGGCCGCGACACGCCGAGGAGATCCTTCGCGGTTGCGCCGGAATTCGTACCCGAATCCACACACCACGAGTGCCTCTTGAGTTGATAGTTGGCGCGAGCCGCGTCGATGAAGCCCGGATCGCCGTCGCCGTGAATGAGGTTGCCCAGGTTGTTGACGTTCTCACCCGTGAAGTCGGCATCCTGGGTGAACGAGTAGGACACGGTGACGCCGTAGACGTCCTTGCCGCTGTGCTCGCCGATGATGCAGTTCTTGACGATGCACGTGCCACCCGACCGGTGCACTCCGTAGTTGCCGCCGTCGTTCAACCATATGGTGCAGTTGGTGATCTGGCTGGAACCGCCTTCAACGCGGACCGCAGCGCCATTGGATGTGGCTCTGTTGTGGTACATGATCGCGTTCCACAGGTACGCGGTGCCGCCCTTGACCACCACGCCACCGCCATCACCGGCCGCGATGTTCCAGTAGAACGTGCATTGGTCCATCCTCACCGTCGCAGTTCGCCCCGATCACGATGGCGCCGCCGTCGGCGTCCGCCCGGTTGCTGCCGAACAGGCAGCGAACGATGTCGACTGTGGCCGGCGACGAAGGCAGACAGGCAATCGCACCCCCATCGATTGCGGCGCGATTCACCGCTACGAAACGGCAGTCAATGATGTCTGGTGTAGCGTCGCCGGCAACTAGAATGCCGCCCCCGCTACCGACTGTGGCGCGGTTGGCACCGAACGCGTTGCCCTCAACAAGCGGTGCCGAGTAGACCCCACAGCACAGGCCGCCGCCCCCAGTACCACCTGCAACGTTGTTCCATATCGTATTGTCCTTGATCGTTGGGGCGGCGATCGCGCCGGAACCCCCATGAACAGCGATCGCGCCACCCACATTCGTAGCCGTGTTCGCGCTGATCTCATTCTCGGCGATCAGCGGCCACCCCGCAGGGCGAGCCGCACTATTCACGACCTGAATGCCTGCGCCGAACGAGTCGGCGCCGTCGGTGATGGTGAATCCCGAGATCTCGGTACCCGCGGTCGCATTCAAGATGCCTACGACATGCGCAGCAGCATTCGCGTCGATCGTCGTCACCGCGTAGCCGCCGCTGCTCGTAAGGCGCACCCCGGCCTTCAGGTTGATCGGGAAGCTCTCGTCGGGCGCATCGTAGGTGCCCGGCTTGACCATGATGGTGTCGCCACTCACCGCCTTCGTCATCGCGTACGTGATCGCCCTGAACGGTGCGGCCTCGCTGCCCGCGTTGGCATTGTTGCCGCCGTCATCGACCCACCAGGTCTTGGGCGCAGCCGCGACCGGCACAACTGGCATCAACGAAGCCACCAGGACCAGGACGCCCATGAAGAGCAGAACCCTGCGAACTCGCAACCACCCTGTTGGCGCATCCATGCGGCACCTCCCCATCAGGCCCGCCCGTCCCCAGCGAGCTACCGAGCCTCACGGGTCCATTATTCGCGGGACCGTAGAGCCATGTCATCTCTTATCCGCCAAACGGCCACAAAGCACCTCTCGGCTTGCATTTTCGACCGTTGTGTCCTCGCTTCGCTACACATACAATCGTCGCAGCAGAAACATGCCGACGCGCAACCGCACCCTTCCGACTACGGCGTTTCTGTGAGTCATTCCGCAGTGCTAGCTTCCACGCGAAAGCTGGCCATCACGAAGGAGGGGGCATGACCCGTCGGGTCGTTCGTGCTGCGCGCCAAACGCGCAAGATTCTGCTCTTCACCGCTCTCGTTCTTGCCCTGCTGGTTCCGACGCTGCCCGCCACGGCGACAACGGTAGCAGTGGCCGGGACGGTATCGGATGCCGACACTCACCTAGGCATCGAGGCCGCCGAGGTCTGGGTGATGGACGATGCCTACGAGTACGTCACAGACACTGCCACAACCTCGTTGGGGGCGTTCGAGATTGCCTCCCTGCCCGGCAACGGGATCTACTGGATCGATTTCTGGCGTGAGGGCTACGCCTACGAGGAGGTCGAGGTCAACTATGTCGGCGCCCCACTCGTGGTCAACGTAGACCTCCAGCCGCTTACAGTCGTGGCCACGGGCACGGTCACGTCGTCCGCCACTGGTCTACCCATAGAGGAAGCTTGGATCTACGTCGAGGACTTCGACAATCCCGATTTTTACGGCTATGCGACGACCGACGCAGACGGGCACTACACGATCTACGACGAGGCGGACGCCGGAGCCGGGACTCTCACGTTCCACGCAGAAGCCGAAGGGTTCAGGCCCACCGACGCTGAAGCCGACTGGAATGGCACCGATATCTTGACTCAGGACTTCGAACTCGAGCCCGCACCTCTCATCGTCCAAGGCCTCATCACCGACGCGAAGACGGGCAAGCCAATCCCCGACGCGTGGCTCTGGGCTGGCGCCGGAGACGGCTGGGACTACACCGACATCGGGTGGGCCAACACGGATGAGAACGGGAAGTACCGCCTCTACGATCTGTATGATGCCGGCCCCACGCCGTTCACCCTGTACGTCGATGCAGATGGCTACGAGGCCATTGAGGTCGACCTCACGTGGAACGGCACCTCCACAATCACCAAGAACATCCAACTCCGACCCCTCTTCCCCTGGACCGGCAACGTGAATGTGGTGCCGATCGAGGGCGAGAACCGCTACTCGACTGCCGTCCAGGGCTCGCGCATGGCCTTCCCCAACTCGAACAGCTGCGACGAAGTCGTGCTGGCCTCCGGCGAGAACTTCCCGGATGCTCTGGGCGGTTCATCGCTGGCCGGAGCACTCAAATGCCCGGTCTTGCTGACCAAACCCGGTCAACTCAGCAGCGTGACGGCCTCTGAGATCAAGCGCCTCGGCGCGAAGACCGCCTGGGTAATCGGCGGAGATGTAGCCGTGTCCGATGCAGTCCTTACCTCGCTCAAGAACCTGGGCATCACCCCCAGGCGCATCGCAGGAGCGAACCGATACGAGACCGCCGCGCTCGTTGCACAGAAGACCGCGAACGAGCTCGGGCCGCTCTACAACGGCGACGTCATGTTCGCCACCGGCGAGAACTTCCCCGATGCATTGGCTGCTGCTCCACTCGCTGCGTTTAAGAAGGTACCGATCCTGCTGGTCAAGACCGGCTCGGTTCCCAAAACGACCCTGGATGCCATCGACAACATAGCTGCTACCCGAGGAATCGTGCTTGGTGGCGACACCGTGGTGACAGTGCCGGTCTACAACACGCTCAAGAAGAAGTTCCCCGCCGATAGCACGATGCGCCTGTTCGGCAAGGATCGCTACGCAACGGCATGCGCCGTGGCGGAGTTCGGCGTGGATGAGTACGGACTGTCGTGGGGCGGAACAGGTTTCGCAACCGGGACAACCTTCCCCGACGCTCTCGCAGGGGGAACTGTCCAGGGACTCATCAGCACCGTGATGCTGCTGACCAAGTCAGACTCCGTGCCGGGCGCGGTCTCGAACACGATCGACTCGTACGGAAGCCAGATGAACGAGCTGCATTTCTATGGCGGAACCGCAGCGATAACCACATCGGTGCGAAGCCAGATCACTAATCACGTGAAAGCGATGCATCTGCCGTAGCACAAACGGCGCATCTCGACATCGAAGAAGGGGCGGAGCCCGACCGGGTCCCGCCCCTTCTCTGTGTCTGCGTACAGCGCTGCTCCTAGGACTGCGAATCCAGCCCCCACCACACGTCCTTGCTCAGCGCGGCCTCGCCGCCGAAGAGGTACGACCTATCCACCTTCGGCGCGCCACCCATGCTCCATATGTCGTCGAAGTAGCTGGTCTGACCCGGAGCAAGTCCTCCGCCGTAGACGTCCACGACCCACTTCGAGAGCTTGTCGCCCTTGGTGAGCAGAAGTGGCTTGGGATCCCCGTACCAGTCATCGCCACAGAATGGCCCTGCGGCCAAGGCATCGGGGAAGTTCTCGCCCGTGCACAAGCCGATGCGCCGAGGATCGGCGGCATTGAGCGCGTTGGGACTGCCCGACGTACCGACGTTGCCGCCACCCGGGAAGCCCGCCGCCCACGCCGCGAACTCCTTGGATGTCTCGTAGCGGTCCGCACCGGCAAGCCGGAGCACGTGAGTGCTACCGCCAGCTTCGTCTTCAGAGCCGTCTCCACGGCTGGCGAGATGGCCGCCGGACCACCGACGATAATCACGTCCTTGATCCCGCGGGCAGTGATCGCAGTGTCCACGCGCGAATCGAGTGCCGCACCGCCCGTGAGCAAGATCGGCACGAGATCGCCCGCCGCCATCGACGAAGCACTCAAGGCGTCCGGGAAGTTGTACGCATTGGCGATGAACGCGAAGCCCTTGGGTGTCACCGGTGTCTGTGACGAAAGGCCAAGTGCCTTGTCGGCCACCGCGACCGAGGTCGCGATGCGGTTCGAGCCGGCGACGCGCTCGACCTTCACGGGGTCGGCCGAGGGGAACAACGCCTTGATGTCGGCGATCACACCGTCTGAGACCGCGGCCGGGCCGCCCACTACATATACCGTGTCAGGGTTAAGGCGCTTGAGCTCCGCAGCGGTGAGCGCCGGCAGCGCGTTTTGCTCGGCAAGCAGGATGGGTCCTTGGATGACTCCCGCAAGTGAACTCGCCGAGAGGGCATCCGGGAACACGTAGCCGTTGACGACGATCGCTGCCGAGAGGTTGTTGCCCATGAGGGTGCCGTCGAGCTGGTTGTCGGAGAAGCGTTCTCGGCTGATCTCGACTGCGGTGCCGATGCGATTGGTGCCGGCCACTCGGGTGGCCACGGAAACCTTCGCTCGCAACGTGTACTGCCCCGCCTGATCGAAGTAGTTGTTGCCCGAGTTGTCGCCATAGGGGCGTACGCGGACGTAGTACGTGCCCGGCGCAGTCGGACGGAACACGAGGCTCGCACCGCGACGTGTCGTCATGGCCTGCAGAGCATCTGAATACCACGGACCCCAGCAGTTGCCGTCAATCGCGAACTTGTCGATTGCGCCCGGCGCGTAGCTGTCGGCAAACGAATAGACCACCGAGGACGGTATCGAAACCGGGCCGTAGACCTCGATAACCGGGTCTACAAGCGGATCGGTCAAGGGAATCGCTTCGAGCAAGAACGAGTATTCCGCGTCGACCATGCTCTGGGACACCCCGAACTTGAACCAGTCGGGGTCGTGGGTCGGAGTAGCGGATCGTGCCTCACTGAGGCTTCGCACGGTGGTGTAGGGCGCGCTTCCCGCGCCTGTGGCCGCCAGTTGCGCGCTGATATCGGTGGCACCGCCCGGGTTGTCGTCGACCGTGTCATAGGCATCAGCGGGATACGACGGCACCGCCGACGCAACCCCCACAGACAGCATCAGCGCCACCAGCACCGCAACAACGAACAGCACGCCGAATCTGGTTCCTCTGCTGATCATGACGACCTCCCCTACTCGCCGAGGAGCGGCGACGCATCCTCGATAGAACGCCTATTCGGATACAGTACCCCGTCCTCGGCAGCGCTACTCGGCAGCCTATCGAGTCGCAAGCCAGTGTGCCGGAGCACGCTACAACGGTTCGAGTTCCGCAATCGTAGCGAGCGCAGACGTCTCGTCCGGGGCATTGATCACGATTGGCGAACCATCGATCACCACGAGCACCATCGCCCAACCGCGAGCCGCATACATCCGGTACTCCACGTCCCCCACGAAGCTCCTCGTGCCTCTGCCGTCGTAGGCCGAGTTCGACTCCCACCACTCATCGACCACCGCGGCGTCGCGCATTCCGTAGGTCGTGACGCTGCATCCCGTCGTCGGAATGGAGACCCCGCCCTCACCCCGAATCTCTCCTTCACCGTATGTGAAGGTGAGCGCGTTCTTGGCCATGATGTCGTCTTCGCCAGGATGCTGTGTCTCGTACATCGCGCCTGCGAGCGGCCCGAAACTGCTGTCCTCGCCCAGGTACCACACCGGGAATTCCGAGAAGGTCGCCAGCCGAGGATCCCCCACCTCGTAGGAGATGGTCTTGGCCGCACCAGGCGCGTCGAGCGACTCGATATCGAATAGGTCGGCGGGCACGTCCTCACGAGCGAGCGTCTCCCACTCGGTGACGAAGAGCACCCGTGAACCCATCTGTCGCCTGCCGCCGGGCTCATCCTCGGATGGAACAGCAAGCTCGTATTCGACCGTCAAAGGACGGTAGTCGGACTGACGCAGTACAACCTCTGTATGCCACCAGAAGTCGAATCCCTCGTAGTCCCACGCCACCCGCCACACCGGCTCACCGGAAGTGGTGGACTCCTCGGAGACATCGCAATCGCCGGTACGGATTCCATCAGCCAGCCGATCGATCCAGGACAACATCGAACTCGGGTCATCCTGGTCGGCCGCCGGTCCCTCGACGATATGCGGTTGCTCTTCGCCGGTTATCGGATTGACGAACGAAGTCAGAGTCCTCAGACGCCCACCCGCGATGACGTTGTACGACTCGGTGATGTCAGCACTCCCGGGACTCATGAATTCAGAGCGATACTGCTCGTTCGCAACGTCGATCCAGTACTCCTCTGGCGGCGAGGAAGGTTCGTTTGGGTCATCCGCCAACGCCGCATGCAGCACACCGTCCTGTGGCAGCAGCGCATTCGCGGCGCTTTCGTAGGCGAACGCGGGCTCCGAGGAGTCCTGGCTGGTGACTGCAACCGCTACGGCCACGAGCGCAAGTGCCACGACTGCGCTCGCGATCCGGGTTGTCACGCGCTTGCGAGAGCGCGAGCGAGTCGGCACCACACCAGCGCGCGCCCGGGCGAGCTGGGCGTCGGTAGGCTCTCCGGGAGCCGCTTTCGCAACCCGCGATTCCACTGCGCCGAACTCGGAGGACTGGTCTTCACTCTGCATTGCCGACACCTCCAACAACCGCCGAAGCGCTCGCGAGTTCCTCGGCATTCTCCTCGGCAAACGAGTCTCTCAGTCGCTCGAGCGCCCGATAGTAGGTCATCTTGGCAGCGCTTTGCGAAGCGCCCATGAGCGTGGCAACTTCGGCGAACGGACGATCCTCGACCACCCGCAGGTACACGGCAAGGCGAGAGCGCTCGTCAAGAGCGCGAACGTGCGTCCACACGTCTGGATCTCGCCATGCGTCGCAGGTCTCGTCGCGTGACTCCCGCGACACGAGGGTCGCGAGCAGCCCTCTTGAACGGCCGCGTGTGCGGTGGAAACTCGCACACAGATTGCGAGCCACGGCGAAGAGCCAGGCTTCGAGCTTGCCCGGATCCACGCGTTCGCCCGAGCGGACAAGGCGAGAGAACGTCTCAGCGGTAAGGTCCTCGGCATCCTGGGGCGAACCGGTCGAGAACGCACAGTAGCGCAAGATCGCACGACTGTGTTCTCGCCACGCCTTTTCGAGCCGCGCCTCGTCCACATCGCCTCCCCTTCGACTCCTGTCGATCGAACGCTCGCCCACCCCTAGCAGTCGCTCGTCACAAGAGTATGACGCTCGAAGTAGCCGAGAAGTCACATCTCCGTGCCGGAATACCGGTCCCTGGGTATGATTGACGTACGCGACTTGAGGGGGTTGCCATCATGAGCAGCTCGATCTTCCACTACCTCGTCCGTTTCAGCGGCCGTATCGGCCTGTGCTTCGCACTCGTATGTGCGATCGCGCTCGTGGCGCCAACGCCTGCTGCCGCAGCGGACATCATCTACGTGAGTGCCTCGGCCGGCAGCGATGTGACCGGCAATGGGACCACAGCCGATCCGTATCGGTCGATCCGCAAAGGGCTGTCGCTCGCGGCATACGGCGACTGCGTGCGCATCATGCCGGGCGACTACTCGACCGCTTCGTCAGGCGAGACGTTCCCGCTTTCGATTCCGCGCGGCGTTCGGGTCCAGGGCACGGGGGCGTTGGAGCAGACCAAGGTACTCGGAGACGGTCTCCACTCGGTGTTCAGCATCGTGAACGGGGACGAGAACACCGTGCTCGAGGGTCTCGCCATCACGGATGGAGGAGGTGTCACCGGCGGGGGTGTCAACATCGTCGGCGGGTCGAGCCCGGGCTGGGGACCCGTCGTCCAGCGCAACTGGATCACCGAGAACGCGGTGACCGGGAACGGCGGCGGCATAGCAGTCAACAAGGGCGCCGCCGCATCCTGCACTCCTCTCATCAGAAGCAACTACCTGATGGCGAACCAGGCCGACTCCGGGGGCGGCATCTCCTTCACCCAGGCCGTGCCCAACGTGACGCGCTGCATCTTCATCAGCAACAGGGCTACGGGACACTACGGAGGCGGCCTCTTCGCGCAGAACGGCCCGAGCGGAACGGTCGAGCGCTGCTACTTCTTCGGCAATTCGGGTCCGTCCCTTGGCGGGGGACTCACAATCTCGTTCTGCGGACCAACCAACGTCATCGATTCCGTGTTCTTCATGAACCGCGCCCTCTATGGAGGAGGCGCATACAACACCGACTCCCCGATGCTGCTCGAAAACTGCGTGTTCACGAGCAACCACGCAGATGACATCGGCGGTGGTATCTACTGCTACGAGGGGAACACCTCCATCAACCTGTGTTCGCTGACCCACAACGACGCCACCAGCGTGGGCGACGGCATCCGACAATACGGAGCGAGTGGCATCCTCAGTCTCACCAACTCAATGCTGTGGGACAACAATGGAGACGACGTCGAGGGGACGATCGCGGCCTCCTATTCGTTGACGCAGGAAGCCGGCATCAGCGGCACCGGGGTCAGACACGACGATCCGCGCATTCGCGCCCTCGACTCCATCGTTCCGTATGTGCTTGCGGGCTCCCCCTGTATCGACACCGGGAACCCGGCGATCGTCGGAGGGCATGACTTCGAGCAGATCGCACGTCCCCAGGACGGAGATGGCAACGGCTCGAAGCGCGTCGACATGGGAGCGATCGAGTTCTGGGTAGACGTGCAGCGGGACAGCGGCAGCACGCGCTACTCGACCGCGACTGAGATGTGGGGCGATCGGATGATCATGACGCACCATGTGGTCATCGCCACCGGTCTCAACTTCCCCGACGCACTGTGCGCCTCAGGTCTTGCGGGCGTCTATGGAGCCCCGATCCTGCTCACGAAGCCCGACGTCCTTCCGCCCGAGGTGGTCAACGCGCTGGAGAAGAACGAGACCTACGAAGCCTTCATCGTCGGCGGATCCGACGTCGTACACGAAAGTGTGGTCGCGCAGCTCGAGGGAATGGGCATCGACGTTGTGCGGCTGAGCGGCGACACCCGGTACGAGACGTCCAAGGCGGTCGCCGATCATATCGAAGCCGTCAGAGACCCGGACTTGTGCCTCATTGCGCGCGGCGACTTGTTCCCGGACGCCCTGGCGCTGTCGCCTGTCGCATGGACACAGCTGGGGCCGGTGTTGCTCGTCAAGCCCGACTCAGTGCCCGCCACGACTCGTGCTGCACTCGACCACAACGCGTACGTCCGAGCGCTGATCGGCGGCGACACCACGGCCGTGTCGGCAGGCGTCGAAACGACGGTCAAGTCGTATGTCGGTGCGGCCAACGTCACACGCCTCGGCGGCACGACGCGCTACGAGACAGCCGCCGAGATCGGTGAGTATGCGATATCCCAGGGGTGGCTCGGCCCGGAGTTCTTCGGAATCGCCACGGGCGAGAACTTCCCCGACGCACTCGCAGGTGGCGCCGTGTGCGGCTACGAGGACGGTCCGCTGTTGCTGACCAAGAAGGACACGCTGCGTCCTGCTGCACGTCAGCTGATGATGGCCAACCAAGACGAGCTGCGAGAGATCTACCTGTTCGGTGGCTCGGACGTAGTGAGCGACCAGGTGATGGACGACTGTGCGCAGCTGATGCCGTAGGCGTGCCCGGCTGCCCTAGTGCAGCCGGGACTTCACGCTCCCCCTCACTGCCGAGGAGACCACGTCGGTGCCGCCCAGGTATTTCACGCGCGCGATGTAGTCGCGCTCGGCCGACAGACGCGAGCCGACGATCGCTGGCAGCGTGCCGCGCTTCGTGAGCAGCAGCACCGACCACTCGCGCGCCTGCAGCGCTCCTCCGCACAGCGCGTCGGGGAAGTTCTCGCCTGTGGCGATCGCCAGGCCGTCCCACTGCATGCCGGCCCTGTCCACAGCGAGTCGGGCGACCGACACGGCCGTCTCGTACCGCGTGTCACCAGCCTGGCGGAATACGTCCGAGGCACCGAAGCGATCGCGCAGCATGGCCTCGACACCGCTGGAAACGACATCGGTGCCGCCGAGGATGCGCACTTCGCTGATGCCGATGTCCGACATCGCATCAAGCGTTGACGCGCTCAGGCCCTTCGGCCCGACAAGGAAGATCGGCCAGCCGTGCGTGGCCGCGATCGGGGCTGCTGCCAGCGCATCCGGGAAGTTCATCCCGGTGGCCACGAAGCAGACCGTGCCCGCGGGCGAGCCCTTCGCGACCGTGCACCGACGGGCCACCGCATTCGCGGTTTCGTAGCGCGTGGCGCCCGCGACCCGCTCGATCTTGGTCACGCCAAGCGCCTGCAGATCGGTCACGACCCCCGAGCCCACCACGTCCGAGCCGCCCACGATGATCGCGCGCTTGGCCCCAAGCCGCTTGACCTCTGCGGCCACGGCCGCAGGCAGATCGTCGCGCTTCGCGATCAGCACAGGAGCGTCGAGCACGCCGGCCAGCGAGGACGCTCCGAGCGCGTCGGGGAAGTTCTCGCCGGTGGCGATCACGACGGTGCGGTAGCCCTCGCGGTCGATTGGCACTTTCGAGCGATACGCGTCTTCGGAGGCCGCCGCAGCGGTCTCGTAGCGGGTGCGGCCTTCGAGCGCCACATACTGCGTCGCGGGACCGTTCAGGCGCGCCAAGTAGATGTCATCGTCGATACCGCTTCGATCGGACCACGTCACGATATGGGCGTAGACGTCTGGGCTGACCTGCTCTCCCGGTGCCGAATACACCACAGATTCGCCGCCCGTGACCAGATCCCTCATGTAGATGTCGCCACCGGTCGTCGGGGTGTTCCGATGGTCGGTCCACGTCACAACCTGGCCGGAGACGGCCGGGGCCTGCTGATCCCAGAAGGCGGTACACACAGGTGACTCGAGCCCGGTGGACAGATCCTTCATGTAGATGCCGTAGCCGAATGACAGGAACATCCGAGCGTCAGTCCAGACAACCGTGTCGCCATAGATGGCCGCACCCATCTGCTGCGCCGCATCAGTGCAGACAGGGGTCTCGATACCGGTGGACAGATCCTTCATGTAGATGTCGAAGTCAGTCGCCGAGGAGTTCCTGTCATCGGTCCAAACGACAACGTCACCCCAGATGGCCGGATCCCACTGGGCACCGGCTGCCGTGCACACGGGTGACTCGAGTCCGGTGGAGAGATCCTTCATGTAGATGTCGAAGTTGCCATTGCGATTGTCCTGCCACACGACTGTGTCGCCGAAGATGTCTGGCGCGCTTTGAGTCTGCCCGGCGACACAGACAGGTGACTCGAAGCCGCGTCTCACGTCCTTCGCATAGATGTCGTATCCACTCGTGCTGAGATTCCGGAAGTCCTTCCAAACCACGTAGTCGCCAAAGACCACTGCCTCCTGCTGCGCCCCGTTGGCTACAGATACCGACGACTCGACACCGCTGGTCAGGTTCTTCATGTAGATATCATCGTCGGTGATGGCGCTCCCGCGCGAGTCCGCCCAGACGACCGTGTCCCCGTGAATCGATGGGTACATCTGATCTGCGGCCGCCGTGCACACGCCCGTCACCGACCCCAGTCGCACCGTCGCCGCCGATGCGACCGCAGCACTCACCGCCAGCGCCACAAACACAGCGAGAGCGATCCTTCGCGCCAGGCCCCTTGAGTTCACTACGACCCCTCCTCGTTGCTATCGCACATCCCTAGTGCAGCCGCGCCTTGACGTTTCCCCTCACTGCCGAGGACACGACGTCGGTGCCGCCTAGGTACTTCACGCGCGCGATGTAGTCGCGCTCACCCGACAGGCTCGAACCCACGGCAGTCGGGAGCGTAGCCCCCTTCGTGAGCAGCAGCACCGAGTGCTGGCGAGCCTGCAGCGCTCCGCCGCATAGCGCGTCGGGGAAGTTCTCGCCTGTGGCGATCGCCAGGCCGTCCCACTGCATGCCGGCCCCGTCCACGCCGAAACCTGCGACGGACACAGCCGTCTCGTAGCGAGTGTCACCGAAGTGGCGCATCACGTGTGTGCTGCCGAGCCGGGTGCGCAGCAGCTGCTCCACCTCACTCGAGACGACATCGGGACCGCCCAAGATGTGCGCCTCCTTCACCCCGATGTCATCCATGGCCTGAAGCGTCGAGGCGCTCAGCCCGCCAGGTCCAGCCAAGAAGATCGGCCAGCCCTGTGCGGCTGCGATCGGAGCCGCGGCCAGTGCGTCCGGGAAATTGAGTCCGGTAGCCACGAAACAGACCTCCTCGTAGCGCGAGCCTTGCAGCAAAGCGCAGCGCCGTGCCACCGCGTTGGCGGTCTCGTAGCGCGTAGCTCCCGCGACCCGCTCGATCTTGGTCATGCCCAGCGCCTGCAGGTCGCTCACGACGCCTGCTGCCACGACATCCGACCCGCCCACGAGGATCGCGCGCTTCGCCCCAAGCCGCTTGACCTCGGCGGCCACCGCTGCCGGCAGGTCATCACGCTTCGCGATCAACACGGGAGCGTCGAGCACGCCAGCCAGCGACGAAGCGCCGAGCGCGTCGGGGAAGTTCTCGCCGGTGGCGATCACGACGGTACGATAGCCTTCGCGGTCGACAGGCACCTTCGAGCGGTACGCGTCTTCGCTGGCCGCCGCCGCGGTCTCGTAGCGGGTACGTCCCTCGAGCGCGATCGCCCGCGTCACCGGTCCATCGATACGCGCTGAGTAGATGTCGGTCACGCCGGTGGCCGAGTTGCGGTCGTCATCCCAGACGGCGATGTGTCCGTAGAGCGCAGGAGCACATTGGTCGTCGTTCGACGTGGACAACGAGCTCTCGGTCCCATTCACGAGGTCTCTCATGTAGATGTCGTCGCCGAGCACGACGAAGGTGCGCCGGTCTTGCCACACCACCAGGTCACCGTAGATGGCGCTCCGGTCCTGCTGCTCGGGTTCCGCACATACGACGGACTCGACGCCG
The DNA here is from genome assembly GCA_963790405.1 of uncultured Actinomycetota bacterium. GTDB lineage: Bacteria > Actinomycetota > Coriobacteriia > Anaerosomatales > JAGXFU01 > JBGSMX01. The sequence goes on from CAWBOJ010000002.1 coordinate 116,779, forward strand.
GTCGAGAGGTCCTTCATGTAGATGTCCGTGGCGATAGGCAAGTTTCGATCGTCGGTCCAAACGACCGTGTCTTCAAACACGGCCGGGTAATACGACCAGCTGGCTCCCGAACACACGACCGATTCATCCATGGTCGAGAGATCCTTCATGTAGATGTCGAGCGTGCCGTTGCGGAAGTCCTCCCACACGACGATGTCGCCGAAGACGTCCGGGTCCTGCTGGTTGCCAGGCGCCGTACACACGGGAGACTCGACGCCGGTCGAGAGGTCCTTCATGTAGATGTCCGAGCCATTCGTGGTTGCAGAGCGGTAGTCCTCCCACACGACGATGTCGCCGAAGATGGCTGGCTCCAACTGCGCCTCAGATACCGTGCAAACGGGAGACTCATCACCGGTCGAGAGGTTCCTCGTGTAGATGTCGTAGTTGGTATTGCGGGCGTCCGCCCACACGACCGTGTCGCCGAAGATGTCCGGCGTCAGCTGGTTGGACGAATCCGCGCACACGGGTAGTTCGGCGCCGGTGGACAGGTTCTTCACGTAGATATCGCCGGCGCCATAGCGATGGTCCGTCCACACGACCCTGTCGCCGAATATGGCCGGCACCAACTGGTTGCCGGTCGCCGCACACAGGGGTGCTTCCGACCCTGGCCGCACCGTCGCAGCCGAGGCGACAGCGACACTCACCGCCAGCGCCACGAACACCGAAAGCGCGACCGTTCTCACCAGGCCCCTTGCGTTCACTTCGACCCCTCCTCGGCTTGAAGCTTCTGCGTCCAGCCCTCCGGCAAGAGCAGCAGGTATGCGTCCGTGTACTCGGACGCGAGTTCGCCCCAGTTCGACCCGAAGTACACGTGCGTGCCGTCGGCGTTGATCGCCGCAAACGCCTCGGCGAAGTACTCGGGATCGTCATCCGCGCCCTCGGCGGTGTAGCAGCGCGTGTGCGCGAGCCGCCAGATGCGGGGCGAGTCCGCAAGCTCGAGCATGAACAGCTGCGTGTCCATCCACGAATGCGTCGGAGCCGCTCCGCGCGCGCCGTAGGTCGAGACGAGAACCCACCCCGGCGTGTCGACGCAGTTGCCCGAGAAGTGCAGGCCGATGTCGAGGTTGGTGCCGAATGGGATCTCGAGCAGCGGTGTCTCGTTGCCGGAGTCGAGATCGGCCATCGCGATGAAGTCGGTCGCGGTGTTTTGGTAGACCCACACATCTCGACCGTCGGCGGTGCGCGCGAAATCACCGTGCGCGTTCGAGCCGTCGGGCAGTCGAAGCCGCGCGTCCAACCCGCGCGAGCACGACAGCATGTACGGCAACGTCTCATACCCGATGAGCACGCGCTCGCCGGTGGGGCTCATGCCGACCCAGTCGATCTCCTCGGCAAGGTCAGAAGCGTCCAGACGGCCGATGACGCGGTTCCCGGCAAGGTCGTAGACGACGACGGCACGGGTTGCGAAGTCCTCGTCCCAGACCATGAACGCCCAGTAGCGGCGCGTGAGCGAGGGCTCGCCTTCCGTGCGCGTGCCGATCGCGTAGGCGTCCGGCACCTCATCTGCGAAATCGTACAGCGTCTCGACGTCACCGGTCGCCAGATCGACGCGCCTCAACTGGGTGCCGCACACGTAGTAGAGCCCCGTCGGATCCTCGGAGTCCCAACGCGGCTCGGGCTCTTGCACGCAGTCGGCGAAGGGCTCGGCGAGCGAGGTCAGCTCGAACCCGCCCTCCAGCGCACACACGTACCAGTCGCCCCCGTTGCCACGCAGCACCGCAAGCGTGCCGTCGGCGTTTTCCGGGTCGGTTCGCGAGTACTCGTTTTCGATACCCGGCCCGGCGTAGTCGCCCGCATCGATATCGGTCAGCCGCAGGATCGGCGTGCCGAACACCGGCTCGGTGACCGACGCGCCGCGAGCCGGACGCTCGAGCTCGGGGATATCGCGGGCTTCAGTGCCGAGGACGTATGCCGACGCGCCGTCCGGAAGCGGGTTGTGAGCCACGCTCGCAAGCGGGGTCACGGGAGCGGCGGGTTCCGTCTCGTCGGCCCCGCGCGAAGCAGAAGAGTTCGCGCATCCGAAGCACGCGAACGCCAGAACCGCCACGGCCACGAGGACCGCAATCAGGCGTTTCCCCACGAAATCGGCCTCACAGGATCGACGTGCGCTCCGGCCCCTGAACGGAAGGCACCTGTCGATGATATACCCGCGAACCGCTGTCCGTCGCGGCTCGGCTACGCCCCCAGCAGCCGCACTCGCGGGTGGCGCGCGTGCGCCCGGGCATCGGCCGAGTACAGTGGCGCATCCAGCAGATCGGCCAGACCTGCCGAGAAGGCGTCGTAGAGCGCACATCCGTACTCCGCGCGAACCCGTGTCGCAGCCTCGACCAGCTCGTCGCCAAGCGGCACCGTGATCAGATCGAGTGCGGCGAGATCGCGCCAGATGCGAGGCGTGTCTTCAGGCTGGCGATCGCGTGTTGCCGCTCGCAGAACCTCGTATGCGAAAAGCGAGTCCACGGCCACGACGATCTCGCCGGCGACGTGGCGGCGCACGATCTCACGCGCCGCCGCAGACTCGGCTTCGTTGCGAAACCACTTGACGCCAACCGACGCATCGAGCACACACACCGGGACGCCGCTCACTCGGGCACCCCGCGCCCATCGGCGCGCAGTGCGCGAAGCTTCTCAATCGCAGACGGCTCGAGTGCGGTGCCCGGATCGGCATCGTATTCGTCGGCGAAGCGCTGCATGTCTTCGAGCGCGAGAGTGGCCTCGCGGCGAAACGTCTGCTCGCTCGCATGTGCCTTCTTGCGCACGACGTAGTCGGTCACAGCTTCTTCGACCACAGCGCTTCGGCTCAGACGCGAACGTTCGGCCGCATCATCGAGCTCGTCGAGCAGCCAGTCGGAAATGGCGATGGCGACCTTCTTCTTCGGCATAGCGAACTCCTCGGCACGGCGCGTTCATACCATTCGTTCATACCCCTGTGGCGACGGGTCCGTCAAGGGACTGTGACTTTCTCCGCATCTGAGAGCGTCATACTCTTTGAGGGGGCGGATTCGACGGCGCGGGGAGGGGGTGTGCGTGGACCAGGCCCGGTTCGAGCAGGCATGGAAGCGACATAGCAGCGCGGTCTGCCACTACTGCGCATTCTCGACCGGTTCGCGCGAGGATGCCGAGGACCTCACCGTCGAGACGTTCTCGCGCCTGCTGCGCTCCGGTGGCCGCGTCAACGCCGAGAAGCTCGAAGCGTGGCTGTTCGCGGTCGCCCGCAACCTATGCGCGAGCCATCACCGCTCCCGGTTCCGCTCGCAAGGACTCCTCCAGCGCGTGATCGCCGTCGACCCACCCTCGCAGATTGCCGCAGATCAGGCGTGGCGCGACCCCGAGCTGTGGGCACACGTGCGCGCTTTGGACGAGCGATCGCGGCTCGCCGTCTATCTGCGAGTAGTCGAGGACCGGTCATTCGCCCAGGTTGCAGCCGCCATGGGCGTGTCGAACGGCGCAGCCAAGATGACCTACTACCGGGCACTCGAACGCGTCCGCACTTCTATCGCGGCCGAGCAGGCCGCATGCCCTGACGACGCCCCGGCATTCGAGAGCGCCGCCGCTCCTGTGGGAGGTGTCAGCGATGCAGAATGAAGACCACAGCCCCACACCCGACGCGCTGGAGCAGCAGTTGCGCGCCGGAGCCCCCGTCAAGCCCACCGCCGCCGAGCTCGATGCCGCCCGCGAACGAGTTGCGGCATCAGCGCCCTCGCGACGTCGCGGCCGTCTGGCACTCCGCATCGCGACCGTCCTCGCACTGGCCGCAATCGTGGGAGTCGGGGCGTTGGTCGCGACCAACGAATCCTCTGCACCGGCGTTCGCCTACGACGAGGCGGCCGACGTACTGCTGCCCGAAGACGCTGTGCTGAAGGTGCGGCTGGAGACTGTTGAATCGTCGATGGATCCCGGCTCGTTCGCCGAGCCCGAGGGCGATCCGACACCGGAGATCACATACTGGATCGACGCGGCAGAAGATCGGTCGCGCACAGAGTACGGCGACACGACGTGTGTACGATCCAAGCCGACGGACGTACGCGGAACGTCGCTCGAGCGTCCGACTCGGACTCGTCGTTTGTCGTGATCGTGGAGGATCCCACGGAAACGTCGATCATGGCGACCGATCAGATGACCTCACTTCTGCCGTGGATCGACGACTTCTCGCGCGGAATCCGCGAAGGCGATTGTGAACTCACGGAAGAACTGACGGATGACGGCGAGGAAGTCTGGCATGTGGTCCGAGAAGAGGAGCTGCACGATAGCCCACAGCCCGGCATACTCCGAACAGAGATCATGATGCGCAAGAGCGACTACCGCCCCCTCACGATCAGGACCACGGCATTGGACCTCGAGGGAAACGTGGTTGTGTTCTGGGTCATGGAGATCACCGAGTGGGAGCAGCACAAGCGAAGCGACATTCCGGAGGGGTTCTTCGACCCCGACTCGCTCGACGATCCAACGGCCGTCCAGCGAATCGGCTACGTCGCCAATGACCCCCGTATCGACTCGTTCTCGGAGTTCGACGCGTGGTACCTGGGACGCGCCAGCTCGGTCGGTCCACTCGTAGGCGCCCGATATCAGACACCATATGGAGACGAGCCCGCGATCTGGATCACGACGCCATCACCTACACCTACGGGGATGAACTCCGAGCTGCACGGCGCGCCCATCTTCTCCAGTACCCCGGCGACCAACGTAAAGGTGACCACCTTCGGGACACGCGATCAGACCGCCATCAGCACCTGGTGGGACTCCGTTTCCAGCGTCGAAGAACCCGAGCGAACAGGCGTCGCGGGCGCTCGGTACTACCGCATGTGTGTGGGCGAGTCGTGGGCAATGGCGCTCACGATCATCGACGAGCAGCCGATCGTGATCCAGGCGCCCGACGAGGCGACCGTGCTCGAAGCGCTCGCGGCGCTACAGCCGCTGTAGGCGTCAGCTCCGTCGCTCTTCGCTCGCCGCCTACCCCACGCGCCACACGTGCACGACCGGACGCGCGTCATCGGCGAAGAGTTCGAGCACGTACACGAGCCCGTTCGCGCGATCGAACGCCACGTCCCCGATCCGGAAGCGGCGCTGGTCGCCGGTGCCGAGCATCTCGGCCTCGATGCCGCTCGGGTTCTGGAACAGCTGCTCGTCGATATCGAGGTACGCGTAGGGCTGCGGCTCCCACGGCTCCATCTCGCCGCCTGCGACACGCGCGAGGTCGGCCGGGTCGTAGAGGATGATGCGAGCGTCGAAGCGCGCACTCCACCAGCCGCGCAGCGACGCCGGGTTGTCGCAGGTCAGGCTCTCCTCGTCGGCAACCGGCTTGCCGTCGGCTGTGCGGCACAGCGGGTAGGAGCCGATCAGCTCCTCCTCGACGCACGGGTACTCGGGCCCGGCCGGGTTCACGTAGCCGTACCAGTAGCGCGAGCCGGTGGCCTTCGTGCCGGCGAACATGACCGCCGAGGAGCCCGATCCGGTCGTGAGCCACGCGCCGCCGCCCCACTCGTCGGCGTGCTGGTAGCCGTCGAGACAGCGCTCGATGTCCTCGGTCTCGTCGGATTTCGCGTACGCGAGCAGGGTGATCTCCTCGAGGTGCGTCTGCGGCGCAGCCGGCGTGCCGGCCTCATCGGTCCACGGCACGTAGGCGTAGAGCTGCGGCCCCATGCCTCCCCAGCCGCCGTCGCGGTAGCGCCCCGTCGCCAGCGGCCGCCCACCCACGTAGCGATCGGCCCACTCGGCAGGTATCTCGAACAGGTAGTCGTTCACGCTGTGCGGCGACTGATCGCCGATGAACCACGGCCCCTGCATATCGGGCGCCGACAGGTCAGGTGAGAAGTACGCGTGCGAGGCGATGCTGGTGGCCGAGTCGTCTTGCAGATGCTGGCCCCAGGCCAGATGGATGCGCGGCCCGGTTTCGGGACGGTCGAGGTACTCCATCCCCGCGCGAGGGATCTCGTCGAGGCCGGGGAACCAACCGGCCGCCACATCGGCGAAGGGCTGCACGAACGTCGCCTGGCCGAGCTCGCCGACCGAGTCCGCGATGACCGGCGCAGGAATCGAGATCTCCGCGACCTGGTTGCCATCGGGCAGCTCGCCGTATGCCAGCCGCGGATGGCCCATCACGAACAGCGAGCCGGGAGTGCCGTCGTCGGCGCCACCCGCGTCGCCGTCCGGATCGAACGTCATCGCCTCGCCGCTGTATGCGAACGCACGTGGCCGCTCGGCGTCATCGGGCAAGCGGAATGCGCCAAGGTACTCGAAATCCTCGGGCTGCACGAGCTGCCCCGAGCTGTCCGAGGAGGATTGCTCGGCGGGTGCTGGAGACGTCGAGCCGGCGTCAGAGGACGACTCGGCAGGCCCGCTGCAACCTGCGGCTATCATGGCAAGCGCCAGCAACGCCACCGCGAGCGAGCGCACCCTCATACGGTCTTGAGTCATCACGCCCTCCTCAGCCGAGCAGCATCACTCCTGCAACCGAACCATGGGCACGCCGGTCCGCCGAGACCAGCGTACAGCCGAGATGTTCGGCGAGTGCCGGGGCCGCCGCGTCGTAGAGCGTGCACCCGAGCGTCCCCGCGATGTCGATCGTGCGAGTGAGCATCTCCGCGTCCGGGGTCGCAACAGCCAGATCGTCGGCGAGCAGACTCTCCCAGACAGACCGTGCACCCGTGACACCGAAGTGCCGCCGCGCCACGTCGAGCACCTCGTAGAGGAAGAGCACCGGCACCGCGATCCGTATCGTGCCCGCTGCGTGCCGCCGCAGCAGGTCGCGCGCCTCAGCAGAACCCGGCTCGTCGCAGAACCACTTCACCCCCACCGAGGCATCGAGCACCAGCGCAGCGTCCGTCACGATGACTCGCCCTCAAGCGGCCCTCTGATCTCGCGTAGGATCTCGAGACTGGGACGCCCGTCCAAGCTGGGTGTGCGGGCAAGCTCCTCGAACAGCGCGAGCGAACGGTCCACCGCCTCCTTGCGTGCCACGTCGGCGTCCGCCGACTGCGCCTGGGCCAGATAGCGCGCCGAAGCCTCCCGAATCACGCTGCTGCGCGATTGATCCAACTCCTGAGCGCGAGTGTCGATCTGCGCGAGCAGTTCATCGGGCAGAAATATGGTGAGTTTCGCCATGGCCACGCCTCCTTGTCATACCCCATATCATACTCCGAGGTATGACATTAGCGAAGCACGCAGCGTCCCCCCTGACAATGTCCACTAGGGAGCGCCAAGGCTCCCCGCGCTATGCCCTATGCGCTCAACCACCCCGCGTCGGCCGGCACGATCGCGCCGTTGATCATGGAAGCGTCGTCACTGGCCAGGAACAGCGCGAGCTTCGCGATGTCGACAGCCTTGAGCTGACCGGGAATCGCCGCGTAGTAGGTGTTGCACCGCGCAGAGCCTGCTGGGTCCATCTTCTCGGGATCCACGCTCGCCATGATGTTGGTCTCCACCGCGCCTGCGGCGATCGCGTTGCAGCGGATGCCCTCCTGGCAGTAGCGGAATGCGGTCTGCTTGGTCATGCCCACGAGCCCGTGCTTGGACACCGTGTAGGCCAGACCCGCCGCGCCGCCGCCCACGCCTGCGACCGAGGCGGTGTTCACGATCGCGCCTCCGCCGCTTTCCTTCATCGCCGGAATCGCTTTGCGCGTCAGGTACATCGGCCCGTTCAGATTGATGCCGAGGACACGTTCCCACATCTCGTTGGACAGCTCCGCCGCCCCGTGGTTGTTGTCCATGACGCCGGCATTGTTGCACAGGATGTCGATGCGTCCGTAGGACTCGATCGCCTTGTCGATGATCGCCTCGGCCTGCGCCTGGTCGGCCACATTGCCCTGGATGCCGACGATCGCGCCGCCGTTGGCGCCCACTTCGGCGACAGCTGCGTCGAGCGCTTCTTGGTTCCAGTCAGCGGCGACGACCTTCGCGCCTTCGGCGACGAACAGCTCGGCCATTGCGCGGCCCATGCCAGACGCCGCACCGGTGATGACAGCTACTTTCCCCTCGAGTCGCATGCGCGAACACCCCTCTCTCTTGCAGCCCGTGTGACCACGGGTGCCCTCATGTCCCAAGCGGGACAAGCACGTGCCTCTATCTTGTTCCCAACCAAACGCCTGGCGAATGCACGTCCCTCGGCGAAAGGACAAGCTGCCGACGATACCTGCCGAGGAGAGTGCGTGCCCCAGCGCCTTCGCCGCAGCCTCGAGCGGCCCCAAAAGAGTCCCGATCTGCGTCGCCGAGGGTATAGACCCGCTATCGGGTGGACGGAGGGGCCGTCCACCGAGGGGAGGGGCTTATCATGTCTCACTCACGTGTTACTCACTCGCTCATCGCACTACTCACGCTTGCGCTCTGTGCCGCAACCTTCCTGGCCGCGCCGATTCAGGCGTCAGCCTCCGAGGCCATCGAGTTCAATCTGATCAAGACGATCGACCCGCCTGGCACTGGTCCCGTGATCGGTGTCAAGAGCGCCTATTTCGACAACGACACCAAGGCCGATCTGGTGGTTGCCACCGGAAACAGCATCGTGTTGTACGCCGGCGACGGCGAAGGCGGGTACACGTTCGCCACCGAGCTTGCGACACCCGCGCAAGTCACCTGCATGGATGTAGGCGACTACAACGCAGACGGTAGCCCGGACGTCGTTTTCGGAGACAACGCGGGTTACCTGCGCTGCTACTTCGGCAACGGCGACGTTGAGTTCGAGCCCGTAGGCAAGGTCTACGACCTCGACCACGCCCTGGGCTCCGTCACGAGCATTCGGCTCGACACAGATTGGAAGGAAGACTGGGTCGTGACCCGGCCGAGTCAGGACGACATCGTGCTGTGCTTCAACGACGGCACCGGCGGCGTCGGCTCGACCGACGACCGCTACCAAGGGTCCGGCTCGGCACCGTCCGACATCGCAGCCGCCTACCTCAACGGCGACAGCCGCACAGACCTTGCCATTCTGTGCAGCGGCTATCCGGGGATCCGCTGCTATCTGAGCGACAGCGGAGGGAACCTGGTCTCGGGCGCCGGAGACTACGTGACGCTCACGGGAGCGCCCAGGCGGATGACCGCCGCAAGGTTTGACGCCGACGACGACGTCGACCTGCTGGTCAGCAGCTCGAGTTCCGCCCTCGTTCACAAGCTGATCAACAACGGGTCCGGCAAGTTCACCGCATCCACGACGGGGGTCACCGGCACCAATGTGGGCATCGACTGCTTCCCCCTCGACGTCGGTGACAGACTGGCTGACCTTGCACTCGTAGACATCCAGCACGATACGTTCGAGGGAATGATGAACAACGGCTCGGGTGGCTTCTCGGCAGCATGGTCCTACGCACTGCCGACGCAGGTCACCGGACTCGAGCAAATAGTCATGGACTGGGATGACCGCCTCGACTACGCGGTGTACGGGCAGGACCGGGTCTACGTGTTCGGAAACGTATCCGCTCCCTGGGTGTTCCGTCTCGCAGGAAGCAACCGATACTCGACCGCAGTCGAAATCTCGAAACGAAGCTACCCCATGCACACCAACAACGTCGTGCTCACCACTGGTGAGAACTTCCCCGATGCGCTCGCGGGCGCGCCACTGTCACGAATGCTCAACGGGCCGATACTGCTAACGAAACCGGATTCGCTACCGCCGATCGCGAAGACAGAACTCGAGAGGCTGAACCCCACAACCGTGTACATCCTGGGCGGAACGAGCGCAGTTAGCGAAGATGTCGAGGACGCGGTCTCCGATCTGGGAGCCACAATCGTGCGCATAGGCGGCAAGGACCGCTACGAGACGGCTGCGCTGATCGCAAAGCAGCTGGACAATCTATCCCCGACCGACATCGACACCGCGTTCTTCGCCACAGGGGAGAACTTCCCCGACGCACTCGCGGCGGGTTCCTATGCCTCGATGATGGGACAGCCGATCTTGCTCGTGCGACGCGACAGCATCCCAGCGGCCACCCGTGATGCCATCGACGACATCGGTATCGCGCACTCCCGCGTTTTAGGTGGCGAGGCCGTGGTCAGCTCGAGCGTCTACGGCGCGCTACCGGACGCCGACCGCATGTGGGGCGTGAATCGCTTCGCCACGGCCTGCGCGATCGCCGAGGGCATGCTGGACGACGGTGGCGACACGAGGAACATCGCCGTCGCAACGGGAACGAACTTCCCGGATGCGCTCGCAGTCGGCCCAACCGCGTCGTTCATGAACGCACCGCTGCTCCTCGTGGAGCAGGACGCCGTCCCCGGCTCGATCGCCAACTTCCTGGGTAACTGGGGCTCGCGCTGCAACGTGCTCTTCGTGACTGGTGGTACGTCTGCGATCGCAGACGATACGGTGGACGACTTCATCGACTGTTGGTAGACAACGACAGCAGCGCACATCGCACGTGACGAGAGGCTCGGCCCACACGGGCCGGGCCTCTTCACGGCTCCACATCTGCCCAGGTCTTGCCGCGCGAGATGGCTTGCACGGTCGATGGAGAGACGCCGAACTCCTTCGCAACCCTGCGCGATGAGTGTCCCGAGCGCAGGCACCGCTTGATCTCGGCCACCTGCGGACGCGGTGAGCGCCTTGCCCTGTCGCGGCGTCTCGCGCCAGGCGATCGGGCAGATCCGGGTCGAGATCGGCCCACGCCCGCCCGTGCTTGATCGCGCTGACCATGCTGGGGCTGATGCCGAACTCCTCGGCGATCGAGCGACCGGAACGCCCCGCTTCGAGCGCGGCCATGACGCCACGCGCAGCGTCGGCATCCAGCACCGTGCCCGCGGGTGCCGCTGCCATTCTCGCGCGGAGATCGTCATCGATGGCCGACGCCCAACGCGTGCCGCTCTTGATCGCGCCCACGGTCTCGACCGAGACGCCGAAGCGTTCCGCCACGTGGGTGTGACGCTCTCCCGACGCAACGAGTTCGGCGATCTGGCGGACCTGCCCGGGATCGAGCCTCTTGCCGCGCTTGGCCGCGCTGCTGGGGTGGTCGTGTGGCACGGTGCTCACCTGCCCGAACGTGATTCGCCCGGCACGGCACCGCCCTGCGCTCCACTCGCCAGCAAAGCCCGGAGCCCCTCTGCTGCCGCTGTCGACTGCCGACCGAGCGCGTCGAGCGAACTCTCGACTCGGGCTGACCAGGCCTTCCCGCGCGCTCGTAGCGCCTCCCACGCGACCGACACATCCCCTGGTCTGTCCTCGAAGAGCACTTCGAGTACCTGCCCGGCCTGCGACAGCATCTGGACTTCGAGTGGCTGTCGCCTCATGATCGACCTTCCGAAAGGTTATACGCAGTGTTTCTCCCATGTGCGTATAACACAAGCTCTCCCCCTCAGACCCCCGGCTCCGCATCCAGTGACTTCCACAAGCACAGCGAGGCGAGGCTGCGGTACGGCCGCCACACCTCGGCGATCTGCTCGCGCACGACGCCGTCCCCCTCGCTCCCGTAGACGGCGTCCATCGCACGGCGCAGCCCGACATCATCGAGCGCGAACACGTCCAGGCGCCCGAGCGAGAAGATCAGGAACATCTCCGCGGTCCATCTGCCCACGCCCTTGATGCGCGTGAGTTCGCCGATGACCTCTTCGTCGGACAGGTGATCGAGCTCGTCGAGCTTGTACTCCCCGCCGAGAACCCCCTGCGCAAGTCCGGTGATGTAGCTAGCCTTGGACCGCGACAAGCCGATGCTCCGGATCGCGTCCAGGTCTGCCGAGGCAACCGTCTCGCGCATCAACCGTACCCACGAGGTCCACGAACCGCCGCCAGATGGTGTCCGCGGCGGCGACCGAGAGCTGCTGCCCGGCGATCATGCCCGCGAGCGACCGGAAGTGGTCGCGGCCGGGGTTCAGCTCGATGGGCGCGACGCGTTCGATCACCGCGCCGAGGACCGGGTCGGCCTCGCGCAGGTGCGCGAGTTCCGGGCTGTCGAGGGTGAAACACCATGGTCCTGACACGGCGGTCCTCTCTTTTCGGTTCCTGCTACGTTCCGACAAAAGGCCTGGGCCGCTACAGGGCTAGCTCTGTGAGCCTACGGATGAGCGCATCCAGGACCGCCTTCAAACGTCCCGGCCCCTCGACGGCCCAACCCGCAAGTTTTGGCACGATGACTCCGAGCCCCTCTGTTTCGAGTCCCGCCCTCTGTTCGTCTAGCGTTCGCGCCAACAGCGCCCACGCCGCATCACCAGAAAGCGATTCCGCTGATTTCAGGGCCTCGAGAACAACGATGATCGAGGGCCATGCGCGCGCCCAGTCCACGTAGGCAGGCAACGGACGTCCGATGCTCTGCAAGGCCTCCTCCAAGATGTACTCTGCCTTGCGGCCTTCTTCTCGCCTGCGTGCCAATCCCGCATTCTCCAAAGCTGCAAGGTACTCCGCGACCGCGGTTTGACCGTACGCAGCCCGCGTCGCAATCAGCCGCCCATGAGCGCCCTCGTGTGTCCACAGATAGACCAACACCTCTGCACGTGGTCCCAAGCCGACCAGCGCTCGTGCGCGAAACCTGAGAGCCGTAGGGGTCGATCCCTGTGGCGGTTGCGACATTCCGCGCAGCTGTGGCGCGCCTCGCGTGAAGCCCACCCGTTCGAAAAGCTCATCCGGTTCGCGCCAGTCCCCCGTAGAGACCTGGGTCCCAAACAGCGGTTCTACGTCATAGGTCGCTTGAGACTCCTGCGCCACAAGGGCGGCGTATCCGATCTGCCGAAAGCTGGATCGCGCGCCGTGGTTCACCGCGAGCTCGGCTACTGCGGCCAGAAGCCGCCGCGTCTCAGGTCCGGCATGCTTCGCCAAACGCCGCAGCCTCGCCATGTCCAGCAGCGAGGCGTTCGTCGCAACCCAGTCGAGCATCTCGTCGAACAGGCGTGGATCGGCGCGCCCGATAGAGAGCGTCGCCAGCAGCAGAGCCTCTGGATCCACGATCGTCTCTTGCGCCGGCGTGGTGCCCGCAACGCCGATCGCCGTCCACTGACGCCATGCGAGTTCCAATGCGACATCCAGAAGGCGATCACCAAGATCGTTAGCGTCCATCCGACAGAACCTCCCCGTCAGCGTCACAGCCGAAGTACTTCAACAGTGCGATCAGCATGTCTCGAAAGGCGGGAGAAGAATCGTGAGTGCGCGCCCACCGCGCCCCTGCCACAAGTTCAGCGCAAGTTGCCTCAAGTGCAGCAAGATCGGCGGTATGGCGCCCAACTCCGCTATCGGCCGCCGCATAGACCTTGAGCGCGATCAAGTCGGCGCCGCCGATCACCACCAGTTCGACCGGGGCGGCTCCCCGAGCCTCCAATTCGGCATCGAGGAGCGATAGGGCTCGCTCTATCGAAGAAGCACCGTCGAGATTCACGGGAGTGCCCTCCGTGAATAAGTAGGAGGAATACATGACCGCATCATAAGGTCATTATGCCCGCCTAATACGGTCACGTCAAGCGCGCGGCACCCCATGGTTGAGGCGAGCCACATCGTCTTGTGTTGGTTGCCGTGCTCAGCGCTTTCGATACACATCCGCCCGGTGGTCGATCCGAACGACATGCACCACATCCGCCCTCGAAGCAGAGTCATCTTCTTCGATGCGGTAGACGATACGATATGCCCCGCGTCTCGCCGAGAGGTAGCCTTCCAGCTCGAGCGAGAGCGGCTTGCCAACGCGAGCGGGGTTCTCCAGAAGCGGGCCGGTCACAAACTCGACGACGGCTGCGGCGGCGGCTTCCGGCAATCTGAGAAGAGCGCGCTCGGCCGATGCGGCGACCTTGAGCTCGTAGGCCATCGCCGGCCTACTCCTTCGTCAGGTACTTGGCGCGCAGCTCGGCGGCCGTGAGGTACTCGCCACTCTCGATCTCACCCTCGGCAGCGCGAATCTCGTCGAGCGCTCCCGGTGCGGAGAGGATGTCGAGTGTCTCCTCGATGCTTTCCAGGTCGCCCGGGCTCAAGATCACTGCGGCCGGCCGGCCGTGTCGCGTGATGACAACGCGCTCGTGCTGGCTCTCGACAAGATCGACGATCTCGGAGAGGTGGGCTTTCACATCGGCAAGTGAGCGTGTCTCTGACATGACCAGAATTATGGTCATATTACATGTGAGGGTCAAGCGCGGAGCTCAGGCGGGTCAGCGTCGCCCTCGGCTCCTACTCGTAGCCGTGCTCGCGTGCGATCGTGCGTGCGAGCGCGCGATCGAGCGTCACGACGCGCCCGATGCCTGTGGCATCCCTCGCCGCGAGCAGGGCATCGACAAGGTCGAGCTGCGGCTCGTCGGCCATGATGCGCAGCGACTCGGTCACAAGTGGCGGATCCCACGAGTCGAACGCGGCGGAATCGAGCAGTGCGAGAAGGGCGCCGGCGATCTGCTGTTGCGACATGCCGAAGCGGCTCCGCAGCACCCAGGCAGCTTCCGCGAGCACGCCCTCGGTCACGACAAGGCGTTCGCCACGCTCCTCAACGTCGCACACCAGTTGTTCGACGACTGCGCTGTGTGAGTCGGTCGGACCGGCGAGCACGGCGATGACCACGTTGGCGTCAGCGATCAGCATCGGCGGCGTCAGCCTCGGATGGATCGGGCTCTGTGAACGTGCCGTCTCCCATGCTCACATAGAGGACATCGCCCGCATGCGATTCGTGCTCCGAAGCGAAGTGCTCCTCGATGGCCTCGCGGTTCGTGACGGCCCGAGGCGCGCGTCCGTCCAGGTAGCGTGCCCTCACCTCTTCGGCGACCTCAAGAGTGGGACGACGTTTGCGGAGCGTCGCGTACGTGCCAGCCACCTCGAAGACCAACGTGTCGCCTTCCCCGACATCGAGAGCACGACGGATCTCGACTGGGACGGTCACCTGGCCCTTCGATGTCATGCGCGCGCGTGCCTCCATAGCCTCTCCTCGTGCAGGGATTCCTTACTTGTGAGCATACTCCTTACCTCTGACACGCTCAAGGCGGCTGTGCGCGCTCTCAGGAGCGGGCAAAGGCGAGCAGCGGAGCGTAGTCGAATTCTGCGTCTGCCCTTCGCAGCGCGAGGAGGTAGGCAGACCGTGCCTCACCCACCCCCGTGAGGTCTACGCCACCCCAGGTGAATCGCCTTCCGCCCAAGGCGACCACCAGCAAGTCGGCGACCAGCCGTGCGTGCCGACCGTTGCCGTTCGGGAACGGGTGGATCCGAACAAGCCGATGATGGAGCCAGACGGCAATCTCGTCAGCCGCCTGCGGAAGGTCCTGTGTCGACTCAATCCGCACTCGCGCATCCGCTAGCAGGTTGGGGAGTTGGACAACGATCTGATTCGGGGCTATGCCGATGCTGGTCTCGCGCTGCCTGCGCGCCCCCGCCCACGTCCATACATCTCCAAACATCCGCCGATGGAGCTGTCGGATTGAGTCTTCTGTCAGCAGTGAGTCTACGGTCCACCTCTGACCGAACGCCCAGTGCATCGCCTCGACGATGTTGTCTTGCTCGACCATGTTGAGCTCCGCGCGATTGCTGACCCACGTGGGAATCAGTCCGAGAAGTTCATCAGGGCCGAGAGGTGTCGCCCCTTCCGGCTCGGCCATCAAGTCGGTCGAATCGATCACTTATCATCCCAGCTGTGGGACCACAGATTGCGAGAACGGATTATCTCGTCCAACTGTCTTTCGCGTGAGAGCTCGGACCATCCTGACTCCTGCTCTTCAAGTCGCATGGTCTGGCCCGCTTGCCGTTGCAGCTCGTTGAGGATCTCCTCTGCCCTGTGCAACACGATCTGCTCTAGGCTCTCTCTCGGCACGAAGGAGTACACCAGGGTGCAATCCATGGCCTCAGCAGCACGTCTGAGGGTGGATAGACGGATGCCCCCCTCGCGTTCGTTCGCCTCGATTTCACCCACTGTGGCTCCGCTCACGCCCATACGTCGCCCAAGCTCAGCCCCTGAGAGACCCAAGGCGTCGCGAATCGCACGAATCCAGCCGGCCCGAGGCGGCGTGAACGCAGAGACCGGCGGCAGCTGCTTCAGTCGGTTGTCCAACATTTGGCGAGCGCGCTTCGCCTGTTCACGTCTATTCACAGGTTTCTCCCTGTCATGTTCCTACTGTTTGCCAGACTATAGCCTGAATCTCTCCATCATGCAACAGGTTAAGACCTGTCACCTTGATTCCTGTCAACAGGTTAATACCTGTATGCATGCGGTTGTTGCGACATTCCGCGCAACTGCCCCTCACGCCACCGTCGGAATGATGAAGGCGAGTGCTCGCGTCGCAGTTTGTCTTCAACACCGAGCGGAAATGTATATAGTCCACAGGCCTTATCAGCACGACCTTGGAGGAGCCATGGACACAACCGACATTCCCGATACCGATGAAATCGACGTTGACGCAGGATTCGCACCAACCATCGAAGCCAAGAATGCGAGTCTGATAGCCAGTGCAGTTGGCATCGTCCACGCCCAGGAGAACGTCACTCTCGAAAAGAGCGCGTCACTTGCGCTGATCACCAAAGCTGACATCGATATGTCGAAGAGTGGTTCGTACTGGACGATCGCTCGGAGTGTCGAAGCCAACAACACCGGGAGCGTCGGGATCGTCGCCGGCAACGTGAAGATCAACAGAGGCTGGGTCGGCATCGTGGCCGCACCCCGCGCAGAAATTTCCGAGGATTCGCGCGTCTTCATCGGCCCGTCGGCGGCCGCCATAATCGGCCTGGCGCTCCTGATCGTGTCCGGGATTGTGTCAGCTATGGTCCCGAGACTCCTGCGGCAGGCAGGCGAACAATGGCCCGACTTCGACAAACAGGCGATCGAGTGGATGAAATCGCACGGGTAGGGCTCCAACGTTCCCGCCTCTGTGCTGTCGGGGTGGCAACCCGAAGCGGCCGATCATGCCGGCGCGCAGGAGCAGGCCGTTGGCCGAGGAGTCGAGTTGTGGGAAATCCCGACCCGGTCACCGCAAGTGAACCATCACAGCAGCTCGGCCAGTTCATCGACCGAGACCACTTCGGTGCGGTCGTAGTCGGCCTGGTGCCGAGCGCGTCGGCATGAGTCGAGATAGCGCGCGCGTCGGCCGTCGGCCCCATCAGCTCCGTCAGCAGTGCGATCGTTCTCCAGTGATGACCGCCGGCGCTCGCCGAAGCGCGATACCCGCTCGCCCGCAGTACGATCGTGGCCAACTGCAGTCCCGCTTCATATGCCGTTGCGAACCCACGGTCAACGGAAAGCCCGGGCACGCTCGCGTCGGTCAGATCCCGATCGACTACAGCCAGCAGGCGTGATATCTCGGTGCGGTTCGATTCTTGGGACTTGATGACCCCGTCAGCGAGCCAGGCGCTCAAGCTCATCCGAATCACCCACCAGCCACAGCTTGGGGCCTTCGAGTACATCCATGACGAACGAGTCCCGAGCTGCGACGCTCTCGGCCAGCCGCTCCGCCGAGTAGATGGAGACGTTCACGGGGCGGCCCAAGCGGGTTTCGACATCACCCAACGCCTGAGCGATGGCTTGTCTCCCCGAGGGACCCACGACCATCAGATCCACATCACTGGCGCTACGCTCCTCGCCTACAGCGATGGAGCCATAGACGAACGCGACACGGATTCCGTCAGCTACTGGCCGAAGAGCCTCACGGAGCACGTCGCCGAGTGCGAACGTCTTCTCGAACAGCGAACGAAGGTCGCCATAGGCCGGATGGGAAGTCCGGGCCTGATAGTAGACCTGTCTACCGTCGCGCCGCGTCGTGATCAGGTCCGCGCGTTCGAGTTTCGCAAGCGCCAGCTGGACCGGTCTCAACGAATCGTCCGTCATGCGCACAAGTTCTTGCTGATAGTACGAACGCTCGGGGTTCATCAAGAACACCGAGAGAAGCCGCACCAGCGGGCGCGATGAGAACAGAGCCATCAGGGGGTTATCACTCATAATGTGAGTAATACCACTCACATAGTGAGTATGTCCAGTCGTGCGGCGCCTCAGTTTTGGCTGCCACAGTCTGGACGCACCGAGCGAACAGCCGATTTCCGACAAGAACATGCTCACGCCTGGATTCACCTCCCGCGCGAATCGTAGCGAGCGGTAGTGAACCAGGTCCAAACAGGATGTGACCTACGCCCCTCACGCCACCATCGGATTGCGAAGGTGTGAGTCAGGCGGACTCCACAGGGATGAGCACCTCATTGTGCCGAACGAACCCCGGCTTCCAGGGGGCGTCGTACTGCGCGGTCTCCGGCTCGCCGGTCGTCACGAATCCCTCGCGCTCGATCCACTCCTCGAGCTGCTCGACCGCCGCTGCAATCGCCCCGTCATCAAGTCGGCCACTGAACGCCACAGCGACGGCGAGGTGTTCGGGCACCTGCTCGAGGGACACCCGGCGATCGCCCGGCACGGGCAGATCCTCGAGTGAGGTGTACTGCGAGGGCATGGTGAACCGCACGACGTATTCACCTTCGCAGGACACCGTGCACAGCGGCGCGGCCGACTCCAGCGCCTCGTTTCTGACACGCTCCGAGGTCACCGGCGCCGTCATCGCGATCTTCGTACCCGACGAGCGCGTTGCGGTGACCGGGGATGTCATCGGGATGCTTCCTGACGCTGCGTTGTTGCCGAAGATGTAGCCGGCCAGCGCGTTGAACCCGGCGTAGGTTGCCTGGTTGTAGCCACCCGCACTGACCGTCACGTCCGCGGTCAGGTATGCGGAGTACCGGCGCAACTCCAGTGGCCCCTCGTGTCGGACGACCTCGTACGCCCTTTGTCCCGTCGCCATCGCAGTCTCCCGTCTTCCGTACGGCTCACGGTATGTTCCTGCCCGAGTACCGAGCAGACGGAACCGCAGGCCGACGAAACGGGTAAGCACTTGTCGATTAGACTGAGAGCCGCGCGTTCCTCGCGCTTCCACCCCGCAGTCGTCGGGTTGAGGATGCGGCGCGCGCGTTCGAGACTCAACGCGATGACGCTCTCCGCACGGTGTCGTGGAGTCCCTTCTCTGGTGCAGGCGCTTCAGTCGACCGGACCCCTCGTGCGCTTCCGCAGATTCTGCACCTTCCACGCCATCACCGGATCAGCAAGCGCGCTCTCCAACACCTCTGGCCACACAGAGAACAGGAGCTCGGGATGGAACTCCGACTCATCGTCAAGCAGACGCATGTACTCGCTCTCCGTCTGCGTCGGTACGCTCAGAGGACTGAGCCACGCAGCCACTTCCGCAAGCATGTGATCGTAGTCGGGCGCATCCTCTGGTCGCAGCATCGCGTACAACGGGCCCGCGAAGTCGTCCGGCGGAGTCCGGAAACGCTCGAGGGCGAGCACTGGATCTCGCACGAATGGGAACGGGTCCGACGCGCTCACTGCATACACTGCCAGAGCTCGTGAGACAGGATCCTCGAAAGCGCGTGGAGAGCGTCCTCCGATGCGGTACAGGTCGAAGAGATCCCGTGCAGCAAATCGCTCACTCATCGCCTTGATCTTGCCCGCGATGAGCTCCGGCAGCTGAAGTACGGGGAACGAGACGGCCGGTTCCGCGAGTACGCATGCGAGCTGCTCGGGCTCGAGTAGGGGGACGCGAGCCAAGTAGGTCACGTCAACCTTCACGTAATCGCCCGGGTACTTCACGCGATAGGTCTGCCCGCTGTGCTCTGCGTTCGTGCTCTGCACGGCATACCCGAGTGCTCCGATCACACGGCGCAAACGTTCGTCCGCCATCGGACGCAGGCGGCGCATCTCGTTCACATCAACCGCGCCGACGAACATCAGATCGATATCGACCGATAGACGCGGCGCATTGTCGTGAAACAGATTGAGCGCGGTCCCACCGTGCAACACGAACGCGTCGCGAAGCACTGTGTCATCGCGAATAGCGGCGAGCAGCTCGAGCAGCCGCTCCACCTTGTCGATTGCAGAAGCCGAGAAGCCTACCGGAACCCGAAGGATGGGTCGCGTCATCCCCTGATCCATTCCTCGTAGGGCAGATCGGCCGGTACGTACAGCCGCCACCGTGCCACGAACTTCTGCGCTCCCGTACCGGGAAGCAGCCGGTACGTACCACGGCCCAAGCCACGTCGCATCCGCTCCAGCGGCTCCGTTTCGGCGTTCCAGACATCCTCGAACAACTCCATCACCCAGCCTGCCCGTGCATAGACCGTTGGAGACCCGAGTAGTCGCGAGTACCCCTCAACCGCAGCCGCCGACATCGACGTGAAGCCGCCCAGGCTGCGCAGCAGCTCCTCGAGGCCGCCGGCGAGTCGAAGGTTGTGAACGCAGTCAACGAGCGTGCGCTCTTTCGTCGTCACCGGCACCAAGGCATCTCCCACGCGAACTCGAGTCGTGTACTGCTCCAGGGTAGGTGCAGCCTCTGACACTGTCGGTGGCAATACGCGACGGAAGCGGTATCCGCGCACTTCGAAGGGGCTGATCTTCTGCCCGGAGGTGAAGTAGACCGTGCGAAGCGGCGAGTGCGCCACGCCGTGTGCCTCAAGGGCACTGTGGTGACTCACCACTGCATCGTCCGCCGACTTGGCCGCAACCAACATCACGTTGGGGACTCTGTCACGGTAGACGCCGATATTCGAGGCGTACAGGCCTCGCTTGAGGCGATACGCCTGCTCACGACGGACCGCATTCTGGAGGTTCGTGTAGCGCGTGCGCTCAGAAACGGTGGAGTCGACCGCACTCAAGTACTCCTCGAGAGTGAATACTTCATGCTCTTCGAGGAACCGCAGCGTGCTAGATGGTTTGGTGTTCATGGTTACTTCCAATGCGTAGATTATTACGCATTCCGAGGATAACACAACACCGTCGCGGTAGATAGGGAACGGCAATCCCCAACCCCTCACGCAACCGCAGGCCGACGAAACGGGTAAGCACACTACTGATCGAGTGCCTGCAACATCGAACAGAAGGACACCGCCCGTGGAGCCCACCCTGCGCGTCTCACCGGTCGCCTACCTGCGCACGGTCGCTTCAACGTTGCTGGTGGCCGTGGCGGTACTGGCGGCGTGCGCCACGGTCCTCGCATACTGGGTCGACACCGTCTTGCTCGACACCGACACGTTCATCACGGCGGTCGAACCGATCGTGGGTGACGACGCAGTGCGGGACGAAGCGTCAGACGCGATTGCCGCAGCCGTGATCGACGTGATCGACGTACGCGGACTTGCCGACGCTGCGTTGGCGGGCACCGAATCGTCTCTGGTCGATGAGATCGTCACGGGATTCGAGACATTCGTTGGCGAGACCGTTTCCTCCGCAGTCAACACCGACACGTTCGAAGACCTCTGGCTCACCGAGATGCGCGTGTGGCACGTCAAGCTCGTGGGCGCCGTGAAGGCCCCGGACGCCGAGTACACCGCCGACGGTACGGTGGTGCGCGTCACGCTCGGCCCCTACATCGATCTGCTTGCCCAGCAAGCCGAGAACCTCTTCGCGCAGCGCCTCATCATGGCGCTTGTCCCCGACTCGGTCCGGCAGATGCAGGTCGTGGTGTTCGACGCCGAACTCGTCGAGAATCGGCTGCCGCTGCTCAGGAGTCTCGAGGCGTGCGCGCCCGTACCTGCCATGGATCGCAGCCTCTGCGCTCCTGCTGGCGCTGATAGCCGCGCCGAGACGCTCATACGCAGTGCTCGGAGCAGGCATTGCCGTCGCGGCAGGCGGAGGCAGTCGCGTGGATGATGGCGCGAGCGGAGGCCGCCCGGATCGCGTCGCTGATGCAGTCAACGTTCTCGGCATCGCACGAAAGCGCTACGAAGTTCGCCGAGACGCTCTTCGGCCCGCTCGAGACCTGGCTGGGCTACCTGGCGCTGGCCGGTATTGTCGTCGCGGCGCTGGGCGCGATCGTCGCGTGGCGCCTGTGGTGGCGGTCACCGAGACGTACTCTCCTGCTTATCGATTCGACTGAGAGCCTCGCGTTCCCCCAGCTCAAATGAGGTTGAGAGGCTTTCGAGATCGCTGTCGGCCCGCCCATGCGCGAGTCGAGTGGAAGCGCGGGTTAGGCACACGAAGTCCGTGTAGACCTGATACATACGGCCCGAAGGCGACGTTCAGGTGCTCAACGAAGACCGAGAGAACGCCTCATCGCTTCGTCGACTTCCTCCATCACATCATCGTCGAGCAGAGCGAGGGGCTTCCCGATCAGCCTTGACTGGTCAATCGTCATAATCTGCTCACACATGATCGTGCCTTCCTTGGGCAGCAGGCCAGTGGGCAGAGGTACGTGGAACGGGTAGCGCTTCTTCATCTTGCGCGTCGTGAGCGAGACGACAATCGTGGTCGGCGATAGCTCGTTCCCCGTGTTGTTCTGCACAACAAGCGCCGGGCGTCGCCCCCGCTGTTCCGAACCTCTCGACGGGTCCCAGTCAACCCAGTAGATCTCGCCCCTCGTAGCCATTTTGGCCTCCAAACGCCGAAACCTCACGAGGAGGCCCAGCGAACAGGTCTCGCTCGCGATACGCTATTCCACAGAGGAGCTCCCAGCACAACCTGTTGGGGAGTGCCTCCTATTCGACCACCAGGAATAGTATGTATTTACGATGTGCATGTCAAGTCGATATACATGCTGCAACTGTCTTGGCTCGCGATTCGCTTTGCCCTCAAGTAGAACATTCTGTAATCCGATACTTGTTTCAGAAGCGCAATACTGGCAATATTGCATTTGCAGGCGACCTGAGAAGGAGGCGACGGGGATGGCCATGGGCGCCGTGGGAACCAAGCCAGTGCAGTTCAGATTGCCGGCTTGGGCGCGGGAGTTCCTCGACGAGCAGTCGCGTCAGGCCGGAAGCACCAAGACGGAGGTAGTTGTAGAGGCTCTGGAGTGTCTTCGTGAGAAGGAGATGACAGCTCTGATGGCAGAAGGCTATCGCGAGCTGGCTGATCTCAACACCGAGCTGGCCGAGGAGTCCATCGGGATTGCCGCTGAGACACTGCCCGAATGGGGCTAGTTGCATCGTTCAGCTTGTGCGAGTTGAAGGCTCCCTCCGGGGAGCCTTCTTGTTTCTGGGTTGTTCCTCGTAGCGACTGGTTGTGCCTATGAGTGACTATGCAGTCTGTACATCACACTACCCTCCCGGCTGGCCCAACGCGATCGAATCCTCGCCTTGGCCACCCGTCAACCCGCCCCTACTCCACCACCACGATCGCACCCGGGTCCGACACGACGATCTCCGCCGCACCCTCGTACATCTTCACCGTCCCGGTGACCCGCAGCGTCTTGCCGGCGTACATCGATTCAGGCGCCGAGGGGAATCGACCTCGATCATCGCCCCAGATGAGCACCGTAAGTCGTGCGGGATCGGTCTTGTCAACCTCATCCTCGCCGAGGGTGTTTGCCCACATCCGTATGTGCGAGTTATCTGTTACAATGTGCACCATGGCTCACTTTAAGAGCCGATTGGCCACTCAATGTGCAGAATGGAGCACATTATGGGACTTGAGAAGATGACTCCAGTTGCCATAGCCGAAGAATTGGGCAATAGGCTCAAGCAAGCGAGGCTCAACGCTGATCTGACTCAAGCTGAGGTGGCATCTCGTGCGGGCCTAAGTAGAAGGACTGTTCTCAACGCCGAGAAGGGAAGAGTTCAGTTGGAGAATCTTGTCGCCATACTGGCTTCAATGGATATGGTGAACCAACTGAATGTGTTTCTGCCCGTGCAAGAGATATCACCGATACAGCTGGCGAAACTCAAAGGTCAAGAACGGCAGCGGGCATCGAAGACAGAGAAGAAGGCGGCTCGAATCAAAGAGGATAGACGCTCATGGTGATGGATGTCGCGAGCGTGAAATACCGAGAGCAGGATGTTGGCGCTGTCAGTTTCGATACCGAAACAGGCATTGGCTCATTCGAGTTTGAACCTCGCTTTGTCAGAACAGGCATAGAGCTGTCGCCACTGAAGATGCCCCTATCTCGCAGCATATATTCGTTTCCGGAAGCTGATCCAAACGTGTTCCACGGGTTGCCCGGAATGATAGCGGACTCTTTGCCCGATGATTTCGGCAATGCTGTGCTGGACGCCTGGATGGCCAACCAGGGCAGGTCGACAGCTGACATCACACCACTAGAGCGCCTCAAGTACACAGGACAGCGTGGCATGGGGGCACTGACCTATCACCCTGCTATCCGAAGAAGGGGCTTGAACACTTCACAACCCATTGAGATTGAGTCTTTGGTCTGTGTTGCCCAGGAAATCCTGGATACGCGAGCGCAGTTCAGGGTAGACCTCGGCGAACAGGGCCAAGAAGATGAGGAAGCCATGCTAGCCCTGTTGTCTGTAGGTGTGAGTGCTGGCGGTGCTCGGCCAAAAGCGGTCCTCGCGTTCAACGATGACTTCACCCAAGTGCGATCAGGACAAGCAGACGTGCCGGATGGGTTCACTCATTTCATCATGAAGTTTGACGGCGTCAGCGAACACAACAGGGACAAGGAAGCCTTTGGCGATCCGATGGGCTATGGAGCAATGGAGTATGTATATCACCTGATGGCGACCGCCTGTGGGATAGACATGATGCCTTGCCGCCTGCTCAATGAAGGTGACAGACGCCACTTCATCACCCAGCGCTTCGACAGAGATGGCAACGAGAAGCGCCATGTACAGACACTGAATGGTCTCGCCCACATCAGCTACAAACAAGCAGGCTCGTACTCCTACGCCGAGCTGTTCGCTACTGCGAGAGAGCTAGGACTGGGCTCCGATGCTGCAATGCAGATACTCAAACGCTTGGTGTTCAATATTGTTGCCCGCAATCATGACGATCATTCAAAGAACATCGCATTCATGCTCGATGACAAAGGCGATTGGCGATTGGCTCCTGCCTACGACTTGGCCTACAGCTACAGGCCTGGAAGCCATTGGGTGAGCAGTCACTGGATGAAGCTCAATGGGAAGCGAGACGACTTCGTACGAGAAGACTTCTATAGCCTTGAGAAGCTGAGCCCCCTATTCAGCAAGCGGACAATCGATCGGACAATCGACGAGACAACAGAGCATGTGTCGCGATGGAATGACCTGGCCGCCGAACACAGCGTGCCCTCTCCATTGCTCAAGACCGTCGGCAAGAATCTACGGCTAGCGATCTAGCGAGGCGTCGCCTGCAGTATCCACGAGCACCCGCGGGTCGTGGACCCGAAGGTCGAGGGCGTCACGCCTGCTCGCTCTCGTAGCCAACGGCGAGCGCGACTGCGGTCACAACCTCGACTAGGTCGTCAGGACTGAGTACGCCGAGCCGACTCCTGAATCGCTTGAGAGACACTCCTCGCACCTGCATAGCATCGACACAAGATTCCTTCTTGAGTCCGTTCTGGTCCGTAGGACGGACTCGAACAAGCCACCAGTGGTTCTTCCTGACAGGACTCCAGCCCGTGACCGGTGCGACGACCTTGATCGGCAGAACTCCCGCATCTTCGGCGCTGAGCACGACAACGGGCCTTGTCTTGTTCAGTTCGGCTCCGGTGGCAGGTTCCAGATCCACCCACCAGACCTCGCCCCGTCTAGGCTTGCTCATCGCTATCCAGCTCGACGAGGTCTGCATCAAGCCACTCGTGGTCTATGAACTCCGCGTACTCTGCGGCAAACTCACTGGCTTGCGCCATCAGAATCCTTTCCCTCTCTGCCCGCGGCAGCTTCATGAGCGCTCGGCGGTCGATGTCCTCGGGCACCGTGCGAGTAGCGGCCCGCGGAACGTACTCGGCGAGTGTCTCGGCCGCGATCAACCCCTCGGCTGCCGCGCGATGGGCGAATACGTCGCTCCACGTGGATTCCTCAGTCGGCTGCTCGCCGGGCTCGTTGGATCGCCAACCGACCTGGTTGATCCGCCGGCACCACCATACGTAGCCCGCATCATCGAGGATCTCCAGATCCTTCAGGCGGTAGAGGACCCCTTGCATGCTGATGCCCCAGCGGCGTTTCGCAGCGAATAGCTCGTCTTGGGTGATCCGGCTGCGTCGGCTACCGAACTCCGCTCGCACCGCATCCTCCGGATACAGGAATGCACCGGCAAACCGGCGAGCGGCCTTCTCCTGGTCCACAGTCTCAGACACGTCCATCGCCAGGTGCCCGAGCTCATGCGCGTGGCTCATGCGCTGTCTTGCACGAGATGTCTCTGACCGCGTGGCAGCACCGCAGGCGACCCTGGACCCGTCTTCGTCAATCGCGACAACAGCAAGCCCATCGAACTCACGCACAGTATTCACGTCGATCAGGTGAACCCCCTTCGACTCCAGCGCATCGACAACGTTGCCGATAGGCCCCCCGCCCAGGTTCCACACAGCACGCACTTCATTCGCAGCGTACTCGGCGCCTCTGACATCACTCACCTGCGGCGTGGCCCCTGCGAACGGATCGGCGTGTTCGATTCCGAGACGATCCATGAGAAGGATTCGCCGCTCAAGCTCAAGCCTGACAAGATTCTCGATGTGCTCTGCATCCCTCTTCGGAAGTGATGCAAGCGCACGGTAGGCGACCAGCTCGAATCGATACACTGGTTCGCTCGTCAGATGGGCAGCCTTGACCTCGAGAGCACGCGCGATGTCGAGAAGCACCGTCGGGCGCGGGGTTGCCCGGTCATTCTCGAACTTCGAGAGTGCCTGCTTGGTGATCGTCCCGCCCATGCGTTGAACCAGCCGGTCCAACGTGAGACCGCGCGCCGTGCGGTACTGTCGGATGCGGGTGCCAAGGCTCATGCGCTCACTCCTCCGGTTGACAGATACGTCCATGATACCCGCTTCTGTCAACCGCTACGCCATGGTCCGCGCGCCGATCTCGCGCGAGAGCTGCCGGCGCCTGCAGGACATCCGTGGATCGCATACGTGCCCCTCACGCCACCGCCGAGCGCTCCCGATGCATCTCCAGCGCCTCGAGGTTGGGCCGAGCGACGTCATCGTGCGGCAGCCACAGCGGCCGGTCCGCGTACTGCTCGTACTCCGTCCCCTCGAGCTCGGCGGCAAGACGCAGGCTCATCGAGTCCGTGTCCACCGCAATCAAGCCGAGATCGAACAGATCGTGCATGTCGGCGCGCAGGAGCAAGCCGTTGGTGGGGTGGTTCGTCTGCGGTCCCTTGTACGGGATGATGTGTGCCGCCTCCAGCGCAGGCGGCGCGTCGTACCGAGTCATTGCGCACCGACCCTCATACGCATGCAGCAGCGCGCGCCGGAATCGAGGGGCACCTTGGCCAGGGCCTCTCATTCCCTCCTCCTCGCCGAGGAGTGGTCGCCCAGACTCATTGGGACTACCCTGAGTCCTACGTAGAGTCAGAAGCGCCGAGGAGACGTATGGGCACCCAGGGCCCTCTTCCGTACGACCACACCGACCCCGCCGACATCGAGCGATATGCCAAGCGCCTAGTCGGTCACACCTTGCGCGAAGTGCTCGACAGACGCCGAGGACGTCACTGCCCAGACGCGGCAAGGGTCGCTTCGGCGACATCGTCGAGAAGGAGTACTTCGGCATCGACGGCGGCAACCGCCCCACGCCCGACTTCGAGGAAGCCGGTGTCGAGCTCAAGGCGACGCCCATGAAGCGCCAGAGCAAGACGCGCTACGTCGCCAAGGAACGCCTCGTGCTCGGGATGATCGACTACGGCAAGGTCGCCAAGGAGATCGTGGGACGACAGCTCGTTCCTGCACGAAGAACTCGCTGCTGCTGCTCGTCTACTACCTCTGGGAGCAGGACGCTCTCGACATCGACTACGTCATCAAGATCGCGCGGCTCTGGGAGTTCCCCGAGGAGGACATCGAGATCATCCGCGACGACTGGGAGACGATCGTCGCCAAGATCCGCGCGGGACGAGCACACGAGCTGTCCGAGGGCGACACGAACTACCTGGCCGCGAGCGTCAAGGGCGCAAAGGGCACCGATCGACGCACGCAGCCCTACTCGAACGAACTTGCCAAGCCACGCGCCTTCTCACTCAAGGCGAGCTACATGAACACCGTCATCGAGGAGAGCCTCGCCAGGACAGCAGTCAGTCGTTCGCAAGTGCCGAGGAGCTCAAGACCGGCAAGACACTCGAGGATATCGTCCACGAACGGTTCCGCCCTACATCGGCATGACCGCCGACGAGATCGCCGACGGACTCGGAGTCGACATCAAGCGCGGCGCGAAGAACTTCTACGCGGTACTCACGAAGACGAATTCTCGGCATCGCAGCCGACAAGAAGATCGCTGAGTTCGAGAAGGCCGACATCACGGTGCAGGACGATGCGCCTCAAGCCAACCGGCATGCCCAAGGAGGACTGTGTCCTTCAAGGCGTTCGACTACGTCGAACCTCGTCGAGCAGGACTGGGACGACTCCGACCTTCGCGACGACCTGACGCAGACGCTTCTTCTTCGTCGTCTACCAACTGGACCGAGCACGGCGTACCGACTCTCGTCACGAACCCAGTTCTGGACGATGCCGCTGTCCGACGTCGAGACGTACCGGGCGGCACGTGCTTCGAGACGCACGGTCGACCGGATCATGGAGGACAAGGCCGAGTACCTGCCCAAGAAGTCACGAGAACAGGGCGTGCCACGTCCGCCCGCACGGCCGGACTCGCTCCGACACGCTGCCGACGCCAACAGGCCGCTGGGTCGTCCGCAAGTCGTTCTGGCTCAACGGCTCCTACCTCGCCGAGCAGCTCGCCGGCGGCACGCGACACCTAGCTGGCGCCAGAACCTCAGTCAGCCTGCGCGACGACCTCGTCGGGCTCGTCCCTGAGCTCGCACTCCCACACCGTCACGACTGTCCACCCCGCCTCTTCCAGCTCCCGCACCTTCCGCGCGTCCCGCTCCTGATTCAGCTCGAACTTCCGCTGCCAGAACTCCGAGTGCGACTTGGGTTCCGCTGGCTGGCAGTGCGGACAGCGATGCCAGAAGCAGCCGTTGACGAAGATGGCGACCTTGCGGCCCGGGTAGGCGATGTCGGGTCGCCCAGGGGCCTTCTTCCAATGCAGACGGTAGCCAGGGTAGCCAGCCTCGCGGAGTAGTCTGCGCAGCTCCAGCTCGGGCTTCGTGTCCTTGCCCCGGTTGCCCTTCATGGAGCGTGACACGGCCTCCGAGGTCGGCTCAGGTATCGGTCCCAGCTTGCTGGACATCCCGATTCGCTCTCTCTTCGAGGCAGCTCTCGCCTCCTTCTTGATCTGCCGTGCCGATACGCTCGACGACACCGACCACGAGCGCGTTGCCCATCATGAACGCACGCCTGCCGTCGCTCATGCCGGTGTCGGTCCAGCCGCGCGGGAAGCCGTTCAGCTCCTCGAGCTCCTCGGGAATCAGCCGGCGGAGACGCCCGGTCTTCGGGTCCTCGATGATATGCTTGAACCGCGACGCCGAGGTGCCCGCCCTCGCCGGTCAGAATCGTCCGAGCCGGCCTGTCGAGCGGGTCCGGGAAGGCCATGCCGCCCTCGGAGTACCGGTACTCGTGTCCCGTCTTCTTGTCGACGCGCGGCTCGGACTTTGGGGCCCTTCAGGTAGGTCCACGATGCGACCTTCGCTCTCGGCGATGAAGAACTCCTCCGGGCACATGCTCGGTCTTGGCGACGACTTCGCCGAGCGTGTGCTTCTTGCCGCGCACGGTAGGCTCGACCTTGCGGGTCCATACGCGTCCCTCGATCATCACGCCGGCGTTCTCGAACGGGCGACTTCTTGAGTCCATCGCCGAAGTTCTCGCTCACGACATACGGGATTCGACATCGAGATCGACTGTCGGCTCCGGCGTTCGCGCCTCGCTTCGAGCCTCGACTTGATGCCGGCCTTCGAGACTGGCAGCGCCTGCGCCATCACGCCGTCGACGTACATGCGCTGCCACGGGCTTCCACCTGTAGCCGCAGTGGTCGAGGCGATGCGCATAGAGGAACACCCGGCGGCGCCTCTGCGGGAACCCGTAGTCGGCAGCGTTGACGACCCGCCACTCGGCGACATAGCCGAGCTGCGCGAGACACGACAGGATAATCGCGAAGTCGCGACCACGCTGAGTCGCCGGTGACTTCAGCAGCCGGTCCACGTTCTCGAGAAGCACGAACGGCGGTCGCTTCAGAGGCGAGCATGTCGTAGATGGACCACCAGAGAACGCCCTTCTTGCCCTGGATCCCCGCAGCCTGAGACAGCGGCTTGGCCACCGAGTAGTCCTGGCACGGGAAGCCGCCAACAAGCAGCTCGAAGTCCGGCAGGTCCTCGGGCTCGCGCCTCTGCGACCACCTTCGTGATGTCGTCGCACACGTGCCCGTCGGCGCCGAAGTGCTCGACATAGCAGTCGGACGCGTGCTGTGCCTTGGTCGACGGCTCCCACTGGTTGCTCCAGACGACGGACCAGCCGGACTTCTCGAGACCAAGGCGGAAACCGCCGACGCCGGCGAAGAGCTCTGCGACCCTGAGTCGAGAGGCATTCTTCATCTGATGAGGTCTCCAAGCGAGGGAAGGTCAGTGCGATCACATTGTAGTGGTTGCATCTGACAGGATCAAGCGCCGCTTGGCGCGGCATCCCCGGGATTCCCCAGCCGCCGAAACACACTGCCTCCCACTCCGCACTGCTATCCTTGTCCCAGCCAGTTCGCGTCCGGCACGAGGGAGCCGCGATGCTCGTCTACCAGGCCACCAAGTCCGAGTTCGTCGACGACGTCGTCCACGACGCGATCGTCGAGCACATCACCGACGGCCTTCGAGCAGCGCCTCCATCGCCCCAACCCGCGCGAAGTCATCGCCTGGCGCAACTCCATGGAGTACATGTACAAGGTGCTCAACGCGCCGAGATTCCCGACGGCTGCGGCGTCGCGATCGAGTTCAAGGTCCCCTACACCGACAGGCGCATCGACTTCCTGCTGACCGGCCGCGACGATGGCGAGCGCGACTCGGCGATCATCATCGAGCTCAAGCAGTGGAGACGAGATCGAGCTCGTCGACGGACGGGACGGACTGGTCCGCACCTTCGTCGGCGGGGCACACCGCGAGGTCACCCACCCCTCCTACCAGGCGTGGTCCTACGCGCGCATGATCGAGGACTACAACGAGGCCGTCCGCGAGGCACAGATCGGACTCGAGCCGTGCGCCTACCTGCACAACTACCGGGTCGCGCCGGCCAACGACCCGCTGCTCGACGAGCGCTACTCGACGTACCTCGAGAAGGCTCCCGTGTTCTGCCGGGGCGACGTCGTGAAGCTCCGCGACTTCATCTGCGGCCACATCACCCGGCCCGACGACGGCCGCGTGCTCTACGAGATCGAGTCCGGCCGCCTGCGGCCCTCGAAGTCTCTGCAGGATGCGCTCTCCAGCATGCTCGAGGGCAACGACGAGTTCGTGATGATCGACGACCAGAAGGTCATCTTCGAGACCGCGCTCTCGCTCGCGCGCCGATCGCGCGAGACCGGCGAGAAGCACGTGCTCATCGTTCGCGGAGGCCCGGGCACCGGCAAGTCGGTCGTCGCCATCAACCTGCTCGTGCGACTCACCGCCGCGGACATGGTCTGCCAGTACGTCTCGAAGAACAGCGCTCCGCGCAACGTCTACTCGGCATTGCTGCGCGCGCGGCGACCGGACGATGACCTACATCAACGGCCTGTTCCGCGGACCGGGCAAGTTCTACGAGCTGCCCGCCGACTCGCTCGACGCCATCGTCGTGGACGAGGCGCACCGGCTGAACGAGAAGTCCGGCTTCTACGGCAACGAGGGCGAGAACCAGATGGCGGAGCTCATCGACGCCGCCCGCTTCTCGGTCTTCTTCATCGACGAGAGCCAGCGCATCCACATCAAGGACGCCGGCGCGATCGCCGACATCCGCGCGTTCGCCGAGCGCTCCGGCGCGCGCCTGTGGGAGGCCGAGCTGTTCTCGCAGTTCCGGTGCAACGGCTCGGACTCGTACCTGGACTGGCTGGACGACGTCCTCGGCATCGCGAAGGCGGAGGAAGCGCCCGTCGACCATCGACTACGACTTCCGCGTGTTCGACGACCCGAACGAGCTGATGGCGGCAGTCGCCGAGCGCAACGCGTCGCAACAACCGCTCGCGCGTCGTCGCCGGATACTGCTGGGAGTGGCCCACGAAGACGCAAGGCGAACCCGGATCATCACGACATCGTGCTGCCCGAGCACGGATTCGCGCGGTCGTGGAACCTGAACTCGACCGGCACGTGGGCGATCGACGAGGGCTCGATCGAGCAGATCGGCTGCATCCACACGTCGCAGGGACTCGAGTTCGACTACGTGGGCGTCATCATCGGCGACGACATGCGCTTCGAGGACGGGCGCGTGATCACCGACTACACCCGGCGCGCGAAGAGCGACCAGTCGCTCAAGGGCATCAAGTCGATCGCCCGCGAGGACCCCGAGCGCGCCCAGCGCATCGCCGACGAGATCATCCGCAACACCTACCGCGTGCTCATGACGCGCGGGCTCAAGGGCTGCTACGTGTTCTGCACCGACCGCGCGCTGGCCGAGCACCTGCGCGAGAGCCTGCCGCCGCGCATGCGAGTACACGCCCACGCCGCAGCGTGCCCCGCTTGCCGCCGAGGGCGCCTCGCCCGACCTACTGGAGGACTGAGAGATGTTCGACGACCTCACCCGCCGCGTCGTCGAGTTCCGCGACGCCCGCGACTGGAAGCAGTACCACTCGCCTCGGAATCTCGCGGCCTCGGTGTCGATCGAGGCCGGCGAGCTGCTCGAGCTGTTCCAGTGGAGCAGCGACGAGACGATTGCGGCGGACGTAGCCGCGCGGCACGGCGACATCTCGCGCGAGCTCGCGGACATCGTCATCTACTGCGTGCTGATGGCGCACGAGACGGGCGTGGATCTGGAAGCGGCTATCGACGCCAAGCTCGCGGAGAACGACGCGAAGTACCCGGAGGACAAGGCGCGCGGAAGCCGGGCGAAGTACACGGAGTTGTGAGGGGGCGGGGCTCGTAGGGCCCGCCACCCGAAGGAAGCGTAGAGTGCCCGTTCTTGGTCAGTCCAGATCCGCGAGACCAGGATGGCAGCGCAGCATGTATCGATCGAACTGCGGAACCGTGAACGCCGCGTAGCCGTGACCCGGAGTGTAGAGAAGGCCCTTCTCTATGAGTCTCGACCGAATCGGACCTGCTTGTTGTGATGTCCGGTTGATTCGCTCCGCCACCTCGGCCGCTCGATGGGGCGCGGGACCGAGTTCCGCCATTGCGAACAAGTAGCGCAACTCGAGGTCGGTGGCGCGGTCAGCTCGCACTCGGAAGAAGCTCTCGTCGAGTTTGGCCTCCACAAGTGGCCGGATCGACTCAACGGCCAATCTCGATACGGGCGATTCTCGTGCCTCATCCCAGGCGATCTTCCCGTATTCCTGCAGGAAGTACGGATATCCCTGGGTGTACGCCACAATGAAGTCAACCGCATCGCCATCAAAGTCGACATCGAGGTTGGCGGCGGGGACGGTGATTGCCTCGCGAGCGTACTCATCAGGCAACTCGCCGATGCGAGGAAAGCGGAAGAGCCGCTCGCTGTAGGACTTGGCTTCGCCAGCCAGCCGGGGAATCTGCGGAAGTCCAGCCCCAACAAGAGTCACAGGCAGAGATCTACGAGCACACTTGTGAAGTGCGGCAATCAACGCCTCTAGCTCGCTGCTCTCAAGGTATTGGATCTCATCCAGAAGGAAGATGACACCCGTGCCCCGCTCCTGCGCTGCCTCTCCCAGCGCGACGAGCAGGTCAGACAGGTCCTCCGTCAGAACACCGCTGTCCGCAGACCCGGCGAGTGCGTCGACGTCGAGACCCGCAGTGAGACTGCCGTCGGGGTTCGCGGTGAGGATGAAGGACTTGAGCACCGATGCCGCCCGAAGTGCGCGATCCTGCCAGCGCACTCCCGGCGCAATTTGAAGCAGAGCTCGACGCGCTTGCATCGCCATCTTGGAGCGAAACGAGGCGTCCTTCTCCACTTCCCACTCCACGGTGGACCAGTCTCGGGCCTCCGCCTTCTCTCTGAATACGTCCAGCAGGACTGTCTTGCCGACGCCCCGCAGGCCTGTGATGATCATCGACTGCTCTGCGTAGCCGTTCTCCAGCCTTTCAAGCAGGACATCGAAAGACTCGATCTCCTCATCACGGCCAACGAGAGCCGGTGGCTTGGTGCCGGCACCTGGAGCGTATGGGTTCTTGCGGGGATCCACACCATCCTCCTAGACGAATTAGACGCAGTTTATCCTGGTTTGTAAAACTACGTCTACATTGTCAAACTAGCTCGCCCGCGTTCGTCTTGAGCTCGGCACGATACCCTGACCGCGCCGAACCCTTCGGCTGCGCACGGCCGCTTCGGCCGGTACGATCGCCGTCTCGCCATCAATCGGCACGCCTGCCCCTCATCTCGAGATCACAGTCTGTGATGTCAAGTTGTGTTCCGACTGCTCAGGGCCCCATTCTGAAATCACACTGGCGGACCTTCGCCTCATGATAGAACATATGTTCGTATGGTCAAGACCGCAGCGCCCACAGCACGATGCCGAGCGCGTGGTCGGGATCGCGCGATCATGCGCGACTGCGATCGCCTCTCGCCCGCCCTGCACCTCGTCGTACTCGGCAACTCGCGCCCTCGCATCCCGAAAGCTCGCGTACTTCGCACCCGCACTCTCGTTGGGAATCTCGAGGAAAGCGAGCTGATCGCCCCGATCGCCGTCGCAGCGGCGAGTCCCACCTCATCGAGCTGACGCGATCCGCGGCCGCCCCACGCAGCCAGGTAGTCGCGCACGGGATCGGCGAGATCGTCCTGCCCGACACCTGCGCCCGGGGTCGCTCGATCTGCGACGTAGCGCTTGAACAACCCGATCACGACCGCGGCGTGCTCCTGCTGCGACGCAAGCTCCCCCGCCCTGCCTCCGCACGCATCACCGGCGATCGCGTGATCGGCAGCTTCCTCCGAAGACAGAAGGGCGACGACGGCGTCCCGCGCGGCCTCGAACACCTGCGGATCGACTTCGCTCCGCGCCATCTCGAGCAGGTGCGGCAACGCGAGGTAGAGGCGGAAGACTCCGATTGCCTCGGCGCACTTCATGCGCTCGGCGGGGTCGGCACTGCAAAGTCCGTCGATGAGATCGTCGTTGCTCGTGCCGACGGCATAGATGGTGGACATAATTCCCACCTTTCCGACCGAAACCGCTTGCTCGCGGTCGGCCTACGCTTTAGCTGCACTTATGAAGCGCCCAGCAAGCTGATAGGCTCAAATCGGCGCTGCCACCCTCAGGTGACGAACATCAGTATACGCGGCGGTGGCAACGAAGTCGGCTTCGCCGCAGCCCCTCTGCATCCGCGGCGCCATGATGCGAGCCAGACGCTCGAGTTCTTCGTTCGAGAGCGTGGGGGACTCAAGACACGCTCCAGCCTCGTGGGTATGAGACACTCACAGGGGCGCGTGAGCTCGAACGCACCAGCGAGCGACGCGCGCGTAGTCGCGCTGTAGCGGCGCACGAGCAGAGGGGCCGTCATCATGAACGCGAACGTAACGAGGACGCGCATTCGCACGCGCCTGTCCCTAGCTGTCACCTGTGCTGTACTCGTCGCATTCTCGCTGTTCGTGGGGACGTCAGCCGCACATGCGCAGCCGACGTTGGAGTGGGGCGTGCAGGACGGGACCGTCCTCGGCGAACTGGCCGAGAACATCGTCGCCGATGATACCGGCAACACCCTGACCGTCGGCTGGACCGACGGCAGTCTCGGAGGCCCCCACGTCGGCTCGAACGACGTGTTCGTCCACCTGGCCGATCCGGACGGCACGAGCGTGTGGACCCGGCAGTTCGGATCGACGTCACTGGACACCGGCTACGACGTCGCCTTCACGGGCGACGGCGGCTACATCGTGGTCGGCAACACGTTCGGCAACCTGTACCCTTCCACCTACGGTGGCCTGGATGCCTTCATCGTGCGATTCAACGCAGCCGGCACGCCGCTTTGGTCCGATCAGTTCGGTACCGGGGACGACGAGTCAGCGAACGCCGTGGCACTCGACTCGGCCGGGAACATCTACGTGGCCGGCGAGACCGGCGGCAACCTGGCGGGAACAGGTGAGATCGGCTACACCGACGGCTACCTGCGCAGCTACACAGCCGGTGGGGCCGTGAGATGGACGCGCCAGTTCGGAATCACGGGTCTGTTCTGTGCCACGTATGACATCGCAAGCGACGCAACGGGCAACACCTACGTCGTCGGGGATGCGTCCTACAACATCAGCCCCAGCGAGATTCCCGCTGATGCAACCGTGTGGAGCTACAACTCGGCTGGCACGCTGCGCTGGGACGAACGGTTCGGAAGCTCCGCCGACGATGTGGCCAAGGGAGTCGCAGTCGACAACGCGGGAGACGTCTACGTCGTCGGGGACACCCAGGGAACGTTCTACGCCCCGTACCAGGGCGTTATGGACCAGTTCGCCGTCAAGTTCCCGAAGGCCGGACCTCCGCTCGTGTGGGCTCAGCAATTCGGCACGAGCGGCAACGAGGACTTCACGGGCGTTGCCATCGACGGCTCGGGACCGCTGGTCGTGTGTGGTGAGGCAGGGTCGATAGCCTCCCCCGACCTCGCTGTCTACACGCTGGACCCGGCAACCGGGGCGATGGAGTTCAGCGACGTCCGCAGTAGTGCCGGCAACGACTACTGCCGCGCCATCGATGCAGGCGAGCCCGGCGCGGTCTACGTCGCAGGCGGCACGATGGGTGATCTCTTCACATCGAGCGCGGGCTCCACGGACTACTACTTCGCGAAGTACCTCTCGGGCATCTACCTGCCCGACGGGATCCTGTCAGTGGCGGGCAGCACTCGCTACACCACGGCAATCGAGGCCTCCAAGCTGGCGTTTCCCAACGGCGCGACAGGCGTCGTGATCGCCACCGGTGAGAACTGGCCCGATGCGCTCGGCGGCAGCGCGCTCGCCGGAGCGGTGGACGGCCCGCTGCTGCTCACCAAGCACGATGCCCTCCCCGCAGCCGTGATGGCCGAGACTCAAGAGGCTCGCTCCGAGCGAACGCCTACATTCTCGGCGGGTCGAATGCGATAGGTGCCGGTGTGGATGAGCAGCTCGACGCCCTGGGAATCGGCACCGTACGCCGTCTGGCCGGATCCACCCGATACGGCACAGCGAATCTCGTGGCCAAGGAGGTCATCGCTGTGCGAGGCTCTGCGTACGACGGCCAGGCGTTCGTGACCACGGGCGAGAACTTCCCGGACGCGCTGGGAGCATCGCCTCTGGCAGCATGCTTCTCGACGCCCATCCTGCTCACCGCAACCGATGGGACCCCGTACCTGCCCTCGCAAGTCGACTCGGCAGTGATACTGGGCGGACCGCTCGCGGTCACAGCTGTGACGGAGGCTGCGGTCGAATCGGCACTGGGCGCATCGAAGGTGACTCGCGTGGGCGGTGTCGACCGCTACGACACGGCGGCCAAGATCGCCGACCACGGCGTCGCACACGGGATGCGCTGGGACGGCCTCGGCATCGCCACCGGTGCCGACTACCCCGACGCGCTTTCGGGAGGCGCGATGCTCGGCTCGTTCGACAGCGTACTGCTGCTGACCAAGCCGACGAGCCTCGCGAACGTCGCCCGCCTCCGCATCACCAAGAACAAGGCGGACATCAACACGGTGTCCTTCATCGGAGGAACCGCCGCCGTGAGCCAGAGCGTGCGGAACGAGGTGGCGAGGCTGATCGAGTAGGGCTGGTTGGGACGGCATCCAGCCCGGGTGTCAGATCCGAGACTCGCCACGCGGTCACTCCACCGAATCGTCCGCTCGGAACCCAAGCGGCCGTCGTCTCTTGACTGACGGCGCGGTCAACGCCTGTATGACCCGCATGATGGCTGCAAACTGCTCGTCGTAGCGGTGCTCCATCTCATCAAGCCTGCTCGAGAGACCGGCATTCTCCGCGAGAATCTCTCGCAGTCGCACGAACGCCCTCATGATCTGAATGTTGACGGCCACTGCGCGCGGACTCCGAAGCACCCCTGACAGCATCGCCACACCTTGCTCGGTGAACGCCAGCGGCGGCTTCCGCCGTCCGCCCCGGCTCAGGTCGTCCCCCGCAATACGTCTCATCTCTGTCCACTCCTCCCAGCCCAACTCGAACATGAAGTCGGCCGGGAAGCGATCTGCGTTGCGCCGTACGGATTGTGAGAGCGCACGCGTTTCGACTCCGTACAGGTCGGCTAGATCCTCATCCAGAATGACCCGCGCACCACGCACGACTCGGATGCGGAGCGCCGCTGCCTCGACGGGCGCAATCGCGATTTCGTTGCTCACGAGCATTCCCCCATCGTGCTCGTTTGATATCACAATCTGTGACTTCAAACTCGTTTCCCCTGCTCAGCCGCGTGCTTTGAAATCACACACGTGACCTCCACGCTCATAATAGAACGTATGTTCGTATCGTCAAGCCCCGGGTCGCAGTCCTTCTACATGCGCCGCGCCGCGATGCGAGCCAGACGCTCGAGTTCTTCGTTCGAGATCGTGGAGAACTCCTCGCCTGCCGAGCTCCCCGGCCTCGTACGCAAACTCGTACTTCGCATTCTCGTTGAGGTCGGGCGACCAACCAGTCCCCCGAATACATTTACCTAATCGGTAAACCATGATATCTTTACCTTATCGGTAAACTTTGTGTACGGAGCGTGCATGGAGGTCTACTTCGCGACCAAGCGACTCGAAACGGATCTCGCCACAACTGATCGGCGAATCAAATCTTCCGGAGCGACAGTCGCACGCAAACTCGAGCTTCGTCTCAGTCAGCTGAGCGCGGCACCCGATCTCGAGACCATGCGTTCGTTGCCGGGGCGATGCCACGAATTGCACGGGGACCGCGCGGACCATCTCGCGCTCGATGTGACCGGGAACCTCAGGCTGGTGTTCAGGCCAACCGAGCAACCTCCGCCGGCGAAGGACGATGGCGGACTGGACTGGAAGGCCGTTGCGGCGATAACGATTGTGGAGGTAGTTGATTACCATGGCCGCTAAGACTCGATACCGCTGGACTCCAGATGTCGCCGTTGCGCCGGGTGAGACGATTCGAGAGATCCTCTCTGAGCGAGGCATCACGCAAGCCGACTTCGCGATCCGTCTTGGCAAGACCGAGAAGTTCGTGAGCCAGCTGGTCAACGGCAAGGCCTCGCTCACACACGACACCGCGATCGAGCTCGAGCGTGCGCTGGGTGTTCCCTCGGCATTTTGGAATGCCGCCGAGGCGGAGTATCGCGACTTTCTGGCCCGCCAGAACCAGGAAGCCGAGCTGGAGCAGCAGGGGGAATGGGTCGACTCGTTCCCGCTGGATGAGATGGCTTCTCATGGCTGGATTGCCCGGGAAGAAGCACCCGCCCCCCAAGCCGCGGAGCTGCTCTCCTTCTTCGGCGTGTCATCGGTCGACGCGTATCGGGCGTACTGGGGTTCCGAACGTCGGCTCGCCGCACGCATGAGCACCGCCTACGAGCCCAGCGCCTCGTCGATAACCGCATGGTTGCGTGCCGGTGAGATCGCCGCCGAGGCCATCCACGCCGCCCCGTTCGACCCGACGGGATTCCGCCGTGTTCTTGGCGATCTGCGTCAGACATCGCGAAGGCCCCCCCGGGAGTGGCTCACACTCGTACCCGAGCTGTGCGCGGCCGTTGGTGTGGCGATCGTGTTCGTGAAGGACTTGCCGGAGACACGACTTCACGCGGTGAGCTGGTGGTCGACCCGGACTCGAGCGGTCATACAACTCGGATTGCGCTACCACACCGACGATCAGGTGTGGTTCAGCCTCTACCACGAAGCCGGACATCTACTGCTCGACGATCGCACGCGAAACGGGATCAGCGAACTGCGCGAGGATCCCATGGCAGAGCAGCGAGCGGATAGATTCGCGGCGGACATGCTGATTCCGCCCGGGAGTTACGAGCAGTTCACCTCTGCAGGTCGACCGAGCAAGGCGTCGGTGAGGCAGTTCGCCGAGCAAACCGGGGTCGCTGCCGGAATCGTCGTTGGCCGCCTCCAGCGCGACGAAGTCATCCCCTACAACTGGATGAACGACCTCAAGGCGCGGCTGGACTGGGAGTGATCGGGCCTCCCACTTGAAATCACGAACCTGCCCCCTCTCACTCCCCCTCGGCTTCGCCGCACTCCGTCTACATGCGCGGCGCCGCGATGCGAGCCAGACGCTCGAGTTCCTCGTTCGAGAGCGTGAAGAACTCCTCGCCTACCGCGTCTTGCTTTGGAAGTCCCGAGATCACGGCGCAGTCGTCACCGGTGGTGAAGATGGCGCTTCCGCCGTAGATGACGGCCTTGTCGCCCACCCCTTCGAGCTCGATGGGCGGCTCCGGCTCCCCGCCCTCCGCTGCCGCGGCCTCTGCCGAGGACTCATACGTCGAGACGAGGTTGTCGTACTCGGCAGCATCCACGACGGTGAATAGCGCCAGCCGAGAACCCCCGGCGTCGTACGCAAACTGGTACTTCGCACTCTTGTTGAGATCGAGCGGCACCTGCGTCACCTCGCCGCAGTCCGCGCAGGTAGCGGTGAAGACCTCAGCGGGCAGGACCTCGGCGGGCGTTGCGGCGGGTTCGGGCGGCGCGATCTCGGCGATATCGCTGGAAGGAGCGTCATCGATTCCGGCAAGCGTGTCGGTGCCGTTTCTGTAGAAGAGCAGGTAGGCCACGATCAGGATGGCGAGAACCGCGATCAGAGCCTTGACAATCTGTTTCAGCCGATGCCCCTCACGCCTGTTCATGTTGAGGATCTCTGAGGGCGAGGCACCCGCCGCAGTCGCGGCTTCGATCCGTGCACCTGCGGCGTCTCGCTCGGCGAGCATGTCCGCCGCCATCAGGTCCGCGTACTGCCCGACGGTCTCGGCGCGTGCCTCGAACGCGGCCACTTCCTCAGGTGTGTGTTCGACGCGCGAATCCGCATCCGAATCGCTCGTGCTCGGCGTGTCACTCATACGTCTCCCTCCCCCAAAGGGTACCGCCATGATTGTACGTCGTTGACCGCCCCCAGCGCGACGATGGAGAGACGGAGGATTCGCGTTGACACTCGATGGCAAGACATCGGTTCGCGTCTGTTTGGACAAGGGGGGTATCATCGACTCATGAGCAATCCAGCCATCGACATCAACAAGCTTGATCCCGAAGAACGCCTCAGACTCATTGGTGACTTGTGGGAGAGCCTGAGTGCACAGCCTGAGACGGTGCACCTTGCCCCCGCCCAGAAGGCTGAGCTCGACCGTCGTCTCGACGCGCTCGATCGCGGTACCGCCGAAGTCATCACCTGGGACGAGGCCAAGCGCCGTCTTCGCGGCTGATCTTGTGCCGACCCTTTGGCTTCTCTCCGAGGCGCTTGCCGACCTCGAGTCCGCGCGAGACTGGTACGACACGCAGCGTTCGGGCCTCGGCGACGACTTCCTGGACGCTGTCGATGACGCGCTGGACTCCGTACTCTCGTTCCCGCTCGCCCATCCGCTGGACTACCGGGACGCCCGTCGATTCCTCGTTGAGCGGTTTCCATACTGCTTGTATTACCGGGTCGAGGACGACGATGTTGTCGTAGTCGCCTGCCTACACGCGGCTCGCGATCCGCTTCGGACTAGACGTCGCTTGCGCGGCTAACCTGCGCATCGAACTCGACGAACCGAGCACACGCGGGAGGTCGGACATCGCGACTTCTCGGCAGCGAAACCTACGCCTTGCACGGCATTTGCTCCTATCTCCTCGATAGTCCCTTCGATAGAAGCTGGTGCCGTGAATCGTCTGGGTCGCTCGGCTGTAAGCGTGCTTGCCGTGGCAGCGCTCATCCTCGCGCTGACTGTCTCGGGCTGCACGGCCACGGACACCACCGATACTCAAGCCGAAAGTACCGACACAACTGCACTACCGAACACAATGGGAGGCGAAGACATGGCCGAAATCTATCTCGCAGGCGGCTGCTTCTGGGGCGTCGAGAAGTACATGGCCGGCGTGCAAGGCGTGATCGAGGCGGAGTCCGGCTATGCCAACGGCACCACCGACTCGCCTTCGTACCGGGACGTGACCACGGGTCGCACCGGCTACACGGAAACGGTCCGAGTCGTCTACGACCCGACCGTGGCGCCGCTCCCGTTCCTGCTCGATCTGTTCTACGAGGCCATCGACCCGACCACGCTGAATCGGCAAGGCAACGACGCCGGCACGCAGTACCGCAGCGGCATCTACTACACCGACCCTGCAGACCTCCCCGTCATCGAGACCTCGCTCGACAAGCTCCAGGAGCGCTACAGCAAGCCGATTGTCGTCGAAGCGCGACCTCTCACGGCCTATACTCCCGCCGAGGACTACCACCAGGACTACCTCGACAAGAATCCGGCGGGCTACTGCCACATCGGCCTGGACCTGTTCGAGAAGGCGGCCCAGGCGGTGCCCGATCCGTCGCAGTTTCCGGATCCGGCTAGCAGCAACTGAGCGCTGGATCTCTTCGCGCTTGCGCTTTGCCACTCACCCGCATTCTCCACCCGTATCCTCGGCATATACAGGTGCAACAGCTGCTTGCGTACTTGCCTTAGCGGGGCCATCATTCGCTTAGGGGGAACGGTCGCGTTCGCGAAGCTGCGACGCGGCCGATATTGGCGTGTTTGCGGTCGCGCGGATACACAGGAAGAGGGCCCGCCATGAGGCGCACACTGTCGTCGGTACTGTCCCGTTTCGTGCTGATTACGGTGGTGATGTGCCTGGGACTCGCGGTCTTTGCCGCGGTCGCCTTCGCGGGTTCGGCGAACCGCGTCGCAGGCACCGTGTACAACTCGGCCGACCAGCCCTTCGGCTCGAACCAGGTGGCCGTCTACCTGTATAAGTGGGACGGTGCATCCTGGGCCTACTACGACTGGCGCTTCACCGACAGCACCGGCGGCTACTCCTTTGACAGCATCTCAGCAGGCGAGTATCACGTGTACTTCGCCCCGCAAGACAATCTGCACGCCGACCAGTACTACGACGACCGCGACCGGGAGAGTGTCGCGGACACGCTGATCGTGGCGGCCGACACCGTGATCGAGGATCTCGACGCGCACCTCCACCTTGGCGGCACCATCACCGGCACGCTCACCGACGAGCCAACCGGGCTTGCGCTCTACAACCTCCGGGCCGACCTCTACGAATACCGCGCTGATTCCGGCACCTGGGAGATTCGCGTCGCCCAGAACACCGACGGCCAAGGCGTCTACGAGTTCGCCCGACTTCCCCAGGGCACCTACCGGGTCGAGTTCTCCGACACCGCATACGGCCTCTATGTCGGGGAGTTCTGGGCCGACGCGGCCGAGCTCGACGCGGCCGATGACATCCCCCTCGCCTGGGGCGAGACCCGCAGCGACATCGATGCCGTCCTGGCCCGAGGGACCGGTACCGGCAACGGCGCCTCGATCTCCGGACAAGTGACCGCCGAGGAGACCGGCTGGGAGCTGGCCGACACAAACGTGACGCTCTACTGGTGGAACGGAGCCGACTGGCACTACCTGGGCGATCGCACTACCGATGCAAACGGTCGCTACCTGTGGACCGGACTTGCGGCAGGCGACTACCGGCTCCGCTTCGAGCACTCGAGCGGTCACTACGTTGCCGAGTACTTCGATGACGCGGCCGACCTCGCGAGCGGCACCACCATAACGTTGGCCGAGGACCAGGTGGCCACCGGCAAGGACGCCCAACTCAGGCTGCTCCTGAACGCGGTGACCGGAACCGTGACCGACGAGGTGACCCACGAGCCACTCCCCGGTATCTACGTGGAACTGAGCTACGACTGGGGCGCCTACGCGGGATTCGCCTACACCGACGAGTTCGGTCGTTACGAGATCGCGGGCCTCACGTCGAACACCTACAAGATCCGGGCCTACGATACGACCGAGGAGTACTTCTCGGAATACTACTCCGATGCCCGCGAGTGGGACTCTGCGACACCACTCGAACTCGACGGAAGCAGCGCCGCGATCGTCGATTTCGGGCTGCAGCATGCGGGCGAGATCTCCGGCGTGATCACGTCAAAGGACACCGAACTCCCGATAGCGTACTCGGATGCCTTCCTCTATAGGTATGTCGAGGCCAGCGACACCTGGGACAGCGTCAACAGCTGCTATGGCGATGCGACCGGCGAGTATCACTTCGTGGGCCTCGAGTACGGCACGTACCGGCTGCGCTTCGCCGACGAAACCTACGGACATCTGCCCGAGTACTACAACGACTCGGCCGGACTGCTCGATGCTACCGATATCGAGATCACCGCGACGCCTGTCGTCATCGACGCGGCGCTCGCCAAGGGCGGTACCATCACAGGGACCGTCACAGGGTCTGCGGACGAACCGCTCGCGGGTGCCGAGGTCTCGCTGTGGCTCTACAGCGAGCGCTGGGACACCTGGTACCAGGATGGCGGGCGCAACACTGCACTCACGAATGCCCAGGGCGAGTACACGCTCTCGAGTCTGCCCGACGGCACGTACCGCGTGCGCGCATTCAAGTCGGGACGCTGCGCGGAGTACTTCGATCAGGCCGCCACGGTC
Organism: uncultured Actinomycetota bacterium; assembly: GCA_963790405.1. GTDB lineage: Bacteria > Actinomycetota > Coriobacteriia > Anaerosomatales > JAGXFU01 > JBGSMX01. The sequence goes on from CAWBOJ010000002.1 coordinate 161,105, forward strand.
GGTGCAGCGACCAGTCTCGCGGTGACCGCACCCGCCACAATCGAGAATGTCGACTTCACGCTCGATGTGGGCTCCACGATTTCCGGCCACGTCGAGGAGGTCGTCACCGGCACTCCCATACAGTCGACATACGTCGCGCTGACGACCCGGGTCACCGATGCCTACGGCAGCGAGTCATGGCAGCAGAACGGTCAGTACACGTACACCGACGCCTCGGGCGACTACTCGATCGCGAACGTGCCACCCGGAACGTATCGGGTCATGTTCGCCCACGGACCGACTCACCTGACCGTGTACTACCCTAACGAACGGTTGATCTGGAATGCCCAGGACATCGTCATCACGGTCCCGTCATCCGTCCCGAACATCGATGCTCAGTTGTCCACCGGCGGGGCGATCTCGGGCACGGTGACGGATGCCGACCTCACGCCACTTCAGAGCGTCTACGTACGCGTCTTCGGCTACGACTCGGGCACCGGGAGCTGGGCGTCGGTCACGGGTGCCTATACGGACTCGGTGGGCTACTACTCGTTCACCGCGCTCGCCGACGACAGCTACCTGCTGTCGTTCTCCAAGAGCGGCTACGACGGAGAGCTCTACGACAACGCGACCGACGTGTTCGGCGCCACCCCCGTCGTGATCGAGAACGGGGCGAGCGTCGTGGGCCGCGATGCCGCGCTCGGCACCGTCACCCCGATCGAGTACGGCAGCATCGAAGGGACCGTCACGGCGGACTCGACGGGACTGGCGGCTCCTGGTGTCCACGTCATGGCATGGCTCTACGACCCGGCAGGCTACGGCGGGTGGTACGTGTACTCCTCGACCTACGCCAACGCGCACGGTGGATACAGCATAGACGCGCGGACCGGATGGTACCGTCTCGAGTTTCGAGACGAAGCCGGGCGCTACGTCACCGAATACCACGACGACGTCGCGGACGCCGCCGATGCAACGATGTTCGACGTCGACAACGCCGAGACGGTCGTGCGCAGCGCTTCGCTGGCCGACGCTGCCTCCATCTCGGGACGCGTAACCGGCGAGCCGACCGGCGACACGATCGCCGATATCTCGGTCGACGCTTTCCGGCACGGCGAGCTCGGCTGGTACTACGGCGGCCAGACCGTCACCGGCGCGGAGGGCGACTACGCCATCGGCGGCCTCGAAGCTGGCACCTACCGCGTGCGGTTCTCCGACCCATCCAACAACTGGCGCACCGAATATCACGATGACAAGCCGGCTTTCTCCCAAGCCGACGAGACTACTCTGGCAGCTGACGAAGATCTCTCTGGATTCGATGCATCACTCAAACGCAACGGCCGCATCATAGGCACGGTCACCGGTAGCGACGGGCGTGCGGTCTCAGACGTCCAGGTCACCGTCTACGAGAAGACACCGGACCGCTGGGACTACTACACCCAGGTCACAACTCTGCCCGACGGTACCTACGACTCGGGCATCGTCGAACCCGGCACGTACATCGTGAAGGTCACCGATGCCTGGCCGTGGGGACCTGCCCGCTACGAGACCGAGTACTTCGGCGATACCACGCGCACGGCCGACGCCATCCAACTCGACGTGACCTACGGTGCTCTGACCGCGAACGTGCAGCTCGACTCGACCGGGACCTGGGGCGACATCGCCGGAACGGTGACCGACGCCTTCACCGGGGACCCGATCCCCAACATGTCCGTTCGCGTGTGGTACTGGGACGATGGCGGATCGGAGTGGTACGCCTTCGACCCGGCGGTGTCCACGGACGCAAACGGTGACTACGCTGCTCTCTGGGTCCCGGCTGGCGCCGACTACCGCGTTGGCGTCGACCCGGAATACGACGTCGGCAATGGCAGGCCCTGGGAGGGCATCTACGCCGAAACCTACCACCTGGACGCATCCACCGTGGATGACGGCGTGGGTGTCGATGTGACACCCGACGCGCTCACCTCGGCGATCGACATAGAGGCCGCACCCGAAGCCACCACCGGATACCTGACAAGCCACGCGATCGAGGACGGCACCAGCACCCCGATCGCCGGTGCGCACGTCGAGTTCTACGACTACGACGGAGGCAACTACACCTTCGCGGGCGACGGGTACAGCAACGCCGGCGGCTCGCTGACACAGCCCCTGCCTGCCGGCCAGTATGCGGTCTACTTCGACGACTGGCCGAGCCACGAAACCGAGTACTACGAGAACGCCGAGGATTTCGGGACGGCGACCCTCGTCGAGGTCGTGCCCGCCGCTTCAGCCGAGATTACCGCCTCGCTCGCGCCGCTCGGCTCGATAGCCGGCACGATCACGGCTAGCACTGGTGGCGCGCCGCTCGAGGGCATAGAAGTCACCGTCTACCAGCTCGACGGCAGCGACTGGAACTGGTGCTACCAGGGGTATTCCGATGCGCTCGGTGCCTACGAGTTCGTCGGCATGCCGTTCGGCACCTATCGTGTTCAATTCCGGGACAGTTTGGGCGCCTACGCCCCCGAGTACTTCGACAACGCTGCTTCGCTCGAAGAGGCGGATGACATCCCGGTCGGCACCGCACCGGTCACCGGGATCAGCGCCGCGCTCGATAATGCTGCAACGATCACGGGCCTCGTCACCGACTCCATGACGGGGGACCCGATCGAGAACGTATATGCACGCGCGTACCTGTACAGCGAAGCGGCGGGCTGGTACGAGGTCGAGGGCGCTTACGTGGACGGCTTGGGCTACTACACCATCACCGGACTGCGCGAAGGCACCTACCGGGTTGGCTTCGAGGACTGGTACGACAGTCATGCCTACGAGTACTACGACGGGGTGCGGCAGGTCGAGGACGGGACGGATGTCCCGCTGGTGATCGGCGAGCATGCAACCGGAATCGACGCGACGATGGATCGCTACGCGAACCTGCGCGGCACGATCACCGATGTGACGACCGGCGACCCCATCGCAAGCACCTACGTCGGTCTGTACCGCTGGGACGAAGATACCCAGGAATGGACGAGCTTCTGGGGTACCTACAGCGACGGGAATGGCGTCTACCACTTCAACAACGCGCTGCCCGACACGTACCGGCTCTACGCTCAGAGGTCTGGCTACATCACGGAGTACTACGACAACCAGTACGACATCGATTCGGCTCAGGATGTCGAGGCGGCCTGCGGGCAGGAAGTCACGACCGACATGGCGCTCTCCCCCGGTGCCTCGATACGCGGCAACGTGATCGATCCCGCGTCCGACCCGGTGGAGAACATCGCGGTCACCGCCCTGCGCTGGAGCGCAGCGTACGGCCAGTGGGTCAGCGCCAGAACCGTGTACACGGGTGTCTCCGGCGACTACGACCTCGACGGTCTGGGCGACGGGATCTACCGCATCAACTTCTACGATTCGACCGACACGTTTGCCGAGGAGTACTACAACGACGCGCCCACGATCGCGGGCGCGCAGGACGTCGAACTCGCCAATGGCGAGGACACCGTGGACATCAACGCGCAACTGGCGTCATGGGTGTCCCCGGGCGACGGCCAGGTGGCCGGCACAACGCGTTCCGATGCGGGCGGCTCGCCACTCGAAGACATCCAGGTGGTGGCGAAGCGCTACATCCCATCGAGCGGTTGGGATCCGGCCGGCGTCGTCTTGACCGCACACGACGGGACCTACTCGATGGCGCTCGAAGCTGGCACGTACCGTTTCGAGTTCCGCGACGACTCCGGCGAGTACCTGAACGAGTACTACGACGATGTCCGGGATGGCGAGATCTGGGACGCTGACGATGTCACCGTCTCGGCCGGAGCGACATCGAGCGTCGACGCGAGTCTCGCGCCGGGGGCACATCTGCGGGGCACCGTGACCGCAGCGGTCGGCGGCTCCGAACTCGAGGGCATCTACGTCTCGGCCTACCGCTTTGCCAACGGCGCCTGGGACTGGACCGAGGGTGCGTATACGGATTCGCTCGGCGACTACGATATCGGAACCCTGCCCCTGGGGACCTACGTCGTCGAATTCACGGACTACAGCTACACCTACAGGACCGAGTACTACGATGACGCGCCCGACATGGACGCCGCCACACAGATTTCCCTCGGCATGGGCGAGACCAGAAGCGGCATCGACGCCGCTCTTGGCACCAACGGCGTCATCGCTGGCCGGGTCACCGACGAAGCTACCGGAAGACCCGTGCTCAACGCCCGCGTCGTGCTCTACGTGGACACGGGTTCAGGCAGCTACGTCTCTCAGAACACCCCCACCGAAAGCGATGGAACCTACGAATTCACCGGACTTTCCGCCGGAACCTACTTCATCTACGCCGACGATGCCTGGTCGTCGTACGGGTTCCAGCGCTACACCGGCGAGTTCTTCGACAACCAACCGGACGAGGAGGACGCCACCCGATTCGTCATCACCACCAATTCCGAGACCGCTGACCTGGCGCTCGAGTCCACCCACACGTGGGGCAGCATCAGCGGCACGGTCCTCGACTCGGTCAGCGGCTACCCCGTTCCTGGCATGCCGGTCGAGCTCTACGAACCGGACGGCCTGGGTGGATGGGCGGCCGACAACAGCTACCTCGCATGGACGGACTCCAGCGGCGGCTATCGTCTCGACTACGTCCCGCTCAGCGCGGATGCGTATCGCATCGCTGCGGATCCGGGGTTGGGCGGTCCGACGGGCCTGGTCTACGACCTGACCTTCTACTCCTCGGCATCTACGGTCGAACTGGGTAGCGACGTGGACCTGTCCTTGGAGGCGCACCTCGCAGGCATCGACATCCTGGCCGATGCGAAAGCGGGGGTCGGCTGGGTCGAAGGCACGGTGGTGAGCGAGGAGACGAGCGCACCGCTGGCCGGCATCAACGTCATGTTCTACAACGCTGCGCGCCAGGAGGTGGGCGAAGTGGTCACCCGGGCTGACGGCACGTTCTCCCGTGCGGTTCTGGCCGGTCAGGGGCCGTTCTACCTCGAGTTCTCAGACGACCTGGGAAACTACGTTCCGGAATGGTACGACGACAGCGACTATGGAACCGCCGACACCGTCGCCGTGACCGCTGGCGAAACGAGCTCGATCACCGCCTCGCTCACGTCCGCAGCACGCATCACCGGAACGGTGCGCAACACAAACGGCCAACCCATCGAAAGCTGGGTCGTGCTCTACAAGGCAGACGGCAGCTACGTGACCGACGGCTACTACCCGGACGGGACGTTCTCATTCGACGGCCTGCCGGCGGGCTCCTATAAGGTGTACGCCTACAGCACCGGCGCCTACACCGGCGAGTACTGGGAGAACCAGTACACGATCGATACCGCGAGCGAGATCCCACTCGCGACGGGTCAGACGACAAGTATCGATGTCACGCTTGCTTCCGGCGCGCACTTCAACGGTACGATCTCCTCCGATGACGGCCTGCTGTCCTCAAGCGTTGCGGCCGAGATGTACATGCACACTTCGCTGGGCTGGGAGTACATCAGCTCGACCAGCACCGATCTCGGCGACCACTATGAGTGGATTTCAAGTGCTTTGCCAGCCGGCGAATACCGCGTGCTCTTCAGCGAAACGTTCGGCAACTACGAGCCGATCTGGTACGGGAGCACCCCCGACATCGACACGGCGACATCGATCTGGCTCGATGCGGGCGAGACGTTGACGCTCGACCAGATGCTCGACAAGCTGCCCCCGACCGTCAACTCCGACGCGGTGGCCAGCTACGACAATGAGGCCAGCGTCGAGATCACGGCGACCGACCTGGCGTCTGGAGTTGAGCGGATCCACTACCTACTGGGCGCGGAATACCATTCGGTCGAAGCGACACATGCGACGGTACTGTTCGACTCCTTCGGATACTCCCAGTCGATCGAGTTCTGGGCCACGGACAACATGGGCCATGACTCGGACCACCAGCTCGTGCAGTTCGACATACTCGACACCATCGCACCCACGGTGACCGACGACGCCGAGGCCACCTACCCAGAGCACGCGGCGATCGGCCTGGTTGCCCTGGACACATGCGGGCGGCTCCGGTGTCTCGGCTATCTACTACCGGCTCGATGCCGACGTCGATTGGACGATGGTACCGGCCGACTTCGCGGACATCATCACCGACGTCCTGGGCGAGCACACGCTCTACTACAAGGCCGAGGACATGGCCGGGAACGAGTCCGAGGTCACGGAAGTCGACTTCAGGGTGCTCGACGCGACCGCACCGGATGTGGCTGACAACGCGGTCGACTCCTACAACGACTCGGCGACCATCCGGCTCACCGCGAGCGATGGCGGCGGCGGAGTGGCGTCGATCTCGTACAGCCTGAACAACGTCAACTGGACCGTGGTCAAAGCTGCCACCGCCAACGTCACGGTGACCGGCCCGGGGGAGTACACCCTGTGGTACAAGGCCACCGACCTGGCCGGCAACGTGTCCGACGTGCACGTCACGAACTTCAGGATCGTACGCACGCTTGCGGTCAAGGAAGTCCCCATCGAGGGCGACAACCGCTTCGACACCTCGGTGGCCGTCTCCGAGCAGGCGTTCCCCGACGGCGCTGACTGGGTCGTCATCGCCACGGGCCGCAACTGGCCCGATGCCCTTGGCGGCAGCGCGCTCGCCGGCGCCCTGGACGGCCCGATCCTGCTGACCGACACGAGCTCGATCCCCGGCGAGCGTGGTCAACGAGATCGAGCGGCTCGAGGCCGACCCACGCCGTCATCCTGGGCGGGACCGCAGCGCTGTGACCGCGAGCGTCGAGACCGCGCTCAACAACGCTGCTTGGCAACGCCAACGTCGAGCGGATCGCCGGGACGAACCGCTACCTGACCGCCGACGCGGTAGGTGCGCGCACGATCGACGAGCTCGGATGCCGCCTACGACGGCACGGCGCTTATCGCGACCGGAGCCAACTACCCCGACGCGCTTGCCGCAGCACCGCTGTCGCGCCGGGCTGCACTGGCCGCTGTTCCTCACCAAGCCGACCGGCATCGCGCCCGCGACCACGACCGCCATGACCGGCGTGGACGAGGTGCTCGTGCTCGGGGGGACCGTCTGCCGTGCCCGCGCCGATCGAGACCTCGCTCAACACGCGCTACGGCAACGCCAACGTCACGCGTCTGCCGGGGCCGACCGCTACGCGACCGCGGTGGCGGTCGCGACGCACGGTGTCGCCAACGGGCTCGAGTGGAACCGTCTGGCGCTCGCTACCGGCGAGAAGTTCCCGGATGCGCTTGCGGGCGGCGTGCTCCAGGGCCGGGACGGCTCGGTCATGCTGCTCACGAAGAGCACGTCGCTCGACTCCAGCGTGGCGGCGGTGCTGAACGCGAACAAGGAGACGATCAACGAAGTGCGCTATCTGGGCGGTCTGAGTGCAATCACCCAAGACGTGCGCGACAAGGTGGCCGGTATACTGAAATAGGCGCGACCACATACGTGACCTCTGGTGGGGCCCCACAGCAGGGGTCCCACCCATATATCCGGGAAAGGACCGTTCATGGCCGAGGAGAACTCCGGCACGCGTGGCACGGACAGCGAGGCGGCAGCGGCCGAGGCGCCCCCCTCTCGCAACCGCCGCACCCTCATGGTGTGGGTCGCCGCGCTCGTTGCCATGAGCCTGATCGCTGCGGCCGTGTTCGTCTACGCCAACCGCGACAGCGACACCAGCGCAGAGAGCGTCACGGACAGTGGCGCGGTCGTCGACGGCTCCTCGGCAGGCACGACGGGAACGGCTTCTCAGACCGGCGCGGACCCGACCGGGCGGCCGACTGCGCCCGCGCCTAAGGGCTCCGAGCTCACTACGGTCACGCAGCCCCCGCTAGCCACGCTCGCCATGATCGAACCATCGAAGCTCGAGATCGACGCACGCTACCGGATCGTCTTCAGCCCATTCGGCTATGGGCCTACCCAGGGCGGCGAGTCGTCGCTGGTCATCCGCGTCACCGAAGCAACCGCCGTCAACGAGAGCGCCAAGGCGATAGACTTGACCGGCCAGAACCTGCTGGCCAGCGTGACGAGCGGGCAAGACGCCGTCGCTATCGGCGGCGTCTATGCGGGCGTGCTGTCGTTCGTTCCCCAGGGAGACTTGCTGTCTCCCGTCGTTGGCGAGATCGAACCCGCCGAGTAGTCCACCCTACGGCAACAACGCCTCGATCTGGTTGTCCACGCCCCCTGCTACGGCGGCCGTGCCACCGAAAATCTCCACACCGGCCACATCGTGCTTGTACTCTTTGAGGAACGAGCTGACTTCGCCGGGAACCGTGTTCGGCTTGGTCAGCAGCAGCGCGCCTCCGAGCGAACCGCACCCGGCTCCTCCGCCGAGCGCGTCCGGAAATTCCGTGCCCGTGGCGATTCCCAGAACGTCCAGGTCGACCCATCTCAGTTTGAGACCCGCCCGCACGACCTGCTCGGCAGTCCCATAACGGTTGTCGCCAGCCCACCGGGTCGTGGCCACACCACCGTTCGCCTTGATGGCCGCGTCGATGGAGCCTTTGACACCGGCGGAAACCGCTGCCGTGCCACCGGCGATGTAGCCGTCCTCGATGTCGAGCGCCTTGAGCGCCGCCAGGGTGTCGCCAGGCAGAGCGCCCGGCTTCACGAGCAACACGGGGATGTGCATCCGATATGCCATGGGTGAGACGGCCAATGCGTCCGCAAATCCATCGCCTCGCGCGATGAAGACCTTCTTGAGCGGATCGACGCCGTTCTCATCGAGCACGTCGTAGACCAGCTCGGCGATCTTGGCGGCCGTCGCATAGCGGTTCGCACCGGCGACCCGCTCGGTATCGATGCCCATGGCCTTGATCTCGCTCAGCACCGCCGAGGAGACCGCCGCCTCTCCACCGGTCACGACCACTTCACTCACACCCAAGCGCTTCAACTCGGCACGCACTGCGCCCGGGAGCGACGTCGGTTTCGTGAGCAGCAGCGGAGCGCGGTAGACACCCGCGAGCGCTGATGCGGCCAGGGCGTCCGGAAAGTCCTCGCCCGTTGCCAGCACGGCCACGTGCGCCGCGGCGAAGTGCTCTTGGCTCACCTCGACCGCTGTGGCGTAGCGATTGTCTCCGGCCAGCCGTTCGACCTCTGTCGGCCCGATCGCCAGATAGGAACCACCGGGGATAGTGTTGCTGTCCCAGGCCACACGACGGCCGTAGACGGACGGCGTGACCTCGTCGGCGATATTCGTCGTCAGCCTTTGCTCGATCCCCGTGCGCAGGTCGAGCGCGTAGATGTCCCAGTTCGTGTTTCGATCGTCCTGCCACACGACCAGGTCGCCATGGATGTCAGGGTGCCGCTGATTATGAACGTTCGTAGTCAGCCGTGTAACCTCACCCGTGCTGATCTGGAGCATGTAGATGTCCCAGTTCGTGTTTCGCAAGTCCTGCCACACGATGCGATCTCCATGAACCGCGGGGTACTCCTGCCAGGCACCGACCGTATCGACGAACTGAGCTTCGAGATCCGGCTGCAGCAAGTCCTGGTACACGAGATTGGGGTGTCCCACGGACGTCTCGTGAACGACGTAATCCTCGTCGATATCGTGTATGCCATCCAGCGCAGACTTGTAGAATGTGTTGTCGCAGATCCGTGTCTCTTCGCCGGTGGCTGAGTCCCACACGTAGACGCCGAGGGTCCCGGTTCTCTCGTCTTGCCACAGGATGCGCGTGCCATCGATGATCGGCCACAGCTGTTCTGCAGCATCCTGGGTCATGCGTGTGTCTTTGCCCGTGAACAGATCCCTTCGCCAGACATCCATCGAGGTCCCTGAGATCCAGGTGGCCCAACCCTCGTCGACGTCAACCTGGATCTGATCCCCTGTAGCCGGCAGGAAGGAGAAGCTCGACTGGTTCCAATCGCGAATCGCAACGTCCAGGGAGGCCGGACTGGGATTCTGCGCCGAGCACGCCAGCCATCTGCCCGAGACACGTGCTCCGGTCGCCGATGAAGCGACGATTGCGGGAGAAGTCGCGAACTGGACGTCGGCACTCGCCACCACCGGCAGTATCGCGACAAGAACGGCAGTCGCCACAACGGAACGAACGATCAGGCTTCTTGGCCCATTCATGAGTGCCCCCCAACCCCGGGAATGCCACATGGCTCCCTATGGAACGTGTACCCCATCTGGCACAGACAGCACAAGGTTGCGGGTATCATCTTTACAAGCTGCCGAGGAGAGCTTCGGGGAGGAGCAACCCATGGTCCGCAGACGCATCACGATTCTCACGGTCGTAGTGCTCGCGCTTCTGGTCGCGGTGCTCGCAGCACCGACCACGTCAAGCGCAGCGCTCACCTACACGTATGTGACCCAGTGGGGTGGTGTGGGCACCGCCGACGGCGATCTCAACGTGCCATGGAGCGTCTCGGTAGACAACAAGGGACTGGTCTACACGACCGAGTTCATGGTTCCTCCGGTACAACGTGGCCAGAGGTTCACCACCAACGGCGCCCACCAACTCACATACGGGAGCAAGGGTACGGGCAACGGGCAGTTCGACATCCCCACGGACACGGCGATCGCGCCCAACGGCGACATCTACGTGACCGATGAGACGGGCAATCGAGTCGTCGTGTTCAACAAGAACGGAACCTTCCTGCGCAACCTCGGCACGCCTGGCGACAGCGACGGCGAGCTCAACAATCCGGGAGGCATTGCCATCGGCAAGTTCGGCCACGTCTACATCGCCGACACGGGCAACAACCGGATCCAGGTACTCGACGCCATGGGCAACTACATACGGGAGTGGGGCGTGCCCGGCAACGGCAGCGGGCAGTTCGACCAGCCCAAGGGAATCGCACTGGACCCCCTCGGCAATGTGTATGTGTGCGAGGGCAACAACGACCGCGTGCAGAAGTTCGACGCACAGGGCACCTATCATCACCAAGTGGGGCAGTCATGGCACGGCCGACAGTCAGTTCGACGTCCCCGACGATGTCAGCTGCGACCCCTGGGGACGCGTCTACGTGGCCGACTTCAACAACCACCGCATCCAGGTGTTCGACTCGACCGGCACACACCTCGCGACCTTCGGATCGTTCGGCCACCTCAACGGTCAGTTCGACTTCCCCTCCGGCGTCGAAGCCGATGCCTACCGAAACGTCTTCGTAGCCGACGTGTGGAACAACCGTGTCCAGAAGTTCGCCGCGCCCAAACCTACGTACGTCTGGGTAGGTGCAGGCAAGACGCGCATTCAGACCGCAATCACAGTCGTCGAGTACGGTTGGCCGCTCGAACTGCTCAAGGATGCCGACGGCAAGAAGAGCGCCATCGTCGCGACAGCCCGCAACTGGCCCGATGCGCTCGCCGCCGGTGCGCTGGCAGGAGCCGTGCAGTGCCCGATCCTGCTGACCGAGCCCGACGGGCTGCCTGACGGCGTAGCTGCCGAGCTCGAGCGCCTCGACGTGGACCGCGTCTTCATCGTAGGTGGAACCAGCGCGATATCCGCGGAGGTAGCCGCTGCGGTCGACGCGTTGCCGGGAGTCACGCAGGTGACCCGCCTTGGTGGCGCCACACGATACGAGACTGCCGAGGCCATCGCCGGCGAGGTCAAGAGGCTTCTGGGCGAGGACTTCGATGGCAGAGCCATCGTGGCAACCGGGGAGAACTTCCCCGACGCGCTTGCGGGCGCGCCCATGTCGTACGCACGGTGCTGGCCGATCCTACTGGCGCGGCAATCCGGGCTGCCGGCCGGACTGGACGGTGTCGATCGAGCCGTCATCCTCGGCGGTGACGCCGCAGTGTCACCCGAGGTCGAGACCGCGCTCGCTTCATCACTTGGCTCCGGCAAGGTCACGCGTGTTTCTGGCGCGACGCGCTATCAGACCGCGATCGAGACAGCGCACTGGGGAGTCGCGAACGCCGGACTCACGTGGAGCCACACGGCCATCTCGACAGGCGAGAACTGGCCCGACGCTCTGGCGGGCGGCCCGCTGCAAGGCAGGTTCGGCTCCGTCATGCTGCTCACGCCGGGCACGACCGCACGCGCAGATGTCACGAAGACCGTGAAAGACATGCAGCGCGGAATCGGCGAGCTGCGCTTCATCGGCGGACCTGCTGCCATTTCGGATGACGTGCGCCATGCGCTGGCGGGGGAGACTATCGACCCGCAGTAGGGGCGACGTCGGCTCGAACCGCCCTCACGCCTCCGCGGCTCGTCTGACTGACTCGATCACGGATGAGTCTGCTCCTTCGCGCTGGGCCCACGTGTGGAGTGCCTGCCAATCGATCGGGTGACGTTTGGCGACCATGATCGCCTGATCCCGCGCCTGGTTGTCATGCCAGTGCACGTAGGCCGCGAGCCGATCCATCACGCTCTGCGTCGGAGTGACAATGTGGATGGGGCCGAACTCCGTCTCCAACACCAGTGCATCTTCATAGTCAACGCTCGTGTCGCCGAATGCGAGTGGCCCGGGTGGGAACTCGACGAACCACCGTGTGTCGGGGTGCTCGAATTCACGTGCTCCGGAGACCCGGTCGAAACCGAGCGGCGCGAGAGCGTTGCCGATCTCCTTCAACCCGCCATGGGAGACGAAGTCCAAATCGTAGCTCAGATACTCGTTGTCGCTGTAGATGGAAACGGCGCCACCACCCGATAGCGTCGCCGTGATCCCGGCATCGTCTAGCGTCTGACTAATGATTGCAGCAAGCTCCTCAAGCGTCGTGCCTTCGGATATCGGCTTCATTCCGCCAACTGCTTCCCGGAGCGGCGCGGACGCTGCCGCTGCCGAAAGTACGCCTTGACATCAGACTCGGGCAGAAGTACCAGCTCGGCCTCAAGGAACTCCCTCAGATTCCGGACCGTGGGGTTTCGTGTGTTGAATTCGAATACGCGGGTCTTGCCGACTGTGCGACTCACCAACACACCTTCAGCCTCAAGTCGGCGCAGCTGACGCTGTATCGCCATCACGGGCACCTCGAACGTCTGCGCGATCCTCGACGCATACCCAGAACCATACGCCTGGAGAAAGAGCAGCGTCTGCGCGGCCGACCGATTGCCGAAAATGGCCTCCAACACGGGCGACATTGTTGACTCCTATCTACCACGATGTGCGGTTATATTACCACACTAGGTATAAATGTCGCTGCCCTCACCCCACCCACGTGGCGATCCGTGCCAGCGGCTCGCGCTCGAGCACAGGCACCGTCGCGCCCTCGGCAGGGTACCCGACCGCCAAGCACCAGGAAGGCGTGATCGGTCTGCGGCCTGCCGAGTTCCTCGGCAAGGAAGCCCATCGGGCTCGGCGTGTAGGGCAGCGTCGCCACACCGGATAGGTGCAGGGTGGCGATCAGCATGCCCGTCGCAATGCCGGTCGACTCCATAGGGTAGTACGTCTTGTGCAGCTCGACCGCCCTCGTCGATCACGTGGATGCGGCGAAAGACCACGATCAGCGCGGAGGCTTCAGTGAGAAACGGCTTGCTCGTGTCCAGGCCGAGCGGCTCGAGCGCCACGCGCCACTCCGGAGTGATGCGCCCGGAGTAGAAGCCGCGCTCGACGTCCTCGGCGCGCTGACGGATCGTGGCCTTCATCTCCGGATCCGTCACGACCACGAAGTGCCATGGCTGCATGTTCGCCCCGCTGGGGGCTGAGCCCGCAGCCGCGATTGCATTCTCGAGCACCTCTCGCGGGACGGGACGCGAGTCGAAGTCGCGCACCGAGCGGCGGCGCGCAAGCGAGTCGCGCACCGAGCGGGAGCGGGCGGTCATCTCCTCGGCATCGAGGTAGTCGAACTCGAGTGGCGTGGCGGCGTGGTCAGGCATGAGGAGTCTCCAGGGTCGGGTAGCGCGGGTCACGCGCTACATGATAGCGGGGTGCGGGGGCGAAGCAATCGAACGGCTCTGGCTTGTTGTCATGTGCTACGCCATGTGATATGCCATTAGATATGCCACCACTGTTTCCAGGGAGCTCAAGATGAGCGCATCAGACGAGTACCCGGTTCGCCCCGAACAGATACTGAGTCCCGAGCCATTGGACGCTGCGGACCTGAAGGATCGCCTCGGCTTCACAACCCAGGAGTTTGCCCTGGCCGTAGGACGCTCTCCACGTAGCGCAGCACGGTGGCTCGCGGGTGAGTCGGCCCCACCAATTAGCGGCGACGCGGCATTCGCACTCAGACGTCTGGCACACCTGCAGTTCCTCCTGGCCGAAGTCATCAGTGCGGATCGGACATCCCATTGGCTGCGAACCCCCAACCCCGGATTCCGGGGCGAGGCACCGCTGGACCTGATCACGTCCGGACGCCTCGAGTATGTGGCCGCCGTCCTCGAGACGCTCGCCGACGGATCGCCCACGTGACGTGACGAGTGACCGTTCCTGCAATCACGATCAACGGCGAGTGGTTTCGATGCGTCAGTGCGAACCGCGATCCACTGTCCACCGAGGGGGCACGCCTGCTTGGGGGACGGCTCAATGCCGTGGGTGAGCGGGCTCTCTACATGGCAGCGTCGCCCACACTCGCTGTCGCGGAGAACTTGCAGCTGGCAAGCCTGTACGGCGTTGACCGCTTTCCTCCTCGCCTGCTTGTGACAATTGAGGTCACACTGTCGCGTGTCGTCGATCTAGTGGCACCCGCCACGCTGGAGTCATTGGGACTCACTCCGGCAGACATTCTCGGCGACTGGAAACTGGACGATAGTCCTTCCCCTGGCCAGCTACTGGGACGACGCTTGTGCGAGTACGGGATCGAGGGAGCGCTGTACTCCTCGGCCATCGAACCGGAAGCGGCAAACCTCGTTGTGTACATGCGGAATGTGAACGAAAGCCGCTCTCTGCACGTGATTAACAACGCCTGACCTTCGCGACCTCGCGCCCACAGCGGCTCTAGTACAGCACGCTTTCGAGCGACGTCTGAACTCCCGCGCTCACCACAAACCAGTTCCGAAGCTGTAGAGTGGCGCGCTCCGGCATTCATGCCCTGTGGAAACTGTGGATACTGTGGATAAACGCCGCAGCTCAGACCGCCTGTTTCCTGATTGTGACCGTTCGGCACAAAGTCAGAAGAAGTTGCCCGAAACCCATTGCAATACTCGCCGAGAAGTCCCATAGTCCTGATTGCAAGGTCGTTGAAGATACCGGATGGGTCCAAAGCCGCAAGGTGGACGGTTCGCTCGGTGGAAGCAGCGGCCTTGCACTTTTGCGTCCGGTTTCTCGGCGACCCGCGCCCCCTCGTGTCAGACCCGTCGCGTATGCTCGTGTCAGAACCACGCACGAGGGAGGACCGCGTGAATCTGACAGATCGACTCTCGAAGTCTCGCTACATGGCCGGGCTGCAGTGCCCCCGGCGGCTCTACCTCACCGTCCATCACCGCGAACTGGCGACCCCGCCCTCGCCCGAGACCGAAGGACGTTTCGCAACAGGCCACGCGGTTGGCGATCTCGCACAGGCGCGCTTCCCTACCGGCGTGCTGGTGACCGAAGACTACTTACACCATCGCGAGGCTGTTGCCACAACCCGCGAGCTTGTCGAACAGGGAGCCTCGGACATCTTCGAAGCCGCGTTCGCCTACGACAACATCAAGGTGCGCGTCGATGTGCTGCATCGGCTCGAAGGCAGTGGCTGGGAGCTGATCGAGGTCAAGTCGACCGGCGGCTACAAGGCGGAGAAGCACCTGCCGGATATCGGCGTGCAGCTCTACGTGCTGCGCGGATGCGGCATCGACGTTCGCAAGGTCTCGCTCATGCATCTCGACAAGACCTACGTCTACCCCGGCGGTCAATACGATCCGCAACAGATTCTGGCGAGCACCGACGCAACCACCGACGCGTTCGAATACGCGAACACCGTGGCGCCACTGGTAGCAGAGATGATGCGGATCCTGGGACTGGCCGAGCCTCCCGAACCGGGCGACTCGGTCACGTGCACGAAGCCCTACGAGTGCGAGTTCTACGCCTGGTGCACGCGCGACGACGAACAGCCGGACTACAGCGGTGTGCCCATGTCGGCGAACGAGGCGATACTCAAGCGCCTCGACGACCTCACCTTCCCGTTGCTGTTCGTGGATTTCGAGACGCTCAATCCCGGCCTGCCGATCTTCCCCGGCACGAGCCCGTTCCAGGTCATGAAGGTGCAGTGGTCGCTCCACCGTCTGGAGGCCGACGGCACACTCACGCACGCCGAGTGGCTGGCCGACACTGCGGAACGCGACCCGTCCGAGGAGTTCCTGACGACGCTGCTCGATGCGCTGGGGTCGCACGGCACCTTCATCCACTACTCGCCCTACGAGATCACGCAGCTCGTAGACCTGGCGGTGCGGCTCCCGCAGCTACGGGAGCGACTGCTCGCAGCGATGCCGGGGCTCCACGACAAGGTGGCGGCGAAACTGCGCGAGCGCGGCGAAGACGTTGCGCGCCCGGACACTGCAGCGGGTCTCGGGACGTTCGACCTTGGCGCACGCGCCGTGAAGGGCGGGTGCATCCACCCGCTGCTCGATGGACGCTGGAGCATCAAGTGTGCGATCGAGGTTCTGGCTCCGAATCTGCCGCCCTACGCATCGCTCGATGTCTCCAACGGTGACCAGGCGATGCTGGCCACAACCGAGATGCTGGATGCCGGCACGCCACCCGATCGCCGCACTGCGATACGCGAGGCGCTCCTGCGCTACTGCCAACAAGACACGATGGCGATGGTCGAGATCTACCGGACGCTACACGACCACCTTCACCCTGGCCGCTAGGACGCCTTGGCCAGGTTTCGCCGTCTTTGGGCCTGTGGAAACTGTGGATACTGTGGATAAACGCCGCAGCTCAGACCGCCTGCTTACTGATTGGGACCGTTCGGCACAAAGTCACGGAAAGTTGCGCAAAACCCATTGCAATCCTTGCGCAGAAGTCCCATAGTCCTGATTGCAAGGTCGTTGAAGAAACCGGATGGGTCCAAAGCCGCAAGGTGGACGGTTCGCTCGGTGGAAGCAGCGGCCTTGCGCCTTTGTGTCCGGGACCGCGTCAAGATTCGAGAAGTCTACCCCGTCCCCGACATCCGCTAGAATCGGCGTGCGGCCTCGCGCGCCACGCGCCCGCCGCACCACGTCAGCATTCCGGGGGGAAGAGGCCACGCATGCCACGCCGCGACGACATCCACAAGGTGCTCATCATCGGGTCCGGGCCCATCATCATCGGCCAGGCATGTGAGTTCGACTACTCGGGAACGCAGGCCTGCAAAGCATTGCGCGCGCTGGGCTACGAGATCGTGCTGGTGAACTCGAACCCGGCCACGATCATGACGGATCCGGTCATGGCCGACGCCACCTACATCGAGCCCCTTAACGTCGAAACGATCGCGAAGATCATCGCCGCCGAGAAGCCCGACGCGCTGCTGCCGAACCTGGGTGGCCAAACAGGCCTCAACCTTTCCAGCGAGCTCGAGAGCACCGGCGTGCTCGCCGAGCACGGCGTGCAGATTATCGGTGTCAGTCCGGGGGCCATCGAGCGCGGAGAAGACCGCCTCGCCTTCAAGCAGACTATGAATACTCTCGGCATCGAGATGCCGCAATCCACTACGGTCACTAACGTCGAAGACGCCGAGGTTGTCGCTGCCGAGCTCGGATACCCGGTCGTCATTCGACCCGCGTACACGATGGGCGGCACCGGTGGCGGGCTCGTCTACAACGTCGAGGAGCTTCGAACCATCGCCACGCGTGGCCTGCAGGCAAGCTTCGTGGGACAGATCCTTGTCGAAGAATCGGTCCTCGGCTGGGAAGAGCTCGAACTCGAAGTAGTGCGCGACGCCAAGAACCAGATGATCACCGTGTGCTTCATCGAGAACGTTGACGCGATGGGCGTGCACACAGGCGACAGCTTCTGCACCGCGCCCATGCTCACCATCTCCGAGGAGCTGCAGCAGCGCCTCCAGCGCTACAGCTACTCCATCGTCGAGGCGATCGAAGTCATTGGCGGCACAAACGTGCAGTTCGCGCACGATCCAGTGACCGACCGCGTGTGCGTCATCGAGATCAACCCGCGCACGAGCCGCTCGAGCGCGCTCGCGAGCAAGGCGACCGGCTTCCCCATCGCGCTCGTGAGCTCGATGCTCGCTGGCGGCCTGACCATGGACGAGATCCCGTACTGGCGCGACGGCACGCTCGAGAAGTACGCGCCGTCCGGCGACTACGTCGTCGTGAAGTTCGCCCGCTGGGCGTTCGAGAAGTACCCCGGCTCGATCGACAAGCTCGGCACCCAGATGCGCGCCGTGGGCGAGGTCATGTCCATCGGCAAGACCTACAAAGAGTCACTGCACAAGTCGATCCGCTCGCTGGAAATCGGACGACACGGCCTGGGCTTTGCCAAGGACTTCAACGACCGCACCCTCGATGAGCTCATGGACCTGCTCGCCGAACCGTCCAGCGAACGGCAATTCATCATGTACGAGGCGCTGCGCAAGGGCGCCGACACTCAGACGCTGCACGCGCGCACGCACATCAAGGCGTACTTCATCGAGCAGATGCGCGAACTCGTCGAGCTCGAGGAGCGCCTGCTGTCGCACAAGGGGGCGCAGCTGCCTGACGAGCTGCTTGCTGAAGCGAAGCGCGACGGGTTCGCCGATGCCTACCTGGCGAAGCTCCTCGGCATCCCTGAAGGCGAGATCCGCGAGCGGCGTCTCGGGCTCGGTATCAAGCATGCGTACGAGCCAGTGCGCGTGAGTGGCGTCGAAGACGCAGCGTACTACTACTCCACATACAACGCCGAGGACTCAGTCCCGGTGAGCAACAACCGCAAGATCATGGTCCTGGGCGGCGGCCCCAACCGCATAGGCCAAGGCATCGAGTTCGACTACTGCTGCGTGCACGCCGCATTCGCGCTGCGCGAACTGGGCTTCGAGACCATCATGGTGAACTGCAACCCGGAGACGGTGTCGACCGACTACGACACGAGCGACAAGCTCTACTTTGAGCCGCTCACGGTCGAAGACGTACTCGCTATCAACGCCAAGGAGCGTCCCGAGGGCGTCATCTGCCAGTTCGGCGGTCAGACGCCACTTAACATCGCGCGTGAACTCGAGGCGGCCGGCGTACCGATTATCGGAACATCCCCCGAGACAATCGATCTGGCCGAGGATCGGGACAGGTTCCGGAAGATCATGGAGCGGCTCGGCATCCCGATGCCGGAGGCCGCCATGGCCTCGACCCTCGATGAGGCGCTCGCGGCCGCGAACCGCATCGGCTATCCCGTCATGGTGCGACCCAGCTACGTTCTGGGTGGGCGTGGCATGGAGATCGTACACGACGAAGAGATGCTCCGACGCTACGTAGCCGCAGCGACCGACGTCACTCCCGAACGTCCCATTCTCATCGACCGCTTCCTCGAAAACGCGCTCGAGTGCGAAGCAGACGCGATCGCCGACGGCACGGACGCGTTCGTTCCGGCGGTCATGGAGCACATCGAGTACGCGGGCGTGCACTCAGGCGACTCGGCGTGCGCGGTACCGCCAGTGACGATTCCGAAGCACCACATCAAAACGATCGACGAGTATACGAAGAGCATCGCGATTGAACTCGGGGTCGTTGGCCTCATGAACATCCAGTATGCGATCTGTGACGATACGGTCTTCGTGCTCGAGGCCAACCCGCGCGCGTCGAGAACCGTCCCACTCGTCTCCAAGGTATGCGACATCCAGATGGCGCGTCTCGCCACCCAGGTGATGCTCGGCGCCAAACTGACCGACTTGGGGCTTGAACGGCGAGATGTCCCACATTTCGGCGTCAAAGAAGCCGTGTTCCCGTTCAACATGTTCCCCGAGGTCGACCCGCTGCTAGGCCCGGAGATGCGCTCGACCGGCGAGGTCCTTGGCATGGCAAGCTCGTTCGGTCTCGCGTTCGAAAAGGCGCAGGAAGCGACTGGTCAGCGGCTACCTGCCGAGGGAACCGTCCTCATAACGGTCGCCGAACGCGATCGCGAACGCATTCTGGTCGCTGCGGCGGACATGAAGAGGCTCGGGTTCCGAATCGTCGCGACCGCAGGAACGCACGCGTTCCTGGCGCAGAACGGCATCGATTCCGAGCCGATCCTGAAGCTGCACGAAGGCCGTCCGAACATCGAGGATGCCATCAAGAACGGCGAGATTCAGCTTGTAGTGAACACGCCGGCAGGCAAATCGAGCGAGTTCGACGATTCCTACATCCGCAAAGCAGCGATTCGCGCCAAGGTACCGTATGTCACCACGACATCAGCGGCAACAGCGGCAGCCAAAGGGATGCTCGCACGAAGCGAGTCACAGGAGGGCGTTCGCTCGCTGCAGAGCTATCACGCGCAGATCGGGTAGCAGCCCTACTCACACTCGGGGACCACGCTCGTCCCGGCCTCGCCGTCGACGATGCGCTCGATATCGTCCAACCGACCAATCGCTGCGCGCTTGCCCGTCGCCTCCACGAATCGGATCGCGGCTTCCACTTTCGGCCCCATCGAGCCGGCGGCGAACTCGTAGGCGCGCAACTCCGCAGGCGTCACGCAGCCCAGCTGCTTCTGCCCAGGCGTGCCCCAGTCGGTGTAGACACCCTCTTCGTCGGTTGCCATCACGAACAGGTCCGCGTCGAGCCTGCGCGCGAGCAGCTGGCCCGCGAAGTCCTTGTCGATGACGGCCTCGGCACCCACGAGCGTGTTGGTGCCGTCGGCCAGATACGCAACCGGGATGCCGCCACCACCCGCACAGATGACGAGCACGTCGCGCTCGATGAGCCATCGGATGGGATCGAGCTCGAAGATCTGGATCGGCTCCGGCGAGGCGACCACGCGGCGCAGCTTGGCCCCGTCGAGCTTGAAGACCCAGCCTTTCTCGGCAGCTAGACGCTCGGCATCCTCGCGCTCGTAGCACGGGCCGACAAACTTCGTGGGATCGTCGAAGGCGGGGTCGAGAGGGTCGACCTCGACCATCGTGAGAACCGTCGCAATCCGCTTCTCGAAGGGCAGCAGGTTGCCCAGCTCTTGTTCAATCATGTAGCCGATCATGGACTGCGTCTGCGCGCCGAGCACGTCGAGCGGGTACGGCTCGGCGTCTGTGTAGGCTGCGGCCTGCAGCGCCAGAAGCCCGACTTGCGGACCGTTGCCGTGCGCGAGCACGAGCCGGTGCTTCTCGGCAACCGGCACGAGCGCCTTGGCGGCAACACGGATGTTGTCACGCTGCGCGTGCGCCGTCATCGGATCCGTGCGCTTGAGCAGCGCATTTCCCCCAAGCGCCACCACGATCGTCTGCTGCGTCACTTCTGTGCCTGCGCTTCCCGATTCCCGTGCGAGGGCAGCCGGACGACGAACTCCGAGCCGACGCTGAGCTCACTTGTTGCAGTGACGGTCCCGCCGAGCAACTCGGCCAGGCGGCGCGACAGCGGCAGGCCCAGACCCACACCCCGGGACTTCGCAACCTGCTGCTGCTTGACCTGGTAGTACTCCTCGAAAACCGAGTCGAGCTCGTCAGCGGGAATTCCTACGCCGGTGTCCGAGACCCTGAACTCACACCAGCCGTCTCGGCAAATGGTTGCTACGTGCACGCTGCCCGTCGGCGTGAACTTCAAAGCATTGCCCACGAGGTTGCTGAGCACCTGCTCGACACGCGTCTTGTCAGAGAAGAACTGCTTCGAGGCCGCGTCGACATCGAAGGTGGTCTCCAGGTCGATCCCCTGTTCGTTCGCGATCGGAACAGCGGCGGCCGCTACCGTTTCCACTACCTCGCGAACGTCGAAAGGCTTGATATCGACTCTCAGCTTCCCGGCCTCGACATGAGCGAAATCGAGCACCTCACTGACAAGTTCGAGCAGATGCTTGCCAGCATTGGAGACCATCAGAACCTGCGTGCGTTGCTCCTCGTTGAGAGGCCCGGGCAGCTCTTGAAGCAGCGTCCCCGAAAATCCGATCACCGAATTCAGCGGCGTGCGCAACTCGTGACTCATATTGGCGAGGAACACGCTCTTTGCCTCACTCGCCTGCCTGAGCTCGACGTTCGATTGCTCCAACTCACGAGTGCGCTCGACAACCAAGTGCTCCAAGCGCTCCTGGTGAGCAAGCAGCTCGTTCTCGATGATCTTCCGGGCAGTGATGTCTTGAATGGTGCCGAAGACTGTGCGCGTCTCCGCGTCGAACTCGGCTATCGAATGGACATCGATCACATGGCCGTCTTCTGGACACCGCACCTGAAACTCCACGTCGTACGGCGCACCCTCCTCGATCAGAGCCCGCAACGCCTCATCGAGGATCGGGCGGTGCTCGTATACGACAAGTCTCTGCGCCTGCTCGAGGGTAATCGGCTCCGAGCCCACCCCGTACAGCTTGCGCGCGCCTTCGGATGCGTACATCTCCTCTTCACCCAGGGCAATCGCCCAGTGGCCCAGACCTGCGACCTCCTCGGCCCGGCGCAGTCGTGCCTCGCTTTCCTGCAGATTCGCCTCTGCGGCGGTGCGGGCGGTGATGTCGTGGACGATCGACAGCAGAAGCGATCGGCCATCGACAACGGCCGGACCACTGTAGACCTCCACATCCGCAACGGAGCCGTCCGCCTTCCGGTGGCAGAACCTGAAGTAACCACGCTCGGAGGCTGCGGCGCGCTTCAGCTCTGCCGAGAGTTCCGCCTGCCCCAGCGTATTGATTTCGTGTATCGTGCGGCCTTTCAGCTCGTCGCACGTCCAACCGTAGAAGCTGCAGGCGGCGGGATTTGCGTCCTCGATCGCCCCGGTTTCGGGGTCGATGAGCAACATGACCGCATGGTTGTTCTCGAACAGCGCTCGCAGGGGTCCTGAAGCCTTATCTCCGCTAGCCGGCTCTGCCATATCGGAATCCGTCCTTGATCCTCGGCCCTATGCAGGGCACGTTCATGCGTATGCGTTTCCTTGATGATTCCCAAGTTACCACCACGACGCCGTCGGCAACGCCTCGGCAACTCCGTGTGACAGCTTCGCATCCCCTCGGGAACATACTTGCTGCAGCATGTAACCTGCCAGAAGAACCCAACGGCCGCACATGCGGTCGACAACGATAGCCTGAGGTGCAACACCCGTATGCTCGCATCCTTTGTGGCATCAGCCAGCGCCGTAGCCACGGCGGCTGTGGCTGCGACGCCGTCGATCGAACCGACGGGGCTAGCGAGCATCATCGAGACCGTCGTCCCGAGCGTGCTCGCAAGCGCTCTGCCGTCCGCCCTCACCACCACCGCCCCGGTCACGTCCACGATCGTGCAGGTCCCGGGCCTCTACGAGCTGACCGCTGCATTCGTGGGCGGGCTGTCCGGCGCAGTACATGCCGATGAGCGTCGAATGGACATGACGGGCATTCTCATCCTCGCGATTGTCAACGCGCTGGGCGGAGGCATGCTGCGCGACATCTTGCTCCAGAACCACGGCATAGCGGCGTTCATGAAGCCGCAGCTTCTCGGCGTGGCACTTCTCGCAGCAGCGTTTGGCTTCTTCTTCGCATCGGCCTACCGACGGATGCACCGGCCATTCCTCTACCTTGATGCCATATCGCTCGGCTTGTTCGCCGTCGTGGGTGCAGACAAGGCGCTCGCTGCGCAGCTGAGCGTCATCCCCGCCGTGCTTCTCGGCGTGATCACCAGTGTCGGAGGCGGCATGATCCGCGACGTGCTGTGCAACGAGACGCCGCAAGTCATGAGGCCGGGCACGCTGTCGGCTACCGCGGCGATCCTCGGCTCATCGCTGTACGTGCTGCTCGTGACGTGGCTCAACATCGTCAAGCCGGTGGCCATGATCGTGACGGTGCTCGTGACGCTCACGATCCGCCTGCTCGCCATCAAGCGAGGCTGGCAGGCGCCCATGGCGGTGCACCTGGAGCCCGCTTCGGGACGCGGGTGGAAGTTCGCCGCGCACGACCGGCCGAACCCCTGCGACACGTCAGCCGAGAGCGAGATCGACGAGCCCGACACGACTGACCGCTCGTCGGACCAACGCTAAGAATCCACTCAGCAACCTCTGTTCGGTACGCACCGTGCTCCTCTCCTGGACTGACCGGTGATACGTCGCCCGAGCGTCGTACCAACTCCAGCGGAGGTGCATGTAGTTGAAGATCGTCAGAGTGGCACTGTTGACGTTGACCATGGTGCTCGGAGTGGGCGCGCTGGCTTCCAGCGCATACGCCGTGCCCAGCTACTCGACCACCTGTTCGTCATGTCACAGCGGGCCCGCCCTCGCCGTATCGACCACGCTCGTGGCGAACGTCGCGGGAAACAGCACGTACTCGTTCACCGCGCCCGGCGCTGATGCAGTGGCCGTGTTCCAGGGGATAACCAAGCGCGCCACCGTGAACGCTTCAACCGGCCAGTTCACTGTCGCGAACGGCCAGACATACACCGTCTACGCCGTGTCAGGGCCCCGCACGAGCAGTGGTCTGGGCTCTGCGACCCTCAGCCCGACGAATCCGGCCACCACGCCTCCCAGCAACCCGGGCACTCCCGGCGATCCGCCGCCCACCGCCACCCCGCCGGTCATCAGCGGAACCACCACGATCGCCGGATCCAACCGCTATGAGACTGCGGTCCAAGCCTCGAAGCAGGCGTTCCCCACCGGTGCCACCAGCGTGGTCATCGCGACCGGAGCGAACTGGCCTGACGCATTGGGCGGCGGCGCTTTGGCTGCCGCAACCGACGGCCCCGTGCTGCTGACGAAGCCGACCTCACTCCCCGCCTCGGTAGTCGCAGAGATCAAGCGCCTCGGGGCCAAGCGCGCCTACATCCTCGGCGGTACCAGCGCGGTAGACGCGAGCGTGGAGCGCACCCTGAGAGACCTCCTCGGCACTTCGAACGTGACGAGAATCGGTGGTCGCACAAGGTACGAGACTGCCGAGAAGATCGCGCAGGCGGTCGTCGATGAAGTCGAGGACGCTGAATCCTTCGACGGCGGTGCGTTCATCGCGACCGGCGCCAACTTCCCCGACGCACTCGCTGCAACTCCGCTTTCGGTCGCCACGCGTAAGCCGATCTTCCTCGTCGGCCCGAAGGGTCTGTCGTCGTCGACCAGAAGCGCGATGCGCGCAGCTGGCGTGAGCGAGGTCGTCGTACTCGGCGGCACCGGTGCCGTTTCCTCTTCGGTCGAAGCGGCCCTTAGAAGCAGTCTCGGTAGCTCGCACGTCGAGCGGCTGGCGGGCGCGAACCGCTACGCCACCGCGGTCGACGTCGCAACCTACGGCGTTGAGGAACTCGGTCTGTCGTGGGACGGGCTTGCCATCGCGACCGGCGATCGACTTCCCCGATGCACTCGCCGGCGGTGTCATGCAAGGCATGGCTGGCTCCGTCCTGCTCCTGACGCCGGGCAACACACTTCACGGCGCGACCAGCGCGTGCATCAGCTCGCACCACTCGGCCATCAAGGGGCTGAAGTTCCTCGGCGGAACCGGAGCACTGAGCATTGCCGTGCGTGGCCAAGTGGGCGCGCTTCTGAGCGCGAACACCCCCTCGCCGGACAACGGTGATGGTGACGACGATGGCGACGACGAGACCCCCGATCCCGCGCCCGATCCCGACCCCGGACCCGACGCCGGACCCGACGCCCGATCCAACCGGCGACACGCACGCCGCTTTGAGCTGGGACGATTACCCGTCCAACTGCCTGAGCTGCCACCCCGACGAGTTCGATGACGCCTACCAAGGCGTGCACTACCAGTGGCAGGGCGAAGCGCCCGAGAACGTCAACCAGCCCGACGTGCTGCAGGGCAAGCTCACCAACGCCATCAACAGCTACTGCGTGAGCATCGACGGCAACTGGCAGATCTGCGGCAAGTGCCACGCCGGCCGAGGCGACATGCCCGTGTGGACCGACACACCGACCACGCGAGCAACTGCTCAACGTCGACTGCCTCGTGTGTCACAACGCCGACTACGCGGCCGTGCGTACCCGTCTTGCCGACGGATCGCTCGGCCCGAACACGACCGATACTGCCACGCTCGACTCGTTCGTCCGCAACATCGCCGAGCCCACGCGGGCCAACTGCCTGACCTGCCACGCGTATGCCGGCGGTGGCGACGCCGTGAAGCGCGGCGACCTGTCGTGGGCCACAGCCAACACGACCGACCGCACCTACGACGTCCACATGGCGACCACCGGTGCTGACCTGGTGTGCCAGGAATGTCACGAATGGTCGCAGCACAAGGTCACCGGCCGAGGATCTGACCTGCGAGTCACCGACAACCCCGGCGAAGTGAAGCTGCTCGACGGTCGCGTGCCACCCCAACAACAACGTCGCAGAGCACCCCTCGGCAATCCAGAACCATGTCGCCCGGGTCGCATGCCAGACGTGCCATATCCCCGAATACGGCCGCAACGCCGCTGATACCGCGGCGACCGAAGCGACCGAGATCGACCGGAACTGGCTCGATACGGTTCATGTGGGCGGCGCCAAGCCGTGGCATCCTGGCTCGACGAAGGCCAACGATGTGACACCTGTATACGAGTGGTGGAACGGCACGAGCGACAACATGCTTCTCGGCGATACCGAACCTGACGCCTGAGGGCGACGGCACGTATGCGACGTCCAAGCCCGTCGGCTCGGTCAACGACGCGAACGCCCGGCTCTACCCGTTCAAGTACAAGACCGCCACCCAGCCCATGCGTGTTGCGAACAAGATGCTGATCGGCATCGACACACTCGACTACATGACCGGTTCCGGCAACCCCTATACGGCCACGGGACTGGGCCTGGCCAACATGGGATTCGGAGCGACCGACGCCGCAACTTGGGTCCAGACGAGCACGTACCAGGCGCTCAACCACTCGGTCGCACCCAGCGAAGAAGCGCTACAGTGCACCGACTGCCACGGCTCGACCGCGCGAATCGACCTGAAGGGCGATCTCGGCTACCAGCTCAAGGCTTCCGAGGCCACCGTGTGCAGCCAGTGCCACGAGCGTGAGGACATGATGAGCTTCACCTCGATCCACAACGAGCACGATCGCTACGACTGCTCCTGGTGCCACACCTTCACGCGACCTGAACGGGAGTTGCGCACTCCCTAGCCGAGAAGAAGGCACGGGAGACGCAGGAGTCGAAGCCGACGTACGAGCAACGCCCTACGGAGCCACCGCAACGCTGCGACTGTAGATGGCCAGTTCGCCATCGAGCGTCGTGCCCATCACCATGCCGGTTGTACCGACCTTGTAGAGAAACAGGTAGTACTTCACGCCCATCCGCCATGCGCGATCCGGGAGCAGATACCCGAGCCTGGCGCGGGCAGAATCCACCGCGGCCTTCTCCCCTCCACTGGGAGATTCGGGCATGGGACGCGTGTTCGACTCATCGAATGAGTAGATCTCGGGCGCCTCAATCAGTTCGACTTCCGGCGACCTGAGCGAATTGGCAGTGTGCCCGTTGAGGTACGGAACCTCGATGTACTTGACCTCCTCGCGGGCTGACGTCTCCCATGCGATGACCCCGTAGCCGACGAAGACCGGCTCGACGCCGCGCACGTCCACGTAGTCCTTGACGTATGTCTTGTCGGCGGCGGCCGTGGCGGTGGCTTCTTCGTGAATCTTGTAGTCGATATGGGCGTCGACCAACGCCGGCATGAACGTCAGCGCCTGTTCGGCATGTTCGTCGAGCGGCATGGTGTCGTAGTGATGTCCGACGGGCACCGGGGCGCTGTCGCTCTTGGCATCTGAGCCCAGCCCCAATGCCGAACACCCTCCAGACAGTACCGCCACCAGCAGTAGCGCCAACACCCAACGAGCCCTCATGCCGCCTCCTTCGAAATCACCTTTCTCGCACAACGACTTCGAGATGACATCAGAATACCAGGCGAAGAAGCACGATGGCGCGCCGGAGGCGCCTCGACGCCGTTCTGGCGCCGTACGCATGTCGATCGGACCAGACGATTGTCGGCGCGTTACAATGGACGCAGGGGAACCGCATCCGACCTGGGGAGTTCGCATGCATCCTAAGAAGCACCTGCTCGCGCTTGTGATTTCTGCCGTGCTGGTGTTCGCCATGGCGGGCGCCGTGTGGGCGATCGGAACCGACTTCGTCGACTACGACAGCAACCCGGTGATCGATCCAGCGAATGCGGCCTACTATCCCGATGTGCTCTACAGCCCAACGGGCTTCGATGGGCATGGCGCGAACAGCCCGTACAAGATGTGGTATGACGACGGTGCCAACACGTGGCTCTCGTACTCAGATGACGGGTTCAACTGGACCAATCTGGACACCCCCGTCATCGTGGGCCTCCGCCACCCGCAGGTACAGTACAGCGCCTCGGCGTTTGGTGACAGCGCGGGCGATCCGATTCAGGCGGCATTCCCCGAGACATACTCGGTCACCCCGTACTACAAGATGTGGACGTGGAACAACGAGAACAACGCCAACGGGAAGATTCGGTTCGCCTACTCGGCTGATGGAGTCACCTGGCACACGAATTACCCTCGGGATCTAGTCCCAAGCTCGATACTGTCGGGCAGTTCAGTCGTATACGACCTTGAAGTGCTCTTTGAAAATGGCACGTACTACGGCTACGCCGACAACAACGGCAACATCTACAACTGCACGTCATCCGACGGGACCACCTGGACGGGAGGAGCTCAGGCCATTCCCAAGGGTGCGGGTGGAGAATGGGACAGCTCAACGTTCTCTCGAGCTGCAGTCGTTCGCGTCACAGACACCGAATGGCACATGTGGTTCGGTGGATCTACTTCTGGCGGAGGCAATCAGGGCATAGGCCACGCAACTTCAAGTGACGGCACTAACTGGACCAAAGACTCGCCGAACGTGCCTATCCAGTCGCTCGGCGGCTACGGTCCGTTCGGTGGCCTGGGCGACACGGGTACGTGGAATGCCGCAAGAAACTACGCCATCAGTGTCATCTACGATGCGAACAGCTTCAGTGGCAATGGTGAAGCCGCTCAGCTCAAGATGTGGCGCAGCGGCAAGGACATGGAATCGGGAGGCAACTACGCGATCGGCGTCACGGGCATCGAGCCCGTACCGGTGCCTGAACCTGACACCACAACGTACTACTCGATCGAAGGCTCCAACCGCTTCCAGACAGCCATCGAAGCCAGCCGGGAAAGCTTCCCGAACGGTGCGGACACCGTCATCCTCGCAACCAGCCGCAACTGGCCCGACGCCATGGGCGGCTCGGCCCTAGCCGGCGCGTACGAGTGTCCGATCCTACTCGTGGACACGAACTCGATTTCGCCCGAGGTCGCCGAGGAGATCAAGCGTCTCGGCGCGAAGGAGGCATTCGTCTTGGGCGGACCGGTAGCGATCAGCGAAGACGTGGCAACGGAACTGGCCAAGAGCCTGACCGTCAACCGACTAGGTGGAGTGGATCGCTACGAAACCGCTGAGCTGATTGCAGCTGCCGTTGTGAAGAAGCTCGGCAGCACATACGACGGCACGGCATTCGCCGCAACGGGAGCGAACTTCCCTGACGCTCTCGCGGCAAGCCCCGTCGCATGCGCGAAGGGATGGCCAATCTACCTCGTGAGTCCCTCACTCGGCGCACCCACAGAAGCCATGCAGGACAACGAAGTGGCGGACGTACTCACGCTTGGCGGCACGGCTGCCGTCAGCGCTACTCACCAGAAAGCCCTCGTAGACGCATTCGGCGGAGCCAAGGTGAAGCGCCTCGCAGGCGACACTCGATACGCAACGGCTGTCGAGATCGCAACGTACGGCGTGGACGATGCCGGTCTCAGCTGGGACTGGACAGCCATTGCCACAGGCGAGAACTTCCCGGATGCCCTCTCGGGTGGCGTGGTACCGGCGCGGAAGCGTTCGGTCATGCTGCTCACGAAGACCGCAACGCTGCCGTACGTCGTGAAGACAGCGCTCGGCGCGAATAGAGAAGATATCGCGAACGTCTACTACCTGGGTGGCCCCGAGGCCGTCTCGCTGGCCGTTCGTGCTGAGGTGGCCGGCCAGCTGCGATAGGCGACGTGGCGTAGAGTTACGATTCATCGCCCGCTCGCTACCATACTGCCGAACCATGCCGTTCGTATCCCGTAGATGACCTTTCGTCCCGCCCGGCTGCCGTTAGTCATCCAACTATAACCGTTTGTCTCCCGATAGCCGACGTTCATCGTATCAGCGGTTACTCGGGAGGTTGTCATGAGTCACACACCGGTTCGTCATCGCTTCATCAGGCTACTGCTGCCCTTCGCACTGTGCGTCTCCATGGTTCCGCTCGCGGTGGCGCCGACCACTGCAGCCGGCGATGTCATCGGCGGCGTGTATGTCGATGCGTCCAGCGGAAACGATGCAAACCCCGGCACGGCAGCCGAACCATTCAAGACTCTCACGCACGCTCTCGCGAGCGCCGCTGCAACCACGGCGATCGATACCGTGCTCGTGCAACCCGGCACGTATGACGCGGCAAACGGAGAGGTATTCCCGCTAATCAACGAAGGCACCAGCCTTATCGGCGCCCAGGGACCCGAAGTCACGATCATCCGCGGGAACGGCACGTCTGGGATCCTGGTTGGCGCGGGCTTCACAGAAGGCAACGTCATCTCAGGGCTCACGTTCACTGGTGGCGGTGTCGATGCAGGCGCCGCAATGAACATCCGGCTGGGGTCGGACACTGGACCCGGTTCGCCACTTATTCAGAACAACGTGTTCGAGGGCAACACTTCCTCCTACATCGGTGGGGCTCTCGTGTTGACCGCTACCGGCCTCGGGTCACTCGAACCTCTCGTGCAAGGCAATACGTTTCGCAATAACACTGCCGAGCAGGGCGGTGCCGTCGCGATACGCGGCAGCGTGTCCGCGAAGCTGGTTGGCAATGTGTTCGACGGCAACTCCGCCTACATGGCCGGAGCGATACTGGTACTGAGCTCGGACTCCACTATCGTCATCGACAACAACACCTTCGTGGACAACGAGGCTCGATCGTTGGCAGGCGCTGTCTACATGAATCCCGTCGGCAACCAGACGCACTCGATCTGCGGCAACACCTTCACGACCAATCACGCCGCCTACGACGGCGGGGCGCTCTTCCTGAACAAGGGAAACATCACCGTTTCCGGCAATCACGCGAGCGACAACTCGGCTGAAGGCTTCGGTGGATTCACCAGAATCGGATCCGCAATCGTCGGCGCGGAGAACAACGACATCGCAAACTCGCGCGGTGGCGAAGGTGGAGCCGCATGGCACGTGACCGATGGAACTCTGACCGAGCTCAACGACACGGTAATCGACAGCGTGGATTCTCCCAGCGCGACCACCGGCGAGCCAGCCGCAACGGTCGAAATCGACAACAGCATCTACTGGAACCCCACGTTGGAGATGGATATCCAGCGCGCAGACTCGATCAGCTACAGCTGCGTGTCGGACTCCCTGGTCAGCGATACCAGCCGAGGAAACATCGTCGGAACTGACGTCATAGACAGCGACCCCGAGTTCACAGCGCCCGGCAGCGGTGACCCGGAACTTCCGCTCGGCTCACCGTGCATCGACACGGCCGACTCGGCCCTCGCCCCGGACTTTGATGGATTCGGTCACCTTCGTCCCCAGGACGGTAACGGCGACAGCATCCCCCAGCCCGACATGGGCTGCTTCGAGTGGGGACCGCTGGCCGAGGCTGAATCCCCGGCTGCAGAAGTCCCGGCTGCCGAGGAACCGAGCTACGTCCCCGTCGTCGTGGTGCCGGAGATCCCCGAGTCCCCTGAAGTGACACTCAGCACCCGTGGCAGCTTGCCGAAAGCCCCCAGGAGCGCAGCTCCCGGCAGCTCCCGCACCAAGCCCCTGGTTGTTCCCGACACGACAATTGCCGTGGTCCCCGACGTCATCAAGACCGGGGGCGGCCGACGCAAGTAAGGTCTGCGACAAGCTACCTCCTGCCGCATGGCCCAGCAACGCAAATAGGTCGGAGTGCCTTCGGGCCTCCGACCTACTGGTTTCCTAGCAGCGGGGACAGAATTCGAGCCTGCGGCCCCTCGTCCCTACTTCCCGGCCCACCGCTTGCCGAAGAAGCGCATCATGAACCCGTCGCCGAGGAGCTGGCGCGCCCGCAGGATGGGCCTCGCGTAGGCGGCTATCGGGTACCGAAGACGGTCGGACGGATCCTGGGCGGCCTGCCAGATCTCCTCGGCAGCTTTGGTCGGGCTCGTGCGATCGGTGATGCTGCCCTCGAAGCGCTCCATGGCTTCCATGAGCTCCCGGTACTCCTCGGGTTTGGCGGCCTTGTCGCCCAGAACCTTGCCCCATATCGCGGTCTCCACGAAACCCGGCTCGATCACCTTCACGCGAATGCCGAATGGTTTGAGTTCGTGCCACATGCCCTCGCTGAATCCTTCGAGGGCGTGCTTCGACGCGTTGTACACGCCGAAGAACGGGAAGACCATTCGGCCGCCCAGTGAGGTGACATTCACGATCGTCCCGCTGCCTCGCTCGCGCATCGCGGGAACGAACCCGTACGCGAGATCGAGCTGCTCGAACACGTTGACACGGAAGATGCGGCGCACTTCGGCAGCAGAGGCGAACTCGATAGGGCCGAACTGCAACACTCCCGCGTTGTTGATGATGATGTCCGGGCAGCCATGTCGCTCGAGAACGCGCGGCTGCGAACTCGGCGCCGCACCCCTCGCAATCCAGATCGAGCGCTTCGACGTGGACCTCGCCGGGCCACTCCACATCCCGCATCCGCTCCGGATCGCGCACGGTACCGATGACCGTCCAGCCTTGCGATGCGAAGTGCTCGGCGCACGCGCGCCCGATACCTGTCGAAACGCCGGTAATCAGGACACTCGACATGTTGCTCCTCCAGGCGGCTGTTGTGCGGACACACCATACAAGCGGCAGAATATGGGAACAACACCTATGTACCCCCATGCAGGGCAGATGCCGCAGTTTCCGCTCGCAAGGAGGCCGGGTGTGAGAATCGCGATCGTCGGATCTGGGATCTCCGGAGTGAGTGCGGCGTGGCTTCTGTCGAAGGACCACACCGTCGACCTGTACGAGGCGAACGACTATCTGGGTGGCCACACGTGCACAGTCGATCTCACGGTCGACGGAGTCACGTTCCCGGTGGACACCGGATTCCAGGTCTTCAACGCTCGCACCTACCCGAATCTGATCCGGTTCTTCCGCCACCTCGAGATCGACTGGACCGAAAGCGACATGTCGTTCTCCGTCCAGGTCCCTGCCCACGGGATCGAGTGGGCCGGCAGTAGCATCGACAGCGTGTTCGCCCAGCGCAGAAACATCGTCAACCCTGCATTCCTGAAGATGCTCGCGGATGTGGTGCGCTTCTCGCACGATGCCGACCGACTGCTCGCCGACCCGACTCTTGACGAGCTCACCTTGGGCGAGCTGCTCGCCCGCGAAGGCTACAGCGCAGCCTTCACCGACTGGTACCTCATCCCCATGGGAAGCGCGATCTGGTCCACCCCGCCCGGGGAGATGCATGCGTACCCGGCGGGCACGTTCCTGCGCTTCTGCAACAACCACGGGCTGCTGCACATCACCGGCAAGCCGAAGTGGCGCTCGGTGATCGGAGGTGCACGCACCTACATCGAACGAGCCGCCCAAACGCTGAGCGGAGAGGTGTATGCGGGCGAGCCCGTCGACACCGTCACCCGAACCGCCGACGGCGTGCGGGTCGCCACTTCTCGGCGAACTGAGTCCTACGACGCCGTGGTCATCGCCGCACATCCGCCCCAGACACTGCGAATGCTCGAAAATCCAACCCCGGAAGAACACGCGATTCTGGGAGCGTTCTCGTTCTGGGACAACGAAGTCGTGCTTCACACCGACCGCACCTTCATGCCCGACAGCCGATCGTGCCTGGGCCGCATGGAACTTCTACTCGGAGGGCGACGATATCCGCAAGGACACGCTCGTGCTCACGTACCTGATCAACCGCCTGCAACAACTCCCCGTCGAGACGCCGGTGATGGAGACGCTCAACCACCACAGGGAGCCTGCCGCGGGCACGCTGATCGACACTCTGGTCTTCGAGCACCCGTCATTCACACGCGACGCGATCCGCGCTCAACAGCGCATGCACGAGATTCAGGGCCACGGCGGAGTCTGGTACGCAGGAGCATGGACCAGGTATGGGTTCCATGAAGACGGCATTCTGTCGGGGGTCAAGGTCGCCGAGGCTCTTGGAGCGACCCTGCCGTGGAGCCACGAACTCGACGAGACGCGAACCATGGTGCTGCCCCAGTTCGCCGAACCGGGCGAGCACGTCGCGGAGACACCGTGAACAGCCGCCTCTACACAGGAACCGTGTCACACGCCCGCAGCCGCCCCAAGCGCAACACGTTTCGCTACGGCATCTACTTCGTCCTGGTCGACATAGACGAACTCGAGCAGCTCGACAGCCAGCTGCGCTACTTCGGGCACAACCACGCGGCGCTGGTGTCGCTCCACGACCGGGACCACGGCGCCAAAGACGGCTCCGCATGGAGACCCTGGGTCGAGGAGCGCCTTGCGCGAGCCGGGATCGACCTTGAGGGCGGTCGGATCATGCTGCTCACGTTCCCCCGGGTTCTCGGCGCCAAGTTCTACCCCGTGAGCTTCTGGTACTGCTACCACGCGAACGGCACGGTCCTCGCGATAATCGCCGAGGTGCGCAACACCTTCGGCCACCGTCACAACTACCTGCTGCACAACTCGGGAGCGCCGTTCGACTTCGATACCCACCCGAACACTCGCAAGCAGTTCAGCGTCTCACCTTTCATCCCGATGGATGCACGCTACGAGTTCACGTTCAGCGAACCGGGAGACACGCTCGCCGTGAGCATTCAGGACTACGTAGAGGGACCGCTTCTGTTGTTTGCGGGTATCAAGCTGAATAGGACCGAGTTGAGCGACGGGGCGCTATTGAGAACGGTGCTCAGACACGGGCCGATATCGCTCGTCGCATGGTTGAGGATCCACTGGCAAGCTTTGAAGATCGTGTCGAAGGGCATCAAGTACATCCCGCCGACACAACCCCCAACGGAGGAGACCTCTCTGTGGACGCAAGGCAAGGAATCTCAGGCGCCATCCTAGGCGCGGTGCTGGGACGGCTTCCCTACGGCGAGCTTGTCGTGACCTGGCCTGGTGGCGAGGTGCAGGAGTTCCGCGGTGCCAGCGACGGCCCACGGGCCCAGATCACGCTCCGAGACAGCGCTGCGGTACGGCGCGCACTCCTGGGCGGGTCGGTCGGGTTTGCGGAGGGCTACATGGACGGCGACTGGGACACACCGGACCTGCCCGGTCTTCTCGAATTCGGCCTCGCGAACCTGGTGCAGTCGGGCACCCGAGGCGGGCCGGCCCCGCGCAAGCCGCTGGAGCGCGCTCTGCACGCGATCCGCTCGAACACCCCGAAGCGCGCACGACGCAACATCGCCTATCACTACGACCTGGGCAACGACTTCTACGAGCTGTGGCTCGATGACACGATGACGTATTCCTCTGCGATGTTTTGTGACCCCGGAGTCGAAGAGAATCTGAGCAACGCCCAGCGCACCAAGTGGGACAGGCTGCTCGACCTGCTGCAACCAGGCTCCCACGATCACCTGCTCGAGATCGGCTGTGGCTGGGGCGGGTTCGCGCTGCATGCCGCCAAGCAGGCCGGCTGCAAGGTCACCGGCATCACGCTGTCGCAGGAGCAACACGACTTCGCCCGCAAGCGCGTCGCCGAGGAGGGACTCGAAGGTCAGGTCGAGATTCGCCTGCAAGATTACCGGGAGCTGGATCAGACCTACACGGGAATCGCATCGATCGAGATGTTCGAAGCGGTCGGCGAGAAGTACTGGCCTGTCTTCTTCGGCAAGATCGGCAATCTACTGCAGAACGGGAAGCGTGCAGCAATCCAGACGATCACGATCAGCGAGGGATCGTTCGAGCGCTACCGGGCCAACCCCGACTTCATCCAGCGCTACATCTTCCCCGGCGGGATGCTTCCCAGTCCGGAGCGCTTCAAGGCCGCGGCGCTGGCCGAGGGCTTGTCGGTTGGTGAGCCGGTCTTCTTCGGCCGCTCGTACGCAGCCACACTCGAAAGCTGGCTCCGTCGCTTCGATGAGGCGCACGACCAGGTCACAGCGCTCGGCTTCGAGGAGCGCTTCATCCGGATGTGGCGATACTACCTGGCATACAGCCGCGCAGGCTTTCTGTCGGGCAACATCGACGTGATGCAGGTGAACCTGGAGAGATAGTCGGCCTGGCTACTTGCCGAGGCCCAACCAGACTCCGATGTAGTAGCTGATCGCGGCCACGATCGAGTTGAGGGTGGTCCCCCACACGATATCGATGGCGGAGACCTGCCAGGCCCAGCCCTTGATCGTTGCGAGGTTCGTCAAGTCGTACGTCCCGTATGCGAGAGCACCGAAGATGGCGGCCCG
The DNA here is from genome assembly GCA_963790405.1 of uncultured Actinomycetota bacterium. Lineage (GTDB taxonomy): Bacteria > Actinomycetota > Coriobacteriia > Anaerosomatales > JAGXFU01 > JBGSMX01. The sequence goes on from CAWBOJ010000002.1 coordinate 197,300, forward strand.
CCACACGGCTTCCCATACGTTGCCGTTGTTGAGAGCCGGCACGACCGCGAGCGCAAGGACGCCAATCACGTAGAACAAGTAGAAGGCCGCTGCAACGGGCAGGTTCGGTTTGTCCGCGAGAAGATCGCCCAGATACGGCTTGTAGATGCGACTCGTCGCGGTACTCAGCCAAACAAAGTCGAACGCGAAGAAGACGACCGTGGTGAGCAGATAGAGATAGACCAGCTTCGATGTGGGCACCCGCAGCTCCTCTCGTTCGCCGGCGCGGTGACGCCATGCTTCTCCTGGTTTCTTACCCCAAGACCCACGCCAGCGCCTTCACGTATCAAGGGACAGTCGCAGAATCCGAGAGCTGAACCGCCGCCCTATCCCCGCCCGGGATGGCCTCCTCGGCCACCCATCATCGCGCGCAGAAGTGCCAGCACTGATGCCGCCATGAGCCACTTGGCGAGCATCGGCTCGGTCGGGTACAGGATCGCGCCAGCGACGAGCAGCGCCGCGAATATGAGCGCCATCGCGACGCGGCTGACTGAACGCTCCAGTCTGCGGACACGCAGATCGAGCATCGGCGTCTGCACGTTGAGTTCGCCGCGCTCCACCTGGGTGAGCACGCGATCGACTCGGCCGGGGAGCGCGAGCAGCAACTGCCCGATCTTGGTGCCCTCGGACACGATAGTGTCCCAGGTCGTCTCACCCTCAGCGGAGATAAGCTTGGACGCGTAGGGCGAGATTGCACTCCACACGTTGAACTCGGGCTCGAGCCCGGTGCACATCCCCGACAGGATCGCGACGGTGCGCCCAAGCAGCAGTAGGTTCTCCGGCAGCTGGAATGGCAAGTTGAGCATCAGTTCTTGGAACTGCAGGCCGAACCGCGCGAACTCGGCATGGTCGATATCGCGCAGCTGACCCATACTCATCCCGCCGAAGCGGTCGAAGACCTGCATGCTCGCCATCTCGATGAGCTTGAGATCGGCGGTGGGCAGCAGCACACCGAGGGTCCTGAAGCTCTTCACCAACCGCGCACCGTCCTGCGTTCCGATAGCGATGACCGCTTCGCGCAACCCCTCACGCAGGTTGTCGGGCACGTAGCCGACCATGCCGAAATCGATGAACGTGAGCTTCCAGCCCTGGCTACCATCCTCGCCGCGGTCCCCGACGGGCGTCACGAACAGGTTGCCAGGGTGTGGGTCGGCGTGGAAGAAGCCATCCTCGAAGATCTGCTGCATATACGTGCCGAGAAGCACCTCCGCGACTTCGCCGCGATCGATTCCGGCCGCCGTGATGGCATCGTAGTCGGTAATCTTGATGGCGGTGACGTCTTCGAGCGTGAGCACGCGACGCGTGGTGAGCTCCCATGCCACCTGCGGGACGTGCACCCGGGGGTTGCCGGCGAAGTACTCGGCGAAGGCCTCGGCGTTGCTCGCCTCGGCGAGGTAGTCGATCTCTGCGCGAGTGGTCGTGGCAAACTCCTCGACCAGCGCGTGCACGTCCGCGCGTTTGCTCACCGGCTTGTAGCGCTGCAGCCACCCGCCAACGCGGCGGATCGCGGCCAGATCGACCTCGACCACCTGCTCGATGTAGGGTCGCTGGATCTTGACGACGACGTCGGTGAAGCCGAGCTCGGCTGCGTCGGCCTCACGTAGGCATGCGCGATGCGCTTGTCCGAGAGAGGCTGCTGCCAGCGGAACTTCGTCGAACGAGGCGTAGTGCGCGGAGAGCGGCTGCCCGATGTCGCTTTCAGCCGCAGCCCGAATCGCCTCGAAGCTCTCGGGCGGCACCTCGTCTTGGAGATTGGACAGCTCCTCGGTGATCTCGAGCGGCAAGACATCAAGCCGTGCCGACAGGAACTGGCCGACCTTGATCATCAGCCCGCCCATCCGGATGGCAAGCGCGCGGAAGCGCACCGCCGTGCGCCGACTGCGCTCGGAGCGGGTGCGCCTGACCCAGCCCCGAAGGCCGATGCGCGGAAGGACGATCTCCCAGAGGATGAAGCCGAGGGTTACTCGGCCAAAGAAGAACACGATGCGCCAGTAGCGAGCGCGCAGCTGTGAGGCTTTCATTCACCCTCCGGGTGCTGTGTGCATATGGGTCGAGCCAGCGATTGCGGAAGCCTAGTCCTCGGCAAGAATCGCGTAGAGCTTCTTGCGAGCGTCGGCCAGCACCTCGGATGCAGCGGCGCGCTGCTCTTTGGAACCGGACGTGCCGATCTGGAAGGCCGCTTGCATTAGCTTACCCACAGTCGCGCGATAGTCTCCGAACGCGGGGTCGCCCTGCGCCGCATCTTCCCACGGGGCGGGCTGATCGGCGGTCTTGGCGACTTCGGCGACACCGGCCTCGGTGAGGGTGAAGATCTTCTTGCCGGCGCTCTCCTCGGCGACGATGAGATCCTCGTCGGCGAGCTGCTGAAGGGTGGGATAGACCGAGCCGGGACTGGGAGTCCAGGTGCCGCCGCTTCGCGCGGAGAGCTCCTGGATCATCTGGTAGCCGTGCATGGGCTGTTCGGCGAGCAGTCGCAGGACTGCCGAGCGAACGTCGCCGCGGCGCGCTCGCATGCCGCTCGGGCCGAAGCCGTGTGCAGCCATGTGCGCGACGAACGGCGGCTTGAAACCGCGTCCGCTGAAGCCTGCGTGGTTGAAGCGTGTGTGAGGGCCACAGGAGCCGTCGCTGTAGTTGTGGTGATGCATGTCAGTTCCTTTCGCTGAGCGATATCTCGATATATCGCTACCTATCGCGATATGGTAGCACCATGTGTGCCAGAGTGTCGAGGCGAAGCCGTTTCCACCATGCGCCGCTATTGGACTCGAAAGGGCTCCGGGTCGTCGGACCCGGAGCCCTGAAGCGCCATCGCATGCCAATCACGCCGATCGCGCTATTCCAGCTTCTGCGCCACCTGTCGCACGCTGCCTAGTCGACAGCGGCCGTACCACCGATGAAGTACTTTCCGATGAGCCTACAGATTACTTGCCGCGAAGTGTCACCACGTCATCGTCTCCAGCAAGCACCATGTTCTCGGGCCCGGTTCCTTGCATGGTCGCAGAAGCGGTAATGGATCCGGGTGCGATACCCATCGAGACGTTGTCACCAGTCTCGGCAGAATTGTCCATGCTCGCCCCGTGGGCCACTGAGTCGATGAACTCCCAGTTCGGGGAGTTCTCCTCTGCATACGGCATCACGTGATGTGCAAGCGCGGTGGCGGGAACGAGCATGATTGCGGCGAACACGAGCGCGAACACCACGGGTGCCGTTCTAAATACGCGTGCTCTGTCCATGAAAATGCCCCTCTCGATCTAGTTGCGGTCGTTGGTGGTCCGACCGAGAGGTAATCGGCCCGGGCAAGAGGCCGGCTCAGTGATATCACGCACTGCACGAAGGATAATCTGAGGTAATGGGCGGCCTGCAACCGCCGGGGAACGAAAACAGGTCGGAGACTGTGTAAGCCTCCGACCTGCGTATTTACTTGGTAGCGGGGATAGGATTCGAACCTATGACCTTCGGGTTATGAGCCCGACGAGCTACCAGACTGCTCCACCCCGCAGTATCCAATTCGCCTCTCGGCGGATGCATAGAGTATCACCGCTAGCGACCTCACGCAAACGCACGAGAGACAGATTCTGACGAGTGTCGATCGGTTGCGCCCGCGCGAATCACTTGCTCAGGCTGAAATGCGGCTGTCAACCGTGTTCCCCCGCACGCAATCCGTCCATTGGTGACGTCCGTCACTCCCCGCGAACCACCGATGTGTCGATACACAGAGCAGAGCCGGAGACACGGGGGCTTTCGCATGCCTATGGTCGACAGACGAGTCGCACTGGCACTGCTCGTCGTGATGCTTGCTGCCGTCACGGTCACGAGCGTCATGGCTGCGTCCAGAACCGAGACGACGCAGCGCCTCGATTCCTCGCTGCCCCTGAAGACCGCCGAGAACACCTCCCCCGAGTCGGCAAGTCTGGCGCTCGCCCCACGTAGCTCGCTCGACGATGCCACATTGCGCGAGAGCGCAGTGGCACCTTTCGCGAACGTCGCGAGTAGCGTGGCAGTGCACGCCAGCAGCAGCGGATCCGGCGTGTTCTCCCCCGCCACTATCGAGCGGAGCCTGGCCGCCAAGCCGGGCTGGCCCAGAACCCCGGCTAATCCCGACCCAACCGGCCCTCCGTGCGACCCGTGGCTCGTCGACGAGGCGCGTCACACGGTTGAAGACAACGCGCCTGCGCTCGAAGGGCTCAGTAGCGGCACGCTAACTAGCATCGCGTCGGGCGATTTCGATGCCGCGAGCAGCTTCTACTCGCCAGACGAGAGCGTGACCGAACCGCTGGGCAGCGCCTGGCCGCCGCTGGTGTCGGCCACTGCACTACCCACGGTGAACGTCTTCCTCGCCGAGGACTCGGTCGTCTACTTCACGTACGCGCTCGTAACCTGGAGCGACGCGGGCATCACGTCGCAGCACACGGTCTGCATCCCGATGCGTTTCATCGACGGAGCCTGGTATCTGACCACCTTCGACGACACCACTGACGGACTTGAGTTCGTCACGTCGGTGCAGATGTGAGCAGGGGGATGGCGGTGAACACGCAGCCGACAACACCGATCGCAAGGGCGATGGCCGTGACTGTGTTGTTCACCGCCATCCTCCTGCTCGCCAACATTCCCGCAGCCTTCGCGGCTGACACCGTGCCCCCCTCGAAGCCCCGTATCGCCGAAAGCTACGTGAAGACCGGCACCCTCGTACATGTCTCGTGGCTGGCCTCGACCGACGATATCGGTCCTGTGACCTACGACATCTACCGCCACTGGGCACCTATCACGATCACAAACCTCGGCTCGCTCACACCGGTGATGACCGGAATCTCGGAACTCGCGACCGATGTGCCGGTCGCTGCGGGAGAAGCTGCGACCTCGTTCACGCTCTACTACGCGATCGTCGCCCGCGATGGCGCGCTCAACACCTCGCTCCCCTCGACTTCCGGCCTGCCCGACCCGCATGGAGGCACCGACTCCACAACGTGCCAGCGCTGTCACGCGACGCACGGCACCGGTCCCGATACCACCGCCGAGGACTTCTGCTACATCTGCCACGGCGATACCTCCTCGGCAGCGGGGTATGGCGAGCAAAGCAGCATCGATATCGAAGTTGAATTCGGGGACTACGCCGACCAATCGTTCGGCTCGCAACACCGCACCGCCGAGCAGGTCGCCAACGGCCTGACCTGCATGGGGTGTCACAGCCCGCATCGCAAGCCCTACGCGGTCGATGCGAGCGGCGTCTACGATCCGACAAAGTCGTACGGGCCCGTGCTCAAAGTGCAGACCGGCGACACCAGCTACACGTACTACTCCCTGCAGTCCAACAAGCTCGGCAACACGTTCTGCTTCGCCTGTCACGGCACGACCGATGCGAACATCGCGCGTCTGGACAGCTCCGCCTACGGTGCGACCGGCGGCGACCACAACGCCGCCGGATTCGCCACCGCCGCTCATGGTGACGGCGTGATCTTGCCCGGTTCCTCGCGCGCAGACATCACCTGCGAGGCGTGTCACAACCGACACTCCTCGGCCACCGTCAAGCTGCTCGATCACCGCAGCTAGCTTCACGACAAGTACGACGCAGTACGCGCAGGCCAACCTGTGCTTCGCGTGCCACTCGACAGACAGCACCGAGACCGACGTCGAGACCGGCTACTCGGCGCCTTTCGCGTGGAACGATCGCGATGTCGAAGACGAGTTCGCGCGCACCTCGGCGCACCCGACAGTCGCGGACGGCAGCGCACCATCGCTCACCTGCGCAAACTGCCACGACGTGCATCGCGTAGCCGAGGGCTCGGATGCGTGGGACGCAAGCCGCGTGAGCGATCCCGACGACATCACGCTCGGCGTGACCTCGACAACGTACGGCTCCGAGTTCGCCGACTTCTGCCTGACCTGCCACGACGGAGCGCCACCGAGCGCGACGATCAGCGACGGCGAGATCGTGCCCTACGACGTCACATTCTCGACTGTGAGCACTGTTGACTCGCCGTACTTCACCGGCTGGAACAAGCTTGCGAGCGGCGCGAGCTTCGAAGATGCCGGCCACGCCGCAGTGGACGAGGCAGATGGACGAGCGCTGTGCGAGAACTGCCACGACCCACACGGTTCGGACTTCGCGCGACTCACCGCATGGACGATGCCGGCTGGCAGCGGGCTGGATGCAGGCACTCGAGAGAACGCCACCGCATCACTCTCCCGTGAGGAGAACCTCTGCTACCGCTGCCATGGCAAGGCGACAACCGGCGACCGCGCGAGTGGCGCGAAGGAAGTCGCGACCAAGGCAGGGCTGACGTACGCACATGACCCGAGCGACGACACCGGCGTGCACGCGGATACCGAGGATGCTGCCGACCTGGCGAACCGCCATGCAGAGTGCACGGACTGCCACGACCCGCACGTCGCGACTCGGGTCGACGGCTCGGCGACGCAAGACTCAAAGCTCTCGACAGCTGGACCGGCGGTCTGGGGCATTTACGGCACCGCGCCGACCTACCCCGCGAGCAACTGGAGCGCGCCCACGAGCTTCTCGGCAACACGCCTCAACGGCGAGAGCACGGACATGGAAGCGTACCTTTGCTTCAAGTGCCACAGCGCCAACACGACCTACCCGAGCGGACAGACGAACGTCGCGCTCGAGTTCAACGCGAGCAACTTCTCCTCGCACAACGTGCTCGGTCAGACCACGAGCGGGCAAACCGCGTTCACCGTCATTCCCGAAGGTCAGTCGACGCCGATCAGCGTTACCTGGCAGCTCCCGACGGTAGACGTCTTCGTGAGCGGCTGGAACTGGAACTCGAAGATGACGTGCACGGACTGCCACACGAACGAACAGAGCGCGACCACGCAGGCCAAGGGTCCGCATGGATCGACCGCCGCGTCGCTTGTCGACCCGGACTACCCGCGCGACTGGAAGACGGTTGGCCTGTGGAGTGGCAGCGCGAACGGGATGGGGTACCGCAACGGCGCTGCGACCGTTGCTGCAACCGACGTCATCTGCGCCAAATGCCACGACCTCTACGGCACCGCAAGCGGCGCGCTCAACTGGTCGAACACCGCCCACAGTCGAACGCCCCACGCTGTCAGCCACTCCCAACCGAAGTACTGCGTGAACTGCCACGGCACATTGCCCCACGGCATGAACCGACCGAGGATGCTCGGCTACTGGGACGACCCCGCGCCGTACGCGAGCCTCAACAACGGGACGACGAGCTACGCGCTGGAGTCGGTGAGCGTAAGCAGTCACACGCTCACTGCGGGCGCGGCCACGTGGTCGTGCTCACACTGCAAGACGTCCGGCGGACTGCAGCACTCCGCTGCAATCACGAATCCCTGGCCGTAGGCGCGCGCCGGAAGGCTCAGTCCGTGTCGATGGACTCTGCGTCCGACGTGGGGCTGTCAGTTTGCTTGTCGCTGTGCCCCAACAGCTTCTGGCCGAAGCCCTTGGCCGCAGCACCCGCCTTGCGAGCCGCCTCGCCGGCCGCGTCCGCGGCTTCCTTTGCTGCAGGCTGCGCTTCGTGCCAGGCACCCTTCACCGCATCGCCGGCCTGACGGGCGGCCTGCTCCATCGTGTCCGCGACATCACGCAGCGGATCGGACTGAGGCTCGACCTCGTAGACGTTCGATACCTGCGACGCATCGTGACCGTTCTGACAGCCACCGTCTGGCAGCAGCCATACATTGGCACCACACTGCGCACACCATCCCGCCTTGGGCATGACTGACCTCCTCCGCACCGATTCCGTGTCTACCGTGTTCATACCTCTCGACGTGGCAGGACACAAGTGGCTTCCCGCGGACCATCTCGGCACTGAATTTGCGTGTCAGGGGTTAGGAATTGATCAACTCGCGGTCAGGACAACAGTCCATGCTTGCCGAGATGGTCAAGAACATGGCCTGACCTGGCATTTCGTGATAGTATGGATGATTGGATTCGCGCGTATGCACTCAGGGGCCTACGAAGCGGGGAGTGTAGCGATTCCGAACCGGCACATGAGAGGCAGTGAATGACAGGACGAGCGGTCGCGATCGGGCTGCGCAAGGCAGGCGTTTCGGCGCTTGCTATTGTGTTGCTCTGTGCTGTCCCGGTCTTCGCCGAACCCGCGACGTCAACCGTCTCACCTGTCCCCCAGCCTGCTCCCGAGGTGCCCGATCCCGAGGTACCCGCTCCCGACACCGCGACCGTCCCGGACACGAACGTCACTCCGGATGCGAGCACCGACCCGGAGACGAACGTGACACCCGATGCCACTCCTTCCGAGGAGACATCCTCGGCCATTGATGTTCCGGTCGACGACAAGACGAAGGCGTTTCGCACAGAACTCGCACGTCGCCAGGCGGCTTTGGACGAGTTGCGCGCGAAACTCGACGAACTCGACCGCGAGCTGGCGTTGGCCTCTGAAGCCTACAACGCCGCCGTCGACCGTCTGAACTCGACGCGCCGCGAGGTCGACGACACCGAGGTCGACCTCGAAAACGCTACGCAGGCCTACGATTTCCAGATGGAACTGCTGAGCAACCGCGCGAACTCAATCTATCGCAGCGGCACGTTCGCCGCGATCGAGGTGCTACTCGACTCCAAGTCCCTCACCGACTTCGTCGCTCGCGTGCAGTACCTCAACACCATCGGCCTCGCCGATGCGGAGGTCGCCAAGGCGCTGAAGGGTCAGAAGGATCTCGTCGAGCAGACCGCTGCCGATCTTGAGAACGCTGCGCAGCAGGCCCAAGCGCTCGAGTTCGAACTCAAGGCACGCCAGATCGAGGTCATGCTGAGGATTCAGGAGCGCCAGGACATGCTCGCCTCGGCACAGAGTGACCTTCTCGAGCTGCTCGACCAGGAAGCATCGCGCCGCCAGACCCAGGAAGCCGACCTTCTTCGTCAGATCCTGTCGGGTGCCAGTAACGTCGGTGCCGTCGTGAGCCCGGGATCTCCGGTCGAGACCGCACTGGCCTACCACGGCATCCCGTACTTGTGGGGCGGCCAGAGCCCTTCCGGCTTCGACTGCTCTGGACTTGTCATGTACGTCTACCGCCAGCATGGCGTGGAACTGCCCCACTACTCGGGCAGCCAGTTCCTTCTCGGCGAGAAGATCGCCCCGGCCGAGCTGGCACCTGGTGATGTCGTGTTCTTCGGCTCGCCGATCCATCATGTCGGCATCTACATCGGCGGGGACTACTTCATCCACGCCCCTCGCACCGGGGATTTCGTGAAGATCTCGCAGCTGTCGGCGCGAAGCGACTACGCCGGCGCGCGACGCTACAACTGGGTACCTCGCACGCTACCGGCTACCGGCGTTGGCGCAACCAGCTACGCCCCGCTCACGAGCCTCGGCCTCTAGCCTGCCCGTGCTGCGGCCCTAACGCTCGACAACCTCGATTGCGTCCGCGATCTGTTCGTGCGCCCGTTGCTCGGCCGCCGTCTTCACCTGCTCCGGCGTGATCGAACCCCCGGCGGTCGGAAGCCCGAGATCGGGGTATGTCGCCTCCCAGTACGCTGAGTCGCCGAGCGTCTCTGCGTCCCACGCGCTCTCGAGTTCGGTCTGCCAGGCGAGTCGATACGCCGAGTACGCATCGAGCGCACCGTCGATGATGTGCAGCACGCGGCCGTCGGCAGTGTTGCGCACCGGGCACGTACGACGCGCGACCACAGCCACTTTGAGCGCCTCGGCAAACACCTGGAAGTCAGCATTCTCGGCAAGGGCACGCTCGACATCGACCGTGCTCGCAACAACGGCACGCGTGGCGGAATTCGGCTTCACAAGCCCGGTCTCGGGCAGGAAGCGTGCGCCGATGATGCCCGCCACGACGATCAGCACCAGAACCGCCGCGAGCTTGCGAAACGCGCTGTCGCCCGGATGCGGCAAATGATGCTCTGAAGACACGCACAGACCTCGCATCGAGTCATGTCGGCACCGAAATCGGTCCCGAAGCGAAATGCATACTGCTACCATGATGACGTATGTCAGCCACCTACGTCAGGCCTGATCGGAACCGAGTGATCTCACCGAACGCCTCTGCCCTACCTCCCGATGCGCCGCCCAAAACGTCACGCGATCGCCGTATCGTGCTGAGTCCGCTTGGTGGCATCGTCGTCGTTGTCTTGACGCTGCTCGTGGGCGTGGGCATCGGGCTACTCGTGACCCACTCGTTTGCCTCAGACACGAGTGCAGCGCTCGAGCAGGCGCACAGGGACATCGCGGCCACCCAGCGCGCAGACGAGCGACTCCAGGAACGCAACTTACTACTCTATGACCAGGTTCAGACATTGCAGCAGCAACTCGAGGCCGCGACCGGCGAGTCGAGTGTGACGTCCTCGGCCCCGGCCGAATCGGGCACCTACACCGACGGCACCCACCGTGTAGGCGAGGATATGCTGGCGGGCACGTACAGAGGCACTGTCACAGGCTCGAGCGGCTACTGGGCGCGTCTCAAGAGCACAACGGGTACGTTCAGCTCGATCATCACGAACGGCATCCCGCGGGGGGATTTCGTGCTCACGATCTACCCGAGCGACGCCGCCGTTGAACTGCGCGGAGTCGTGCTGACCGGCCCGGAGTGAGTACCGGCCCGATGCCGCAGCCGGTCTTGGGGCACATATCGGATAGCACAACTACACCACGCTCGAGGGGGAGTGCATGAGAGAGATCATCACGGCAGCACTCGACGCAGCCGAAATGGCTGGCGCGACGTATGCCGACGCACGCATCGTTGACACGCTATCCGAGGATATCAGCGTAGCCAACGGCCGCGTGGAAGGCATCGAGACCCGCGCCTCGTTCGGTATCGGCGTCCGAGTCATCTGCGACGGCGCCTGGGGGTTTTCGTCTTCCTCGGAGGTCACGACCGACTCGGCCGCACACACAGCTACGCAAGCGGTGGCGATTGCCAAAGCCTCCGCGCTCGTGCCCGACGGCGCTGTGCAACTTGCCGACCTCGATGGAGTTGTCGACACGTGGAGCGGCCCGTGCGCGATCGATCCGTTCACCGTGCCGATCGAAGACAAGGTTGCACTACTACTCGCAGCCGATGAGGTCCTACGCGGTGAGGAGAAGGTCAAGCTCACCAAGGCCCAGCTCGGCTTCTACCGCATGCATAAGGTGTTCGGTTCCTCGGCAGGCAGCTACATCGAACAGGATCACTACGAGAGCGGCGGCGGTATCACCGCCTATGCGATTGAAGGCGGCGAGGTGCTTCCGCGCTCCTATCCCAACAGCCACGGCGGGCAATGGCGCCAAGGTGGATGGGAGGTCATCCAGGCCCTCGATCTTGCGGGCAACGCCGCGCGCGTGGCCGAGGAAGCGGCCGCCTTGCTGACGGCCGAGCATTGTCCCAGCGGCGAATACGATCTCATCATCGACGCGAGCCAGATCTCACTGCAGGTACACGAGTCGATTGGCCATCCGACCGAACTCGACCGGGTGCTCGGCGACGAGGCGGCGTTCGCAGGGACCTCGTTCCTCGGCCTGGACGATCTGGACTCGCTTCGCTACGGGTCCGACATCGTCAATGTGACCGCCGACGCCACGATCCCTGGTTCGCTCGGCAGCTTCGGCTGGGACGACGAAGGTGTTCCCGCGCAACGCGACTACATCGTGCGCGACGGCATCCTCAGCGGCTTCCAGACCTCGCGTGAGTCCGCACTCGAGATCGGGCGAACCTCGAATGGCTGCATGCGCGCCGATGGCTGGAACCGCATTCCGCTGATCCGGATGACAACGATCTCGCTCGAGCCGGGCAAGTGGACCTTCGACGATCTGATTGCCGACACGGAGCGCGGGCTGTACATCGAAACGAACAACTCCTGGTCGATCGACGACAAGCGCCTGAACTTCCAGTTCGCGTGCGAGATCGGCTGGCTGATCGAGAACGGGAAGCTGACACGCATGGTCAAGAGTCCGAACTACACCGGCATCACGCCGCAATTCTGGGCAAGCTGTGACGCCATCTGCAACACCGATCACTGGGACGTGTGGGGTCTGCCCAACTGCGGCAAGGGCGAGCCGATGCAGGTCGCGCACGTCGCCCACGGTGCCGCTCCGGCGCGATTCCGTGGCGTCCAGGTGGGGGTGGGCCGATGACCGTCGACCCGAAGCGCTCCCGGGAGCGCGCGCGCCAGTTGGCGACACGTGCGGTCGAGCTTTCCTCGGCCGAGCAGACCGAAGTACTCGCGTCCGTCTCCGACTCGGCGCTCACCCGCTTCGCCGACAATCGCATCCACCAAAACGTCGCCGAACGCGACGCCGAAATCTCCGTGCGGGCCGTGACCGGCACCCGCACCGGCGTGGCGTCCACGAACCGCACCGACGACGCTTCGCTGCAGGCATGCTGTGACGCTGCGCTCCGAGCGGCTCGCTCCGCACCCGAAGATCCGGGCTTCCCGGGACTGCCCGAACCGTCCCCGATCGCCGAGGTAGACCGCGTGGCCGAGGGTACCGTGCGCTTCAATGCACAAGCGCGCGCGACCGCCGTGCGCTCGATCGTCGATCAGTCGGCCAGCCGAAACCTTCTGTGCGCCGGCGGTGTGAAGTCCACCATCCAGGCAATCGCATTGGCGAACTCCCGCGGAATCGATGTCGCGCAGGCTACATCGGGCATACGTGCCACGGTCCTGTCGATGGGCACGACCGGAGGTTCGGGCTGGGCGTCGTTCGTGAGCAAAGACGCCGAGAAGCTCGCTGCCGCTGCCCTGGGAGACGAAGCTGCGACGCTGGCTGAACGCTCGGAGAACCCGGGCGAACTCGAGCCTGGCTCGTACACGGTCGTACTGGCACCCGAAGCGGTCTCGGACCTCATGGAGTTTCTCGGCTGGCTCGGAATGGGCGCGCGCTCCGTTGAGGAAGGGCGATCGTTCATGGCCAATCGCTTCGGCGAGTCCGTGATGCACGAGTCGATCACTATCGTCGACGACGCCCTCGCCGATCACGCCTTCGGACTCACGTTCGACTACGAGGGAGTGCCCAAGCAACGCGTGTCGCTCGTGGAGGCCGGAGTCGCCAAGGATGTCGTGACAGACTCCTACTGGGCCGCTCGCATGGAGCGCGCCAACACCGGGCACGCGCTCCCGGCGCCTAACTCCTACGGACCGCTCCCGCTCAATGTCGAGCTGGCGGCTGGCGACGCAACTATCGACGAGCTCCTGGCCTCGGTCGATCGCGGCGTCTATGTCACCCGCTTCCACTACGTCAACGTCGAGGACCCCATCCCCGTGACACTCACCGGGATGACTCGAGACGGGACATTCCTGATAGAGAAGGGGCGCCTCACCCAACCGCTGAAGAACCTGCGGTTCACTCAAAGCGTGGTCGAGGCGTTCGGCGACGTGAGAGGCGTCACACGGGAGCGGATGTGGGTCGGGTCAGAGACGAATCCGGTACTCGTGCCGGGCCTGCTTCTGGGCAGCTTCGCCTTCACGGGACAGACGAGCTAGTCAGCCAAGTGTGTGTCCCAGAGGAAGGAAACAGCTCCGAACTGTGGAGGGGCGCCACCGTGAGGAGCTGGTTCCAATGCCAGGAGGCTCGCATCCTGACATTCAGATTATCGGAGCTTGTGTCGCTCGACTTTAGGGTTTCGGCGGTATTCTGAGCACGGTACAGTGTCCCAGCTCACACTTTCTTCGGAAGGAACACGATGTCGCGGTCGGCGATCACGGACGTCCCGGTACGCATGTTCCGCATGCTGTTCAGTTTCGAAGCACTCTACTTCGTCGTGCTGTTCTCCGGTCGCATTGGTGCCTCGTACAAGGAATCCGCGCTCGTCGGCCATATTCCGCTCGAACCCACGCTTCTGGCCGCCATAGCCACGTTCGTCGTGGGCACCTTCCTGCTGTGGAAGAGAGACTGGCACCTGCCGCCCAGATGGTGGGTGATCGTCGCACCCGGCCTTGCCTTCACCGCCTGGGCCGTCGCAAGTGCCGCCTGGTCCCCCAGCGAGATCTACGTGCAGCAGAAGCTGCTTGAGGTCGGCCTCGTCCTTACACTGTCGATTGTCGGCGGGGCGTTGGTGATTGCCGAGGACCCCGAGCGAGTCGCTCGGCTTGCGCACATCATGCTGCTGTTCGGCGTAGCGATCGGTCTCGTCGTGATCGGATCGTTCGTCGCCTCCGGCGGGGTCGGGTTGTCCACCGCGTTCGGTATCAACCGCCTGGCAATCGCCCGGGTCGTAGGGTTCGGATCGCTCGTGGCCCTGTGGGGACTGCTCTCCGATCGGAGCGGGAGTCGCTGGCCGTACGCCGCAGCGTTCGTTCTCACATTCGTGCCCCTGCTCATGACCAGCAGCCGCATGCCTCTGATTGCTGCAACGATCTCAATCGTGTTCGTGCTTGTGGTGCGAAGAGCGCGCATCGCAACGGCCATGCACATGCATCGCATCGCGACGATCGTCATCGTCATCTCTGTTGTCATCGCACTGTTGGGATCCGCAGCCTACTACGCTTCTGTCGGGCAGCCCCCGATAATCGTCGAACGAATGGCCAGATTGCTCCTGAACATCGGCAACGACAACAGCGTCGCCGCTCGGGTCTCGTGGTACGCGCCATCGATCGATGAGTGGCTGGAGAGTCCGATCGCGGGTCAAGGACTCGCATCGTGGCCCCTGCTCAACGACTATCCCGACGAGCGGAAGTACCCGCACAGCATCGCGCTCGAGACGCTGTCGGAAACGGGATTGGTCGGCTTCGTCGCGCTTGTTGCGTTCTTGGGTGTGGCGGCGACGATCATCATCAAAGGGTTGCGAGGCGAACAGCAAGACATCGCCGTGCTCGTTGGTGCACTTGTGATTGCGGCACTACTCAATGCGCTCGTGACCGGTGATCTCGGGGACAACCGCTTTCTGTTTGGCTTCGCGGCGCTGGCGCCTGTACTTCTCGCCAAGCGCTAGTCTGCCGCGTTCGCCTTGTGTTGTGCCGCTTCCTGAGCCGCCGCGTCTTGCGCGGCGATAATGTCCTTGACCTTCATCAGCCGGGTGAGGTTGCCCCGCTCGGCCTCTTCGAGCTTCATCCCGATGTCGCGAATCGCCTCGGTCAACTGCGGTATCAAGACGTGCTCGAGCGCGTTGACGCGCCGACGAGTGCGCTCGATCTCTGCAGCGAGTAACTCGATGGCCTTCTCCCGTTCGGCCAATTCGACCAGCCGAGGAGCCACGTCGGCAAGCGCATGCAGTGCCGTGTCGAGCACGACCGGCGTAGTCGTAAGCGAATAGCCGCCCGGCTCGGCCAGTTCCATCACGGTGAACTCGGGAATCCGCACGCTCATCACGTTGCGCTCGGCGACGGCGACAAGCTTGGCTGGTTCGCCGACCGAGAGCGCCTGCGCGAGGTTGGCTCGGCCGGTCTCGGCACGCGCTACCGCCACGGTGCCGTACGCCCCGGCAAGCTGCGCCTCGACCGACGCCCGCAACTTGCGAGTCAGGCCGATGCGAGCCAGAAACTCCTTCATCAGCTCGTCGAGCTTGTCCTTGAGAAGCTTGTGACCACGCTGCGCGACGGCGCGGCGCTTGCGCAGCCTCATGAGCTCCATACGGTTCGGATTAACTCGCAGTGCAGGCATTTAGCGCTTCATCCATTCCCAGAAGACGAATGCGATCAGCACGACCACGACCATCAGATTGAACAGACGCAAACCGATAACTGCGCGCGACGGCGATACGCCCCAGTTCTCGAGAGCGCGCACGCCGACGAATTGCAGGACCGCGATCAGTCCCACCAGAAGAGCGACGATTGTCCACAGGACCAGACTCACGCACCGACCTCCATGGCGACATCCTCGGCCGCTTCGGCGGGCAGGTACTTCTCGAGGTACTCGTCTTTGATGCGCTTCAGCTCCGTACGCGGCAGCAGCGTCATCAGATCCCACCCAAGCGCGAGCGTCTCTTCAACCGTGCGTTCCTCGTGCTCGCCCTTGCCGGATGAAACGATCCTCGAACGAGTCGGCGAATGCACTGAACGCCTTGTCCGATTCGGAGAGCGCTGCCTCGCCCAAGATCACTGCGAGTTCCTTGGCCTGGATACCTCGCGCATAGGCACCGAACAGCTGGTTGCGAAAGGTCGGCGTGGTCCTCGCGCGTCTTGCCCGGGCCGATGCCCTTCTGCTTCAGACGCGAAAGCGACGGCAGCACGGCGACGGGCGGGTAGATGCCGCGACGGTGCAGGTTTCGATCGAGGATGATCTGGCCCTCGGTGATGTAGCCCGTAAGGTCCGGAATCGGGTGTGTCTTGTCGTCCTCGGGCATGGACAGGATCGGGATCTGGGTGATCGAGCCCTTGCGGCCCTTGATGCGACCGGCACGCTCGTAGAGTGTCGCGAGGTCGGTGTAGAGGTAGCCCGGGATATCCTCGGCGACCCGGCACTTCCTTGCGAGCAGCAGAAACCTCGCGCAGCGCCTCGCAGTAGTAGGTCATGTCGGTGAGGATGACCAGGACGTGCATGTCGCGTTCGTAGGCCAGGTACTCGGCAGCGGTCAGCGCCATACGCGGCGTGGCGATACGCTCGACCGCCGGGTCGTCGGCAAGGTTCAAGAACAGCACGGCGCGCTCGATGGCAGCCGTGTCGCGCAGCTCGCTCATGAAGAAGTCGGCGTCTTCGAACGTGATGCCCATCGCCGCGAACACGACGGCGAACTCGCCTTCGAGCTTCTCGCCGACCTTGGTCGGGTCGTCGGAGCGGGCGAGCACGGCCGCCTGCCGCGCGATCTGAGCCGCGAGCTGGTTGTGCGGCAGACCCGATCCCGAGAAGATCGGCAGCTTCTGCCCGCGAACGAGCGGGTTGAGGCCGTCGATACTCGACACGCCGGTCTGAATGAAGTCATCGGGAAAGTCGCGCGCCGTGGGATTGATCGGCGAGCCGTAGATCGACAGGCGCTTGTCCGGCAGAATCTCCGGACCGTCGTCGCGCGGCCGACCGAGGCCGTCAAAGACGCGCCCCAACATGTCGCGCGACACGCCCAGGGTCATGCCTCGACCCAGGAAGCGGACCTTGGTCTCTTTCGGGTTCGAGCCGCGCGTGCCTTGAAACGCCTGGACAAGAGCGACGTCGCCGTTGACCTCGAGCACGTTGCCGAGCGACTGCGTACCGTCGGGGAACTCGAGTTCGACCAGTTCGCCGTAGGTCACGCCCTCGACGTCTTCGACGAGCATGAGCGGCCCGACGATGTCGCGGGTGGTCATGTACTCGCGTTCCACGCTACATCACCTCTTCTTCGACGCCGCTTGCGACCAGCTGCGTGTCGATCTCGGATGACGATCTCGCGGAACACATCCAAGTCGTCTTCGGTCAGGTACTTCGCACGAGCGATGCGTTCGCGAACCGGCGCGGAGAAGATCTCCGGCAGCGCACCGCCGGCCGCGTGAGCCTCGAGCGCCTTCTCGTGGAAGTGCAAGATGGTCTGGAGCAGCAGGTCCTGCTTGTGCAGCGACGTGAACTGATCGTCATCGCGAAATGCGTTCTGCTGCAAGAAGTCCTCGCGGATGGACTTGGCGGTCTCCATGAGAATCTGCTCCTCGGATGAGAGCGCCTCCACGCCAACGAGGCGTGCGATCTCGGCGAGCTCGCTCTCGCGCTGGAGAATCTCCATACAGCGATCGCGGCGCCCGCGGAATTCGTGGCCCACGTTCTCACGCCAAAACGGCGTGATCTTGTCGAGGTACAACGAGTAGCTCGTGAGCCAGTCGATCGCCGGGAAGTGGCGCTCGTAGGCCAGGGTGTCTTGCAGTGCCCAGAACACCTTCACGACGCGCAGAGTGTTTTGCACGACCGGCTCCGAGAGGTCACCGCCCGGAGGCGAGACCGACCCGACGACCGACACCGAGCCGATTCGCATCTTGTCGGCTTCAGCTTCGTGAGGCGCCGGCTCGGCACCGCCTGCGCTTTCCGCAGCCGCGGATTCGACCGAGACGCTCCCGGGCGGCAGCGCGCCACCCAGCGTCGAGACCTTGCCGGCCCGCTCGTAGAATGCGGCGAGCTTGGTGCCGAGATATGCCGGGAAGCCCTCTTCACCGGGCATCTCCTCGAGACGACCCGAAATCTCACGCATGGCCTCTGCCCAGCGAGATGTGGAGTCGGCCTGAAGCACGACGTTGTATCCCATGTCGCGGAAGTACTCGGCCATCGTAATGCCCGTGTAGACGCTTGCCTCACGTGCCGCGACAGGCATGTTCGAGGTGTTGGCGACGAGCACCGTCCTTTTCATGAGCGGCTCTCCCGAGTACGGATCTTCAAGCTCGGGGAACTCCATGAGCACGTCGGTCATCTCGTTGCCTCGCTCGCCACAGCCGATGAAGATGACGACCTCGGCGTTGGACCACTTGGCGATCTGGTGCTGCGTGACGGTCTTTCCCGCGCCGAATGGACCCGGGATGCACGACACGCCGCCTTTCATGAGCGGGAAGAACGTGTCGATGACCCGCGTTCCCGTCACGAGCGGCTCGCTGACCGACAGCTTGCGCCGATACGGCCTGGCGACTCGTACCGGCCAGCTCTGCATCATGAGCAGATCGACCGTTTCGCCCGCCTCGGTGCGGAGCTTGCCGACCGGCTGCTCGACCGTATACGTCCCGCTCTCGATCGATTCGATCTTGCCGCTCACGTTCGGGGGAATCATGATCCGCAGCGTGATGACGGCGTTCTCCTGCACGATACCGATGACGTCGCCGCCCTCGACCACGTCTCCGGCCTTCGCGGTCGCGTGGAACATCCACTGTCTTGTCGCGATCCAGACCCGGCGCGTCGATACCGCGTGCCAGAAACGCGCCCGCCATGGCTTCCAGTGCGTCGAGCGGCCGCTGGACACCGTCGTACACCGCACCCAGCATGCCCGGCCCGAGCTCGACCGACAGCGGAGCACCGGTGGATACCACCGGGTCGCCCGGGCCGAGACCCTCGGTCTCCTCGTAGACCTGGATCGAGCTGCGGTCTCCTCGCATCTCGATGATCTCACCCATAAGGCCTTCGTCGCCCACACGTACCAGGTCGTACATTCTGGAGGTGACGAGGCCTTCGGCGACCACGAGGGGACCGGCGACCTTCACGATGCTTCCCTGCTCCATCTACTCGCCCTCTTCTCGGATGAACGATGTCGTCCCGAGCGCACGCTCGATAGCGCGGTCGAGTTTCTGTTGTCCTATGCCGCCGGAGCTACCCGCCCCGGGGATGACGGTCACCGAAGGGACCAGTTCGTCCCTGACAAGGCAGCCTCCTCGGCAATCTCGTGCCACACCGGCTCGGTGACGAGAACTACGGCGTATTCGCCTCCCGTGAGCTTGCCCCACAGGTCGCGAGCGTCGGCGGGTTCCCGCACCGAGAACACCTCGAAGCCGAGCGGACGGAACCCCGCCACACTCGTTCCGTCGCCGACGACCGCTACCTTGAGCGCCTCGGTCATCTACGCCACGTCCCTGAGTCGCGTCCGCAGTTCATCGCGTGACACGCCCGCGAGCTTGCCGATGAGAAGCATGCAGCAGCATCGAAGTCTCGAGTTTGCGTTGCATGACGTAGGCAACCACTGGCTCCGGTCCGACCGGCACGCGACGCGCATCGCCCATACGACGCGTCACAAGAGCATCCGCCGCTATGTCGAAGCGCACTGGATCTGCAAGTGCCTCCGGGTCAGCTCCACGCAAGGTCGGTCGAGCCACGAGCCGTTCTACGGCCTCCTCGAGCGGCAGGCGGTAGACACCCATGAGGTCCTCGGCAGTAATGGTCCCGCCTGGCACCGAGTGCCGCACGACCTCGCTGGTCGGCAAGCCCAGCGTTCGCACTCGCACGAATGCCCTGACGTTGGCCAGATCTGCCAGCGTCGACGCCATATCGCGTACATGCCGGTTCTCGATCGTCCGAGCAACCGCGTCGAGCGCCGTGTACAGTTCGGTGTCCACCGCTGCGTCGAGCAGGTTCACCGCCAGTTCGCCGTCTACGGTGGCCTCGACCCGAACCCGATCCTCGGCGGCCTGCAGCAACGCAGGCAGGCGTCCGGCCACCATCCGTTCGATCGACACGCTCCCCAGGTCGTTGAGGAGCTCGTTCGCCTCAATGCCGAGCGACTCGGCCTTCAGCCGGCCCCGGAGGTTCTCGAAGTCGTGGATGGTCCGGAAGTAGTCGACCATGGGTTGGGGCAGATTCGCAGTCTCGAGGAAATCCGCATAGACATCAGCCAGCGCACGGTCGAACGCGATCTCGACGTCCTCGGCGGTCTGAGCGGTCTCGAGGTAGGCACCGTAGCGAGTCTCGGACAGCACGCGCTTCTGATCCTCGAACGTGC
Organism: uncultured Actinomycetota bacterium; assembly: GCA_963790405.1. Classification (GTDB taxonomy): domain Bacteria; phylum Actinomycetota; class Coriobacteriia; order Anaerosomatales; family JAGXFU01; genus JBGSMX01. The sequence continues at coordinate 217,568 of CAWBOJ010000002.1, forward strand.
GGGCGTCGAGCAATCGCTCGTAGTGCGAACTCCTCAGCAGCAGTGTTTCGAGCACGCGAACGCGCCCGACGGCATAGCCGAACCGGATTGAATCGCGTATGGGGCTATACACGGCCATCAGGAGTCCCCGTCACCTCCGAAGAGCGTCTCCATGATGTGTGCCTCGAGCTCGCCGCGTCGCGACTCGATGAGCGCTGCAGGCGAGACCTCGACACGCATGCGGTCACCCTCGAGCACCACGCCGTGCTTGACGGCGGAGGTAGCGCCGACGACCGCAGCATTCACGTCCGCTGCGGCCAGGGCCTCCTGTAGGCCACCAAGTCGGGCCGCATCCGCTTCGCCGAGGCTGATCTTCTCGCCGCCACGAGCGGAGGCGGAGATCTCACGGACCATCAGTGCCACGTAGCGGTCGTCGGGCAGCGCCACGATTGACGCCTCGGCCGAGCCGATTGCCCGCTCGATCAGGGCACGCTTCTCGGCGAGCACACGATCGCGTCCACGGAGCCGCGCGCCGGCAAGCCGAGTGCGTGCGTCGTCCGCCGCCTCACGTTCGGCACGCGCGATCTCGTGCTCCCGGTGAGCGACCGACTCGGCCTGCGCCTCGTGCCGCAGACGCTCCGCATGGGCCTCGGCGGCGAGGACGACAGCATTCGCCTCCGCGTCAGCATCACGGTCTATTCGTTGAAGAATGTCAGCAAGCGCCACGGCTCTATCCTGTCGCGTACAGAAGCATGAGGATGGTCACGACGAGCGAGAAGACCGCGTAGGTCTCGACGAGCGCCGGGAAAATCAGCGCCTTGCCGGCGTCCTCGTCGCGTCGAGCGACCATGCCGGCAGCACCGACTGCGGTGAGACCCTGATACACACCTGAGAATCCGCACAGAAACGCCACCGGCAGGCACGAGATGAACACGCGCACGCCCTCCGTGGCGGTCAGCTCCGGCGAGCCGCCGAAGATTCCCGTGAACACAAACACGAGGATCATCGTGACCAGACCGTAGATGCCCTGCGTCCCCGGCATGGCTGCCAGCGGCAGTACCTTACCGAACTTCTCCGAATCCTCGGAGACGACTCCGGCGGCAGTGTTCGCGATCGATGTGATACCGATCGACGAACCTATGCCGCCCCCGATCGCGGCGACTGCCGCGCCCAGGTATGCCCAGTTTAGGCCGGTCATACCCAGAATGGTCTCATTCACGAGCTGGGCCCTCCCTTCTGCTCACCCGCAGCCTGCGGATGAAGCACCAACTGCCTCGTTGTCGACGAGAACGGGGTGTAAACCCGCCCGCCGCCTTCATAGAAATGACCAAAGAACTCGACGTACTGCAGACGCGTGGGATGGACGAACGCGCCGAGCAGGTTGATCACGACGTTGAACACGTGGCCCACCACGAAGATGAGCGCGGCGATGAAGATCCCGATGTACGGGATGCCACCCGACAGCTCGGTCAGGCGATTCATCGCGTCGCCCACGTAGAGACTCGCAAGACCGAGAGCGGCCAGACGTGTGTATGACAGGAACTCCGACCCAAGCCCGACCACACCATACACGCCGAGGAATCCCTTGAGCGGAATCAGTGCGGTGTGCCACGCGGGCACCTTGCGGGCGATCACATTGAGCAAGCCGCCTTTGAGAAGCAGCAGTTGCACGAATGCGACGATCAACAGCGGCATCCCGAGTGCGGAGTTCAGCATCCCGGCCATCGAGAGCACTGCGACTATGAGCAACGCCAAGAACACGAGTAGGCTGATGTGATCCGAGATCGAGTCAATCACATTGCCGCGATGCCATTCCTGATACGCCGCCAACGCGATAGCCACACTCACATGCACAACACCGATGACCACGCACACACTGAGCAGCAGTATCAGCTCGGTCGCCGGGTCGATCAGCGGTTTGTACTGGAGAAATGCAGGCAGCTTGTCTGCGGCAAACGCCAGATAGCTGCGCGTGAGAGCGCCCCACAGCACCGAGGCAAACCCGCCAAAGATGAGCAGATCCATGAACTTCTTCACGCCAGGTGCCACATCGAGCTTCGTCTTGATAAGCCACGCACCCACCATGAGCATGATGCCGTAGCCCACATCGCCGATGCACATGCCGAAGAACCAGAAGAAGAACGGCGCCATGATCGGCGTCGGATCGAATCCGAAGTAATCGGGTCGCCCGTAGAGGTCGGTGAGCACTTCGAACGGACGAATCCACGAGTGGTTGGTCAGCTCGACAGGCACGCTCTCGGAAGGATCGGGCTGTTCGAACGACACGTCGATGTCACTCCCGACCGGCTCGAGCGCCGCCAACAGCGCCTCTCGCTTGCGCTCCGGCAACCAGCCGGTGAGCACGAATGTCCGCTCGGTCGACAGGTAGCACGAGTGAACCGATACAGCTTCCAGATCGGAGTGCAGCGCCTCGACCAGTGCGAAGACGTTCGCGTACTCGTGCGCCAGCTCGCGCGCACGGTCCTCAAGCTCGCTCTTCTCACGCTCGAGATTGCCCAACAGCTCAAGCGCATCGGCGATCTCCTCGGCGGGATAGTCCACTAGCTCGGGGAACGAGACCTCAGCGAACTCGGTCGCCGCCAGCGCGCTCTTGACCTCTTCGAGGCGGCTGATGTGCGCCATGACGACCCAGGCCTCGCTATGACCGTCGTTGCCGACCTCATCGACCGAGACCTCGTCGACGGCCTCGCGCAACGCCGTCCGCACGTCAGCCGAGTGGTTAAGGGGCACGATGCCGGTGAAGAGCGCAACGTGCTCGGTGCCTTCCCACTGACTGATCTGCAACCGCATGTCGCGCCAGGGCTCAAGCTCGTGCACGAGACTCGTGAGCCGAGCTCGCTCGCGGTCGATCGTGGCGATGCGGTCCGAGGCTCGCTCGCATTCCTGGTAAAGCTCCTCGAACTTCGCATCCGGCTCGAGAGCGTGGAACTCCTCTTCACTCAAGTGGAATTTCTCGGAAATGAAGACGCCGAATGCAACGTCGGCCTCGTGATACCGATACAGGAAGTCGCGCACGAACTGCGCCTGCGCGAGTAGCTTCTCCGCGATGTGGAGCCGCTGCTGATCGACGACCATCTCGGTGACGCCGCCCTGATCGCTCTCGTGCTTCTCGATCTGGAGCAGACCGGCACGCTGCAAATCGTCCGTGACCTGCTCTACGACGTCCGAGTAGCCGAGGACCGTGACTTTGAGCATGCGTGCGATGGCCACGCCCGCGTCACCCGACCAGGAAGTCAACGACGGTGCGTGCGGCCTCGTCCAAGCGCGGCTCGCTCTCGGCGATCACCGCACCCAATTCGGCCTCAGCATCGCGCTCGACAGAGACTGCCTGGGCATCCGCTTCTCGCAGCACCCGCGAACGAATCTCGGCCGCCTCGTTGGCGGTCTCGCGCTGCGCTTCGGACCTGATGAGATCCGCTTCGGCGATAGCCTCACGCTTGATGTCTTTCGCGCGAGTACGAGCGTCAGCGACGGTGCGACGGGCTACATCTTCGGCACGAAGGACTTCTTCGAGTTTGTGCATAGGCCCGAGCCCCCTCACTCCGCGGACAATGAGTGCGATTGTAGCACTCGGGCACGTCTTCACTGTGGGTGCCAGGCTATGTTAGGTTGACGCAATCCCCCGAGATGCAGCTGTCCCTTGCCGAGATTCACCTGTGATGCAGAAGCGCTGTCCCCGTAGTGGTGACCCCCGTCGCTTCCGTGTTCGTCATGCGAAGCGTCAATCCTGCCACAGTTGTGCAAACCCGATGCGGCTCTGTCCTTTCTCCCCCCATATGATTCAATGAGTCGAGTACTATTGGGACCGCCTGATCCTCTACTTCCTCGGAGACTTCGTGTTCGACCACCACCCACACAAGACCGCCGTGCCGTTGCCCCTGCATACAAGTTGCGGACTGGCGTCCCGGTGAGCAGCCCAACCAGGGAGACCCGCCGCGTGGACTCACGGATCCCCGGCAGCCGGGCCATCCCGGATCGTCCGGGCTCGGGCTCGCGTCCAAACGGGCTACGCGCTCCACTCGACGCAGGTATCTCTGTCGACGGCAACGCGAAACGCAGACATCGGCACATGAAGGCCAAGCGCCTCGCACAACTCCAACTTGCGGGCATCATCGTCGTGTTGCTAGTCGCTCTCGTTGTCGGCTGGAGGCTCGCGGCGCGCCCTGGCACCCCGGCCGAGGGTGCAGCTACCGCCGTGACGCCCGCCGAGCCCCCGGTGATGCAGGTGGTGGCCGAGGACCGATCCGAGCCCACACCATTCTTCGCCAACTACCGCAGCCTGCACCTGTATCTGCCGGTCTCGCCCTTGCGGCTGTCCGAGATCGGGTTCCACCAGGCGTCCGGCGACACCGCGCTTGCACATGGAGTCGCTGCTGCCCGACGCCGACATGGTACTCGCCGAGCAGAACAAGGGCACCGGACGTCCGGCGCCTGCGGTGGGAGAGGACGACAACGGGCCCAACATACTTGAGGGCACCGTTCTTAGGATGTGGCGATCGAATCGGACCGGCCCGCCGGACACTGCGGTCGACGTATGCGCTCCCGTCGGCTCACCCGTCTACGCACCCGTGACCGGTGAAGTCGTCGAGGTGCGACCGTACCTGCTCTACGAGAAGTACGACGACTACGAGATCCACATCCGACCCTCTGGGTGGCCCGAGATCGATCTCGTGATGATCCACGTCGACGATCCGGCCGTAAGCGCGGGAGATCACGTCATCGGGCGGCGTCACGCAGCTGGCGAGTCGTGCGTTTGCTCTCCGACCAGGTGACGCCCCAGATGTCGGCGTACACGAACGACCGGCGGCGACCACGTCCACGTGCAGCTCAACGAGATCGAGTCCGGATGGATCGCTCGACAGCTTGGACGGTTCGTAGCGCGTCGACAGCGGCGTGGACTGCGACAGCGGCTCAGTCCTCTGATGAGCGGCGAACGAATCCCCGGAACCGGCGATCGAACTCGTAGCGCACGAGGCGCACCTTGCGGTCGCACCCCGTGCACTGAGCGAGATGTCCATCCCGACGCGCGTGACTTCCCACTCGTTGGCGCCGCACGGGTGAGCCCTTCTTGAGACGCACGACGTCGCCAACACGCACGGGAGTGATGGGCACGGCCACGGCGATCTCCTTCTCGGCTCGGGCGTGAGGCACTGTATCGGCGGGATCGCACGAATGGCGGCAACCGCACGCTCGCGGTATAAGGGAGTATACCGTCCGCAAGAACGTACACGCCCGTGGTCCGTGTGGACTCGACGATCGACGAAGGGGCACCCCCGTCATGCAGACTCCAGCGATTCTCTCCGTCCTCGGCGAGGACCGTGTCGGCATCGTCGCCGGCATCTCACAAGTGCTCGCCGAGTCGAAGCGCCAATATCGAGGACATCCGCCAGACGATCATCGGCGGCATCTTCTCGATGACGATGCTCGTGACCGTCGACGAAGAAGCGACGCCGTTCGACGACGGTCCAGCGACGCCTTGCCGAGGTCGGCACCGAGATCGGCGTGCAGATCACGCTCCAGCGCGAGGACGTCTTCCGCTACATGCACCGTCTCTAGGCCACGACCTGTCGCAATCCGAACCCTTCGGACATCCGGAGTACCACATGCACATCTCGCCCGAGGAGATCGTCGAGACGCTGCTGATGGTCACCCAGCAGAATCTCGATATCCGCACCGTCACGCTCGGCATGAGCATCGACGAGTGCGCCGACACCGACATCGAGCGCTGCGCCGCGAAAGTCTACGACCTGGTCTGCACGCGTGCCGAGAAGCTCGTGCCGGTCGCCGAGGCCGTCCAGGCCGAGTACGGCATCCCGATCGTGAACCGCCGCATCGCCGTGACGCCGGTCGTCGCAGCTCGCTGCCGTGTGCGACAGCGACGACATCATCCCGATCGCGCTGCGCGCTCGATCGCGCCGCCATCGAGGTCGGCGTCGACTTCATCGGTGGCTTCTCGGCGCTCGTGCAAAAGGGCACGGCGACGGGCGACGGCGAGCTCATCGACTCGATACCGGCCGCACTGGCCCAGACCGAGCGCGTCTGCTCCTCGGTCAACGTCGCCTCGACGCGCGCGGGAATCAACATGGACGCGGTGCTGCGCATGGCCGAGATCGTGCGCGAGACCGCCGAGGCGACCGCCGATCGTGACTCGTTCGGCTGCGGCAAGCTCGTGGTGTTCTGCAACATGGTGGAGGACAACCCGTTCATGGCCGGTGCCGTGCACGGCGCGGGCGAGGCCGACGCCGTCATCAACGTCGGCATCTCGGGACCGGGCGTGGTGCGCGCGGTCGTCGCGTCCCTGCCCGACGACGCCGATCTCACCGAGGTGGCCGAGGCGATCAAGACCACCGCGTTCAAGATCACGCGCGCCGGCGAGCTCATCGCGCGCGAGGCCGCCCGCCGGCTCGGTGTGGCCATGGGCATCGTCGATCTCTCGCTCGCGCCCACCCCTGCCGACGGCGACAGCGTCGCGCAGATCATCGAAGCGATCGGTGTCGAGCGCTGCGGCGGTCCCGGCACCACCACCGCGCTCGCACTGCTCAACGACGCCGTCAAGAAGGGCGGCGCGATGGGCACGAGTTCGACCGGCGGCCTTTCGGGCGCGTTCATCCCCGTTTCCGAGGATGCCGGCATGATCCGCGCCGTCCACGACGGAGCACTCACGCTCGAGAAGCTCGAAGCGATGACATCGGTGTGCTCGGTTGGGCTCGACATGATCGCGATTCCGGGCGACACGCCTGTCGAGACGATCGCCGCCGTCATCTCCGACGTGTGCGCGATCGGCGTCATCAACAGCAAGACGACCGCCGCACGCCTCATTCCCGCTGTCGGCAAGAGCGTCGGCGATTCGGTCGAGTACGGCGGACTGTTCGGCTCCGCGCCCGTGATGTCGGTCAACCAGTGGGCCGGAACGCGCCTTATGCGCCGAGGAGGCCGCTTTCCGGCCCCCCTCGGCAGCCTCAAGAACTAGCGCAAGGCCTCTTAAGCACCTCTCCGACCGCTCCGCGCGGGCTCTCTTGGAGGCTCAACGGCGCCAGACCATGACCGTTCGTCGCGGCCATTTCCCCATGCTATCTAGTGCCTATTGTGTGACCCGTCACACTCCCCGATGAACTAGCTAGGCGCGGCCGAGAGCGAATCGGCCAACAAGAAGGAGTCCAAGTTCCGAAAGGAGAAGGAGCCTGTCATGAAAAGAACGCTCATCATCGGCATGGTGGTCGTCGCCGCAGTATTCGGCCTCGTCGCCTATGCCACCGCAGCGACCAGCGGAACCGTCACGGTCAGCGCAACGCTCAACCCGATGATCGACGCATGACGATCGACGACCCGCATCGTCGACTTCGGCGCTGTCGATCCCGGGAGCCTCGTACACCTCGACCGCCACGCCGTAGGTCACCGTGAAGTCGAACGCGACCGCTGGACCTACACCGAGAGACGTCGTGCTCCGCGTCGAGCGCTCGCTGATCCGTCCACTACCATCGACGATGCTGTCGGCGTCGACACAGGGCACCGTCGGCGACCGCGGCGTGTTCACGAGGACCTACGACGTACACACTCGACCTGACGCACCGACGCCGCATACGCGGACCGTCGACCCCGGCTGACCTACACGGCCACCTATCAGTACACCGTCAACTCCCGTAGACCTGACCAAACTCGCACGGATCGCAGAAGAGCCGGCGCAATGCGCCGGCTCTTCTCGTTGTGCTCGAAATCGGTCCGTGGCTACAGGTCGTCCAGAACATCGTCGGCCCAGTCGTCCGTTCCGAGACGCCTCGCTGCTCCTCGGCGGCTATCGTGGGCAAGCACGATCTTCGTCCGGATCCAGGTCGTCACTCGCATGCGGCGCCTCTCACGCTCGAGCCGACGCTGCTGACTCTCGGTCGTGCGCGTCATCCGTTGGACGTGTAGCGGATCTCGCGCTTGCTCCTGCGCGGTCCTGCTTGGATCGCCGAGACAGCCTCCACGACGCGTACAGCAGCGGCAACCCGATCACGATCACGAGAGCGATGGCCAGCCACAGCGGGATGACCCACACCGTGCGCTCGACCTCGAGCTGAAGAGGCTCGACCGTGATGCTGTCGACGCCCGACTCGCGTGTCGAATCCAGCACCGCACGAAGCGTGTACCGCCCGACACCGACGCCGTCGAGGTCGCGGCGCCGCAGTAGTCACGCTCCTTGCCCGGCGTAGACCCGGCCCTCAGCTTCGAGCTCCTCGGACCAGACCTCGCTCTCGCCACTGCCCACGCAGCTGCAGACTCGAGCGCGTAGGTCTTGTCGACGTTGCTGCCCGAGTTGTCCACACGCACACCGAACGGCATCTGCGTGCCAATGACGAAGTCCGCGCGCGGTCAGTGAGGTGAGGTCGAGCTCGATCGTCGATCTCACCGACCACGCGGATCGCCAGACGAGCACCGAGCCGACCGGAGACGAGCGACTGCGTCTGCTCGGTATCATCGGCGAAGTCGAACATCTCGAAGAAGACGATCGGCGTTGTGGTCGCCGGACGGCGTGCCTGGCGGCACGACCACCGTGTAGTCGATGGTGAACTCGTCGCCGGGATCCATCTCGAGATAGGGCGTGTTCGCGAACACCTTGGTGTCGTCGGGCGCCTTGAGACGCACCCATGACGCGGGAGATCGTCGGGTTGTTCGGGTCGGGACGCTCGTACTGCTGGTTGCCCTCTGCATCGGCGACGATGTCCGCGGTGTAGAGCGAGCACCTTGACCGGCTCGTCACCGTTGTTCGCGACCTGATCGAATCGCCCGCGCTCTGTCCCGGCGCAAGCGAGAAGTCGACGACGCCGGCACTCAGCCCGATCGTCCGCTCGGCCAGCGCCGAGGAAGGCAGCAGGCAGCAGCGAAACCAGTACCGTCAGCGCAACCAGGGTGAGCGTGGTGCGCCGCACGCGAAGTCGTGGCACTAGATACCCACCGCCTCGCGGAAAGTGCGCGCCTGTCGACGCGCAACCGGGATGTGTGTCTCGTCGCGATCGCTCACAACGACCACGTACGCACCGTCGATGCGCAGGATCTCTTTGATCTTGTTGAGGTTGATCATGTAGCTGCGGTGACCGCGGACGAAATTCTCCTTGGTCAAGCGCTCCTCGAGATCGCCGAGCGTCATGTCCACAAGGTACTGATTCTCGAACGTGTGGGCATAGGTGGACTTGTTGCGCGCCGAGAGGAAGATGATGTCCTCGATGTTGAGCAGCACGGTGCGGCCGCCCTTGCGCACGGCAAGCTTGCGGAAATCCGCCTCGCCACCGGCCGCCTGTTCGCCCATCAGCCGACGTCTCCCGTGTGCAAGACTCTCCACGCGCGCGGAGAGTTCCAGGATGTTGAACGGCTTGGTCACGTACTGCTGCACGCCCTGCTTGAACGCGAGTATCTTCGCCAGGTCCTGCGTCTTGGCCGTAAGCATGATGACGGGAAGATCCGCAGTCATGGGATTGTTGCGTATCTCCATGAGTGCCATCCAGCCATCGACGCGTGGCATCATGATGTCCAAGACAACGACATCGACGTGCTCTCGATTGAGCACCTCGATGCCCTCGGCGCCATCACCAGCTCCGAGAACCCGCATGCCATCGGCCTCAAGGCCCATCTGGATCATGTCGACGATTGACTCATCGTCGTCGATCACCAGCACGCTTATCTGCTCGTTCGACACTGCCCACCTCGCGTTCCAATCGGACGACGCCATACCTTCTATCGGGCATCGCGCCGAACATCCCTCGATTCGCCCCGATTATACCCCTTCTTGCATCGTCCAACGTCGGCATCGGCCTTCCGTCGCTGACCAGGCAGAAGAGGTGCCACACGTCGCCCGACCAGCGGACGTGGCGTCAGTATCGATCGCGGCTAGATCGAGCGCAACCAGCGGTCCATCGCACGTGCCGACTTCTTGCCGGCCCCCATGGCCAGGATCACAGTGGCCGCCCCGGTGACGATGTCGCCGCCTGCGTACACACCTGGCAGATTCGTGGCCCCGTCATCGTCGGTCACGATGTAGCCGCGCGAGGTCAGCTCCAGATCGGGCGCGGCATTGGACAGCAACGGATTTGCGCGCGTTCCTACAGCCATGATCACCGTGTCGCACTCGATCTCGAATTCCGAGTCCATCACGCACACCGGCGCGCGACGCCCACTCGCATCCGGTTCGCCCAGCTCCATGCGCGTCGCCACGAGACCGGTCACGAACCCGTCCTTGCCGCGAATCTCCACCGGCGAACACAGCATCTTGAACTCGACGCCCTCCTCGCTGGCATGGTGGACCTCTTCGCGACGCGCCGGCATCTCGTCTTCGGTGCGGCGATACGCGAGAAAGACCTCCTCGGCACCTAGACGCAGCGCCGTGCGCGCGGAGTCCATCGCAACGTTGCCTCCGCCGACGACGGCGACCTTGCGCCCGCGCCACACCGGCGTATCGGCGTGTGGGAACTCGTAGGCACGCATGAGGTTCACGCGCGTGAGGAACTCGTTTGCCGAGTACACGCCGTTGAGATTCTCACCGGGAATGCCCATGAACACCGGCAGACCCGCCCCGTTGCCAACGAACACGGCGTCGAAGCCTTCCTCGGCCATGAGCTCGTCGAGCGTGACGGTCGCGCCGACAACCATGTCGGTCTCGATCGATCACGCCGATCTGGGACGAGCATCTCGATCTCGGCCTGCACGATCGCCTTGGGCAGGCGGAACTCGGGGATGCCGTAGGTGAGCACGCCGCCCGGTGCATGAAGCGACTCGAAGACGGTGACGCTCGTGCCCCAGGCGCGCGAGCTCGCCCGCGCACGCGAGGCCTGCGGGACCGGAGCCCGACGACCGCGCATCGCTTGCCGCTCGGCGCGGCGACCTCGGGAACGCAGCGGTGTCGATCTCACACGCGAGATCGAAGTCGCCGAGCCAGCGCTCGAGCCGGCCGATGGCCACCGGCTCGCCCTTGCGTGCGAGCACGCAGCTCGCCTCGCACTGCTCCTCTTGCGGGCACACCCGTCCGCACACGGCCGGCAGCGCGTTGCGCTCCTTGAGCACGGTCACGCCGTCGGCGTAGTCGCCGTCGATGATGTGGCCGATGAAGCTCTTGATGTCGATGTTGACCGGGCATCCCTCGATGCAGGTGGCGTTCTTGCACTGCAGACACCGGTTGGCCTCGGCGACCGCCTGCTCCTCGGTGTAGCCGAGTGCGACCTCGTCGAAGTCGCCCGCACGCTCGGCAGCATCACGCTCGGGCATGGGCGTGCGCGGCGCGCGCGACGGCTTGTGTCGCGGCTTCTCGGCACCGGCTCCAGAACCGGGCGCCTTCGCGTGATCGTCTACCGGTGGCATGAGCACTCCTTCGAGTACTCGGCGTCTGCCAGTCGCTCGTCGTCGCACGTAGATGCGCTGACGGCTCATGAGCTCCTCGAAGTCGACTTCCCAGCCGTCGAAGTCGGGACCGTCGACGCAGCCGAACTTCGTCTCGCCGCCGACGCTCACACGGCACGCTCCGCACATGCCGGTACCGTCGACCATGATCGGGTTGAGCGAGACAGTGCACGGCACGCCGTGTTCCTTGGCCGTCTGCACGCAGAACTTCATCATGATCGCGGGGCCGATGGCCATCGAGTGGTCGAGCTCGCCCGCCTCGGCCATGCGCTTCAGCGGCGCAGTCACGAGCCCTTTCTCGCCCGCAGAGCCGTCGTCTGTCGTGACGATCACGTTCGACCCCGGGCAAGCGCGCGGAACTCGTCTTCAAGGATGAGCAGCTCGGCGTTGCGTGCACCCAGGATCACGGTGACCTCGCTGCCCGCCTCGGCCATCGCGCGTGCAACCGGATAGGCTACCGCAGCTCCTACACCGCCGCCGATGACCGCGACGCGCCCAAGTCCCTCGACATGCGTGGGCATGCCGAGCGGTCCGACTACATCGGCGAGCGAGTCACCGACCTCCGAGGTGCGCGAGCTGATGCGTGGTCTTGCCCACACGCATGAAGATGAAGCGGATCCAGCCTTCCTCGGCATGACCAGTCGCTGAACGTGAGCGGGATGCGCTCGCCGTCCTCGTCGATGCGCAGCATCAGGAACTGCCCCGCACGAGCCTTGCGGGCGATCCGCGGCGCCTCGACGCCCATCTCGAACACCGCTTCCGAAAGCTGTCGCTTGTGCACGATCGGGAACATCGGTATCCCCTCGTTCGCGGGAGCCTAGCGCTCGCAGCGGTCTCATCTTCTCGGCACGCTTGTGGAGCTTATGTGGTCGCGCCCCCGCTGGGCGCATCGGACAAGTATAGTAGACCTCATCGTCATGACACACGGAACCGGAGGAACTATGCCGAGGAACCGTCTCGCACTTGTACTACTGCTCGTCGTGCTGCTCGCTGCCGGATGCGCAGGCAAGCCGCAGCCTATCGAGGACGCACGCGAGACTCTAGGAACCGTGGTAGGCATGACGGTCTACCCGTCGGAAAACGAGGACGCTGCGCTGCGCGCTGTCGAGCAAGGCTACACGGCCCTGTCCACAACAGGCGATTCGCTCAACGCCTACTCCGATCCAGAGTGGATTGCCAACCGGTTCGCGTTCGGCTACTTGGCGAGCCCGAGCCGCAACGCGAACAACGTGACTGACTTCAACCAAAGCCCGTTCCTTTGGCGGATTCTGCCCACCGAACTCGAGCGCGTCATCCAGCGCGTCGAGCGCTCTTGAGGTGTCCGATTACTTCTCGCCAGCCCTGTTCGAGGTCTCGGCTGCGTACTACGTTCGAAGGTACCGGCACTGTGCCGGCACAAGAAGATCTGGACATGCTGCTCGAAGCATCGCGCACCTTCGAGTACCGCACTACGGCTGGCGGTACGGAGGCACGCTTCGTCGCACTTGAGGCCAGTGCGAGCAGCAGGCGCGATACGGCGTCGCCGCCGCAGGTCTCGACGTTGGCGGAGCCTCGAAGGGCTACGCGCTCGACCAGGGTATTCGCAAACTGCGCGAATCGGGTGCGGTCGACGCAGCGCTCATCACCGCAGGCAGTACGACGGTCACCTACGGCGAGAAGCCTGACGGCGAGCCGTGGCAGGTCGGCGTCGAGCACCCTCGTGAGGCCAGCGCCCTGATCGCCACCATCGAAGCGCAAGGCGAATTCACCGTTTCGACGTCGGGCGACTACCAGCGCTACTTCGAAGCAGGACGGCGTGCGCTACCACCACATCCTCGATCCTGACACCGGAAAGCCCGCTCGCGGACTCCAGTCGCTCACGGTCGTCGGAGCCGGTACGGGTCTGGACTCCGACATCCTGTCCACCGCTCTGTTCGTGATGGGCGTCGACAAAGCCACGACCTACGCCGAGGACAACGGACTCGGCCTGGTCGTGGTTGACGACGAGGGCCGGGTACACGTGGTACCCGGCCCTGAAGATCGCACCTGGGAAATCATCACCGAGGAGTAGCCGAGAAGCGCGCTACTCTCCGATGTACCCCTTGACGAAGCCGTAGATGATCGGCACTTCCATGTACTCGCCCTGGAACGCCTTGATGGCGAGTATGATCGCGAACACGAAGATCGCGAGACCTGCGACCATCGCGACAAGCGAACCGATGATCGGGATGACGTTGAGGAACTGCACAACAATCCCAGCCACCCACAGCGCGATCGCCTGGAACGCATGGAACTTCACGAACTTCTCATCCTTGTACGGGTCAATCAGAATCGCGATGATCGCCACGATACCCAAGATGTAGCCGAGCGCGGCAAGCAACTTGCTCGTGTCGCTCGCCGGACCTGGCCGACCACCTGCAATCTGAACCGGAGGTGCTGGTGCCGCCGGAGGCTCGGGGGCTGGCGGTGTGGGCGTCGAACCGGTGTTTTCATCCATCTCGATTCCCCTCTCCACTGCATTGTTCTGCTTGCGGGATTGTCCATGGCACCAGTGTACGCGTGGGCCAATATTGAACATACCCCATCGCTGCTGATAGCATAGACCATTGAAGTGCGCCCTTCGGCGTTCGATTTGTATCGAATGCGTGAAACAGAAGGAACCGTAGTAGTGAATCGCAGCCGCGCATACATCGCGATATTCCTTTCCGTAGTCCTTCTTCTCGGCATGCCTGCTTTGGCGTTCGGCGCTACCCAAACCGAACTTGACGAGCATCGCCAGGCGGCCGATGACGCACGCAAGGCTTCGGAAGCCGCCCAAGCCGAGGCCGATCGCCTTGCCGGCGAGGTCAAGGCCCTGGACGAGGAAATTGCCTCCTTGTCTGGAAAGGTGTCCGAACTCGAGCCTCAGATCGCCGAGGCGAGCGTTCGTTCAGAGCGTCTGCGCGCAGAGGTCGAGTCGCTCCGGGCTCAGATCACCCAGAAAGAAACGGAGATCACGCGGACCGAAGCCGATTACGAAGTCCAGCTCGATCTTCTCAACTCGCGATTGGCCTCGACGTACAAGAATGGCAGCTGGTTCTACCTCGATTTGCTGTTCGGCTCGAAGAACTTCGACGACTTCGTCGCGCGCACCTCATTCGTCCAGCGCGTCATCGCCTCGAACCAAGACATCGCTTTGCAGCTCGACGCCACGAAGACGGCGCTCGAGAAGCGACGCGTCGAACTCGATCGCAATCTCGAGAGCGTCCAGGTCAAGCGCCAGGAAGCCGAGGCCGTCGAAAGCAACCTGAAGTCCATGCGCGCCGCAGCGCCAGGCGGCTGTCGACCAACAGGAATCGATCCAGGGTCAGAAGTCCTCCATGATGGAGGAGAGCGCGGCCAACGCCGAACGCCTTCGCCAACTTGCGGAGACGGAAGAGGCCGAAGCGGCCAAGATCGAAGCCGAACTCGCCGCCCGCTCCTCGGGCGGCTCAGGCGCGTACAACGGCGTCATGGCCTGGCCGGTGCCCGGCTTCTACAGGATCACCTCAGCCTACGGCTACCGTGTGCACCCGATCTTTGGAACCACGAAGTTCCACGCAGGGGTCGATATCGGCAAGAACCTCGACCCGCCCAAGTCCGATCGATGGTGCGGCGATCGTCGCCGCCGGTGACGGAGAGGTCATCTTCGCCGGCTATCGCGATGGGTACGGCAACACCGTCATGATCGACCACGGCAACGGACTCGTCACGCTCTACGCGCACCAGCGATCGGGCGGCATCATGGTGTCTGTAGGAGAGCAGGTTCTCAAGGGTCAGCGTATCGGCACCGTGGGCAGCACTGGCAACTCGACGGGGCCGCACCTGCACTTCGAGACACGCGTCAATGGCGAGGCCGTCGACCCGATGAAATACGTGTCGTAGACGCCTGGAGATAGTCAGGCGGCGGGGCCGCAGGGGGCCTCGCGCGCAGTTACGCAGAAGGGCTGCCGGATGGCAGCCCTTCGAGTATGTTTGAGCACGAGCGCCCCCTGCGGGTCGCCGACTGCGCTATGTCGCGTTGAACTCTTGCATGGCGGAGTCGATACCGTGTTCGAGGATGTGCACGACGGCTTGCGCCGCTGCGGGCACGACAGCCTCGAATTCCTCCCAGGCCGATGGGCGCAACGGCTCGAGCACGTAGTCGGCAGGGTCCTGTCGTCCTGGTGGTCGCCCGACGCCTATGCGGACGCGGAGGTAGGCATCGGTCCCGAGTTGCTCCGTGACCGATCTCAGGCCGTTGTGGCCACCATGTCCGCCGTCCTTCTTGGCACGCACGGAGCCAACTCCAAGGTCGAGGTCATCGTGAACGATGATCAAATCCGCTGGAGACGCCTCATACCGATCGAGCAGTTTGGAGATGGCCTTGCCCGAAAGGTTCATGAACGTCTGAGGCTTGGCGAGCACGATATCGTGATCGCCAAGCCTTACTGACGCCGTGAACGCACCGGCCTCGTCCTTCCAGTAGGACGCCCGCAGGTTCTCACCGAGCAGGTCGACCACGTGGAAGCCGATATTGTGGCGCGTATTCTCGTATTCGGGACCCGGGTTGCCCAGGCCGACGACCAGACGGGCCATCTTCGGTCTCTTCTACTCGCCAGACTCTCCGGCGCCAGACTCGCCCTCTTCGCCCTCTTCGCCGATGACTGCGGGCTCCATCTCGCCTTCCTCGAGCTCCTCTTCCTCGACCGGTTCCTGCGACGGAACCGTGACCGAGCAAACGTTGGTCTCGGGGTCATCGAGAATCGTGACGCCTTCAGGAGCCACGACATCGCTGACGGAGATCGAGTGACCGAGTTCGAGCGCTGAGACGTCCACCTCGATGTAGTCCGGCAGATTCTTGGGCAGTGCTTCGACCATGAGCTCCCGCAGATCGTGCAGGAACACGCCGCCCTCTTTGACACCAGGCGCGTCGCCAACGAAGTGGATGGCGGCCGTAGACTCGATGACCTCGTCCATCTTGATCGCGAGGAAGTCGATGTGGAGCACAGAGCCCTTCACGGGACTCATCTGCATGTCCTTGATGATCGCATCCACAGGCTCGTTCTCGCCCTCGATCTTGAGAGAAACGAGCGCAGAACCGCTACCGTGGTGCTGCATGAAGAGCTCGAACTCATGGCGGTCAAGCGCAATCGGCTTGGACTCGCGGCCCGCGCCGTACACTATGGCAGGAATCTGCCCTGCCTCTTTCAGACGACGATTGGCCTTGCCGATCACATCGCGAGGTGCGGCGGCCAATGCGGTAGTCTCACTCATCGTGTGCAAACCCCTTTCGCGTGCGACGTCTACTCGTGAACGCCGCGTGCAGACGTCATATCAGAGCTGGAAATCAGGATCGAACAATTCAGACACCGACTCGTCGTTGTACACGTTCTGGATGGCATGTGCAAACAGCGGTGCCACGGAAAGCACATGAATCTTGCCACTTTGCTTGTCCGACGGCACCGGAACTGTATTCGTCACCACGACCTCTTTGATAGGTGAAGCTTCGATCCGATCGTAGGAGGAACCAGAGAATATCCCATGAGTGGCAGCCACGTACACCGCGGTCGCACCCTTGTTTATCAGGCTCTTGGCCCCCTCGGTCACCGAACCCGCCGTATCGATCATGTCGTCGGTCACGATGCAGTATCTTGCCCGCAACCTCACCGATAACGTGCGTGATCTCGGCGATGTTGTGCTCCGGACGACCCTTGTGCATTATCGCGAGCGACGCACCAAGCATGTCGGCCAGCTTCTTGGCGACCTTCACGCGTCCGACATCCGGCGACACGACGCACATGTCTTCGAGGCCGAGTGAGCGGAAGTAGTCCTCGAGAATGGGCAACGCGGTCAAGTGATTGACCGGCTGGTTGAAGAAGCCCTGGATCTGACCTTGATGCAGATCCATGGCGATGACCTTGTCTACGCCGGCCGTAGTGAGCAGGTCAGCAACCAGCCGGGCGGTGATGGGCTCACGGGCAGCGGACTTCTTGTCCTGCCGAGCGTAGGGGTAGTGGGTAATGACGGCGGTGATGCTGCGAGCGCTCGCGCGCTTGGCGGCGTCCACCATGATAAGCAACTCCATGACCGACGCGTTCACAGGACTGCAGCCAGACTGGATGATGAACACGTCGGCGCCCCGAACCGATTCGAGGAACCGAACGTATATCTCACCATTGGCGAACTTGGAAATCTTGACGTTGCCAAGTTCGACGCCCAGATGCTCGGCTACACCCTCCGCGAGTTCGCGGTTGGATGTGCCCGAGAAGACCATCATGCGCCTATCCGCATCACTCATCGGTGCCGCTGCCTTCCGTGGTGTCGTCATCGGTGCCAGCCGAACGCTTGCGCCCGCGATAATCTGGGAGAATCCGCTGCTCTGAGCGCTCGATTCCCAGCGCGCCCGGAGGGACATCACGTGTGATTGCGGATGCCGCGCCGGTGATAGCTTCTCGGCCGATTCGTACGGGAGCTACGAGCATGGTATCAGAGCCGATGAACGCGCCGTCCTCAATCACGGTTGGATGCTTGTTGGTTCCGTCGTAGTTACACGTGATGGTCCCAGCGCCCACGTTGACATCCTTCCCGATCTGCGCGTCCCCAATGTAGGACAAGTGGGGCACTTTGGAACCTTCCCCGACCGTCGAGTTCTTTATCTCGACGCAGGCCCCGGCCTTGGCGCCAGCCTCGAGAACGGTGCCCGGGCGAAGATACGCGACAGGACCCACCGTGCAACTCACTCCGACGACTACCTGATTGAGTACGGAAGCCTCAACTTCGGCATCGTTACCGATGGCCGAGTCGAACACGCGTGTATTCGGCCCCAGATGCGTCCGCTCGCCAACACGCGTGCGGCCCATGAGGAAGGTCATCGGCTCGATAACCGTGTCCCGCCCGATCGTAACGTGCGGTGCGATCCACACGAGATCCGGATCGATCATCGTCACCCCATCACGCATGTGGCGCTCGTTGATGCGACGCTGCATGACCTTGGCCGCTTCGGCCAACTGCACACGGCTGTTCACGCCGAGAGTCTCGGCCGGATTCTCGGCAATGCTCGCCGACACGCTGAGTCCTTCGTCGCGAAACACCGAGACCATGTCGGTGAGATAGAACTCGCCTTGCGCGTTGTCCGTCCCCAGCTTGTCGAGATGCTCGAACAGCACATCGGCATCGAAACAGTACGTGCCGGTGTTGACCTCATCTATGGCGAGCTGATCCGCCTTGAGGTCCTTGTGTTCGATGATCGCGCTGACTGCGCCTGCGGCGTCCCGCACGATGCGGCCGTAGCCCGTTGGGTCGTCCATACGAGTAGTCAGCACACACACAGCCGCCCCGGCGTGTTCGCGCGACCTCACGAGCTCTGCGATGGTCTCTGGACGGATGAGCGGCGTGTCGCCTGACAGCACGACGAGCGAACCGGTCGTACCCTGAAGCGCATCGCGCGCACACATGACCGCATGTCCGGTGCCGAGCTGCACGATCCTGCCGGGCAGTGGCCACGTCCTCGATCAGCGCTTCAACCGACTTCCGCTCGATGACCGGTGACGGCGACGATCCGCTCGCAGCCCGCTTCGCGGGCAGCCGAGACCACGAGCCGCACCATCGGCTCGCCGAGGATGGCATGTGCCACCTTCGGATACTCGGACTTCATGCGGGTGCCCTCGCCTGCAGCGAGGATGAGTGCGGCGGCGCCCATGGTTGGCTCCTTCGCTCTATGTTATGCGGGAGTGCCACTCCTCGCGAATGCAGCTGTGGCTGGGGCGGTAGGATTCGAACCTACGAATGTCGGCTCCAAAGGCCGATGCCTTACCGCTTGGCTACGCCCCAATAAGCACTCCTACTCTATGGAAGGGGTGTTGGAGCGTCAACCTGAATCCCGCGCGCCGAAGCACGCAGGCGGGAAGCTCATTCCGCCTCGACCGCAGCGTCCGCAAACGCGTCGATTCCGCCTTCAATCGCGAACTGATCGAGCACGGCCTGCTGGATACCAGTACGGGTCTCCGTGTTGATCGGGTGGCAGATATCGCGGAACTCACCATTCGGAAGCTTCCGCGAAGGCATGGCCACGAATAGACCCTTGTCCCCGTTCACCACACGCAAGTCATGGATGACGAAGGCGTCGTCAATCACGATGCTCGCGATGGCGCACACCTTGTTCATCGAGACGGGCCGCAGTGTGACCTTTGTGATGTCCATCATTTTCCCCTCGATGGCGCCCATCGGAGCCCACCCCCAGTAGAACCCCAACGGCTTCTGTCTCTGTATTCGATGATGCTCTCGAGATTCCTACCCAAGCCCCGCCTCGGCGAGCACGCGTTCCACGACCACCACATCGGCAGGCTTGTCCACGTCAGCGCCGATGGACGCGAATGCAGTGTACACGGCAGCGCTCGGACCTCCGAGCAACTCCTCCAGCTTCGCTTCGACCTCGTGGACCTCGAGCCGCCCGGCTACCAGCTTCACGACGAAGCGAAAGCCGATCACGCGCGCCATCTGTGCCGCACTCTTGCGGGTATCGAACAGACGTTGACCGATATCGCGATTGCGATGGGTAAGGTCGGGATTGATGAGCATCATGTTCCCACCCGTGACGGGTCCGGCTTTGAGTCTCACGTAGGTGCGTTCGCTGCCGGGGAACTGCTCGAGCATGTCTTCCTTGCGGATGAGCGGATACGTGAAATCCGCACCGGACTGCTGGCTACTGCGAACGAAGTCGTCAATAGCCAGGTCCGGTGAGTGCCGGGATGTCCCCTGTCGTCACGAGAGTCGAGCGGTCGACGCGAAACGAGTCCACGCCAGCCAGAACGTTTTCGATGAACGAGCCGTCCGAGACGACAAGCTTGTCGACTGTGTCAGCCCAGGGTCCCAGGTCCTCGGCGCTCGGAACGACAACGGCCACCTCGGCCACGTATTGGCTCGCCCGCAGCGCATCCACAACCCACGCGACCATCGGTCGACCGCTGATCGGCAGCAGACCCTTGAACCGAGACGCGGGATCGATGACCGCTCCATCCCCACCCGCAAGTACCACCGCATCGACGCTCACGCGTCGCCTCCTATCATCTGAGTACGCACACCGTCCGACACGGTTCGCGTGGCCATCGACCACCAGCCCCGTTCGCGTGCCAAATCCGCGCACGCCTGCGCATCGTCGGGCGACATGCATACACCGAACACCGTCGAGCCACTGCCGGCCATTGCGGCGCCTACAACGCCAGGAACGGCGCGCATCCATGCTAGCGTGTCGCCCACCGAGGCCACCAGTCCACAGGACGCTTCCGTCATGTTGTTGTAAAGCGCTGCTGCTACCTCCGCCAAGACGCCACGCTCGAGCGCACCGAGCAAAGCTTCGACGCCCGGAGGTGGTGGCTGCAGTATCCGATCGAATGCTGCGTACGCCGCTCCTGTGGGAACGGGTTCGTCCGGTCGGACAAGCACGATGTCGAGCCCCGCACACGGGAGTTCACGCACGAAACGGTCTCCTCGGCCATCGAAAAGCGCCACGCCGCCACGCAGAAAGAACGGTACGTCCGAGCCGAGCGACGCTGCCAACGCGTCGAGCGCCTCGTCTTTGATGTCGAGATCCCACAGCCTCACAAGACCGACAATGGCTGCGGCGGCGTCCGAACTGCCTCCTCCGAGACCTGCACCGTGCGGGATGCGCTTGTCGAGGTGGACAGCCACGAGCGGTTCACGGCCGACGTGCGCCGCAGTTGCCCGGACTGCCTGGACAACCAGGTTCTCCTCCATCGGAATGCCGAGGTCGGGCGCGCAGGTGAAGGACAGGCCGTCGGCCTGTACGAGCGTGAGAGTGTCGGCCAGGTCCAGCGCCGCCAAGACGGTCGTCACGTCGTGATACCCGTCGGTGCGACGAGCGCCGACCGCAAGGTACAGATTGACCTTGGCCGGCGCTACGACTCGAACCGCACGCACACTCATGAAGCCAGCCCCTTCGATACGACAACGCGGGGTCCTCTGACCCCGCGCTAGTACCGCTCTTCTGACTATCTTGTCCCTAGTTCAACCAGGGAAGTACTTGATCTCCGCTGTCGGGATGGGTGAGCTCCACCGTTCCCGTCAAAACGTCGACGTAGCTGTACGAAACCCGCGCCGTGCGGTTGCGCTTCTCATCGACTTTCACCACGAACAGAGCTGGGTGCGTCTGTTCGAGTACGCCCTCGCGCTCAATGATCTTCGAACGGCCCATGTTGGCCTTGAGCTTCATGCGTGTTCCCTGCAGTGCTTCAAGGTCCATTCGGATACGTCCGACGATCTGAGTCTGCTGAGCCACATCCATACACATCCTCCTTCTTACACAGAAGGGTAGTATACAGCCTCAAGCCGCAAAACTCAAGGTAGAAGGCCTAATTTCACCGATATTCGTGCCATTTCCAGGTACTCTTCGACGCTGAGAGTCTCTGCACGCCTGCCACCGTCGATCCCTGCCGAGGAAAGAAGCGCATCGGCCGTCTCCGCTCCTCCGTCGAGACCCGCCTTGAGCGTGTTGCGTAGCGTCTTTCTACGCTGGGCAAACGCAACATCGGCGAGCTTCGCAGCTGTGACGCGGATCTCCTCGGCATGTGAGGGCGTGCGACGCTCGAAGCGAACGACAGCCGAATCAACACGAGGTGGCGGCAAGAAACACGAGCGAGGAACCGGGAACCGTCCCGCAGCGGCTGCAAACAGCTGGAGCTTCACCGAGTAGGCACCGTACTCCTTCGACCCCGGTCGGGCGACCATTCGATCCGCGACCTCGGACTGGACCATGACGACCGAGAACTCCAGCTCGGGCAGGATCTCGAAGTAGCGAAGCAGAACGGTCGCGGCTACACCGTAGGGCAGGTTGGCCACGAAGGCCTGCGGCGGCCCGAAGGGCGCTGCAAGCTCCTCGGGCGAGACGCGGACTGCATCGGCGTACAGAACGGAGATGTTGTCGCACGACGACAGGGTGTCTGAGAGCACGGGTTGAAGCTGCGTGTCGCGCTCGACCGCGATGACTGAGCCAGCGACGTCACAAAGCGCCAGCGTCAGCGTGCCGATCCCCGGTCCGACCTCCAGCACGGTCGCATCACTCGGAAGGTGCGCCAGGTCGAGAATCCGACCGACGACGTTGTCGTCGATGAGGAAGTGCTGTCCGAGGGATTTCTTGGTGCCGAGCCCGTGTGCGGCGAGTACGTCTGAGGTCGCGCGAGGAGTCGCCAGCCGTGAGTATGTCATCGGACGACCCCTACGGTAGGATCGTGATGGTCACGGTCCGCCTCCCCCAGGCACGGGCGCTCGACAAGGCGTCGAAGCACAGGTCGATCTTGTTGCCGCGAATCGCACCACCCGTGTCTGCGGCGACGCCGTAGCCGTACCCGGGAACGTAGATCCGTGTACCGAGCGGGATGACGCTCGGATCGACCGCGATAACGCCGAATCCTGCGGACGCTCCGGTAGCCGTGCGTGTTCCCACGCCGCCCACTCCAGGAACGTACGCTGTGGTCGAGACGGAAAGCTTGATCCCCGTTGCCGGTTCCTTGGCAGCAGGATTCGCGAGCGCCGAGGAGCGAGTTACATGACCGCTCGAACGCCGCGAGCCCACGGCAATGACTTCGTCGATCTGCTCGGCAACGACGCGCTCGGTCACGAGCTTCCTCGCGCCCTCGATGCCATCGGTCACCACGACCTTGTAGACGCGTAGGACAGTGCCTGGTGCGCCCTGCACTGCCACCTCACGGGTATCGACGTCCATCATCGCGTCTCGCATCGTGACCGTCTCGAAGGGAATCTCCTCTTCCTCTTCGACAACACGCACAAACACGTTGTTGGCGGTGATCGTCATGCCTGGCTCGAGTGGAGCGTCCAGTGAAGGTTCGACGACCATCGACGCGCCGGGATCGGCACCCGCCGCTACCAGCGCATCGGCGACAGTAGAGCCAATCACATCGAGTTCAATGCGCTCTCCGGAAAACTCCAGAACAACGGGGATCGCATGACACACGACGACGGTCATGCCGTCTGAAAGAGGCGCCTCGGGTGCGGGAGAGACGACATCGCCCTCGGCGACGTCGACATCCGTCTCGTCAAGCAGGCCAGAAACATCCTCTGCCTGCGTTTTGACGTATCGAGACTCACCATCGACTACGACGGTGACCCCCTTTTGTGCCCACACGAATCCCGTGATGGCGAAGACTACGACAAGTGCTGGGACGATAGCTGCGATAAGGTACTGGGTTTTCAGGAATCGTGCCGGACGAGCCGGCGCCTTCCCCATGTAACCCCTCAGGTTTTCTACGATTTGGTAACGGAGCGAACGCGCTCGATTATACCGAAGCAGTAGCAGCCAAACAAACGCCCAGGTCGGCACGGAACGCCTATCGACAAACGCGTCGAACGGCGCGCTAGACCGGCCCTCTCGCAGCCCTCGCGACGAGTTCTGCACCAAGGTCGCGGGCTGCCTCAAGCATGTCCGATCGCTGCGCCATAGCCCCCGGTTCGTCAGCGTGATCGACCCGCAGCGCACCAATCACATCCACGCCAAGCACGGCGTAGACGCTGCGTGTCGTCACCTCAGCAGCGTCGAACCCGTACGGGTCGCCGCCGCCCCGGACCAGCAGGATTCCTCCCGGCCTACGAGCGGGACGGGGCAGCCCCAGCACGTGCGCTCGCGCCCAGTACGGCTGACAGCGGTCGTAGAGGGCCTTGAGGACCGCAGGCACGGTAGCGAAGTAGACCGGCGAGGACGACCACGATCGCGTCCGCCGCGTCGATGCGCCGGTAGATGTCTTGCATGCCGTCTTCGATCCTGCAAACGCCCGTGCGAGAACAGGCGTTGCAGCCCTGACACGCCGAGACGCCCGATTCTGCGGCAATCAGAACTGTCGGCTTCGCCGTGCGCGGAGCGGATACCCTCAACGCATGCGTCGAGAAGGTCTTCGCTGTTCCCACTGGCGCCGCGGACTGCCCGCAACACACAACACGCGCGGCAACCTCATGCGGCCATGACTGACTATCCCCGTGCCTGGAGAAGACTCGTACGTGCGTTGTCGTATGTCGCCTGAGCGAGCTCCTCCGGTGAGATACCCCGAACCTCGGCGATCTGTAGCGCGTTGAAGATCGTCCATGCGGGCTCGTTCGTGCTGCCTCGATTCGGCTCGGGCGCCATGAATGGACAGTCAGTCTCGACCAGCAGACGATCGAGCGGAATGGCGGCCGCGGCGGCGCGGATCGCCTCTGCGTGCTTGAAAGTCACGGGACCCGCGAAGCTGATGTAGCATCCCAGCTCGACGAAGTGCTCGCCAAGGACTCGTCGCCCGTGAAGCAGTGGATGATGCACGCCGGCTTCGGCATGCCGGACTCACGCAAGATCTCAAGTCCCTCTTCGTGCGCATCGCGCAGGTGAATCACAACGGGCAAGCCAGGTTCCTGCGCGATATCGAGCTGCTCACGATAACGCGCGGCGCTGGTCATCCCGAGGCGAGTGGTCGTAGTGGAAGTCGAGACCGATCTCGCCAATCGCCGACGACGCGCTCGTCGACGGCAAGCTCGCATCGAGTCGCGTTCTCGGCAGCCTCATCGAAGTCCTTGGCGTTGTGCGGATGGGCGCCCACGATGATGCGCGACTTCGGGGCACTGGCTCCCTCGACGCCCCACTCGTCCAGACGGCGTCCTGCGCCTCATCGATCCAGGACTGGAAGCAGATCGAAGGTGCCATCAGGCGCTTCGGTCACATCCGCGACGTCGACGACGAACGCGACGCCTGCCATGGCCGCGCGCTCGAGCGCGCCGGCAGGATCGTCGAGCATGTCCAGATGCGCGTGCGTGTCCGCTATCGGCGCGTCGATCCTCGGCAGTTCTGACGGGTCCCTTGCCCATGTCTTCCCCCGACTCCGCGTTCTGGTCCCAGTACTCTTCGTCGTAGATGCGCGGATAGAGCGGCTCACCCTTGGTGACACGATTGCCCACCGGCAGCTGGCCCCATCGCGCCTCCGACGCCATGTCGGTGACAGCGTGGATGTCGCCAAGACCGAGCCGATTCCACACCTCTGCACTTGTGCCCGGCATGACCGGTGCCGTGAACAGCGCTGCGATGCGCACTGCTTCGAGCGCGTTGTAGAGCACCGTCTCGAGCCGTGGCCACGTGTCTTCGGACTTCGCGAGGTTCCATGGCGCTTCCTGCTCGATATAGCGATTCGCGTCCTTGATGAGGTCCCACACGGCCTCGAGCGCAGAACAGTAGTCGAGACGCGCCATGGCCGCCTCGTACTTCTCGGGCAGGAACCCGGCGAAGGCAACCAGCGTGTCGTCCGCGTCGTCGTGCCACTCCGAGAGGGGCTCGGCGCACGATTCCGTCGAGGTACTTCTCGGTCATGTTGAACAGCCGCGAACACAGGTTGCCCCAGTCGTTGGCAAGATCGCCGTTGTAGCGCTGGACCATCGATTCCATCGACATCGAGCCATCCGAGCCGAACTGCACGTCACGCAGGAAGTAGTAGCGATACGCGTCGACGCCGAACTTGCTCCACCAGATCGGACGGCGTCTGCGCATTGCCCTTCGACTTGCTCATCTTCTCGCCTTTGGTGAGCAGGAAGCCGTGCGCGAACACCTGCTTGGGCAGCGGTAGTCCCGCCGCCATGAGCATCGCGGGCCAGATCACGCAGTGGAATCGGATGATGTCCTTGCCGACGAAGTGCACCTGTGCCGGCCAGTAGCGCTCGAAGCGCGCGGCGAGATCCGGGTCTCGTGACCCGTAGCCGATCGCGGTGATGTAGTTGAGCAGCGCGTCGATCCACACGTAGGTGACGTGCCCCTCGTCGAAGGGAAGCGGCACGCCCCACGTGAACGTCGTGCGCGAGATCGACAGGTCCCGGAGTCCGCCCTTGACGAACGACACGACCTCGTTGCGCCGCGTATCGGGCTGAACGAACTCCGGATTCGCCTCGTAGTAGTCGAGCAGCGTGTCCGTGAACTCGGAGAGCTTGAAGAACCAGTTCTCCTCGCGGATGAACTCCACTTCACGCCCGCAACTCGGACACTTGCCGTCGACGAGCTGGTCTTCGGTGAAGTAGGTCTCGCACGGCACGCAGTACCAGCCTTCGTAGCTGCCCTTGTACAGGTAGCCGTCGTCGTGAAGCTTCGTCCAGAACGCCTGTACGCCGCGCCTTGTGCCGCTCTTCGGTCGTGCGGATGAAGTCGTCGTTGCTGACGCCGAGCAGCTCCCACGTCTCACGGAACTTCGGAGCGATCGCGTCGCACCACTCCTGCGGCGTCATGCCGTTGTCCTCGGCGGCCTGCGCGACCTTCTGCCCGTGCTCGTCGAGTCCGGTCAGGAAGAAGACGTCCGAACCCGTCATGCGTCGGTAGCGCGCAAGCGCGTCGGCCGCGATGGTCGTGTACGCGGTTCCCAGATGCGGAACCGAGTTCACGTAGTAGATCGGCGTCGTGAGGTAGAACGAACCTTGCTCCATGTGTTACGAAACTCCATCGGTTGGGGAATCTTGGAAGTGATTAGGATATGCCTCGCGAAGATGATAACCCTATTGGCTCGAAAGCGGCGTACGGATGGTCAACCGAAAGGCGGATGTCATGAAGGACACCGGTATCGTGAGACGCGTCGATGACCTCGGCCGTATCGTCATACCGATGGAGCTGCGCCGCACGCTCGGCATCAACGTGAAGGATCCCGATGTCCATCCTCGTCGAGGGCGACAAGATCATCCTGCAGAAGCACCAGGACGTCTGCGCGATCTGCGGTAGCCCCGACGACATAGCCCAGGTCAAAGGACGCCCGATCTGCGCCGATTGCGTGCGGACCGTGAAGTCGACCAAGTAGGATCTGCGCGCGCGTCAGCTACCGCCGGTATCCGACAATCGCGTGCTTCGTGCGTCAGAACGAGTCCCTCTACTCGGCGGTCGAGTCCGACTTCCCGTCCGTGAGCGCGATCTCGTAGACGGCGTTGCGACCCAGCCCGATCTCCTCGGCAACCTGCTTGACCGCGTCAGAGCGCGAGGTCCCAGCTTCGACCAGGAAGGCGACGCGCGTCCTGATGCCGTCCTCGTCGATCGCCATGGCACGTTCGCGCGCTGGCGGGCCCACCAAGATCACGACCTCACCCTTGAGTTCGCGGTTCTCGAACGAGGCCGCAAGAGCCGCGATTTCATCGCGAGCGACCTCCTCGTGCAGCTTGGTGAGCTCGCGCGCCACGGCGGCAGCGCGGCCCGGAAACACCTCCGCAAGAGCCGCAAGTGTGGCCCCGGTCCGGTGCGGTGACTCGTAGAAGACGAGCGTGGCCTCGAGATCGACCAGCGCCTCGAAGCGACGTCGTCTCTCGCCGATCTTCCTCGGCAGGAATCCACCGAAGTAGAAGGCGTGTGTGGGCAGTCCGGAGGCCACAAGAGCGGTGACGATCGCGTTCGCGCCCGGAAGCACGTCCACGGCCAGACCCGCGTCGAGGCAGGCCTCGACCAGCACGGCACCGGGATCCGAGATGCCCGGCGTGCCGGCGTCGGAGACGAGCGCGATGTGCGCCCCAGCTCCGATGCGATCGACCAGCTCGGGCGTGCGTTGCTCGACGTTGTGCGCGTGATAGGCCTCGAGCGGCGTGTGGATCTCGTAGCGTGAGAGCAGCTTGCGCGTGACCCGGGTGTCCTCGGCCGCGATCAGATCGGCGCTCTTGAGCACGTCGAGCACGCGCAGGGTGATGTCGCCCAGGTTGCCGATGGGCGTCGCGCAGACGCTGAGTCGGCCCGCCGAGGTCATGTCACTCGCCGCCGGACTCCGGCGGTGCGGGCGGTTCCGCGGGCGGTGGGGACGCCATTGGCGGTTGCGGTTCCGCGGGCGCCATTGGCGCGGCGACGGCGGCTGCGGTATCGCTTGCGGAGGGATGGGCGCTGGAGGTGGCGGGGGCGGCGGGATCGCTCCCGGCAGCTGCTGGCTCACCGGCGGAGCCGGGACGTAGCCCGGTGACACCGGCGCGGAAATGGGCTGCTCGGCAGGTACGATGCCAACGAGCTGGCGGTAGAAGCCGGTCCAGACCAGATAGAAGTAGACCATCGGCGGGAAATTGAGCGCGAACGATAGCGCGATGATGGCGACGTAGGCAAGACCGAACATTCCCAGAAACGCGGTCGGATCGGTCTCGATCGCCGTTGGATCCATCGAGTAGA
Organism: uncultured Actinomycetota bacterium; assembly: GCA_963790405.1. Classification (GTDB taxonomy): domain Bacteria; phylum Actinomycetota; class Coriobacteriia; order Anaerosomatales; family JAGXFU01; genus JBGSMX01. The sequence continues at coordinate 246,066 of CAWBOJ010000002.1, forward strand.
GCTGGGGAGTAGCCAGGAACTGCAGTGGTGCGGTCACTACACTCGTGACCATCGAGTAAGCCCAGGTCAGCCCTATGACGATCAGTCCCATGACGACTACCGACTTGAACGAACGGCGCAGGGCCTGCCATGCATCCCCGAACGCCTCCATGCCTCGGCGTCCCGAGAGCACAGCAGCACGCGCACCGACCGCCTCGAACCCCTGGACTATCAGAGCAGCGGCGATACTGAAGGCGAAAATCACAATGTAGAAGCAGCACACCCCGCCGATCACGCTGAAGGCAGCCTCCTCGGGTCCGTTCGGCGCGGACGCAATGATGCCGCCGACGAGCACCGCAAACAACGCGGCGATCACCAAACCGACTGCCAGCATGATGCCGTAGAACACGAGTTCGAACCCACCCAGAGCTGCGAAACGGCGACGCCCGGCCGCAAAGCCGTCGGCGAACCGAACCGGTCGTCCCGAGAGCGCCTCGTTTGACAGATGGATGGCTCCAGCGTGGAACAACCAGTATGCGGGTACGAGCGCCAGACCGACGAGCGCCGCAAGCCCGGAGAAACCGGCGACTGCAGCCACGTCAGGAGTAGCACCTGCGAAGGCGGTTGCGAACAGCGCCGCAAGCCCTGCCAGGACCGCGAGCATCGCCACACCGCTCACAGCGAGCCACGTTGCCAGGAACCCCCACAGAGCCCACGAGCGCCACAGGGCTTTCCACGATTCGCTCAGTATCGCGCCGTACCGCATGGAACCCTCCCGTCTGCAAGCTGCGAGCTAGTCGACCTCGATGAGCTCGTAGTCCCGGCTGCCGATTCCCAGTCGTTCACCATGCGCCATGGCCACGGTTCCATCAATCCCGGTTATCTCTTTGAACTTGTCGATTCCAGATCCCATGCCCTCGCCCTTGGAACCGCTGAGACCGACACTCTCGACCACCAGATCGTAGGCCGCTTGATCGATAGCGACCGGATCGGTGGAGGCCAGCACGCCGATATCGGGGACGACGCTCGCATCCGAGAAGTGCCAGCAGTCGCAGTCGGGCGACACATCGGTCACGAAGGACAGATAGACGATCTTGCCGTCCTTGCCGGCAACCGCACCTGCTACGTGCTCGGCTATCTTCTCCTGGATCGCTTCGGGCGTCGTCTTCCACTGTATGTCGATCGCACCGTACGGGCAGGCGGCGACGCATTCGCCACAGCCGTAGCACAGCTCGTAGTCCACGACCGCCACGCGGTCGGGGTTGATTGTGATCGCATCGACCGGGCACCACTGGACGCACCGGCCACACGCCGTGCACTTCTCGGCAACGGGGTCGGGCGAGAAGTCGGAGTGCATGCGCTGCTTGGCCGAGCGGCAGCCCAGCCCCATCCCCACGTTCTTGAACGCGCCACCGAAACCCGTGGCCTCGTGACCCTTCACGTGGGTGACCACCACCATCGCGTCAGCATGTACCGCAGCCGATCCGATGCGAACGGTCTCGAAGTGCGTACCACCCTCGATCGGAATATCGACTGCGTCTCGACCATCCAGCCCGTCGGCAATGATGATCGGCGCCTCGACCGTCGCGTACGAGAAACCGTTGTGCACGGCGCAGCCGAGATGGTCGACCGCGTTGAAACGCTGGCCTCGATACAACGTATTGGAATCCGTGAGAAACGGCCTTCCTCCGTGGGCCTTGACGCGCGCGACGACCTCCCGCAAGAAGATGGGCCTGACGAAATCCGGTGTTGCCTTGCTCGCCAAAGTGCAACTTGATGGCTACGAGATCGTCTTCGGCAATGGCCGAGGCAAGCCCCGCTCGCTCGAGCAGCTGACCCGACCTGGTGACCAGAGACTTCTTGCCAGTCGTACGCATCGGCGTGAAGTACACAGGTGAGCTCATCGGTGAAGTCCCTCCCTCGTATCGTGATCGTCGAGGGCGAGTGCCGCAGCGCCCGAGAATTCCCGCATCGTTTCCAAGCTCGGCCTGCACGAAACGCACGTCTCTTCGACCTGCCAAGGCCTCCTCGGCGACTATCTCGGCGGCCCGCTCGACCATGAACGGGGCAGCCTCTCCCACGCCTCCGCCGATCACCACAAGCTGCGGATTCAGCAGGTTGACGAAGCCGACAAGCGCCCGCCCGAGCACCACGCCCGCATCCATGAGGATCTTGGTCGCGACCTCATCTCCATTGGTGGCGGCACGAATCACGTCCTCGGCGGTGATCGTCTCGATGTCGCCATGTGCCTGCTCGAGGATCGCGCGACCGGAGTAGCTCGCGGCGGCCTCCCTGCCCTTCGAGGCGATGGCGGGCCGGCCCAGATACGACTCGATGTGCCCACGCCCTCCGCAGGGACACGGGGGGCCGTCCATCTGCACGACCATGTGGCCGACCTCGGCACCCAGTCCGCGAGATCCACGATACGGCTCTCCGTTGACGAACATGCCGCCACCGACGCCTGTTCCGATCGTGATCATCAGAAAGTCGCGAGCGCCTTTCGCCGCACCGTAGCGAAACTCTCCGAACGCCGCGAGATTGCCGTCGTTGTCGATCGTGACCGGCTGGTGCACACGCGACATGACCAGCGCCCGAACGTCTACGCCCGCCAGCGGCAGGTTCGTGCAGAACTCGACCGACTGCCGCAAGAAGTCTATCTGCGCGGGCAAGCCGATCCCGATGCCAGCGATCTCGCCGGGTTGCATCCCTGCCGTAACTTGCTCGACAAGCTCAATGATGGCATCGACGATGGCGAACGGCCCGCCCTTGGGCGTGAGCTTCTTGGCATCCTTGGCGATTCGGCCCTTGCGTTCGACGAGTCCCACCGCAATGCGCGTACCGCCGACATCGACGCCGACTGCATACGACGTGCGCATGTGCCCTCCCTAGTGAAACGGTACGGCGCGAAGATTCAGCCCTCTTCAGAAGGCGCGCCGACCCGATGATATCAGTAGTCCCACACGATGCCCTGCGCTTGGATAATGCCCAAGTCGCGCATCCTATCCATCATGTCTCGCTCGGAGACGCCGAAAAGTCGCGCGAGATACCGGTGGTCGTTGAACCACTTCTGTGCCTGATCCGCCACGAGCTTCGCCGGAGTGATCAACTCTTCGGCAATGGTGTCCGCCTCGGCATGCTCGAGCTTGGTGTTGCGTGGATAGGTGTACTCGGGATCATCCAGCACGATCAGAACGTGCCCCACCATGTGAGCCAGCGTGCTGCGCCGCACGTATTCGTCCTTGTCGGCGTTCAGAATGATCACGGGCAAGCCGTCTTCGTGGATAGTCGCGCCGTGAAAGAACGAAGGCATGCGAATCTGGCGTACGGGAATGCCGTAGAGTTCGGCCAGCCGCTCTATGGGCACAGGCGGCTCAACCTTACCCACCTGGTCCAACGCGTCTTCGGCCAGGTGACGGTAGTATGATTCGGACCTCAGCGCCACGTCGCGTATGCTCCCATTGCATCGATTTGCGCTCATGACGAACAGACCTCAGCTTGCAGGCCCTCTCTCTAAGTATCGGCCTGTTCGCGCATTGATGCAGCCATTTCTGCTGTCGGCCGTGCCGTGCGCTGTGTCACGCAGTTCACCCTTTGTCGTTCCGATACCCCAAGTGGACCCAGTCGGGGTAGCATCATGTCAGGGCTCGAACACGTTCCGAAAGGGAGGCGCGTGGAAACAGAGGGACATCCATTGGCCGAGGAGATCGTGCGGCTGCTCGCATCTGCCGCCAACGCCGCGCGACTGTACCCGCCGTCCAGTGAACTGCCGGGGCAGGCGCGAGAGCGTTTCGTCGCGCGTGCAAACGAAGTGACCGGCCAGCTCGGACCCCTACGCTACGTTGTCGACCCACACGAACTGAAGATCGGCGAAACGGTCCTGGCCCAGGGGCAGAGTCAGACGACAGGCTTCGCCGAGGCGCTGCACGCCATGCAGGTCGGCCAGCTCGTCATCGCTCCCGGCGTGACCGTCGAAGAGACGATAGCGTTCATCGATATCGCGAACACAGAGCCTGCTCAGGTACGAAGCCAAGGGATTCGCGAGCTCCTCATGCGCGCAGGCGTCTCGCATGTCGCTGTCATCGAGGTGAGCCTGCGCAAGTCCGACGAAGAAGGCATCCTCGGCATCGACCTCACGAACGCACCGCTCGACGAGATCGGTCCGAGCAGCGGTGGCCGGAGCCGAGAAATGGCACGAAAGCGCCAGCGTCGGCGAGGGTCTGGATGACATGGCGGAGGCCATCGGACGCCTCGAGGAGGCAACGCGAGAGATCGCCGCAGCCCGCGTGGCCGAAGCCCTCATGCGACTCGACGAGGGTAGTCGGATGCGCGTACTGGCCCACTCCATGCGCGCGGACACGACCGGCAAACGCATGAGCGGCATGTTCGATGTCGTCGCGCGGATGAAGCCGGCCGCGCTCGCACGCCTCCTGATGATCGTCGCCGGTCAGGCCGGTACTGAGCCAAGTCGACTCGCCGGCGCCATGAATCTCCCCCCGGAAGTGGCCGAGCAGATAGCACTGCTTCTCGCGCCGTCTCCGCGAAGTGACGCCGACTGTGGCGTTCCGCCGGAGTCCGACACCAAGGCAATCGCCGAGGAGGTCGCCGCCGAAGAGGACCAGGCGGATCTCGCGCGGCAGGTCGCAATCGCCTCTCCCTCGCTCGCATCCGGCAAAGCGCTGGCGACCACAGTCGCGATATCGCGAACGCGACCCACGGAGGAGTCCGTGAACGCGATCGGAGAGGTGCTCGGCCGTGCCGCGCGAGACGGTGCCTTCCAGTCCGTCCGCGAAGCGCTGAGACGCCTCGACCAGCTAGCAGCCGACCCCGCACTCGTAGTCGCTATCGAGCAGACGAGAATGTCGCTCCAGGACCCGGAAGTGCTCGCCGACGTGTGTCGCGCGCCGTTCACCGACTCCGACGCGGCAATTGCCGGCGAGATACTCACCGCCGCAGGACCCGTCGGTGCCGAAGCGCTCTTGGACTTCTACCTCTCCGCCGACGAAGCACAACGATCGCTCTTCGGGCCCGTGTTGCGCGGCATGGGCGAGCCGTTGCTCCAGGTGGCCAGTCGCAAAGTCCGCACCGACAGCAGCGCGACGGTCAAGGGAATCCTCGGCGTTCTGCCGCTACTCGGCGATAGACGGGCGATATCGGTCATGAGCCAGGCGCTCGATCACCTCGATGCCGAGGTGCGAGCGGCCGCCGTACACGCGATCGCCGACACCCCGGGTCCCGAGGCACGCCAGGCTCTCGCAAAAGCGGTGGGCCACTGGGATCCCGAGACGAGACGCTACGTCATCCGTGAAATCGGTCGCGTGCAAGCGGTAGAAGCGATACCGGCGCTCGTTCGCATCCTGGAAGATATAAACTTCCTGGAGAGGAATCATGAACTAAGGAAGGAAGTCATCAAGTGCCTGGAGTCTCTCGGCTCGGCGGACGCACTGCCCGTCTTGCGAAGATGGGCGGGGCGCAAGTTCATGTTCGGCCGAAAGAACAAGGAGCTGAGGTTCCTTGCTCGGCGGGCCATCGAACATCTGCCCGAGAGCGACAGTCGATAGCAAGGGAGTCGATACGCCGTGACTGACACCACAGGACCGGACCGCGAGGAGCTCGAGTCTGCCGAGGAGATCGCCGCGCAGACGGCCTCATCGGCCAAAGCGCCTTTTGCGACGCCGAAGAAGCTCGCGCGCGCAAAGGAGCTCGTGCGTTCCTTCGCCGTGTCGCACACCAACGCACAGCTCTACCCGGTGACACATCCGCTCCTCGGCCAGTCGATGGACGAGCTTGTCGCCGCGGTAGCCGCTCTCGGCGAGATAGGCTTCCTCGAAGTCACGATCAACCTCTACAAGTCCACCCTGTTCGTCGAGAACCAGGTGTTTCCCGAAGAGAGCGTCACGTACCGCAGGCTGATTCAGGAGCTGCTCGAGCGCGGCATCTCGGCGCTGACGTTTTCCGAGGACTTCGCTCGCGAAGACGCCACCGCCCTGGTCGCGCTGCTCGCCGAGGAGAAGATCCGCGATATCGACGCTGCCCGGATCTTCCTCGAGCAGCAAGGCGTCACTCATGTGACGGTCGCCGAGACGACCACCTTGGAAGACACCGACAAGGAATCGCGCCAGAAGGAGAACAAGGCCCGCGCACGCGAGGTCTACAACTCCGGCGTGGCCGCCATGAACGATGTTGAGACACAGGTCAAACTCGGCAAGGTGTTCGAAGTCGACACGCTTCAGGGCGTCGTGAGCTCCATGCTCGACAGCCTGTTCCAGGACCCGGCTGCCGTACTGGGCCTCACCGCCATCAAGGGACACGACGACTACACGCTCAACCACGCGATCAACGTGTGCATCCTGTCGCTGTCGACAGGCGCAGCCCTTGGGCTGGACAGCGATTCCCTGCACTCGCTGGGCCTCTCGGCACTCCTGTACGACCTGGGCAAGGTACGCATCCCCGAAGACATCCTCAACAAGCAGGGCCCTCTCACCAGCGATGAATGGCAGATCGTGAAGTCACACGCTACCGAAGGCGCCGACCTGCTCAAGCGCATCCAGCTCGTGGATCAGATGCCGATGATCGTGGCCTACGAGCATCACCTGCGCCACGACATGCAGGGGTACCCCGATGCACAGGCGACCCAGGAGCAGCATCTGTTCTCCAAGGTGGTCGCATTGTGCGATGCATACGACGCGATGACGACCCGCCGCCCCTTCCGACGCGAGATACGCCCCGACAAGGCACTCGCGGTGCTCATGCAGGGCCGTGGGAAGGCCTACGACCCGTCGCTCACGAAAGCCTTTGTGGCGATGCTCGGCATCTATCCGATGGGCGCAGTCGTCACCCTCGACGACGGCTCGACCGCTGTGGTCTTCCGCGTCAACAACGACGACCTGCTCCATCCGCGCGTGAAGGTTCTCGCCGACGCCGCCGGTCGCTGGTTCGACGATCCGCAAGTTGTTGACCTGCGCGTCATCGATCCGGAGACAGGCACGCATGCGCATCGGATCGAAGAGTGCATACCGGCAACGGATGCCGGCGTCGACGACGTGTGGCAGTACCTGTAGGGAGATCGCGTCTAGCTGCCGATGAACCCCGTCGCATACGCCGCAGGTTTCGGCCTCGGCGCAAGTCTGATTGTCGCTATCGGGGCGCAGAATGCCCACGTACTGCGACAGGGCATCCTGCGCCAGCATGTGTTCGTCGTATGCGCCATCTGCGCCACGATCGACTGGGTGCTCATCGCTGTTGGAGCTGGCGGTTTCGGAACACTTGTCGCCCGCTTTCCCACTCTCACGAGCATCGCTGCGTGGGGCGGAGCCGGCTTCCTGCTCGTGTATGGCGCACTGGCGTTCCGCTCGGCGGCGCACCCGGGAGCGCTCGACTCCGCCAACGATGCCTCCACGGGCCGAAGCAGAGCGGGCATCGTGGCGACCACGCTGGCGGTCAGCCTGCTGAACCCGCACGTGTACTTGGACACGATCGTGCTGCTCGGTGGCATCGCGGCGCAGTATCCGGCCGACGAACGGACGCTGTTCGCCCTGGGGGCGGGCACCGCATCGTTCGTGTGGTTCTTCGGCCTGGGCTACGGCGCTCGCTTGCTCGCACCCGTATTCGAACACCCGGCTGCCTGGCGGGCACTCGACGTGTTCGTCGGCGTCGTGATGTGGTGGATCGCTGCGGGTCTGGTGTGGGGACAGCTCGGCTAGTCGGCATCCTCATCGCGGCCGAGAGCCCGCGCTGCTGCAGCCGCGCGGCGTTCGAGCGCCGCCACGCGCGCGTCGAGTGATGCGACTGCCTCGCCGCCCTGAGCGACCACAACACCGTCGGCCGTCGCGGGCGCGAGTGTGCGCGCCTCACGGTCACGCACAAAGCGCAGGTAGCCAAGTACGAACGTCACGACAAGCGCGAACGTCATGACACCGAACCGGGCAACCGAGCCGCCCCCGGCGATGACCCAGCCCACGCCGTAGACCATGGTGAACAGGCCACCAAGCAACAGACCGTTGCTGATGATGCGCAACTCCTCGGAACGGACGAGCGAGATGCCCATCACGCCGGTCGCGAACAGGATCAAGATGATGCTCGTGTTGCGTGCCCAACCTTCTTCAGAGTCGCTCCGCTCCTGCTCCATGGTGGCAATCTCGGCACGAACGTCGTCGAGTTCACTCTGCTGTGCGGCGGATAGCTCGCCGTCTTGTCCGCGCGACGACTCTATGTCGCCCTGTTGCTGGTACAACGTGTTGAGCTCCGTGTTCGCGTCTTCGTACGGAGACGGATAGAACGTGTTCACGCCCACCCCGATGAATGCGACGAGCATCAAGCCCAGGAAGAACGAGAAGATCACCTGCAATGCGTTGTGCTGACGGTCGGTGGCCATGCTGCGCCTCCTGTCGTTGTGCGTCACTCAGTTTCATACCCGCCGGGGACGCTTCATCCCGCAGTATTGTGGCTCCATTGCGTGCGTTGTGGCACGGTCTGTGCTATCGTTCCACACTTGTGCCGGTCTGCCGTGCCCGTCCCCGCATAACAAGGGGCACCCGACCTGTCGTAGACGAGCGGCCGAATATCGATGGCCGACACCGTAGCCACATGGGCTCACGAGGCTCGCGCCGGTACACGAGAATCGAATAGTCGGCGCACGAGACACCGACGTCTCGTGCCATCGCGGCACCGATTGCCGTGACATCCGCTGTCGCATCACCAACCACGCATGCAGCAACCGTCCATTGTGACGGCCGTCTTCATGCGCGCGGCAGCCGCTCTGCCCCCCATCTAGGAGGAACTGTATGAAGAGACGACTCGCATCGATACTGGTCATCGCGCTTTCGGCTGCGATGTTCCTCGGCGCCGCATCTCCGGCGTTCGCAGGATCGTACGCATCCCGCATCGAGGGATACGTCAATGCGCGGCCCGAGCAGGCCTATATGGTCCAGACGGCCCTCGAGCGAGCTGGTTGGGGTTACGACACCCCGGCCGAGAAGGCTCTCCTTCGCCAAGCGATTCTAGTAAGCGCCGGCGAAAGCGGAATGAACCCCACCAACAATCGCAACGCGTCCTGCTCAGGCCTGTTCCAGATACAGGGCGGCAAGGGCATGTATGGCACCTGGACAGCCGCAGAGGTCAACGACCCGGCCACCGTCGAGCACTACACGCTCACCGGGCAGCCGTGGCGCTTCGGTCTCGTGCTCACATATGCCAACGGCGAGTTCACGGGTATCCAAGACGGCTGGTACATCAGAGCAGGCCAGGATGGTGCCCAGGCAACCGACTGGTCATACGGTCCGGTACTCACCTACGAGAACGAAGAGTACATCGGCGATCTGGTCGGCTGGTACAGAGCTGCGCCGATCACGTATGCCGCACCCCGCGTCGGCGACTACAAGATCTTCAACCCGATCTTCAATGCCGAAATCGCCAAGAAGATGTACGACTCTCGCGGCTGGCAGCCGTGGTCGGTGGCCCGCAAGCTGGGGCTGTAGCGCCCAGACTGTCGTAGCACCGCACATAGCACCGAAAGGGAAGGTCGGGCCAGATGGTCCGACCTTTCTGAATTCCTGTGGTGGCCAGAGACGGACTTGAACTGCCGACACAGGGATGCGGCCATCTCGAAAGCGACGCGCCCCTATTCGCGAACCCCGACAGACATCGGAATCCGGAGCGTGAAGGTGGAACCCACGCCAAGCTCACTTGAGACCTCGAGACTGCCCCCCAGTATCTCCGCAAGCTTCGAAGAGATGGCAAGCCCGAGGCCGGTGCCTTTGCTCTTCGCTTCCTTGATGGGCGTGGCCTGATAGAAGGTGTCGAAGATGTGCGATAGGTCTTCGGTACGGATGCCGCATCCGGTGTCGGTCACCGCGAAGACCATCTGCTCGCCTTCGATCGAGATGCTGAGTGAGACGGCACCGGTATCTGTGAACTTGATCGCGTTGCTGAGCAGGTTAATCAGAATCTGGCTCACGAGGCGAGAGTCTGACCTGAGCAGTTCGGTCCCTGGCTCGCAGGTGAAAGTGAGTTTCACACCTTTCGTGTCGGCCAGTGGGCGAATCATGCCCACAGCGCTCTCCGCGAGAATCGGCACATCGAACTCGTCCGAAAACGCAGCGGTATTCCCTGATTCGATCTTGGCGAGATCGAGGATGTCATCAATCAGGGAAAGCAGGTGCTTGCCCGACTCGCTCACCATCCCCAACTGCAGTGTCTGCTCGGCTGTCACGGGTCCAGCAAGACCCTGCAGCAGAATCCCGGTGAACCCGATGATCGAGTTGAGCGGCGTACGCAGTTCATGGCTCATCGATGCGAGAAACTCGCTCTTGGCTCGGGTGGCCTCTTCAAGGAGAGCGTTGGAGTCGATGAGCGCCTCATTCGTGGCCGTCAGCTCCTCGTTCGTGGCCGTCAGCTCCTCGGTCCGCTCCTGCACTCGCTCCTCGAGTTCGGCATTCATCCGCAACAGCGCATCCTCGGCCTGCTTGCGCTTGGTGATATCCAGGATGCTGGTCATGAAGTACTCGGGGTTGCCCTCGGCATCCCTGCGCAGAGACGTGCTCACGTCCGCCCAGACGATGTGACCATCCTTGTGCAGGTAGCGTTTCGTGAACCGCGCAGACGATGCCCTTCCTGCAAGCAAGCCGACGATGGTCTTCTCTGTCTCCGCAATATCATCCGGATGCGTCAGCTGCTGCCAGGTCGCTCCGTCGGTCAACTCCTCGCGTGTGTAGCCCAACATGTCGAGGAAGGCTTGGTTCACCTGGATCTCGCCATGTGGCTTCGTAAGTGACTTGGCGACAACAGAGTGCTCGAACAGGTACTTGAACTTCTCCTCGCTCTCCTTGAGCGCCTGATCGGCCCGCTTGCGCTCGGTGATGTCCGAGAAGACCACGGCGAACTGTCCTGGCGAAGGGGAATAGGTCACGATTCCGAAGTACTTGCCGATTTCACTCGAGTAGCTTTCAAACCGGGCTGGAACCCCCGTTGTCGCAACTGCACCGTATCGCTCGATCCACACAGGCTCGGTGCCCGGAAGGACCTCCAGCACCGTGTGGCCAATCATGTCTTCAGCCTTGAGTCCGGTGAGCGCCTCGAACGCAGGGTTCACGTCCAAGAACCGATAGTCGGATGGCACGCCCTTCTCATCAAGGATGATCTCGTGCAACGCAAGTCCCTCGACCATGTTCCTGAGCATGAGGCTATTGCGTTCGGCGCTCGCGGCGAATTCCCGAGCGTGGCCGATGCCGGCCAACGCCGAGTAGCAGTGCCGCGCAAACGACTCGATAATGTGCGTCGGCAAGACGGCATCAGCAGATCGCGTGATGATGCGGATACTGCCGAGAGCACTGTGCCCATCTGCGATTCCGACGGTGTACACGTCGTGGACCCCAAGCAGCTTGGCACCGGCCTCTGCGACAGAACGAGGAACCTCTCTGGCCGCAAGTTCGGCAACTCCACCGGGGACTCTCGAGAGTTCACCGCTGAGCACCTCGTCCTGGTACGCGGGGAGCATCTTCCATCGACCGCCGACAAGCTTGACTCCGAACATGTCCGCGGCCTTCGTCAGTAGAGAGTCATCCAGCCCGACGATCCCACGAGTGATGAGGTAGTCCATCTCGGGAGTGGCTTCGTTGACGATGACTACAGCGCCCGGACACAGGACACTCATGAAGTCGCAAGCAACCTCAAAGACTTCGTCCACGCTCTGACATCGGAGGAGGGCCATCGCCGCATCGGCGAGCTGGGAGTCCCTGGATGACGCGCTGACAGTCTCCTCGGCCTGTTTGGACTTCGGCTGGTCTCTCCGGTCGGTTCCGCTCATGCAATTCCTATCGTCCCACGCAAGCCTCGCCTGAGCCCATGCGCTCAGAAAGACACTGACCACCAAGCCACCGTCAAATGGGTAGCTGGTTTTCTATACCCGTTCTGTCGGTGCGTTTTGTCCAAACGACCGGCCCCGAAGGACCGGTCGTCGTAGCGTTCTGTGGTGGCCAGAGACGGACTTGAACCGCCGACACGGTGCTCTTTCGATCAGCCGACCTCACGCATCATGTGTTCGATCGACTCGATCTTCTCGCGAAGCACGGTGACATCCGCCTTGATGCTCGCCTCGGCATCCTTCGTCTCTTTCGCGAGTGTCTCGTAGTCGGCAGCAAGCATGCGGTACTGCTCCCCGTACTTGCCCTTCGCGTCCTCGACCTGGATCGAACCACGCGTCGCCATCTGAGTCATCACGAGGGTCGCGACGCCCATGATGATCGCAACCAGAACGATTGCCGCAGGCCATCCAATGCTCATTTGCTTGCCTTTCCGTCGTGAGCGCTCTCGGCGCTCAAGGTCTTCACTGCTTCCGTAACTCGCTCGGGAGTCAGGTGCTCGTCGAAACTCGTAACCTCGTAGAAACGGAGTGCCTTGCCCTCTGGCGAGACCTCGTGGCGGCCCTCTACCAGTCCCGCCTTCTCCAGTACCTGCAGGTGCATGTGCAGGAGCGGCCGCCCGATCTCCAGTTCCCGTGCCAGCTCGCTCACGTAGGCCTGGCGCTCATGCAACGCCGCCAGGATGCGGAGGCGATGCGGGTTCGCGAGAGCCGAAAGCATCTTCAGGAGCTGGTCGCCTGTCCGGTCATCCGTCATGTGTCTCCTTCACCTGTCAGTCTATTCTGACACGTGAAATCTCCATGTGTCAATACGGACTCTGAATTCCTTCGGTCATCACAAGCAGAAGAGCCGCCCCAACCGGGACGGCTCCTCGTCATTCGTATGGCGCCAGAGACGGACCTGAACCGCCGACACGGGGATTTTCAAGATTGGAAATGATGCAGGTGAGGGTGTGATTCTTGGCTTCGATGTCACGTATGTCTTGCGTCGGAGTACGACATCAGCATCATCGTCATCATGGTGATGTTCTACGCGAAACCGAATACTCCACTCAGTCGTCCGTGTGGCGACGCCACTCAGAGACCACATTCGGTCACCAACATGATAATGATCATCACGTTCATCACTCGGAAGCAGATTCGTCGCCTTCGTCCGGCAGAGATGAAAGCAGCGCCTGCACCCGCTCGTAGGCATCACGCTTAGCCAACTCCGCCTCTTCTCCATCGAGCTCGCGGAAGACGGCAACCGAGGTGGGTCCGAAGTGATTCGGTGAGGCGTACTTGGATCTGAGCACCTCAATCGCCTCCACCACCAGACCGTGGTCCGTCAAACCCTCGAACTCGCTGGCGATTGCAGCCACGCCTCCTGGATAGTTCGAGAGCGTGAACCATATGTCGTAGGCGTCCTTCTCCTTGATTCGCGTATCCAGCGCTGCACTCTTCATCACGACATACGGAACGACTCCGGCGACCTTCACCATGACTGAATCCAACGCACCGTCAGGCAGCCGAGCAGTGACCTCACGCTCTACGGATTCCTCGAACAGGAGATCGGCGCCACGTGCCTTACGTGGCTTCAAGTCCTGGACCCGTTGAGTCCTATGGCTCTTGCCCCGGCCGCCATACTCCCCTGCAAGGAAGTCGACTTCCACAACAACGGATTCTCCGTTGACTTCGACCGTGCGATACCAGATGAACGGCTGTTTCTCATCCTGCTCGTAGCCGCGAGCCCTTAGAGTCTCCGAGATTCGAGAGTAGGTCTCGTCGTTCTCCGCTAGATGGTTCAGTGCGATGTCGACATCAGTGCTGCCGACGTGGCCGGAACTGTCAGGCATCAGTAGCGGAGGTACCCATCCTCCGACGATGACCATATCGTCACGATACTCGCCGAGGATGTGCACGAGCTCGACAAGAACAGACTTGGCGGCCTCAACTGCATCGGGCGGATAATCAACCGTGCTCTTTACCATAGCGGCCTCAGTTCTCTGATGAGCACTTCTTCGGCCGCCTCTTCGCCACGTCCGGGCATGGACCGCAAGTCAAGGTACAGCTGCACAGGCGATACCACGCTACTGCCGTACAGGACACGAGCCCCTTGGAAGACGCCCTCATCGTACGGCTTCAGCAGGAGGACATTACCGCCCGTCTCCACGGGTTTGAGCTCCGTTCCGGCGGCAACAGCCTCGAGATTCGACTCCAAATAGATTGTTGACCGGCTATACCTGACCCTCGGTGACGACATGCGGGCACCGGAGAAGCCTGTCAGGGCATAGTGCACCCGATTCTCTTCGCACCATCCCGCAATGGTCGTCTCGGACTCATCGTTGCTGGCCATTGTGTAGTACTCGGCAACATTGTTCTTTCTATATGAGTACGTCTGCGCCCATTCCATCAGCACCTGCTCGGAATCGGAGAGCTTGATGCCATCCTTGGTGGAGAGGATCCATTCTCGTTCCTCGAGTTCCTTCTTGACCTTCGAGACAAGGCCGAGGCTCACCTCGGCAGCAGCGGCAAGCTGCTGAACCTGCCAGGACCGTGACCCGCCCAGCATGAGGCGAATAATACGTGACGACTTCGGCGAGAACAGCGACGCCCCACTGCGTCGTTCCTTGTAGGTGTTCTCTGGTGAGACTCTCTCCACATAGGCATTGTTGAACGCAAGCCTGCAATTCCCACCCAAATCCAGATACCCGATCTCGTACTCACGACAGATTCGGGCACTAGCCTCGGATACGTACGGAGCGGCGAATACAGGATACGCATCGCCCACACGGGAGTCGGATAGCATTCGCTTGAGTCGATCTATCGCCTCTCGGGTGCGACGGGGCTGACCGCTCGACTTCGCTTCAACGAGCATCCTCTGCCTGCGGCCCAAGACCTTCAGGTCTACGACCAGATCCGCCATCATCCCGTTCGTTAGGCGAACCTCACAGTCGACGCGGTCGACTGCAGAACGCGGAACGTTGTCCAGACACTTCTCGAGTGCCCCGGGGAGCTTCTCTATGAGTTCGCGTTCTTTCACTGTAATCAGCTCTTTCACCATGTGGTGAAACAGACACTATCAGTGAAAGCCCTTGCCCGTCAACATACTGCTGCTCTTCGCGACAGACACGACAACTCACCTCTTGCCCAGTCAACGCCATCAAGGCCCTAGGTAATCCGGTGTCACGTATTTGTCACGTGATTCGTCGCAATCGACCGATTTCGGGCTCAGATGGTATGTCCCGGCAACCGTCGCTCTCACGGTTGCGAAGTGAAGCCGAAGGCTGAACAGCGGGATGCAAATCCGCAGCTCAGAGCGTAAGAAAGCCCCACCGGGTTTCGATGGGGCTTTCGTCAAGACATGGTGGCCAGAGACGGACTTGAACCGCCGACACGGGGATTTTCAATCCCCTGCTCTACCATCTGAGCTACCTGGCCAGTTGAGTGCCGGACAATAGTACCGACGTACTCCGAGCCGGTCAAGGCGAACGCAGCGTCCGCCCAGGTCGGTCTAGCCAGGCCGCACTATGGAATCAGGTTGCCGATGGCGCTGGCCACACCCGCGCTCAGGGCCGCCTCGCCACCGAACAGAAGCGCCTGATCGATGTCGTCATCATGCTCCACAATGGCCGTGCGACACGGCGTCGAGAACGAGGTGCCCTTGGTGAGCAGCAACGGACCGCCGTAGGCTCCACACGACACGCCACCGGACAATGCGTCCGGGAATGAGATTCCCGTCGCAACGCCCACGGTGTCCCATCCAGCAAGCCACCCCTTGGCCACTCCGTTCTGTGCAACGGTCTTGGCCGTGGCGTACCGATCGGATCCGCTCCATCGAGAGACCTTGCCCGAACCCACGATCGAGCTCAGGCTCGTGACGACGGTCGAACTCACGGCGGCCTCACCACCAGCGACAACAACGTTGCCAACGTTGTAGGTGCTCAGGAATGACTGCGTCCTGCTGTTCAGCGCGCCGGTCTTGGTGAGAAGCACGGGATACTTCTTGGTGTACGCAAGTGGCGAAACGGCCAACGCATCGGCAAATTCATCGCCCCGCACCACGAAAGCGGTGCCGATCGAAGCCGGGCTGCCTGTCTCTCGCCAGATCTCCTCGGCCACGCGTGTCGCGGTCTGATAGCGATCCGAACCTGAGACGCGCTCTATCCCGGCAGCGAAACCACTGAGCTGCTTGTATACGCCGTCGCTCACGGCAGCCGGACCGCCGATGACGTAGATCTTGTCGACGCCGAGCCGCACAATCTCACGTATCAGGCCTGCAGGAACGCTCGTCGCCTTGGTCAGCAAGACCGGGCCCTCGAACACGCCCGCCAGCCCCGATGCGGCCAGCGCATCCGGGAAGTCAGCGCCGCTCGCTACCACTGCAGTCGTCGCGCTTGCGAACGTGCCGCGACTGATCGCGTATGAAGTCTCGTAGCGATCCATCCCCCATAGCCGAGGAGTCTCCACCGGGGTCTTGGACCAATCCAGGCGCCACGGGGTCGAGGGAGCGCCGAGCACCGTGTTGATCTCGACGGTGTAGTCACCGGCAGCACCCGGTGGTACCAGCCATGAGATGTACTCGTCGGCCGTGGGCCCGTTGGAAACCGCCACCTGGGCGAATGGCGTGCTCGTAGTGCCAGCGTAGAGCGCCATGTCCAGCAGAGAGCTCGCGCTCGATGTAGAGAGATCGAGCGTCACGTAGTCGCCGTCGGCGACCGTGAGCTTGTTGTAGTAGTGCGTGTTGGTCCCGTCGACGGTGCCTGTCTTTGGCGATGTCGTCAGAGCGGGAGCGAACTCGGGATTGGACGGGTCAGCCGGAAGGGCTGTTGCAGTGGTCGGCATCGCGAACGACGCGCACAACGCGAACGCCATCGCCGTAGCGAGAATCGTCCTGCCAATCCGGTTCGTGGACTCAATTGCGAAGCGCATGTCCCCTCCTAGCGGGCTATCGGACCGGGACCGGTCCAGATGTCGAACGTTCTGAACACTGCATCGTTGACGGCGGCCGAACCGCCGAACACGTAGGATCGAACGAAAACGTACGGCGCCGCGCCCCAATAGTCATCGCGGCTGCCAACCGGACTCACGTCCAGAATATCGAGAACAGCCGGAGACATCACGCCGGGCTTGGTCAGCAAGATGGGGGCTCGGGACAGGCCGCAGTAGACCCCGCCCGCCAAAGCGTCGGGGAAGTCCTCGCCACTGGCGAGCCCGATCCGGTTGAAGTCGAGCGTATCCAGCGCCTTCGGATTCGCTTGCGTCCCGACGGTGAGGGCGTGCTTCGTCGGGCCAGCCACCCAGCCGGTCGCCCAGATGCCGAAGTCACGGGCTGTCTCGTAGCGAGTGTTCCCCTGGATGCGCCGAATGTGGGATGTGCCGCCGAGGATCTGCGCGACCTCGGTGGCGACACCGTTCGATATCGCGGCTGGCCCGCCCACGATCACCACGTCTCGGATTCCCAACTTGGGATCGGTCAACGCCCGTCGGGTCGCCGAGTCGAGCTTGTCCGTGGGTGTGAGCAGCATAGGCGCCACGTTGTATGTGGCCATCGGAGAAGCGGCCAATGCATCCGGGAACTTGTCTGCGTTCACCAGAAACGCGATGTTTGAAGTCTCGGTCTTCTTGGCAGCCTCAAGCGCAACCAGCCGCGCAGTGTCTTCACGCTTGGTACCCGGAAGGCGGATCGTGCGCACGTATCCGCTACCTACAGGGATCTTGCCGACCGAAGTGGCGACCACGTTGTTCACCGCAGTTATGCCGCCAAGGATGTAAACAGTCTCGACATTGAGCCGGTCTATCTCGGCACGTACCTCCGACGAGAGCTCGGTGCCCTTGGTCAGGAGTATCGGCGACCCGAGCGCACCGGCAAGCGTTGAGCCCGACAGCGCGTCCGGGAACGAGTACGCGCTTGCGAGCAATGCCGCTTTGCTCTCGGGACCGGCGCTGGGAAAGCGCTCCTTCGAGATCTCAACGGCGGTTCTGATCCGGTTGGAGCCCGACACCCGGGTCATCTGCCCGACCTTGAAGCGCAGCCGGTACCTGCCGACACCAGCCCGGAATCCGGGTTCGAGTGGACCGCCCTCGTACTGGTAATACGGACGGACCCGCACGAAGTACCAGCCGGTCTTGTCCGGCATGAATGAGACGCTGGCGCCTCGATCGTTGAACCACAGCGAGTCGTCGTTCGCATCGACCGCCTTGGGGTCTGTTTCGGTCACCTCGGTCGGATCGACGCTGGAGGCGATGAGGTCTCCCGGCTGGGTGGGAACCGCTGCATCGGGGCCATAGATCTCGATCACAGGATCGACCAGACGGTCCACCGCTACCGCTTCGAACAGATACGAGTATCCCCCGCTGTAGTCGCCGGAGGTGAACTGGAACTTCACCCAGTCCTCGTCGGATGAGGGTGGATCGATCGCATCGCCGTCGTCGACCCAGTCGATCACATGAGCCTCGGAACGCGGCGTCGAGCCGAACCAGTGCGTGTCGTCTTCCCACCAGTTGCCGCTCAAGTACGAGCTGACATCACGTGCTGTCTGCCACGTGTTGTCGCCCCCGGTACCCTCGAAACTGTCGGCTGCGTAGGCCGCACCGACACCTGAGAGGCAAAGTATCGCGGTCAAGAGAGCCGTGCTTGCGCAGCTCATTACTCGTCGCGGGGTCATACGTGTGAGCACCGGCTACATCCTCTCGGTCGGGGGCTTCTCGGCGTCCCATGTCTTTCGCCACCCGACACAGCACATCATATACGCATCGTACGGAGTACAGAACAGACCATAGCAGCCGAGAAGAGCCGCTTAGCCGCGCACTGCGACCGCCTTGCCCTTCTTCGGTTCGTCGTAGGCGAATATCGAGAGCAAGAACGAGACGATGCTCACCACGATACCGCCCCAGAACGCTGGCCAGAACCCGTCTACGATGAACGCGATGTTGAACCACTCCTGCGAGATCCATGACGAAAGCCACAGGGTCCCCGCATTGATGAACAGCAAACCGATTCCCAGCGTGAGGACGATGAACCCGCACGCCAGGAAGGCGAGTACCGGCCTGAGGAATGCGTTGACGAGCCCGAGTATCGCCGCAGTGATAGCCACTGCAATGAAGGCGCGGTCACTTTCGATGCTGATGCCCGGAACGATGAGCGTCGCAACGAACAAGGCAATCGCTGTGATCAGCCAACGTATGAGCAGTTTCATTACTCTCTCCTCCTCAGAGCAGATTGGACGCAAGCCGCGCGGCAGAGTCGCGGAAGACCTGGAGCTTCGTGAGCCCGTCAAGGTATTCGAGCGTGACTTCCCTGCACTGCGGCAAGGTCGCGCTCGTAGATGGCTTCGTGCTCGGCGGCAAGCTGCTCGTCGTAGAACCAGACCATGAGCTCCTTGTGCAGCTCGAGGCTGCGGATGTCGAGATTCATCGTCCCGACACAGAACATCTTGCCATCGATCGTCATGGTCTTGGCGTGGAAGAAGCCCTTCTCGTACCAGAAGATCCTGCCGCCCGCCTCAAGTAGCGGGCGGAAGTACGACTCGGCGGCGTACCAGGCGATCTTCTTGTCCGGCCACCCGGTCATCATTAGCCGCACGTCGAGTCCGGAAAGCGCGGCGTTGATCATCGCCTCGTAGACGGCGTCATCAGGCACGAAGTAGGGCGACTGGATCCACACGCGGCTACTCGCTTCTCCCATGGCCGCGACGTGCACCCGGCGAGCTGACTCCCAGGGATCCTCGACGCCGGTGGCGACCGTTTGCGCCAACACGCGTCGCTGTCCGGTGGGGTACTCGAGCGGGAAGAACCGCTCGGTGAACAGACTCACGCCCGTTGCCTCATGCCAGCGAGTCGAGAACAGCTTCTGGAGCTCGGCGACTGCGGGACCCGTGAACTTCACGTGCGTGTCGCGCCACGTGGGGTAGCGAGAGCCGCCGTCGATGTACTCCTGCCCGACGTTGATGCCGCCCGTGTAGCCGAGCACGGCGTCGATGACCACCATCTTGCGGTGATTGCGATAGTTGGCGCGCCCCAACGCGGTGATGTCGTACTTCACCTGCGCGCCTGCTCCGGTCAGCCTCTTCAGCTCGTCTTTCTTGTACTGGATGTTGCCGATGTAGTCATTGAGCACGCGCACTTCGACCCCGGCGTGCAGCCGCTCCATCAGCACCGACGTGATCTTGGCAGTGAGCTCATCGCGTTCCCAGATGAAGTACTGGATGTTGATGGTGTCTCTTGCCGAGGACAGGTCCTCGAGAAGGTTCGCGAACTTCTCCTCGCCGCTCGGCATCAACTTCACGTCGTATGCAGGCAGCGGAGTAGCCCCGTCCGCGTTCTCGATGAGCGTCACCACGTCCTCATACCCGCGCTCCCGCGCCCACTCATGTGCCTGACGCGAGTCCTCGGCATACCGTGCACGCACGCGCTCGAGCGTCGGACGTGCGAGCTCGCGCACTTCGTGCACCCACGGACCTTTCGCAACCTTCTTCTTCCAGTTTCGGCCGGCGAAGTAGTACAGGACCAGACCGAAGAAGGGCAGCACCCACAGCACGAGTAGCCACGCGAGAGTCTTGGTCGGGTCGCGCTGGTCGTTGATGAGCACGATGAATATCGCGACCCAGTAGACGAACAGCGCGGCTGCTAGCACGCCTTGGAACGTCAGAATCGAGCCCCAATCCATAGGCCCCCCTCGGCACAGGATGCCCGCAGCAAACTGCGGACGCTAGCTGTATTGTGCCCCAGCTGCGCCGGAAGTGGTCGCACCCGACAGCTCGGAGCTAGCGATCGACACCTCGGAGCTGACGATGTTGTGGTATTCGACATCACGGCGTTTCTTCGGGGCATTCTATCTGAATCCGCCGTTGCCGCTCCGCACCGCGCAAGGGCCGTTCGGCGTTTTTGGCAAGCCTTTCATCAAGACGAACGCACTCACGCGTCACCCCCGGTCGTCTCAAGACGTTCGCACTCACATAGGGCGGGAATGTCTGTGGCAGCTTCGGGTTAGGTCCACAGATGCGATGCACCACTCACGACAGTTGCTGGAGGCGTCATTCCCGCGACAGTTCGACTGAGGGGGTTATCGTGAAGAGAGTTCTTGTATTGCTGCTGGCCGTTGTTCTGGTGCTGGGACTCACCGGCACTGCAGTGGCCACGGATGCCGCCAAACCGGGGACGGCCACGTGGCGAGTCTATGACGCAAATCCGGCCTGGAAGGTCTACGTTCCTCGTCTGCCGGACTACTTGGACGGAGGGCGAAGGCTCGTTCGAGTTCACAACGGTTCAGTCGAGTGTCCCGTTGGATGGGGACGCTGTCGCATCAGAGTACCCCGATGAGCCTGGGATGAAATCATGGACCGCCATGATGCTCACCAGTCCATCGACCCTGAGCGGAGACTTGATAGGTGATCTCACAGGCAAGACCTTGACCGCCGAAGTTCGCGTGAACGCGAGCGCCGACGCCGAATTCATCGCGAGCGGAACGATCGCCGGCGCACGTAACACTCGACTTCCAGACGGACGGTCTTGAAGATCCGGAGTCGGTCTACCCGTTCGGGCCGAACTACTGGTGGTCTCACTCGAGCGCAACCGAAGTCGCGTCGCTTACCAGCGGAGGTGTACTCACGGCCGACATGCTCGATCCAAGCGATTGGTCGGACTGGGACGGGCATATGGCCACCTACAATGAACGGCATATGGTACGCCGTCTGATGGCATGACGGAGATCGGCCTGTGATCTGGGGGCACTTCGCGCTACGTCAAGGTGTGGGGAAGAGGGGATGGCGACATCTACGTGAGCCCCTTCGGCCTGACCGAGGCACCCTGCCTCAGTAGACTCGGATCCAACGGACATCGGCCGCAGAAAGGAGGCGCGGTCACAAGTGACCACGCCTACCTCTTGGTTTCTATGGCGGGAGTGACGGGGCTCGAACCCGCGACCTCTGGCTTGACAGGCCAGCGCTCTAACCAGTCTGAGCTACACCCCCGTGTCATGCGACACAGCGGACGTATTGTAACGACCACCACCCAGTCTGTCCACAGTGCTACGTACGCGACATCCTCGGCGATTGCACGGGTACAATCGAGATGAACCGCATCTGGGACCGTTGGGAGTACACGTGGCCAAGCAAGACACCCCTGAATCCAAAGCACTCACGTACGCGAACATCACGAAACGCGCCGTCGCCTTCGTACTGCTGGTGCTAATGCTCGTCGTTGTCGTCATCGGGACGGTGGAGCTGGTCGTCGTCATCGGACGCGCCATTCTCAACAGCTCAGGTCTCACGACCTCGGAGTTCCTGTTGTCCGAGCAAGGCCTGCTTCAGATCTTCGGGCTGTTCCTCAACGTGCTCATCGCACTCGAGCTCATCGAGACCGTCGAGGTCTACTTCCACGAGAGTGCCCTGCACGCCGAAACCGTCATCCTCGTCGCCCTCATCGCCATCGCGCGAAAGGCGATCCTGCTCGACCTCAGCTACTACGAACCGGCTACGATTCTCGGACTTGCGGCGCTGACCATCGCGCTCGGAGTCGCATACTACCTGGTGAAGGACCGCACCACGAGCAAGGCAGCCGCATGACAGGAGGAAGCCGATGAGCGTCGAGCAGCTACGCGAGCGACTCGACACCCTGCTTGCCGAGAAGAACCGGCCAGCGGCGACAGCCGAAGCTCTGGACGCGGTGACGTCGGGCGCCGTGACGATCCCGGAGCTCTACGTCGATGTCCTCGGCCCCATCATGACCGACACCGGCGCGCGCTGGCAGCGCGATGACGTACAGGTGTGGGAGGAGCACTACACAACCGCCATCGTTCGCACGATCGTCGAGGCCCTCTACCCCCAGGTGCTCGACGCTAGCTCCCGCGTCGAGCCGAACGGGAAGGCAGTAGTGCTCGCTTGCCCACCGCGCGAACAGCACGATTTGGGCCTGCGTATGCTCGCCGACCGCTTCACGCTGGCCGGCTGGACCGCCCACTACCTGGGCACCGACACGCCGATTGAGGAGATCTGCATCGCCGCCGCCGAGCTGGACGCGGAGCTTGTCTTACTCTCGGCATCAACGCACTTCAACCGGGTGCTGCTGCGCGGCTACGTCGATGCAGCGAAGGCGTGCTCGCCAAAGGTGCAGGTCATGGTAGGTGGCCCGGCATTCACGCTCGATCGCGATTGGCCTGCCGAGGAGCTGTTCGATCCGGACGCGTTCGGACTGCCGCCTCACGGCACGTCGAAGGGCAGTGTGTGATGCTGCAGCTCAAGATCGCAACTCGATTCCTGCGCAGCTCACCTGCACAGACAGGGCTGATCGTGGCCGGCATCGCGGTCGGCATCGCCGTGCAGATCTTCGTCGGCTCACTCATCACATCGCTGCAATCGGACCTGGTCGACCAGACCGTAGGCGGCAGCTCGCAGGTCACGATCACGGCGCCCAACGACGGCGATCCAGTCGTCTATGACGATGCGATGCGGACCGTGCTCGAAAGTGACACGCATCTGGCCCCGGGGGCCATCTCGCCGGTCGTCACGATATCGGCGCTCTACGACAACCCGAACGGCGACAGCGCACCGCTCAGCCTCAAGGGCGGCGAGCTCGATGGCCTCGACGGCATCTCGGACTTGAGTGGACGCACGGCGGACGGCAGAGCATCGCTGGATGCCGGCGAGATCATGATCGGCACCGAGTTCGCGGACAAGTACGGCGTCAAGGTCGACGACTCGATCGACCTGATCTTCGCGGGCAATCGGATCGAGACCGTCAAGGTCAGCGGCATCTTCGACCTGGGCGCGGCGGCGGCAAACGAACGCCAGGCGTTCGTGAACCCCGCACTGCCGCGCGATCTCTACGGTTGGGCCGCAGACGAGTACTCGGCAGTAGAGACGCGCCTCAATGACCCGTTCGACTCGGTCACCGTCGCCGACGCATGGAAGGCAAAGCTCACCGGCGTCACGATCACCGAGTGGCAGGCGCAAAACGCCGACCTGCTCACGGCGCTGCAGAGCCAGGGTTCGTCGAGCTACCTGATCCAGGCCTTCGTGCTGATCGCGGTGGCATTGGGCATCGCCTCCACACTCGCCATCAGCGCGGTACAGAAGACGCGTCAGATCGGCATCCTCAAGGCGATGGGCATGAGTGACCGCGCGTCCGGCCGCATCTTTCTGTGGCAGGCGGCCATCCTCGGCGTGGGCGGGTCGCTGTCGGGCCTTGCGCTGGGATGGCTGCTCATCTGGAGCTTCGGCTTCGCGCCGGTCCCCTTCTCGATCCGCATCGAACCCAGGTTCGCGGCACTGTCGGCGACCATCGGCATCCTGGTGGCCCTGGTGAGCTCGATCATCCCGACGCGCTCCACGTCGCGTCTCGACCCGATCGAGGTGATCCAGGGTGGCTAACCTGCTGATCGCCGAGAAGCTCGAAAAGACCTACGGCAGCGGCGATGCTGCGACCCAGGCCTTGAGAGGCGTTTCGTTCGAGGTCGAAGAGGCCGAGTTCGCTTCCATCATCGGCCAGTCGGGCTCGGGCAAGTCCACGCTGCTCAATCTCCTCGGCCTGCTCGACACGCCGAGCGGCGGGACTGTGACCTACCGCGACCGGAACGCCGGAGGGCTCTCGCGCAAGGAGCGCTCGAGTCTGCGCAACAGCCTCATCGGGTTCGTCTTCCAGTTCCACTACCTGCTACCCGAATTCACCGTGTTCGAGAACATCACGATGCCTGCGCTCATCGGCGGCGCGTCGGTGACACGGGACCTGCGCAAGCGAGTCGACGAGACGCTCGAGCTGCTGGGCCTGGAAGGGCTCGGGAGCAAGAACGCAAACGCGATCTCGGGCGGACAGAAGCAGCGCGTAGCCATCGCACGAGCGCTCATCAACCGCCCCGCCCTCATCCTTGCCGATGAGCCCACGGGCAATCTCGACACCGCCAACAGTGACCTCGTCTACGACCTGTTTCGCCAGGTGAGCAAGGATATGGGGACGGCGTTTCTGATTGTCACGCACGACCGCAACGTCGCGCAGCGTACCGATCGCGTGCTGGAAGTCCAGGACGGCCAGCTCGTTCAAGACGTCCGCAACTCGTACACCGGGGCGACGTGATGCTCAGGCAGTGGCTCGTTGCTCCTCTTCGACCACTCCGTCGCGCACGTGGATCGTGCGGTCGCACGCCTCGGCAACCTCGGGGTCGTGGGTCACGATCACGAACGTGGTGCCCTTCTCACGATTGACGGTGCGCATCACGGCCATGATCTCGGCAGATGTCGCGGTGTCCAGATCGCCCGTGGGCTCGTCGCCCATGACGACCTTGGGATCGTTGACCAACGCCCTCGCAATCGCCACGCGCTGCTGCTGACCGCCGGAAAGCTCGGTCGGCAGATGGCTCAAGCGATCACCGAGCCCGACGAGTTCAAGTAGCTCGACGGCCTTCACCGCAGCATCCTTGCGCGACGCACCCGCGTACTCGGCAGCCAGTGCGACGTTCTCCACGGCCTTCAGCGTCGGAATCAGGTTGAAGCCTTGGAAGATGAAGCCAACTTCCTTACCTCGGACTTGCGCCAGCGCCTTGCCGCGCAGCGTGTCCACACGGCGTCCGTCCAGATGCACCTGTCCGTTGTCGGCGACATCGAGACAGCCCGCTATGTGCATCAGCGTGGACTTGCCCGAGCCGCTCGGCCCCACGATGGCGACCATCTCGCCACGCGCGATGTCGAGTGTGGCGCCGCGCAGCGCATCCACGTAGTTGTCCTTGCCCAGGCGGTAGCGCTTCTTCAGGTCACTCACAGAGATGATGGAATCCATTGCCGTCTCCCCCGGTTTCTATTCGTAGCGCAAGGCGGCGACGGGATTGAGCCGCGCCGCATGCCATGCCGGATACAGGCCACTCACCACGCCGAGGAACAAAGCGAAGCCCACCGAGCCGACGGCGAGCCTGGGTGTGATGAGGAACAACTCGTTGCCGCTTGCCGCACCGGCGGCGTTGCCGGCCATGACGATCAGCGCGCCCAGGCCGAGGCCCACCAGGCCGCCGATCGAGCCCATGATTGCCGACTCGGCGATGAACTGGCGCATGATAGCGCCGTCGGTGGCGCCGATGGCCTTGCGCACACCTATCTCTCGCGTTCGCTCCGCCACCGCCATCGTCATCGTGTTGATGACAGACAGTCCGCCGACCAGGAGTGAGATCAGCGCCACCGCATAGATGATCTGATTGAAGATCTGCAGCGGTTCAGTGACCGACTTCTCGAAACCAGACGGCCCCATCGCGGTGATCTCGGGAAGCTCCTCGGCGATGACGTCAGCCATCTCGTCGGCGTCCTTGCCCTCGTCGAGGTACACAACAAACGACGTGGCCAGGTCACCCGGGTCGATCTGATCGCGCACCGCGGCCGGCATGTCGTTCACCAAGATCGCGCGGGCGTCGTCCATCGTCATCGAGACTGCCTTGTCGGGCGCCGTGAGCGTCCGCTCGTGAATCCCGACAACCTCGTATTCCTCGCCGCGGATCTCGACCATTCCGCCGACCTCGGCATCGAGCTGTTCAACGAGATCGGAACCGACGACGACCTTGCCGTTGTCATCGATGGGATCGAGCTCCCGACCTTCGATCACGTTGACGATGAAGGTCTCGAGTTCGGCTCCCTGACCATCGTTCGCGTTGATGTTCGCGGGAATGCCGAAGTTCACGGTCGACGGCTCTTCATCGAGCATCGCCGTCACCTCGGCCGACACCGCTGCTACTCCTTCGATGTCCTCGACATCGCCGAGCAGCTCCATCGACAGCGGTATCGTGGCGAAACCGCCCATCGAGCCGCTGCTCTGCACGATGACTTTGTCCTGGTAGTAGTCGGAACCACCAGTGACCAGAAGCTGCAGCTTCTCGGCCATGGCGCCCATGACCACGAGCGCAAGCACTCCGATGGTGATGCCGAAAATGGTTAGAAACGCCCTCAGCTTGCGCCGAAAGACATTGCGCAACGTTCGCATCGATTTCCCCCGCCTCCGTATTGCCCGTGCATATCCTAGTGGTGTGAACCTGATGCTACTCCACACTTCACACTAGCCCTCAACGGATAATACGCGATACAAAACGCATGTCAAGAGTGATCTTAGATGGATGCTCCCGAGGCTCGTGCGCAGGCGTAAGACCCGCGCTACACGCCCAGGTCCAGCTGCTCCGCATCGCCGGAACCGTCTCGCGGCCCGGCATCGTCTTGTGGTCCCGGCGCTGCGGCGGGCTCACCGGTCTCGACACCGTTGCTGCGCTGCGCCACGACATCTTCAAGTATCGCGGCCATCTCCCGCGCGTTGCGTGGCGCGTAGTCGTGCTTGCAGTTGTTGAACATGACCCACGTCCGCTCGCTGTCGGCAGCCAACGCGCGGATCGGGCCCGCCCACTCCTCAAGCTCCTCGGGCTCGTACAGGTAGTCGAAGCGGTCGGCAGCACTCGCGGTGCGTGCGGTCCACATCTCCCGGTTGCGTCCGTGGAACCGCACGTAGGACCACGGCGCGGTAGCAGCGACCACAGGCGGCATCGCACTGAGTCCGGGAGCGTGGGGCGCGTCGACACTGACGAACGCCAGACCCCGGTCCTCGAGAAAGCGCAGGGTGTTGGGTAGCTCGCGCTCCTCGACCCAGGACGGATGCCGGAACTCGACGAAGATCGGCAAGCCCTCGAGCTTCTCGGCAGCAGAATCGATGAAGTTGAGGTTCTCGACGTGATGGGCGGGCTTGGCTGTGAAATACGGCGGGAACTGCATGAGCACTCCCCCCATCTTGCCGGCCGTGCGCAGCGGCTCGAGCTCGGCCACGAAGATCTCGAACGCCCGATCGACCATCTCGCGCGACGGGTTGCGCACGCGCCCTCGCTCGGTCACGTCATAGCGGTAGTCGCGCAGTTCGGGATGGAGCGCGCGCTCGTCGACCTCGTGACGCGTCATGAGTCCGTACGCCTTGACGTGGAAGGTGAATCGAGGAGGTGTGCGCTCGGCCCAGGCTTGCGCATACTCGCGCCTCGGCAGGCCGTAGAACGTCGAGTCAACCTCGACCGTATCGAAACGTGCGGCGTAATAGCGCAGTCGCGCTTCTGCCGAGGAACCCACCTCGCGCGGATACCACGCTTCCACCATGGTTTTGTCGGTCCATGAACACGTTCCGACGACTACCTCGCCCACAGCTGAGCACCTACCGACCGTACGTCCGCAGCATCGATCCGGCGTCTACTCGTCGTCGAGCGGAGTGACGTAGACGATGGAAGCGACGGATACAGCCACGAACGACTGCTTGTCGCCAACCCGATAATGCTGGCCCCGCTCGGTGATCTCTACATCCGCCAAGCGCAGGAACGAATCCGTGTAGTGGTTGAGGTAGTCCGACAGCCTGAGATCATCGGGCTGTTTTGGCTTGTATACGTACCCCTTGAAGCTGCGTTCGGCAGTCTCCACGAGCACGCGAATCCGTTCGAAATCGCTCGCGTCCACCCTGTCTCCCTCCCCGGCAATCGGTAGACCACAATCAGCATAGCTTAACGACACTGACTCCGGGGATTCTTTGACCGAGGAGGAGGGTATCTACTGGCTACGGGCGAGAGGAACACCCGACTCTGACCACGCGCGGCGGAAGGAGCGGCCATGAAGACCATCGTAGATCGCGACCTGTGCATCGGCTGTGGCGTGTGTGAAGAAGCGTGCCCCGAGGTCTTCCAGATGCGTGACGACGGCCTCGCGTACGTAATCAACGACGATGTCGAAGCGGAACTCTACGGTTCTGTGCGAGACGCCGCCGACATGTGCCCCGTCGACGCAATCTCCGTTCACGGCTGACGCTTCGAGCGACGTAGCGCCCTCACGCTCCGCCTGAGCAGCTCAACCTCGCCCACACACACCCGTGTCAGGGTATCCTCAGAACGACGGCTCGGCTCGAGAAGGTGCGGAGGACGACTATGGCGCAGGCAGCGTATTGCTCACAGTGCAAGGCCAACGTGTACGTAACCGACGACGGGCGTTGCCCGAACGGACACGGACCCGAGTCACTGTCCGACTTCTACGAGGTCTCCGATGCCGAGGCGCCCCCCACATCACAGTCGCCCGGCTCAGCTCCCGAGGCGGCAACACCTGACTACGCCGCTCCCACGCCTGCCGAGGCCGCCATCAGCGAGGCAACATCGCCCACCCGCAAGTCGAAGCTGCCGTGGATCATCGGCATGGTGGTGCTGCTGCTCGTGTTGTGCGGAGTGGTCACCTGTGTAGGAGCTGGCGCCCTCCTCAACTCGGCCACCGATGAGCTGAGCAGCACGATCGACGAGAGCGTTTCCCAGGTCGAAGAAGAGATGGACGCGGCAACCGGGAAGTCTCTTACCACTGAGTCAGACACCGTCACCGAGGAGACCGAGGATATTCCCGCCGAGGACATCCAGACGATGATCGAGCACTTCTATCCCGGATTCACACTTGAGGGCTACTACCTGGTCACGGTTGCCGACGGCCCCGAAGACGCTTCGACCTACCACGTCATCGCCGCCTACGACAACGTTCCCGCGTTCCGCATCACGTTCTTCATCTACCGCTCTGAGACCGAGAACCCGGCGGGCTCCGATGTGGAGGGCCAGGCGTTCCTTGACGACACAACTGGCGCCTGGTGGATACACCCGCAAACACGCGACCACGGCTTGGATAGCGTCTTCGGTCCGCAAGCGCTGATCGGCGCAGGAGCGACACTCGATCAAGTTGCCACCGACTTCACAGCAGCACATCCCACGAAGATCGTCAGCGATGTGAGCGACATGACCAATGTGGACCTGGGCTTCCAGGGCATCGACGACAGCGAACTTGATGACTGGTACGACGACTCCGAGTCATTCGAGTCCACATGGAAACTCGACATGCAGGTATCCCCCGGTGTGTGGCGCGAAATCGACTTCACGGAGTTCTAGGCCACTTGCGTGCTACGCTTTTCGGCATGAGGGAACCGCCGAACATACCGGAAGGATACCGGCTGCCGGACACCGACGATGAGCTGCTTGCCGAGTGCGACGTGCAGGTCTTCAGGTCGAGTGGACCGGGTGGTCAATCCGTGAACACGACCGACTCCGCGGTGCGGCTCGTCCACCAGCCAACCGGCCTTCGCGTGCAGTGTCAGCGCGAACGCAGCCAGCTGCGCAACAAACACGAGTGCGTGAAGCGACTGCGAATGCGGATCGAGGACATGATGCGACCGCGCCCCAAGCGCACTCCGACGCGACCGTCGCGAGCAGCTCGACAGCGACGGCTCGAAGCTAAGCACGTTCGATCCAGCAAGAAGCGGATGCGCAAGCCGCCTGGTACCGACGAGTAGCTCGAGGGGGTCCGGCATGATGCCGGACCCCCTCGGTACGTACGTGTGCGGTCGCGCGACCGCGTTGCTGTTGCTAGTTGAGTATCGCGGCGATCGAGTTCCACACGGCGTCGGACACGGCGCCGTACCGCCAAGCACCTCTACCCGCCTAACCTCTTCCGCACGCTTCTCCATCAAGAACTTGGGTGAAGAGTGCAGCGATCTTGTACGGAGTCAGCAGCAAAACACCGTTCTCCGAACCGAGCGCGGCACCGCCTGTGAGCGCATCCGGGAAGTTCTCGCCGGTCGCGATGCCTGTGTAGCTCATCTGCGCCCAACCCTTGGCGACCGCATAGTCGCTGACCTTGGCCGAGGTGTCGTAGCGGTCAAGACCACCGATCTGAGTCGTGTCTGCCGTCAAACCACCCACGGCCATCGAGCTGACCGCGTCGGGACCACCAGCGATCATGAACTCGTCGAAGTCCACAGCCTCGATCACGTCGACCGTGGCTTGCGGCATGCTGGTCGGCTTGACCAGCAGGATCGGTGACTTCATCGCATACGCGATGGGGGACACGGACAAAGCATCGGGGAACGTGTCGCCACGTGCCACGAAACCGACCCCGCTGAAGTCGTTGCCCTCGCGAGCAGCGATCTTCACCGCGATCATCGCTGCGGTGGAGTAGCGGTTCACACCGCCGATGCGCTCGACCTTCAGACCCATCGCCTTGAGATCAGCGATGACCGCCGAGGACAGGGCGTTCTCGCCGCCGATTACGACCGCGTGCGTCGCACCAAGGCGCTTGATCTCGGTCTTGACCAGCGCCGGCATCGTGGCGTGGGGTGAGAGCAAGATCGGAGCGTCGTAGCTGCCGGCAAGACCTGCAGCCGACAGCCCGTCGGCGAAGACCTCGCCGGTCGCGACGATAACGGTGTCGGCGCTGTCGAAGTGCTGCTGACACGCCTTGACCGCCGTTGCATAGCGGTTCATGCCTACGTCGCGGACCAGGTTGTCGAAGTACTCGTAGGCACCGACATCCCATGCCCGCACGCCGTCGTTGTCACCGTCCATCGGACGGATCCAGCCGTCGATGTCATCGACAGGGGCGCCTACCTTGGTCCCCGTGTCGATGCAAGGCGAACCGGAAGTCAGGTTGTAGTCGGCAGCGAACTTCGGATCCTTGCTGAAGTTGCCTGCACCGGTCATGTGCGGCGGGGCCGGAGAATCCATGTAGCCGTACTGGAAATCGCAGTAGGTGAACGCGCGTCGCCGTGAATTTCGGCATCGATGCTCACCGCCACGTCCAGGGCGTCGTCGCTTCGAGTCCGACGATCCGGCCGCCCCGCATCTCTTCGGAGTTGCCCCAGAAGATGGTGTTGCGAACGTCCAACAACCCGTCGTCGCCGTAGAGGGACGTCGAGCCGCCCACCTCGTTGCCGGTGAATGTGCAGTTGGCGATCGCCATCGTGATGTGGAGCTCCCCCGGCAGCTCGGCGCTGCCAGCCAGCGAGTCCGCCTCCATCGAGCAGCGGAAGCGGCCACCACGCCGGAGCAGGCCGCTGTTGCCCTCGACGAGACAGTTCGTGGTAGTCGGGCCCGTGCCCTCGACGTAGACAGCCGGAGCGCCGAAGCTGCTGTTGTCGAAGAAAGCAGTCCGCTCGACCGCGAGGGTTGGTCCGGACAATTCGGCAGACGAGATGTCTCCGGCGGTTCGAACGTCAGCAACATCCGCCCAGCTTGACGCCCGCGTTGATCGGAACGGCGGAGAGACGGAACTCGGACTCCTCTTCAGAGCCGATAGCCCCACCGAACAGGCCGAGGTTGCCTTCGAACGTGCAGTCAGAGACGTCGACTGAGGCCGCAACGCCTATGTAGGCACCGCCACCGTCCCAGTACGCCTGTTGTCGGTGAACTCGGTACCAGAGACGGTGTATTCGCCGTCGTAGACACCGATGCCGGCGCCGTCGCCTTCTGCCGGGTTGACTCGATTCCTCGAAGGGCACCACGTCCTGCGTGTGGCCCTCGGAGCCCCAGCGGTCGGACAGTCCCGGTCCCGGCGAGCAGCGGCTCACCGATGCCTTCGTGTCGGCTTCGGTCAAGGCCTTCACCGGAAGCGGTCGGTTGTCGGTGAAGACGTTGTCGATCAGGTCGAGATCGCAGCCCCACGCCAGCAAGGCCGCCACCGCGATTCGGCCACGTTGCCTTCGAAGGTCGTGCCGCTGACCACGACGTCGCTGTAGTACATATCCATGCCGGCGCCGTTGAGCGTGTAACCCGGCTCGTAGGGATTCTCGCCGTTGTCGACGAATTCGGAGTCCTCGACCATGAGCGTCGAAGCGATGGCACCAAGCCCGCCCCGGCCCAGTACGCGAAGTTGTCCGTGAATTCGGTGCCTTCGATGGTTACTGTCGACTCGTACGATACGAGTCCGGCACCGTAGACTGCGTCGTTGTCAGTCACCACGCAGTCGGACACCTTCGCCGTGGCGGCAGATACGAGGACGCCGCGCCCCGACCTCGGACGAGCCACCGCTGATGGTGAAGCCGTCGAGCGTAACGTTCTCCGAATCGATGATCACGACGACCGGCGTATCTCCTCGTCGCCGACGAGACGCGTGACCGCGGCTCCTCCGGTGGACTTCATCGTCAAGCGTTGAAGCCGTCGATCACCAGCGGGTCGCACCAGTAGGTGCCCGGACTGACGAGGACGGTGTCACCGTCGGACGCCCGGTCGTCAACCCCCGCGTAGACCGTCTCGAACGGCTCCGCGCTCGTTCCCGGATTGCCATCGCTGCCGATGGCTCCGTCAACGTACCAGGTGGTTCCCTCGGTAACTCCAAGACGCGGTCACCGCCTGGAACGGAATGAACGTCGCCAGCAGCACCACTGCCAATGCGACGCTAAGGGCACGTCTGGGACGTGCGTGAATAGCCCGAAAGCTCCTCATGGTTCCTCCTGTTCTGGGTCACATGGACGCCCCGACCCCGAGACGCCGCGTTCCACTCTGTTCGTACCGTACCCGTTCACCTCCGTTCGTGACTCTGCAAATCCAGTATTCGCCGAGGAATCGCACTCCGAGGCGTAAGATTCATCCTGAGAGCGAGCGGGGACAAGGGGAAGGGGAAGGTCATGAAGAAGGGGCTTGTACGCGCGGCGCTCGTTGTGACGTTGGCCGCGGCACTGGTGCTCGGAGCGCCGGCCGCGTCGTTCGGGGGCGTGGAACCGTCGCCGTTCCTCGGCACCATCTTGCTCGCGTCGGGACTCAACTACCCGGACGCCCTTGCGGCAGGCGTCCTGTCGAGCGCCTACGACGCACCGCTGCTGCTGACCAAGACGAACGACCTGCCCGATGTGGTAGCGGCGGAGATCAAACGCTCCGGAGCGACACGGATCATCATCCTGGGCGGCGAGAGCGTCGTCGGACCCGAAGTCGTCACGGAGTTGCGGGCACTGGGGATATCGGGACTCGAGATCGAACGGGTCGCCGGGACCACCCGCTTCGCGACATCCGTCGCGATCGCTGCCCGCGCAGCCGTGGCATTGGATGAAGCGCACAACGCCCGGATTGACGAGACGCAGGCACTCATCGACGACGCCGTCGCCAGCGTTCAAGCCGAGATCGACGATCTCGCACAGCGGCTCGGACTCGTGGAGGAGGACGTCGCGGACGTCGACACCCGCCTTGCCTCGGTGGAGACCAGCCTCACCGCCGAAGCCGACTTCTGGCCCGAAGAGCTCACGGTCGAGATCAGCGAGCCGCAGGTCACCGCGATCATGGGCGCGTCCTCGTACTCGATCGACGTCGAGTACACGATCAGAGGCCTCTACGACGACGGATACGAGATGGACATCGACGACGACCGTCTCACCATCTGGCGGGTGAACGGGCAGATGGCCGACTTTCCCGCAACAGCGTATTATTGCGGAGTGTGGGGTGAGTATGCTCGCGGAAGCGGGCCGACACATGTAGCGGGGGCAACTTGGAACTGGTTCTTCTCACAGCGTCTGTCATCGTCGCCGCATCTGCGGCGTACTATTGCCTGCAACTGCGTCGGCAGCTGGCAATCGCCGAGCAAGTCATCTGCGATTCCACGGCAGAGCGACAGCGATTCGAGGAGTATCTCGAGATCGCTGGTGCGATGTTCGTGGTTCTCGACTCCGCGGGGCGCATCCAGAATCTCAACCAGAAGAGTCTCGATGTACTAGCGACGCGTCTCGACCAGGTGAAGGGGCAGGACTGGTACGAAACGTTCGTCCCCGAAGAGGACCGAGGCCCCATCCGAGCCCGCTTCTTGAGTCTGATGTCGGGTGCCGAGGGCGAGAAAGGCTATGCGGAGTATGCCCTCGTTAACTCGGCAGGCCAGCGTCGGCACACGGTCTGGTACCGACGCGTTCTGCGTGACGAATCCGGTACCGTCACCGGCCTGCTGAGCGTTGGGTTCGACGATACGGATCGCAAGTGCCTCGAAGAGGAACTTGTCGCGCGTGCCCTACACGACGAGCTCACTGGCTTGTATAACCTCCGTGGTTTCAGTGAGATTGCCGAGCAAGTGCTGGCGCTGGCAAGACGCAGCCAGAGCGAGGCTCACGTGTGCTTCGCCGACGTCGACAACCTCAAGAACATCAACGACACATACGGCCACCACGCTGGAGACGCCGTCCTCATCGCCGTAGCACAGTGCATGCGTGACGTATTCCGCTCCGCAGACCTCCTCGCCCGAGTCGGCGGCGATGAGTTCGCAGTGCTGACGCTTGGGCAACCTGCGGAGGCTAGCGACGACCTGCTTCATCGCGTCCAACGCAGTATCGAGAAAGCGTCCGCCAGCGACGAGGTGCCGTCAGAAATCTCGCTGAGTCTGGGCGTAGCGCAAGTCGATCTCGAGCACCCAGACGGTCTTGAGACGGCGCTCGCTCTCGCGGACCGCTCCATGTACTCGATCAAACAAGACCGCGCACGCGAGACAACGGATACCGCCTAGGTGGCGGCGATTGTGCCTGCAATTCTCGCGTTCGCATGCTCTCTCCTGCTCGTGGAGACGGTGCTCTACCTGCGGAACCAAGCGCATCTGACGCGCCTCGACCGCGTCGAGGCTCCCGAACTCGAGACGTGGCCGCGCGTATCCATCGTCATGGCAGCACGCGACGAGATAGCGGGTGTTGCACGTGCCGTCAGCTCACGTCTTGCCGACGACTATCCGAATCTCCAGGTCATCCTCGTGGACGACCGCTCGACCGACGGCACAGGAGAGGCGGCCACGGCAGCGGCAGCAGGCGACCCGCGCTTCAAGCTCGTGCGCGTCGACGAGCTGCCGCGCGGTTGGCTCGGCAAGGTGCACGCCATGGACCAAGGCCTAGCCCACGCCGACGGTGAGTGGCTGCTCTTCTCAGACGGCGACGTTGTCGTTGAGCCGGGGACGCTGCGGCGAGCCATTGGGTTCTGCGAGCACGCGGGCGTGGACATGCTGGCACTCGTGCCCGCCTTCCGGGCCAGGCGCTTTCTCATAGACGGCGTGTGGGTCGTTTTCATGAGAGGACTCCTCGTCATGGCCGACCCGGCCAAGGTACGCAACCCCAACAGCAAGGTCGCGCTCGGTGCCGGAGCGTTCAACCTGGTACGGCGCAGAGCCTACGACGCGACCGCGGGCTTCGAGCACCTGCGCCTTGAGACCGGTGATGACGTGGCGCTTGCCGCCATGGTCAAGAAGGCCGGCGGACGGCTCGACCTGCTCGACGGGAGCATGTATGCGGAGGTCGCCATCTATCGGTCGGTTCGTGGACTCATCCGGGGTATCGAGAAGAATGGCAGCACGACTGCGGCGGTCCCATTCCCCTTGTTCTTGCTGCTCTTTGCCTTGCTGGTGAGTTTCCTGTTCGCACCGTTCATCGCTATGGCGGTAGGTCCAGAGTGGTTGCGCATATTGGGCGCGGTCACGCTCGTCATCTACACGGCAAGTGAGATGTACTGCCTGTGGCGCAACACGGGCGCGTGGGCGCCTGCGATCGTCTGGCCCATCGCCTGCCTGGTCCTGGTGTACGGGATGATCCGCTCGACGTGGCTTGCACACAGAAACGGCGGCGTCTACTGGCGCGACACCTTCTATTCCCTCGACGAGCTGGCCGAGGGCCGACGCTTCAAACTCGGCTAGAGTCCCCGCTAGCAGTTCTGCTGATGCCGCGGCCTCTACTCGAGCACCCCGGCCACCTCATCGCGTACGCTCTGGCTCACAGCCGCCGTGCCTCCGATGAAGTACACGGTGTCGATGTCGTCTTTGTTCGCCGAGAGACGCTGACGTGCAGCTGAGACCAGACTCGCCTGCTTGGTGAGCAGCAGCACCGAGTCCATCTGGCCGAGCATGGCCCCACCGGAAAGCGCGTCTGGGAACTCGAGACCTGTGGCGATACCCACGCCGTCCCAGTGCATCCCGTGCGCCACTCCGTAGTCGGCGACCTTGGCGGCGGTGTCGTAGCGGTCCGTGCCGCCCACGCGTGTGACCTTCGAGGTGCCGAGCGCGGTGCGAACCGTTGCTTCGGTCGCAGCCGTGACCGCAGCCGGTCCGCCCAAGATGACGGCAGAATCCACCTTCGAAGGCAGATACGGCGTGCCACCGGTCTTGGCGAGCAGGATCGGCGCACCTGAAGAGGCTGCCAGAGGAGAGGCGCCCAGTGCATCTGGGAAGTTGTCGCCTGTGGCGATGTAGGCGCCGCCTGCGAACTTCGAGCCTTGCAGCCTGATCGTCTCATCGGCAACCGCGTTGGCCGTGCCGTAGCGGCTCTGCCCTGCGAGACGTGTGACCGTGCCCGGAAAGCTTGGCGTTCAGTGCGTCTTCGACCGCTTGAGTCACCGCTGCGGTGCCGCCCAGGATGTAGGCGTTCGTGGCTTTCAGACGCGTGATCTCAGATACCACCGCTGACGGAAGCTCGCCTGGCTTGGTGAGCAGCAGCGGGCCTTCGACCGTCCCGGCGAGCGCCGCTCCACCGAGTGCGTCGGGCCAGTTCTCGCCCGTGGCGATCACGACCGTGCCAGCGCCTGATGGATAGGCTTCCTTGGAGGCTTCGACTGCGGTGCGGTAGCGGTCGGTGCCTGCGATGGGTACGAGCGCGACCTCCGGTGACACGACAGTGAAGCTTGCGGTGTTGTGCGGGAGCTCTTCGTTACCGACCACGTCGGTCGACCAGAACTCGAGCGTGTGCTCGCCGAGCTCGCTCACTACGAATGGACCCGCATACGCCTTTTGCACGCCGTCGAGTCTGTAGTACGTGTTCAAGACGCCAGAGCCGGCGCCGTCTGTGGGTGTGAGTTTGATGGTCGCGCTACCTGAGTACTCGGGGACACGATCGGAGGTCGTCGAAGGCGGAGTGGTGTCGATCTGGTATGGCCCCTCATGTGCCGTGCTCGTCCAGTTACCCGCGTTGTCGCGAGTCCGCACGTGCACGTACCAGGAACCGTCGGCAAGCGACGATGAGCTGAGCGAGGTCTGCGATTCCTCGTAGTCCTTGTTTGTGTCAGGCACGGTACCCGAGCCCGTATCCCACGCGACCGAGAAGCCGTCCACGCCCGAACCAGCGCCGTCGGTAGCACCTGACAGTGCGATGTCGACGGTCGCGTCGGTCGACCACACGGCCGGTGTGTGCGACGAACTCGAGATGCTCGGGTCGGTCGGGGCCGTGGTGTCGATGTTGACCTGGACGTGTGAGGTCGTGCCGCCGCGGTGGCCCTCTCCCACCGCTCGCACGTGGAAGTACCACTCACCGTCAGCCAGAGCGGAGTAGGACTTCGATGTGGGGAACCCGTCGATAACGGTGTCCGGTACCGTTGAGCCGTTCTGGTCGAGAGCGTACGAGTAGCCGACCGGCCCGTGCCCCACGTCGATGGCCAGGAGGCCAGTACCGTAGTCAGCAACGTAGGCGACATCGCCTGCGACCGCGACGCCCAGGGCGAGGCTCGGCGTGTCGTAGGTGCCGAGCAGTATCGGGGCTGCAGGGTTCGAGATGTCGATCAGCTGGAGGCCTGAGCTGTAGTCCGCCACGTAGGCGACATCGCCCGCGACCGCGACACTCATGGCATTGCCCGACGTGTTGTAGGTGCCGAGCAGTGTCGGGGCTGCAGGGTTCGAGATGTCGATCATCTGCACACCGGAGTCCCAGTCAGCCACGTAGGCGACATCGCCTGCAACTGTGACACCCCAGGCGAAGTTCGGCGTGTCGTAGGTACCGAGCAGTGTCGGGGCTGCAGGGTTCGAGATGTCGATCACCTGTAGACCGGAGCCGCCCCAATCCGCCACATAGGCGACATCGCCGGCGACCGCGATGCCCTTGGCTTCGCTCGGCGTGTCGTAAGAGCCCAGCAGCGTCGGGGCTGCAGGGTTCGAGATGTCGACCGCCTGTAGACCGGAGGTGTTGTCCGCCACGTAGGCGACATCGCCTGCGACCGCGACATCATGGGCATTGCCCGGCGTGTCGTAGGTGCCGAGCAGTGTCGGTGTTCCGGGCTCGGAGACGTCGATCGTCAGCAGACCGGAAGTGCCGTTCGCGACGTAGGCGACACCTCCCGCGACCGCAACGCCATAGGCGAAGTCCGGCGTGTCGTATGAACCGAGCAGCGTCGGGGCTACGGGGTCCGAGATGTCGATCATCTGCAGACCGGAGCTCTGGTCCGCCACGTAGGCGACATCACCCGCGACCGCGACGCCCAAGGCTGCGTCCGGCGTGTTGTACATGCCGAGCAGTGATGGCGGGTCGATGTCCGAGATGTCGACTGCCTGCAGACCGGAGATCTCATCGGCAACGTAGGCGACATCACCCGCGACCGCGACATTGTGGGCGTAGCCCGGCGTGTCGTATGAGCCGAGCAGCGTCGGGGCTACGGGGTTCGAGACGTCGATCATCTGGAGGCCGGACCCGAAATCCGCCACGTAGGCGACACCACCCGCGACCTCGACACCCCAGGCGTCGCC
The DNA here is from genome assembly GCA_963790405.1 of uncultured Actinomycetota bacterium. Classification (GTDB taxonomy): domain Bacteria; phylum Actinomycetota; class Coriobacteriia; order Anaerosomatales; family JAGXFU01; genus JBGSMX01. The sequence goes on from CAWBOJ010000002.1 coordinate 285,108, forward strand.
AGGCGTGTCGTAGGTGCCAAACAGTGATGGGGCTGCGGGGTTCGAGACGTCGATCATCTGGAGGCCGGACCCGAGATCCGCCACGTAGGCGACATCGCCCGCGACCGCGACACTCATGGCGCCGCCCGACGTGTTGTAGGTGCCGAGCAGTGTCGGGGCTGCAGGGTTCGAGATATCGATCATCAGGAGACCAGAGTTCTCGTCCGCAACGTAGGCGACACCACCCGCGACCGTGACACTGCGGGCGTAATCTGGCGTGTCGTAGGTGCCAAGCCACGTCGGGGCTGCGGGGTTCGAGATGTTGATCATCTGAAGACCGGCGTTGTTGTCCGCTACGTACGCGACATCGCCAGCGACCGCGACACCCAAGGCGTAGCCCGATGTGTCATAGGTGCCGAGCAGTGTCGGGGCTGCCGGGTTCGAGATGTCGATCATGTGCAAACCGGACATGCCGTCTGCCACGTAGGCGACATCGCCTGCGACCGCGATACCCCAGGCCAGGCCCGGAGTGTCGTAGGAGCCGAGAATCGTCGGCGTTCCGGGCTCAGAGATGTCGATCGTCTGCAGACCAGCGCCATAGTCCGCCACGTAGGCCACATCGCCCGCGACCGCTAGATCGTAGCCGCTGCCCGGCGTGTCGTAGGAGCCGAGCAGCGTCGGCAGGTCACTCGCAGCATCCCAGCTGAAGTCCGGCGAATCGTCCGAGTACCACGTGCTTTCGCTTGGATGGCTCGAAGACGACACATTCGATACCGGTGGCACAGCTGCGAACGCCGAAATGGACATGATCACCATACAAACGGCCAGCAACACCACAAACCCTGATCTCGCTGCGAATCGTCGAGCCTTCATCGGCGCAACCTCCAAGAATGGTCCAGCATCTGTCGCGGGCTACATCAAAATCGCACGTTGTAGGCAAACATCGCCGGTCGCACCGGTCGCGCCGGCCCCCAGCACCGCAGACAAGCGGTGTCACCGATCCATAAGCCAGATTCAGGATAGCGCATGAAGGCCCCGGCGACATGCGCCGAGGCCTCGAAAGTTGCTGGTGGGCGATACAGGATTTGAACCTGTGACTTCCTCCTTGTAAGGGAGGCACTCTCCCGCTGAGTTAATCGCCCGTATGTCGTCGTCTCCGGAAGCGAGGCGCGAGAGTCATTCTAGCAGTGCGGTGCGCCATCTCCACATTCTCTTCGCAACCGATTCATACGACCTCCTCGGCGGCGCGCGATACTCGACCTACGCACAAGCACACGACGACCGCGAGTGGCAGCGCGAGAGTCAACCTTCTTCAACTCCCTTCCCATGCGGAACTGGGGTCCCCACCTCAGGGGCCCCTCTTCCGTATGTCCGAGGATTGCAAGGCCGGCGCGTGGGGGACAATACAGCTCGACCCGCCCGTCGCGACCTCCCGCCTGCAACGACACCCCGCACGACCTGTCATTCGCTGGTGAAGGGGAATCCGGGTATGAAGCGTCTCGCGTTCGCTACCACAGCACTTGCGATCCTGCTGCTCGCGTCCGGTTGCACGGCCAGCGAGCCGGCTCCTGGCGACTCGGCCGACGCTCCAACTGCCGAGCCCACGCACGCAATCGTGTTCGTCAGCGAGGAGTGGACGAACCCGGCCGAGCCCGCCACACCCGAAGAGGCCGCGACCATGCATGGCACCGGCTGGCGTATCCTCGCAATCGATCTTGCAAGCGGCGAAGAGCGCGTTCTTGCCGAGGAATCCTCGGCCACTGCTCCGCCTGGCCAGCCGCCGGCGCTCTCGCCCGACGGCACGCAGCTGTTGTACGGGACGTGGGACATGCGCCCGGAGACCAACTACGTGCCTCACATGAGCAACTTCTCGGCCGCTATGCAACTGCACCTGCTCGACTTGCGCACAGGGGATCAGAGCGATGTGTGCTCCGCGACCGTGCGGTCGTTCGGCTGGGACGGCAGCGACATCGTCGCAACGACGTGGCGTGGCGCGTGGCTCGTAAGCCGAGACGCCAACGGTGGAGTCACGTACACCTCGCCACCGCCCAACGCCGTGATCCGCGTGAGCGGGAGCACTGTCACCACCATCGTTCCTGAGGTCCCGACGCCGGATGACGTCGACCTCGAAGGCGATGGCATAGTGAGACAGCTCAATTACCTCGGCTCGGATGAGGGCGATCTGTACTTCGAGGAGGGCCCGGCTGGCTACTATGCATTCGACTCGGCATCATCTCGTGTCTGGCGGATTCGCAGTGGAGAGACCTCGCCGACACTGGCCCTGGATCTCGATCGGGACTCAGGCTGGGGAGCGACGGGCGGACCATACCAGAGTCTGCCGCTGACCGGCTTCATGGCCAGCAGCATGAGCGGTGCCTGGCTTGCCGAGGGGCTGCTGCCTACTCGGCAGTGGTACTACGACGATGTCAAGCAGCCCGACGGCTCGTTCAGGACCGAGGAGACGTCGATCTCTGTGTTGGTGCGGCGCGCCTCGGACATGCAGATAGAGCGGTCGTTCGAGATGACCGGCAGTACACCGTTTTCGGAGAAGACCGTGTTTCCCGTCTTCGACGTCGGCGTGACGCGCTGGCTCGACCAACGCCATCTCGAGCCGCCCACCGCACCGGAAGCGGGGATGTGGCTGTGCGAGACCGACGCCGCCTCGCTTGAGACCACACCGGTTGCACTGATGTCCGCAGACGACACGCTCGGCGAGGCGCTCGGCTACATCGGGTCCGATCTCAACGTGCTCTACACCACGGGCAACAACACGTTCGGATCGCTCGCACCCCGAACCCTGCGGCTGTGGGACCGCTCGACAGGAGACAGCCGGGAACTCGCTGCCTTCGAGGGCAAACACGAGCTCACCAACTTCATGCTGGCCTACGTCGGCGGCACAGTGCTCGAGTAGGCGCGGTCGAAACGGCGGTCGGCCAAATGGGGTACATTCGCCGGAGAGATTGCATCTCCACATTCTCTCCGCAACCACTTCATAGGGCCTCCTCGGCAGGGGGAGATACTCACATCAGACAAGAACGAACGACGATCGTGTTGCCGGCACGAGAGTCAACCTTCTTCACCTCCCTTCCCATGCGGAACAGGGGCCTCCGATACAGGGGGCCCCTTTCCGCGTGCCTGAGGATTGCGATTCCGGCGCGGGGGGACAATACAACTCGACCGGCCTGTCGCGAACTCCCGCCCGCAACGACAACCCACACGACCTGTCTTTCGCTAGTGAAGGGGATCTGGGGATGAAGCGTCTTGCGCTCGCTACCGCGGTACTTGCGATTCTGCTGTTCGCGTCCGGGTGCACGGCCAGCGAGCCGGTCTCCGAGAGCCCGATGAGCACCGCCATCCCCGAGCCGACCCATGCGGTCGTGCTGGTCACCGACAGCTGGACGGAGCCCTCGCCACCCGAGTCGGGGGGCACCATCCCGACCGTGCACGGCTTGAGCTGGCGCGTCTCGGCAATCGAGCTGTCGACCGGTGAAGAGCGCATTCTTGCCGAGGAGACCTCCCAGACCACCTTCCCGCTGCAGGTGCCTGTAATCTCCCCCGACGGAACCGAACTGCTGTACGCGACGATGGAGCTTCCCGCCGAAGCCCTGCCGCTCTCGCGCGGAGGGTGGTGGGAGTCCATGCGACTCCACCGGCTCGACTTGGACACAGGCGAGAGCAGCGAGGTGTGCTCGGCAACCGTGCGTTCCTTCGGATGGGACGGCGCGGACATCATCGTGACTCTCTGGCGGGATATGTGGCATTTCGACACTGGCCCCGACGCTGGCGGCTTCACGTCGCCGCCACCGAACGCCGTGCTCCGCGTGAGCGGCAGCGCCATCACTACCATCGTGCCCGAGGTTCCCACTCCCAGCGATGTCGACCGCGAGGGAGGTATGCGCGGCCAGCTCGAGTACCTGGGTTCCGACCGGGAAGATCTCTACTTCCATGAAATCCCCGATGCATTCGGGTACTCCCTAGGTCCGCAACCAACGCGCGTCTGGCGAATCCGCAGCGGAGAGACATCCCCGACAATCGCCCTTCAGCTCGACCAGGGGATGGCGTGGGCAGAACCCGGAGGGCCGCACGAGAGCCTGCCCGGGGGAGACGGCATGTACGGACCCCCCATGGAGCAACACCTGAGCGAAGAGCTGTTCCCGACACGGCAATGGTACTTCACCACGGTCGAGCATCCCGGCGGGTGGTTCGACACCGCCGAGACCTCCGCAGCAATTCTGGTGCGACGGGCCGAGAACATGCGGGTCGAACGCTCCTTCGAGACCACCAACGCCGAACCGCTGCCGGGTCATCGAGTTCAGCCAGTGTTCGACGCGGGTGTGACACGCTGGCTCGACCAGCGCCGCCTCGGCCCGCCGACCGTGCCCGAGGAGGGGCTGTGGCTGTGTGAGACCGATGCGGCCTCGCTCGAAACCACCTCGATCGCGCTGCTCGCACGCAGCAAGACGCTCGGCACGGCGCTCGGCTACATCGGAAGCGACCTCGACGTGCTCTTCGCCACGGGCAACAACAACTTCATGCCTCCGGCGCCTCGCGCGATCTTCCTGTGGGACCGATCTTCGGGCGACCGCCGAACACTAATCGAACTCGAGGGAAGCCACGACACCAGCTTGATGACGATCACGTACGTTGGCGGCGTGGCACTAGAGTAGCCGCGCTCGGAACACGCACAGCATATGCAAGGACCGCCGACGTGGGCGGCCCTTCAGCTGTCTCTTGGTGCCCCCAGAAGAATTCGAATCTCCGTTTCCGCCTTGAGCGGGCGGTGTCCTTGGCCACTAGACGATGGGGGCATCCGTCAGTCTCGCCCAGTCACGCGAGCGAGGCAAGCTGGCGCGATGAACTCAGCAGCTTCCGTGCCGCTCGGCGCACTCAGTACGTGCCGAGAAGCTCGACTTGCCAGGGTTCCGCTCCAGCGGGCACCAGTTCCCACACCGGCATCGCGCTGCCGGTGTCGCGCGAGTAGCGGTTCAGCGACTCGCCGTTCTCGGCAGACAGCACGTAGAGGAAGTCGCCGGAGGGCAGATAGCTCAGCGGATATGCAAGCGTCTCGAACGGACCTGCGGGAGTCGCCGAGGCGATGAGCGATTCGCCCTCCGAAGTGACCTCGTAGAGCGCGAGGTTCGAGACCGCCGCGTAGCGCGTTCGCGATTCCAGCCAGCGGCCGTCGTGGTAGGGGTCGCGAACGGTTGCTACCGCGAACTCCTCGGCAGGTGGGCTGTTCCCCATTATCGGATAGAACGTCTGGACCCGGCTTTCCTCGGCCATGACCGCGCCGTCGCGGATTCGGTACGTGCGCACGGGAAACGTGATGGTCGCGACATGGGATCCGTGCCACGCGCCGCAGCTGGTCCTATAACGCAGCTCGACCTCAAGCGTGTCGTCGGGATCGAGTAGCCCGGGGGTACCGAGCACGCACGGCGATTCGAACAGGTCCTCGCCCTCGAGTGTCGCGGCGGGCTCGAACGTCTGCCGGTAGGTGGGCGGGTCGAACTCGGTGAAGCGGACGATCCGTTCCAGCGCGCCTCCTTCGACGGGCACGCGCCACAGGCCTGTTGCCGACACGATCGCCGGCGCGCCTCGCCACTCGCGCTGCCCTTCAAACAGGTAGAGCCACTCGTCGTCGGCAGCGATCACCGACAGCGCCGCGGGTACTTCGTCGTACACGTCGTCCGAGTCGGCGAGGCTCGTGAGCGTGACGGACGTATCCTCGGACACGCCGAAGCGGAGTAGCCGGCGATTCAGATACGGGCCCGGGGGTTCACCGAGCGGGCGCTCGTTGTAGAGCCACGCCACCGCGTCGCCATCCGGTGTCCAGCTGCACGAGCCGGTGATCGAACCCGCAACGAGCGTGGTGTCCGCGGTCGACGCGATATCGAACACGTGCAGCGACGGAGTCTTGATGGTCGAGTTGACGCTCGGGTCGAGCGCGTAGAGGATCTTCGAGCCATCCGGGGAGAGTGCAGGCTGCGCCAGACCTGCGAACCTCGGCGTGAGCGTCGTGACCTCGGAGCCGTCCAGCGCCACGTCCACGAAGTGGTGCCAGTCGCCGCGCGAGATCACGAGGACCGCGTTCGTCGGCTCGACCTGCGGCGGTTCCGACTGAGTCGTCGTCTCATCGCTCGAACATGCCGAGAGACCCACCAGCAGCAGTCCGGACAACAGGGCTGACAGAATCCCCTGGGTGATTCGCACGATCATCGCCCCTTCCGACGCACCCCCCGCGCGACCAGTGCCCCTCCGCCCAGGATTGCCGCAATCCCCGGCCCCGGCAAGACAAGCATCGGAATGCCGAGCGCGATGAGCGCCGTCCCGCCGAGAATCGAGCCGATGCCAGTGCCACGCGAACGGGCGGTGTTGGCATCGGTGGCAGCGTTGCTCTCGTGGTGTTTGGGATTGCGAGTCATAGCCGTATTCTACCCGCCACGTGACGCAAACGGACCCGCCGAAGCGGGCCCGTTTCTGAAGCGTTGTCACGCCATGCGTGTGTGCAATCCGGCGTGTTGGCTAGTAGAGCAGGTTGGCGATCTGGTCGCGTGTGGCTTGCGGCACGGCGGCCGTGCCACCCAGGTAGCGCATCGTCCAGATCGCGTTCTTGTGATCCTGGATCGCTCCGCTCACGAATGAGGGTAGTCCACTCGCGCCCTTGGTGAGCAGCATGATCGAACGGTCTTTGCCCTGCATCGGGACCACCGGTGAGCGCATCGGGGAAGTCGAGCCCCGTGGCAAGTGCGGTGTAGGTCCAGTTCATGTTCGCCGCGTCCTGGCCGAACCAGCCGATCTCAACAGCGGTCTCGTAGCGAGTGTCGCCCTTGATGCGGTCGACGCTGGCATCGCCGAGCAGCGTGTTGAGCTGAGACTCGGTAGCGGCGGTCACCGCGGCGGTGCCGCCCAGGATGTACGCGTCGACGATGTCGTCTTTCTTCATCGCGGCCTTGGTCGAGTCACGCAGGCCGGATGTGGGCACGAGGTAGAGCGGCCAGCCGTTGGCTGCCGCGATCGGCGAGCAGGCAAGCGCGTCGGGGAAGTTGTCTCCGGTGGCGACGAAGGCCATGTTGTCGAAGTCGCCAGGTCCTGCAGAGTCGGTGCACGCTTCGCGATCATCTCGGAGGTCAGGTAGCGGTTCGCACCGCCGATACGCTCGACCTTCGCAACGCCGGGGATCGCATCGATCGCGGTCGCGACGTTGGCAGAGACCGCGGCCGTGCCACCGAGTACGATCGCGCGCGTGGCTTTGAGCCGGGTGATCTCGGCTGCGACGGCAGCGGGCAGCGCATCGGTGTCCACCAGCAGGATCGGCGCGTCGAGCACGCCTGCGAGCGTAGCTCCGCCGAGCGCGTCAGGCCAGTTGCGGCCCGTGGCGACGATGACGGTCTTGTAGCCCTCGGCGTCTTCCATCAGGCCTGCGGGATAGGCGCGCCTTGGACGCTGCGATCGCGGTCAGGAAACGGTTCGCGCCCGCGATAGGCTCCTCGGCGGTGGGCACTGGCGCTGAAGAAGCGCTGGACGCGATCGTTGTCGTAGTCGGTGGCCACGACGTAGCGCTCGCTCGTCGGCTCTACACCCTCGACGTCATCGAACTGCCCGTCACCCGTGCCGTATGTACCGAACTCGGTGATGAACGTGCCGTCGGGCGCGAACTTCTGTACCCGATCGTTGACCTCATCCGCGACGTACATGTTCCCGTGCGGATCGAACTTGATGTCGTAGGGCTCAGTCGAACTGCCCGTGCGTCCGATGTCCGTTGGTCCCCATCTTGCCGAGGAAACGTGCCGGTAGGCGGTGAAGTACTGCAGCCGATCGTTCTCGAATCCGCGACCCACAGACGACCCGCGGTCGAATTCCAGCAGCTACCGGGTAGTCGAACTGACCGTTCGCTGATGCCGGAGCGTCCCCCACTGCCTGACGTAGCTGCCGTCCGGCTCAAACACCTGGATGCGATCGTTATCGTAGTCGGCCACATAGAGAAGACCATCCGGTCCCAACGGCTGACATCACACGGCCCGTCGAGCTGACCGTTGCCCGAGCCGGTAGGTTCCGAACGAGTCGATGGTAGTTGCCCTGCAGTGTCCCAGACCGAGATTCGATCGTTGCCGTAGTCGGCAACGTAGACGATCCCGTCCTCGGTGACCTCGATCGACCAGGGCCGGACGATCTGACCGTCACCGGAGCCGGACTCGCCGAACTCGCGCAAGCGGCAGTCCCGTCAGCGTCAAAAACCTGGATCTCGTCGCCGTCGTAGTCGGCGACGAAGATCTCGCCGTACGGGCCTTCGGCGATCGCCGGCGGGCGGTCAAACTGCCCCGTCGGTACCGGGTCCTCCCCAGGTGTCCACGAAGTCGTAGTTCGGGTAGGCCGCGAACGCTGCAAGCGGCACCACCACCATCGCAAGCACCACGATTCCAGCGACAAGCCTTCCTTTGTGCATTGTGTCTCGCCCTCTCTCCACCAAGCTCCTCCAGCGTGACGTGCGAGACGATTCGCCCTCTACGACAAGTATCTTCCATCCGACGCACGCGTCAGACACAAACGGACCCGCCGAATCGGCGGGCCCGTTTCCGAAGCGTTGCACGCCATGCGTGTGCGGATCGTGTGTACTAGTACAGCAGCTTGCTGACCGCGTCGCGCGTGGACTGCGACACGGCTGCCGTGCCGCCCAGGTAGCGCATCGTCCACACGGCGTTCTTGTGGTCCTCGATCGCTCCGCCCACGACCGACTCGATGCCGCTCTGACCCTTCGTGAGCAGCATGACCGAGCGGTCACGGCCCTGGAGCGGGCCTCCCGTGAGCGCGTCGGGGAAGTCGAGTCCGGTGGCAAGTGCGGTGTAGGTCCAGTTCATGTTGGCTTCGGCCTGGCCGAACCAGCCGATCTCGACCGCGGTCTCGTAGCGCGTGTCGCCTTCGATGCGGTCGACGGTGATCGCGGAGTGCAGGTTCTTGAGCTGCGACTCGGTGGCGGCAGAGACCGCAGCGGTGCCGCCCAGGATGTAGGCGTCCATGATCTCGGCGTCGAGCATCGCTGCCTTGGTCGAGTCACGCAGACCGGATGCCGGCACGAGGTAGAGCGGCCAGCCGTTGGCTGCCGCTATCGGCGAGGATGCAAGGGCGTCGGGGAAGTTCTCGCCCGTGGCGACGAAGGCGGTGTAGTCGTAGTCGCTCGGCTGCAGCATCACCGCTCGCCACGCGATCGCCTCGGAGGTCAGGTAGCGGTTGGCTCCTCCGATGCGCTCGACCTTCGTAACGCCGGGGATCGCGTCGATCGCGGTGGCCACGTTGGCAGAGACCGCGCCCGTGCCGCCGAGCACGATCGCGCGCGTGGCGCCCAGACGGACGATCTCGGCTTTCACCGCAGCCGGCAGCGCGTCGGTGTCGACCAGCAGGATCGGTGCGTCGAGCACCCCTGCCAGCGTCGCGCCGCCCAGCGCGTCAGGCCAGTTGCGGCCCGTGGCGATCACGACCGTCTTGTAGCCTTCGCGAGTCCTTCATGAGGCCGGCCGGGTACGCCGCCTTCGAGGCAGCGACCGCCGTCGGTGAAGCGGTTCGAACCTGCTATCGGCTCGTACTCGGTGGGCACGGGCGTGAAGAAGCGCTGCGACGCGATCGTTGTACGTATCGGCGGCGAGAACGTAGCGCTCTTGCGTCGGCAGCACACCCCACGCGAAATCGAACTGCCCGTCATTGACCCCATACGTGCCGAACTTCGTGACGAAGGTGCCGTCGTATGTGAACTTCTGAACACGGTTGTTCTGGGCATCGGCGACATAGACGTTGCCGTGCGGATCGGACTTGACGTCATACGGCCAGATGAGCTGCCCGTTGCCACTTCCCGCAGAGCCGAGCGTCCGCACGTAGGTGCCGTTGGACTGGAACACCTGAATCCTGTTGTTGTCCGCATCGGCAACCCACAGAAGTCCCGCCGAATCGAAGTCGAGCGCCGCCGGACTGTCCAGCTGGTTGTTCCCCGAGCCGTGCGAGCCCCATTTCCTGACATAGGTGCCATCCAGCTCGAACACCTGGATGCGATCGTTGTCATACTCGCTTACATAGAGCAGTCCGTCGGGGCCGATTGCCACGTCCGAGGGGCCCGCCAGGTCACCGTCCCCCACACCGGACGAGCCGAAGTGATCGATGTGGTCCCCGTCCTCGTTCCAGATGCTGATCCGGTCGTTCTCGTTCTCGGCGACATACACCGTCCCGTCGTCCGCGATGTCCATGCCAGCCGGACCGTCCATCTGCCCGGTGCCGAAATCGCGCAGGAACATGCCGTCCTGGTCGAATACCTGAACGCGGTTGCCTGCATACTCGGAGACGTACACCTCCCCGAAACGACCCTCCACAGGTTGGGCCGGATCGCCGAATTCACCTGGATCCGTGCCAGGCCCACCCCAAATCTCCACGAAGTCGTAGTTCGGATAGGCGGCGAGCACCGCGATCGGCAGCGTGAGTATCAGACCCACAACGAGCAGCGTCGCCATGATGCGTCTTAGCATGCCCTCCAACTCCTCCCCAACAGGCTCGCGTGGACCCTTGTCCCTGTCGAGCGACTGTCACCTATGTCTCTATACCCCCGCGGGAACGGCCATCGCCTCCGACAACGCAAACGGGCCCGCCAAAGCGGGCCCGTTTCCAGGACGTTGGCGCGCAATAGGCGCGCTGCAGCTCGTTGACTAGTACAACAGGTTCATCACCGCGTCGCGCGTGGACTGCGACACGGCTGCCGTGCCGCCCAGGTAGCGCACCGTCCACACGGCGTTCTTGTGGTCCTCGATCGCTCCACCCACGACCGACTCGATGCCGCTCTGACCCTTCGTGAGCAGCATGACCGAGCGGTCACGGCCCTGCAGCGGGCCTCCCGTGAGCGCGTCGGGGAAGTCGAGTCCGGTGGCAAGAGCGGTGTAGGTCCAGTTCATGTTGGCTTCGGCCTGGCCGAACCAGCCGATCTCGACCGCGGTCTCGTAACGCGTGTCTCCCGCGATGCGGTCGACCTCAGCGTCGCCCAGCAACGTGTTGAGCTGGGACTCGGTAGCCGCACTCACCGCAGCGGTCCCGCCCAGGATGTGGGCGCTCACGATGCCATGCGAGTTCATCGCGGCTTTCGTGCTGTCCCGCAACCCCGAGGCCGGCACGAGGTAGAGCGGCCAGCCGTTGGCTGCCGCTATCGGCGAGCACGCAAGCGCGTCGGGGAAGTTCTCACCCGTGGCGATGAAGGCCGTCGACGCACCTTGCAGGTGGCTGACTTTGGCTGCGACCATCTCGGCGGTCAGGTAGCGGTTGGCTCCGCCGATGCGCTCGACCTTGGTCACGCCGGAGATTGCGTCGATGGCGGTCGCTACGTTCGCCGAGACGGCCGCCTCGCCGCCCAGCACGATCGCGCGCGTGGCGCCCAGACGCGTGATCTCGGCTTCGACCGCCGGAGGCAGCGCGTCCGTGTCGACCAGCAGGATCGGCGCGTCAAGCACACCGGCGAGCGCGGCGCCGCCCAGAGCGTCGGGCCAGTTGCGTCCTGTGGCGATCACGACGGTCTTGTGGCCTTCAGGGTCGACCGAGAGTCCCGCAGGATAGGCCGCCTTCGAGGCCGCAGTAGCGGTGAGGAAGCGGTTCGCTCCCGCGATCGACTCCTTGTGGGTTGGCACTGGGGTGAACCAGCGCGAGACGCGGTCGTTATCGTAGTCGGTGACCGCCACGTAGCGTTCCTCGAGCGGCTCGACTCCGCACGGATACTGGAACTGCTCGTCTCCGGTGCCGTTCGATCCGAATTCCGTGATGAACGCTCCGCCCGCCGTGAACTTCTGCACGCGATGGTTCGTCTCGTCGGCCACGTACATGTTGCCGTGGGGATCGAACTTGATGTCGTAGGGGTAGTTGAACTGCCCCTCAGTGGTACCGGAGCTTCCCATCTTGCCGAGGAACATGCCCGTAGGCGTGAAGTACTGCAGCCGGTGGTTGCCGCTGTCGGCAACCCACAGACGCCCCTGCGCGTCGAATTCCACCGCTATCGGGGAATTGAACTGCCCGTTCACCGTACCCAGAGTCCCCCACTTGCGCACGAACGAGCCGTCCTCTTCGAAGACCTGGATCCGGTGATTCATGTAGTCCGCGACGTAGAAGAGCCCATCCGGGCCGGTCGCGACGTCGGTAGGGTTGTTCAGCTGACCGTCACCGGTGCCGTGGCTGCCAAACGAGTAGTGGTAGTCTGCCGGCTGTGTCCCATACCGAGATCCGGTCGTTCCCGTAGTCTGCGATGTTGACGAACCCGTCCTCGGTGACCTCCAGCAGCCACGGTTCATCCATCTGGGCGTCAGCCGTGCCGAGTTCGCCGAAATGCCGCAACACGGTCCCGTCCGCGTCGAAGACCTGAATGCGATTGTTCTCGCAATCGGCGACGAACACCTCTCCGTACGGACCCTGGTCAACACCCGCAGGCCCCCTGAGTTGGCCCGGACCTATCCCGAACCCGCCCCAGTGGTCCACCCAGTCGTAGTCCGGGTACGCCGCGAGCGCCGCCAGCGGCAACGCCAGCAGTGCTGTCGCCACTATCGCAGTGACGAATGCTTTCCCTCTCATGTGAGTCGCATCTCCCCTCTGCCAAGCTTCACTTCTGCCGGCGATGCCCCAACGTCGCCTTGAGAGTATGTCCCTCACAGCCGCACGATTGAGACGCCCCTGCCGCCGCACGCATGACGCCCCTGCCTGTGGCTACGAGCCCCGGAGCAGACAGCCGGAGCTGAAGCGCAGCGTCTGGTACGCGAGGAACTCCTCTACACAAGCGCGAGCATCATCTTGAGCCGGTCCACGAGCGCTCGCGCGGCCTCCCGGTCCTTGAGCCAACCCTGCCCGAATCGGTAGATGTCTGCACCCGTCTCGACAACGATGGGCCCGCTGTCAAACCCCCAGACGTCCTGGTCGCGGTCCTCGGCCTCGTCGAACCGGTCGAGCCCTGAGGGGCTCGGCATGACGTCGACGGACAGGATGCGGACCCGCTCGATCTCGACGTGCTTGAGCACGCGACCAAAGAGCCGGCGCTCGAGACGCAGAGTCGAGTCGGTCAGCACGACGTGCTCCCACCCGAACACCGAGAACACGTCGTGCACGAGCATCCAGCCCCCCACGAGCACGACCACGCCGGACACGATCGGGTCGCCCGACCCCAACACGAAGACGGCCACGAGTATCAGCACGAACACGAAGACGCCGACACGCCGGGTGCCGGGGATGCGCTCGTCGAAGAGCACGGCGCCGAGCCGGACGTCCTCGGCAGTACCGATGGTATGGGGAGAGATGTCGGTCATGCCCCCATGCTAGCGCGAACCAGCGAAATAGGGCCCCTCCGATGTGCGGAGAGGCCCTCGTCTATTCTGGTGCCCCCAAGGGAATTCGAATGGAGCCGCTCTTGCCGTCTTTGTGATTAATCATATAATCGCGTTAGTGTTTCGCGTTTCAATCAGAAAGGTTCTCACCGTGTACCGATACGAGACTACAGAGGTCGTCGCCACAGGCGTCCGCCGGATCGAAGAACTCCGCGCCCACCTGGATGCGCAGGGGCCGCTCCCCCGGATCTGGCTCGGCCGGACTCGGCGCGACCTTGAGGCCGAAGCCATAGCAGCCTCCACGATCATGGAGGGTGTGTCGGTCACCGTCGACGAGGCCCGCAGAATCCTGGCAGGCGACAGGCCGACCGGCGTCTCTGTGGAAGACGTCGATCTGGTCGACGGCTACCGCGATGCCATGCGCTTCGTACTCGCTCGTGCCGATGCGAGTGCGTTCCAGTGGCAGAGCGAGCTTGTGCTCTCGCTGCACCACCTCGTGCTCGGTGGCTCGTATGCCAAGGGCGCAGGCCGGTTCAGGGAGACCCAGAACTGGCTCACGAACAGAGCGAGCGGCGCACAGGTCTACCTGCCCCCTCCCGCCGAGAAGGTGCCATCGCTCGTGGACGACTTGGCGGCGTGGCTTCAAGGAACGGATGAGCCCGGGCCGGTGACCTCGGCGCTCGCGCACGTGTCGGTGGCGGGCATCCACCCGTTTTCCGACGGCAACGGCCGCACTGCGCGTATCGTCGCATCGCTTTCGATGTATCGCGCTGGATTCCGGGTGCCTCAATTCACCAGCCTTGAGGAGTGGTGGGGTCGTCACCTCGAGGACTACTACTCCGCGTTCGACTGTCTCGGAACAAAGTGGGCTCCTGACGCCGACGTCACCCCATTCCTCGAGGCCCACGTGCAAGCGCAGGTCGCCCAGGTCGAGGCGCTCTCGTTGCGCAACACCACCGAACGCGCCCTGTGGACGGTGCTGCAGGACGCCGCCGTAAGTGACATGGGCCTGAACGAACGCGCCACGCATGCGCTCTACGACGCCTTCTTCGCGCGCGAGGTCACGAACCGCTACTACCGTGGGATGGCAGACGTCTCTGAGGTGACCGCCTCACACGACTTGGGCAAGCTCGTCGCATCAGGTGCCCTCGAAGCCAGGGGGGCCGGACGCAGCGCGCACTACGTCGCTGCGCCAGCGCTCTACGAACTCGTGGTGCAACACGCCGAACTCGATCCGCGATGGCTCGGCACGCCGGGGGACAATGTCGCCCAGAGGGACGCCGTTCTCATGGGACTTGCGAATCGCTTGCATGCTGCCAACGAGGCGCGCGAAGCCTAAGGCGATCGCAGCCCGATTTCGCACTCGCGATTGGGCTAATCAGGCCTCTGACCTGCGGCTTTGTCGAAATCTTGGTGCCCCCAAGGGAATTCGAATCCCTGTTGCCGCCTTGAAAGGGCGGAGTCCTTGGCCGCTAGACGATGGGGGCGTATGCACTTGATGGTGGGCCGTGCAGGTTTCGAACCTGCGACCTTGGGATTAAAAGTCCCCTGCTCTGCCTACTGAGCTAACGGCCCGCGCTCTGAGAGTCATGCTCCAGAGCAGAGGTAGTCTATCTTCCTGGTTCATCGCGGTCAAACGCCGAATCGCGGCCGTGACCTCAGCGAGCGCGACGCAGGTGCGCCAAAGGGGGAATGGTAGGGTAAGTAGGAGGAGCCGTTCGGTCGGGGGCCACACAACACGATTCGGACGGTACATCGTCTACCGCGTCCCCGAAAGGGCCATGAAGCGACTAATAATAGTGTCCAACCGTCTGCCCATGAGCATCGAGCGCTCCCAGGCCGGCACGCTGGCGTTCAAACGCAGCATCGGCGGTGTCGCTACCGGACTCAGCGCCTTCCACGAGACCCACGAGAGCAAGTGGGTCGGCTGGGCCGACGTTCCACTCGACCAGATGTCCGCCGAGGATGTCGAAAGCGTGCGAGAAGCGCTAGCCGAGGAATACGACTGCGAGCCGGTGTTTCTCTCGGAAGAAGATGTCGAGGGCTTCTACCACGGCTTTTCGAACCGCACGATCTGGCCGCTGTTCCACCACTTCACCCAGTACGCCGAGTTCGACTCGGAGATGTGGGATGCGTACGAACGCGTCAATCGCGCGTACTGCGAAGCGGTGCTCGAAGTCGCCCGTCCCGGAGACACGATCTGGATCCAGGACTACCAGCTCATGCTGCTTCCAGCCATGCTCCGCGAGGCGATGCCCGATGCCACTATCGGCTGGTTCCTGCACATTCCCTTCCCGAGCTTCGAGATCTTCCGCATGCTCCCGTGGCGGCGCGAGATACTCGAGGGGCTTCTCGGCAGTGATCTGATCGGATTCCACACCTACGATTACGCACGCTACTTCCTGAGCAGCTGTCGGCGCCTGCTGGGCACCGAGGACCAGTTCGGTCGCATCGTGGTCGACGACCGCCTCGTGCTCGTCGATGCGTTTCCCATGGGAATCGACTACGACCGCTACCGCGATGGAGCACGTACCGACGAGGCCATCGCCGAAGTCGAACGCATCGGGCTGCGCACATCGGGGCGCAAGGTAGTGCTCTCGATCGACCGGCTCGACTACACGAAGGGCATACCCGAGCGACTGCGCGCGTTCGATGCATTCCTCGACGCGCACCCCGAGTGGCTCAACAAGGTCACGATGGTGTGTGTCGCCGTGCCGTCGCGCGAAGGCGTGGAGACCTATCGTCTGCTCAAGGCCGAGGTCGACGAGCTCGTCGGGTCGATCAACGGCAGACACGGCACCATAGACTGGACACCGATCCGCTACCTGTATCGCTCGCTGCCGTTCCACACGCTCTCCGGCATGTACGGAGCCAGCGACGTCTCGCTGGTCACGCCACTGCGTGACGGCATGAATCTCATCGCCAAGGAGTACCTCGCCGCATGCGACGGCGGACTCGGCGTGCTCGTGCTCTCGGAGATGGCTGGCGCGGCACGCGAACTGGGCGAAGCGTTGCAGGTCAACCCGTTCGACCGCGATGCGATCGTCGAGGCACTGCGAACGCGCCCTCACGATGCCCGAGGACGAGCAACTCGCACGCAATGCCTCGATGACGCGACGGCTCAAGCGCTACGACATCCATCGATGGGCGCAGGACTTCCTCGGCAGTCTGGAACAGATCAAGCTCACGCAGGTCGGCTTCGGCGCGTACCTGCTCGACGCCTGGCAGCGCGAGCGTCTGGTCGACGCGTATTCGAACGCCGAGAAGCGCCTGATCCTGCTCGACTACGACGGCACGCTCATGCCGTTCGCGAGCCGGCCCGAGGACGTAGCGCCCAGTCACGGAGATCTGCGAGCTGCTCGAAGCGCTCGGCTCCGACGAACGCAACGAAGTCGTCGTCATATCCGGGCGCGACAGTGCAACGCTCGACGAGTGGCTCGGCTCGCTGCCCGTGGAGCTGGTTGCCGAGCACGGCGTGTGGCTCAAGGGTCACAGTGGTGAGTGGGTAACCATCGAGCCGATGAGCGACGAGTGGAAGCCCCGGGTGAGCCCGATCCTTGAGATGTACGTCGACCGTACGCCGGGGTCGTTCATCGAGGAGAAGGGCTATTCGCTGGTGTGGCACTACCGCCAGATACACCCTCAACTCGCGGCGACCCGCGTGGTCGAGCTCAAGGACGCACTCGCAAGTGTCGTCAACGACCTCGGCCTCGCGATTATGGACGGCAACAAGGTCATCGAGGTCAAGGCAGCCAACGTCGACAAGGGTCGCGCCGCCCATCGCTGGATGTGTCGCGACGACCTCGACTTCATCATCTCCATTGGCGACGACCGCACCGACGAGGACGTGTTCGACGCGGCACCCGAAAGCGCGTGGACGATCAAGGTCGGCCGGGGATCGACGCACGCACGCCACTCCGTGCTGTCCAGCCGAGACGTGCGTGATTTGCTGCACGCACTCGTGGACTCAGACACCGCAAATGACTCAACAGCGGAAGGAACATCATGAAGCGACTCGAGGACTACCGCGGAATCGTACCCGACAGTATCCTGGGCGATCTGCATCACCGGGCGGCGAAACTCTACGACCGTCACGTCGTCCATGTGAACTCGACCGCGCAAGGCGGCGGAGTGGCCGAGATGCTCTACACGCTCATCCCGCTGCACAACGACGCCGGAATCGACTGCGGCTGGCGCGTTCTCGTGGGCAGCAACGACTTCTTCAACGTCACGAAGGCGTTCCACAACGGGGTGCAGGGCGAAGACATCGAGCTCACCGATCAGAAGAAGCGTGTGTATATACAGACGAACGAGGCGTTCTCGCAGTACAACCACATCGCCAAGCACGATTGCGTCGTCATCCACGACCCGCAGCCGTTGCCCATCATCCGGTTCTACAAGAAGAGGCAGCCCTGGGTATGGCGCTGCCACATCGACCTGTCCAACCCCGATCCGGAGCTGTGGGAGTTCTTGCAGGGCTACATCCTGCGCTACGACCTGATGATCGTGAGCCACGAGGACTATCGAAACCCCGACATTCCCGTCGAGCAGCGCATTATCAATCCGGCGATCGACCCACTCAACCAGAAGAACATCGAGCTGTCCGAGGACATCAAGCTCAAGTACTTGGAGCGACGCGATATTCCCATGGACAAGCCACTCGTGACCCAGGTCTCGCGCTTCGACAAGTGGAAGGATCCCGAGGGTGTCGTCGACGTGTTTCGCAAGGTGCATGAAGATGTCGACTGTCGGCTCGTTCTCGCCGGCAACATGGCGACCGACGATCCTGAGGGTTTCGAGATGTACGAGCGAGTTCGCGACAAGGCCGCCGATCTGATCGAATCGGGCGACGTCATCTTGCTCATCGGCGCAAGCGACATCGAGATCAACGCACTGCAGTGCATGTCGAGCGTCGTGCTACAGAAGTCCACCCGCGAGGGGTTCGGGCTCACCGTCTCCGAGGCCATGTGGAAGGGCACGCCGGTGGTGGCCTCGGCAGTCGGAGGCATCCCGCTGCAGGTCATAGACGGCGAGACGGGCTTCCTGGTCGATCCCTACGACTTCGACCAGTGCGCCGATCGCATCGCGACGTTGCTTACAGATCCGGCCACCGCCAAGAAGTTCACGAAAAACGGGCGCGAGCACGTGCGCGAGAACTTCCTCATCACGAGACTGCTCGGCCACTACCTGGACCTTTACGCAGAGCTTCTCGGCACCCGGTAGTGCTACGATTCTGAGCCGAGGAGGCAACGATGTCCGACGCTCTTAGCAAGATGTTCCCAGCGCTGGGTTCGACAACCGGCCAGTTTGCCGAAGCTGCGGTGTTCTTCGTCGCGCTCGTGATTGCCGGCTTCGTGCTCGATACGATCCTCTATCGCGTCGTGCGCGCGAGGTCCGAGAAGCGCCACTGGCGTCCCGGGATGGAGTTGGCACGAGGACTGCACGGACTTCCGACCGCAATCGCGGCCATTGTCGGAGCAAGTGTGGGCCTCAACCGGCTCGACCTGCAGCCGAACACCGTCACGCTCGTGCGGACGCTGGTGGAGGTCGCCTCCATCGTCGCGCTGACGATCTTCGCCGCCCGCATCGCGGGCCGCGTCATCCGCGCCTACACCGAACGCGACGATGCCAAGTTGCCCTCCAGCACGATCTTCGTGAATCTGACGCGCGCGTTCGTGTGGGTCATCGGATCGCTCTCGGTACTCGCTGCGCTGGGAGTCTCGATCACCCCGCTGCTCACCGCGCTCGGCGTCGGAGGTCTGGCCATAGGCCTGGCTCTCCAATCGACGCTCGAGAACGTGTTCTCTGGCATCCAAGTGCTCATGAGCCGGCAGATCGAGCCGGGAGATTTCATCCAGCTCGAGAGCGGGGAGCAGGGTTGGGTCAACGACGTCACATGGCGCAACACCACGATCAAGCTGTTCACCAACGATCTCATCATCGTACCGAACTCGACGATCGCGAAATCGCGCATCGTGAACTTCACGACCATGGACGAGCAGCACGTCGTCTGGCTCAACGTCGGAGTCGCCTACGACAGCGATCTCGAGCACGTAGAGGAAGTCACGCTCGACGTAGCCCGGACGATGCAGCGCGAGTTCGAAAGCGCCGTCACGGACTACGAGCCTCTGTTCCGCTTCACCGAATTCGGCGACGACGGAATCGGCGTGACCGTGTCGATCCGAGCCGAGAGCGTCGCGGACCGCTGGGTGCTGCGCCACGAGTTCATCAAGCGAGCTACACGCCCGCTACGCCGCCGAGGAAATCACGATCCCGTTCCCGCAGCGCACGGTGCACATAGAGGCCACGTCTTAAGCACCGACTCGTCCCACTCAGCCGCAGGGTCTGAGTCGATCGTGATCCCGCACCCGGTCCCCCACAGACTCGTCCGGTCGCGATATTCGAGGGTGCGGATCAACACTGATGAGTCGAGACGACCGGGCATCGCAACGACCAGCGCCCCGGTGTAGGCGCCGCGCCCCGAGAACTCGAGCTCGGCGATGTGCCGCATCGCAGCTAGCTTCGGCGCACCCGTCACCGAGCCACACGGGAACGTCGCGGCGAGCACGTCGGCGATGGATGCCTCCGGTCGCAGCACGCCACTCACCGTCGACACCATCTGGTGACAGTAAGGCGTCGTGATTACCTCAAGCAGAGGATCGGCGAGGATTGTGCCGGGGACGGATACTCGGCCCAAGTCATTGCGTTCGAGATCGACGATCATGGTGTGCTCGGCGCGCTCCTTCTCCGACTCGACGAGTCGGCGAGCGTTGCGCCGGTCGCAGGCACCTTGTCCGCGCGGCGCCGTGCCCTTGACGGGCTGAATGCGCGCATGACGCGAACCGTACGCGTCGGTTTCTATGCTCAGGAAACGCTCGGGTGAGACCGAAGCCACTGCGGTGAGTGGACCGGCGAACAATGCCTGCATCGAAGCGGGGGCACGTTCGATGAGTTCAGCGAAAACGACACCCGGCGAACCGCTCGGCGCGCCTCTCACGCGGTATGTCAGATTCAGAACGTAGACATCCCCACGCGCAATCGAGTTCTGGGCGCTGAGCACCTGCCGTGCGAAGATGTCGGCATCCATCTCGGCCACCATCGGCTGCATGAGCGGACCCGGCAACCGTCGCGCCGGACACGCGTCCAGCTTCGGCTCCCCGTAGGCACGCCAGATGCCTGCTTCACGCATCATCGCCGAGGAATAGACGTGAACGGTCGCAAGACCTTCGTAGGGAATCAACGCTGCGGCCAGACAGAACTCCTGACTCGCGAACACCGCTTCTAGGTGGTCTGCCGCACGGTCGACAGTGAGATTCTCGTGTATCCCGCTAGGATCCGATGCGACGATGCACGTCCCGCCGAACCAGCCCGTCGAATCGGAAGCGATGGCGGCAAACGGTCGGCGGTCTGCGGATATACCACACGTTGCAGCTATCGGATCGAGAATCTGCCCCTGGCTCACGTTTCGCCGGCGAAGATCCGGGCGAATTCGTGAGCGATCGTGGCGCAGAGAGCGCCTCCGCATCCGCGTACGGGCACGGCTCCGGCAACGGCCGTCGTCAGAAACAGCTCGTCGGCTTGCACGACGTCTGTGGCCACCAGCCCACACTCGTGAGCAATGATGCCGCGCCTCTCGGCGATCTCGAACACTACGCAACGTGACACACCGGCTAGCGCCGGAGGTGAGGGCGGTGTGTGCAGCTGGCCGTCGACCACGAGCCAAACCGTCGCCTGCGAGCCATCGATGACCATCCCGTGACTGTCTACGAGGATGGCGACATCCGCACCTTCCGCCTGCGCCTGGCGCAAAGCGACGTCCCAAAACGAGCGGTCCGCAGGCTTGGCCGCACCAGGCGGCAGCTGAGGGACATCCGTTTCGACCAGCGCGATGGTCGGACCGCCGGGCACCTGGATCGTCGAGGGACGGTCGGTGACTTCTGAGCTCGCAGCGCCATCGGTGGCGACCAGCAACGTCATCCGCCCGTACGGCTCCGACCACGCGGCCGCAGCGCGCATCGCCTCGCCGCGTGCAGCCTGAAGCGTGGTGGCATCGCACCCCCCGGCCTCGAGGCGCGCGAGGTGCAAGTCGAGCAGCGGGATACGCCCGTTCTGCACGCGAATGGTCTCGCGAAGCGCTTGGCTGAGCATCTGGGTCGGCCCCGGCCTAGTGGCGGAAATGCCGGTGCCCGGTGAAGACCATCGCGACGCCAAGCTCGTCGGCTTTGTCGATGACCTCCTGGTCGCGTACCGAGCCGCCCGGCTGAATAACAGCGGTCACACCCGCGGCAGCACACACCTCGAGCGAGTCCGGGAACGGCATGAACGCATCGGAGGCGGCCACGGCCCCGACGGCCTTCTCGCCTGCCTTCTCGACCGCGATCTTCGCCGAGTCCACGCGGCTCATCTGCCCCGCGCCAACACCCACGCTCGCGAAGTCCTTGCACAGCAGGATGCAGTTGGACTTCACCGTGCGCGCCGCGCGCCATGAGAAGACGAGCTGCTCCATCTCGGCTTCGGTGGGCTGGCGCTTCGTAGGCACCGTGAAGGTCGCGGGATCCTCGGCGACCGTATCCGATCTCTGCACGAGCATTCCGCCCTCGACCGCACGCGACTCGTAGTGCCCGCCGACAGGGTTCATGCCACCGGTCTTGAGCACGCGCAGGTTCTCTTTGGCGGTCAGAAGCTCGAGCGCATCCGTGTCATAGTCGGGCGCTATCATCACCTCAACGAACTGACCGTTGTCGTATATCGCCTGGATCACATCGGCCGTCACAGTCGTGTTGAACGCCAGCACGCCACCAAACGCCGAGATGGGGTCGGAGGCATGTGCACGCTGGTAGGCGGTGACGACATCATCGGCAATGGCAGTGCCGGCGGGATTGGTGTGCTTCACGATCACGCACGCGGGACCCTCGGTGAACTCGCGCACGGCACTCCACGCGGAGTCGGTGTCGAGGATGTTGTTGTAGCTCAGCGCCTTGCCCTGCAGCTGCTCGGCACGAGCAAGGGTGTTGTCCTTGGCATCCATAAACCGGTAGAACGCAGCGGCCTGATGTGGATTCTCGCCGTAGCGTAGGTCCTGCGCCTTCTCAAGCCGGAAGCGCACCTCCGGCGGGAAGGGCGTCTCGCGATAGCCGGACAGGTACATCCAGATCGCGCTGTCGTATGCCGAGGTAAGGCGGAAGACCTCGGTCGCGTAGGCCTTGCGAGTCTCGCGGGTAGTGCCGCCATCATTGGCGCGCAGCTCGTCGAGCACCGAGTCGTAGCACTCCGGATCGGTGATCACGGCGACCGAGTCGAAGTTCTTGGCAGCGGAACGAAGCATGCTCGGCCCACCGATGTCGATGTTCTCGATGGCCTCTTCGAGTGTCACGCCTTCGCGCGCAATGGTCTGCTCGAAGGCGTAGAGATTCACGACCACCATGTCGATCATGCCGATGCCGTGCTCGGCAGCTTGGGCCATATGCGACTCATCATCGCGTCGAGCGAGCAGACCGCCGTGCACCTTCGGATGCAGCGTCTTGACGCGGCCGTCCATCATTTCGGGAAAACCCGTCAGGTCATCGATCGGTCGTACGGCGATTCCCGCCTCTGCAAGGACTTTGGCCGTGCCTCCCGTGGAGACGATCTCGACACCGAACTCCCCGGCAAGCGATCTGACGAAATCGACGATGCCCGTCTTGTCCGTGACCGAAACGAGCGCGCGCTTGACCTTGACCTGGTCCATGGGCCCCTCTCCTCGACGTGCCGAACCGAACGGCGCTAGGCGTGCGCCCGGTGCTGACGATGTGCAACCCGATTGTAACGGCTTGCGCGGCAGAGCACAGGGGCGATTCGCGACGGCGCCACAAGATTCGGCACGTCTCGGAGGGGACGGCTCACATGAAGCAGTAGCCTTCGGCCAGGGCGACGAACTCCGAAGAAGCCGCAACCGAGCGGCGTACGAGCCGCGACTGCGTGTCCGGCAGAATCGGGTCCAGTGGCATCATGTTGCGCAGAATGCGGGCGCGTTCGAAGATGCTGTCGACCATCGGCTCGCTGAACATCTCGCGCACGACCCGCTGAACGATCTCGAGATCGTAGTCGCATGCGGGTTCAAGATCCTCGCGCAGCAATACAGCGTGTAGTCCGACGACGAATGCCTGGCGAAGCTGGTCGTCGGTTTCTCTCCAGTCGTTGCACAAGTACGCTGCACGCGCTGCGATAACTCGCTCCCATGCCTTCTTGATGCGATCCAGTGACCGGTCTCGTCCACCGTAGTCGACTGACCGCACGAAGCCATCGTTAAGCCAGGGTTCCCAATCCATGACGCGCCCCCTTTGGTGTCTTCGGTTCCGTCCGGGCGAACGGCAAACACCATGGTGACGCGCGGGTCTTACCAGACTCTTACCCCCAAGAAACCCGCAAAGCGGCAGCGACTATCTACCTGGCTTCGATACGGGCTTTGCGTCCATCCAATCGCACGCGCCCGCTCACCAACAGCTGCAGCGTCTCGGGGTAGAGACGGTGCTCCACCTCGTGAATCTTGCCTTCGAGGCTCTCGACCGTGTCGTCTTCTTCGATGCGTACGACTTCTTGAGCGATGATCGGCCCCTCATCGAAGGTCTCGTTCGCGAAATGGACCGTCACGCCGGTAGCCTTGACGCCGTAGTCGAACGCATCGCGAATGCCCGCCGGGCCCGCGAATGACGGAAGCAGCGCCGGGTGGATGTTCACCACGCGGTTCGGAAACGCGCTGAGTACCTCTTTGCCCAGAAGCCGCATGTAGCCGGCCATCACGACGAGATCGACCTCATGTTCTTCGAGCGTGGTACGGATCACGTGGTTGTAATCGGCGAACTGGGTGTACGCGGTGCGGTCGATCCAGACAGCGGGGATGTGCGCCTTGCGAGCGCGCTCGAGGCCATAAGCCGCCTCGTGGTTCGAAATGACGACCGCAACATCGGCGTCCAGGCTGCCGTCCCGGCTGGCGTCGATGATGGCTTGCAGATTAGTCCCGCTACCAGATATGAGGACGCCGAGGCGAGCTCGCTTCTCAGCCATACACGACCACCCCGCTCCCCTCGACGATCTCGCCGATCTCGAACACGATCTCGCCACTGGCGCGCAGTGTCGCTGCGGCCGCGGGCGCGACGGTCCGGTCGAGTACGAGAGCGTAGCCGATGCCCATGTTGAACGTCTTGTGCAGTTCCTCGGCGGGAAGTGATGTCTCCTCGGCAAGGATCTCGAAGATGCGCGGCACCTTCCACGAGCGCGACACGATGTGCGCGTCGCACGTCTCGGGCAACACACGATCGAGGTTTTCCGTGATGCCGCCACCCGTGATGTGCGCCATCGCCTTGATGGGCGTTCCGGATGCCAGCAAGTCGAGCACCGAGCGTACGTAGATGCGAGTTGGCGTCATGAGCACGTCGGCAAGGCTCGCACCGCCCAGATCCACGCGCGGCAAGCCGAGCGAGTCCTCATGGCCGTCAACGATCGCCCGACGCACGAGCGAGAAACCGTTCGAATGCACCCCGCTCGAAGCGAGACCGAGCACGACGTCGCCAGGGCTCACGTCGCTAGCATCAATCATCTTGGGACGGTCGACCACGCCCACACAGAAGCCGGACAAGTCGTAGTCCTCGGGCGCCATGGCGTCAGGATGCTCGGCCATCTCTCCGCCAACGAGCGCACAGCCGGCCTGGCGACATCCTTCCGCAATCCCGCCGACGATGGCTTCCACTCGCGCGGTGTCGAGTTTGCCGATCGCGATGTAATCGAGGAAGAACAGCGGCTCGGCGCCATTGACGAGAATGTCGTTCGCACACATCGCGACCAGGTCGATTCCCACCGTGTCGTGACGGTCGAGCTGCTGGGCGAGCATGAGCTTCGTGCCCACCCCGTCGGTACCGCTCACCATGACCGGGTCGTCCATGTCCTTGAACGCGGCTGCCGAGAACATGCCGCCGAACCCGCCGATATCGCCGAGGACTTCCGGCCGATACGTGGAGCGGACCGCCTCGCGAATGCGACTCACTGCACGCGCACCTTCGGCCGTGTCCACGCCCGCATCGCGGTACGTCATAGGTCGCTTGTCTTGATCGTCAGTCAACGAAGCCTCCCGCATCGCGGCGGCCGATACAGCCGCCGTCTGACCTGCCCTCAGGGCGCGTACATCACCTTACCACCAGGGTCTGCCACGCACGATATCGTGTCGAGTCGCTGCGACGCCATGCGTCAGTTCGGTAGCAGCCCGATGAGCGTCGCTTTCGTCGCGTCAGACACGGCTGCAGGCCCTCCAAGAATCCACATCGTGCGGATCTCGTCCGCACGCGCCTCGACCGCCGCGCGCGTGTAGCCCGATACGCTCGTTGGCTTCGTGAGCAACACGACGCCCCCTTGAGCTCCGACAGCCGCTCCCCCGCCGAGCGCGTCGGCGAAGCCCGTGCCCGTGGCGACTCCCAGATAGCCGAAACTGGCCAGCTTCTCGGCATTCGCCCAGTTCGCGACGCTCGCCGCAGTCGCGTAGCGATCGACCCCGGCAATGCGGTCGTAGGGCACACCCAGCGCTCCTGCCGCCGCCGCCGGAATCGCCGACGTGCCGCCAATCACCACGGCGCGGGCAAATCCGCCCGATACGATCACGCCGCTCGTGGAGGAAGGGACGCCTGTTGGTTTGACCAGCAGCACGGGAGTACGTGTCGCATACGCGATCGGAGCGACCGAAAGCGCGTCTGCATACTCATCGCCGCGCGCGATGAAGACGGTGTCGGGCAGCGGCGAGGAGCCGCGAATCTTGAGCGTCTGCCGCGCCACGGCGGCTGCGGTCGCATAGCGGTCCTGGCCGAAGATGCGCGGCGTTGCGAAACCAGCCTTGTCGAGTTGCGACTCCACTGCACTGGACACGGCCGCAGTACCGCCCACGATAACGACGGTCTTGGCGCCCAATCGCGCAAGTTCGCCGCTCGAACCCAGAAGTCCGTCCGGTAGCGAGTCACTTCGCGTGAGAAGCACCGGCCCGCCATACGCTCCCGCGAGTGCCGAGGCACCCAAAGCGTCGGCGTACTCTTCGCCGGTCGCGAGCACGACCGTGCTCGCGCTGCCGGCCGCAAATGCGTTGCGGCTGATGTCGACCGCGGTCGAGTAGCGGTTCGAACCGGCAAGGCGCACGTCGTGAGGCGCACCGATGTCGATGATGATGTCGTCCGAGAGCGTCACCGTGTTGAGCGACGCGTCGCGATACTGGACCTTCACGGTAGCGACCCCGTCCGACACGGCCAGTGTGCGCGAGACCTTCGCCGCATAGGCCACCCACGAGCCGTAGCCCGAGCCCAGGTCGATCCTCATCTGCGTCGCTCCGGTCACTGCCGAGTCGAGCGAGACCGTGGCCGAGCCTGTGTAGACGGCCCCGCCTGCGATCGCGAACGTGCCCTTCGGCGCGACGGTGTCGACCAGGATCGACGCCTCAGACGGAGGCGCGTACGTTGGGTCGGCATCGTAGGAGTACGCCGCGTAGTGGCGAGTCGTCTCGGTGTTCGGAGCGAACACGCCGAGCTCCACCTTCGAGGTGGCCATGCCCTGATACACAAGGTCGGCAAGCGGATCGATCGCCGACGTCGGCGGTGTCCCGTTGCGAGCCACAACGCGCACGCCGACCAGGTCCAGCGAGGTCGGATTCGTCCACGACAGCGCGACGTCGTTGCCGCTGCGGGTCGCCACGAGGTCGGTCACCGGCTCCGGCGCGCCATCGACCGCGATGATCGAGGTCGTCTCGGCCGATGACCAGTTGCCCGCCACGTCGCGCGCGTATGCCGCGTAGTGCACGAGCGCGTCGGCAGTCAGCCCGTCGTCTACGAATGTCTCGGCGGTCCCCTCGTAGAGCAGTGTGCCGTCGCCCGGCCCTGTCGGCGCAGTGTTCACCTTGCGGACAAGGCGTGTGCGCAAGAAGTCCGCATCAGCAGGATCGACCCACGTCAGCGTGGCTCCACCGTCGCCGTCGACGATCGCCGTCAGCGAAGTCGGCGCCGAGGGGGGTGTTGTGTCGACATAGACTGAGTCGGTGGCCGGAGCAGAATACCCGGGCCCGTCATCAAACGCGTACGCCGAGTAGTAGCGAGTCATGTCGAGACCAGGGGTGAACACGCCGGTGTCCAGGGCCGAAGTCCCCGTGCCCACGTAGACAACGTCTGCCAGCGGATCGGTCGCGGACGTAGGTGGCGTGTCGTCGCGGGCTACAACTCGCACTCCCGCGAGGTCCGGCGAAGTCGGATTCATCCACGACAAAGCAACGTCGTCACCAGCCTGTGTCGCCGAGAACCCGACAACCGGATCCGGTGGAGCGTTCGTTGCCGTGATCGACGTCGTGGCGGCCGCCGACCAGTTGTTCGCGAGATCGCGCGCATATGCTGCGTAGTACACCAGCGCGCCGTCGGAAAGCCCGCTGTCCGAGGCCGCCTCGCCCGCGCCCTGATACACGGTTGCGCCATCGGTAGGCCCGCTCGGCACTGCCCCGATCTTGCGCACGATGCGGGTGTAGGCGAAGTCCGCGTCCGCAGGATCGGCCCACGTGAGCGTCGCCGCACCTTGGGCTTGCGCCACTGCGGCCAGCGCGGTCGGCGCCGACGGAGGCGTGGCATCCTCAAGATAGAGAAGCCCTGCCGAGGAGACCCACTCGGAGCGCTTTCCGCCGAACGAAGAACGGATCCGAACCGCACCGTTGTCGCTCGTCTTGTCAGGCACCGTGAACGCAACCTCGGTCGATCCAACCGAGACCGGAATCGCTGCTGACCAGGCGTAGGTGCTCAGATAGACGTTGTCGAGTCCGAACGCATCCCTACCCTCAGACGTGTCGACGTCCTTGCGGTAGGTCCACGTGACTGTCTTGGTGCCCGCAGTCAGCCACAGCCGAGCTCCACTCCAGTCGGTGTCCCGGGAGACCAGCCACCTGCGTTGCCCGGCCACGTACACGTCCGCGTAGTCGAACGTGTCTTCGGAGTCGAGCCAGTAGTCGAACGTGAGCCACGCGCCACCCGTCGGCACCACCACTGAACGGGTCAGGCTGCTTGTCTGACTGTCGGCTATCGCGCCGCTTCGTGCTCCCCACGAGCCCGTCAGCACGGTGCCGGCCGCCTGGGTGGCGGCCCAGCCAACGTTGCCGCCGCTGGTCCACCCGGTGAGGGAACCTTGTTCGAACCCGCCGTTGCTCACTGCATCGGTCGGTGTCCCCACCTGCATCTCATAGGTGGTCCCAACTGCCTCGTCAGCGTGCGGTGCGAACGCCAGCGTCCGGCTCGTGCGACGCCCAAGGGCATCCCCCTTCACCGGCGCGGTGATCGTCGGCGGTGCCGGGTAGTCGCCCAGTGCCGCGCCGAGGTTCATTCTCCCCGAGCGCGCGACGTATCCGTTCAGCGAGCTCGGAGTGTCAACGCTATTCCGGATTCGAGTCCATGCGTCTTCGGCGGTGCTCCCCGGAAATGCGGCCATGGCAAGCGCGATCGCGCCGGTAACATGCGGTGTTGCCATCGACGTGCCACCGATCGAGGCGTAGCCGTTCCAGTCGAACAGCGGCGTGGCTGCCGCATCTGCAGCCAGTAGATCGTCGCTCCCGCTCGGCCAGTCGTAGTAGTCGAAATCGTCGTAGTCGATGCTGCCCGAGAAGCCCTCGAGCCCGCTCCCCGCTGCACCCGCGACATCGGGCGTCCAGGACTCGTAGTCGACACAGTAGGCGTGCAGGTAGTTCGCGTACCACGTCGAGGCCTGGCCCATGTAGTCCAGGTCAGTCCCGATGTCGCCACCGGCAAGCAGCAGATCTCCGCCACCGTCGAGGTATGTCCCGATCAGCGACCGGTCCGTCGCATCCAAGCTGCCCCGCGTGTAGTTCGCAGTAGCCCATCCGCCCCGTGAACCACACTACGGTATGCGCCGCGAGCGTCGCAGCCGAGGGACGCGTCTCTCCATGCGCCTCGATGCTGTAGACGTCGATATCCGTGTAACCCGCAGCTGTCAGCGCGTCGACATACGCCGAGGAGCGACGGCCAGCAGTCTCGCCGGCGGCCGTCGGGAAACTATCGTCGACCACCAGGATCGGAGCGCTGGTGCTCGCCGCAAGCAAGCCCATCGCACCGCCGATCATGCCTCGTCGCGCAGGCACCTGCTCGATGCTCTCAACAGGAAAACCGAAGTAGGCGACCTTGAACGGCGAATCGTCCACGAACAGCGCCGACGGATACACCGGAATCGTGGACGTGATCTCTGCACCCGGGGCTGCGATGTCGACTATCTGCTCGTTGTAGTTGGAGAAGCTCGCCAGCACGTCATCGCGGTCGGTCGCCGCAACCGTCACAACGCTCGTCGATTCGAGCGCCGCTGGCCACTCGGGATAGACCGCAAGATCGGCACTGCTGTTCGCCGCAGCGCACACGTTGATAACTCCGTGTCGGCGAGCATAGTCAACGGCTTCTGCGAGCATGCCCGAAAACACCGTCGTGCTCCACGAGTGGTTGATCACGTCGGCGCCGTTGTCAGTTGCGTACACGATGGCGATCGCCCCGTTGGCAACAGAGCCGCTCGACGGGCTGATGAACTTGCACGACATGATCGAGACATCCCAATTCACGCCCGCCACGCCGACCGCGTTGTCGCCAACGGCACCGATCGTTCCGGAGACGTGCGTACCGTGCTTGTCGGCCTCGGCATCGTCCCACGGCGTGTTGTCGTCGTTGGCGAAGTCCCACCCGTAGTAGTCGTCGACGTAGCCGTTGCCGTCATCATCGATGCTGTTGTCGGGAATCTCGCCCGGGTTGTGCCACGCGTTGTCCGCCAGATCCTCGTGCGAGAGGTCGGCACCCGTGTCCACAACCGCCACCACGATGTCCGAGGAGCCCGTGCTCACATCCCACGCGGTCTCGGCGTCGATATCGGCATCGATCGTGCCTCCGGACTGGCCCGTGTTCTCCATGCCCCACAAGTCGCCGTAGTGCGGATCATCGGGGGCCACAGCGAGCTTCGCCGTCGAATCGAACTCGACCTGGCTCACCAGTCCCGATAGCTTGAGACGCGCCATGACCTGCGCACTCCCGGCCGTGTCGGGCTCGAGCACCGTCCACCCGATCTGAGGCACCTCGCGCTCGACGCGGTATCCCTGAATGCGCCCCCACGCGAGCTTCTGCGCAGCGCTGACCTCGGGCTTGAACTTCGCGAGTACCCGTGTGTTCTCGGCAGTAAGCGAAAAGGGGGTGCCCTGCCGAGAAACCAGCTCGTGAGAGCGCGTCATCGCCGAGGCCGACGCGGGAGTCAGGCCCGCCACGAGCGCCACAACAAGCGCCCAGCATCCCAAGACGCGCACCGCGCGCATAGCGAGTCTGTTGCGGGACTGGTGCATCGGCATTCTCCATGTCGCTGTGTGTCGCTCACCTGCAAGCGAGCGGCGTGCCCTACCACGATACCGACCTCGGAAGGCTAACGCGAGGGGCAGTTCAGCGAACCACGAACGCGGAAAGTGTCGCGACGGCCAGCGACGCGGCTACCGCGATCGAACCCGCGGCAAGCCAGCCGGTGCCATGCGTGACCCGACGGCCGACATACACACCCGCCAGCATGGGCGCGACGTATCCGACGAACAGGCCCACAACAGCCCATGCCACGAGCGCTACCGCGATCGCCTCCGGCGTCGATTCACCGAGCTTGCTGAGCACGAGTTGTCCGTCGTACGCATCACGAGCACGCGCGATAATCCGCATCCCGTCGCCGAGAAGCCAGGCGACGATGAGGATCGAACCGGCCCACACGCGTGCCTCGACCTTCTTCACGCGTGCGATGAGCACAACGGCCGCGGCCGCAGCACCAACCACGGCCGGAATGGGATTGAAAGTCAGGCCGAGCACGAGGCCGTATACGAGCGCATCCCCTAGACCAGCGGGCATCTACGCGCCCTCGCGCTCTCCGCACGACTCAAGTGCAAGCTTGCCGCGCCGTACCGCCTCGGGAATCTCGATCGGGTAGTCCCCGTTGAAGCACGCAAGGCAGAAGTCCGAGGCTGGCGCGCCGGTGGCGTCGACCATGCCCTCGAGCGAGAGGTACGCGAGCGAATCCGCGCCGACGAACTCCCGTATCTCCTCGACGCTGTGGTCGCTTGCGATGAGCTGCTCTTGCGTGTCGGTGTCGATGCCGAAAAAGCACGGCCAGCCGACCGGCGGCGAAGTGATCCGCATGTGAACCTCGGCAGCTCCGGCATCGCGCAACAGCTGCACGAGCTTGCGCGAGGTGTTGCCGCGCACGATCGAGTCGTCGCACACGATAAGCCGCTTGCCTGCAATCACAGAGCGCAGCGGATTGAGCTTGAGGCGGATGCCCTGCTGGCGCAGGTAGTCGGTCGGCGAGATGAAGGTGCGCCCAACGTAGCGGTTCTTCACGAGTCCCTCGCCGAACGGGATACCGCTGCCCTGCGCGTAGCCGACGGCCGCCGGGATACCCGAGTCGGGCACGCCCATGACCATGTCGGCCTCGACCGGCGCTTCCTCGGCGAGGCGAGCACCCATCCTGCGACGCGCCTCGTACAGCGTGCAGTCCATCATCACGGAGTCGGGACGTGAGAAGTAGATGAACTCGAACATGCAGGTGCTGGGTTTCTCGGCAGGTACGGCACGTTCGACCTCGACGCCGTTCGCGGAGATCTTCACCATCTCGCCGGGCGCTACCTCGCGGATGAACTCGGCGGCCATGATGTCGAGGCCGCATGTCTCGCTCGAGATCACGTGCCCCACACCGTCGAGCTTGCCCAGAACGAGCGGGCGGATGCCATGCGGGTCGCGGAAGGCGTAGACCGCCTCTTCGGTGAGGATGACGGTCGCGTACGCACCGCGAATCAGCTTCATCGTCTCGCGGATGCCCGCCCGAATCGAGCTGTGCTCTTGTGTGTAATGGCCGATCAGCGTCGCCATGACCTCGGAGTCGGTCGTGGAGCGGAAACGCACGCCGTTGTCCTTGAGCTCGTCGCGCAGAACGTTCGTGTTGACGAGGTTGCCGTTGTGCGCCAGCGCGATGACCTGATGCCCGATAGCCGACAGATGCGGCTGCGCGTTTTCCCAACTCGTGGACGAGCCGGTCGTCGAGTAGCGCGTGTGCCCGATCGCCACATCGCCGGTGAGCGAATCCAGGTCGGACTCCTTGAAGACCCTCGAGACGAGACCAAGGTTCTTGATAACGGTGACGGTTTCGTTGTCGCCTACCGCGATGCCGGCCGATTCCTGACCGCGATGCTGCAGCGCGTGGAGGCCGAAGTAGGTGAGCCGGGCAACGTCTTCGCCGGGAGCGTACACGGCGATGACACCGCAGGCTTCCTCGGGGTGTTCGGGACGCTCAGACAGGACCCAGTCCTCGTCTGTGCTCGCACATCGGGCGTCGTTGTCGCCCGGGGAAATCGTGCTCATAAGCTCGTCTGCGCTCCCGTGAGGGTCGTGCGCGTACGGAACGCGGTAGAGTCTACCACGGCGAGCGACCCGGTTCCCACCTCTAGCGCTGGGGTTCCCACACATACTCTCCATTGCGGTCGATGTAGCCGACCGACTCGCCCATGAACACCTCGGCCAGTCCATCCGTAAACGGTCGCGCATCGTCCCACTGCGGTTCGATCACCCACGCCCCCGACGTGTCGATGAAGCCCGCGCCACGCTCCTCGTCGATCACCGGAGCGACTCCGTCGGAGAACCAGTAGGCCCCCAGGTAGGACTCCTCGATCACCATCGCGCCAGTCGTGTCGATGAAACCCACGTACATGCCGGTCGAAGCGCCGGCGAGTCCTTCGTGGAACGGCCACGCGCCTGAGTACGCCGGCGGGATCACCATCGTACCGTTGGTGTCGATGTAGCCGAACTCGTTCGAGTCGGCTGGAATCACTGCGGCGAGCCCCTCGGAGAACACGTCGGCGAACTCGTACTGCGGGGTGATGACCATGGTCCCACCCGGGTCGATGTAGCCGAAGCCCTGTCCGGTCATCGCCGGTGCCATACCGTCGCTGAAATCGCCCGCGCTTTGGAACTGCGGCTGGATCACGATCTCTCCCGAGGTGTTGATGTAGCCGAAGCTCCCCGTCTCATCCACCACACAGGCCAGCCCCTCGTGGAAGTCGTACACGAACTCCCACTGCGGCTCGATCACCACGTCTCCGTTCAAGTCGACATATCCGCGCATCCCTGAGTCATTCAGGTACGAAGCGAGCCCTTCCGAGAACGGCTGCATGTCCCGGAACTCCGGCTCGATGACGATCTCGCCTGTGGCGTCCATCGCACCCCATCGCCCGTCGACACGCACGGGATAGAGCATCGCCGGCTCCGTCGCGGAATCGGGCTGCTCGGGGTCGACGACGATCGCGGTCGGTTCATCTGCGGCGGTCGTCTCGGTGGAAGCGTCTGCAGGCTTGTCGGGCCCGTTGCCCGATGCGATGTTCCACACCGCGAACACCACGATCAGCAGTATGAAGAACACGCCCGAGGCGATAAGCGCCCATGTCAGCCAGGCCTTGTGGTACGGATGCTCCGTCGGCGCCTCTTTCGCTGCCTTCTCGGCAGCCTCTTTGGCGGCTTTCTCGGCGACCTTCTCGGCAAGGGCATTAGCAAGCTCTGCAACCGCCCCCGCCTCGGCGGGCTGCTCGGCAGACTGCGAAGGCTGCGCGTCTGCGAGCGGCTCGAGCTGCGCTCCGCACGCGTCGCAGAAACGATCGTTCTCGGCTACTTCGGCACCGCACTCGGGACAGAACATCGCTCACTCCTTGGGTTCGGGCGGCGGAGGTGGAGGCCTTCTCGGCACGCTCGGTCCGCCCGCGACAGCAACCTGAGCGCGGACGAGCGTGGTTCCGCGCAACAGCATCGCGATGTTGAGACCGGCCGCAACACCCGCCGAGAAGTACATCGTCGAGTACGCGTAGGCAGCAAACTCCGTGTTGGTGAACACCGCGAGCGTCTGCGTGACGACGAGCGTGAGCGCCCACAGCACCACGTACAGCACCGAGCGCTTCGAGATGACCGCCCTTCCCTGCACGCGCATCCGGACACTCCTGCTCCACACGACTCCGAGCGCGACACCGACCACGAGCAGAAGGATCGACAGCCACTGCGGTGGCTCGAGCTTGAGGAAGTACGCGTACACCCCCAGCACGATGAAGGGCGACACTGCCTGCAGAACAACCGGCGCGAGCTTGACGCGCTGCTCCTTGCCCACGGTCCGGATCATCATCACTGCCGAGAACACCATGAGCGGGATGGCGAGCACGGCTAGCGCCTTCAGCACCCAGTACCAGATGTCGGACCACGCGGGCATCGCTCACCGCCCCCCGACTTCGGCGCCGCAGCCCGGGCAGAAGCGGCTCGTGGGCCGCAACTTGGCGCCGCACTCGCGACAGAACGCAGGCGCGGCAGGTGCAGCGGGCGCGGGCGCGGGCGCCGCGGTCTCCGGAGCAGATGCGGTGCCTGGGCTCCTCGGCAGGCTGTTCGACGATGTCGTCGAGAATCAGCAGCACGGTGGCCAGGTCTTGCTTGGCCTCCGCGTCATCCGGGCGCATGTCCACGGCCGCACGGAAGAGTTCGGCCGCATCCTGGGGCCGACCCGCGGCCAACATCGCGCGGCCGCCGTAGAGGCGCGCCTCGAACGAATCGCCGAGCGCAAAGGCGACCGTGAACAGTCGCGCGCCGGTCTCGTAGCGGCCCTGACGGCAATGCGCGCGGGCCACGTCGACGGCAACCGCGTGATCGTCTGCGAGTCCTTCGAGCTTCGCGACCCACGCCGTGGCCTCCGCGTTGCCGGTGTCGAGATCGGCCGCCTCGCGTGCATACGCAAGCGCCGCCTCGATATCGAGGTCCCAGTACGCCGCGTACGCCAGATCGAGCAGCGTGTCAGCTGTGGTCTCGCCCCCGGCCTCGCGGCAGGCTTCGAGAGCGTTGCGAGCGAACTCGCCCTGCCCCTCGGCGAGCGCTGCAGCGCCCATGAGACGCCAGACCTCGGGATTATCGGCGACCGCATGCTGTGCCTGCTCGAGATAGAGGTACGCCTCGTGCATCGCCCCGGCCTGCATGAGCGCCATGCCCGCGCGCAGAAGGACCGAGCCATCCGAGGGATCAGCGTCGAGCGCGCGATCGTAAGCTTCGAACGCCTCGGCAGGCTTGTCCTCGGCGAGCAGTGTGTCGCCCTGGGCGGTCAACTCCTGCGCACTCGTGTCCTCGGGCATCGGTCCTCCTCTCTAGAACTTCACGTTGTAGCTGAACTTGGGCTTGTCACCGGGGCTCCAGTTGACGCTCACGCGACCGACGTCGAGGCCGGCGCTGAACTCGGTATCGAGGCCGCCACCTGAATCGCGAAGCATCCGCGAGTAGTCGAGGTTCAGACGCGCATCACGGTTGCCGATGCGAAGCGGCTGCGTGCGCGCAATGCCAAATTGCCCGTCGGCGCCGCCGCCGATCGACAGGTTGCCCTTGCCGCCGTTGGTCGGGAAGCTGTACCCGCCGAACTTGCGGTTCGGATCGTAGGCGACGTTGCGGTCGCCCCACATGTAGCCATACGCGCCGTCGGTGCG
Organism: uncultured Actinomycetota bacterium; assembly: GCA_963790405.1. Classification (GTDB taxonomy): domain Bacteria; phylum Actinomycetota; class Coriobacteriia; order Anaerosomatales; family JAGXFU01; genus JBGSMX01. The sequence goes on from CAWBOJ010000002.1 coordinate 320,952, forward strand.
AGCGGCGGCCCGATCGCCGGACCGCAGCGAGAAGTCGCCGGATTGCGAGTCGTAGCTCGCGCCCACATCCCGCCCTCCGGGCGTCTTGTCGGTGATCGAGATGTTGTCGCCGGAGCGCGAGAGCCTGAAGTTGTCGCGGAACACGTTGAAGTCCCCGGTCGATCCGTCGTAGGACGCGCCGGTCGTGCGTCCGTTGACGAGATCTTGGATGCTCGTGCGGTTGCCCTGCTGGCTCAGTACGAAATGACCGCGCTGCACGCGCGTCGTGTCCGAGGACCCATCGCGGAACAGGTGGACCGGACGCTTGTCGTCATCGGTCTGAAGCGTCACGTCGACTTGATCGCCGCGTGAGTGTGCACTCACATCGCCTTCGTTGATGTCGACGTCGCCCGGCGGCTTGAGTTCGAAGGGGTTCGTTCCCGGTCCCGGCGCACCGCCGATGCCTATCCAGCCTCCGCCGCGCCCCGCCTCGAAGTGCGTCGTGCCGTCGTCGACAACGACGCGGCGGTTGGTGCGATCCCACTTGATGCCGCCATCGTCCCCACTCGCACGTGGCGGTTTCGGAGGTGCGGGAGGCGGCTTGGGCTTGTCGTCGGTCTTGGGCGGCGTTTCCTCGGCAGGTTTCGTTGTCTCGTCAGGATCCTGGTACAGCTTGTCGCCGTCCTCGTCGAGACCGTCATCGTCTCCCGTGGGCGGCTTGGCGCCCTCGCTGTCACCCTGAGTCAACCCGTCGCCGTCATCGTCCAAGTACTCATCGAGTTCGGAGCTGTCGCTGGACGGCGGCACCGAGCCCTCCGGCGCCGGCAGATCGCTCTCCGTGGGCAGCGGCACGCCCTGGATTTCAGCCATGCGACGCGTGAGTTCGGCCAGACCGAGACCGGTAAGACCCGCCGCCAGACCCGCGCCCGCCGCGCGTCCGGGAGGAACCTCGGCGGGAGGCACGTACTGTTGGGAGAACTCGTCGTTTGAGATATCGAGACCGTCAGTGACCGACCATACGGCGGACTGTGCGGCGGAATCCCCGGCCTCCGCATCCGCGATCCTTTGCAGCACTGCCATGAGATCGCGCTCGACGAAGCCGCCGTTTTGGAAGTCACCGGACGCGCTCGGGGGCGCATCGTGCATCTCGGAACAGAACGCGACAAAGGGTTGACTGCTCTCGCCCGGCGGGATCTCGAGGATCTCCCCGCCTGCGGTCACCATCGTCTGAACGCCTTCGTCCGGAGGCACCAGGCGCATCCCGATGGGCACACGAACGCGAATCGTCGCACCAGTGTCGTTGACGAACGCGCCGCCCATGCACTGGCCGTACCAGCCGCCTGTGCCGTCGACCCTGACAGTGACACCGGGAAGGTTGCCGTCGAGGACGTCGCCTAGATCGGCGTCGTAGTCGGCTGCATGCGCGGCGAGCGGGGCGAGCAGAAGCACACCCACGACCAGGCAAAGCATCATCCAACGCATGCGGTGTGCAAAACGCACGACCGAAACCCCCCGAAATGAACAGCCCTGTGAACCGAATCACCGACCAGCCCATGATACCGCACACCCTACGTGCCTCTCCGCGCATGCGCACGCTGCGGTGACGTATGATTGCGGTGGACCGCACGCACAAAGGAGTCGTCATGCGTCGAATCCTGCGCCTCATCAACGAGATACCGCTCGGCTGGATGTTCACCGGACTAGCCACGGTCATATTCGGGTTCGCCGGCGTGTACTGGCTGCTCGGCCACTTCGGAGCTGGCCTGCTCGAGTTCACCTATGAGACGCAGCGCGAGGTCACGTTCGGAGACGCCCTCTACTTCTCGCTCGTCACGGTATCGTCGCTCGGCTACGGGGACATCCGGCCAATCGGCTGGACACGGATGTTCGTTGGGGCCGAAGTCATCATAGGACTCGGGTTTTTCGGCCTGCTGGTGGCCAAGATCTCCTCGGTCAAGCAAGATCACATCTTGCGGGAGCTGTACTACGTCGATCTGATGGAACGTCGGCTGGGCAAGTACATCGACGGGCTTGAGGAGTACCGCAAGCTGTACCGCCTCACGAGCAACATGTTGCTCGACGGCGATATCGACCCGGAGCTCACCACCACGTTCCGCTCCGATGTCGAAGAGACCACGCTGTTCTACCAGGTCAGCGCGCTTCTCGGCGAACTCATCGACCTCATCAAGTTCGAGATCCGCCAAGGAGGGTTCTTCGGCGACGTGTCCGATGCGTGGCTCAGCAGGATCTACGCGGCGGTCCAGAGCATGATGCGACACACGGCCATGCTGCTCGAACGCGATCCGGACCAAGCCTACGAGCTGATCTTGTGCGACAACGAGAAGCGAATCCACCATCTGCTCGACCAAGCCGAGGAGCTAGCCCGACTCGGCAAGCGCTATTCGAGAAATCGCGAACTCGTCGAACAGTGTGACGCGATCATCACCCTTGGTCAGGAGCTGCAGCCGTCGCTGAAGAAGCTGCTTTCCCGCTCGTACCTGCCATGATTTCGGCAAGCGCGGCGCCGTCGGTCATCATCGCTGCGAACAGCACCACGAGCATGCTCACCGAGAACAGATCGGCCGTGCCATAGAGCGCCGAGACCATCGCGAACGCATAGGCGAGCGCCGTCACGAGCGCGGGCCACGGTGAGCGCTTGATCATCGGCCCGTCATCGGCAACGCGAATCTTCGACGTGCGCCCGGCGAGAAAGCCTACGCCCGCTCCGAGCACGCCGAACACGGCAGCCCACAGCCAGTTCACGGTCAACCCGCTGACTACGAGCAATGCAACGAACACAGCAATCGCATAGGCGGCGCGCAAGACAGTGGTGACGGGCCCGAACTTGCGCTCGCGCAGCTGGATAACCAGCGCGATCAACATCAAGACCGCGAACACGACCAGAACGCCTATCTGAATCCAGGTCATCGCCTGGGCGGCAGTTTCTTCCACGGTGACTCCCCTCGGTGGGTTGGCGGCCTACAGGAACGGAATCCCGAAGATCACTTCGAGTATGGCGAGCAGAAACGCCACGAAGATCAGTGCGACCGCGGCGTTGGCCCGGCGCTGGGTCTCCAGCTCGCCCTGCGTATCGCTGGGTGCGATCGGATCGACCGCATCGCTCAACGCACGCACCGGCTCGGGCACGCCGGTGACCTCGGCGACTTCGGTTGCGGGGGCAGGAGTCCCGCGCTGCGAACCCGCGAATGTGACGCTTCCGTCCTTGAAGCCGGTGAGCGAGAGCACGGAACCGGAACCGGAGCCGCTCATCTCCCACGCACCGCTCCCGGCGCGCGTCAGTGTGACGGTGCCGGAGCCGCTGGCAATGCGGATGTTGGCCGCGACCGGCACGGTCACCTGATCGGCGCCGCTCCACGTTGCTTCTCCGGCGGTCGTGACCGAGACGCCCATCGTCCTGGCCGAGAACTGGATCATCTCGCCGAGGCTCTTGACTTTCACGACCGCGTCGAACCCTTTGCCCGTGTTGGTCGACCCGCCAACGTCGTAGACGCCCTCGAACGACGTGTCGGCCTGCTCCGAGATCAGCGACGGCTCCGCCGACTCCTCGCCTTCCTCGGCAAGAGCCGGCACGGCAAGGGCAAACACGAGACACGCGACCAGAACTACAGACCCGACGAGCCGAAGCTTGCGCGGATGACCCATGGCTTCTCCCCTCGATCGAACCTCGCTCCCACGCAGAAGTATAACGCTGGAGCGGGCCGTGAGCAGCCAATACACCGACCCGGGTCTGCTACCGGGCCGGCACCACGTCTCTCCACACGAAGTAGCTGAGAACCAGGTAGGGAGCGTCAACACTCCGGCCGGGTTCGGCCGGGTGGATCTCGAACACGCCGGGCGCGCCCAGATCCGCCACCAACAGCGCACTGACGTACCCGGCATCGGGGCCCTGGGTCGTCTGCACGGTCAAGTGCTCCGTGTGACCCGCCGGAACCGGCGCATAGCCGATGGTCTCATTCAAGTTGTCGTCGTCGGTGCCGACCAGGATGATCGCGACCCAGGAGTCCTGGGGAGCGGTCACACCCTGGACCTCGATCTCGGTGCCAGACGCGTTCCACTGGGCCGAGCTGATGTTCGCATCGAACGCTGCGGCCACGACGTCGAACGACGTGATCGCGAAATGCTCGGCCACCTCTTGCTCGCCGGTCACGAGGAGCCAATCCATGGGCTCGGTCATGATGGTGTCCGGGTCTACCGGTATCTCATCGCCGCCCATAGACATGTTGTCGGCGCCCTCGTCCAGCACTACGAAGTCGTCATCGGATCCGGTGATGTACTCGAACTCGCCGATCAGCCCCCGGTCCGCAATGACCGATACGAAGGCAGCCGGGGGAAGCTCGACCGAGATATCTATGGGCACGGGGACGTTGAGGTTCTCCCCTTTGCTCACCGGTGCAGCCCCCATAAGCTCTGCAGGCTTGCCATCGCCCCAATCAGCGCGGACGACGACCCAGCCATCGATCGGAGTGACGACACGGGAGACCGAAACGGCGCCCGATATGCGCTGGTCGACGACCTCGATCACCACGTCATCGTCGCCCACCATCACGCTGTACTCGGGAATGTCCGCGGCCCCCATCGCCATTGCGACCAGCACCACCAGTTCGAGCGCGATGAGCGCGCCGACTGCGATTCGCACGGCTCTGGGGGAGAGCTGCATTCGTGTCTTCTCCTCGGTCTGCTGCATCACGGTACCGTCACGACGATCTCGCCTGACATCATGCCCATCCCGCACGTCATGTGGTACGTGCCCGGCTCGGTCGCTGGTATGTCGATGACCGTGCTCGCATTCGGGGCCAGCGCAACGTCGATGTCCAGCTTGGGAACGACCAGACGGTCGGAGCAGGCGTTGGCCTCGCGACGATCCACGACCAGCTTGACCGCCTGACCCGCAGGGATGATCAGCGTCTGTGGATAGTACTGCACGCTCTCGATGACCAGCGGGACCTCGACAGAGCCGTCAGCCGCAACCGCGTAGTCGGGAACCGCCCCCGTCGTCTCGCTCGGAGAGATTGCGCTCGCTACCGCTGCCGTGCTGATCGGGAAGCCAGTGAGCAGCGCCGCCCGGTTCAGGAAGATGAGCCCCGAGAAGATGACGATTCCGGCCAGGGCCAGGTTCATCCGGTGCTTCCACGCCTTCGGAATCATGCTCGACGCGGTGCCGAAGATGAGCATAAGTGGTGCCGTCCCCAAGCCGAAGGCCAGCATCACGAGACCACCGTTCAGAGCGCTGCCGCTCGATGCGGCAACGAGCTGGGCGGCCTGGAGCGGTGCGCACGGCATCAGGCCCGTGAGCAACCCGAAAGCCACGGGAATCATGATGGATTCCTGGCCCGCCTCGGCATCTGCTTTGGACTTGCGGCGCAGCCGCGACAGGGCGGTGATGAGCGCGCGCGGTGGGCGAGGCGTGAGGCGAGCCGCCCAGCGAACGCGTCCCGTCATGCCGAGTCCCAGGATGATCATGAACGCGCCGGCCGCGACCATGACCCAAGGTCGCAGGGAGTCCAGGTTGAACGCCGAGCCGATCGCCCCGAGCACGATGCCGACCAGCATGTAACTCACGATCTTGGCGGCCTGATACGCGAGGTTGGGCGCAAGCTTGCTGCGCCAGCCAGGCTCGATGCTGCAGCTCGCCACGTAGCTCACGACCATGGGACCGCACATCGAGACGCAGTGCACGCTCGTGGCCAGCCCCAGCGCGAAGGCGGATGCGAACAGCGCGTTCATGCGCGGCCTCCGTCCTGCGCCGGTGCCGGCGTCGGTGCCGAGGGCGCCGCAACAGCCTGAGCGTCGTCGGTCCTCGCGAACGTGGGCTGGAAGCGTCTGAGCATGAGCGAGCTCGTCACGACGCTCACGCTGGAAAGCGCCATGGCGCCGCCGGCGATCTCCGGTCGCAACAATCCGAGCGCGGCGATCGGTATGCCGAGCGTGTTGTAGCCGAGCGCCCAGAAGAAGTTCTGCCGGATCTTGCGCATCGTGGCGCGCGAGAGTTCGATCGCGGTGACCACGTCGCGCAGGTCGTTGCGGATGAGCACGATGCCGCCGGTCTCCACCGCCACGTCGGTGCCCGCGCCCATGGCGATGCCGACGTCGGCCTGCGCGAGCGCCGGCGCGTCGTTGATGCCGTCGCCGACCATCGCCACGACCAGGCCCCGGGCCTGCAGCTTGGCGACTTCCTCGGCCTTGTTCTCCGGCAGCACCTCGGCCAGCACGTGGTCGGCCGGGATCCCGGCCTGCGACGCGATCGCCTCGGCGGTCCGGCGGTTGTCGCCCGTGATCATGTAGACGTCGACGCCGATCTTCGTGAGCTGCGCGACTGCACGCGCAGAGTTGTCTTTGAGCGTGTCGGCCACGGCGATCATGCCCGCGAGCTTGGTGCCGCCCGCACCCACGAGCATGACGGTCTTGCCCTCGCCCTCGAGATCCGCGATGCGTTCTTCGAAACGCGAGATATCGATCGATTCGCGCTCCATCATGCGGCGGTTGCCGAAGGCGACCTTCATGCCGTCGACACTGCCTTCGACGCCATGCCCGGGAACTGCCGAGAAGCCCTCGACGTCGGGCAACTCCACGCCGGTCTCCTTGGCGTGGGCGACGATGGCCTCGGCCAGGGGGTGCTCGCTCTTGCGCTCGAGCGCGGCGGCCAGCATGAAGACGCGCGCGGCGTCGTGCCCGTCCGCGAGCTCGATGTCGGTCACTTCGGGCTTGCCGTGCGTGAGCGTGCCGGTCTTGTCGAACACGATCGCCTTGATCTTGTAGGCGGTCTCGAGCGCCTCACCGCTCTTGATGAGAATCCCGTTCTCGGCGCCCTTGCCGGTGCCGACCATGATGGCGGTCGGCGTGGCCAGACCGAGCGCGCACGGGCAGGCGATGACGAGCACCGAGGTGCCGGCCAGCAACGCCGCGATGAACGGCGTCAGACCCAGGTCCGTGTAGTACGCAGGGTCGATGAAGTTCGGTACCACGATACATCCATGCCAGGAACGTCAGCAGCGCTGCGCCGATGACCGCAGGCACGAACACCGCGCTGATCCGGTCGGCGAAGCGCTGAACGGGTGCCTTCGAGCCCTGCGCGTCCTCGACCAGCTTCACGATCTGAGCGAGCGCGGTGTCGGCGCCGACACGCGTTGCTCGGAAGCGGAAGCTGCCGAGCTTGTTCATCGTCGCGCCGATCACGCTGTCGCCAGCGCGCTTCTCGACCGGTATCGATTCGCCGGTGAGCATGGATTCGTCGACCGCCGAGGTGCCCTCGAGGACCAGCCCGTCGACCGGCACCTTCTCGCCAGGGCGCACCACGACAACGTCGCCGATCACGACCTCCTCGACCGGCACATCGGTCTCGACTCCGCCGCGCACGACTCGCGCCGTCTTGGCCGCCAGTCCCATAAGCGTCTTGATCGCGTCACTCGTCCGGCCCTTGGCGCTCGCCTCGAGCAACTTGCCGGTGATCACGAAGGTGATGAGCAGAGCGCTCGTCTCGTAGAAGACGGGCTGCTCGGCAAGAGCGGGCAGGAACGTCGCTGCCACGCTGTAGATGTAGGCGGCGCTCGTTCCCAGCGCAACGAGTGTGTCCATGTTGCCGGTCATGCGCTTGAGCGCGTGCCAGAATCCGCGGAAGAACTGCCAGCCGGCAATGAACTGCACCGGCGTGGCCAGGATGAAGCCCAGGTACTTGCCGACGGTCATGGGATCCCACGCACCGCCGAACGTGTCGGCGAGCCACATGGCAAGCAGCGTCGGGATGCCGTCCATGAACGGCTGGAACATCATGATCAGCAACGGCAGCGACAGGATGACCGAGAGCAGCAGAAGTCGCTTCTCGTGGGCGATGTGCGCCTGCTGCGCCTCGCGCTGCGCGTCCGCGGAGCTCTCCCCCGCATGCGCGGCCTCGGAGCGCACGAGCGCGTCGTAGCCGGCATTGCGGACCGCCGCGACGAGCTCGTCGACGCCGACAACGGCCGGATCGAAGTCGACCTTCGCCGTCTCGGCAGCCAGGTTCACGGTCGCCGAGGTGACGCCGGGGACCTTCGCGAGCGTCTTCTCGACGACCGCGGAACACGACGCGCACGTCATTCCCAGGATGCCCAGGGTGACCTGCCCCTGTCCCGAGCCGCCGGCCTGCTGCTCCATCAGCGTCGCCGAGTAGCCAGCACCGCCAACGGCGGTCGCGATCTCTTCCTCGCTCGTGAGGGAGGGGTCGAACGTCACCGCAAGCCGCTCGGTCGCCAGGTTCACGCCTGCGCTGGCCACTCCGGGCATGCGGCTTACGGTCTTCTCGACAACAGCGACGCACGACGCGCACGTCATGCCGCCGATGGCAAAGGCGGCGTCGTTGGACACGTTGAGCGTGGCGATATCGGGAACGTGCGGATCGGGGTCCTCGGGGATCGTCGGGCACGTCCCGGTCGGGCACGAGGGGTCCGGAGCGGGCTTCTCGGCACCTTGGGTATCCTCCGGCGCAACCTGAACGGCAGTGGGCTCGACGGGCGGCTCGACGGGCTCGAGCGTCACGGAGCCGCCACGGGGCTGGAAGCCGGCGGCCTCGATACCCGCGCCGAGCGCGTCGAGGTCGACATCGGAATCTGCGACGATCGTGACGATCCCGGTCTGGGCGTCCGAGGTGACCGAATGCACGCCATCGATCGGCGAGAGATTCATGCGCACGAGCTTCTCGCAGGCGGGGCAATGCATGCCCTCCACTGCGATCTCATATGCTCGCGGTGTGGATGTCTCCACTAGTACTCCCTCTGCTCGTGCAGTCGAGTCGTTAGGCTTCGAGGGCTGCCGGAGAACGCCCGTCGGTTTCAAGACGTCCCGCGGCCATCTCTACTGCACGTGTACCATGCGAAAACAGTGCCGTTGCGTGCGTGACCATGACGATCGTCACATCGGACGATTCGTGCACGCTTTGGAACAGCGCCATCATCTCGGCTTCCGTGCGCTCATCCAGGTTGCTGGTGGGCTCATCGGCCACGATGATGCTCGGGTGGTTGATCAGAGCGCGGGCCAGAACGACGCGTTGCTGTTGACCGGCCGAGAGCTGACGGGGATACGCGTGTTCGGAGGCCGGCGGAGACTCAGCCGCGCGCAGAACCCACTCTCCGGCCGCGCCAACGGTAGACGATGAAGAGCCCCGCGATCACCACCGCGCCGATGAGAATCGGTGCCACCAGCGATATCACGCTGATCGCGAACGACACCACGTCCTCGAGCGCGCTCACGATCGGTCCGCCCACGCCGGCAGTGCCCGCGTTCACCACAGGACGCGCCGTCGCCTTGGTGGCGTGCACGCCACCAGCTACGAGCACACCGGCAACGATCCAGACCACGGGGTGCACATAGTCGCCTCCTGCGGTTGCGGCCGCGAACAACAGCCCGCCTGCGGCCGGGCGCACGAAGGTCTGCAGCGCGTCGTTCACGTGATCGACTGCGGGGATCTTGTCGGCGACGATCTCGATCACGAGCAGCACCGCGATGAGCGCGACCGCCCACCACTGGCCGAGAAGCGCGTAAGGGTCCTCGAGCCGAATCCAGCCCAGAGCCTGCGCCACTGCGACAGTGAGCAGCGGGATGTAGGCATTCAGTCCCGCGGGAATCGCAAGTCCCAGTCCGGTGAGGATCTCCATAGGGCGATTGTACGACGAGTGGCAGCGCACATGCCCGGACACAGAGAAGCCCGCGCAGAGAGTCGCCTCCCTACGCGGGCTCCTCGGAAAAGAGAGCTAGTTGAGCTGTGTCTTCACCCGCGCGCGTACGGCAGGCGATATCGCGGCGTCACCTCCGACGAAACGGAAGTCGACGATCGCGTCTTTGTTGGCGTGCAGCACGTTCGCGACCGAGCTGTTGAGCGAGGTCGAGGGCGTGAGAAGCACGACCGAACCCATGGCGCCTTGCGCAGCGCCCGCGGATAGGCCGTCAGGGAACTGCAGCCCCGTTGCGAGAGCCACGCCGCTCCACTGAAGCCCTGCTTTGGCGACGCCGTACTTCGCAATCGCAATCGAGGTCGTGTAGCGGTTGACACCGGCGAGGCGGGTAACGGGTGCGGCGAGCGAGCTCTTGATATCGGTCTGCACTCCGGTCGGCACGACCGCCGTGCCACCCACGATCAGCACCTTTTCAACACCGATGGAGTTCATCGAGGTGACGTTGGCCGCATCAAGGCTGTCGGATTTCACCAGGTAGATCGGCCATGTCTTGGCCGAGGACAGCGGTCCGACCGCCATGGCGTCAGGGAAGTTGAGCCCTGTGGCAACGACTGCGGTGCCATCGTAGGCGCACCCCATGATCTCGGCGGTCTTCTTGGCGACCAGACGCGCCGTGCTGTAGCGGCTCGAACCGCCCAGACGCGTGACACTATCGGCGCCCAGATTCGCCTTGAGAGCATTCTCGACCGTGGTGCTCAGTGCAGCCGTGCCGCCTAGGATCACGGCCTTGGTTGCGCCGAGGCGTTCGATCTCGGCCACGACTCCGCTGTCGAGCGAAGCGGGCTTGGTAAGCAAGATCGGTGAACGATAGGCACCTGCAAGCGAGCTGCCTACCAGCGCATCGGGCCACGCCTCGCTGCTCGCGATGACCACGGTGTCGACAGAGTTGAGCGGGAACGACGCACGGGAGACCTCGAGCGCGGTCTGAATCCGGTTCTGTCCGCCGAGCGTGGTGTAGGCGGTCGGCGCGGGGTTGACCGTGAACTTGATGTGATGTGAGACCTCGACGTTTCCGACGGCATCGGTCGACCAGTACGCAAGCGTGTGATCGCCGAGCACCGACGTTCTGATGGTGGTTCCCCTCGTCACAGGAGCACCGTCGAGCATGTAGTTCGTAGACGCCACACCGGACATGGTGTCGGTCGGTTTGAGCACGATCTTAGCGCTGCCACTGTATGTCGCAACGTGGTTGTCCTTCGTGACGGGCGGGGTGTCATCGATCTTCACCATCTCGGTGTTGGTCGGCTCCACGTTGTCCGACGCGTCTACCGAGTAGAAGTCCACCTTATGCATGCCTTCGCCGCTGACCACGAACGGTGCAGTGTAGGTATCGACACCGGATTCTTCAAGGTCGAAGAACGTGTGCGCAACCCCGGAAAGCGTGTCGGTCGCCTCAAGCGAGACCGTGAACGGGTCCGCGTGCCACATCGTGCCGATATTCGAAGTCGTCACCGGAGAAGTGTCGTCCGTGATAGGACCGACCGCCACCATGGTAGACGTCGACTCTCCGGCCTCATTCCACGAGGAAACCACGTAGCCGTAGCTCTGGTTCAACTCGATCGTGGGATCGGCGAAGCTCGTGGCGTTCGCGAGCGCGGTGCCGAGCGGAGTGAACGGACCGGGAACGCCACTCGCATCCAAAGATGCACGAGCGACGCGGAACCCGACCTCGTTGGAGATGTCGCCCCACGTGTCCGGATCGCTGGCAGGTGTCGGATCGAGCCAGGTCAGATACATTGCCCCAGGTGCACCAAGGCCACCCGAGACGATCGGGGCTACCGGCACCGTACTGCTAACCTCGACAGTGACCGGCCGCATCATGTCCATCTCTTCGTGGCTCAAGATGTGGCAGTGCCACACGTACTCCCAGTTGTAGTCGTAGATCTGGTTCGTCACCGGTGTGACGTAGGGCTGTCCGGTGACCGGGTCGACCGTGGAGAAGCCCATGGTCGAACCGAGCGGCCTGGACGGGTCGAGCGGCCGCCAGCTGTCGGGCACGTTGAACGGCGCGGTCGGCGGCACCGGGCGAAGCGCCACGATGGTGTCCTCGAGCGGACTCACGCGGACCGTGTCCTTCCACCCCAACTCGTTGTCGTCGGGATACCTGAGGAAGCCGTCCCATCCAACGCGGTTGATCACCTGCACGTCATAGAGATGGAAGTGCATCGGGTGTGTGTCCACGCCGTTGTGCGTGATCTTCCAGATCTGCGTTCCATCGCCGAGGATCGGCGTGAGGGCTTCCATACCGTACTCGACCGCGGTCTCGATCTCTGTCGGAGGATCGATGAAGCCGTAGAGGTTGAAGTTGGGCGCCCCGGGGACACCCGTTGGCCGTTCGAGCCCGAGCTTGCCGCTCATGCGACCGTACTCGTCGAACGTCTCACCTTGCTCGTCCTGTATCGCCTTTGGCTCCAGGGAGAACGTGGTCTCGACACCATCGAGGTTCGTGAAGCTGAACTCGGTGTCGTAGATACGGACGTACTGATCGCTCGGGAACTTGTCGTTGTAGGCCTTGTTGTAGCGATCGACCGGAACGATGATCTTGGGCTGGCTCGCCTCGAAGACACCTGTCTGGGTGTCAGTCGACTTGAAAGCGGCCTGAAGTGCTGCCAGATCGAACTCGGGCTCCGCCTCGATCGGGGCGACCTTGATCTGCATCATGGTGCGCGTGTTGGGGCCGAAGCCGGGCTTGGTCGTGTCGTGCCCGCCCGTGTCGCGCATGTCGGGGTCGTTCGTGTAGTAGTCGTAGCGCGGGTCGCCTGCGGGGAATGCGGCGGGCGAGTCGTTGTAGAGGATGAGCGTCTTGCCTGCGTACTTGGAGAAGTCGAGCACGACATCGGAGCGCTCCGCCGGACCGAGAAGCATCGAGTGCTTGTCGACGTTGCCGGCGTTGAACAGCGTCACGTCGGTGACCCAGGTGATGGGCTGGTTCGCGAACACGGCCGGTTGCGGCAGGAAGCCGCCTTCTGTCGCGACCTGGATCCAGTCCGGGCCTGCGGTGTCCGGATCGGGCACGCCGCCCTCGCGGCCGTCGACGGGCCAGTCAGCGGGCCAGCCGTGAGTCTCGGCAGCGGGCACCATCTTGACCTCGGTGTTGCGACGGCCGTCACACGTGATGACGGTCGGGTCGGCCACGTAGAGCTGCAGGTTCCAGAACCGGTCGCTCGCCGCGTTCAGAATGCGGAAGCGATAGGCCTTGGGGTCGACCTCGAGTGTGGGATATGCGGTGCCGTTGATGAGCGGGCGTGTCCTGGAACGCCTCCATGCCGCTCGAGTCGTACGGCGTGCCGGGCATGGTGGGGTTCTCCCACGGAGTCTCGGCCTTGGAGATGTAGTAGGGGTTCGGGACGGGCCCATTCTCTACCTCTGTCGGGGGCCAGAACCACGGACCGTAGTGCCACCGGCCCATCGGCGCTACGCCGTCCTTCATCGCCGGGTTCTGGGCCGGCATGTAGACGTGCGGGAACCACAGATCACCCGTGGTCGCGACACCGGGATCCGAGCCCCAGTGCCACGTCGGGTCGGTCTCAAGAAGCGTCTTGGCATCCGTGAAGGTCTTGTCCTGCAAGACGAGCGGGATCTGCTCTTCGGGAAGCAGCCCCTTGTCGATGAGCTTCTGCTCGGCTTCATCCTTCACGAAGTAGGCGCCTGCCTGACCCGAGTAGACGGTCAGGCGCGTGATGCCGTATGCGTGGTCGTGATACCACAGCATGCGGGCACTCTGCTGGTTGCTGTAGAACAGCGTGGTCGAGCCGTCGCCCGGATCGGGCATGTCCGGCACGTTCGCAACGCTCACGCCGGTCGGGTAGTTGGTTTCCTCGTCCGCAGGCGTGATCCACTGGTTGGGCGTGCCGTCGCTGATCCATACGGTCTTGCCACCGTGCAGGTGGATAACGGCGCGGTTCTCGGTGAAATCGCTACCGTCAGGACCCGTGCCGGCACCCATGTATGACTTGTCGACAGGGAGGAACAGGTCGCCACCCTCGCCGGTAGGAAGCATGTTGGTGAACTTGACCCGAACCGGACGGTTCTTGGTCGAGAAGATCGTCGGGCCAAGGTAGTGGATCGGATCGGGCTCGACGGTGTTGAGCCCCATCGCGTCGGTGCCTTTGTTGACCTGCACGTAGCCGCGCAGCAACGTAGCCGGCATGTCCGAGTGCAGCTGCTCGGTGAACTCGCGCAGCTCGATCTCGTAGTAGTCGCAACCCGGGTAGGTCACGGTGTCCGGATGGCCGACCGCAAGGTACTGACCCAGGTTGTTAGCGTTGTCGGGTCCCAAGCCGGGCAGCCCATCGACGAACTTGCGGAGCTGGGGGCTGTACGCCCAGTTGGGCGTTGTGCCGAAGTAGTCCGGTACGACGCTCGGATCGGGTCCGCCGGCCTGCGCGTTCACGTCAGACGTCGTCGCGCTACCGTACTCGGCCATGAGATCGGCGAGCTGCGCGGCCGATGCGTCCCGCTGTTCCCGGGTGACTCGCTGGGCCTCGACCGCACGGGATCGTTCGATCCTCTCGATCGCGGCGCTGTCGATCGCGGTGGCGCCGTCCTTCACGGTTGCGGCCATGACCGGCTGGACCGGCCCGATCGCAAACGCGAACGTCATGAGCAGGGCGACGGTCGCCGAGCCGACCTTGCGGGCCGCCGAGGAGAGTCGTCTTGCGACCCTTCTCGCCCGGCTGCTCAGAATCGTACTGTGCAGTCTTCCCATCGTGTGGCGTCCCTTCCCGTTCCCTGAATGCGAGTCCTCATTTAGCAAGAAAGAGACCCTCTGGGCGGCGCCGACAGAGCCGGAGGCGCACAGAGGGTCTTGAAACCGCGTGCGTGCATGCGTGCGAACGCGTCGTCGTCACTCTCGCGTGAGCCGATCACTGATGATGTGCCCGCACGAAACATAGCGACCGGGTCAAACAGACATGCCGGGTGACGCACAAGCTTCACAGGGCGTACCGCTTCTCTTCGCAATCCGTGCATTCGCAGCGTTAGGGGGTTCTACCCACATTCAAGCAGCGAATATCATGCAAGGACGAACGAAAAGCGGATATCAGAGGATGAACGGGGGATTCAACATCGACCACACCAGGGCGCTCGGGAGGAGCTACCCCTCGAAGATCTCCTCGGACTGGAAATCGCCCGCGATCAGTTTCTCGAGCGTGCGCTCGTAGACGAGGCGAAGGGTGTCCAGGTCGATGTCGATCTTCTCTCCGATGTGCAGCCGCTGACCGCCGACTTGGCCGAGGACGGCCCACGGCACCTCGTGCCTGCCGAGAACCTCAAGCAGCACGTCGATGTCGTCTTCCGCGACCGTGAGCACGACCCTGCTCTGCGACTCGCTGAACAGGCTCGACACGCCGGAGAGCTCGTCATCGAGGTAAACCGAGCAGCCGATGCCGCCCGCGATGGCAGACTCGGCAAGCGTGACAACCATGCCACCCTCGGAGCAGTCGTGCGTGGATTTCGCCAGACCCGAGCGCACGGCCTCGCGCACGGCCGCCTGCACCGCCGCCTCGAGTTCGAGGTCAAGCGCAGGGGGACGACCCGCAACCTTGCCGTGCACTACCTTCAGGTACTCGCTACCTCCAAGCTCGTCGTAGGTCTCGCCCACGAGAACGATCACGTCGCCTTGATTCTTGAACCCAACGGTCGCCGTGACCGAGACATCCTCGATCAGGCCCACGAGCCCCACGGTCGGCGTCGGATAGATCGGCTGGCCGAAGCTCTCGTTGTAGAAACTCACGTTGCCGCTGATGACCGGGATGCCCCACTGCTTGCAGGCATCAGACATACCGCGAATCGCCTCGTGGAAGGTCCAGAAGACTTCGGGCTTTTCCGGTGACCCGAAGTTCAGGCAGTCCGTGATCGCCGCAGGCTCCCCGCCGACACACGCGACGTTGCGCGCCGCTTCGGCGAGCGCGATCTGCGCGCCCACGTAGGGATCCAGATAGCAGTAGCGTCCGTTGCAGTCGCTGCGAGACCGCGATGCCGCGGTCGGTCATCTCGCCTCGGCCGGTGTCGCCGATACGCAGCACCGCAGCGTCCCCGCCCGGCAGCACGACGGTGTTGACCATGACCTGGTGGTCGTACTGCTCCCAGATCCACGCACGCGAACAGATGTTGGGGCTGGACACTACGCGCAGCAGCGCCTCGGTGAGCTCCGCCACCGACTCGGGATGCATGAGCGTGGAGGGGTCGAACGCCTGGACCGCATCGAGATACGCCGGTCGTTCCATGACCGGATCGTAGATGGGCGCGTCATCGGCAAGCGTGGCGGCAGGCATGTCGGCGACGATCTCACCGTTCTCGCGCACCACGAACCGACCGGTGTCGGTCACTTCGCCGATCACGGTCGAGCGCAGCCCCCACTTCTCGCACACCGCTTGCGCGGCCTCAAGCTGTGCGGGCTCGACAACAGCGAGCATGCGTTCCTGAGATTCGCTCACCATGATCTCGAACGGCTTCATCGCGTCTTCGCGCTGCGGCACCTTCGTGACCTCAATGTCGAGCCCGACGCCACCACGCGATGCCATCTCGCTCGCACTCGAGGTGAGTCCTGCCGCGCCCAGATCGCCCAGCGCGATCAGCAGCTTGGCCTCGAGCAGCTCGAGGCACGCCTCGATGAGCAGCTTCTCCTCGAACGGGTCGCCGACTTGCACGCTGGGCCGCTTGTCCTCGGCACGCTCGTCGAACTCCTGGGAAGCGAGCACGCTCGCACCGCCGATGCCGTCTCGGCCGGTCGTCGAGCCGATGAGCAACACCAGGTTGCCGGGGCCGGCGGCGACTGCACGCGTGAGACGCTCCTCGCGCATGAGTCCGATGGACATGGCGTTGATCAGGCAGTTGCCTTCGTATGCTTCTTCGAAGTAGACCTCGCCGCCCACGGTCGGCACGCCGAGGCAGTTGCCGTACCCTCCGATGCCCGCCACCGAGCCCTCGAACAGGTAGCGCTGCCGCGGCTTGTCGAGCGTTCCGAAGCGAAGTGAGTCAAGCGAGGCGATCGGCCGCGCACCCATCGTGAAGATGTCACGGATGATGCCGCCGATGCCGGTGGCCGCGCCCTGGTAGGGCTCGATGGCGCTCGGATGGTTGTGCGACTCCATCTTGAACGCGACGGCCCACCCGTCTCCAACCGAGATCACACCCGCGTTCTCGCCGGGGCCCTGCAACACATGCTCGCCGGTCGTCGGGAACATCCGCAGCGCCTTGCGCGAGTGCTTGTAGCTGCAGTGTTCCGACCACATGAGCGAGTACATGTAGAGCTCGGTCACGGTCGGCACGCGGCCGAGAATCTCGGCGATGTGCTCGTACTCGTCGAGCTTCAGGCCAAGCTGCTCGGCAAGCTGGGGGGCAAGTTCGGGGCTGAGCGATTCGAGCATGGGCGGCTACTCCTTGGCACGAACGGACGGCTGACTGGATTGTAACCGAGCGCGGACACCGGATGCGGGGCTACTCGACAAGAAACACCCCCGGAAACGCGCCATGCGCATGAACGTCGGCGCTCGCAAGTGTTGCGTCGAGCAGCTCGGCACACGCGGGCGCAAGCGAATCGTAGAACGAACAGCCGAGAAGCTCACACTGGCGCGCAGCTTCGGCGATGACCTCATCCGTGAGCGGAATGATCGCCACGCCAGAAGCCTTCAGATGCGCCCACCCCTCTGCAATCGCGCGGGTGCCGAGTTCACGCTGGACGACCGCCAAGACCTCGTGCACAAAGTGGGTGGGTGCCACGAGCCGGATCTCACCAGCGGTGCTTCGCTCGTGGAGGAGGCGCGCAGCATCAGAGCCGGCCTCTCGCTTGAACCACTTGACCCCGACCGAAGCGTCGAGAGCGTAGGTTTGATCCTCATTCATCGTCACGATCCACGATCCCGCGCAGCGGCGCGCTATCGTCGGTCGCACGAATCTCGCGCAGAATCTCCAGCGTGGGTCTATCGTCGAGCAGCGGGTATCTGTCCTGCATTGTCCGCATGCCCTCGAACGCCTCATGCATCCGCGCTCGACGCGCCTCGCTGACGCGCTCATCGGCGGTCTTGCCCAGGTACGAGGCGAGCGATTCTTGCACAAGCTCGCTGCGGGGCCTGCCCAATTCATCGGCCTCGGCGTCAAGACGTGCAAGCAGCTCGTCAGGCAGAGATATCGTCACGCGTGCGACCATAGCGAACTCCGTTCATACCGCTGTTCATAACACCAGTATGAACACCGGGTCTGACACGGTCAACCGCGTGCAGCGCGGCGCGCGGGAGACGGAAAGACCACCCGCAGCAGGTACGCGAAATCGAGCGGAGCGATGATTGCGTAGAGCACGACTATGGCATACGCGAGCACGGTGGCTCTCACGCCGGCGTAGTCGAGGATCATGACCGACAGAAACGCGATGTTCGGCGCGATCCACGTCCACAGGCCACCCGGGATCGACGCGGTCAGATCGACCGGGGGCCGACGCACTGCATCGATGATGACGGCAAGCGCCACCACGAGGGGACCGTATCTGAGAACCGCGACCACTACGACGCCGATGACGGACAAGCCGATGTTGCCGTCGTGCATCTAGCCAGCCACTTCGGCCAGGCGCTTCGCGATGGTCGTGAAGAATGCCTGCCCGTCGGTGCCGCCCACGGCTGGGTCGACCACGCGCTCGGGGTGCGGCATCAGGCCGAAGACGTTGCCACGCTCGTTGCAGACGCCCGCGATATCGTCGAGCGCGCCGTTGGGAGCACTTCCCCGCTCTTTGCGCGTCCCATCGAGCTCGCTGTAGCGCAGCACGATCTGACGGCGTGCATTGAGACGCGAGAGGGTTTGCTCGTCGCAGATGAAGTTGCCCTCGTTGTGGTTGATGGGAATGCGGACCACCGTGCCGGGCTCCAGATCGATCCACTGGCACGCGGATCTCTCGACGCGAAGCGTGACGTCCTTGCAGATGAACTTGAGACCCGTGTTGCGCAGCAACGCGCCCGGCAACAGATGGGCCTCGCACAGGATCTGGAACCCGTTGCAGATGCCGATGACAGGACCGCCGGCCTCGGCGAAACGCACGACCTCGGCCATCACGGGACTGAAGCGCGCGACCGCACCGCAGCGGATGTAGTCGCCGTAGCTGAACCCGCCCGGCAACACGAGCGCGTCAAAACCGGTGAGGTCGGTGTCGCCGTGCCACACATACTCGGCCTCGAAGCCCAGGTGACGGGCAGCGTGGACGGCATCTTGCTCGCAGTTCGAGCCGGGGAAGATCACGACGCCGAAGCGCATACTCACGCCTCCCCGAGAAGCTCGATGCGGTACTCCTCGATCACGGGGTTGGCGAGCAGCTTGTCGCACATCTCGCGCACGGTAGCTTCATCCGTATCGGCGACCATGCGGATGTACTTGCCGATCTTGACCTCCTCGACCCCCTGATAGCCGAGGTTGCGCAGCGCGCGCTCGGCCGTCGCCCCGGGCGGGTCGAAGATGCCTTGCTTGTAGGTGACGAAGATCTCGTAGCGTGCCATGGACTTATGCGTCCCCCTTCTTGCCTCCGAACATGCCCTTGACTCCGCCCACAATCTTGTCCGTGAGCTTCACGCTCTTGTCGACTCGAACGTCGTCGGCAATGGCCTTCTTGTCGTCCTTCGCCTCGGACTTCTTGACGTCCTTCTTCTTGCTGTCTGTCGAGTTCTGCGCCTGCCACTCCTTGCGCATGCGACGGATCTTCGTGAGATCGATGTACAGCGCGCTGAACAGCGTCGAGTAGGCGAACACCAGCCCGAGCGTTCCCGCCGGCGTTTCCTTGCCGTACCAGGCCCCGACCGAAAACACGATCGCCGCTACAAGCAGCCCCAGCCATATCTTGCGCCAGCGCTTGAATTCCGGAGTATCCGGCTCGAAGGGCACTCTCGCCTTGCTCTTGCTTGCCGAGGAACTCTTCTTGCCACCGCTGCCGCCCGATGTCCCGGACTCGCGCTTGGGCTTGGCGCTCGCCGCGCTCCTGCGGGTGCTTCCGATCTTGGCATCTCGTTGGTATCGCGGGTTTTGTGCACTTCGCCGTGCCATGTTTACGCACTTCCCTCGGGTTCGAACCTGCGGCCCGTGATGAGCTCGTAGGCCTGGATGTAGCGCGCGCTCGTACCCTCGACGATGTCTTTCGGCAGAGGAGGCGGTGGGGGCGTCTTGTCCCAACCGCTGCTTTCGAGCCAGTCGCGCACGTATTGTTTGTCGAAACTCGCTTGTCCCCGCCCCGGTTCGTACTCTGCAGCGGGCCAGAATCGACTCGAGTCTGGAGTGAGCACCTCGTCGATCAGCGTGACCACTCCGTCGACGACGCCGAACTCGAACTTGGTATCGGCAATGATCACGCCGCGGCCGGCCGCGTGCTCCCGCGCACGCGAGTAGACCTCGATCGAACCGCGCCGCAGCGCTTGCGCGGAATCCTCGCCGATCAGCTCCGCCATGCGCTCGAAGCTGATGTTCTCGTCGTGATCGCCGATCTCGGCTTTCGTACTCGGCGTGAAGATCACCTCGTCGAGCTTGTCGGACTCGCGCAGTCCACCGGGCAGCTCGATCCCACACACGGTGCCGGAGCGCTGGTACTCCTTCCAGCCCGAACCAGCCAGGTAGCCGCGCACGATGCACTCGATCGGGAAGACCTCGGCCTTCTTCACGAGCATGAAGCGCCCGCGCAGGTAGTCGGCATGCGGCGCGAACTGCTCGGGCAGGTCGGCAACGTCTGTGGACAGCAGATGATTCGGCACGACATCGCCGAGAAGCTCGAACCAGAACAGCGAGAGCTTCGTGAGCACCTCGCCCTTGTAGGGAATCGCGTCGGGCAACACGAAGTCGAAGGCGCTTATCCGGTCGCTCGCGACCAAGAGCAAACGGTCGCCGAGGTCGTAAAGATCGCGCACTTTGCCTTGGGAATCGGGGCGAAGGCCCTGCGGCTGCATCGGCAGTCGCTCCTCTCGGGGTCTCCAGGCGGTCGGACCGCTACCCGGGGAACGAAGTTGGACTGCGGGGGCGCGGGGGTACGCGGTCATTGTAGGCGAAACGGCGACACGGGTGTAGAGCCGTGCGGGGGATGGAAGTGCTCGCCGCCGGATCGCGACAGCGACGAGGATCGCAGCGAACGGATCAGCTGAAGATGCTCCACCCGTTGTAGAGCGTCATCGCCGCAAAACCGTGGCCCACCGCGATCACGACGAGCGCCCAGGCTCCCCGCCGGTGGACTTTCATGTGCGTACGGCCCTTGAACTTGATGATGCGCATGCCCACGAGCATCTGGAACACGAGAAGCGAGAACGTCAGGATCCCGCCGTATGCGATGTGCGTCAAAGTGAGTTCGAATCCGAAGATCATGTGTCCTCGTTCGTCTAGGTAGCCAGCGGCAGCCGGATCGTGAACACGCTGCCGGCCACGTCTCGCCGGGAGACCCCTACGGTGCCTCCGTGACGATCCACAATCTCCTTCACGACCGCCAGACCGATTCCCAATCCGCCCGTCTTGCGGTTGCGTGCGGCATCGGCCCGCCAGAAGCGGTCGAACACATGCGCGCTGTCCTCATCCGAGATGCCTATGCCCGTGTCGGCAACTTCAACGATGGCCCGATCGTTCTCGGCTCTGACCGCGACGGTCACGCTGCCGCCCTCCGGCGTGTAGCGAGCCGTGTTCGAGATCAGATTGCCAACCGCCTGCATCAGCCGGTCCGCATCACCCAAGACGTACACTCCGTCGGCGATGTCCACGTGCACCGTAAGGCCCACGGAATCGAGCAGGATGCGGTGGGTATCGAGGGCTGCTCGCACCGTCCCGCCGAGCTCGATGCGGTGCATCTCCATCGAAGCACTTCCGCGCTCGAGGCGAGTCAGCTCGAGAATCCCATCCGCAAGACGACCGAGCCGCACCGTCTCATCGCGAACGATTCCGAGCCGCTCCTCATCGGCAGGTAGCACGCCATCTTGCATCGCCTCGACCGTTGCCTGTATGGCCTGCAGCGGCGTGCGCAGCTCGTGAGCCACGTCGGCCGTGAGCCGCCGTTCCATCTCGCGGTCCGCCTCGATCGAATCGGCCATCTCGTCAAAGGTCCTGCCGAGAACAGAGATGGCATCGTCGCCGTCCATTCCCGTCCGGGCATGAGCGTCTCCGCCTCGCAGCGATTCGGCTGTCAGGGTGATGCGGTCGATCGGTCGCACGAGCGAGACCGCAAACCACATGCCCGCCATCGAGGCGAGCGCGACAGAAATCAACCCCGCGATGCCAAGGCCGATGAAGCTCGCGCGGCGGAAGTTCAAGTCGTTCTCATTCAGAAGTCCCTCAGGCGCAAGGGTCCAGACGCGCACCACGCCAACGGACTCGCCGTCGATCAGGATCGGAGCCGTCACGACCGAACCTTGCGGGGTCCGCGCACTGCCCTCGGGAAGACCCATCATCTGCTCGCTGGCCGCCGTCGCAACGCTGTCGTCGTACATGACGCGACCGTCTGGCGTCAGTACCTGCAGCGCCAACCCGCTCATGAGACCGTACCGGGGCATCTGGTCGAACGACCACTGGCCCCCGGAATGCGCGTACGACATGGCCAGCAGGCCCGACGCGCTGTTGGCCGTCTGCTGAAGATTCTCTTCGATGTACGCGTCGAACTGCTTGGCCCACAACACGCCGAGGATGACTGCGGCCACGATCATCGTGAGCACGGCGACCGCAGCGAACGAGGCGGCCAACCTCCTGCTCAGCGTGCCGTGAGCACTCGCCATGGGCTAGGCCTCGGCCCTGGGCGGCTCGAACCGGTAGCCGACGCCGTGCACTGTATATATGTATGCGGGTTCGCGCGGATCGTCGTGCATCTTGGCCCGCAGGTTCTTCACGTGGCTGTCGATCGTGCGCTCGTAGCCCTCGAAATCGTAGCCAAGCACCTTCTCCACCAACTCCATGCGCGAGTAGACGCGACCGGGGTAGCGGGCCAAGGTGATGAGCAACTTGAACTCGCTCGCCGTCAGATCGAGCTCCTCGCCGGCGAGAAAAGCCTTGTGCGACGCGATGTCTATCTCGAGTTCGCCGAAGACGAGCTTGTCGCGTTGCGGCTCTTCGCCCGGGTGTGCGCGGCGCAGCAACGCGCGGACGCGCGCCACCAGTTCGCGAGGAGAAAACGGCTTGACCAGGTAGTCATCAGCGCCGAGCTCGAGCCCGGTGACCCGGTCCTCGAGCTCTCCTTTGGCGGTGAGCATGATGATCGGCGTGTCCGAGACATCCCTGATCGCCCGGCACACGTCCTCGCCGGGAACTCCGGGAAGCATCAAGTCGAGCACCACCAGGTCGAAGCTCTTCTTCTCGAACTCGTCGAGCGCTTCTTGCCCGTCCACGACCGCCGTCACCCAGTACCCCTCTTTCTCAAGGTACGCGGCGACTGCCTGGCGAATAGCCTTCTCATCTTCAACGACGAGGATCCGGCGTGTGGGTACGGACATGTGGGCTCCTTTGCGCGTCCAAGCTAGCTCAGTTGATCTCGGACACACTAGCAAGTGTAGACCCATGGGCCACGTTCACCTGCGGACTCCACCGAATCTCCACTAGGCGGCGGGAATCTTGACCGTGAACCGAGTTCCCTGCCCAGGGGCGCTCGAGACCGAGATGACAGCCCCTATCACGTCGGACAGCTCACGTGCGATAGCTAGCGCGAGCCCGACGCCCTGCCGGTGATCCGGCAAAGTACGCTCATCGTCAGGGAATGGCTCGAAGACGCGATCTCTCTCTCGGGGCGACATCCCGGCCCCGGTGTCTTCAACCGAGATGGTGACCGCATCGGGGACATCCGCCATCGTGACGGTCACGGTTCCCCCTTCGGGAGTGAAGCGCAGTGCGTTGCCGACAAGATTGCTCACGATCTGCTCGACCTTGTCGCCGTCCGTACGCACCTCGGGCCGGGTCGATTCGTTCTCCAGGATGAGCGCGATATTCCGTTCCTTGGCGATGCCCCTCTGCTCGCCTACGACACACGCGACTATCGGGTGGAGAGCCACCGGGCGCATGCTCACCGCCGCCTGCCCGGTCTCGATCTTGGAGATGTCCAGGATGTCGTTGCACAGGTTCAGCAATCGCTTGCCGGAGTTCTCGATCATCTCTAGCTGCGTGAGCTGCTCGGAGTTGATGTCTCCCGCCATCCCCCGCAAGATCACCCCGGTGAAGCCGAGGATCGAATTGAGCGGGGTACGTAGCTCGTGACTGAGCTTGGCAAGAAAGTCCCTCTTCGCGCTGTCTGCCACCTCGAGTCGCTGGTTGGCGATGGTGAGTTCCAAAGTACGTTGCTCGACCTGGCCCTCCAAATCGCGGCGGTAGGCCGCAAGCTCCTCGTCGACCAAGAGACGCTGTGTGACATCGACGAGAGCGATCACCGTCTCACCGTCGCCGGGGGCGCGCGTCGTCTCGGCACTGGCCGAGACTATGCGATCCGCACCCTCACGATTGATCACAAACAGCTCGTCGTGGAAGGGAGCTTGCGCCGCGATGTCGGCAATCGTCTGGCGTGGGCCCTCCGCGGCACCACCTCCGTAGGGGCGAAGCCACAAGTCATCTGTTCGCGGACGACCCCCGGCCCCCAGCCCGAACTGCGTCCTGACGTGCTGGCTCGCGAATCTCACCTGCCCCGTGGCATCCAGCATGACAATCGCAGCAGGACTCGCATTGATGACCGAGGCCGTGAGATCCCGTTCGTGGCGGAGCTCCTCTTGTGTGCGTCCGAGGGTCGCAATCCGATCGCTCGCATCCACGGAGTAGGCAACGTAGGCAAGCAGTGGGAAGAAGAGAACCTCGATGTAGTCCTCCACAACATCGAACGCAACCGTCACGTCGAGGTGCTCGAGAACATTCGAGACCCCCACCAACACATACACGCCAAGCGCCACAACCAGAATCGCCTTGGCGCTTCGCTCGATGCGGCGCCCCTCGCCCGCGGGAATGGTGAGCGCAGCCAGGAGTGCCACCGTGAAGCCGAGGGTAGAGACGATGTCGAGGCCCGCGATGGCGTTCATCGTTCGTCCTGCGTCCTTCGCTCCACAACACTCAGCCGCACCAGCCCGAATGCGAAGGCGACCGCGGCCGCTGCAAGAGCCGCATGCTCAAACAGGTTGAGCAAGTCAGGGAGGATCACCGTCTCGAGAACGGTGAAGGTGTACGAGACGATGACGAGAAGTGCGCCCGCGGCGAGCGCGGGCTTGCCGGCGAACGACAGACGTCTCACGGCCGAGTACATGACAGGCGCAAGAGCCAGGGCCATAAGCACTGCGACTATTTCGCTCACCTGGAACACAAGAACGGCTCCTCACAAGCGACCGGCATACCGATTGCTTCATTCTTTCCCTTTATTAAGGGGTTCGTGAACATCCTAGTGGCTCAGCAAATGTCCGACCACCTGAGGCACTGCACGTGGCACGCCACTTGTCGGCCGATGGCTCAAGCGCCTGGGCATATCGTCCGATGGGTATACTGAATCATACAGATGGCGGAGTAATCATGACAAACGACAGAACATACTCGCAACAGCCTGCAAAGCGTACTAGGAATTCAGCTCCCGGATTCACAGTCGTCGAGTTCGTCATTGCTGCATCGATCCTCTTCGGAGTCGTCGTCGCGGTCATGAGCGTAGTGACCTTCTCCGCTGCAGCCGCGCAGAGCAACGCAGTGCGGGATTCTGCAGTGAACCTCGCGAACCAGCACATCGAACAGGCCCGAAACCTCCCGTACGACGATATCGGTGTCTACTACACCAACGGCGCGCACGGCGATCCGCCCGGCTCGATTCTCACACCCCAGACCGTGAATGACTTCGAGGTCTCGACCGCCGTGTGGTGGGAGCGTGACGAGACTAGCGGACGCGCCACGTACAAGAACATCAACGTCACCGTGTCGTGGGTCGCACCGCGCGAAGGCTCGGTAACGGTGTCCTCGGCCATTTACGGGCGCAGTCTGCTCAATAACACCGGAGACGTACTCGTCACGGTCCTCGATATCGACACGGTCGAACCCATCGACGGCGCGTCGGTGATCCTGTCGCCCGCAAGTGGCTCGGCACGTTCACTGCGCAGCGATGCGGCCGGCGAGGCGTTCTTCGGGTTCGTCTCCTCGGGGCCACTTGACCTCGAACTCGAATCCGGCGACTACATCTTCGATCTGTCGAGCATCGCCGGTGCCGAAGTTGCCCCCGACGCACTCACTCGGCTCACGGTTTTCGGACAACTCCCAAGTTCTGCTCTCATTCACGTGATAGGCAGTGGAGGCGACAACATCCGCGGCGCAGAGGTCACGATCTCGGATGCGACCGGAACCGAACTCACCGAGACGACGGACTCACGTGGTATCGCAGAGTTCGACGGACTACTCAGAGGTGAATGGGTCGTCACCGCGACAGCGGCCAATCGGTCGGACGTGACCGACGCCTTCACGATCAGCACAGGTGGCGAGAGCGTGGAAGTCGAGCTGGTGATGCCCGATCCCGCCGCCTTGCTGGTTCATGTGCTCGCCGATGGTTCGGGCGCGCCCATTCCCGACGCGGAGGTCACCGTCACAGGGCCGCAGCCGAGAACCGATCAGGCTCCAGGCAGCCCCGCAGTGTCCAACTCAAACGGGGAAGCGTCGTTCCAGATCGCGGGCTCCGGCTCGTACTTCGTACGTGTGAGCGCTCCCGGGTTCACGGACGGTTCCGCCACAGTAATAGTCAGTGCCGGCTCCAGTAGCGTCGTCGAGGTCTCTTTGAACGCCCCGCAATCGGGCGCACTCCTCATCAGGGTCGAGGACTCACGCGGTCGACCGATCGCACGCGCCAAGCTCGTTGTCTGGAACGCGGACTTCAGCTACATACAAAGTGGCATCCGCTGTGAAGACGGCGAGATCGTGCTGCCCGACCTGGTGCCGGGCGTCTACTACGCCCGCGTGGTGCAGGGCGGCGCAACGGGGACTGCCGAAGTCACCAATGGTACGACGGCGCTCATGCTGGTGGTGTCCCGATGAGCATCGAACACATACGCATTCAGCTCGTCGATGATGAGGGCTTCACGCTCACAGAGCTGCTAGTCGTCAGCGTTCTGATGCTCGTAGTTCTCGCCATGACCTTCATGGTGCTGCAAGCGACCACCGCGATGAGTTCGACGATTGAGGCCAGATCCATCGCATCCGGGGAGTCCCGGCTACTCATCGACCGAATGACACGCGAGTTTCGACAGGCCGTCGAGATCGACGAAGGCGAGGGCGTCTTCGATGAAGCGCTGCCCCGGCGCTGCTCCTTCTTCACCGACCTGAACCACGACGGCGTGCCCGAGCGCGTCACCTACACCGTCCGGGGTCGAGCCATGTACCGGGCCGAGGCCGACGCCACAACCGCCGTCCCGCCGTATCAGTTCGGTAGCGACCGGGCTGAGACTATTGTGATCCAGAGCTTCAAGGGCGGGTGGAACGGCAACGTCTTCACTTACTACACGAACGAGAACCCACCCCAAGAAGTCCACAACGGACATCCCGAGGATGCCTCGGCAGTGAAGGTCTGGCTCGTGAACTCGGCGACTTCGGGCGCAAAGACTTCCTACGTGGACTCCTCGACGTGGGTGAAGATTCGCTCCGTCCACAACACGATCGACTGACTATGAGAAATCACACGACATCCACAGCGCTTCCCGACTCGGCCAAGCATCGGCTCGCTTCCGACGCCGGATTCGCCCTGGCCCAGGTAGCGGCTGTGTCGGCGATTCTGTTCGTGATAGCGACTATGCTGCTCGCGTTGGTCGTGAATCAGCAGATACAGTCGAGCCACTACGCGGCACGTACTCGCACCGTGCACATGGCGGATGCCGGAATCAATGCCTACCTCTATGAGCTTCGGCGGGATCCCAACTTCTGGGTCTCGAACACCGTCCTTGGCCCTCGAGATCTAAGCGACGGCACATGGCAGGTATGGGCCACGCCACCCCAGAACAACACACCACTTACCCTGCGCTCCGTCGGCACCATCCCATCGGCTGCTGCATCGCGTACCGTTGTTGGCAACCGTTCGCTTCCCCACTTTCGCCGACTACATGTTCGTGACCGACGCGGACATCAACATCGGTCGCGATGCCGTGATCGACGGCAAGGTCCGCGCGAACGGCGACATCGACAATGCGGGGCGCGTCACGGGCAAGGTACTCTCGGCAGGTCGTGTCACAGGATCGGGCCGCTTCGACGACGGCTACGAGGAGCACCAGCCACGCGTCGACTTCGCCCAGATCACGGCAGATTTGGCAGACATACGGACGGTTGCGCAGAGCGCAGGCACGTACTACGGCTCCTCGGGGGCACAAGGCTACCGCGTCACAGTGAGCGGCACGTCTGTTCGTATCGACACCGTCACCGGAGGCATCGAGTTCCGGCAATCTCACCACAACCCGACTCGACACCATCAGTATCCCGCCCGAAGGCGTCTTGTACTTCAACGACACGGTCTGGGTGAGCGGCACCTACGGCGCGAAGGTCACGATCGCATCGGGCCGAGACATCTACATCCCGGACCACATCGAGCCCTCCGGGTCGAATTCCAAATTCACGATGGGACTGATCGCAAGCCAGGAGATCATAGTTCCCAGCTGGTACCCGAGCATGCCGGATCGCCTGAAGATCACGGCGGCAATGCTCGCCCAAAATGGTGCGATTCGCGCGGACATGCATATGGGGACGACCCGAACCCGCGCGACGATCACCGGCTCCATGGCGTACCGCACGTACAGCGGGTTCGCCACCTACAGCGGGAACAGTGTCGTCGCCGGATTCCGCGACCGCACCTACACCTACGACCCGCGGCTCGACATCGACCCGCCGCCGATGTACCCGCAGATCAAAGACGGATCGCTCAAGATCTCGACGTGGATCGAAGGATCGTAGGCTCGCCGTCGTTCGGGGATCCAGTGCGGCGATCCAGTGCGTGGATCCGCGTGACTCCTACCCCAGTACCGCGTTGAACAGGTAGCCGACCGCAATGATCGTCACCGAGCAGATCCCGACGAAGATGCCGATGAGCTTGGGCTTGATGACCTTGCGCAAGATGATGAGCTCCGGCACCGACAGCGCGGTCACCGCCATCATGAACGCGAGCACCGTACCCATCTGCACGCCCTTGTCCGTGAGCACGCTCGCGATGGGAATCGCGCCTGCGGCGTTGCTGTAGAGCGGCACGCCGAGGGCGACGGCAACGGGAACCGCGAAAGGATTGCCGGGGCCGGCCCACCGTGCGAGCAAGTCGTCAGGCAGGAAGCCGTGCATGACGGCGCCGATCCCGATGGCGACCACCACGTAGAGCCAGACCTTGCCGACGATCTCTGCGACATAGCCGCGGGCGTAGGAGGCGCGGTCACTCCAGGTGAGATCGGGCACGTCAGCCTCGCCCACCTTGATCTGGTAGACGTACTCCTCGACCTCACCCTCGAGTCCGAGCTTGCCGATCACGATCCCACCGACGATCGCCACGGCGAGTCCCGCCGCGGCATACAGTGCCGCGATCTTCCATCCGAACAAGCCGAGAAGCAAGATGAGCGCGACCTCGTTGACCATCGGGCTGGCTATCAGAAACGAGAACGTCACGCCCAGCGGAACGCCGGACTCCACGAAGCCGATGAAGAGCGGCACCGCCGAACACGAGCAAAACGGCGTCAGCACACCCAGACCGGCAGCGGCTACGTTGCCCGCATAGAGGCGCGAGTGCGACAGAAAGCGTTTGGTCTTCTCGGGAGGAAAGAACGATCGGATGATCGCCACCGCGAAGACGATGACGGCCAGCATGACCAGGATCTTCGGCACGTCGTAGACGAAGAACGCTACGGCGTCGCCGAGCGGGGTGCCTTTCTCCAGGCCCAGCCACGTGAACGTGACGAGGCTCGAGAACCACTCGAATGGATAGAAGATGTCCACGTCTAGCAGCAGCTTCCGCCGCAGCCGCATCCACCCTTGCCGACCGTGCCCGGCGCGCTTGATCCGCTGGAGAGCAGCTTGGCAACGTCATCGACGGACGGAACGCGACCGGCGACCTTGACCTCGTCGTCCACCACGAGCGCCGGAGTCGTCATGACCCCGAAGGCCATGATCTCGGCGAAATCGCTGACCTTCACGAACTCGGCATCGAGGCCGAGCGACTCGGCGGCCTCGCGCGCGACCTTCTCGAGCTTCTCGCAGTTCGCACATCCGCTACCCAGAATCTTGATGACCATTGCGTTGTGACTCCTTCTCTCGTTGGCGTGGCCGCCGTGCGGCCCCGCGTATCCATGTGCCTAGCAGCAGTCGGGACCGCAGCTCGGTTCCGTACCTTTGACCCATCCGTTGATGATCGCCGCCGCGCATCCCACACCGGCGTTCACACTCAGCGCACCGAACGCGCAGTTGCGAACACAGGCGCCGCACTCCATACACGCTCCGCGATCGACGATCCGTACCTTGGCGCCGT
The DNA here is from genome assembly GCA_963790405.1 of uncultured Actinomycetota bacterium. Classification (GTDB taxonomy): domain Bacteria; phylum Actinomycetota; class Coriobacteriia; order Anaerosomatales; family JAGXFU01; genus JBGSMX01. Next base: position 351,060 of record CAWBOJ010000002.1, read on the forward strand.
CCATCTCAAACACGCCGTGCGGGCACACGTTCGTGCACATGCGACAGCCCGTGCACGCCTCGGCGTCCAGCTCGAGGGTCACCGCCTGTTCGATGTAGCGCATCTCGCGCATGTCACCACCCCTTGCCGAGGACGGCCGACGCGATCCACAGCGCCGCCGCGACACCCGCTGCGCCCACCTGCCAGGGCAACGCGCGACGCATCTCATACTCAACGCCCGACGGCGACGTGAACGGAGTCGCGCCCGTGAAGTTCATCGCTGCGTACGAGGAGATCGCAGTGGCTGCCAGCCCAAGAGCAACCGAAGCGAGATAGCCGACAGAGGGTCCGAGCACGACCGCCAGTGCGATGGCCGCAAGGACTCCCACGATTGCGCCCTTGAGCGAGAACGCACGGCCAGGCAGCCACGGCAGGGCGATCGGGACGACGACCGCACCGGCCACCAGTCCACTCAACGCTGCAACGATAAACGCCGATCCGCGGGCGGCGAGTGCGGCAGTCGAAAAGCCCCACGAGCCGAGTCCGGACAGCGCGAACAACGCCACAATCGCGAGCAGCGTGAGGGGGCGCCAGAGAGATCGAGAGCTCGACCGGCACGAGCACGGCTCGCTCGCGAAGCGTGAACGTCACGCGACGCATCTCCTCAGTCGCCTTCATGCCGTTTGCCAGGAAATCCCGCAGGCTCTCGGCACGCACCGGTCCGAACACGACGCGGAAGCCGGTGAATGCCTTGACGTCGTGCGCAGCCACGCCGGTCGCTCCAAGCTGCGGCACGACGAGCGTGCGGTGATCGACGAGTCCGGCGAGGCCAGACTCAGTCACGCGACGCGACAGCTCGATCGTGCCGAAGGTTCCCTTGCCCGCAGCACACCACACGTTGATGCCGTTCGTGTCGAGCACGAGCAGCCACGCGTCGAGTCCTGCGAGCTGCGCGCGCACGCGATCGAATGTCAGCTTGTAGTTGGAGGTCACGAGCACCGGCGCATCGCGACCGGGATCGCCGACTTCGTAGAGACCGGGCTCGACCAGATAGTCCATGCGCCCGATGCCGAGGCGCACTCGAAGCGTGCCGAGGCGATCTGCGAAGCCGAGTTCGGTTCCCGCAGCCGGAATCGACACGACGCCGTCATCGCCGTCATCGTCTGACCGCCACTCACTGGTCGTCCTGTCGGGGCGTCGCGCAAGCGCACGTGCCTTCGAGCCCGTCGGCGATCGCACTCCCGGCTTGCGCCGCTGTCTGAGCGAGCTCACCCGAGAGCGCGGCGAAAGCACCCGTGTCGAGCGAGCAGTGCAGCCAGCGCCCTACGCGTCGCGTGCTCACAAGACCCGCATCACGCAATTTGATGACGTGGTGCGAGACGAGCGCGTCGGACATGTCGAGCCCTGTCGCGAGCTCGCACACACACAGCTCACCGCGCTGCGCGAGCAGCTCGACGATGGCGAGACGGCGTTCATCGGCCAGTGCTTTGAGGGTTTCGATATCCATAACGAGCAGTATATTCAAACATGCGTTTGATAGTCAAACGTGCGTTTGATTGCGGGGTCAGTGGCGCGCGCCTCAGGCGTTGCGCAAGGCCGAGACGAGCGTCTCGGGTAGCCCCCGCTCGAGCATGGTCGCCACAACCGAGTCGATGTCGTAGTCGATGCGGTGCACGCGCATAGAGGCCCACACGTCTGTGCGACCTACCGGCCCGGCAGCCGCATCACCGGGGGACGCGGCACGCACTTCCTCGGCAGGGCCAAGCAGCAGCTCGACCCACCCCGCACGCGGATCGCCGTCCTTGGGCTTGCCGACCGAGCCGCTCGAGACGTAGTGCACGGTGGTGCGCCCGACCGTGCCCGCCGGATCCTCGACCTCGAACGAGCGATGGTACGGGATGTGGATGTGGCCGTGGCACACGAGGTCGGCGCTGGCCTCGGCGGCGAGACGGGCCAGTTGCTCCTCGGTGCGGTCGAGCAGCAGGTACTCGTTGATCTTGCGAGGGCTGCCGTGCGTGAGCAGGATGCGCGCACCCTCGTGCTCGAAGCGGATCTGGAGCGGGAGCGAGAGCACCCACGCCGAGGAGCCCTCGTCGAGCACGCCATCCGTGAACGCGTAGGAGCGGTCGCCATCCGCTCGCGCGGCTTCGGTCGCGTAGTAGCAGCCGCACGACCCGCGGCGCGAAGCGACACCTTCGTCGTAGTTGCCCTGGATCGTCGGCACGCCGGAGTCGCGGAGGCGTTCGATCACCCCGACCGGATCCGGGCCGTAGCCGATCAGGTCGCCCAGGCAGTAGCGCTCGGCGATTCCGGTAGCGTCGATGTCGGCGAGCACGGCATCCAGCGCGACCGAGTTTGCGTGTATGTCCGAGAACAGCGCGATTCTTCGCATGTGGGCATTGTTCCCGCGTGCGGGCTTCTCGGCAAGCGACGGGTGTTGCATCCGCGTGAAACTCCGGCTGAGCACACGACGCCATGGGCGACACGAAAGGGCCGCGCCCTGATGAGGACGCGGCCCCGTGACGTTCGATCAATACGAACGCGTGTTGCGGATGTTACGGCAGGTAGCCCATCAGCTGGGTCTTGGTAGCCTCGTCGACTGCGTTGACTCCGCCGAAGAGCTGGAGCTTCACGATGTCGTCGCCGACATCGCTGAGCAACGCGTCGAGAGCAGGGTGCACGGAATCCTTCGGCGTGAGCATCAGGGTTCCGTTCTGAGTACCGAGACCGGCACCGCCTGAGAGCGCGTCGGGGAAGTCCAGGCCCGTCGCAACACCCACGACGTTCCATGCCGCGTAACCGTTGTCGACAGCCCACTCGGAGAAGTTGGCCGCGGTCGCGTAGCGATTGGCACCGCTGATGCGCTCGGTCGGGCTTGCGACCAGCGCGGATGCCTTGGCAGCCACGTTTCCGCTGACTGCCGACGTGCCACCCACGATGACGGCCTTGGACGTACCGAGCGTCTCGATGACGTCGACGGTAGCCGCGGGCATCTCGTCGGGCCGCACGAGCAGCACCGGCGCATGGTTGGTGTAGGCGACCGGCGATGCGGTCAGCGCGTCGGCGAACAGGTCGCCGCGTGCCAGGAAGACCAGGTCACCTGCGTCCGGGTCCTCCTCGACGATCCTCTCGGCGATCATCGCCGCCGTCGAGTAGCGGTTCACCCCGCCGATACGTTCGACGGTGAGATCCAGGGCCTCGAGCTCGGCCGCGATCGCCCGCAGCAACGGCGGACGTGCCGCCAACGACGATGACGCGACTCGCGCCGAGGCGCTCGATCTCGTCAGTCGACGCCGAAGGGCAGTTCAGTCGCATCGGTCAGAAGCAGCGGCGCGTTGAACACGCCCGCAAGCCCCGAGGCTGCGAGACCGTCGGCGAAAGTGCGACCGGTGGCCAGCACGACCGTGTCGGCCTTCGCGAAGTGGTCTTTCGAGATCTCGATCGCCGTGCGGTAGCGGTTGGCTCCCGCCAGACGACCGGCGGTGCGCCCGAAGAACTCATAGCAGCCCATGTCGTAGGCTTCGACCGTGTCGTCGTCACCGTCGACCGGCCGCGACAGATTGTCGAGATCGTCGGGCGGTGCGAGTTCAAAGTCGAGCCCCGTGTCTATACACGGCGAGCCTGCCTTGAGACGGTAGTCGCCCATGGCGGCCGAGACGAACTGCGGGTCTTCTGAGATGTAGTCATTCAGCACGCCGAGCGGTGTCAAGGAGCTCCGAACAGCTCCCGGTGTCGCAAACTGCGCGACTCCGGTCGCCAGGTCGCTTGCCGTGACGAACGCACCCATGACCGAGTAGTCATCGCCTTCCCAGACGATGGAGTTGATGACCGTTGCGTAGCCCACCGGAGTGGCATCGGCTTCCGCAGCGGCGAGCATCATGTTCGCGTAGCCGATCTCGGCGTTGTTGCCCGCGATCGTGGAGTTGATGAGTGCACTCTCGGACAGGCTTACGGCAAGCACGCCGGTGCCCAGATCCTCGTTGTCGGCGATGAGGGTGTTGGTGATGTAGCTGTCGGCCCAAAGCGCCGCAACGCCTGCCTCGGCATAGTCGTTGCCAGTCACCACACAGCGCTCCATGTCGAGCCTACCCTCGGGAAGCGAGTACTGCGGCGTCACTCCCATCACGGAAGCAACGTTCGATGTGAGGAAGTCCTCGCCTATCACCAGCGCGCTACCGATCAGCGCCTCGTTGTCGAGGAACTCACAGTCAGCAGCCGTCATCAGGCTCGAGAGTCCCGACATCGGCCCGCCGAAGACGAGGTTGCCGGAAAACGCGCTCTCGGACACCAGTATCTCGCCGCCGATATCACTCACGATTCCGCCGAACAAGGGAGCCGAAGTCAGTGCGCCGATGTCAGCGAGGCTCGCAGCGTTGCCGCTCAAGAACATCCCAAACGAGGAGTTGCCCGTGAACGTGCACCCCTCGATGTCGCCCGAGCTCATCCCGGCACCGATAGCAGCGCCCATCTCGGCGTCGTTGGAGTCGAAGGTGCTGTCGTAGACCGAGTAGTCGCTGCTCTCGGCCGCGATGGCACCACCTGCGATGCAGACCTCATCGGCAGGTTCTTCGACCAGAGGGGTCAACAGCTCCAAGTCCGGAGCGTCGTAGCCGTTGTCGTGGAAGTCGCAGCCCTCGACGTAGAGGCCGGCGTTGACAACGCTGACTGCACCGCCTTCGGCGGCGTAGTTGGTGTCGAACTCGCATCCGACCAGACTGAGCACGCCATACTCGGCGAAGACGGCTCCGGCGTCATTGCCGAAGTTGCGGCCATCTTTGAAGGTCATGTTCTTGAAGAGGACGTCGGCACTGCGGATGTCGAACATGAAGTCCGTCTCGCTACCGTCGAGAACGGTCTTGTCCATCCCGGCGCCCTCGAACCGGATGGCGTCGTCTTGGGTGTCGATGAAGATCGGGAACTCGCCGGAGTAGGTGCCCTGGGCCAGGTGCACGAGATCGGCCCCGTCCGCGGCCATGACCGCGGTCGTGATCGTCTTGAACGCCTTGTCGGCCGTAAGGCCGGTGTTCGAGTCCGATCCGCTCACCGAATTGACGTACCACTCGGTCGTAACCGTGTCTGGCGCAGGCAATCCCTCCACCGTGCCTGCCCCGGCAGCTGCAGGAACCAGAGAAACCAGAAGCATTGCCGTCAGAACTATCGTGAACAGCCGAGATCTTGTTCCGACACGCGTGTGAACGCGCATAGTCGGCCTCCTTCCACCCATGACCTAGGCAGCGCCTCACCGGCGCAGCGGGTCACAGCTCGCTCTAGGGGATGTAGCTGTCTGCGGGGTCGTCCACTTCTGCCGGGGGCGACTACCTCAGCGCTCGGGGGCCTTGCCCTCCATGCGCTCGGCCGCCTGGTGGAGCTTCTCGGCGGTGACGCGGAACGCGCCCGCCACGCGCGGAGCGACTTCGTCGGCCACCCGATCGCCGGCGGCCCGGAAGGCCTCGCCTGTCTTGGTGGCAGCGTCGCGCAGACTCTGGCCGACATCGGCTGAGATTGCCTCATCGACCGCTCCGCCCACCGTACTCGCCATCTTCTCCATGTGCTGCTTGAGCTCGTGAGCCCGCTCGCGATTCTCGGGATCGTGGGTGGCTGCCCTGGCCCAGCGGCCCATCGCCTCGCCGAGCGCGTCGAGCTGTGCCATCACGTCGTGCCAGGCGTCCCCTTTGGGCTCCTCGGCCGCATCGGCCTGCTCGGCCTGCTCGACAATCGGCTCGGCCTGCTCCTCGGCGGGAGCGTCGGGTGTGTGCTCGTCGGCCATAGTGACTCCTCCTCGGTTCCTCGAACGCCGTGTCGTCTAGGAGTATCCCCCAACTAGCGCGACAGGTGCGGCCGAAACGAAGATCGAGCACAGTCGTGGGCTCGGATCAGCGGCCCCAGCCCCACGCGAGTGTGCCGAGAACACCCAGTGAGCCGAGGCCGATCTCGAACAGGCTCAGTCCCATGGTGAAGCCGGCGATGACGACCGCCACCACGCCGACGGTTGCGAGCGTGGGGCCTCTGTGGCCGCCGGATCCCCGGCGAACCGCCTCGCCCACAAGCATCCCGTAGCCTATCGAGATGAGGAAGAAGCCGAACCGGATCGCCGCGAGGATGAATGCGCCCGCAAACGCAGCAGCGAGTCCGGCCGCCAGGCCGAGCGCGAACTGCTTGGGCTTCACGTACGTGTATTGACTGCGAACGGGCCGAGCGCAATCAGGGCACTTGTAGCCCACCGGCGTGTCGACCATCTCGATCGGGCAGATGGGCCTGCCGCACTCGTTGCAGCTCATCGCGGTATCGACTTTGGGGTGATACGAGCACTTCGCCACGGTGTCTCCCATCAACAAACGCGCGCTGACCACGTGTCAGCCAAGGTGATTCCCTACGCGCCAACGTCGATGAGAATAGCAGCTAATCCAATGCCGAGGTACATGCCGGACACCGCTTTGCCGCCTCTGGGATGGAGGTGAGGCAGAACGGGCAGTCCTTGGTCGGCACCTCGGCCTCTTCCTCGGTCTTGCGCAGCTTGTTCACGCCCTTCACGATCATGAAAACGGCGAACGCAATGATGACGAAGCTCACGAGGGCGTTGATGAACAACCCGTAGTTGAGCGTGACGGCGCCGGCATCCTGTGCCGCCACCAGCGTCGCGTACGGACCTGCGGTAGCACCCTCCTTGAGCACCGCGAACAGGTTGGTGAAGTCCGCGCCGCCGAGGAGTAGCCCGGCCACCGGCATCACCAGGTCGTTGACCAGCGAGGTCACTATCGCACCAAACGCGGCGCCAATCACGACCGCAACTGCCAGGTCCATAGCGTTGCCGCGAGCGATGAATTTCTTGAACTCCTTGAGCATGGTGCATTCCCCCTTGAGGATGCCGTGTAGGCGTTATGTTCCCCAACTCGCGCGCGGGGCGACGTGCGGTGCTCGCGCGGGTGTGCATAATTGGGTGCGGGCAAACGGGAAGGTCTTCGATGCTAAACGCCATTGTCTTCGCGTGCGGTGCCGCCTTGATGGGACTCGAGATGGTAGCTGCGCGCGTGCTGGCACCATTCCTCGGCAACTCTATATATGTATGGGGCAGCGTGATATCGATCGTGATGATCGCGCTGTCGCTGGGCTACTGGCTGGGCGGACAGCTTGCGGACCGGTACGAGCCGTCGCGCGTGCTGGCTCCGGTGATCGCGCTGGCGGGGCTGTTCACGGTGGGCGCTCCGTTCGTGGCCGAGGCGATCTTGCCCGTTGCCGCCAACTGGGGGCCGCGGGTCGGCTCGCTGGCCGCCGCGACCGTCATCTACTTCGTGCCGTCGCTGCTGCTCGCGATGGTCTCGCCGCTTGGCGTGCGTCTCGCCGCCCGGAGCGGGCTGGCGCACATCGGGCGATCGGCCGGCAGCCTGTACGCGATCTCGACCGGCGGCAGCATCGTGGGCACGCTGCTCACGTCGTTTTGGCTCATCCCCCTGCTCTCGCTCGAGCCGCTCGTGGTGTGGACCGGCTTTCTGCTGCTTGCCACCTCGCTTGCGGCGCTCGGGTTACGCGAGGAGGAGTCCGCGGAGACGGCGGCGGCCGGGGCAACGCCACTGGCGACGATGGGGGTGACCGTCGTGACGGTGGTCGCCGCAGCGGTGCTAGGCGCCGTCGTGCTCTGGCAGTTCGCTCCAGCGGGCTCCACCAACGCCTACGGCGAGACCATCTTGTTTCGCGCCGACACGCAGTATCACCGCATCACGGTGACGGAAGACGACATGACCCGGCACCTGCGCTTCGACAAGAGCCATCAATCGGCGATCGACCTCGCCGACCCGTTCGTGAGCCGCATCGAGTACCCGAACTACATGCACCTGGCTATGGCCGTGAAGCCCGACGCGAAGCGCGTGCTCGTGCTCGGCCTGGGCGGAGGCGCCATCACCAAGCGCTACTGGCACGACTACCCCGGCGTCAGCGTCGACTCGGTCGAGATCGACCCGGTCGTGGTCGACGTGGCCGAGAAGTACTTCGGGCTACCCGACGATCCGCGCCTGCGCACGTTCACCGAAGACGCGCGACGCTACGTGCAGACCACCGACGAGACCTATGATGTTGTGATCGTTGACGCGTACTACTCCGATTCGCTCCCCTTCCACTTGACCACCGAAGAGTTCCTCCGCGAGGTCAAAGCCCACATGGCACCCGACGGCGTGATCGCCTACAACGTCATCTCCTCAGCCGAAGGCAACGGCTCCGATCTGTTCCGCAGCATGTACCGCACCGCCGGCGGCGTGTGGGACCGGCTGTGGGTGTTCCCCATCGGCTACGGCGCAGAAGCGATCGGCGGCGATCTATCCTCGGCAGGTGAAGTCCGCAGGAACATCATCGTCCTCGGGTCTGACACGCGTCTTGCCGAGGACACGTTGCTGGAACGCATTGCGGGCCGCGTGGGCGGGATGGTCACGATCGAGGGCTTCGACCGCTACGGCGACGATCTCTACACGGAGCCGGTGCCGCTCGCCGACGTGCCGGTGCTGACCGACTCGCACGCGCCGACCGACTCGCTCATCGAGGTGCAGTAGGCCGGTTCCTCGGCTCGCGAACTGGCAAGCTCGAGCGGTGCTCGGCAAGCTCGGCAGCGTGATGTCGCTCGAGCCGAGGGCGCGCGAAGCCCCACACCGCAAGCCCGACCGCAACCGCGAACAGCACGACCGAGATGCCGCGTGTCGCGTACGCGAGAGCGTCGGTGTGTGGAATCAGCTTGAGCTTGGTGAGGATGTTGGCCCAGTCATGGCCCGCTCCGCTGCCATCGACATCGCCCCACAACGCGAGCTGCAGCCGCGTGGCGTCATACATATATACAGAGACGTTGTTGAGCGACTCGGCTGCCCAGGCAAGCGTCAAGATGCCGGCGAAACGGTCGCGGCGCCAGAAGAAGTAGGCGGCAAGGCCGAGCGGTGCGACAACCTGCAGCATCGAACCGGCGAACCACACGAGGAGCGTCGGCGCCCAGGCGAACAGCAGATGGCCGAACTCGTGAATGCCGAAGTCGACGCCGGAGAGCAACGGCACCCAGCCTCCACGCGTGTACGTGAGGTACGCCAGGAGCGCCACGACTCCGCCGGCGGCTATCCACTTCCACGTGGACGCCCAGGCTGCGCGTCGCGGCGAACCATCCTCGGCACGCAAGGCATCGAGCATGGCGTCGGGGTCGGATATCGTTCGGCGCTCGGTCATGGCTTCATGGTAGCCGAGACGTCCCATGCAAGGCACCAGCTCGC
>CAWBOJ010000003.1:0-714747 GCA_963790405.1 uncultured Actinomycetota bacterium
AACAGGGGCCGCCCGTTCGTGGTTGTGGCACACTGTCCGTGAGGGGTTACGCAGGACTCGTATCGTGCCTGCGGTGTGGGATCTGGGGCGTTTGCGCAGGAGTGGACACTCCCTACTCACAGTTACACGGTTTGCAGGAAGTGAGCACGTGGACACGCGGTGCGGCTCACGGTGTTCCTGTCCATCGTGACCTCGGGTCGGTATCATTCGTTCGGATCAGGGCAACATCTCACAACTGCTCGAAGCCGACTCGCATCGATTGGGATCTCCCTCGATGACAAGGATCTGTCCGTGATCTTCAACGACACATTATCATCATCCTGCGCCTTGGTCGACGGCCGGGTCACGTCGAGCGCGTCCATGCGGCGTACCTCAGGTAGTCGTCCGTTTCCTGGTTCCAGCGCGCCCTTGGTCCATAGCGGAGTCCTCGGTGATAGCAGTGCCGGTCAGCGACGTATCGTCCCCATCCTTGAAGGGTCGGCGGTCTCCTCCGAAGATAGGCGGCGAAACATCACATCCACGTCCTGCATCGTTCAGCCTCGCTGGACGGCCCAGGAGAACAAGGGCCCATCAAGCCGACCAAGCACATGCCAGTCACCAGCGCATCAGCGCCTCCTCACCTCGAGCGATACTACAAGCTTCCCGGTGCTAGCGGCGATGGACCTGCTCTCACGCCTACGGCGAGTCCAACCCGCGCTTCCACCATGACAAGATGGGGCCCCCGACTACGCTCCACAGGACGAGGCCGATCCGCCTCATCTTGCAGGTGAAGCGCAAACACGTTCGGCGGATGCACGTGAACCCAGGGGACGGTACCGGACAGCACCGTCCCCTCGACGTGTCTCACCACGGCGCTCCAGTCGGAAGCGCGAGCCGACGCCGCGCTGTGTACCGCATCGGCGTACCGGCCGGCTACACGCGATCTCCAGGTGGCACTCCGCTACCACGTCGAGGCCGCCGTCCGACACCGACCAGTCCGGAGTCGCGGAAAGCTTCTCTCATTACGAACGTCATGATCTGACCCTCGGCTTCGGTCACCAGGGGACCCTTGGCGAGATCGAGCTTCACCAGTAGCGTTCCCATGATGTCGAGGCCAAGTTCGGCGATTTGCACGCACACACGCGCCGTTCACGAACCAGTTGGCTGCAGGCACCGGGAAATACTCCACGGATCCCACGCAGGCAATCCGTCGGCATCAGCAGCAGCGGCATCTCTTACCGTGTTGCGGCGGCGCTGGGTACGCTCACGCCGACCGCGTCGTCGAGTACCTCCAGACCCAGACCGTTCTCGTGCGTCCGCTTGATGCTGTTGATCAGGAAGCCTGTCGGGTCCGTGGCGCGGAGCTACTCGGTCTCGACCCGGCTCCGATGATCGAGGCGGATAGCGCGACGCTGCGCGTTGGTGCCGCGGCGCATCTGCGCGAACCGGCCTGGTGCGCACGTTCGGCTGTTGTCCCGTCCTTGACTCCTCTTCTTGAGGGCACTGACGCTCGCCCTCACTCGGAGAGCTACCAATTTCAGTTGCCGTGCCGCTCGGCCGTTCTTTCGACCTCCTTGTCTCAAGGGGCCAGGAGTCCAGGTTTTTGGCTTCGCCGTCAGTCATCGAGAACACGTGTTCGTCTTGACACCGCACCCGGACCGCGGGTATCTACCAGACATCCGCCAGATCTCCACCTTTACCGCGCATGAACTCCATAGCCGTTGGCCGGCGCCGTGCTTGAGCACGCGGGCTCTTCGCCCTCCAGTACAACTGCGGAACGATCACGATATGTTCAGTTCGAACAGCGTCTTCCACTTTCCTGATGGGCGGCTCGCGCGTTCTGATGAACGGTGTTAGCGCGCCTCTTCGAACCCGCGCTTCCAGCTGACTCACGCTCGCGCTAGGGTGAAGAGAGGCGCTTGTTGGCGGCTGAAGCGACCACGTTGGGTGAGACCTGGATAGCACGACTGCGGGGGTGTGCGACGTGTTCGGGGGAGGAGCTCACCATGTGGGCGAACTGAGCTGGTCGGATTGCCATCCATTTCGCTCGGCAGAGGCTCGTGATCTGTACTTGGCCCACTACGACGCTGGGGCCCAGCATGGCCTATTCCCTCAGACACAACATCACTCAGCACGCCTCAGGGGGAGACGCTCGTACGGGTCAGCGGTCCTACCGACGGACCACCCGTGTGATGTCGGGGGGTTCGGCCCACCTTCTCTTTCGTGGGCCCCAGCATTCATTTCCGCATTGTCGAACGCTATCGAACGTACGCGGTCGACAACATGGTCGATTTCGGGCGAAGCGTGAGCTCTCGTCCCGTTCGACGACGGCGGACTTCATGACATGGCTGGATGACTTGTTCGACTTCCCCGACTTGACAGTCGGCGTCAATCTGCTCGGACTTTCTCGGGGTCGCTGGTTCACCGCAGAGTACACGCTACATGCATCACAGCGACTCGCGAATACCGTTCGGCTGTCTCCCGGCGCGACCGTATCCGAGTTTCCTGGAGGGGTCAAAGGTGGTCCGCTCTCCAGCTCGGCGACAAGGAGACCGTCCTGCCGCACGGTCGGTGCGCTGATGAATTCGCTCATGGCGGACTACGCGCAGGCGATCCACAGGGCTTTCAAGAGTACGTCGACGACGTCGTGATGGGCCTGCAGTGCTTCAACACCAAGGAGGTTGGGCGCCTCATGGGCCTCGCAAGTTGGGCGACGCGGAGTTGCGCGCCATCAAGGTACCGGTGCTCTACGCGGCCGGGGCCGATAGAAGATGTATTCGGCCAAGACCGCCGTGTCGCGTCTGGCCGGCGTGGCGCCTCAGATCGAGACCGCGGTCTTCGAAGATTGCGGTCACGACGCGCTATCCGTACAACCCGACATTGTCGGCGAGCGGGTGCTTCGATTCTTGGATGCATAGCAAGACTCACCTAACCCGCGCTTCTGCCGACAACGCTTCGCCTTGCCGCTCATCTCAAGAGACGTTGGCAGCATCAAGCGCACCCGTCGTTCGGAGGCTTGGGCGCCACCAGGGGCATGGTGCTCGGCAATGGAATCTCGGCTCCCAGCGTCTTAGCGAGGTAGTCGATCGCATCTTCAAGGGAGACAACCCAGCTACGTAGGGATTCTTGGGCAGGCCGGTCAACCCGCAATCGATCACGGTCCTCTCTGCCGGCGTGCCGATGCAAGCAGGCGGGCACCCGCGCTGCCGCCATGACAAGATGAGGTGTGCGAGCTACGCTCTCCCCGCGGCCGCACGCGGCCTCGGTTGCAGGTGAAGCGCAAACGTTAGACGTACGCGCGCATGACACGACCTCGGGGGGAGTCCGATCATCGACAGCCGCAGTATTCCTGAGCTCTTTCCCGCGACAGGGAACGACTTCGTCACCGTCATGCTGCGTGGGCTGGGCATGCACCTTGAGTTGGCGTGCCGCCTCAGCTTCGGAGTGCGGCTCGATGCAGCGCTGCTAAGACGTGCGGTCCGAATCTCGCTCGACGTTGAACCGGTACTCGGTTGCGCTCTGAGAACGAGGTTCTTCGCAGGATCGTGGGAGCGGCTCAAGGACATCGAGGAGCGAATCTTCTTCCAGACGACCGAGACCGGCGACCCGGATCATACTTGGTCCGATTTCGTTGGTGGCAGCATTCCCGACAGTGGCCCGCAGGTGGCTGTCGAACTGGTGTCCACAGACACGCACGATGAGGTGCTAATCCGAATCAGCCACTTCGTGGCCGATGGCCAGGCGGCCAAGAACTACGCGTACCTACTCGCCGACATCTACACTCGCCTGTCGGCCGACCCGGCTACTTGCCAGGACCCCGACTTGCACCGCGGCCGTCTGCCAAAGACGCCGCTGTTGATCCTTCTGCCGTGCATCGTGAGACGGTCGCTACCAAGTCCGGTCGCGGTCAGTACTGGATCATCCCGTTCAAGGCGTTCACTGGCGAAGGCCGCACCATCGTGGCGCACAATCTCGATCCCGAACGATTCCGGCTGATGCGCGAATACGGCAGGTTGCGCAGCGCGTCGGTCCACGAGATGCTCCTGACTGCCCTGCTACGCGCGGCTTCGCGTACGGTCCGGGTACCACCCGATACGCCCATGGCTGTGGACTTCTCGGTCGATCTTCGCCGGTTCGCCAGCCCAGAAGTAGCCGACAGGATCGCCAATCTGTCTGTGACGCTCCACATGGCCCTGGCTTGTTTCGACGACGAGCACTTCGACGCCACGCTCGAGCGAGTCTGCGAGCAGACCGCTGAGATGCGGAATGCATCGTGGGGCCTGGAGTGGATGGCAAGGACCGATCGTTTGGCCCGGCGGCTATTCAAGCCCATCGCACGGCTCTTCGTCTACGTAGGAACCAAGCAGGCTCGTCGAGGTGCGACGATACCGAGTCTTTCGAATCTCGGTGTGCTCGACGAGCGGCGCCTTGCGTTCGCGGGGGAGATACCCATCGCAGCCGTGATGGCAGGTCCAGCGATATGGGGCGCCGGTCAGCTGGTCACGGTGAGTACCTATCGTGACACGATGACGATCTCGATCGGCTTCTGCGAGGCCGATCAGGACCCAGGTGCAATCGAGACCGTCCTCCAAGCGATGATCGATGAACTTCGGCTGTGCTGTACAACGAATGCTGACAAGCGCGCGATCGTCTAACCCGCGCTTCCACACAGACGGCGCGCCTCGTGCAGTAGACTCAGGCCGTAAGCGCTTGCCCGCGCGCCGCTGGTGAAGCGCAAACACGTTAGGCATCCACTGAGTGACCGTGCTAGATTGGCGTCGGAGGTCATGTGACATGAAGCTGGAATTCACAGCGGTGTTTGAGCAGGTACCGGAGGGCTACATCGGTTATGTCGAGGAGCTTCCGGGCGCCAACACGCAGGGCGATACGCTGGATGAAGCGCGTGCCAACCTAAGCGAGGCCGTCGAGCTGGTGCTTGAGGCGAATCGCCTGTTGGCAGAAGAGCGCCTGGGCACCCGAAAGGTGATCCGCGAACCCCTTCGCATCAGCGCGTGAAACGGACCGACCTCATCCGCCATCTGCGCTCCAACGGTTGCGAGCTACTTCGTGAGGGCGGCAGCCACTCGGTGTTCGTGAATCGAGCCGCAGGCAAGGCGACCGCCGTTCCCCGACATCGTGAGATCAACGACTTTCTCGCGCGCAAGATCTGTCGTGACCTCGAGGTGCTCGAGCCGTAGCACGTGATGCCTAACCTGCGCTTCCACCAGGCGCGCGCATGGTTGTGTACTCTGGAAGCGCACGCGCGCTGGTGAAGCGCAAACACGTTAGGCGTAGTGTCCTGGGGAGCGTACATTCGGGGGGAGACGGCATGAGCGCCGAGCATGTCACAGAGAAGACTTCATCGAGAGATGTACGCACGGCTACGCGCTGGTTCCTCGGCACCATGGTCGTCTTGCCGGTTGTCGCCTACGTCTTCTCCGGGGAAGGCCTGTTCCTTCTGAAAGCCGCCGGTCCTCCCGCCTTTGATGGCGCGGGCCTCGCGCAGCGCTGGCTCTGGCTCGCAGTAGGACTGGTGATCGCGTTCACGCTGAGCGCGCTGGCCGTGGGCCGCTGGCATGCGCCGTCCCAGCTGTGGTTCGTCGCTCTCGCAGGCGTCATCCTCCAGACCCTGCGACTTGCACAGGCCATTCCCGTCCTCTACTTCTACTCTTCGGCAGGGGCCGCCCCGATGGTCGAACCCCGTGAGATCATGCTCAACGTGTTCGCGCGCACTCCTTTTGAGGCGCCCCAGTACTACTTCGCGGCCACGATCGGCTACCTGTGTGTTGTCGGGCTCGGATGCTGGATCGGTATGCGAACTCGCACATCGGCGACAGAGGCTGCATGAAAGCAGGACACACGCCTAACCCGCGCTTCCACACTGACAAGATGAGGCGTGCGAGCTTATGCTCGGCAAGAGGAGGCCATTCGGCCTCATCTTGCAGGTGAAGCGCAAACACGTTAGGTGTAGACGCAAGAAGGGGAACTCGTGAGTCGCAAGAGCTTGGCGTTGTTCGCCGTTGGCTGCCTGTGCACCCTAGCTCTCTCGGCATGCATCTTCACGGCCGGCGAGGAATTGCCGGTGCCAGACTCCCTGCGCTCCCAGGTTGCATCCGACTTCCCAGAGTTCGAAGTCGTGGAAGAGCAGGGCACTTCGGCCACTGGCGCCAACGCGCCGGGGCTAACCGAACAAGACGTGATCTTCACCCTGCGCCACAAGACGATGCCCTTCTATCTCACCCAGCAATACGACCGCACCTTCGAGCAAGATGAGACTCCACCGGAGTGGGCGCTCAACACGACAGATGCGGAGATGATGGGCGCTCCGACGTTCGCAGGCGAACTCGACGACCGGACAGCGAGCTTCATTGAGTTCTTCACTGAACGCTATCCCGATGGCGAGTACATCTTCCAGGGAGCCAGTCCCGAGGGCGTGAGTAGCGAAGGGCATCTGGAGGCCTGGCTCTTCCCGCGAGAGGAACCCGAATCGTTCGGATGCTCTGCTTCCTACGGCAGGACCGAGGCCTATGACTACGACGCCTCTACGAACACTTGGACAGCTCCGTAGCCGTTCCCTGACGATTCCGCGTCACACCTAACACGCGCTTCCAGCAGATGCTGCGCCGTGTCAGGTATCCTCGGCATGGAAGTGCGCGGGGGCGCACCACAGCTGAAGCGCAGAGACGTTAGATGCACAGGAGGAGGACCGGTGTCGTTTTCGGAGTCCGAACTCGTGGCCATCGACTCGACCGTAGGCGAGCTGTGCCGCCGCAACTCCCCTGCTCACGTGGCTGACAAGATTCGGTGCACTTTCGAAGTCGACGGTCACGCAGTGACCATCTTCGAGGAGGTCCCCGACTGGCAAGACGATTCGGCCCCGTGGATGCGTACCAGCGTCGCCCGGCTGCGCTACTACCGCTCCCGCCAAGAGTGGACGCTCTACTGGATGCCCTCGGACATGCAGTGGCACGCTTACGAACCGGCTGATAGGGTCCACGATCTGGGTGCATTGGTCGACATCATCGAGCAGGACACCTACTGCGCCTTTTTCGGCTGACTGGCATCTAACCCGCGCTTCCACCAGACGCGCGCCTGGTGTCGCATAATGAGAGCGCAAGCGCGCTGGTGAAGCGCAAACACGTTAGATTCAGCGGCGCATCCGTTACGCACTTGCACGGTATCCGTGTTAGCGGGTATACTTGCGCCATGACCAGGGAGGCCCATTGATCGTCTCGTTCGGCGACCGCGCAACAGAGGACCTGTATCACAATCGGCCCACCAGCCGGGCGCGTCGGCTCCCCAACGACATCGTGAGCCTTGCCTTGGTCAAGCTGGACATGCTCAACGGAGCAGCGGCGGTGCTCGACCTGACCTCCCCGCCCGGCAATCGGCTCGAGGCCCTCAAGGGCGACCTCAAGAGTTTCCACTCGATTCGGGTGAACGACCAGTGGCGGATCGTCTTTCGCTGGGAGAACAACAGCGCTCACGATGTTCGGCTCATGGACTACCACAAGTAGGAGGCGTGACGATGATTCCAGAGAACCGCATACCCACACACCCCGGCGTGATCCTCGGCCAGGAGTTCCTCGCCCCCCTCGGTATCTCGCAGGTCGCGTTCGCCGCTCATCTCGGTGTGCCGGTACAGCGCATCAACGAGCTGATCCGCGGCAAGCGGGGTGTCACTCCCGAGACGGCGTGGCTGCTGTCAGAAGCGCTCAACACCACACCTGAGTTCTGGATCAATCTGCAAGCGGCCTATGATCTGGCGCGTAGCCGTCCGTCCGAACCGGTCCCCCCACTAGCCGCGATTGCCTGACCACCGCGAATCTAACCCGCGCTTCCACACTGACAAGATGAGGCCAGCGAGCTACGCTCGACAAGACGAGGCAAGTTCGGCCTCATCTTGCAGGTGAAGCGCAAACACGTTAGATGGATGGAGGGGCATGCCGGAGGAGCCGCAAGACCAACTACAGCGACTCGCGCGAGAACTTGCGGCGATGAGTGCGCCGCTCGCAAGCGCGTTGGCGAAGATCCAAGGTCCATCAACTGCGATCAGTGAAGCTGCTCGTACGGTAACGCAGGCGGCGCAACTCAATGAGAACTCGCTAGCACAAGTCAGCCAGCTGTTGGCGATCCAGGGTCAGACACTCCTCAGGTCTTCGTATGCGCCAGTCCTTGAGGCCAACAGGACTCTTGCTCAACTACTGAGCACCACAAACATGCAGGCTGACATGAGCGCAGAGGCGCTCGCGGCACTGGCGAAGTTTGATGCTATACCGGCGCAGCTCAAGCTTGATCCATCAGTCACTGCCGCATTGATGCAACTGGAGGGCTCACGGACGTTCGCGGCATCGCTCGTTGCACAGGACACCCTCGCGGAACTGAACAAGCTCTCCGTCGGGAGCTTGATCGGAGCGGATGCGACATTCAGACGTTCCACTGCCGCGCACATCGGTCAGATCAGCAGGTCATATAGCGCGCTCATCAACGCATCTGCCGGTTCGGAGGGCAATTCGGACCTTGTCGCATCGGCGATTTCGACTGCCCCAGTTGAGTACTACCGCCACGTCCAGGCGCTGAGGTCTATCACGATCGATACAGGCCAAGAGTTCCCAAGCGAGACGGTCGAAGCGGCAGTTGACTCCGCCGGACCTACAGTGGAGTCCCTGCTGACTCAAGTGGACGACAACCTGATTGTGCTCTTGGACGGAGCGAGGCAGGCAGTCGCCAGTTCCAATCCTGACCGTCCCCGGCACGTAACCACCTCGCTTCGGGAGCTCATAACGCAGACCCTCCATGCTGTCGCGCCAGACGACGCGATCCTACATTGGAGTTCAGAGCCGAAGCTGTATCACAACGGTAGGCCTACGCGTCGCGCCCGGATTCTGTACATTTGTCGATGCATCGACGATGGGCCCATGTGCGACTTCGTGAAGGCCGATGTTTCAGCGGCACTGGCATTCATCGATTCACTTAACGCAGGAACGCACACCGTCCAATCCAAGCTCACTGACGCTCAGCTTCGAGCGCAGGTCGCACGCACTGAGTCATTGCTCATCTTCATCCTGCAACTCACTCTCTAGGTTTCGTCCACCATCTAACCCGCGCTTCAACTCGACGCGCGCATGGTTATCGCATAATGAAGGCGCAAGCGCGCGAGTTAAGCGCAAACACGTTAGCCGGATGAATGAGGAGTCGCTTGGGAACGAAGGCGCGACTGAGGTTCCTGAATCGTGCAGCTCGGTACGACGGCGACATCGAGTTCGTTGACGTCATCTACTCGGCGGTCAAGAAGGGCGACCTCGCCCCGACCGGCGCGGAAGCTCTATTCGCCCACGTGGAGCCGAACCGCCATCCTCGGCTTTCCGCGCAGAAGGTGACGGACGACAACCGGAATCATGTCGCAGCTCATCTTCGCAAGTCGGTCTGGTCCTCATACATCAAGGATCTGTACGAGGACTTCTCTGAGTACTTGGTCGAGATTGTCAGGGCATCCCGAGACGGATTCACGCCGGATCGCATTATCGGCACACACAAGCTCACCGTCGATGTTCGCGATCTTCTCGAGTGCGGGTCATGGGATGGAGTCCTCGAACTCGTCACCGATTCTGTGTTCGATCGCCTCGACGGAATGAGCAACACTCGACGCATCGTGCAATCACTGAGTGACCTGCTCGGTCTTGAGTTGGACGGCGAGCTGGCAAGCGCCGCCCAGCCATACGTTGAGCTCCGCCACCTCCTCGTTCACGCAGACGGAGTTGCCAGCACTGATTTCTGCGATGCCTTCCCAGAGTTTGGGGCGTACGCAGGCGAGGCGATCAAACTGACGCCTGGCACAATCCATGACGCGAGAACTGCGATCACCGCACTTGTCGAGCACATCGACGAGCGCGTGGTTGCATCGGGCCTCATCGTGGATGAGCACATGCAGTGACGAGGACCCACCGGCTAACACGCGCTTCCACCAGACGCGCGCATGGTTGCCGCATAATGGGAGCGCAAGCGCGCTGGTGAAGCGCAATCACGTTAGCCGGAACGGGGGGACCGTCCTGAATCTCGAGGCTGCCTTCCACGAAGCCATGGTGGACATCTACCATCGCGCCAAGAGCGAGACCGGATACACACCGACCTACTTCCTTCAGATGGTGAACGACCTGGGCGGCGTAGAGACAGCCAAGCGACTGATCAGCTCAAAGGCACCGTCCGAAGGCTACACGAAGCTCTGGGAACTAGGTCGCCTCGACATCTCCGTGGAAGCCCTCGTTGCGTGCGAGCCACGATGGAAGCCACTCTTCACTCGACACGAGATCAGGGCGGCGATGGATCGCCTCGCAGCGTACGAATACGACTGCAAGTAGACAAGCCGGCGACTGGGGGGCGCAATGGACAACCTGCGACGACTTGAGGATGCTGGGTTCCGTCGAGTCGGACGCTGGGTGCTCGGGGTACGCGGTCCTGAGTGTCGGCTAGAGGACCACTCCGGCACTTCAAACGTTCTATACGCGTTTGTCAGCGGTCGCGATGTCCTCTACGTGGGCAAGACCACGATGTCACTTGGTCGCAGAATGTACGGCTATCAGAATCCGGGGCCAAGTCAACGAACCAACATCGCAAACCACAAGAATCTGAAGGTGCTGCTTGAGTCAGGCCAGACGGTGCATGTTCTCGTGCTCGTAGACGAACTGGGACTAACCCACGCTGGGTTCGACATCAGCCTTGCCGCAGGGCTCGAAGACTCGGTAATCCACAGCCTGAAGCCACCGTGGAACAAGTCCGGCTGCTAGTCCGGCTAACCCGCGTTTCCACACAGACGGCGCGGCCATGTCGGTACTCTGAGGTTGCAGCGTCGCGCAGGCCGCGCCGCTGGTGAAGCGCAAACACGTTAGGCAAAGCAGCCCACAAGAGCCCATGTCGCGAATCGTCTACACTTCTTGTGCACGCAGTCGGTTAGAGGGGGGCTCTAATGGCGGTGTATCAGGACAAGGCACGCGACCGCGTCGCGAAAGGCCTTCGCAAGTACAAGAGTGTCGCGCAGAAGGCTAGAACGAACGGCGCGAAGGAGAGCGACACTCGCATGATCGTCTCTTCGATCGTGAGCGACGCTCTCGGGTGGGACGCCTTCGACAACCTCACCGGGGAATACCGCATCAAGGGCAGCTTCGCTGACTTCGTCATCCGCCGTGACGGAAAGCACTTCGTGATCATCGAGGTGAAGGCCATCTCGTCGCGCCTCAGCGACAAGCACCTGTACCAGGCCGTGTCGTATGCAGCCAGCGAGGGTGTCGAGTGGGTCATCCTCACCAACGGCGCGGAATGGCAGCTGCACCGCGTGCTGTTCAGCAAGCCCGTTGAGAACGAGTTGGTCTTCGAGGTCAGTCTGCTCGACGAGGAGATGAAGCCTAAAGAGAAGGCCGACCTGATGTATCTGCTCACTCCTGAGGCGCAGCGCAAGGACGAACTCGAGGTCTTCTACCAGCGAAAGCAGGCACTTTCGGCGGACAACGTAGCGAAGTTGATGCTGACTGAATCCGTGCTCACGAAGCTTCGGGCAGAGATCAAGGCGGACTCCGGGAACCGTGTCGCGCTCGATGAGCTTGCGGGAATCTTGGTCGACTGTGTGATTCGAGAGGATGCGCAGGGCGACTGTGTAGACAGGCAACTGAAACGAGTCACCCGCGCTGCGAAGGCTGCACGCAAGCCTGCGACCCCAAAGAAACCAACGGCAAAGAGGGCGTAGGCGTTTCGCTGCTTGCCTAACCCGCGCTTCCACACTGACAAGATGAGGCCCGCGAGCTACGCTCGACAAGACGAGGCAAGAACGGCCTCATCTTGCAGGTGAAGCGCAAACACGTTAGTCCGACGGGGCATCAGGGGAATCCGACCATCGGCGGGAGCATGTCATGCGAATCGCGGTATCATCGCAGTGGAGGTTCTGATGGTCTCAGCTATCGACAGCAAGCTCGATCTCATCGCCGCGATATGTCGCGAGTACGGAGTGGCGCAGCTCTTCGCGTTCGGCTCGGCGTTGCGCGACGACTTCCGTCCTGGGGAAAGCGACGTCGACCTCCTGGTGGAGTTCGAGCCTATGGACGGCTATGACCGGGCGCACGCCTACTTCGATATGCTCGATGAACTCGAAGCGGCGCTCGGCACCAAGGTTGACCTCGTAATGGCCGGCGCGGTCAAGAACCGCTACATCCGCGCCGAGATCGAGCGCACGAAGCAGCTGCTCTATGCCGCGTAGTAGCGAGGCATACTTGGCGGACATCATCGATGCGTGCGATACGATCGACCTCGCCTTGTCCGGAGTCGACACCGGCGGCTACCTGTCGAACCGTGTGATCCGCTCAGCAGTCGAGCGCGAATTCATCATAATCGGCGAGGCTGTGGCGTCGCTTGGCCGCGTAGACCCCGACCTCGCTTCGCGCATCACGCACGCGCGACTGATCGTGGGCTTCCGCAATCGCCTCGCGCATGACTACGCCGCCATCGATGACGAAGCCGTTCTGCGCATCGCACAGCATGACGTGCCCGGTCTTCGCGATGAAGTTCGCTCGCTGCTCTCGGAGATCACATCGGAGGGTGGCCCCGCGGACTAACCCGCGCTTCCACTCGACTCGCGCCAGGTATCGCATAATGGGGGCGCAAGCTCGCGAGTGAAGCGCAAACACGTTAGTCCGACTGCCGCAGACCATATCCGGGTTGTCGCGTGGCGCTTGTTCTCCTCGGCGGGTAGGATGAATGCGGAGGTTTCGACATGGTTGATGTGCTCGAGAACAAGCGTGAGGCGATCGCTGCGCTGTGCCGCAAGTACGGTGTGGTGCGGATGGACGTCTTCGGGTCGGCTCTTCGCGACGATTTTCGTCCTGAACAGAGCGACGTCGACCTGTTGGCTGACTTCGGTTCAATGGATCCGTTCGAGCTTCTGGACGCCTATTTCGATCTACTCGATGAGCTGCGCACGCTGCTCGGCACCGATGTCGATCTCGTCATGAGTGATGCGATCAAGAACCGCTACATCAAGGCTGAGGTCGATCGTACAAAGCAGGTTCTTTATGCAGCGTGAGCCGCGGGCCTACGTCGCCGACATCATCGCGGCATGCGACGCTATTGCTCTCGACATCGGCGGTGTCGATGTCGCTGAGTATCTCGACACTCGCGCGATCCGCTCGGCAGTCGAGCGTGAGTTCATCATCATCGGCGAAGCGATCAACATCCTCGGTGACCTTGCCCCGGATGCGTTTGCGCGCATCACTCAAGCTCGCACTGTCGTCGACTTCCGCAACCAGCTCACGCATGGCTACATGACGGTCAACGACAAGCTAGTGTGGGCCTATGCAGTTCGCAATGCCCCGCTCCTGCGCGATGAATGCGCCGCCTTGCTTGGAGAAATGGACGCTAGGGCAGCGGACTAACCCGCGCTTCCACTCGACGCGCGCATGGTTGTCGCATAATGGGAGCGCAAGCGCGCGGGTGAAGCGCAAACACGTTGGACACAACAGGCCATGGGGGCTGAAATGGGTTGCTTGTGGTTTCGATCGAGGGCGGGCGTCTTTGGAACCGCACTGCTGCTGGCATTCTCGCTTTCAGTCACAGCCATGGGGTGCAGCCCTGAACCCACCGTATCGCCAGAGACCATCCCCACGCCCATTCCGGAGGGAAACCACCTGGAGCTGCGGCCCACAGAGATCCCCAGGCAGGACGTCGATACGTCACGCTTTGTGTTCCTCGCGGCTGGTAACCGCAATGACGAAGACGGCCCACGCTGGTACGGCTATCCCACGAGTGAGACGGCCTATTCAATAAACGGCTCGCAGACTACTCTTGAAGACTTCGAACGGACGCTCTCCGACACTGGCGCATACCAATTCGATGTCGAGGTCGAGAACCGGGGCGAGTTCGCCGCGATCAACGCCATTTTCCCCGGGATGAAACCGTAGCCCAGGCCTGTGAGCCTAACCCGCGCTTCCACACCGACGCGCGCAGGGTGTCGCATAATGGAAGCGCAAGCGCGCTTGTGAAGCGCAAACACGTTGGACGTAGCCGTTGGGATTGCATCGTTCCGCACTCCAACTCCCCGTGGCATTGATTGCCATCTCGTAGCGCCGGGAACATGTGTCATGGGGTCGCGTGCGGCGGCCATTGTTCTCGAGGAGGGGGTATCAGGATGAGTCACTTCACCGGCAAGGTTGTAGTTGTCACGGGAGCGGGTTCCGGTATCGGCCGCGCAACGGCGCAGGAGTTCGCGGCGCACGGCGCATCGATTGTAGTCGCCGACTTCAATACAGAGGGTGCCGCTGAGACCGTGAAGATGATCGACGGCAGCGACGGCAAGGCCGTGGCGGTCCAGTGCAACGTCGCTGACGAGGACTCCGTCAAGACGATGGTCGAACAGGGAGTAGCCGCCTACGGTCGTATCGACAGCCTCGTCAACTGTGCGGGCATCTCAGCAGCTGGCGCACCTGCGCCGCTACACGATGTCACGCTCGATGCGTTCAACAAGGTGATGGCTGTCAACGTGGGCGGGACGTTTCTCGCCATGAAGTATGCAATTCCGGAGATGCTCAAGGCGGGCGGCGGCAGCGTCGTGAACCTGTCCAGCACCATGGGCGATCGCGGGGCCGCGGGCGACCCATCCTACCCCACAAGCAAGCACGCGGTTCGAGGCCTCACCAAGTCGGCCGCTCTCACCTATGCAGAGCAAGGTGTGCGAGTTAACTGCATCGGCCCTGGCGTGGTGAAGACTGCCATGACTGCGCCCATCTTCGACGATGAGCAGACTACCGGGTGGCTGATCGGCATAACTCCCATGCGACGTTTCGCAGAACCTGAGGAGATAGCCAAGCTGATCGTGTTCCTTTGCTCCGATGACGCCAGCTACATCACTGGTGCGTACTACCCAATCGATGGCGGCTGGCTCGCCGGCTAGTTCTGGATAGTCTCAGCAACGCCACGTCCAACCCGCGCTTCCAGCAGAAAGCGCGCCCCTAGGTCGGGTAGACTCAGACAGTCATGCGCACAAGGGGCGCGCTTCAGCTGAAGCGCAAACACGTAGGCGCAATGCATCTTCTTGACTCCCCCGTCGCGCCCGCAGGGGTTCATCGGGTACGCTGAAGCGCGAGGGCGGGCGGCAATCCGTCGAAGCGGGGAGCAAGCGATGGAGTCACTAACGCAAGGACAGCGTGTCGCGCTCGTCGCTGTCTGGGTAATGATGATCGGCGGGTGTCTACCTCTGATCAAGGCATTCCCCGGTGTGTGGTTCGCCCTCGTGCTCCTGCCTGGTGTCTGTGCGTCAGCCGGTATCGCAACCCGGGAGTGGAGGTACGCGCTCCTCGCCATCGGTCTGGCTTGGCTGTGCCTTGCAATCTGGCTTGAGGCAACCCGCGGATACACCGCGCAGATGTGGGCATACGCATCGACTCTGGCTGCTGCGCCATGGATAGCCGTTGCGGCAAGCATAGGTGTGATTGTCGGTCGGGAACTAGGCGCACCAGTGGCAATTGGCACCTCGGGGTCGCATGCACACCTTCGTCCCCGGCTTGTGCTGGCCCTCCCTTTGGCTTTGCCAGTTGTCGCGACCGTCGTGACTCTGGCCGTACTGAGTGACCGCGCGGCGGAGGTCCGTGCAGAACACTCAGCCCACATGCAAGCCGTTTCGCCCGCGACTCTGCTCGCTTATCGAGGCGCGATCGCCGACTACCGACTTGCGCTAGGCGTTGCGATCGCGGTGCTCGCGATATCGGTGCTGATCGGCTCGTGTTGGATGGCGTTCGCGAGTGCTCGAGTGGAGGGCGGTCAGCTCGTGGGCCTGACCGGAGCGGTATGCAGCGTCGCCCTGTGGAGGAATTCCGCGAACGTGGCACTCGACAGAGCGTACGTCCCGAATGACATGCTGATGCCGGTGGCACGTACCCTGTTCGCGGTTCTTGCCGCG
Organism: uncultured Actinomycetota bacterium; assembly: GCA_963790405.1. Taxonomy (GTDB): domain Bacteria; phylum Actinomycetota; class Coriobacteriia; order Anaerosomatales; family JAGXFU01; genus JBGSMX01. Next base: position 15,914 of record CAWBOJ010000003.1, read on the forward strand.
TGCGCTGTCGGCACCCTTCTGGCAGTGAAGTGGGCGCGTACCCAGTCACAACTGGCGGCCGAGGCGGAATTGCGCACATCGATCCAATCGTCGTTGCAGACGTCTTCGCAGGCCCATCGGCATACACAGCCTCAGCAAGCCCAGACAAACGATGATGTCCACAACGCCTCGACCAGATTGAAAGGAGACCGGGGCTCTCGACTGGCAGTGCGGTGCCCGCACTGCGGCGCGGACAATGCGCGCATTCACGAGACATGCGTGGTATGTGGGCGAGCCCTGTCCGGCTAGTGAGTCGTGTTCCCTCCACGCCAGGTGTGCGAGCGCACGCCTGGCCTCTCGTCAAGAAACACCCAAAGGCGGACTGCCCAATCCATGCGCCTAACCCGCGCTTCCAGCAGAAAGCGCGCCCCGCAGGAGGTAGACTCAGGTGCACAGAAGCGCGCGAGGGGCGCGCCGGCTTCAGCTGAAGCGCAAACACGTTAGGCGATACCGGCATCGAGCACATGGGGGCGTTCGTGGAATCGCAGCGCAGACGACAGGCGCTACGCACCTTCGCTTGGCTGGCAGGAGTGGCCGCGGCGTGGGCGCTCGCACACATGGCCGCACGGAGTCTCGGCAATGACCTGTGGTGGCTGATTCATCCGTCACAAGACGTAGCGGTCGGTGAGCCGGTGACCGATCCGGTCATCATCATCCAGATCGCCGTGTTGCTTTCTGTCACTCGCTTCGTCTTCGGCTTCGCAACGACCTGGCTTGCCGTGGCGCTCGGGGCGCCCAAGAGAATCTGGGTCGTTGCGCTCGTCGTATCGCTGGTCATCGCATTCCTCAACACGCTCTATCTGTCTCTCCCGGCAAGCACGACTGCAACCCTGGCCGCTGGCTTCTGCTTGCCTGATGCCGCGATGGTCACCGGAGCATGGTTCGGTACACGTCGGCGAACGGCCAGGAGTCCACGAGTGCCGACCGGCACGGTCAGCGCGGACATCTCATAGGCAGTGCCGGTTCGCCTAACCCGCGCTTCCACCAGGCGCGCGCGTGGTTGTCGCATAATGGGAGCGCAAGCGCGCGAGTGAAGCGCAAACACGTTAGGAATACAGTCCGATCTAGTGACCCCATGATTGCCGTGACCCTCTCGATTGGAGTGCCCCCATGGACGACGCGACCATCGAGTACCTCATCGAGCGAGCCATATCGTGGGAGATTGCGGCTCGAGACCTCTATGTCACCCTTTCAGAAGCGTTTCCTTCGCAGCCTTCTGTCGCAGAAACCTGGAGACAGATGGCCATCGACGAATCCGCGCACGCCGCGATCTTGAGAGACACACGTGCCTCCTTGCCCGAGAGCCGCCTCGCGGAACACCTGGGAACCGCAGAGACCGCCCTCATCGAATCGGTCGAAGGGCAGCTGGCCCAAGTTCGTGCAGCCAAGCTTCGCACGCTCGACGACGCCTACGAACTCGCGCACGGGCTTGAGAGTTCGGAAGTGAACACCGTGTTCCAGCTTGTGGTCTCGTTCCACGCGGAAGACGTGGGCACTGAGGCACTAATCGATGCCCAACTTGAGGAGCACATCGGAAGACTCACGCGTCTGGCAGACCAATTCGATCGTGCGGCGCGACGGAGCATGGTCCTCCAGAAGTGAGAAGCGACAGTCGGCATCATGGGGAGTGGCGTGAGATTCCTAACACGCGCTTCCAGCTGACTCATGCTAGCGCTAGGCTGAAGAGAGGCGCTTGTTCGCAGCTGAAGCGCAAACACGTTGGACGGACGGATACCGACCATTGCGAACGAACCGACCGGAGACTCATGAGAGCAGTAGTGTGCACCGGTTACGGTCCGCCGGATGTCCTTCAACTAAGGGACGTGGCGAAGCCTGTTCCGAAGGAGAACGAGGTGCTGGTTCGAATCCGCGCCACGACGGTGAGCACGGCCGATTGCGAGCTGCGGAGATTCGATTTCGCCCCCTGGATATGGCTGCCCATGCGGTTGGCGTTCGGCATCATCAGACCGAGGCAACCCGTGCTTGGTCAAGAGCTCGCAGGTGATGTCGAGTCGGTAGGCAAAGACGTCCGGTCTCTTCGGAAGGGTGACCGGGTCTTCGCGTCGACGGGCGTCGGGCTTGGAGCCTACGCGGAGTACCTCTGCCTGCGAGAGAACCCCCAGACCGGGGCGATCACGACGATGCCGGAGACCCTGAGTTATGAGGATGCTGCAGCCGTTCCCTATGGTGGCGGCGAGGCGCTGCGGTTCCTGCGAAAGGGCGGAGTCCAGAGCGGACACAGGGTCCTTGTCAACGGAGCGGGAGGCAGCTTCGGCTCGTACGCCGTCCAACTCGCCAAGGTCTTCGGGGCTCACGTGACCGCGGTGGACAGCGCGTCGAAGCTGGAGATGCTTCGCATGATCGGCGCGGACCGGGTCATCGACTACGCCCAGGAGGACTTCACCGACAGTCCCGAGACCTACGACATCATCTTCGACGTCGTCCGCAACACTCCGTCTGGTCGCATGGTGCAGTCGTTGACGGAGAACGGATGCCTGCTCATGGCCAATCCGGGCTTCATGCAGATTGTTCGCGCTAAGTGGGCTTCGAGGGGCAGCAAGAAACGGGTGTCGTTCGCGGGGTCGGGCGTAGCGAGCGAAGACCTCGCCTACCTGACGGGCTTGGTCGACGCGGGGAAGGTACGCCCAGTCGTCGACCGGCGCTTTCCACTGGAGCAGATGGCTGAGGCCCACCGGTACGCCGAGACCGGGCAGAAGTCAGGGAACATCGTCGTCACGGTTGCGTAGTCGTGGGCCGCGTTGTGTGCTGGTGTCGCACGGGCCGTCCAACAAAGGCATCGAGCGGACGGCGTCAGGCAATATCAACCTGAGCGGTCTTGACCGCCGCTCATGCCTAAGACGTTAGGCGCGCCCCGGAGACATCCGTGTGGCGCGACGCCCTTGAGGTGAATGCGGCAGCTGTTGTCCGCGCCGCCAATCGGGACATCCCCAGATCTCAGAACTCGCGAGAATGCACACTTGCATCTTGCTTCTAACGGCGTTAGAATGCGTTCTAACAGCGTTAGAACCACGGTGCCCAAACTGAGTGTCGAAGTCCAAAGGAGTGATGATGGCAGCACATGCAACTCGCAGTGGCGAACCACGAGACACGCTGAATCGCGAACGCGTGCTACATGCGGCGATCGAGTTGGCCGACGAGCACGGCATCGACGCGCTCACCATGCGCGAGCTCGCCAGGAAGCTTGGTTTCGAAGGGGGCTCGCTCTACTACCATGTTGCCAGCAAAGGGGACCTTCTCGACGGGATGACGGACCTCGTCGCGGCACAGATCGAAGTGCCTTCGGAGTCCCCGGACTGGAAGACGGCTATGAGGCGACGTGCGATCTCCGCGCATGACGTCTTCTCGCGTCATCCGTGGGCGAGCGCACTCATGGATTCTCGCGAGCACAGCGGGCCGGCCCAGCTGGCCTACGCGGACAGGGTCTTGGGAATACTGCTCGCGGCCGGCTTCACGCCGCGGGCTGCCGCCAACGCCTTCCTGATCCTCGACACCTACATCTACGGCTTCCAGCGACATCAATCCAGCCTGTCCCTGCCCGAGGGTGTTGAGACGTTCGACGTCGCCGAGGAGCTGCTCGCGGAACTCACGCCCGACGCCTATCCCTCCCTGTTGCGAATCGCCGCCGACTTCGCCGTGGACCCCCACGACGAAGAGGCCCTGTTCGACTTCGGCATTGATCTAATCCTCGACGGTCTCGAGCGCACGCTCGTTTCAAGCTGACGTTCGCCGCGCCCGTGGCGACCGGCTACAGGCGAGGCGGAGTCCGATGAAAGGAAGACACCATGAACGCAATCGTGCAGACCGGCTACGGCTCCCCGGACGTGATGGAGTATCGGCAGGTCGGCAAGCCCGTGCCCGGCGAAGGCGAGGTGCTCGTCCGAGTGATGGCGGCCTCCCTGGCGGCCGGTGAGTACTTTGGGATGAGAGGCAGACCGTTCCCGATCCGGTTCTACATCGGCTTCCCAAAACCCAAGCCCGACTTCGTGCAGGGAATTGATTTCGCGGGGGTCGTTGAGTCCGTCGGCAACGGAGTGAGCGACTTTCTCCCGGGCGACGAGGTCTACGGCGAGTGCCGGGGCGCGTGTGCGGAGTTCGCGATCGCCGACGTGGGCTCGATCGCGTCCAAGCCTCGCAACCTGACGTTCGAGCAGGCCGCCGCCGTTCCCACGTCCGCCTGCACTGCGCTGCAGGCCCTTCGCGACCAAGGCAAGGTCCGTCCCGGGCACGAGGTGCTCATCAACGGCTCCTCGGGGGGCGTCGGATCCTTCGCGGTGCAGATCGCCAAAGCACTCGGTGCCGAAGTCACCGCCGTGTGCAGTACGCCAAACGTCGAGACAATCCGCTCCATCGGCGCCGACCACGTCATCGACTACACGCGAGAGGACTTCACGAAGTCCCGGCCGCGCTACGACGTCATTCTGGACAATGTCGCGAGCCACTCGCTGTCGGAGACGCGGCGCGCGCTCAAGCCCGACGGGCTGCTCGTTCCCAGCAGCGGTCACGGCGGCATGGGCTGGGTGATTGCGGCAGGCATCTCGTCGCTGTTCGTGAGGCAGATCGGTCGGGTCTTCGTGGCTAAGACGAACTCGGAGAGACTGCTCGCACTCAAGGAACTCATCGAGGCCGGCAAGGTCACGCCGGTCATAGACCGCACGTACCCTCTTCGCGACACCGCACGCGCCTTTGCATACCTGGACGAGGGCCACGCGCGAGGCAAGGTCGTCTTGCAGGTTGCTGCGAGTGCGGCATGAGCACGGAGGAAGAGGGGAGCGTGCGAACGATGGTCGACGTGAGGATCATCCTCTCGGCACTGTGGGGATGCCTGATGCTGGTGTTCCTGCTCGGAGACGTGCTCCGCATCTTCGCGGGCGAGTTCGTCGCAGGCGAGATAGCGGGTCGCCCGGCACCACCGTGGATGTGGGTCCTCATCGCGGCGATCATGTTGACGCCGATTGTCATGATCGCGCTGTCCTTGGTCGTTCCGTATCCGGCGATCCGATGGATCTGTGTGGTCGCGGCAGCGCTTTGGATCGCGTTCAATCTCATGGGTCTGCCGTACCCCGGTGCCTACGACAACTTCCTGATCGTTGCGAGCTTCGGCTTCTGCGGGGCAATCATCTGGTATGCGTGGACGTGGCCGACGGCCGGGTAGTCGTCAGGTGTTTTCAGATCTGGCGCCACCGCGCGGCAGCGATTGGGCGGGGTGGTGGTCGCCTAACCCGCGCGTCAACACAGACAACGCGGCCGGGCAACGGTATCCTCAGCTAGGGAGGTTGCGTGGCCGCGTTGCTGGTTACGCGCAAACACGTTAGGCGAACACTCCGCACCGCTGTCCCGATTGACGCGTGTCACGTGACGCGTTACACTCTGCTCATGATCAAGACGTTCGCGGACAAGCGGACCCAGGAGCTGTATGCGACTGGCCGCGCCAAGCGCTTCCCGCCCGATGTGGCCGGCCGTGCCGCTCGAAAGCTCGAGTACGTGGACCTCGCGACGGGTCTTGACGATCTGAAGGTCCCGCCAGGGAATCGGCTGCACGCACTGGAGAGTGACCGCAAGGGTCAGTACTCGATCTCGATCAACGACCAGTGGCGTATCTGCTTCCGGTTTGAAGATGGTGACGCGTTCGATGTCGAGGTCTGTGACTACCACTAGAGACGAGGTGTGAAGATGAGTATCGCCAACACAGGACAGATGAAGCGTAGGCCCACCCATCCCGGTGAGATGCTTCGCGAGGACTTCATGCCCGACTATGAGCTGACCGTCTCCGGTCTGGCAGATGCCGTCGGAGTCTCCCGACAGTCCATCAACGAGCTGCTTCGCGGGCGTCGGTCCGTGAGTCCGGAGATGGCTCTACGGCTGTCGCGCCTCTTTGGCAACTCCCCGGAGTTCTGGCTCAACGCTCAGCGGGCCGTCGATCTGTGGGACGCAGCACAGGCCATCAAGAAGGATGTCGCCCGCATCAAGCCATTGAGTGTCGCCTAACACGCGCTTCCACACTGACAAGATGAGGCCCGCGAGCTACGCTCGACAAGACGAGGCAAGTTCGGCCTCATCTTGCAGGTGAAGCGCAGAGACGTTAGGCGCAACGATCACACGCCTCCTCTATGAGCTGCCACTCACCGATTCGCCCGTCCGAAACGCCTCCAGGTGGGGAGAGACTCCTTGCGCTTTCTGTGAATGCAGTGGGTGACAGATATCGGGGGGTGTGTGACATGTCCGCAACTCATTCGGCAGGTGGACCTGCAGCGGAAGTCCGAAGCGGCAGCTTCGGTGCTCATGCGCCTACGACGCGGCTAGGACGAGTGTCCATGTGGCTTGCGCTGGCGTTCGCCATCGGATTCGGGGTCAACTCGGCCATGGTTCCGAGTGTGGGGACGAGCACGAATCCGGCGGTGAACGACTTCAGCCGGACATACCTGCCCTATTGGGGCGTCACCCTCTTCGCATGTGGCTTTGTTGCCGGGGTCGTCGGTCTCGTGGCGATACTGAAGGATCGGGAGCGATCCGTGATCACCCTGGTGACCCTTGTCCCGATGCTGTTCGTGGTTGTCTTCCTGCTTGGCGAGTTCCTCTTTCCCCACTAGAAGTGCGATGAGCTTCACCTCTGGACGGAGGAACATGCGCCCAACCCGCGCTTCAGCTGAAGCACAGAGACGTTAGGCGGAGAGCCATAGCGGGGAGCTAGATTCTGAGTCAGGCAGCGTCGTCTTGGGGGCGGTTGCTATGCCGGAAGTGATGGATCAGCTGGCGACGAAACGCAGGTTCCTTAGGGTGCCGGTTTCGTGGGTCGGCTGGGCATCTGTCGGGCTCGCGATTCTGGCCGTGGGGGGAATCTTCGGCCGTCGGTTCACCGGCGGGTTCAGGGGTGTCTTTGCTGGCTGGATCATCGCTGGCGCGGTTGCCCTTGTCGCGATCCTGTGGAAGAAGGAACGCTCGATTCTCATATGGCTACCGCTGGCCATTGGAGCCCTTGCCGCGATTTGGGTCGGTGCGGAGATCTTGTTCCCGCACTAGGCGCTTGACGCATCGCAGCGCCGCTTCTTGGAGTGCCAGACTCAGTGAGTGATCTTGCGCGTCCCGCCTAACCCGCGCTTCGACCTGACAAGGCTCGGCGTGCGAGCTACGCTCGACAAGACGAGGCCATTCGGCCTCATCTTGCAGGTGAAGCGCAAACACGTTAGCTTGAGTCCCGCGTTGTCACGCTGTATCGCCCGCGGCGCGATCGATGGTGTCGATCAGCCGTTCCCGCTCCTTGTTGATCCACTGACCCTCCGAGTAGTTCTGGAGGAACGTCTCGGCGAACTCTACAGGGTCGTCTCCGATGATCGCGCGGATCGGGGTTCCGTTCGCCGCGCTCTGCTCGAAGAGGTCGGCGAGATCGTCCAGCATCGACACCAAGGTGTCGCCCTTCGTGATCGCCCCGAAGTACATCAGGTACCGCTCCAGCGCATCGATCGCCGTGTGGTAGTCCTCGGGAAGCTGTTTCGTACGCGCCTTGTACTCCCTGTACTGCTTCTTCTGCTCGAGTGACCCCGTGACTTGCTCGATCCACCCTGCGGCCATTTCTATCTGCCTCCTTCTTGGAGTTGTTCGAGCCGTCCTGTGAGGAAGCTCCAATTCCTCCAGAACTCGTCGAGATACTCCTGTCCCTGTGCGTTGAGCGAATACACCTTGCGCGGCGGCCCCTTCTCAGAGGGGTGCTTCTCCACGTCGACAAGGCCTCGTTGCTCGATGCGGACGAGGATCGCGTAGACCGTGCCCTCCGCGATGTCCGCAAAGCCCATCTCCCGCAACCGCGCGGTGATCTCGTAGCCGTACGCAGGCTGTGCAGACAGGACTGCGAGGACGATACCTTCCAGCGTCCCCTTGAGCATCTCCGTCATTTGCTTGGCCACAGAAGATCACCTCAGCTACTCCGTCTCACTAGGTACGGGTACATAGTATCACAGAGTAGCTGCGATGCAAGCTCCTCCTGGCAGCGGGAGTACACGGGATGACGGCTTCTGGCAATCGGCAGACCAAGCTAACCCGCGCTTCCAGCTGACTCACGCTAGCGCTAGGCTGAGGAGAGGCGCTTGTTCGCAGCTGAAGCGCAAACACGTTAGACACAGCTACTGATTGCTTCGTGGGATAGTAGACGCATGCTTCTGAACTCCCTCTACATCGTGTGCGGACTTGTGCTCATGCCGCTCGGCGCGGAGGGGCTCGTTCGAGGTAGCACTGGTCTTGCGCTTCGAATGGGCGTTACCGCTCTGGCGATCGGCCTGACGGTGGTTGCTTTCGGCACAAGCAGTCCTGAGCTCGTTCTGAGCATCGAGGCGGCCCGTGCGGGCAATAGCGGCATCGCGCTGGGCAACGTTGTTGGCTCCAACATCAGCAATGTCGCCCTCGTGCTCGGCCTTTCGGCGCTCGTGAGACCAATGTCCGTTCGCTCGGAGCTTGTCCGCCGTGAGGTCCCGCTCATGATCGGGTTCACCTTGTTGCTGTGCGTGCTGCTCCTCGATGGGAGCCTCAGTCGCGTGGAGGGTCTGGTGCTTGTGGTTGCGGGTGTCTTCTATACCGTCTTCTCGTACGTGGCGGCGAAACGCGGCGATACCACTGCCGTCGTCGCCGAGTTCGACGAGGCGTTGCCCACCACGAAGCACTCCGTCCCATTCAACGTCGCACAGCTGTCAGTCGGACTGATCGTACTGCTCGGCGGCGCACACCTGCTGCTCAAGGGCAGTATCCCTATGGCCGCGGAACTTGGCATCAGCCAACTCGTCGTCGGTCTGACCGTTGTTGCAGTTGGCACGAGCCTGCCTGAGTTGGTGACATCAGTAACCGCGGCACTCCGAAACGAGCCGGATGTCGCGTTCGGCAACGTTATCGGATCCAATGTCTTCAACATCACGGTCGTGCTGGGTGCTGCGGCCGTGATCCGTCCGCTTGAGGCACAGGGTCTCCGGACCATCGACCTGACGGTATTGGTCGCCTGCGCGGTCCTCTTGCTGCCGCTCATTCGGAGCGGCTCGGTTCTGAACCGGTGGGAAGGATCAGCCCTGCTCGTCGGCTATGTCGTGTACGTCTACTCACTGATACAGTGAGGCGTGTCTAACCCGCGCTTCCAGCAGAAAGCGCACCCCATGTCAGGTAGACGCGGGCAGGAAGTGCGAAGGGGCGCGCTTCAGCTGAAGCGCAAACACGTTAGATTCAATCCCGCCTCCCCTGATGTCAGCCTGCGCGGGTACAATCGTCGTGTACGAGTCTTCGGGTCTGCGAGGTGGTCATCATGACGGTCGACGACATCATGCGAGAAGCTATGACACTCGACGCTGAGACGCGCGCATCCATCGCTCACGAGTTGCTGTCCAGTCTTGAGTCTCTGTCAGAGAGCGAAGTCGAGCGGCTCTGGATCGCTGAGGCCAAGCGGCGCAGCGATGATGTGAAGGCCGGACGCGCGCGGACTTTCCCGGCACACGAGTCCCTGGCCCGCGCCCGCGCCAATCGGTAGATCACGTGATCCTCAACATCCACGAGGATGCAGACCGCGAACTCAGTGACGCGGCGGACTACTACGACGCGGAAAGCCTCGGACTCGGCACCGTGTTCCTCGATCAACTCGATGACGGGAATGAGCGAATCCTCGAGAATCCGCATGCAGCGGCGGAGATCGACCCGGGTATCAGGAAGCTCGTCCTCGCGAAGTTCCCCTACAACCTGATCTACGAGATCGATGGCGATATCGTCCTGATTCTGGCTGTTGCGCACCAGAGGCGCAGGCCTCACTACTGGCGCGAACGCCGGGCGGAATGAATCTAACCCACGCTTCCACTCGACTCGCGCATGGTTGCCGCATAATGGGGACGCAAGCTCGCTAGTGAAGCGCAAACACGTTAGACAAAGCGCTGACGGGAGCACTAGGCGTGTCGAATCGGGTAGCACGGATTCCTTTGGTGGTGGCGCTGCTCTTCGGTGCCGCCGCAGTAGCTTGTTCTTGCTCTGCACCCCCGCCCGACGTAGCGACCGAGACCGTGCCAGTACCCGCCGAACTGCGGGATAGGTATCCCGGGGCAACGTTCGAGACAGCGAGCACGACATCTTCAGGGACTATCGAGCTGGGTATCGCAGTGGTCGGCACCTCGGTCGACTCGAACGAAACCAGCATCACCGTAGTCGGTTGGCTCACGTCGGACTCCGACACACAACAGCTCTTGCACGCGGACAAGGACTGGATGCTTCCAGGGTTCTCGATACTCGATGAGGATGGCACGGTCATCGTCGACGAGTTCATCGACAACCTCATGGTCCGCGGCGGCGGGCCCACGATCGAGCCTGTCGGAGCTGGTGCGATCCGTACGCGAGAGAGATCGTTCACCCTGCCAGGTCCTGGGCGATATACGATTGTGGCTTACGCATCGTACCAGCTGGTTCGTGCAGATGGTGACTCGCTTGTCGACGTGCCTGGCTCGACGCGGCAAGCGCTGAAGACAGCGATTGAGATCGTCATTGAGTGATCGCGTCGACCTCTCGACGCCATTGGAGGTCACTGCGCTTGTCTAGCCCGCGCTTCCAGCTGACTCACGCTAGCGCTAGGCTTGAGGGAGGCGCTTGGTCGCAGCTGAAGCGCAAACACGTTAGGGCGAGCACGGAGAGACCGGGGGCGCTCACGGATGCTCGAGAACATCGGTGTGACCATTGTCGTGCTCATCGTCGCGCTGATCTCCTGGCGGTTCGCACCGTGGTGGACAGAGTGGCTCACTCGCCTCTTGAACCTACGGCCAGAGCCGCAAGAAGGTGGCGCCAACGAGACCGTCTTGAACGACTGGGAAGCCGGCCAAACCAGAGTGGCCCGAGGCAGTGTCGTAGTGATGGCAATCATCGTCATCATCTTCGAATGGATGCTCTAGCGGGTCTTGCCGTGCCGCCCTAACACGCGCTTCCACACTGACAAGATGAGCCCGGCGAGCTACGCTCGACAAGACGAGGCAAGAACGGCCTCATCTTGCAGCTGAAGCGCAAACACGTTAGATGCAACCAAGGGAGATGCCGTTGTTCGAGTTCTTGCTTGAAGTGAACCGGCGACCGGAACCGTTCGCAGAATACACGGCTCGGGAACTTTGGACCGACCCACACACGTCCGAGCAGATGCTGGCCTACCACCTCAATGAGACGGTAGACGCCGCATCGAGGAACCACGCCTTTCTCGACCGCTCGGCCGATTGGATCGTCTCGCACTTCGAACTTGGCGCAGGAGCCAAGGTGGCTCGATTTCGGATGCGGGCCCGGACTCTACGCACAACGGCTCGCACGCGCAGGCCTGAGTGTCACGGGGATCGACTTCTCGGCGAACTCGCTTCGGTACGCACGCGAGACAGCCGCAGATGAGGGACTCGACATCGACTACATCGAAGCGGACTACCTGGGCTTTGAGACCGATCTGCGCTTCGACCTCATCATGATGATCATGTGCGACTTTTGTGCGCTCAGCCCCGATCAGCGCGATTCGCTGCTGCGCAAGTTCCGCTCGATGCTCGCAGATGGCGGCGCGATCCTTCTCGACGTGTACTCTCCGCACATGTTCGACGCGCGTGAAGAGAGTGCGACATACGAGCTGAACCTCCTCAACGGCTTCTGGTCGCCTGACGAGTACTTCGGCTTTCTCAACACGTTCAAATACGACGAAGAGCGAGTGCTTCTGGACAAGTACACGATCGTCGAGCGGGATCGCATCCGCCGGGTCTTCAACTGGCTCCAGTGCTTCACGCCCTCAGAACTCGAGAAGGAGTTTGCTGAGTGTGGACTGCAGGTGGTGGAGCGCTGGGGCGATGTCGCGGGAGGCGTGTACGATTCCGACGCGAGCGAGTTTGCCGTCGTTGCACGGGCCGGTGGCGACACCTAGCGTGAGGTGCATCTAACCCGCGCTTCCACACTGACAAGATGAGGCCGGCGAGCTACGCTCAACAAGACGAGGCTTATCGGCCTCATCTTGCAGGTGAAGCGCAAACACGTTGGCGATACTACTGATGGCCGCCCGTTGCGAATCACCTCGAAAGAGGGCACACTCGAATCATGAGCGACCCAGCCTTCGACTACGACAGCATCCCGGTCCCTGAGAGAATCCGCCTCGTAGAGGACATTTGGGACAGCATCGCCGCCTCCTCGGAGCAGGTGCCGGTTACTGCCGCCCAGCGTGCGGAGTTGGACCGTCGGCGACAGGTGCATGCAGCGGATCCGCAGAAGCCTGTAGAGTGGACCGACGCTCGGGCTCGTATCAGCGAAAAGGTCCGGAGCTGCCGGTGAGTTTCGAGCGTGATGTCTGGCTCGAAGCGGAGATGGACATCACGAACGCGGCGGTCTGGTACGAACAGCGTTCGCCCGGCCTGGGCTTCCAGTTCCTCGATGCGGTGAATGAGACGATCGAAGCAGTGTTCGGCGCGCCCCGACGTTTCCCGGAGGTTCACCTCGATAACCGCCGGGCACTCCTCAGCCGCTTTCCTTACGCCATCTTCTTCTTCATCGATGAACCGTTCGTGCGGGTCACAGCGTGCTCGCACGTGCGTCAGGATCCGACCGATTGGCAGGCGCGTCGGTCAGATCGCTAACACGCGCTTCCACCAGGCGCGCGCGTGGTTGTCGCATAATGGGAGCGCACGCGCGCAGCTGAAGCGCAAACACGTTAGGAATAGCCGCGCAACCGGGTACGGGGTTGCAGATGTCGAGACTGACGTATAGTATTGGTGTAGTTGTACGTCAGGAGGTCACGCATGAACACCAAACTCACCCTGCGGCTCGATGAGAGGCTTATCGCGAGTGCCAAACGTCACTCGGCGGAGTCTGGCAAGTCGGTCTCTCGGCTGGTCTCGGACTATTTCGCCCTGATCGATGCTCAGGATCGCGACATCGAAATCACGCCACGCGTGCGTTCCCTTCGGGGCGTGCTCGCCGGTTCCGGCCTCGATGAGAGCGACTACCGGCGCCACCTCGAGGAGAAGTACCTGTGAAGGTGCTGTTCGACACCAACGTAGTGCTCGATCATCTGTTGGGGCGCGAACCCTTCGTCGATGCTGCAGAGCAGCTTATTAGCCTTGTAGACTCCGGAAGGGTCGATGGGGTCATCTGCTCGACGACGGCGACGACCATCCACTACCTGGCGTCCAAGGCGGTCGGCTCGTCGGCAGCCATGGACTATCTGCGCACGCTGCTCGCGATCTTCGATGTGGCCTGTGTTGACCGGGACGTGCTGCAAGCCGCCCTCGACGCGGGCTTCTCGGACTTCGAGGATGCTGTGCTGCACGAGGCGGCCTGCACGGTCGGTGCGGTAGCGATCGTGACCCGCGACGGCAAGGACTTCGCGAAATCGACGCTGCCGGTCTTCGATCCCATCGAGCTGCTCGCAGCCGTGTACTCAGAATCGCAGTAACGGGCGGCATTCCCAACCCGCGCTTCCACTCGACTCGCGCATGGTTGACGCATAATGGGAGCGCAAGCTCGCGAGTGAAGCGCAAACACGTTGGGCAGATTGCTCTGGGGGCAAAGACGCGATGCCGGACTTCGAAATCGTCTCGGGCTACTCGCCTGGAGCGCTCGGACAGATAGTCTCGCTGCACGGGTCCTACTACCACGAGCACTGGGGCTTCGACTCGTTCTTCGAAGCCAAGGTCGCCACCGAACTCGGCTCCTTCGTGCAGGACTACGATTCGGCTCGAGACGGCCTGTGGCTCGCGAAGACGGGCGACCGCGTCGAAGGGTCTGTCGTCATCGATGGCAGCAAGGCTTCCACCGATGGCGCCCATCTGCGCTGGTTCATCGTCGCGGATGCGCTGAGGGGCAAAGGAGCTGGCAAGCGACTCATCCGCACCGCCATGGACTTCTGCAAAGAGCAAGGCTACCCCAAGGTCTACCTGTATACGTTCGCCGGGCTCGACGCGGCAAGGCGCCTATATGAACGAGAGGGCTTCGAACTCATAGATGAGAACCGCGGATCCCAGTGGGGTACCGAAGTCCTGGAACAGAGGTTCGAGTGCTGTGTGAACGCAACTGCCCAACCCGCGCTTACAGCTGACTCACGCTAGCGCTAGGCTGAAGCAAGCGCTTTGTTCGCAGCTCATCCGCAAACACGTTAGATCCATGACGCTTGACGTGTAACGCGTCGCGTTATAGTCTCATCCCATGATCAAGTCGTTCGCAGATACCGAGACTGAGAAGGTGTTTCATCGGCAGTTCTCGCGCAAGTTGCCTGGAGACATCCAGTCAGTCGCCTTGCGGAAGCTGCGCATGCTTGCCAACGCCCACTCGATCAACGACCTGCGAAGCCCGCTGGCCAACCGCCTGGAGAAGCTGAGCGCCGATCGCGCGGGTCAGCACAGCATCCGCATCAACGATACTTGGCGGGTGTGCTTCACCTGGCAAGACGGCGACGCGTACGACGCAGAGATCGTGGACTACCACTAGAGAGGAGGCCGACCATGACAACGCGCAAGCTCGCTCCCGTACACCCCGGCGAAGTGCTCCTCGAGGAGTTCCTGAAGCCGCTCGAGCTCAGCCAGAACCGGTTGGCGCTCAGCATCGGCGTGTCCCCGCGCCGTATCAATGAGATCGTCTTGGGCAAGCGCCGCGTGAGCGCTGAGACCGCACTGCGACTGGGCCGCTACTTCGACACGACACCGCAGTTCTGGCTGGGGCTCCAGGCAGACTATGACCTGGATGTGGCGTCAGATGAGCTCGGTGAGCGTCTGGACCGTGAGGTCCGCACACATGCCGGAGTGGCATAGCGTCAGGATCTAACCCGCGCTTCCACTCGACTCGCGCACGGTTGCCGTACTCTGAGAGCGCAAGCTCGCGAGTTAAGCGCAAACACGTTAGCGCTACAACCTGCGACGTTGACGTCGTTCTGCCGCCTTGGCTATACTTGGGATAGCCATAGGAGGTGCGACATGATTACCAAGGTTCAGAAGTGGGGCAACAGTCAGGGTCTTCGCTTGAGCAAGGAGCTGCTCTCGGACGTCGAGATCGACGTAGGCGATGCGGTTGACGTCACCGTGCACGACGGTTCCCTTGTCATCACACCCGCGCGACGCATCAGGGGCGGGTGTGATCTCGCGCAGCTAGTCGGACGCATCCCGGCAGGCTACAAGCCAGGAGAGCTCGACTGGGGTCCCCCGGCCGGCAGGGAGGTCTGGTAGATGGCCGCCTACATCCCACGGAAGGGAGACTTCGTAGCGCTCACCTTCGACCCGCAGTCCGGACACGAGCAGCGTGGTCGGCGGCCCGCACTCGTTGTCAGCAACGACTTGTTCAACAAGTCCACGGGACTCTGCATCGCATGTCCTGTCACCAACACGCGGCGCGACTACCCGTTCCATGTCTCAATCCCGGAAGGTAAGGACGTGACGGGTGTGGTGATGGTGGAACAGGTGAAGTCCATCGACTTTCGATCCCGGAGCGTCAAGAACATTGGGGCCGCGCCGGAACAAGTGCTGCAGGAAGTGCTCTCGATACTGGATGCTTGCATCTACTGAAAGTTGAGCGCTAACCCGCGTTTCCACACCGACGCGCGCATGGTGTCGCACAATGAGAGCGCAAGCGCGCGGGTGAAGCGCAAACACGTTGGCCCCATCGCAGCGGACTGCGACGATGCCACAGGAGTAGGGAGTCGAGATGAGCTCGATAGCCACCGAAGGGCTCAAGGTGAGAGTCAATCTCCCACGTTCTTACATGGGACCAGCTGAGCTTCAAATTGGGAGGGACTCGGTAACCTTGATTGCACGGCCGTTGCGGCACTACCGCGCTATAGTTCTTCTCTTCGCTGTCGTGTTCACGGTACTGGTCCTTATCGGTGGCGTGTTCTCTTGGTCAGGCCAGCTTTCGCTCAGAGAACCCGGCTTGTCAGGCCCCGCGCTCACCGCGGCTCGTCAGGCCGCCTACGGCGCACCACTCGTCATAGGCGTGTTGGGTGGACTTCTGGCAGGAGGCATGGCCTTGCTGTTCTCGGCACTCCGAGGCGATCCGCGCAGGATGAGCCTCCCGACTGGCGACGTGTCGCTGGTGGAACACCGCGGCCGCCTGCTTGTGCTCCGTGCTCCCTTCGACTCCGAAGCGCGGTCCGCCAACTGGAAGCTGTTTGCAGGCAGTCGTGATGAGGCGAAAGCGATTGAGTCTGCCCTGACTTCTCCAGGCAGCTAGCGAGGGGCTAACAAGCGCTTCGAGCAGAGCGCCAGGAGCGGTATTGTGATGAGGGCGCTGAGCGCCTGCTTAAGCGCAACAACGTTAGGCGTAGTCCAGCCATCACATTGAGAAGTCGGGGACTCGATGCACATAGAACGGGCTTCGGATTCGCATCTGGAGGAAGTACTGCGCGTGGAACGTACCGCGTTCGGCTACGACAAGGAGGCCGAGCTCGTACGCGATCTGCTGCACGACCCCACTGCTTTGCCGCGTTTGTCCCTTCTTGCCTTTGAAGACGACCGTGCGATCGGCCACGTCTTGTTCACTTCTGCTCGGCTCGAGGAGACATCGGACGCACCCTCGATTGCGCTGCTGGCTCCGTTGGCCGTCGTACCCGAGTTTCAGAATCAAGGCGTTGGCGGCAAGCTGATTGAACGAGGCATACAGCTGCTGACCGAATCCGGAGTGGAACTGGTCTTCGTCCTCGGACATCCCGGGTACTACCCTCGCTACGGGTTCGAGCCTGCCGGTCGTCTCGGCTTCGCAGCTCCCTATCCCATTCCCGACGAACACGCTGATGCATGGATGGTCCAGACCCTGCGTCCGGGAGTGATCGGGACTGCTCGAGGAACGGTCATCTGCGCTGAGGCGCTGAACAAACCGGAGCACTGGCGAGAGTAACCTCGGGTCCGGACCTCGGGGTTTGGACACGCCTAACACGCGCTTCCACACTGACAAGATGAGGCCCGCGAGCTTATGCTCGACAATACGAGGCAAGAACGGCCTCATCTTGCAGGTGAAGCGCAGAGACGTTAGGCGGATAGGAGTGGAGATGCGGGGTTCGTACAGAGTGGTCTCCGCGACCCTCGAGCATGTGCCCTCGCTCCCCGTGATCGAGCGCTCGGCAGCGTCACTCTTCGGCAACGATGTCCCGGCGGAGCTACTCGAGGTCACGACACCGGAATCCGCCTTCGTCGCCGCCCAGGGTGATGGCACGCTATGGGTGGCCGTCGGACCCGATGATGAGCCCGTCGGCTTCGCGCGTGTCACTGTCGAAGCAAATCGTGTGCACCTCGCAGAGCTCGACGTCCTCCCGGCGCATGGACGCCGTGGTGTCGGCACGGCACTCGTCCGGGCGGTCGAAGCGTGGACGCGCTCGCACGACTACTCGGAGATCACGCTCACCACTTACCGTGACCTGCCGTGGAATGCGCCTTTCTATGCCGGGCTTGGATTCGTCGTCGTCCCGGAGGGTGACTGGGATGCTGACTTGCGACGCCTGTTCGAGGAGGAAGCTGGTCTCGACTCCGAGCGGTCGAAGCGTGTCGTTATGCGCATGCGTCTCGGTACCGCCTCACACGCGCTTCCACACTGACAAGATGAGCCCGGCGAGCTACGCTCGACAAGACGAGGCAAGTTCGGCCTCATCTTGCAGCTGAAGCGCAGAGACGTTAGACCGAACCCCCACTGCCGCGATCTGAGCTGAAGCCAACGAGTAGTAACGCTTGACGTGTATATACGCGCGGCGTTACTATGCTCACATGATCGTCTCGTTCCGTGACTCCGACACAGAGGCTCTCGCCCGCGGCAAGCGCGTCAAGCGCTTCTTCGCGTTCGAATCCGTCGCTCGGCGAAAGCTTCGCCAACTCGAGATCGCCGGGAGACTCGATGACCTGAGGGTCCCGCCGGGAAACCGACTCGAGGCGCTCAAGGGCAACCGCGCAGGCCAGCACATCATCCGCATCAACGACCAGTACCGCGCGTGTTTCGTCTGGACGGCTGCCGGACCTGAAGACGTAGAGATCGTCGACTACCACTAGGAGGTGATGACCATGGCTACCGTACTTGCACCCGTGACTCCCGGGGAACTGCTGCTCGAGGAGTTTCTGAAGCCCATGGGTATCTCGCAGTACCGCTTGGCAAAGGAGATAGACGTGCCGGCCACGCGCATCGGTGAGATCGTGGCGGGGCGTCGCTCCATCACGGCTGACACCGACCTTCGCCTGTGCCGCTTCTTCGGCCTGTCAGACGGCTACTGGCTCCGCGCACAGGTCGCCTACGACACAGAGATTGCACACGAGCAGCTGGCAGATGAGCTTGAGAAGATTCGACCCTGGTCAGCGGCATAGGGTTCGGGGTCCGTTGTTCATAACGGTGGGTGGGTGAACCATGGCATGGGGCCGCCAGGATCGCGTGCGGCAGAACGGTGATGCCTGACTCGCTCGCCTCGCAAGATGCACCCTCGTCGTCACGGACTACTCGGCCAGCTCGCGAAGCGTCTTGCGGTACGTACCCGCAACCTTCGACGCGACACGAAGCGCCTCATCAGTGTCCGGGTCATACGGCGCTAACAGGATGCCTCGACGGGTCTCCACCGCAAGCACCATGTCACCTGCGCTCAGATGGAACCTGCCCGTCATATTGTTGGGAAGCACGACAGCGATCGAGCCGCCCGCACGGCGCAGTATCAGTCTTGCGATCATCGATGCTCCAGGGAAGGTCCGGCGTGCCAAGTGGCGCCCCGGGCCTCACATTCAGCAATTGACTCCTCTGCTCACTCTGCGTTATACCACATCTGGGATATTCGACACGCAGCTTCGCGTCGCCAAGGGGTGTCGCGGGTTTCTCCGGCGCCAGTTTAGAGAGGCACAGACGTGGACCAGACTCGCATGGACACCTGTTCGGTGACCGATCTTCGACGCCGACCCACCGCTTGCATCGCGCGAGCGAAGGAGAACGATGCCTCCTTCGTCCGAGCCGCGACCGCATCGACGCTCGCTCGACTCGATGAGGACGACTACCGTCGCTACCTCGAGGAGAAGTACCGATGACTCACCGAGATCGCCGAGACACCCTCACCCCTGCCGACCCCGAGCCTCAGGCTGTTCGCGTCGAGCTGGCACGCGAGATCGCGTGTGTTGTGTCGACGCGCGGACTCACGCAGCGACAAGCCGCTGAGTTGCTCGGAGCCACGCAGCCCAAGGTCTCGGCGCTCATGGCCGGCAAGGTCGAGGGCTTCTCGCTGGACCGGCTCGTCAAGTACTTGAACCTACTCGGTGAAGACATCCATATCGTGGTCATGCCGAAGGCGCCTGAGCGCGAACGTGCGTGCACTCGGGTGATCAACTGCGCATCCGCCGCGCCGGAGAACGGGCTTGCCCATGCGTAGGGGACGATTCGAACCGCAGCACCTGGGCACGCGCCTGCACACGGAGTTCCTCGGCGACTACGAACTCAGTGCCGAGGAGTTCGCTTCGGCAATCCGGGTACCGTACGAACGCGTGGAGTGCGTGCTCGCGGGACGCGAGTCCATCGATGCAGACATGGCATTGCGACTCGCACGGTTGTTCGGCGGATCAGCCGAAGGTTGGTTGGCATGGCAGCAAGGCTATGACCTGTGGTTCGCGCACGAGCACATCGGAGCACAGCTCGAGAGCATCGAGCCGCTCGACCCCGATACACGCGTATCCGTTCGCGAGGATGAGCCGTTGGATCCTGAGTTCATCGAGGAGATCCGGCGGCGCATGGACGAGGTCGACGACCCGCGACGATGGCTGGTCGTGAGTACGATCGACGATGGTGACATTCCCCTGCACGAGGAGAACATCAGCCGCATGTTCTATGACGTCGGACACGACGGTTATTGCACGGACATACTCGGCGCGACGCCGTTCAAGAGCAAGAAGATCGCCGAGGCGGTCGCGGCATCGCTCGGGGAGCGCACGAGAGTGATCGAGGTGACGAAGGCGGATCTTGAGAAGCCGAGGCGCGATCAGGCAGTCGATCGCAAGCTGGAGGAGCGCTTCTTCAGGAACACCGGTCAAGGGATGTCCGAGTGGGATGTCACCACATACCTGCGCAACCGTGCCGACATGGCCGCCTACCTGAAGGCCACTGTCACGGAGGGGGACGGCGAACTCATCGATGCGGCAGTTGCTGATGTGATGCGAGCGATGACCAAATGCTCAAGCATCTCACCGTGAGAGACTGACACGTTAGTCCGAACGCCCATACTAATACCCCTTTCTTGCGCTCGATACGCGTTGCGTTGTACGCTTTCGCTATCGACAAGGAGGTCGTGATGACAACAGTAACCATCTCGCCTAAGTATCAGGTGGTCATCCCGAAGAGCATCCGGGAGAGCCTTGGCCTCAAGCCCGGCCAGAAAGTCCAGGCGATCGAATACAGCGGACGCGTCGAACTCGTCCCCGTACGTCCCGTGCGGCAGATGCGCGGATTCTTGTCCGGCATCGACACGACGGTCCCGCGTGAGGATGATCGCGTGTGAACGTCGTAGACTCCTCGGCATGGCTCGAGTACTTCGCAGCTGGCCCGAACGCGGACTTCTTCGCAGCCGCCATCGAGGCGACCGATGAGCTTGTCGTCCCTTCGATCACGCTCTATGAGGTGTTCAAGCGCGTGGCGCAGCAGCGCAGTGAGAGCGAGGCTCTTTTGGCGATAGCCCAGATGCAGCAGGGCGAGATCATCGAACTCAGCGGCACTCTTGCCCTGGATTCGGCCCGGACCAGTATGGAACTCAAACTCCCCATGGCGGACAGCGTCATCCTGACGACCGCGCGAGCATTCGACGCAACGCTTTGGACGCAAGATGCGGACTTCGCAAACGTGACGGGCGTCATGTACACGAAGAAGGCATAGTTGAGGCCGCAAGCCTCGTGTTCCTGTTCACCTTCGTGGTAGTCAACGTCGCCGCCTATAGAGAGCACGTGCCTCGTCGGTGGCTTCCTTCCATCGGCGCGATCTTGGGCACCCTGGCCTTCATCGCTCTCGTCGTACGCCTTGCTGCCACGCAACCACTCTCGCTCATCGCCATCACGGGAATCATAGCCTTCGCGGTGGGAGGCCGGCTCGTGAAACGCTCCCGCCAACGCAGGGGAATCATGGCCACGGGCTGCAACGAGGACGACTAGCGTGCAATGACCCACTTCGTCCATGCGATGATCTGTCGAACACGCGCTTCCTTGACCTGACCCACTCTAGTATTCGCCCTTGATCACGAAGTACGAGCCGCGAATCGTGCCGGCCAGTTTGGACTTCTGCCTGGCGAACTTGAACTTGCCCTCGAGCTCGGCAGGCACTTCCATCCCGTCCGAGAGCTTGAACCCAACGGCTCGCTTCTTTGGGCTATCAATCGAGTACATGACGTTGACCACGAGGCCACTCTCGAAGAACACGTAGGCCATTTTGATACCTTCCACCTCGAAGAGTGACGTCTCCAGAGGCTTGGCGGCGAACTCAATATCACGTTCCTCCTTGAGAATTCGGCTCACGTAGTCGAGGGTGTCTCGGCTTTCGCTGGCTGCCGAAACCATGAACTCATGCTTGTACTTGTTCATGTAGTACCGAGCTTCATTCGCACGCAGCCCGGCAAGCGCGTCTGCGACGGGCGAAGTCTCCAGACCAACCGTGGATACGTCCTTGAAATCAATGGCCTTGGACATCTATCTCGCTCTCTCTCCGTATTCTCTGCGGCGTCGAGTAGTCTCTACCTCTGTCAACCGAGCACGAACCATCCGCAGAGAGAGCGAGTAGCCTGCTGGCTGACTCGCGGGCGTCGAACAGGCGCTGCCAGCTGACTCACGCTAGCTCTTTGGCTGGGTCTCTACTCGGCCCCGTCGAGATCGTCGATATCCTCAGGCGGCCAGTAAACGCAAATTCCCACGGCTTGGACCGACGAAACGGGAACCGGACCGAAGACCCGACTGTCAGAGCTGTTGGTCCGGTTGTCCCCCATCACCCAAAGGTGCTCGGGCGGTACAGTGATCGGGAGACTGACAGACAGCGGCTCGGTAGGGAGATCGTGCGTGTAGGACTCGTCCAGCTCCTCGCCATCCACCCACACCCCACCGCTTCTGATGTCGACCGTCTGCCCCGATGTAGCGATCACCCGCTTGACGAAGGGAATCGGCCCCCCGTTCGGATCGGTGATGACGACCACGTCTCCCACGGCGATCTCGCCAAAGCGCGGCGTGAGCCGCTCCGCGAGGATGCGATCATCAATCATGATCGTCGGCTCCATTGAGGGAGTGGGGATCTCGAATGCGGTCGCCACGGTGGCCCGGAAGGTCATCGCGATAGCGAACGCAGCGACCACAAGCGCTATCGTCTCGATTGCCCAGTGCGCGAATTCCCCGAGCTCGGAACGATTCCCGCTGTCTTGATCCACTCCCATGGTTCAGCTCCCTCCCGTGGTGGGACGGCTGATTCACGGCCCGCACGCCAGGGCAAACTCTACGCCGGTCTGTCGCTGACATCGGCATCCTTCACGAAAACAACATGGACGCGTGAGACCGCACACCCAACGCGCGCTGCCGACCGACTCACGCGAGCGCTACCTACTGGCTTCGGGGGATGCCCATCTCCCAGAGCTGCACCCGAGTCAGGTAAACTCAGGCCGAGAAGCGCGCGAGGGGCGCGCATCGGCTGAAACGCAAGAACGTTGGACTCGTAGACATGTCTCGAATCATGAGCGTGAAAGGAGAGCCATGCCGATCAACATCGTCGTCGGGCTAGCCGCACTCGTAGGGGCACTGATCATGTACTCGATGGGCACCTGGGGGGCTTTCCGCTCCAAAGGAGTCAGCCGACGACACGTCACCTATCTCTTCATCGGCTTCGCGTTCGATGTCGTCGCCACGGTGATGATGGCGATAGAAGCTGGCGGTCTCGATCTCTCCCCCCTGTCTGACCTGCTCCACACCATCGTGGCGTTCGTGGCACTGTTCGGAATGCTCGGCGCAGCGCTCCTCGGGAACCGAGTGATCGCCACCGGGAACAGCAGGACAAGTGCAGCCGTCTCCAGGTGGATGCTCGCACCCTGGGCTGTGTGGATCTTTGTCTTCGTCTGGGGAATGCTGAGCCGCGGATCCCAGCGATTGAGCTGAGTCGACGATGGCAGAAGACTCCGCCAGGCCTATCGACGATTACATCTCGGCATTTCCACCAGAAACGCAAGCGGTACTCGAGCGGCTTCGCGCCATCATCAGCGCGTCCGCTCCTGAAGCTACCGAGACCATGAGCTACGGCATCCCCACCTTCGACTTGGAAGGTCAGCACCTAGTGCACTTCGGCGGTTTCGCGAAACACGTCGGTTTCTACCCGACTCCGAGCGGGACGAAGACGTTCAAAGACGAGCTGTCTCAGTACAAGACAGGCAAGGGCTCCGTGCAATTCCCCCTTGACCAGCCGCTCCCGGAGGAGTTGGTACGCACTATGGTCGAGTTCAGAATCACAGAGGTGGGTGACGGCTGAGAATCCGCCTTCGGGGAAACGAGGATTTCTTGAAGCTTCAGGTGGCGTTCGCAAGAGTGCTGCTCGCTACCACGGCTGCGATCGTGCTCGCTGGGTGTTCGCCCAGCCCTGCCGCAACGTCGCCCTCGGACGCCAGCGTAGTCGAGACCTCAACCGATGACGTGATCGCAAGAGCATTCGATGAGCAGCAGAACGGCGTTCAAGTGACCGGCGAAGGTGTGGTCACAAGAGTCCTGTCGGATGACAACGACGGTAGCCGACACCAGCGCTTCATCCTGCGCCTCGAATCCGGGCAGACTCTGCTCGTAGCCCACAACATCGATATCGCTCCTCGGCTTTCCGCTCTCGCGCCCGGCGACTCAGTCTCATTCAACGGTGTGTACGAATGGAATTCGGAGGGGGGCACCATCCATTGGACACATCGCGATCCAAGCGGCCAGCATCCGGCGGGATGGCTCCAGTACAACGGCAGGACGTTTCAGTAGCGGCTACGCTCCTTCGACACAGACAATCCTCGCCTCTGAGAGCTATGCTCTCACCGAGGCAGAAGATCGCCTCGGATTGCCGATCAAGCCGAAACACGGTGAACAGCACGCAGCAACGCGACTCAGGGGAGTGTGCGCATGGACGATGCTACGGAAACGGGTGCCCCGGTTGCTGATGCACCCGAGTTGCGGAAGACCGACCCTAGACCGAAGTGGCTTGTTGCACTCGCGATTACCGCCATGCTGCTGATTTGCAGCTGCGGCTCAGTTGTCTTCCTCGTGCTGACCGGCATCATCGCCGAGCCCGAAACGGTGATAGAGCACATCATCCGGGCGTTGCTCGGCAGCTAGAATTGCGCTGCTGCTGGCGGTGTTACTCGTGGAAGTGTCCGGCGCCATGCATTTCATCGATCGCGGACTTGAAGGCGTCGACCTTGGGTATCACGCTCTGCACGGCTTGTGAGTCCTCGCCGTCCTCCGCCACTGCCTCGACTGCAGAAATCAGCTCCTCATGAGCGACGGTAACCTCACCCAAGTCAATGTCCTCAAGACCATCTGCCGCCTGCATCATCTCGTCCCACGGAGCGCTAAGCTTGTCTGTCACCGATTGAATGTCATCTCCAGATGCTCCGGCATCAAGTTGGTAATAGCCGAGGATCACGTGCTCTATTTCGTGGATTGCGTTGTCCATCGTCGCGCGCTGCTCTTCATGCGCATCCGACTGGCACGCTGCCAGTCCCCCCGCCAACGCCAAGACCAACAAGGCAAGCAGTACGCGCTTCATCGTGTCTCCCCTATCCGCTGGCACATTAACTGCGCCACAGAGTGCCTACTCATCATCGTAGGCGTCCCCCACGCCGTGACAAAGTGAGAACCATTCTCATTTGGTCAGTATACCCACTCAATGCGAGACTCAGAAGCCACCACATCGAGCGAACGCAGCGAGCTAGAATCAACATGAGGTGTTCTGGGCGCAAGAGCGAATCCGTGCCTATGCTGGTGCGTCGCCGATGAGCGCGCAGCTCGTTGAGGGAACTGGGGCTGATGTAGATGTCGGAGTACACGAAAGACGAAGCGCTGGCGTTCATCGACGCGATGCGTCTCACACTCGAAGGCAAGGTCGGGTTCAAATGGCTCGTCGAGAAGCTGTCCGGCCTCGCTGCCTATATCGAATCCATCAACGCCGAGAACGAGCGCCTGAATGCCTATCTTGACTCGGCGAATTCGAGGCACGACTACGAGTCATACTGCGCTGAGCCCGATGCCGCGTTCCGAGCCGATCCAGGCAAGGAATGACCGGCGAGACGACACAAGCCCGAGGGCAGAACGGACATTGGGGGTCGTGAAATGCATGTCGTGCGCCTTGGCAGGGAGGACGCAACCGAACTGCTTCCTGCGATAATCCGGAGCCAGGAGCTCCACAACCCGTGGGTCACTCCGCCCAACACACTCTCAGAACTCCAGGAGTACATCGATCAGCCAGCAGAAGTCCGGCTCTCCTACGGCATCCGTGAGAACAGCGGCGAGTTGGCCGGCGTGATCAATATCAACTCAATCATCAGAGGAGCGTTCCAAAACGGCTTTCTCGGCTTCTACGCCCTCTCACCGCACGAGCGACAAGGCCTCATGCGGCAGGGTCTGTCCGCAGTCATCGACCTGGCTTTCGGTGAGCATGAGTTGCACCGAGTCGAAGCTAACGTGCAGCCCGACAACACGCGCTCGGTCGAGCTCGTGAGAGGGCTCGGCTTCCGTCTTGAGGGTCGATCTTCGCGGTACCTGCAAATCGATGGCGCGTGGAAAGATCACGACCGCTACGCACTCACCGTCGAGGAGTGGCCGACAGCCTAGGCGTCCCCACAGCGAGCGCTTTCAAGTACCTCTCTCCAGAAACGATGGCTACGCAGACGTGGCTGTTGCACGCTCCTCGGCAGACATGGCGGCCAGGCGTTCGGCCTCGGCAAGCTCCACGCCGACACCTTCGGCCACCCGCGTGCCCAGCTCGGGGTCGACCTTGTAGAAGACCGCGCACTGGCGCAAGCGAATGCGCTCCTGCGCATTGCCGAGGTGGCCCACGATGTTGCTGACAAGGTGATCGCGGTCCATGTCGGTCATCACGTCACGGAACAGCGCGCGCGGCTGCACGAAGTCGTCATTGGGATGCGCGTACTCCGTGCGGCCGGTCGTGCCCGCCACAGGCATGCCCGGATCGGCTGCGATCGGATCGGGACCGGGTCCACCGGCGCTGTTGGGCCAGTAGTTGGGCCCGGCACCACCGTTGTCGTCGGACCGCATCGCGCCGTCACGCTGATAGCTCGCCATAGGAGCGTTCTTCGGCGCGTTGATCGGCAGCAGGTGGTAGTTGGCGCCCAGCCGGTGCAGGTGCGTGTCGTGATAGCTGAACAGGCGCCCCTGCAGCATCTTGTCGGCCGACGGTCCAATACCCGGCACGAAGTTGCTCGGGTTGAACGCGGCCTGCTCGGTCTCCGCGAAGTAGTTGTCCGGGTTGCGGTCGAGCACCATCTTGCCGATGACGATCGGCGGATAGTCCGCGTGTGGCCAGACCTTTGTGATGTCGAAGACGTCGAAGCGGTAATTCTCGGCCTCGGCGACTGGCATGATCTGCATCTCGAGGCGCCACTGCGGGAAATCGCCACGCTCGATCGCCTCGAACAGATCGCGCGTCGCGTGATCAGGGTCGCTCGCCTTCATCGCGTCGGCCTCGGCGGCGGTGAAGTTCTTGATGCCCTGCTCCGTCTTGAAATGGTACTGCACGTAGTACTGCTCGCCCGCAGCGTTGCTCCACACATAGGTATGGCTGCTGTAGCCATTCATGTTGCGGTACGTTGCCGGCGTGCCCCTGTCCGAGAAGAGCACCATGACCTGATGGACCGACTCGGGAGTCAGCGAGAGGAAGTCCCAGAACATGTCCGGGTCCTTCAGGTTCGTGCGGGGGTTGCGCTTCTGCGTGTGGATGAAGTCCGCGAACTTGAGTGGATCGCGGATGAAGAAGACGGGCGTGTTGTTGCCCGTCATGTCGTAGTTGCCTTCCTCGGTGTAGAACTTGATTGCGAAGCCACGGGGATCGCGCTCCGCGTCAGCCGAGCCCTTCTCGCCACCGACCGTGGAAAACCGGGCGAACACCTCGGTCTTCTTGCCGACCTCGGAGAGGAACGCGGCCTTGGTGTACTTGGTGACGTCGGCGGTTACCTCGAAGTAGCCATGCGCGCCAGCGCCCTTGGCGTGCACCACACGCTCGGGGATACGCTCGCGATCGAAGTGCCCGAGCTTCTCGAGCAGGTGAACGTCTTGCATGAGAACAGGACCATTCGGTCCCGCGGTCATCGAATTCTGATCGTCATCGACCGGTTTGCCGAACCCGGTGGTCAGTTTCTTGCCCTTGTCTGCCATGATTCATCCCTTCTCTGTGTATGACTTTCTGGTTCCCTGTACAGGCCAGGGCGAAACGGAATCGCGTCCGGCGGACGCGCCGTGGAATGTGCGGCAGAACGGGAACGATAGACTAGCGAACCCATCCGCACAGGAGGAACTTCAATGAACCCGTTCTGCACATTCATGGCTTCCACGACCGGGCGAATCGCTCGCGTCGTAGCAGGCATCGCCTTGATTGCCGGGGGTCTGCTCGGACTCGGAGGCACGACCGGCATCATCGTGGCGGTGGTTGGTGCGGTCCCCTTGTTGGCGGGTCTGCTAGACTTCTGCGTGTTTGCGCCTCTTTTCGGTTGCCCTGTGAGCGGCCCGAAGATTCGCGCGGGCAAATAGGCGAACCACCGTCATGGCAGCGCATCGCTGAGGCATAACGACTCACTGCAGAGGCCCGATGAACAGCTACGGGACAGAAGCGTGCCCGCTGATCTGCCCCGTGTGCGAGGGCACACTCCACAGGACAGCCGCAACATTCGAGTGCTCGCTTGGGCACTCGTTCGACGTTGCCAAGGAAGGCTACGTCAACCTCCTTGTGCCGCAGCACAAGAGCCGTGGCATCGATGGCGACCTGCCCACGATGCTGCAGGCACGGAGAAGGTTCCTCGAAGCCGGCTTCTACGGTCCGCTTCGCGACCTGATATCGGACAAGGTCGATCAGATTCTCGGTGCCCGTGAAGCGGCAGATGCGCGCCCGACCGTACCCGAGTGCGTCCTCGAGGTCGGCTGCGGCGAGGGTTACTACATTGCCGGGGTGTCACAGACTCTCTCGGACTCGCGCGACACCCTCTGTCTCGGAACCGACCTGTCGAAAGCCGCATTGAAGCTGGCGGCACGACGCGCTGCCGACACGTTGTTCTTTGTTTCAGACCTACGCCGTCGCATATACGTGCAAACCGGTGCCATGAGCGTTCTGCTGGACGTGTTTGCCCCACGCAATCCGGCTGAGTTCGCACGAGTGCTGGAAACGAAGGGCTCGGCCCTGGTGGTCATCCCATCGGAGTCCCACCTGGCAAGTCTGCGAGACAGACTGGGTCTGCTCGGCATAGAAGACGAGAAGGAGCGACGGGTGCTCGAGCGTTTCGCGGACACCTTCAACCTGGTGGACAGGCTTGAGACCACGTATCCGATTCGGCTTCCCGCGGAAGCGGTCCAAGACCTGCTGGATATGGCCCGAACTACTGGCATAGGCCATCAGAGCCGGCCGCGCTCGACAGCACACCTCATGAGACGGAAGCGTCGTTCGTTTTGCTGCATCTCCAGAAGCACGGTGCCGGATAGGAGCGCCTCGCGGGAAGGTCCGCCGAAGCGCCCAGGCCGAGAACGTGCTATACTGCTTGTAATCGAGTCAAGAGGGCTCGTTGGATTGCGACGTGACACACCGCATTTCTTGCGGAAGTCGCGTCGTTTTGTTTTGCCCCGTTGGGGCTAGAAGGTAGGTTCGCATGTCTGAAGGTAAGGTCAAGTGGTTCAACGCTGACAAGGGTTACGGCTTCATAGAGCGCGAGGATGGCGACGACTTGTTCGTCCACTTCTCCGAGATCCAGAGCGAGGGCTTCAAGTCTCTCGACGAGGGTCAGGCTGTCTCCTTCACGGAGGCCACAGGCCAGAATGGCAAGCAGCAGGCCACCACAGTACGTCTCGTCTAGTACGAGCGCACTTGAGCTTGTGAACCGGGCGTCCCTTCGGGGGCGTCCGGTTTTCGTTTTCTTCCCGAACATGACACATGACCGGATACATGCAGTTCGTCACCGACTTGCCCGGTGGACATTCCCAGCTGACGGGACAAGAGCTAGCATAGGGGCGGTCGCAAGATCTCTGCCCGCAGACAGCACGTTCGGCTTGAGGAACTCCGGTGCGCGCAGAGAGTATCGTCTTAGTAATCGAAATCGTGGGCGGCATCATTCAGCTGTGCGCAGCTGCTCTCGCGCTCACGCTGATCAGGCTGAGCGGCAAGCGCTGGGCTTGGATCGTGCTAACGGGCGCACTGATCCTGCAGACCTGGCGTCGCCTGTACAGCGCACTGGCGGGCCCCTCCGCATCGAACGCGCATGAGAGCATCACCGCATTCCTCGTTTCTACGCTGATGCTGTTGGTGGTCATCGGCATCCGCCAGGTATTCGTCGAGCTCTCTGAAGCGCGCTCCGAGCTGGAACATCTCGCGCAACATGACTCACTGACGGACCTTCCGAACAGGGCCGCATTCATGAATGCCTTGGAGCGTGAAATCTCTCGGGCAACCCGGGGGGCACATGCAGTCGTGATGTTCGCGGACATCGACAACTTCAAGGTGTGCAACGACACGAGAGGGCATGCCTTCGGCGATGCTGTGCTGCGCGAAATCGCCGATGCGTTCCGTGGCCAGATTCGAACCCCTGACATAGTTGCCAGAATCGGCGGTGATGAGTTCGCCGTCGTACTTGACGAGGTCGACCTTCTCGAAGGGGAGACTGCAGCCAAGAGGCTGCAAGACGCCGTGAGAGCCGTAGGCGAGCGCATAGGAATCAGGCTCGATCTGAGTGTCGGTCTAGTTTGCGTCGGAACGACACTGTCCGCTGAAGACGTCATTTCCGCAGCTGACACGGCGATGTACGAATCCAAGCGCGTGAGCCCCGGGCAGACGAAGATCAAGCACGGGCTCGTGAACGTAGGATCTCATCCCGGGACCTGAGGGCCTGCGAAACCCCGGCATCCCTACGGCAGCATGTCGACCGTGACGGCCTGGATGACCGGCCAACGCGATCCACTGATCAGTTTGCTGTCGATTTGCGGACCGGAAGCCTCGACATATGATCCGGCCGGTGGCATCTCGCCAGTGAACCCGATCGAGTCCAGGAACGCGATCACGTGGAATCGCCCGACACCGTCTTTGACCATTGCCGGCTCGAGCGCGTCAACCACAGCCCACGAGTCCGTCCTTGCCTCCCGATACTGCTCCACGAAGATCAGGGTCCCGACCACTCTCAAATCGTTGTCGACAGTCACGGCGCAAGGCTTCTCGCGCGAGGCCAGGCTCCAGGAGATGTCCCACTCGGCATCGCCCACACTACGCACATCATCGATAGCCAGCATCGGAAGGCCATCCTCGGCAGATAGAACGCCATCTGCGCTGACATAGGCCTCGAAGAATCCATAGAGGCCAGCGTCCTCTTCAAGAGTGACAGTAGCCAGGACATCGGCCTCGGCGACCTCGTCCCACGGATAGCAATCCACTATGCAGTACGAACCGCCGGCGATGTCGCGGTAGTCGAGCGTACCGATCACCTGGGCGCGCTGCTGGACCAGTTCGCGAATGCCCGGAGGTGCCTGTTTCGCCGAGTCTGATTTCTCCGCGCGTGGGAACCTACCCCACACGCCTGGGTCTGTCGGAGGAGGTGGCTCAAGACGATCGGCAGACGCGTTTGCGACATCTGCGCCGCCAGACGAGGACG
This sequence comes from uncultured Actinomycetota bacterium, assembly GCA_963790405.1. Taxonomy (GTDB): domain Bacteria; phylum Actinomycetota; class Coriobacteriia; order Anaerosomatales; family JAGXFU01; genus JBGSMX01. Next base: position 46,752 of record CAWBOJ010000003.1, read on the forward strand.
ACGAATCGGCATCGCCCCGCGCGCAACGCACGATGGCGCACGCGAACACGCACGCGACAAGGACCAGGACTGTTACGAGTATCCGCCGACTCATTTCGTGGCCCCCAAGTGTCTTCCAGGTGCGCCCCTCCAGACATCGCGCACACCATGACGGTATCACTGCAGGGATAGCGGCTGAAAGTGTACGCGGCCGAGGTCGCCCAACGGGCATCACCTACTCGACGCCGTGGCGCGTAGTGTAGACTGGTGGCGCCGGTCGAATCCCAAGCACACAGGATCGATGGCGCCACCGTTGCCTGACTCGGTATGCATGTGACCCCGCGGCCGCAACGATACCCCCGCGAATGCATGTCGGTGCTCGCGGGTAGGATTGGCTTGGAGACTCGTACGACACCGTGATTCAACGACCGCGATTATTCGGCGCACCGAATCACGTAGCGAAAGGGGAACTGCTGTGGAAGCCACCTCAGCCGATCGCGCCAGAAAACGGGCGTCGCGAGCGGATGCAGAGGCGCAGCTCGCCCGCTGGACCGAACTGGCGAAGGCGGGCAGCAACCTCGATCCTGCTCTGTATCCAGAGTATGACGTCAAGCGTGGTCTACGTGACGTCTCTGGAAAGGGCGTGCTCGCAGGCTTGACCCAGATTGGAGACGTTGTTGGATCGGCGCCCGAAGGCGATGTCCTCGTGCCCGCCCCCGGTCAGCTCATCTATCGGGGAATCGGGATCGAGAAGCTGGTGGAGGGTTTCGTCGCCGAGAAGCGTTTCGGCTACGAAGAGACATGCTACCTGCTTCTCTTCGGAGAGCTGCCAACCAAAGACGAACTCTCTGAGTTCGAAGCGCGTCTTGCCACGAACCGCACCTTGCCAAGGAACTTCGTACTCAACGCAATCCTGGGCGTGCCGAGCCGCGACGTGATGAACGCCATGGCGCGCGGTGTTCTGTCCCTCTACACGCTGGACAAGAACCCCGATGACACGTCTATCACGAACATGCTCAGGCAGAGCCTGCACCTGATATCCAAATTCGCCATGCTGGCCGTGTACGCATACCAGGCGTACCTCGACGAGTACTGTGGTCGCAGTCTTGTGATCCACCGACCGCTTGCAGAACTCTCGACAGCCGAGAACTTCCTGCACATGCTGCGACCGAACTCCAAGTACACCCAGCTAGAGGCGGAAGTGCTCGACCTCACGTTGGTACTGCACGCCGAGCATGGCGGTGGCAACAACTCCTCGTTCACCACTCACGTCGTCTCGTCGACCGGCACGGATACGTACTCCGCGGTCGCCTCGGCGCTGGGCTCCCTCAAAGGCCCGAGACACGGCGGTGCGAACATCAAGGTTGTGCGGATGTTCGAGGACCTGCAGATGAACGTTCGCGACCTCGAAGATGACGCGGAGATCGAGAACTACCTGACGCGGCTACTCAACAAAGAAGGGTTCGACAAGTCAGGACTCATCTACGGCATGGGCCACCCTGTGTACTCGATCTCGGATCCTCGCACCGTAATCCTGCGCGGCTACGCCGAAGTGCTCGCTCGCGAGAAGGACGTCATCGACGAGTTCAATGTCTACGCCAAGGTCGAGAAACTCGCGCCCGAGGTCATCGGCAGAACACGCACGCTGTACAAAGGCGTCAGCGCGAACGTCGACTTCTACTCCGGGTTCGTCTACAAGATGCTCGACATCCCGGCCGAGCTGTTCACTCCCCTGTTCGCCGTCTCGCGTATCGTGGGTTGGAGCGCACACCGCATCGAGGAGGTCGCGAGCGGCGGCAAGATCATCCGGCCTGCATACAAGAACGTCGCGCCTCGCAAGAAGTACGTCCCGCTCGACAAGCGCTGAACGACTGAGGGTGGAGTCGACCGAAGGCGTCGGGCAATCGGCCTCAGTCACGAGTCGCCCGCCTAGGTGACCTTGGCTCTGCGCTTGAACTCATCGCGATCCCAGAGGCGATCTCGCATCACCATCTCGAGCACCTCGACCGCACGATCGACATCGTCGGGCCGCAGGTAGAGAGGCGTGAACCCGAAACGCATGAGATCAGGCGCGCGAAAGTCGCCGATCATGTCGTTCGCAATGAGTGCCTGCATGGCCGAGTAGCCGTGCTCGAAACGGAACGACACCTGTGAGCCGCGGCGAGCAGAATCACGGGGCGACACGAGTTCGAGTCCGGGACAGCACGCCTCGACGCCCGCAATGAACCGCTCGGAGAGCTCGATCGAACGTTGCCGGACATCGGCGAGATCGATTCCGTCCCATACCCCGAGTGCTGCGTGCAACGACGCCATCGACAGTATCGGCGGCGTACCCACGAGCATTCGGTCGATACCAGGAGCGGGCCGGTAATCCGGATCGAACGCAAACGGAGCATCGTGCCCCATCCATCCCGCCAGCCCGGATAGTGCGAAATCGGCGTGCTCGGGCCGCACGTAGAGAAACGCCGGCGCACCCGGCCCGCCGTTGAGGTACTTGTATCCGCATCCGATTGCGAAGTCGACTCCGGCAGCGTCGAGCGCGATCGGCATCGCGCCGGCGGAGTGCGCCAAGTCCCAGACAGCAAGCGCGCCGACCTCGTGCGCTCGGCGCGTGAGCTCAACCATGTCGTGCAGACGACCCGTGCGGTAGTCGACCTGGGTGAGCATGAGCACGGCCACGTCTCCATCGAGCGCAGCCGCGACCGACTCGGGATCCACCGTGCGCAGCTCGTACCCGCTGTCGAGCATGCGGACAAGCCCCTGCGCCACGTACAAATCGGTCGGGAAGTTGCCCGTGTCCGACAGAATCACCCGACGCTCCGGCTCGGAGCGAGCCTGCATGCCCAACCCGGCGGAAAGTACCTTGAACAGGTTCACCGACGTGGAGTCTGCCGCGATTACCGAACCCGGTGCGGCGCCTACGAGTGATGCAATCCGATCGCCCACAGCTTGCGGCAGATCAATCCATCCCGACTCGTTCCAACCTTTGATCAGCTTCGTGCTCCATTGGTTGTCGATCTCATCGGCAACTCGCTCGCGCGCGGCAACCGGTAGAGGTCCCAACGAGTTGCCATCGAGGTAGACAACGCCCTCGGGCAGCTCGAACAGTGTGCGCGTGCGTTCGAAGACGGCATCGAGTCGTGCTGTCATGGGGGCAACCTCCGGGCGAACAAACGGGCATGTGCAGGCCATTATCGCCGAGAAAGAAGCGCCGGTCACGGCTCACCCCTACATACTCGGCGCTCAACGTGGCATGCTAGAGCTATGACAACTGCCGAAGACATACTCCGACTGCGGCTCCGCCGCCAGCTCATCCAACAGCCGAAAGGCAAAGACTCCACCACTCCAGCGGAGGTGGTGCGGAGTCTGTGCGCGATGCAGGCACAGGATTACGCGGGCGTCTTGTGGGCGGTCGGCCTGCGATCGGCGGGCGCCACGTCTGCCACGATCGAAGACGCCATCGCCAAGCGGCAGATCATCCGCACGTGGCCACTGCGCGGCACCCTGCACCTGGTCGCACCGGAAGACGTACGGTGGATGCTTGCGCTGGCATCGCCACGCGCTATTGCACTTGCCACCGCTCGCCACAACCAACTCGGCCTGACCGAGAAGGTCTTTGCCAACGCTCGCGCCCTGTTCGTCAAGGCGCTCAAAGGCGGACGCATGCTCACGCGGGCCGAGGCCATGGCCCTGCTGGAATCCGGCGAAATCGCAACCGGAGGACAGCGCGGCTACCATATCCTGTGGATGCTCGCGCAGCAGGCAGTGCTGTGTATCGGACCGATGCAGGGCAAACAGCAGACGTTCGTTCTGTTCGACGAGTGGGTTCCCAAGACCGGGGAAGCACCGCTCGAGCCGAAAGAGGCACTTGCGCGTCTGGCCGAGCGCTACTTCCAGGCCCACGGGCCCGCGACACTTGAGGATTTCAAGTGGTGGGCAGGTATCACCAAGAACGAGGCACGAATCGGGCTGGAGGCAGTCTCGGAGAGTCTCGAGCGAATCGAATCCGACAACGAGGTCTACTACCTGCCTCCTGGAGATTCCGCCGCGCGCCGCTCTTCACGGCCCACGATTCACCTGCTCCCCGGATTCGACGAGTACATGCTTGGCTACACCGACCGCAGCCTCCAACTCGGAGACCATCGCGAGTACCACGGCTCGATCGTGTCGGCGAACGGAATGTTCTCGCCGACCCTCCTGGTCGACGGCCAGATCACCGGAACATGGAAGCGAACGTTCGAGAAAGACCAGGTCGAGGTCGGACTGCGCACGTTCCGTGCACTCGAGACCGCCGAACGCGAGGTACTTGCCAAGGTCGTCGACCAGTATGGGCGCTTCCTCGGCAAGACAGCTGTACTCAGGAACTGGGGCGGCGCCCAGATCCGGTAGATGGGCCGAGGGTCAAGCTGTAGAGCTCGCCCTAGTCCTGGCGGTCGGTAACCTCGATGAGATGGTAGCCGAACTGCGTCTTCACGGGGCCGTGCACCACGCCGACCTCATCGTTGAAGCACACGTCGTTGAACTCCTTGACCATCTGGCCCGGTCCGAACTGGCCGAGGTCGCCACCGGTGCGACCCGAAGGACACGTCGAGTGCTCCCGCGCCATCTCGGCAAAATCGGCACCGTCAGCGATCTGCTGCTTGATCTCGTTAGCGGTCTCCTCGGTGGGGACCAGGATGTGTCGCGCTTTGGCAGTGGGCATGTGTGTCTCCTATCTCGCTTTCGTGACGTTCAAGATTATGCGTGCACGAGCGTTTTCGCGCCACTGGGGGACGAATCAAGCCGTGCGGAGGAGCCGGCCGTGTACCATGCGTGGCACTAGATGAAGGCGGAGCTGGGGTAGGATCTACCTGCCGAGGAAGTCCGCGACCCGCACGACACGCACGCCCTGCCAGGTGCCGAGTTCGAGCAAGTGATGATCACCTGAGACGATGAATTCGGCGTCCGCTTCGCTGCGGCCTCGAGGATGCGGTTGTCGGCGTCATCGAGCCACGACCGAGAGACGCTGCGTCGGTCGCACGATGGTCGCCACGCGCGCGATCTGCCGCACGACCTGCTCGGTATGGTCACGGTCGAAATCGAGCACTGCTGCGAGCTTGTCCGCGACCTCCGCCAGAATCGCAGGCGAGGTCACAAGCTCGAATTCGCCTGCGATTGCAGCGCGCATCAGGTCAGCCGGCTTGCCGCCGAATCCGTACGCCGAGATGTAGACGTTGGTGTCGAGGACGACCCTAGGCACCTCGCGCCTCATGGATGAGCCGCTCGATATCCTCTTCGGTCAGCGCATCTGCAGCGCGAGCCTTCTCGCGTCCGTACACCGCAAGATCCTCGAAGACGAGCAGCTCGCGCTCCCGCCTGTAGACGCGAACCATTTCGCGGAACAGTTCGCTCTTGGTGCGGCCTTCAATCTGAGCCATGCGCTCGACCTCGGCAGCCAGTTCCGGCGGCACCGAGAACCCGATCGTTTTGGCCGTGCGAGCCATGCGCGCTCACCTCGTTTACAACTGTTGTAAACCCTACTGCATCAACGTACAACACGAGCGTGACGCGTGCAAGAGATCCGGTGAGACGGATTCTTGCTGGTTGCACGGACACGAATGGGGGCGTACTATGACTGACTGTCAGTCATAATCCCGCTACCAGGAGTCCTCCTCGTGCCCAAGATCGTCGATCGCAATGCCCGTCGAGCCGAGTTCGCATCGGCAGCCATGACTGTGTTCGCCGAGCGCGGCGTCACAAACGCCACCGTCAGCGACATCGTGAAGGCCGCCGGCGTCGCACAGGGCACCTTCTACCTCTACTTCGATTCCAAGGACGATGTGGTTTTGGCTGTTGCCGAGCAGATGACCGCTGGCATGGTCGTCGCCATCGAAGCCGCCGTGAGCGCACCCGACGCCACCGCTGTCGAGAAGCTCCTCGCCTATCTCCACGTACTCACCGGCTTCGACGCCGATCCCACCGCACTCGAACTCAGCGACTTCATCCACAGTCCCGAGAACCGGGCGCTGCACGATCGCCTCACCGAGCATCTCGCAACTCAGATGGTTGTGCTCGTAGAGTCCATCATCGCCCAGGGCATCCGCGAAGGCGTGTTCGACGTCCCCGATGCGCGTGCCGCCGCCTGGTTCGTTGGCGCCGGACTACAGAGTGTTGAGCTTGCCGGCACGAAGGCAGCCGACATGCCCGCCGCACTCGAAGCCGCCACCGTGCTTGCACTCCGCGCACTCGGCTACAAGGGAGCCATCTCATGAGCCTTGACACCGTGATCGCCACCAGCGCACTCACGAAGCAGTACCGCGAGGTGCGCGCCGTCGACGCTCTCGAACTCGACGTGCGGCGCGGCGAGATCTACGGGTTTCTGGGACGCAACGGAGCCGGAAAGACCACGACCATCCGCATGCTGCTGGGCCTGATCACGCCCACTGCGGGCGAACTGAGCGTGCTCGGACGACGCATCGTTCCGGGCGAGACGAGCGTGCTCGGACAGGTCGGCTTCCTTGTCGAGAGCGCGACCGCCTACCCCAACCTCACCGTGCGCGAGAACCTCGAGATCCAGCGACGCCTCACGGGCGCACCGCGCGCTGCCGTCACCGAGGCGATGGAGCGGCTCGCGCTGGTCCCACTTGCGGATCGCCGCGCCGGACGACTCTCGCTTGGCAACAAGCAGCGCCTCTCGCTTGCCCGCGCGCTGCTACACGCGCCCGACGTGCTCGTGCTCGACGAGCCTGCCAACGCACTCGACCCGGCCGGCATCGTCGAGATCCGCGAGCTGCTGCGCGCGCTCGCCGACGAGCGCGGCGTCACCGTGTTCATGTCGAGCCACATCCTGGCCGAGGTCGCGCACCTGGCCGACCGCATCGGCATCATCCATGACGGCCGGCTGCTCGAGGAACTCGATCGCGAGGAGCTGCACGCCAAGGCGCGAGCGTTCGTCGAGGTCGGCGCAAGCGACCTGCCGCGCGCGGAGGCGCTCCTGCGCGAATCGAGCTTCGCGCACGTGGAGCGCACCGGTGACGACACATTGCGCGTCTTCAATGCCGAGGAACGCGCCGGCCAGATCGCACGTACGCTCGTCGACGCAGGCCTCGAGCTCACGCAACTCACACCAGCCCGAGAGGATCTCGAGACCTACTTCCTGCGGTTGACCGACGGCGCCAACGCCAACGGACCGACCGAGCTGGCCGAAGGGAGCGTCGCATGACGCTGTACGCCGCGCTCACCACCGAAGTCATGAAGCTGCGCCGCTGCAAGGTCACTTGGGCCACGCTCGGCGGATTCTCGATCGCACCGCTCGGAATCGCCCTGTTCATGTGGATCGTGCGCGAACCCGAGCGCGCGGCGGACATGGGGCTTCTCGGCGCGAAAGCAGAGCTGGCCGGAATCGAGGCGACCTGGCCATCGTACATGTCGATGATGACGATCATCGCGGGAATCGGCGGCATGATCTTGCTGTCGTTCATCGTCGCCTACATCTTCGGCCGCGAGTACACCGAGGGCACCGCCAAGAACATGCTCGCGCTGCCGGTGGGTAGGCACTGGTTCGTTGTCGCCAAGCTCGCAGTCGCGGCAGCGTGGTGGATGGTGCTCGTGGCCGCGGTCCTGGCCGAGTCGCTCGTCATCGGGACGATGCTGGGACTGCCGGATGTCTCGGCAGGTGTGATCTGGGCCGGAATCGGCCACGCGCTGCTCGCCGCGGCGATCTCGTACCTGCTCGTGCCGGTGATCGCATGGATCACCACGGTCGGGCGCGGCTATATGCCCCCTCTGGGCTTCGCGATCGCGATGATGGGCCTGGGCAACCTGTTCGGCAAGACCGGCTGGTCGGACTGGTTCCCGTGGTCGATCGTGCCGAACATGGTCGGCATGGTCGGACAGCCCAAGACCCTGCCGACAGGCAGCTACGTGGTGGTGGCCCTGACGTTCGCTATCGGCGTGGCCGCGACGATGGCGCAGCTGCGCTACGCGGACAACGCGCAGTAGGGCACGATCAGATCGCGACGGCCTGCGCCCACGCGCGAATCTTGTCCCAGTCGCGACCGTCGCCCTCGACGTCTCCGCCGAAGGCCCGGAACATCCAACGCGTGAACGCCGAGGATTCCGCCTGCTTCGGCCCGACACCAGCGAAGTAGCCTTCGTCTGCTGGCTCGATCGTGGCCCGGATGTTGTCGATGTAGGCGCGGCGCTTCTTGAGAGCGCGCTCGTCGTCTCCCGTATTCATCGCGTGCACGCAGAACACGGCGACGGGAAGCTCACAGAGTGCAGCCGCGTTGTTCTCCGCGTACTCCACGGCCTCCGGCAGCCACTTGCCGCCGTTGATAGCGCTGCCCAGCACCACTGCATCGTAGCCATCCAGCGACGGCGTCTCCTTGAGCGGCTTCACGTCGACCGCGTAGCCTCGCGTGCCGAGCGTGCGCCCGATCTCCTCGGCGACGCCTACGGTCGAACCCGTCTTGGTCGCGTATCCGACCAGCACCTTCTTGCTCATCCCGTTGTCCTCCCCGTAGCTCGAAAAGGGCGTTTCCACTTCGGTCTGCTCATCGCCGAACGCACACGCATTCCTACTCGGCAGGGTCGATGATCCGCACGCCGAGGTCCTCGGCCAGTGAGACGGCTTGCGATGTCGTGAGAATCACGCCGTAGGGACCTCGTCGCAAGTCCAATCCCCGCGTCATGGATCCTCGCAAATCGGTGTTCCGAGTCGTCGCATTGGCCCAGTCGACATCGGTGAGATCGCAGTCGATGAGGCTCGCGTTCGACAGGTCCGTGCCGGTGAAGTCGCACTCGCGCATCGAGCAGTCCGTGAACTCCACGTCGGACAGATCGATGCCTCTGAGCACTGCATAGTCGAGGTTCACCTTATTGAACGTCGCGGCGTCAAACCGGGCTCCGCGCGTGAAATCGAGGCCCATCATCTTGCATTCCTCGACGGTGGCCGCGAACAAGCTCACTCCCTGCACCCCCGCGCCCACGAATTCGCACGAGCGAATCGTCGACGCGTTGAATCTGGAGTCGGTCAGCACGCAATCGCGAAAGGAACAGTCTTCGATCACACGGTCCGAGAAGTCGATCGCGACCAGGCTCAGCCCGTCGAACGACAAGCCCTTGAGCTCGGGCTTGCCCTCAAGATCGACGATATCCGACTGCGCCAATTGCCTCATCGGGCCTGCGCCTCCCATATCTCACAGACGTACTCGTCGCAGATCGGCGCGCGGTACTCGTGGGGCAACTGGCATCCGTGCTCCGGATGACAGAACTGGCACTTGCGAACGTCGACCCACTCGGGCAGTGCCGCGCGGTATGTCTCGCCCTCCGATGTGGGCAGATGACTGATGCGCGGGTCGTGGTACGGCTCGACACCGTGCTCGCCCGCGACGTAGCGGTCGCCGTCACGCACGAGTGCGCCGCTGGTCTCGAACCACCCGAGCCACTGCTCTATGTATGCCGGGAGCCATTCGTCGCCGATGTAGTCGCCATTCTCGTCGTGGGCGAGATACAGGCAACAGCACAACCCTCCGCACTCATGGCAGAGCTCCCAGTTCTGGGCAGTCGGGTCGGGAGCGGGACCGAGCGCTGGTGCGGGAGTCGTGCTTGAAGTCACGCTGATCTCCAAGTAATCGAGGCGGATTGAGCAGCGCAAGAAGTATAGACGACCGACCTCCAGCGGATACGTCCAATAACGTGTGTGCTATGTATGGCCGTTGTGTTATCTTCGCAGCATGACATCACTGTCTGACATCGGCACACTCCTGATTGCGACTCGCCTGGCGCAGGGCATCACACAGCGCGAGCTGGCCGAGCGTGTGGGTGTGAAGCAGCCGCAAATCGCGCGTTGGGAGGCGAGCGAGTACCGGTCGGCCTCCTTCAGCCGTGTCGACTCGGTCGCGCAGGCACTCAGCGTCGAAATCGCGACTATCCCACCAGCCCTCGCTGCCGAGACGCCCGCCGCCTACACGACGACGGCTTCGCCCATCTCCGAGACTGGCAACCGCGCTCTCGCCCGCCTCGGCGTTGCACCCGAAACGATTGCGGCCTTCTGCCGAGTTCACGGTATCGCTGAGCTGGCGCTCTTCGGCTCGAGCGTGCGAAAGGACTTCGGGCCGACGAGCGACGTCGACGTGCTTGTGACCTGGACTGACGGGCCGACAGCGCACGGAATCAGCGATCTCGCAGACGTGGAGACGGAACTCCGGGGAATCTTCAGGCGGAATGTGGACCTTGTCGATCGTGAAACCGTCGAGAGCTCCGAGAACTACCTGCGCAAGACACGCATCCTCGAAGGCGCGAGGGTCGTCTATGTGGCGAGATGACGCCCATCTGCTCGACATGCTGATCTGGGCTCGCCGGGCAAGCGCATACACGACTGCGCTCTCCGAACCGACGTTCTGCACGTCTGCGCTCGCTCAAGATGCGACAATCCGCTGTTTGGAAGTGATCGGTGAGGCCGCCGGCCGTATCTCAGCCGAGTTCCGCGACGAGCATCCCGAAATTCCCTGGGTGAAGATCACCGGAATGCGCAATCGACTCGCACACGAGTACGCGCACGTGAACATGTCCGAGGTCTGGCGAACCGCCACCCGTGATTGCCCACAGCTCATCGTTCAGCTGACGCCACTCGTGCCGGACGCAGCCGACGGCCCCCCAGACGAGTGGGAATTCCTGTAGGCCAAGACACGTCGGGCGAGCAAGAGCATCTCGGTCCTAGAACTCGCACGCCTCCAGCCGATCGAATACGACATCGACGCGGCTCAAGAACCCGTGCGGGTCGAAGATCGCGTCCAGCTCCTCGGCACAGATCGGGAACTCGGGGTCGGCTTCAAGCAGCTCGCGATACGACTGCCCCGGCCGCGCGTTCTGGATGTCGTCCCAGACCTTCATCGCGTTGCGCTGCACGATCGTGTACGCGTCCTCGCGCAGCATGCCCGCGCTCACCAGTGCAAGCAATACGCGGCTCGAGTAGATGAGGCCCGCGCGTGCGATCCAGGTTCGCGAGCATGCTCGCGGGATAGAGCACCAGCCCGTCGAGAATCCACTCGAGCTTGGAGAGCAGGTAGTCGAGACCGATCGTGGAATCCGGCAGCACGACACGCTCGGCGCCGGAGTGGCTGATGTCGCGCTCGTGCCACAGCGCCACGTTGTCGAAGCCGACCTGTGCGTTGGCCTTCACGACGCGCGCGAGTCCGCAGACGCGCTCGGCGGTGATCGGGTTGCGCTTGTGCGGCATGGCCGAGGAACCCTTCTGGCCGGCCGTGAACGGCTCTTCGGCCTCGAGGGTGTCGGTCTTCTGCAGCGCGCGTACCTCGGTGGCGATCTCCTCGGCGGTGGCCGCGACGGTCGCGAGCACCGCGAGGTACTGCGCGTGACGGTCGCGCGGCAATGACCTGGGTCGAGAGCGGCTCGGGAGTCAGGCCGAGCTTCTCGCACACGTAGGTCTCGACGAACGGGTCGATGTTGCTGTAGGAGCCGACGGCGCCGCTGATGGCGCCGACCGCAATCATGTCGCGCGTGCGCTCGAGCCGGTCCAGCGCGCGCTTGAACGCCCAGGTCCAGCGGCCGAACTTCATGCCCATGGTCATCGGCTCGGCGTGGATGCCGTGCGTGCGACCCACGCACAACATGTCGCGCGTCTCGAACGCGCGTCGCTTGCAGATCTCGCCCAAGCGGCGAACGTCTTCGATGATGATGTCGATCGCCTGCACCATCTGGTAGCACAGCGCGGTGTCGCCCAGGTCGCTCGAGGTCATGCCGAAGTGCACCCAGCGACTCGGCTTGCGCTCGCCGTCTGCGATGCCGGCGTCGATGTGCTCGGCCATGTTGGTGAGAAACGCGATCACGTCGTGGTTGGTCTCGCGCTCGATCTCGTCGATGCGCTCGACCTCGAACGCGGCGGTCGCGCGGATGTGCGCGGCCTCCTCGGCCGTGATGCCGACCTGGCCGAGCTGCGGCTTGCGCCTCGCAGGCCAGGACCTCGATCTCTTTCCAGATCTCGAACTTGTTCTCGAGTTCCCAGATGCGGCCCATCTCGGGGCGGGTGTAGCGAGGGATCATGAGTAGCGACTCCTCAGGCGTTGGCGAATGGTGCGCGTGCGCGACGTGTCTCCTCGGCAGGTCCGCGTGGTTTCATTATCGCCGAGGAGAGGCGACCGGTCACGCGCAACGTACCGGAAGTGGGCATATGGACTACGGGAGGTGGTTGTCGTGTCGAATCCCGAGATCAAGACCACCGACGCACAGACGGTCGTGTACATCACCATGGGGGGCGCCTACTCGCAGACTCCCGAAGGATACGGGCGTCTCTATGGCTGGATCACCCAGCACGGGCTCACGCCCTCGGGGATGCCGCATGCGGTGTACCTGACGATGCCGCCGGAAACGCCGGAGGAGGATGCGGTCTGGGAGCTGTGGGCGCCGGTGAGCGGGGATCCGCCGGAAAGCGAACCGGACGACGCCGGCGTGGGCGTCAAGCGCATCGGCCCGATGACGGTTGTCTCGGCCATGCATACGGGTCCCTATGAGACGGTCGAGCCCACGTACAACGAGATATGGGCGTGGATCGGCGAAAACGGCTACCTGATGGCAGGCCCGCCGATGGAGATCTACTACTCGGATCCCGCGGACGTGCCTCCCGAGGAGTACCTCACCGAGATTCAGATGCCCGTAGTGCGGCCATGACAGTGCTCGAACGGTTCGATACGTAGTGCACTTTCGCGTCGCGCAGTGTCCGCCGCTCCTCTAGGGCTTCATCGCCTCGGCCACCAACTCCATGACCGGCACGACACGCAGGCCCAGATCGTGGACCTCGTTGAGCTCGCCTGATCTGCAGGCGGCAGTTCTCGCAGGGGCACGCCAGCATCGTCGCACCGGTCGCCCGGATCTGCTCGACCTTCTCGTCGCCGGACTTGAGGCGCATGTCGTTGAACTCCTCCATCGCCACGATCCCGCCGCCACCGCCGCAGCACCACTGCTTCTCGCGGTTGGGCGTCATGTCGACGAAGTCGCCGGCGATCGCCTGGACGATGTCGCGCGGCTGCTCGAAGATGCCGCCGTTGCGACCGATCTGGCACGGGTCGTGGTAGGTGACCCGCTCGGTGATCGCGCCCGGCTTCACGGTGATGCGGCCGTCCTTGATGTACTCGTCGATCACCTCGAGGATGTGCCGGACCTTGAAGGGCATCTTCTCCTTGGCCCACGCCTCGTAGAACATCTCGGCGACGCGGTACGCGTGGCCGCACTCGGTGATGACGACTTCCTTGACGCCCAGGCGCAGCGCCTCGTCCATGTAGCGCTTGGCGATGAGCCGCGCCTTCTCGGGGTCGCCGAAGAAGAAGCCGTAGTTGGCCGACTCGAACATCGAGAGCGTCCAGTTCGCGCCGGCCTCGTCGAAGATGATGGCGGCCGGCTGGATCGAGTGCGAGCCGGCGAGCGCGACATACAGGATGTCGGCGCCCTGCTTGTCGACGGGTATCTGGGATGTCGCGACCGTTCTCCTCGCGCAACTCCGCCTCGATGTCCTTGAATCCGGTCGACGATGATCGTCGTCGAACATCTCCATGTTGTCGCCCTTGAAGATCGCGGCGTCGGCGAGCTGGCCGAGCATCTCGTTGCCCCTGCCGGCGGCGATGAGGATCGCCTTGGCCGTCGCGAGGATCCACGCCGTGTCGATCGAGAACGGGCAGTAGTACATGCAGCGACGGCAGCCGGTGCACGCGTAGGTGGCGTCGTAGAGCTCGTCGAGCAGGTTGTCGTCCGGGTCGCGCGCCTCGTAGAGCGCCGGCACGAACTGGCCGGCCTTGGTGAAGTACTTCCGGTAGATCTCGCGGATCAGCTCCGCGCGCCTGGCCGGCAGGTACTTCATGTCCCGCGTGGCGACGTACTGGTGGCACGCGTCCTTGCAGATCGCGCAGCGCGCGCAGATGTCCATGTACTGCTTGAGCTGGCGGTTCATCTTCTTGTCGAGCACACCGACGAGAGTGTCGATCGTCTGCTTCTCCATGGCTACTCAAGCTCCTCACGAGGTTGGTCGCGAAGGCGCCGATGGCGTGCATCAGCTTCGAGAACGGGAAGTAGATCAGGAACACGTCGACGAAGAGCATGTGCCAGTTCGAGCGCCAGACGCGTGCTGGAGTTCGCCAGCTCGGGCGGGAACGCCGGCCGGAACGCCAGCAGGCTCGCGAACCACTCCTGGTACGTCGCCGCGTGGAGATCGCCCTACGAAGCGCAGGTGGTCACCCATCACCACGATGCCGAGGAGCAGCGACGAGCAGCAGGTAGTCCTCGGGCGTCGAGAGCTTGCGGTACGGGCCGAACGTGCGCCGCGCGATCCAGTAGAGCACCGCGACCAGCATGACGATGCCCGCGAAGCCGCCCGACCAGGCCGCGAACGGTTCATGCCGTCCTCGCCAAGGAGCGTCACGAGCGGCGTGAACTCGTGCACCAGGCGCAAGTGGCCCACGAACGCCGCGAGCGCGCGACGTGGAACGCGAGCGCGCGACCATGACGCCCGTGGCGATCGCGATCGACTGCGGAGCGATGAACGTGTCTTTGAGCAGCTTGCCGAAGCGCCCGACGCCGGTCTTCGGCTTGGGGAACAGCCCGAGGCGGACGGCCGACTTGGGCGTGCGTCGACCACTCCCAGATGCGCCAGGCCATGCCCAGCGATGAACACCGCCAGCGCGAGGTACACGCCCCAGACGCCGATGCGAGATACGAGAACCAGTCCATGCCGCGTACCGCCGCTACTTGACGCGCTTGACGAGGAAGACGAACTCGCTGCCGACCTTCTCGGCCTGGAGCACCTCGTTGCCGGTCGACTTGGCCCACGCGGGGATGTCGGCCATGGCGCCCGCGTCGGTCGCCACGGCGCGGATGACGCCGCCCACCGCGACGTTGTTGATGTTCTGGCTGACCTTCACCATCGGCATCGGGCAGAGCAGGCCCTTGAGGTCGAGTTCCAGATCGGGTGTGATCGTCAGACATCGTGGTCCTCCTTTCGTTGTCGCAGCCGTCTCGCGACCGGTTGCTCGACGCGGTCAGTTGCGCGTGCTGCTAGATGAAGAACTGGATCTGGGACTCCTGGGCCTCGCATGAGCATGAAGCCCACGCCGACGGGCTCCTTGACGCCCGTCGATGAACGTCTCCTGCGGAATCTCCATGACGTCCATCGACATCTGGCAGCCGTACATGCGCACGCCCAGCTCGACGGCGAGGTCGCGCAGCTCCGGCAGGGTCGCGACGTTGTGGGCACCCATCATCTTGCCGAACATCCACCGGCCCATGCCGCCAAAGCTGTACTTGCTCGGGTTGGCCTTCGCGATGTCGCCGCCCTCGAACATCCCCATGCCGATCATCTTGCCGAAGAACGTCTTGCCGTGCTTTGCGTCGGCCTTCTTGAGGGCGCGCAGTCCCCAGAACGTGAAGAACATGACCACGTCGATGCCCATCGCCGCCGCGCCGTTGGCGATGATGAACGCGCCGAAGAGCTTGTCCATGTCGCCGCTCATCACCACGATCGTCATCTTCTTCGGCGGACTCTCGAGCGCGGTCACCTTCTCGTTCAACTGGTCGAGTGCCGCTGTGACATCCGTATCCATGCTGACCCGCCTCCTATGATGTGTATTGCGAGTTCAAGAAGCGCGAGACATCTCGCGCTCATTCAGTCGGAGTTTTCGTGCCCGTTCCTTCGGGCGTCGAGCCCGACGCGGCCCGCTCATCGATGGATTCCTGCATGACTTCGGTGATCAGGTCGAAGGCCTGGATGAGCTTGGGGTTGCTGATCGAGTAGAAGATGCGCGTGCCCTCGCGGCGCGTGCGAACCACACCATGAGTGCGCATGATCGAGAGGTGCTGCGACAGATTGGCTTGTGCGATCCCGGTGCGCTCGACGAGTTGGCCGACGGAAAGCTCGTCGTCTCGGAGCGCGCCCAGGATCATCTGGCGCTTGTCGTTCGCGAGCGTCTTGCACAGCTCGGAGTGCATGCAGTAGAACTCTGCGTCCATGACTCGCCTCCGGCAAGGTCGGTCTGATGGCGCGTTCCTCCGTTTCATTCTACATGCATATATGCGCATCCTCTAATATTGTTTCGCTCTGGGACGCACCTGGTCACCCCAGGTACGCTGCTCATCCCGCCAGGATGTTGGATTGCCCGGGGCAGCCCCGCAAGCCCTCTGCGCAGGTCGCGTTCCAGTCGCGTGAGAGCGTTGTCGCGCGTGCTCATCGCCACACCCCCACCTTCATCGAACCGACCAGGCGTCCCCGCACGAGCAGCCCGCGTATCTCGCCCTCGCCGCTGTTCCAGTAGTACACGCCGGCAAGCACGGCATCGGCACTCTCGAACGCTGGGCCGCTGCCGGACGGTATGCCGAGTTCGTCCACGATCTCGTCGTAGGTCGCCCCCTCGGTGATCTCGGTGTAGTCGTGGACATCACGTGCCGAGGAGACCTGCTCCGACCAACTCGTCCTCGAGCGCACGTACGGCACCGCCGACACTGCGCCATAGAGGATCAGCGGCACCAGCAGAAGCCCTCCGGTCAGGTAGATCCACTTGCGCTCCGAGGCGCGAGCCCTCTTCTCGTCCCATCTCATCGTACGTCCCCTCCGAGTGTCCGTATGGCCCCATCGATGCGATCCCACTCGGCGCGCGCCTGGCCGAGGAAATGCCGGCCTTCGTCGGTCACCGAGTAGTACTTGCGCGGATTGCCCGGCTGCTCGGCTTCCCAGACGCTGGCGAGAAGACCCGCTGCCTCGAGTCTCCGGAGCACCGGATACACGGTGCCCTCACCAGCAACAAAATCGCCGAGCTCTTCGAGTCGCTTGACCAGTGCGTAGCCGTACAGCGGCTCGTCTGAGAGCACCTGAAGCACGAGGATCTGGACGACCCCCTTGCGCAGCTGCGCATTCCAGCTTTCGAAATCCGAGCCCATCGCCTGCCCCCCGAAGTACTGTACATCGCTAGGTACTGTGTAATGTATAGCACATTGCGCCGATCTGTAAACCCTCGAATGTGCGGAGACAGACATGCGTCGCTCGGGCTCGCCGCAGAGACCTGGCGGGAGTCGTCAGGCGATCGGGATTCCCAAGCGTCGTCAGCAGCACCATGATGACGACGGATGCGTCGAGCAGGCCGTGAACGACCATCATGTACGGCATCAACGTCGGTCGACGGTCGAGCGCCCACGCCACGAACAGCGCAAACGGCCAGAACATAAGCAGCCGCCATGCGATGAACCGTGCGTCGAACACGAGCGGCAGCGTCATGTGCTGTGCAGCGTGCATCGAGGCGACCAGCACGACAATGCCCCAGCGCGACCCGGTAGAAGCCTGCAGTCGCGGCATGACGTAGCCGTAGTAGGTCGGCATCTCGGTGAGCGCGATCGTCAACGGGAAGACGACCATCAGCGGGACGATCGCCCACATCGGCAGCGACTGGAACATCGTCGGCGTCGCAGCAGCCGGGTCACCCCACAGCATGATCGCGACGGCCGTGTTGGGCAGCATCACGAGAGCGGCGAACGCGACCGTGGCCGCCGCAGTCCAGCGCACATCCGTCTTCCACGTCGGGCGGTTGAAACCGTAGAGGTCACGCAGCCGCAAACCCTCGGCACGTGCGAGCCGTCCGAGCAAGGCCAGGTTCGTGAGGTTCGCGAGTGTCGCGCCCGCTGGCCACCAGGCCACCGAGGCATCCCACGGATCCGCCTCGCCGAGCACCACGAACAGCACCGCAATCACGGCCTGCCACACCGCGAACAGCACCAGCCGGGCAAACAGCATCGCCCAGGGGGCAAGCTGCGATACGCCCTTGGCAGCCACGCGCTCACGTACAGCGGCGAGCGAGTTTGGAAGTGCAGCCGTGTGAGCCATGGGTGCCGCGTCCGATCTGTTCGCTAGTCAGTTGCAGATGCGGGAGCGGAGTCGGTAGCCGGTTCGGGAGCAACCTCAGCAGCGGGCTTCTCGGCAGCCAACAAGTCCTTGACCGACTCGACCTCGATGTAGACCTGGGAGATCTCCGGACGCACCTGCTTGAGCGAACCTTCGATGCGCGTGATGGCGTCGTGGATGCGCTCGTTGCGTAGCCCGGATTTGAACACGACATCGAGTGCCACGAGCAGGTCGTGCGGACCGAAGAACATCGTGCGAATGCTCCCGATCTGCTCGACATCTTCGTCGGCCAACACCTTGCGCTGCATGACTTCGAGCTCCTCGGGCTCCACACCCTCACCGACGAGCAACCCTTTCGTTTCGCGCGCGAGCAGCCACGCCACACCCATGAGCAGCAGGCCGATGATGATCGAAGCCGCAGCGTCGAACAGTGGGTTCTCGAACGCGTGACCCAGATACACGCCGAGGAACGCTACCACCAGGCCGAGCATGGCCGCGGAGTCCTCGAACACGATGGTGAACAGACTCGGGTCTTTCGACTCGCGGATGAAGCGGCGCGCGCCCATCGTGCCTTTCGCTTCGTTGAACTGCCGCATCGCGATGAAAAATGAGGCGCCCTCGACCACGAGCGCGATCGCCAGCACGATGTAACTCGCGGTCGGATCTTCGATCGTCGAGGGGTGCTGGATGTGTGTGACGCCCTCGTAGACCGACATGCCACCACCGATGCCGAAGATCGAGATCGCCACGATGAGCGTCCAGAAGTACAGCTCCTTGCCGTGGCCGAACGGATGCTCTGAATCCGCCGGACTCGTGCTCTTGCGCATGCCGAGCAAGACGAGCCCGCCGTTGCCGGTGTCCACCAACGAGTGGATGCCCTCGGCGATCATCGCCGAGCTGCCGGTCATCGATGCGGCAACGAACTTGATGATCGCGATGAGCAGATTGCTCACGACCGCCGCGATGACGGCTATCTTCGACTCTCCGTGTCCAGCCACGTATCTCCCTCGCTTGAATCCGTTGTAGCCTCGCCGAGCATGCTACCGCGTCCCATCCTCGCGGCAAAGACGCAGAGGCGGGCGCGGGCGCCCGTAAGCACAATTGCACGGACCCGGAGTGCATGACGGCACGTGAATTCGGGTAACCTTCCATACAGACACTGGCCGTAGTCACGAAAGGAGACCACGTACATGCCCATTCGAGGAACGAAGACCGAACAGAACCTGCTCAAGGCCTTCGCGGGCGAATCTCAAGCCCGTAATCGCTACACCTACTTCGCGAGTCAGGCGAAGAAGGAGGGCTACGAGCAGATCTCGGCGCTCTTCACCGAAACCGCCGACAACGAGAAGGAGCACGCCAAGGTCTTCTTCAAGTATCTCAAGGGCGGACCCGTCGAGATCACGGCGACGTATCCCGCCGGCCGGATCGGACGCACGCCGGAGAACCTGCTCGCGGCGGCCGAAGGCGAACTCGAGGAGTGGGGCACTCTGTACCCCGACTTCGCGTCCATCGCCGACGCAGAGGGCTTCCCTGATATCGCGACCTCATTTCGCGAGATCGCCGAAGTCGAGCAGCACCACGAGGCGCGCTATCGCAAGCTGCTGGCGAACATCGAGGCGGGCATCGTGTACAAGCGCGAGCAGCCGGTGAAGTGGAAGTGCCGCAACTGCGGCTACGTACATGAAGGCCCGGAGGCACCCGAGTTGTGTCCGGCCTGCAAGCATCCGCAGTCCTACTACGAGATCTACACCGAGCCCTACTAGGACTCGCAGCACCACATGAAGTCACGTACGCGGCTCCTCGGCAGGCATATGTCCGCCGAGGAGTCGTTGCTGTCTCGGTGACCGCTATGGCGCCTCTTTCGTGTGCAACCCGCGCTAGACCTCGTAGTCGATCACAGCGCGGTCAGTCGTGACCTCAGCCACGAACGCGGCGGCCTTCACATGCTCTGGATGCGCTTGATACGCAGCGAGGTCTTCCGGGGAATCGAACTCCGAGTACAGCGCAACATCCCACGCTGCTTCAGAGAGGTTGAAATCCAATCCGACCTCGATATGGCGGACCTGGGGCACGCTCTCGCGCAGCATCTCCACCATCGTCTTCATCTTGCGCGCGTTAACCTCAGCGTTCGCCCCCGCTGCTGCAGGAGCCAGCTTCCAAAACACGATGTGCCTGACCACGCAAACCTCCTAGTAGACGCTCGACAACTCGTATTCGCCATCACCGAAGCGAACGATCCATCCGCTGGTGCCCTGGGGGTGCGCGAGTTTGAGAACCTCGCCGATGGTGTTGGCCAACTCCCGATCGACCATGCTCGTGTAGTCCAGGTCGGTCTGAACCTCAACAGCTTCGCGATCCAGGTTCGGGCCAGCACTCTCGATGCGGGCGTACCACTCCTCGTCGACAGGATCGCCGCTCGCCGGGCCGTAGGCTTCATCGAGCCAGGTCATGAACGCGCCCGGCGACGTCGGCGGCTCGGGAACCGACTCCGCGAACTCCATTGATAGCGGCATGCCGCCTTGGAAGACCATCCCGTCGCTCGACACGAGCCGAACATTTGTCGTTTGCCCGTCATCGGAGTTGGCCCACTCGTTTGTCACCGTGTTCGCGTAGCTCTGGAGTTCGCCGCCGGGCATGTCTACAAAGACTACGATCGTCGGCTTGCGCAGCCGCTTCGTCATCTCGGAGCTCGTGGCTTTCGAGTACCAGACGTCTGTGTCGGGCTGCTCGGCAAGCCAGGCCTCGAATGTCTCGATCGTGATCTCGCCACCGGTTGCTTCCTCTGCCGAGGAACCGGAGCCGGAGCCTTCAGTCTTGCCTGTTGTCGGCTCGGTAGTGTCGCCACCGTCCGATGCCGAGCATCCAGCCGTCAGACCGGTCACGAGCACGAGAGCCAGCGCCACAAGCAGAAGTCTATCCGAGGTGCAGATCATCGCCGAGGCGGTACATGTTCATGTTCATAGGCATCGACAGAGGTACCGCGCGAACGGATGATCCCGGCGTATCTGACGGTACGGGATTGTTTGGCTCAGATGACAGCGGCGTACGACTCGCTCTACTTCGAGTCTGGGAAGACATCGATCTCGCAGTCGGCCCGTCAATGGCGGCCACCTCCGCATCCGTCCCGGGTCGAAGCAGACCGCCGTTGCTGGAGGTCTCGGCCCCTGCATGACGGATCGGATATCGATTCGACATCACGACCCGACGTACGCACCCATGTGGGTGTGAAGCGGATTCCCGAGACGGTGTGGCGTCGACGACGCACACGAGAACCGTTCTCGACTCTCGGCCCAGTCTATGATGCACTACTCGCCTGGGTGAGCGAGAATGGCCACACCGTCGCCGGCTCCGCAGGAGGTCTACTTCTTCGACCCAGAACAGGTGAAGCCCGCCGAGTACGTTACGGAGCATCCGATTCCCCATCGCCGCCGAGTAGCGCGCTGACGACGGCGCGACGCCGTACTCCCTGAGGCGTAGACGCGTCTCAGCCCCGGGTCGCTTTCGCGCACGGTGTGTCGAGACTACGATGGTCACATGACTTATCGCGACCTCAAAGCACGCATCGAACGGCTCGACCCGGCGATCATCGACATGGCGATCGCAGTTGGGCTGACTCTGGCCGTGTGCATCCAGATCTGGATACTCTCCACCGCACGCCCGGATGCGCTGCCCGGCATACCGAATTGGCAGCTCGACCATCGACCGGAACCGCAACCCGGATTCGGCATCGTACGCTACCTCCTGGTGGCCGCGGCCTTCATGCCGCTGGCACTGCGCCGACAGGTACCCTGGCTCGCGCTCGGCATGGCGAGTGCTGGGGCACTCGCATACACGCTTCTGCCGTTGGCACCTCCCGCTCCCACGGTCCTTGCGCCTATGATCGCCCTCTACACGCTTGCGGCCAACGCGAAGCGCAGGCATTCTGGCTGGATCGCGCTGCTGGCCATCGGCGTCGTCGGAGCCGTGCCGCTCTTCGCCTTTTCGTCGAGCGTCCGCTGGGTCGCCGAACTCGGGGGTGCCATCGTCGTGCTGGCCGCTGCCGCGCTGCTCGGCGAGTCCGAACGCACCCGTCGCGCATACCTCGCCGAGTACGAACATCGCGCCCTCGAAGCCGAGCGCACCCGTGAGGAAGAGGCGCTGCGACGCGTCGATGAGGAACGCATCCGTATCGCACGCGAAGTCCATGACATCGTCGCGCACAGTCTCTCGATCGTGACCGTCCAAGCCAACGCGGCCATGGCTCTCGTCGACACCGACCCCGTCCGCGCACGCGAGTCGATCTCACATGTCCGCAACAGCAGCAAACAAGCGCTTGCCGAGCTACGCTCGATGCTCGACGTCCTTCGCACCGGAGAAGGTGAGATGCCGCTCACGCCGATAGAGGACATCGGTCGAGTCGCTCAGCTCGTCACTCCGCTCAGAGACGCCGGCATCACCGTGGATCTCGACACAACCGGTGAACTCGCCTCCGTGCCCGCCTACGCCTCCGTGTCCGCCTACCGGATCGTCCAAGAGGCGCTCACCAACGTCGTTCGCCACGCGCAAGCCGACGCAGTCCAAGTCGCGCTCGGTGCGACTCCCGACTCATTCACGGTCGTCATCACAGACAACGGCGGCGCAGCACGCACCGACCCCGAAGAGGGACACGGTATCCGCGGTATGCGCGAACGCGTCGAGGCGCTTGGCGGCACGTTCTCCGCAGGCCCAGCTCCCGATCGCGGCTTCCGCGTTCGTGCAGTCATTCCTCTCGCGAAGGGCAACTCATGACAATCCGAGTGATCATCGCTGACGACCAGGCCTTGGTCCGTGCAGGCTTCCGCGTGCTGCTCGAGGCCGCCGCCGACATCGAGGTCATCGGCGAAGCCGAGAACGGCGAAGAGGCGGTCGCACTCGCTGGCGAACTGTCACCTGACGTCATCTTGATGGACATCCGGATGCCCGAGGTCGACGGCCTAGAGGCCACACGCCGAATCCTCGGCGATGCAGGCGAAGACTGCGGGGAATCACCGCTCCCGCGCGTGCTCGTACTCACGACGTTCGGCGCCGACGAGTACGTCTACGAAGCACTGCGGGTCGGAGCGAGCGGCTTCCTGCTCAAAGACACCGAGCCCGAGGCGCTCGTCGACGCAGTGCGCGTCGTTGCCCGCGGCGACGCGCTGCTCGCACCCAGCGTGACGCGCCGACTCATTAGCGAGTTCGCCGAACGCCCCGAAGTGCGGCGCGCACACCCGGATGATCTCGCTGCACTCACCGAGCGCGAGCTTGAGATTCTTTCGGAAGTCGCCCATGGCCTCTCGAACGACGAGATCGCCAAGAAGCTCTTCATCAGTCCCGCGACGTCGAAGACGCATGTCTCGCGCGTGATGATGAAGCTGCACGCTCGCGATCGCGCCCAACTCGTGGTCATGGCCTACGAGTGCGGACTCGTCGTGCCGGGCACCTCAGCCGAGTAACCGCGGCCGATCCGCCTCGCCGTACTCCCCTGGTAGTACGCGAACTCACTCCCCGCGCACTGACGCCGCGGGCTCCCACGCTCTCTAGCCTGGTAGGTGTTGTGAATCCTACCGGAGGTGACGTATGGCCGCTTCACGTAAGCTCCGCAAGTACCGGGGCTGGATCGCAGCTGGCGCTCTCGTAATCGTAGCCGCAGCTGCGTTCTACTTCTTCAAGCAGTCCGAAACGGTCGAGCCGACCACGACCTACACGACCGAGGCCGCGACCACCGGCATCTTGTCGGTGACCGTTTCAGGCACAGGCAACCTTGCCATCGACGGTACTACCGACGTGTACTCCGACACGGCCGGCACTGTGGCGTCTATTGCAGTGGCCGAGGGCGACTCGGTCACGACCGGAACCGTGCTGTTCACACTCGATGCTGATGACGCCGAGGCTGCGACAGCCCGTGCGTTGGCAAGCTACCGACAAGCACAGGCCGGGGTGACCCAGGCGCAAGCGTCGCTGGTCAAGAACGAGAACTCGCTGGCCGATCTTGAAGACCGCTACGCGGACCAGACGACAAGCACGTCGGCGACGACCGCAAGCGCGACGCTGACGGATACGACGAGTGCAACGCCGAGCGACACGAGCCAGACTGACTCGTCCACCCAAACCACCGCGGAGGTCACGCAAGCCGACATCGACGCGGCGGAGGCAGACGTGGCCTCGGCCGAGGCGAACGTGAATTCCAGCAAGGCATCGCTCTCGACCGCTTTGATCGACTACGAAGACACCCAGGACGCGGAGAGCGACCTGAGCGTGACCGCCCCGTGTTCCGGCGTGGTCCATTCGCTCGACATCGAGGTCGGTGACAGCGTGTCGGGCGGCTCGGCTGCGGCCTCGACTGCAGATGCCGCCGGTGCCTCGACGACGGGTTCCTCGGCAAGCTCGGGCGCTCCCATCACACTCGCTCCCGAGCAGCCACTCGCAATCGCGCTTGACGGTGAACGAGGTCGACCTGCCCACCCTCGAGATCGGTCAGCGTGCCGACATCGAATTCGACGCGTTTCCTGACCTCATGGCGACCGGCAAGGTCTACGAGATCGCCGACGAGGGATCGAACGACCAAGGCGTCGTCACGTTCGAGGTCCGGGTATCGATCGACGTGGCCGACGAGGGTCTGCGCCCCGGCATGTCCGCCGCAGCCACGATCGTCACCGAGATCGCGAAAGACGCCCTGCTCGTGCCCAACGGCGCGGTGAAGTCCAACAGTGACGGCAGCTACTACGTCGAGATCCTTGCCGACGGCGAGACCACGCCAACGCAGGTCACCGTCGAGACCGGCCTGACCAACGCGACGCAGACCCAGATCCTCTCCGGGCTCTCCGAAGGCGACCTGGTCGTGACGACCACGACCTCGAGCGATGCGTCTTCGAGCGACTCGAGCACCGACGAGCGTGGACCGACGGAACCCGGCGGCGGCGTCATGGGCGGCGTCATGGGCGGGACCCCCGCACGAGGCTTCCAGTGAGTACCCCGGTCATCGAAGCACACGACCTGCACAAGATCTACGAAGGTGCCGGAGCGCAGACCCACGCGCTGCGCGGCGTGTCCCTCACGATCGATCCGGGCGAGTTCGCCGCGATCATGGGTCCGTCGGGCTCGGGCAAGTCAACGCTGATGCACATTCTCGGCTGCCTCGATACGCCGACGTCGGGCACGTACCGGCTCGCTGGACGAGACGTCGCCGAACTCGAGACCTACGAACTCGCCGAGGTGCGACGCGAGACCGTGGGCTTCGTGTTCCAGGCATTCAACCTGCTGCCCCGAGCGACGGTCATGCGCAACGTGTGCATGCCCATGCTCTACACGCGCGTGCCGTCCGACGAGCGCGAAGAGCGCGCGGCCGAGGCGATGAGCGCAGTGGGTCTCGAGGAGAAGTTGTGGACCCACCGCTCCAACGAGCTGTCCGGCGGGCAGATGCAGCGCGTGGCGATCGCGCGCTCGCTGGTGAACGACCCGTCGCTGATCCTGGCCGACGAGCCGACCGGCAACCTGGACACCGCCACCGGCGACTCGGTCATGGAGCTCTTCGCGCGCCTCAACGACGAGGGCCGCACCATCGTGATAATCACGCACGAGCCCGACATCGCCGCAGCGCGCCCGCCGCGTCGTGCGCATCCAAGACGGTCTGATCGCCGAGGACGCCGCAAGTTCCTCGGCACACATACGCCAGTACGACGACGGTCCGGCGGCGGACGCGGAAACGTCCGATCCGGCTGCTCCCAACACGTCCGTTGCCACAGCTCCGGGAGGTGATGCCTGATGCGAATAAGTGACCTCATCTCCGAGACACTTCACTCGCTCACCTCGAACAAGGTGCGCAGCAGCTCACTGTGCTCGGCATCGTCGTGGGCATCGCCTCGGTCATCGCGATGCTGGCAATCGGCGCCGGCAGCCAGGCCAGCATCGAAAGCTCCATCCAGTCGGCCGGCTCGAACCTGCTCACGGTCTCGCCCTCATCGGGCGGCCAGAGCGGACCCGGCGCCCGATCGGCCGCAAGTTCGGTCGAATCGCTGAGCCTCGAAGACGCCGAAGCCCTCGGCGAGCCTGCCGCTCATCACCGGTGTCGCCCCCTCGTCGCAGTCCATGGGGCAGCTCGTGGCTGATGACACCAACGCGAACACGCAGCTTCTGGGCGTGACGCCCGAATACGAGACCGTGAAGGGACTCGCCATCACGACCGGTTCCTTCATCACAACACGCGACAACGATGCATACGCGCAGGTCATCGTGCTCGGTGCGACACTTGCCGAGGATCTCTACGGCGAGGGCGTCGACCCCGTGGGCCAGCGCATCCGGTGCGGCTCGTCACTGCTCACGGTCGTCGGCGTGCTCGAGGAGAAGGGCACCTCGGGCATGACCAACGTGGACTCCGCCGCGCTGGTGCCGCTCTCGACACTGCAGCGCTACTTCACCGGCAGCGAGTACGTATCGAGCATCACGCTCACGGTCTCGGACGAGGAGCAGATGGACGCAGCCGAAGCGTCGGTCGAGACGCTGCTGCTCGAACGCCACGGCATCGCCGACCCGGACTATGCCGACTTCCAGATCCAGAACATGGCCGACATGCTCGAGGCCGTGACCAGCGTGACCGGTACGTTCACCACGCTGCTCGCAGCCATCGCCAGCATCTCGCTGCTGGTCGGCGGCATCGGGATCATGAACATGATGCTCACCACCGTGACCGAGCGCACGCGAGAGATCGGGCTGCGCAAAGCGATCGGAGCAGACGATGAAGTCATCTCGCTGCAGTTCCTCACCGAGTCGGTGACGCTCACGCTCATCGGCGGTGCGCTCGGCGTGCTGTCGGGATGGATCATCGCGCTCGTCGCCGCGCAGTTGCTCGACATGAGTGCGGTCGTGACCCTCGACGCCATCGGCCTCGCAGCAGGCGTGTGCGCGTTCATCGGCATCGTGTTCGGATACTACCCCGCGCGTCGGGCAGCAAAGATGAGCCCGATCGAAGCGCTCAGATACCAGTAGACAAGTTGCGCCCGCCTCGTGCGGGCCGAGAAACGAAGGAGACACTCAAGATGAAGAACGCATTGATAGTCCTGGGGGTCGTGGTCCTGATCGCCGCAGCGTTCTGGGGCGGCTCCGTGTACGCGAAATGCAGGCTCCAGTAGCGACACGGCGCTCGTTCGCACCCTGGCGATGCTCCGAGCGGTCCGGCGGCAGGGCTGGTGGCCCGATGGCCGACCTGACCGAAGAGCAGATCGCCGCGATGGAGACATGACGCAGGAGGAGCGCGCGACCTACCTGCAAGAGAACAGGGCATCGAGATGCCTGCCGGTGCCGCTCGCCGGCGGTCTCCGAGCGGCATGCGCGGCGGCCAGCTCGAAGGCGAGGTACTCGAGCGGCGAGTGACTCCATCACGATTCGAACTCGACAGCGGCTCGCAGACCGTCTACCTGGACGACACTACCGTCATGGCCTACGCCGAGGGTGCCGGCGAACTCTGCCGCAGGCTCCCAGGTCATCGTGCTTGCCGACCCGGCCACCGACGGCGTGACCATGGCGACCCTCGTGGTGGTCAAGTAGCCATGAGCGTGTCGAACCGCGCCCGGTTCGTGCTGGATGCCGGTCATCATCGTGCCGACCCTGCGGGACCGGGTCGCCCGCGCAGGGAAGCGGCCGCTCGCGCGAGGGGTTCGGAAACGGCGCATCTCCTCAGCCGCCCGCTCCGGGCTTATCGGAATCGGACGGCCTATCCATTTGATGCACTCAGCGATTGCAGATACTCCCTGCGTCGCATGCGAAGACACACCCGTCACACGATGTCTCACCTGCGGATAGACCGTATCGTGTTCACAAGAGGCAACCACGATTCCACGTGAGGTGAACGCAATGGCACACAGTCAGTACATCGAGCAGCCAGACCCGATTGAGATGCCTGCCGGACGGATGCACTCCGCTCCGGCAGACGTCGTGGCCGATCTCTATGCTACCGCCGGCGGCTGGGCCGAAGACGGGATCTACGAGCGCAAGCGTGGCGAATTCATCGCCGTCGTACCGCGCAACTTGATCGGGTCGGGCGAAACCGCGCGAATCCGCCACCCGGTGCGTCTGCGCGTGAAGGGACGGTGATGCTTCTGAGAAGACGACCCCCTCCAGCCGGACTGACGCCACACGCCGGAGTTCCACCGCGCCGGTCGGCACATTACAGGAGCTCCTCCTCGGAAATGAGGGGGAGCTCCTGTGTATTCCGGCCTCGCAACCGACAATCGAGCCACCGCAAGTCCCTCATGAATATTAAGCCGCAGGTCAGATTGAATAATTCGGTAAAGTGATATAGCTCACAGACCGAAATTAACAACGTGACCGCAATGCCCGGAAATCCTACAATTGGAGCACTCGCACACGCTCCCGGGACAGCGGTTTTCGACTCCGCACGTAGCCTAGACACTCCAGGGATGTCGACGACGGAAGTTCGCCGGCGCCGGATGTCAGTTCGAGCAGGGGAACGGTGCCATGGCAAGGTTTGAGCCGAGGATTCTCGGCATTCTATGCAACTGGTGTTCGTACTCCGGTGCCGATGGCGCCGGACAGGCGAAGACGTCGTACCCCCCGAACGTCGATGTTGTGCGCGTCATGTGCACCGGTCGCGTCGATCCCGTGTTCATTCTCGAAGCGCTCGCCGAAGGCGCCGACGGCGTGCTGATCGCCGGCTGCCATCCTGGTGATTGCCACTACATCAACGGCAACCACAAGGCGCCTTGCGACGGATGACTCTGCTGCACACGATGCTCGACGGTCTCGGCATCGAGCCAGAACGCGTTAGACTGGAGTGGGTGAGCGCATCGGAAGGTGCGCGCTATGCCGCTCTGATCGAGGAGATGACCGAGCAGGTTCGCGCGTTGGGCCCACTTGCATGGCGAGACCGTCTCACCTCAACCGCCGTGGAAACAGGGGCGTGAGATGGGCAAGCGCAAACTGGGAGTCTACGGCGGAGCCAGCTGCGGCGGGTGCGATCTCGCTGTTTTGGAGATCGGCGACACCCTGACCGCATTGACCGAGGCCTTCGATATCGTGTTCTGGCCCGAGATCGCGGACTTCAAGTATGCGGACGTAGAGCGGATGGCTGACGGCGAGATCGATGCGTGCCTGTTCAATGGCGCCATCCGCACCGACGAGAACCGCGAGATCGCCCAACTTCTGAGACGCAAGTCAAAGGCCCTCATCGCGTTCGGCGCGTGCGCGAGCTTCGGTGGCATCCCCGGACTCGCGAATCTGTCCACCCGCGAGGAGCTTCTCGCGTGCGTCTACGAGACCGAGTCCACCGAAGGACCCGTCTCGGCAATCCCGAGCGCCGAAGCTCTTTTCGGAAACGGCGTCGCCTGCGACCTTCCCGGTCTCACCATACGTACGCAGACGCTAGGCGCCAACGTGCAGGTGGACTACCTGATTCCGGGCTGCCCGCCCGTGGGCGCTCAGGTGCGCGCCGTGTGTGAAGCGCTGATAGCCGAGCAGCTGCCGCCTGCCCCCGGGCTTCTCGGCGTTGGGGACAGTTCGGTGTGCGACGAGTGTCCCCTCGAGAAGCGCGGCACGAAGATCACCGGCTTTGTGCGGCCGCACGAATTCCAGCCCGACCCTACGCGGTGTCTGCTCGAGCAAGGTCTCGTGTGCGTCGGACCCGTGACCCGGTCCGGCTGCGGAGCCGGCTGCCCGACCGCTTTGATCGGCTGCCGCGGATGCTATGGCCCCGCAGGTGACTCACACGACATGGGCGCGAAAATGGTGGCCATGCTCGGCGGCATGATCGACAGCGAAGATGAGGACGAGATCAAGGCAGCAATGAATACGCTCGTCGATCCGCTCGGCACGTTTTACACGTTCACGCTCTCGGACTCGATACTGGGAGGCGGATCGCGTTGAAGCGCCTCACTATCGACCCGATAACCCGACTCGAGGGCCACGGCCGTATCGACCTGTTCGTCGACGACAACGGGGAGGTCGACGCCGCATATCTGGTGATTCCCGAGCTGCGAGGCTTCGAGAAGTTCCTCGAAGGCCGTCCTGTCGAGGAGTTGCCGATCATCACGCCGCGGATTTGTGGCGTGTGTCCAGAAGCGCACCATCTGGCGTCGGCCAAAGCTGCAGACGCCGTGTTCGGGCTGGAGATTCCGCTGGCAGCAGATCTCATCCGCCGCCTGCGCTACAACGCCTTCGTGGCCGGCGATCACGCGACGCACTTCTTCGCGCTCGC
Organism: uncultured Actinomycetota bacterium; assembly: GCA_963790405.1. GTDB lineage: Bacteria > Actinomycetota > Coriobacteriia > Anaerosomatales > JAGXFU01 > JBGSMX01. The sequence continues at coordinate 76,808 of CAWBOJ010000003.1, forward strand.
TGGTCCTGACCTGATCATGGGTCCGGGGGCCGCTCCGGCAGAACGCAACGTCATCGGCGTGCTCAACAAAGTGGGCGACAGCCTGGGCGGGGACGTCTTGCGCATGCGCAGCGAGGGACTCGAGGTCGCCGAGCTGCTCGGCGGGCGTCGCATACACGCCGTCGGTCTGCTCCCCGGGGGCGTGAGCAAGTCCGTCGACCGCGATACAGCCAGTCGCCTCATGGAGATCGGCTACTTCATGGTCCAGTTCGCCGAAACGGCGCTGGGCGTGTTCAACAAGCTCGTGCTCGACGACCAGGCGATGCTGTCCATGCTCCTTGCCGATGAGTACCAGTCGGTGACCAGCTACCTGGCACTCGTCGACGACAAGGGCCGGTTCGACCCCATGGGCGAGAAGGTGCGCGTGGTCGGACCCGATGGCGCCGAAATCCTCACCTACGATCCCGCCGACTATCTCGAGCACATCGCCGAGCACGTCGAACCGTGGAGCTACCTCAAGTTCCCGTATCTCAAGAAGACGGGCTGGCAGGGGCTTGGCGAAGAAGCTGCGCCCTCGATCGTTCGTACCGGCCCGCTGGGCTCCATCAACGCCTCGACCGGGATGCAGACGCCTCGCGCACAAGCCGAGTGCGAGCGCTTCTTCGACACCCTCGGCGGTCGCCCCGTGCATGCCACCATGGCGTACCACTGGGCACGCCTCGTCGAGCTCATGCAATGCGCCGAGCAAGTCCAGCTCCTCGCAAGCGACGAGCGACTCCTCGACACCAACGTTCGCGCGATGCCCGATCATGTCGTCGGAGAAGGTGTCGGGACCATCGAGGCACCGCGCGGCCTACTCACCCACCACTACAAGACCGACGAGAACGGCATCGTCACCAGCGTGAACATGATCGTCGGCACCACCTACAACTACCCCGGCATCCAGCTTTCGGTTCGAAAGGCGGCCCGGACCCTTCTCCGCCCGGGTTCGGAACTCACCGAGGAGCTCATGAACCGGATCGAGATGTCATTTCGGGCCTACGACCCGTGCTTCGGCTGCGCCACCCACGCCCTGCCCGGAACCGGTCCTCTCGAGATTCGCGCGTATGGACCCGACGGGCAGCTGCGAGACGCACTGAGACGCGACGCTGAAGGTCGCTGCATCCATACGACACCGAGCGACGGAGGGGCGGCGTGAGCGAGAGCGACACACCGAAGCCCGGCGTCCTCGTGGCCCTGTGCGAGTGCGGTCCGATCATCAGCGAGCTCGTCGACCTCGACGTCGTCGGGCAAGCCGCGGCCGCGATTCCCGGCGTCGAGACTGTCATACGACACACAACCCTGTGCTCGACCGAAGGTCAGGCCTGGCTTGCCGAGCAGATGAAGCAGCACCCGCATCTGCGCCTTGCCATCGGCGCGTGCTCGCCACGTGAACACGCAGATACTTTCGCGGACGTGTGCGAGGTGGCCGGGCAGAATCCCTACCTGATAAGCCGCGCGAACATACGCGAGCAGTGCGCGTGGGTCACACCGGACAAGGCGCAGGCCACCGAAAAGGCCATCGCACTCGTCGCAGCCGCTGCGGCCCGTGCACGCGAACAAGAATCGCTCGAGGCTCTCGAAGTGACCTGCGAGACCGGAGCACTCGTGATCGGCGCTGGTATCGCCGGGATGTCCGCCGCGGTCATGCTCGGAAACGCGGGACGCCAGGTCACACTCATCGACCGCGAGCCCTCGATCGGCGGTCGGGTCGCGCTTCTCGGCGAGCTCTATCCCGGGATGGAGTGCGCTCCGTGCATGCTTGAGCCGCTGATGGACCAGGTCCTTCACCACAACAACATCGAAGTCCTCACGGGGACCGAGCTGTACGAGGTCGTCGGGTATCTCGGCAACTACGCCGTCACGCTTCGCACGCGGGCTCGTCACGTCGATGTGGAAGCCTGCTACGGCTGCGGGACCTGCACGGGTGCGTGCCCGGTCCAAGTCGATGACGAACGCAACGCCGGCCTCTCGACGCGAGCAGCAGTCGGCATACCTTATGCGGGAGCCCTACCGAACGCCTCAGTCGTCGACGAGCTGCACTGCCTGCACTTCACAGGCGAAGGTACCTGCGAGGCGTGCGTCGCTGCATGCCCGTTCGGCTGCATCGATCTAGCCCAGACCGATCAGACCGTCGAGCGCCAATTCGGTGCCATCGTGATCGCAACCGGATCCGAGGTCCGCGTTGACACGTCTGAGCACTCGCCTTTCAACCACCCCCGCGTGCTCACAGCATGGGCACTCGAACGCATGCTTAATCCCGACGGGCCGACCGAAGGAGAATTGCGTCTCCCTGACGGAAGTACGCCGAAATCGATCGCGCTGGTCCACTGCGCCGACGAGACCGGGCATGCACCGGGCACAACCTGCTCGCGGACCTGCTGCCAGGCCATGGCGAAATACGTCGAACAGATCGGGCACATGCATCCCGATACACGCATCTACGAATTCGGATGGGATCGCGCGCTCGGCGGCCCACGCTACGCGCACCGCGAGTCCTCCGAGCGCCCAACCTCCTACGCAGAGGTGCACTTCGGTCCGAACGACACGGTCGCCGTGGTTGCCGATACGGGCCGTGATCGCGTACGCATCGAGTATGCGCGCGGCGACGTACGCAAAGCGCTTCCGGTCGATCTCGCTGTCGTTGCCACCCCGATGGGAGGCGCACGCGGCATCGACGAGCTCGCCGGACTGCTGGGCGTCGCTCTCGACGCAGACGGGTTCGTTCGTTCCGAGCATTCCCGCTTGCGTTCGCACGCAAGTCGGATCGAGGGCGTCTACATGGCTGGATGTGCTGCGGGGCAGAAGGACACCAGCGCCTCGGCATCCCAAGCTGCAGCTGCGGCGGGCGCGGTGCTGTCCACGCTTGTCCCGGGTACGAAGCTCGTCCGAGACCCTGCGGTCGCGGTCGTGAACCCCGAGCTGTGCGGTGCCTGCCGCACCTGTGTTGCTGCATGCCCGTACTCGGCCATCACCTTCGACGAAGAGGCCGGAGCAGCGGTCGTCAACGAACTGCTATGCCGTGGGTGTGGAACGTGCGTCGCGGGCTGTCCGTCCTCGGCCATCACTGCACGCCATTTCACGGACGTACAAATCACAACAGAACTGCAGGCCTTGCTGAAGGCAAGGTCTTAGGGACACGGGCCGAGGACCTCGGCCGGAGAGGGGAAGAAAATGGCAAAGCACGAACTCGACGCGATGGGGCTGCGTTGCCCGCAGCCGATCCTCAAGATCACAACGAAGATGCCGCAGATTGCACCCGGAGACGTGCTCGAAGTGCACGCCGACTGCTCGACGTTTGAGGAAGACGTCCGCAAGTGGTGCGACCGCATGGGCAAGACCCTTCTCGCGATAAACCGCGAGGGCGACCAGATTACAGCCCAGATTCAGTTCTAGGCGCGACCCTTTGGAGGGGGATATGAGCAAGGAAGATGCAGTCACAATCCCGCGCGCCGAATACGAGGCGTTGCTAGACGGGATGCAGCGACTTCGCAGTCGCGAGTTCACCGAACGGTTGATGTTCGACTCAAACGACCCCGAGGTCGTTCGACTTCGCGACGGCATCAACGAAATGTGTGACTCGCTCGACGAGCGCTTGGCCGAGGACCGCGACGCCACGATGAATCTCGCGCTCGGCATGTCCGAGTGCTTCCAGGTTCTCGCATCGGTGCGACAGGGCGACCTGTCTGCCCGTATCAGCGATGAGACCTTGGAGACCGAGGACGAGCTCATGGCGCAGTTCGGCCGCACGCTTAACGAGACAGTCGCAGACATCGAGTTCCAGATCGACACCATCCAGCGCCAGCAGAACACGCAGACGGCGATGGAACAGCTCGTGCGTCAGCTCCAGACCCCGATCCTGCAGTTGTGGGATGACGTATTGGCACTGCCGGTCATCGGCATGGTCGACAGCCAACGTAGCGCCGAGATGATGGAGACGCTACTTCACGAAATCGTCAACCACCGCTGCAAGTACGTGATCATCGATATCACCGGTGTCGAGATCGTAGACACCCGCACGGCCGATCACTTCGTGAAGGTCATGAAGTCCGCCGAGCTTCTCGGCACGCGCTGCATCATGACCGGCATCCGTCCCGCTGTGGCACAAACGCTCGTCGAGCTCGGTGTCGACTTGTCGTCGATCCGCACGCTGCGCAACCTGCAAGAGGGACTGCGTGAATGCCTGCAGATGATGAAGAGCAACGGTGCGAGCATGAAGTCTTTGGTCGAGAAGTAGGGGGATACACGCATGTCGGAGACATCGCACATCCCCATCATCAAGCTCTACAACACCTTGATCATCACGATCCAGGTGGAACTCAGTGACCGTGTTGTGATGCAGCTCAAAGACGACATCGGTGCCGCCATCGAAAAAGAGGGGCCTACCGGCCTGATCATCGATGTCTCGGGCGTCGATATCATGGACAGCTACATTTCGCGCGCGATCCGAGACATTGGGCTTATCTCGCGACTCATGGGCGTCGATGCGGTCATCAGCGGTCTGGATCCCAACGTCGCCATGACCCTGGTCGAAATGGGCATGGATCTCGAAGGCGTGTCTGTGTATCTGCATCTCGAGGCGGCATTCGAAGCTGTCCACGATCGCCAAGAACGTACAGGGGATGACAACCTCGAACTTGAGGAATCATGGTGGTCCAGGTGACCGGCATTGAAACCACCGCGCTCGACATAATGGGCGGCTACGTCGGGTCCATTGTGGCGCGGTCGATCCTGCAGGGCGCGATCACAGCGAGCGGGATCAACCCTGCGACGATCACCCCCACGCAGACGGCTCGCTTCCTTCACGCCCTGGAGAGTGGAATCCGCGTCTTCGTCGCGGACCCCGTGATGGCCGACGAATGCTGTCAACGCCTGGGCGACGCACTATCGAGTGACGAAGAAACGGCCGCGCGCACCGGCGACAGCGACAGTCTGACCGTAGAAGTCACTGGTGAGTACGACGTGGTCATGGCACGAGGAAGAGCACGCGAGATGTGCGCGAAGATCGGCTTCGCCCAAAGCGAGCAGGTCAAGGTCGCGACGGTCGCTTCCGAGCTTGCACGCAACATTGTGCAGTACGCCGGATCGGGGCGGCTTGAGTTCCATGCGGTCTCAGGCTCGCGTTCTGGCATTGAGGTCCAAGCCATCGACGAAGGGCTCGGCATTCACAACATCAACGAAATCCTGTCTGGTGAATACAAGTCGCGGACCGGCATGGGCATGGGTCTCGTCGGCGCCAAGCGGTTGATGGATGACTTCTCCATCGAGACAGCCTCGGGCAAAGGAACCCATGTCACGGCGAGGAAGTACCTCCTGTGATGCTGGATCTGGGCACTGTCAGCCGCACGATGCCGGGCGAATGCGCATGTGGAGACGCGTTCCTGATCGACCGCATGGATCACAGCCTTCTCGTGGGTGTGGTCGATGGACTTGGACATGGCGAACAGGCCGCCGAGGCGGCGCATGCATTTACCGAGTCCGTCGGTCAGAGACCTAGGGCCAGCCTGGAGTCGCTGATGCTTGCCGCTCACGCCGACATCGCCGGCACGCGCGGGGCAGCTGCGGCGCTCCTGCGCATCAACACACCCCGAGGGATGATCGAGTTCACGGGAGTCGGCAACATCCACCTTCACGCGATATCAGACGTCCCCATCCGACCGATCTGTGTGCCGGGCATCGTCGGCCACCGGCTGCGAAAGGTCCGCCCGTTCGAGTTCCCGCTACCGAGCGCCTGCCTTCTCGCGATGTGCTCGGACGGCATCGAGACTCGCTTTGAACTCGCCGACTACGCTGAGCTTCCGTCGCAGGAGATTGCCGACGCCATCTTGGCGGAGCATGGCAAGAACCACGACGACGCCACGTGCGTCATCATCAGATTCTCGCAGGTGTAGCACATGAACACCGGGCCGAAGAAGCGGATCCAGCTCACCATGACCATCGCCGGCTCGGCGGACGCCCTGGCGTGTATGCACCGCTGCAGCGACAAGGCGCGTGATGCCGGATTCGACGGCGCCTCCGTCTGGGCAATCGGCATCACCGCGAGCGAACTCGCTACCAACATTGTGCGGCACGCCGGCACGGGATCGATCACGCTCCGCATCGATTCCGGTCCCGAACCCGGGCTCGAACTCATCGCCCGCGACTCCGGCAATGGTATCGACAACGTTGCCGCCGCCCGCGACGACGGATTCTCACAGGGCCGCCATCTGTCCTCGACTGTCCCTCCCTTGCTGAGGGGTGGTCTCGGAAGCGGACTCGGGGCGATCGATCGCCTGATGGACGAGTTCGAAATCGAAACATCCCCGGAGCGAGGCACGACGGTACGCGTGTTCAAGCGACTCGCACTCGAGAAGTCATCGCCTCTCAAGTCACTCCTTCTCGGCCTGGGCAACACGCTCCTGCGCGACGACTCTGTTGGCGTCCGTGTAGTGCGCGAGGTCGCCTCCCGAGAGCCCGCTTCGCACTGGAACATCGTTGAGGCGGAAATCGGGGGCTTCGGGCTTCTCGACGTGCTCGAGGGCCACGACAGGGCGATAATCGTCGATGCGATCCGTCGCAACGACACTGCGCCAGGAGGCGTCAGCGTGTTCAACGCCGAGGAACTCCAGCCCTCGCTTCATCTGGTAGCCGGACACCAAATCGATCTGAGCTCCGCGCTTGAACTCGGCAGACGTCTTGGCCGGCCCGTTCCCAAGACCGTCAAGATCGTCGGCATCCAGATCGAGGACGATCGGACGTTCGCAGAAAGCTGCACCCGTGCGGTCGAAGATGCGATTCCTGCGGCAACCCGCATCGTTCGGCAACTCATGAGCCAGCCGGTCACCCTCTAGCGAGACCGTCGCAGCTCGTCGGCATGCAGGCTCTTGGGGTAGTCTGAGACTGCCCGTTGCGAAGGGAGCCCGAGATGCAGGACTCAGTGACGATGCTGTGTTGTGGAGCGGTCTTCGGCGTGCTGGCGGTCGTTGTCCTGCTGGCTCTGCTCAAGAAGCGCGGGCCGGTGACGGTCAGACCGTCATCATCGGTTCCGAAGACACCATCCAAGTCCGTCGAGGGCAAACACCTCGCCAACACAAAGACGGTCGAAGGCAAGCATCGTGTCGAAACCAAATCCGTGGAGGGCAAGCACCTGGCCGAGAAGGAACCGGTGAGAAGCAAGCGTCTCATCGAGCCGCCGCGGAGTAAGAACGTCTCGAAGCGACACGTGGAGCGCACAGGATCGAAGAGCGAGTACCACGCGGCGAAGCCGGAAGGCGAGCGGTCGAAATCGACCTACAAACAGGCTGACGCGACGAGAGACGACGACGCCAACCCTCAGTTGCGCAAGGACTGAGGCGAGCCGCTCCTAGTCGTTTCGCAGGCGCAGTTCGAGCAGACAGCGATCCGAACCGGGGCACGCCTTTCGGTCTAGGAACACGAGCTCCAGACCTGCACCTTCGAAGGTGCCTTCGTCCACCGCAGCCGCGATCTCGCACAGAAGGTCCACACGCTGCGGGGGCAGACCCGCTTCACGCCATGCATCCACGAGTGGACACTGTGTCATCCGTAGCACCGTGCGTCCTGCAGAGGCGGGCTCGTCGACGGCGGGCTCGAAAAGCGCGCCCTCGCAAGGCGAACCGTCCACGAACAGGCGGCCGACCTCCTCCAGGTCCCCCGCAACCGCTGCTGGCCGGAACTTGGCTCCGACCTCCAGTCCTCGGCGGTGAATGGCTCGCTTCATCAGCTCGGTGGCCCGATCTACGCCCAACTCCTCCTCGAGCACGTCGAGGATGTGCGCATACATCAGTGCGCGATTCTCAAACGACGCGCGCACCTCGTTCCTGGTCTTGTCGAGCATCGCCTCGAGTTCGCGAATGCGATCCTGCATAGGTTTTCTCCTTGCTCAGAGGCCGGGACGCCAACGGGCCAGCACGTCGGGCTCGAAGAGGTGCTCGGGATGTGGCTCCCATGGGTCGACAAGCCATTCGTCTCGACCGCTCGCAATCTCGGCCTCGATCATCGCAGCGGTCGCGGGGTCCTCGGCCACACCCATACAACCTAGGATAGAAGCATCGACCGTGCGATGCGCGGCCAGCGCCACGCTCATCGCCCCTCGCACGACGTGCAGTCCAAGTGGTACGTAGGGCGGCGGCGGATACTCGCGCATCGATCCGATCGACCCGTCAGGCATGACAACGTGCGGGGTGAGCTGCCCGTGCACGATGTTGTTGCGAATTCGCCGATGGTGGGTGAGTCCAGCCGTGAGCGGCCTTCCCAGACTCAAGTCGAGCGAGAACTGCTTGCGCAGCCGAGTGAATCGGTTCCACAGAGCCATCTGGCCGAAACCCTCGCTCTCCTGACGCACGTGCGTCTCGATCTCACGCACGCGTTCGGCGGTCTCGTATTCCCACCCCTCGCTTACGTCAATCTCGACGGCGACATGCTGCGACAAAGACAGCAACTCGAAGCAGGCGCGAAGGTACTCATCGAGCAGCCCGTGAGACTCGATAATGGCGTGTGCGTACATCTGCCACACGAGCAGTTCGCCTGGCCACTCGGCATCGCCAAGCGACAGTCCGGCCATGTAGTGGTCCAGAGCATCGCGACTCGACGACAGCGTGAAGCGCGGAGGCACCCCATCGACTGTCAGCCGATCCAGAACTCCCCGGGACGAGGCGATCAGGAAGGACATGCCGTCCCAGAATCGGCCGAACACGTTCAGATACGGTTCGCCGACGATCTCGGCTATGCGCTCGCGCCCTTGTTGGCTCATGGGCCTCTCCCGTCATGCCCCGCGGCCGTCAGTCGTGTTCCTCTTCAGTATCCGCCAGGCCCGGCGGCACGTGGGCCGCGTAGCGCTCGACGAACAGACCACGCCACTGCTTGCGCGCTTCACGGCCACGATACTCGATGAAGGGCCCTTCGCCCTGCCAGCCAACTACGATCGCGATGTCATCGCGTAGTGGGTAGTTGGGATCGTACACCCGGACCCGTAGCTGCTCGGCATCTTGATCCGTAGCGTATGCAACGACTTGATGGTTGAGGCCGAGACCACCCAAACGATCGGCCACGAGCAGACCGAGCGGGACCGGATTTCGCGCAACCATGGCGGCAAGGATGTTGCCCGCCTCATAGCGACGTGTGCGTGCAACCGTACCTTGCGAAGTGCCGGTGGGGCGAACGGTCCACTCGACGAACCGCCGCATATTCGTGCCCAACCCGCCTGCGAGACTCTCGATCTGCCTTCGCATGATGTAGTGCGCAAGTGCCGAGGAGCGATCCGGTAGCTCCGGGCCCGCCAACTCGCTCGCACGAAGGCCTACGCGATAGTGATCGAGAGCTGCAAACGCCATTCCGCCGCACCTACCCCGCAGCGCGATCGTGAAGGGCCGATCGCCGACGTTGAGCCGAAGCACGCTGTCTTCCCAGCAGTTCGAGAAAGCAAAGCCATGCTCCGACGGTAGGAACAGCGTGTCCATTCGTGTCCCGATGTGCGAACGATCGTCCATGCCCCGACTATGCATGATGTACGACGCAGTTGCACGCGCGCGAGCAGACTGTGAGCAGTGACGGGGTATAGACTGGGCGAAGCAACACGGCAAGTCGGCACGGCCCACAATGCCGTCAAAGAGAGAGCCCGCGTATGATCGTCGTGATCCTGCTGCAGAACGTTGCGCTCCTGGTCGCCTTGAGCGTCGCACAGCAGCTCATAGAGAGCCAGATGGCATGGCGGCGCTTTCGGCAAGCAGATTCTGTCCGGTGTGCTGTTCGGCGCGGTGGCAATCTCGGGCATGTTGACCCCGCTCAAACTCGGCAGCGGCGTCATCTTTGACGGACGCTCAATCGTCTTGTCGATCGCAGGTCTGTTCGGCGGTCCCGTCGTTGCGTTGACAGCCGCAGCCATGACGGCAGCGTACCGGGTGGGACTCGGCGGAGGCGGCACGATTGTCGGCGTCGCAGTCATCATCGAAGCGGCCGGTCTCGGCGTCGCATTCCACTACCTTCGCCGGCTTGACCCACGAGTTGTCCGCCCCTGGCGGTTGTGGGGCTTCGGTGTGCTCGTGCACGTCATCATGCTCGGGATCTTCCTCGGACTGCCGGGAAACCCCGATGCAAGATACGTTGCCGCAGATCGCAGGGCCAATCCTCGTCTTCTACCCGCTCGGCGTCCTGCTCATCGGCAGGTACTTGGTGGAGCAGGAGAACCGCTATCTGACCACCATGGCTACCGGGGAAGGACTCAGAGATTGCCCAGTTTCTGGCCGAGAACACCGTCGACGTCATCTGGCTTGTGGACCTGGACATGGTGTGGCGATATGTGAACCCAGCTGTCGAGTCCATGTTCGGGTACAAGGTCGAGGAGTTCCTCGGCACGAAGATCTCCGACTACGCGAGCGCCGAGGAAATGCAACGTATATCGAAGTTGGTCGAACAGACCATCCGGGCGCTGCCTGACAATCCGGGTGTGCTGTTCGAGTCCAACTTCCTCAAGAGCGACGGGGAATACATGCCCGTCGAGGTCGTCGGCTCGGGTCATGCTCGGAGAGGACGGTCGGCCCATTGCGCTCTACGGATCGACGCGCGACATATCCGATCGCAAGAGAGCCGAGCGCGAGAAGCAGCGATCGCGAGACGCGCTCGAAGTACTGGTGCAGGAACGCACGGAGCAACTGCAGGCCGCCAACGAGGTACTGCAGGCCACCAATGAAGAACTCAGCGACGCTAACGATGCGAAGAGCCGGTTCTTGCGATCGATGAGCCACGAACTGCGAACGCCGCTGAACTCGGTCATCGGTTTCTCGGACATCCTCGCAAAAGGCCATGCCGGACCCGTCAATGAGGAGCAACGGCGTCAGGCCGAGATGATCAACCATTCCGGCCAGCACCTTCTCGCGCTCATCAACGATATCCTCGATCTCTCGCGTATCGAGGCCGACAAGCTGCAGCTCGATTTCGAACGGTTCGACATCGCGGCGCTCGCCGAGGAGGCACTTGACTCCGTGGCTTCCGACGCAACTGCACGAGGCATCGAGACGCAGCTGGAGGCACCGTCGGATCTCGTGATGATCACATCCGACCCGCTCAAGGTGCGCCAAATTCTGCTCAACTTGATTGGCAACGCTGTGAAGTTCACCGACCACGGAAGCGTCACCGTGCGAATCCATCAGCCCGGCCACAACATGCTCGCGATAGACATCATCGACACCGGCCCGGGCATACCTCCCGAGGAACACGAGCGACTATTTGAAGAGTTCGCCCAAGCCGAGACGGCCGACACGGCCTCGCAGGTAGGTTCGGGCCTGGGCCTGGCTATCGCTCGCGGTCTCGCGCGGGCGCTCGGGGGTGCCCTCACGCTCGAAAGTGAGGTCGGCGTGGGCTCCACATTCACGGTCGTCCTGCCCGTGGAGAACTGAGGCACGCGCGTGAGCGGCAACTACGCCGGTATGGGTTCCGCCTCAGTCGTCGTGCGTACGTCCTCGGTATCACCTTGGCCGACGTCCGTGACCCCAAGCGCATCAGGTTCCATGCGTGTGAACGCACGCCGGAACCACAGGATCGCGATGATGCCACTCGTGGCGTTTGCCCCGAGCGCAGCCCACCACACACCGTTCAGGCCGAGCAGAACCGAACCCGCATAGGCCAGTGGCACGTAGAGCACGAACATGCGCAACAGCGAGAGCACCATCGAGTTCACCGGCTTATGAAGCGCGTTGAGCGCGTTCGTCACCGTAACGAGAACGGCAAGCAACATGTAGCTCGGGAACACGATTGCCATGTAGCTCGTGACCGTGCTGATGACCTCGGGGTTGGAGTTGAACACGGCCGCGACAGATCCGCCGAAGACCAGTGAAAGGAGCCACACGACCCCGCCCCATCCAGATGCGATCAAGACGGCAACACGCACGGCACGTCCGACTCGCGCCTTGTTGCCGGCGCCCCAGTTCTGGCCCACGAACGGTACGAGAGCGGTGCCGAGCGCCATGATCACCATGACCGCGAACATCTCGAGACGACTCGCGACACCGAAGCCGGCGACCGCAGCAATGCCGTACGTCGCGACGATAGCGGTAACTACACCGGTGGATACCGGCGTGATGAGCTGCGTGATACCGGCGGGAACCGCAATCTTGAGAATGCGTCGCCACGAGGCGAACAGGTCGGACAGCCCGTGGCGTTCGAAGGTGATGAGCCCGCGTCGGCGCAGCACGTTGAACGAGATGATCAGCGCGATGCCTTGCGAGATGACGGTGGCGATCGCGGCGCCTTGCAGCCCACGCGCGGGAAACGGTCCGAGCCCAAAGATGAACAGCGGGTCGAGGATCGCATTGACCGTGAGCACAGTGAGCATGATCTTGGCCGGTGTCAGAGTGTCACCCGTCGCACGGATACCGCTATTGCCGACCTGCGGCACGATCACGAGCGGCAGTCCGAGATACCACACCATCATGTACGAGTGGATATGTTCGAGCACGATGCCCTCGGCACCCATCAATCCGAACAGCGCGTCGATCGAGAGCAGACCCGTCATCGTGATCGTGAGTGCGACGAGCACTCCCAGAAGAATCGCGTCCATGGTGAGGCGCTGCGACTCGTGCGAATCGCCCTGGCCGATGACCTTCGAGACCACAGCCGTCGTCCCGATGCCGATACCCATGCTCACCGAGTTCACGGCCATGACCACCGCAAGTGTGAAGCCCATCGCAGCGAGTTCTTCCGTGCCCAGTTGACCCACGTAGAACGTATCCACGATGTTGAACCCCACCATCGCAAACATCGCGACGAGCATGGGGAGGGTAAGTCGCACGAGCGTACGTGCGACGGGACCTTCTGTCAGCCGAGCAACGGGACCGCTGCTCATGCGTGCTTCTTGTGACATTCGCCAGGTTCCTTACAGTCGTCTCCGAGCAGTTCGCAGGTGTTGTCGACCATCTTCTGGAGCAGGTCTTCGGCGATGCGCTTCTCGTCGTCGGTGAGGTTCTCGACGACTTTCGCATTCCATTCCTGAGCCACACGATCAAATTCGCCGAGGAAGGCAACGCCCTCGTCAGTCAGCCGGATCATGTACGCCCGACCATCGTCGGGATGCTGCTCCCGAGCAACGAACCCGAGATCTGTCAGCCTCTTGAGCGCGTGAGCAGCAGCACCCTTGTCCATGTCGATGTGCGCGCGGATGTCTTCCTGACGGGCGCCATCGTTGCGCAGCAGGAACATCATCATGCGGAAGTGGGTGAAATTCAGCCCGTGGGGCTTGAGTCGCCGATCGAAGTACATGTGAGTGCGACGATGCAGGATCGCCACGAGTCGCGTGATCGGGTTGTGCACTTGAATGTGGCTGTTCGGGCTGATAATCTTCATTGCTCCTCGGCGATGGTCGATTATAGTTGCCTGTGCAACTAGTGCGCCATAATACGCCGATTTGGTTGCATGAGCAACTAATCGGGGTTTCGCCGCTCTTGACGCCACGCAACGCGCAAGACTGGGTACGTACCGAACAATTACACCTGCAATGGAGGCCCCAGCCAGTGAGCACGCTCAAGAGCTCTCGCCACCCGATGTCGGCCGACATCGAAGTGGCCCTGCGCGAGCGCAAACTCGTGACGGCGTACCTGAGACGTCCTTCGTACCAGCAGAACGACTACCTCGACTGGATCGAACGCGCGAAGCGAGACGTGACGCGGGCGAGACGGCTCGAGCAGATGCTCAGTGAGCTCGAGGACGGCAAGACCTACATGAGGATGCCCTGGCGAACGTCACGCGACTAGCACACGGCCCCGAAGTTCGGGAAGATACTTGTCGGGGGTGACGTATGGTGCTCGAAAACGTCCCGAAGTCCACGCTCGACTGGCTCACACAGCCGGACAACCCGGCCGTGGCGGTGATGACGCGGCGCGAGCTCCTCGGCGAAGCGGAGTCGACAGAGCTGGATGCGCTTTGGGCCCGGCGCAACGAGTACGCGCCCGTCGCGAGCATCCTAGATCAGATGCAACCCGACGGCTCGTGGGCACCGCCGAAGCGTGACTACCAGAAGTACTGGGGCTCGCTGTGGCAGATTCACTTCCTGGGCGAGCTGTACGCGAACGGTGACGATGAGCGCGTGCAGCGGGCCGCAGCATATGCGTTCTCGCGGCAGCTGGCAGATGGCTCGTGGAGCGCGACCGACGCACAACCACACGGCTCCATCGCCTGCCTGACCGCAAACGTAGCCCGCGCATTGGCCCGCCTCGGCTTTGCGCGCGATGAGCGCGTGATTGCGGCGCTCGAACATGTCGTGGGGCTCCACCAGACCCTCGGGCAAGATCGACTGTCGCGAGGCGCGCCCATACTCGCTTATCGAGTACTGCCACATGCTCACCCCCAAAGAGCTGCTGTTTCTCGGTGAGGTACCGCGCGATGTCTGGCCTTCACATGCCGAGGAGTTGCGCGACGCCTGCGTGGCCGCACTGCGCGACAAGGAGATCTACCGCTGCCTGCCGGTCGAGGCGAAGGAGTTTCGCAAACAGCAAGGAGAGCTGCCCGCCGAGAAGCGCTCCGGTTTCCGTGAGCGCTACCTGGCCGAGCACGAGCCGTTGCACTACGGCGACAAGTCCGGGTGGCTGAAGTTCGGCTATCCGTTGTCATACAACTCGGATGCACTCGAGTCGCTGGTGGCGCTCGCGGGCGTCGGGGAGACGTATCGCCCCGAGTACGAGGCGGCACTCGCAGTCGTGCGCGACGCTGCTGACGATCAGATGCGCTGGACGCTGCGCACCAGCTTCAACGGAAAGATGCTCGCCGATGTCGAGGCCAAGGGCGAACCCAGCAAGTGGCTCACACTGCGAGCGCTACGAGTGCTGCGGGCGTTCGCGAGCAGATCGGCAGCCGCTAGAGCTTGAACTCGCCGCGGCCCACGATCCTCGCAGAGCCGCCGACCTCGACTGCGGTCGCGCCATCGGAATCGCCCTCGGCACGTGCGAACAGCGTAGAGGGGCGTCCGATCTCGGCGCCCTGGGAGATCTCGATCTCGTCGCCCCACGCGATGCGCCCGTGCCGAGCCAGATGCACGGCAAGCGGTCCGGCTGCCGAACCGGTCGCCGGGTCCTCGGCCACGCCCGCTCCGGGCACGAACACGCGCGTCTTCACCCTCAGAGCCGTCGACCGCGAAGCAGTTGATGCCGAGCACGCCGAGCCGGGCCAGCGCCTGCATGTCGGGCGCTAGGTTCGCGACCTCTTCTGCCGAGGAGACGCATACGTACACGTGTGGGACTCCGTTGTCGTAGAGCTCGACCGGCAGCTCCGAGCGCACGACGCCGAGCGCCGCCAGAAGCGCATCAGCGTGCGGGTACGGCTCGACCGAAGGCAGCGGCTGCGACATTCGGCCGAACACAATGCTGCCGCCAGCGTCACGCTCGAGCACGACCGGCACGATGCCCTGGCCGCATTCGAGTTCGATCACGTCACGCTGCAGAGGTGCCGCAAGCACCCACGCGGTACCAAGTGTGGGATGGCCGGCAAACGGCAGTTCCTCGGCAGGTGTGAAAATGCGCATGCGTGCCTGGCCACCCTGCTCGGGAGGTAGCACGAAGGTGCACTCAGAGAAGTTGAGTTCGCGAGCCAGCATCTGCATCTGTTCGGTGGTGAGTCCTCGCGCATCGGTGAACACGCCGAGCTGGTTGCCGGCGAACGCGGTATCGGTGAAGACGTCGACGAGTGTGAAGCGGGCGGTCGTCATGAGGCGGCCAGTGCCTCGGCCACGCGAGGCGGGAGCGCGTCGCGGTCGTCGTCCGGCAGCGTCTTGATGGCGGCCCACACCTCGGGACAGTGGAGTGAGTCGTCGAGTTCGAGAACCCGGCGGATCGCGACGTCGACCGCCTTGCGATTCTCCTTGTCGTACGGCCGATCGAGCGCCTCGAACAGCCAGTGCATCTGGCGCATATAGCAGGTCATCGGTTGGACTCGTGGGACTCGGGACGCTCGACTTGCTCGGCAGGCTCGACCTGCTCGGGCGGCTCACTGCGGACGCTGCGGACGCTCGGGCGACTTGCCTGGCAGCGTCTCTTCAATGCCTGCAGCCTTCTCGTAGCGACGCTGGAGGTAGATGCCGTAGACGCCGATCAGCAGGATCGCCAGCCCCGGCCACACGAGAATCTTCATTTCCGTGCCGAGGCCAAGCAGAAGGAACATGATGCCGAATACGAAGAACGCAGGCCCGTTGATGCGCGACGGCCCGGGTTCACCTTTGGACTTGAACATGCCTCTGGGCATACGTGACACCTCCCAGGGACATGGTACACGGATTGACATGAAGGCTTGTGCCGGCCGGATGGGAGCGTTATCTTGTGATAACGGATAATGGAGGCGGCATGGTTCAGCGTGATCAAGTCGCCCTGTTCTTGGAGCTGCTCAGACAATGTGCGTCCTGCGACTTCCGATTCGAGCAACGTGCCGAGAACATGGCGACGCTAGCGAAGCTCGGCATCACCATTTCGGACGCGAAGAAGCGGATGCTCGTTGCCTTTGTTTCTCATTCCACGAAACCGCGCAACCTATCACCTTCCCCTATCGACACGCCACAGGCGAAGGGAGCGATGGCTGATGAACCCGCAGGAGTGCTTCGAGTGCGACAAGCTTGGTCACCCCGAGGATCGAAGAGCACACGGAGAGCCTACCTGTACGCGGCGAGCCCACAGAGGTCGACGCCAAGGTCGGCATCTGTCCCGAGTGCGGTGCCGACATGTCGATCGAGGAGCTCGACGACGCAACGCTGGTGGCTGCCTTCAACGCCTACCGCAAGAAGCATGGCCTCATGACCCCGGAACACATGCGTCGTCTTCGAGAGCGCTACGGGTTGGGGGTGCGCGCGTTCTCGCTGCTCCTCGGCTGGGGCGAGATCACCCTGCACCGCTACGAGAGCGGCTCGCTTCAGGACGCCGCCCACGAAGCAGCACTACGCATGGCCGAGGAGCCCGCGAACATCCGCGTCTACCTGCAGGCCAATGGCCACAAGCTGACTCCTCGCCAGCGAGCGCAACTTGAGGCTCATCTCGAAGCACTCGCCGAGGGCGAGCGCGCGGCCTGCTCCCCGACACTGCAGGACCGGTTCATTGCGCGCGAGGAGCAAGATGCCTACGGCGGCTGGATGCCTCTGCGACTCTCCAAGCTGCGCGAGATGATTCTCTACTTTGCTGGGGTACCCGACATGTACGAGACGAAACTCAACAAGCTGCTCTTCTACGCCGACTTCGTGCACTACAAGCAGCACCGAGTCTCGATCTCCGGTTCACCCTACCTGGCCTTTCAGCATGGCCCTGTGCCACAGCACTACCCCTGGATCGAGGCGGACCTGATCGAAGGCGAGGACCTCACAGTGGAGGAGGTCTGCTTCCCCGATGGCAATTCCGGCACGGTGCTGAAGTCCCTACGCGAGCCCGACACCGCGCTCTTCTCCGCCGAGGAGATGGCGACGCTCCACCATGTTGCCCAGGAGCTGGGCAGCCTCACGAGTCGCCAACTCCGCGACAGGTCACACGCCGAGAAGGCGTGGACCGACACGCCTCAACGCAAGATGATCAGCTACGAGCTGGCCGAGGAGCTGTCGCTGTAGGTCAGCTGGCCGCGGGCCACTACTTCCCGCGATGCCTGTCAGACGGCCCGCGGAGGATAGAACACCCCAATCGCACTGAACTGGGCCGTCCGCAGATAGTGGGTGCCGACGAACAGGTGGACATCGTGCGTATCGATTCCCAAGCGCACGTTGTACTGGTACTCAACATCGGCAGCGGCCGCTTCCTCGCTGCTTTTCCGTGATCGCTGTCCCCGGAACAGTGCGTAGGCCTCCCAGTCGAACAGCTGATAGCTGTGGCCCGGGCAATCGGGTCCGCATCGAAAATCGTACATGAACTTGTAGGGTATCCGTTCGAGCGGTCGCAGCTGCGGACCTAGTAGATTCTGCTGTCCCATGATGTTGATCTGTGCCGAACTCCAGGCTCCTGGGTCGTGCACCGCGCGCAGCCGGGCTGGACCGTGGACCTTAACCACACCGAGCGAGCATTCCAGACTGTTCGCATGGGACTGCAGTTCTTCGATTGTCGAGACGAGCGGCAGGACGATCTCTCGCCGCGCGGCCCAGTCAGGGGGCTTGCCACGACCCGTCCCCACATGATCGATCACCTCATACTCCGAACCCACTGGCGTCCACGTGTCGCCACGCGGATCCGAACCCTTGTGCTGGACTTGCAGCTCGACAATGTCCCACTTCTTGAACTGCTCATCGAACTTCAGATGCCTGAAACGCACAGGGTAGAGCCTGACGAATCTGCCAGTGTCCAGGTCGATTCCAGCGGTGCAGACCGTCTCGTCGTACTTGCTGCTTGGGTTGGGGTAGGTCTTGACGACGATGAGCAGGCGCTTACGCACTGCAGGCATGACGCAGGTGCTCTACTGCCATGGGCCGCGATGCCGCGGCCACGAGCGATTCGGCCACCAGACTGCGGTGACACCGCGCGGGATCCTCCTCGTAGCAGACAAGACAGACGTGTCTTGTCTCTGCCAGTTCCGCCACCTGTGCGATCTCACCTTCCCGCTCTGACAACTGGCTGCGGAAGAGAGGGGCAAACTCGTCAAACGTCATCGCACCATCCTTGAGCGCGTGTCGAAGATCCCGCGGGTTCCCGAACACGCGAGCGTGAAGGTAGTCGATGCCTGCCTCATCAAGACGCGCCGAAAGCGCCGTCTTCGAGAATCCCTTGCGGCGGCTGATCGGGACATCGCGAACATCAACCACAACTTCGACCCCGGCTGCCGAGAGGGTCTCAACCCACTGGTCCAACGCAACGCCCTCATACCCGATTGTCCAGACTGCACCCACGAGCGCCCTCCTCTAGGCCGCAGCGATGATCGCACGTTCCGCCAAACAGAACCTTATCATCCCCTGACCGACCCGGACGCTACATCTCCTGGGCGTTCCAGTCCCACACGTCGGCCTTCACGCGCTCGTAGTTCGCGTCGAGTTCGGGCTGCATCAGCACGAGCGCGGCGATCCGGCGAACCATCTCGGTCACGTATCGCGCTTCCTCGGGCTTCAAGTCCCTGCCGAGCAGCGCCTTCTCCCGGTAGCTCAGCCACTTCTTGATGACCTGATAGCCGCCGATGGTGTAGCGCCACACGTTCGCCGGCACGCACCGCCAATACGCGACATCGTTCAGGTACACGTCGAAACACGTCTTGCCGAGGAGCTCGATCGCCTGCGTCGGTCGTGAGCCCGCGAGCCTCGGCGGCTTCGGCGATGGCCGCGAGCTCGTCGGCGGTGTAGTCGCGCTCCTCGAGCTTGCCGGTCGAGGGCATGCAGATGCCGCCCTTGCCCGCGATGCCCCAGTGAGCGGTGACGGCGAGGTCGGTGGAGGGGTCGAGGGCAGCCGCCGACCGGCAGCGGACGAGAGCCCGCCCGAAGCGGCCCCCGCGCGGCGGACACCGACAGGGGGTCGAGCAGCTCGGCGAGGCTGATCGCCGAAGCTTCGCCGACTCCAACGAGCGCTCCAGCGGTCGCGGGCAGCGGAATGCGCGGCCAGTCGTGCTGCGAGATGCTCCGGCACGTTCTCGCCGCACGTAGCTCGGCGCGTAGCCATGACCAGCACAGTGCATGCATCAAATCACTGTCCGTGCCGCCGAGCCGCCAAGTGCAGTCGCGTACCGCTGCGCGCTGGTCGACAGGTTGTCGCTGCTCGTCCGAAGGAGTCAGCCGTCTGTCAACAGCTGACGGTGCTCCGGGACACATGCGTCGCAGTTCGATCGACAAGCGTGGTGATCAGCGAGAACCGTGCTGACGTAGGGCGGTGGCATCGCCCTTGCGCGTCGCCTGGCGCGCGCGAGAACGAACCCGATCGATCGTCAAGCGTGCGTCGAGTACTCTGCGTCGCGTCTCGATCGAGCAGCTTGGTCTCCGGCTCCCAGTACGAGCCAGCGAACGTCGAACGGCCGATAGGCGTACCGCACGATCTGGCTCATCGCACGAGCGCCGCGTCGAGCAGACGCCGTCTGGTCTCCAGCGGGTCGAATGCCTCGGCGCTCCGCACTGGCGCCAGCCGCTCGAGCGGGACATCGAGCGACGTCACTCGACGGCATCGAGGTAGACCCGCATCCGCTCCTGGCAAGAGCATCGCGGTCAATGTCGACCACGAAGCTCGTCGCGGCTCGTCGTTCACTCCCGAGGAACGATCGACGGCGAACGAGATCCCGAGACCGCGGCCAGCTCGAGGTAGTCCTCAGCATGCGAGACGGGCGGAATGGACAGTCCCAGTGGCGACATCGGCTCATCGATACGGCGTCGCGCTAGGCCGCACGCTTGCATCAGCCAATCGCGCGAGAGCCGTTCCGCTTGTCCGCCCCCCAGAAGTCGCGGTACCGAACGGCTTGTCGGATCGCGTGCGCACACGCGTCACCAAGCAGTCGCGATGGCGGTGCCCACCTGAATGCCCTCGCGATTCTGCTCTGTGGAGAAGATGCTCGGATCTGGCTCGCCGTCCGGCGTGAGCTTGCCGGTCTCTGTACTTGTCACCGTTGAGGTTGTCGATCGCAGATGCGTCGAACGCGTCGAGCAACCGCTCGCGCATGCCCGTGAACGAGAGGCCATCGAGCCACGAGTAGTTGCGAGATGAAGCAGACGACGCCACCGCCCGGTCGCTCGGCAATCTGGCGCTCGGCCATTCGAAAGAAGCGCACATAGAGGTCATTCAGGCCTTGACCTTGCGGCTTCGGCGCACAGCTCGGTCGTCCGGTACGCCTCGGAGAGCTCGCGTTCCTCGTCAACTCGCCATGCCCGCAAACCCGTTGTACGGCGGGTTCCCGATCACCACGAGAATCTGCTCCTCGCGCTTGACGCGATCTGCGGCATCTCGTTCCTCGGCAAACTCGGGAAAGAGCAGTGTCGAGTGCATCTGGTCGGGGTGGACGCGCTTGTCCTTGGGCGGCGCGACGTTGCCGTCACCCCAGCCCGTGAGTGCGTTGGTGAGGTAGATGGCCGCGCGCTCGTCCGCATCGCGAAGCGGCACGCCAAGCTCGGCGAGCAGAATCCCCATCTGCAGGTGCGCCACGACGAATGGAGCCGGCATGATCTCGAAGCCGATGACGCGCTCCATCGCGGCGCGCTTCACGTCTTGGCGGGTGAGCGCGTCGGCACCCTTCGCCTGCAATGTCTCGTCGATCTTGCGAAGCACCTCGACCAGATACGCCCCCGTGCCGCAGCAGGGATCGAGCACCACGACGCTCGGATCGGCCAGCCCGTCTTCGATGCCGAGTTCCTCGCGAAGCGCCCAGTCCACGCGCGCGACCATGTACTTCACGACCTCGTCGGGCGTGTACCAAACGCCGAGCTCCTTGCGCAGCTGCGGATCGAACGCCTCGAGGAACGGCTCGTAGAAGTACTGCACCGCGTGGTCCTCGCGGAACCGCTCGAAGAACGACACGCGATCGACGCGCCACAGGACCTCCTCGGCCCACTCGAGCACCTCGGAGACGCCAAGCTGACCGAGCTGCCGGACATCGGCGAACTGGCGGAAGAGCTCGTAGACCATGGGCACGTGCAACGTGGCCGTCGCGGTCTCCCACTGGAAGCGGTCTCGCCAGTCGATTGCCTGCGTGTGCTCGCGCTCCCGGGCCCACAACACCCAGCTCGCAAACATGCCGTAGAAGAGCGTCTGCACCAGGGTCGAGCGGAAGAAGTGGTCGCCCTTCTCGCCTTCGAACTTGAGGCCGAGCGACTCTTCAAGCTGGCTGCGTAGGGCGTCGAGAGCGGGCAGCTCGTGCTTCTGCTCCAGGCGCAGGCGCGCTGTGCGCGCGTAGCTCGCGAGGAACCATGCGACGTCTTTGGGGTCGGCGAGCGGCGCGTTGTGGAGCAGCACACGCCGCAGGAACTCGGTGAGACCCTCGCCGGCGTCCTTCGCGAACGTCTGCGGGTGCTGGGTCTTGCGCCCAGAAGCCGTCCTCCGTCTTCGAGAGACGTAGGGATTCGAGCGTGCGGACTCCGTTGCCATCGGCCGCGCGCCCTACAAGCGCGAAGTCGCGCAGGTTCGTCACGAGGACCAGGCCGTAGCGGTCAATGTAGCGCGCGACCTGCTCGGACTCGGCGATCTTGAGTACGTCGTCGCCGGTGCCTTTGACCTCGATTGCACCGCGCGCGGGAAGCTGTCCGGAGAGCGGATCCTCGGCAGCTTCAAGCGCCTTGAACTGCTGCTGCGTGAACAGCCCGCCGTCGGGATTGCCCGAGCCAGTGTTCTGGAGCTGCATGAACGCGCGAACCTTGGGCTTGAGGTGCTTGCCGACTTCGCTGAGCAGCGTCTCGAGCGGGCCGTAGTAGCTGACTTCCGCTACCGCAGCGCCGGAGTTGTGGATGTCGCGCAACTGCGAGAAATAATGCTCGACCGGATCGTGCACGTGCCCCCCTCGCCAACCGAGTTCATCGGCGCGTTAAGGATAGCAGGTGGGAAGTGTCAGAGGTCGAACGTCAGCTCGTGCCGAGCGGCTTCGATGTCCGCAGCGAAGTCGGTCGCTTCTTCAGGGGACAATCGGGGAATCGAGCGCAGCAATCGGGGCAGGTCCGCGAGGCGCGTTGCCTCGACCGGCGGTCCGAGTTTCGCAACGCCAACGGCTTTCGTCACTTTGGTCTTGTCCCACATGCTAGCCCCCAACCTAACGACCGAGTTCCATGATACTGCGTCTTGCTGGTGCGTCTAACATCACACCGCGCTCCGCCACATCCTCGCGCCGAGCCACGTCGACGCCACCGCAACTGCGGCGAAAATCCCGAGCGGCACCCACTCGACAACGCCCTCGACCGACGCGGCCACAAGCAGCATCGCGCAGATGGCGGCTGCCATGGTCGCACCCTTGACCGCGAGCACGGTCGCGAGCAAGTAGCCCCACGGGCGCTTGCGCAGCAGCATCAATCCGGTCGCCAACGCGATTGGCACGATGAGCCCCAGATCGAACACCTGCACCGTCAATGTGAGCTGACCAAGCAGACTCGCGCCTTCGAGATCACCAGATAGTCCCGTCGCGATCCGCTGCGACCACATCCCGATCAGCAACAGCGCAATCAGAAAACTGAACACGGCCATACCCTTGCGCGGGAAGCGCTCGGTGAACTGCGAAGGCAACTCGGCAATCTCGATGGTGGAGACGACCCACACGATAGCCGCCGCGCTGAGCGGGAAGATCACGATGAACAGCGGAAGGAGCGGGCCGAGCGCCCAAGACGTCGCGTACATGAAGTACTGGTAGAAGAAGTACGACAGTATGCCGAGCGCGAACAGCCGTCCGCCGAGCGAGCCGCGTAGCACGAACACTGCGGCAACAAGCAACGCCGGCACCGCGAACAGCAGCGTGACGTAGTCCCAGCCCACTCCCTCGGCCACGATCCGCTCGGCGTTGTACGCATACACGCCGTCGGTGACGATCTCGTAGGTCTCGCCGCGCACGCTGGTGACGGTCTCGGCCGCACCGTCCCCGCGCATGAACACGCCTGCACCGGACGCAACTCCTGCGAGCAGCGCGATGACGAGGCACAACACCGCGATGCGCTTGTAGCT
The DNA here is from genome assembly GCA_963790405.1 of uncultured Actinomycetota bacterium. Classification (GTDB taxonomy): domain Bacteria; phylum Actinomycetota; class Coriobacteriia; order Anaerosomatales; family JAGXFU01; genus JBGSMX01. The sequence continues at coordinate 100,360 of CAWBOJ010000003.1, forward strand.
CCGATTGCTCGTGCTCATGACACTCCCAGCTTCCCGGAGACGCCGCGCGTCCACTCGGCAACCGCATCGTAGTCGCGGAAGTCGCCCTGTGGCGCCTTCATCGCCTTCATGATGAGCCTCTCGGGCAGGCTGAACGTCTTCGGATCGTTCATTCCGGCGAACAGGCCAATGTCGAGCGGCTCAACACCTGTCTCGGCAATCAACGGATCCGTGAATTCGCGCGCCTCGTCGACCTTCGGAGGATCGTCCGCCATCGAGAGGCCAACTGTGAAGAACGCAGTCGGCTTGGATTTGAGCGTGTCGGCGTTTGCGGTGACCCACTCCTTGACCTTGCCGTGCCAGTTGCCTCGCACGCACGCCGCTGCCCACGACGAACGCGTCGTAGTCGGCCGCGGCAGGCTTGTCGCCCGGCCGGCTTGACGTCGACCGTCGCGCCCGCCTCGGCCAGCGTCTTGCCGATCTGCTCGGCGATCCCCGCCGTGCAACCGGTCTTCGTCCCGTATACGACCAGTACCTTGCTCATCGCTCCCCCTCCTTCGCGGCAGCACCCGACCAGAACACGTCGAATAGCTGCTCTATCCCTGTGTCTGTCGCGATGTCGGCGGGCAGCTCGCCCACGCCCATCACCATCCGATACATCACGTAGCTCGATGTCAGGCCGAAGAACGCCTCAGCCATCACACGCGAGTCGATGTCGCTGCGCAGCTCGCCGGCGGCCTGGTGCTCGGCCATGTACTCGGCCAGACCCCCAAGGTTGGACGGGATGGCCTCGCCGATAAGCTCGCCGACCTCGGAGACCGAGCGCGCATCGAAGGCGAGACGAATCGCGAGTCCACCGCTCTCGACGGCGCTGCGGATTTCCATGCGTGCCAGGCGTAGCAACGTCTCACGCACAGACTCGGAGTCCGGCGCCGCAGCGACCGCGTTGCCCGCCTGCTGGTCAGCCATGTACTCTCCCAGCGCACGCAGGATGCCCTGCTTGTTGCCGAAGCGCCGGAAGAGCGTGACCTCGTTCACGCCAGCCGCCTCGGCGATTGCGCGGGTCGACGTAGCCGAGTAGCCGTGCATGGCGAACAGCTCGGCTGCGGCCTCAAGGATCCGGGCCTCGGTGTCAGATGTCGGCGCCATGGTTCGTGCTCCCTTGAACGGTCGTGTTGTAAGTGCTTGCTTGCATCATATTGGGCATCTGGCGACGTGTCAAGTAAGTACTTGCATGCGCCCCTAAGGAGGACCCGCTCCGTTCGCCTCACGCGTCTTGGCAAGGACGATTTCGCCAACTCGCGCGCAAGAACTCAGCCTCGTTCGGGAATGAACTTACTCGGCACGTACAAACGAGATATGGGGGTGATCATGCATGGCTGACAAGGCAATCGGGTGTGCTCGGCCGACCGGGTCGGTGGTCGGAGAGAAGCCGCCCGAGAAGACCGCAGCAGACAGCGCGTCGGAACCGAAGGAGGAGGGTCGTCAGATGAGCAAGATCATGGTGGGACGTAAGGCCCCGGATTTCGCAGCACCGGCCTATCACAAGGGCGAGTTCAAGGAAGTGAAGCTCTCGGACTACCTGGGCAAGTGGGTAGTACTGTGCTTCTACCCAGGCGACTTCACCTTCGTTTGACCGACCGAGCTGTCGGCGGTCGCCGCAAAGTTCGGAGAGTTCCAGGCGCTGGGCGCTGAGGTTCTCTCGGTTAGCGTGGACACGCAGTTCGTCCACAAGATGTGGGACGAGACCGAGCTCTCGAAAATGGTCGATGGCGGTATCCCCTTCCCGATGATCTCGGACGCTGCGGGACATCTGGGAACGGCGTTCGGTGTCTATGACGACGAAGCCGGCGTGGACGTGCGCGGACGCTTCATCATCGACCCGGACGGAATCGTGCAGGGCATGGAGGTGCTGACGCCTCCGGTCGGTCGCAAGGTGGAGGAATCGACTGAGACAGATCCAGGCGTTCCAGCACGTGCGCGAGACCAAGGTGCCGAGGTCACGCCGTCGGGCTGGGAGCCCGGCAAGAAGATCCTCAAGCCCGGTCCGGACCTGGTCGGTCACGTGTGGGAGGTTTGGAAGCCCGGCGACGAGTAGCGGGGCTACGCGCCTAATCGAGCGAGGGCGAGCGCATATCCGCAGCTCGTCCTCGCTCTTTCGCGCCATCGTCGTCCGTCACCGAGCCGTAACTTGCGCCCGCTTCTCGGCGCACCCACGAGGTGTATGGTTGTGAGCCTCGTCCCTCTGGCAGATTGTGGCTCATGACCGCTATTAGAGAAGCCTGGAGCGCGGGCCTGCTTCGTCGTGACAACTGGGCTCGCAACATCGCCGCCGGCGTGGTCGTCGGCGTCGTATCGATACCCCTGTCGATGGCGTTCGCCATCGCATCCGGCGTTAAGCCGGAACAGGGCCTCTACACCGCAATAGTGGCCGCCATCGCGGTCTCCCTGTTCGGCGGGACGCGCGTGCAGATCGCCGGACCCACGGGAGCTTTCGCGGTCCTGCTCTTCGGCATCGTGGCCGACCACGGCGTCGCCGGTCTGCAAGTCGCGACCATCATGGCCGGAGCAATGCTGCTGCTGTTCGGCATCACCAAGCTCGGCGCGGTGATCCGCTTCATCCCCGAGCCGGTGATTCTCGGCTTCACGGCAGGCGTGGCGGTGCTCATCTGGATCGGCCAATGGGAGAGCTTCTTCGGCCTGCCCAAGATATCTGCCGAGCACTTCCACATGAAGCTGCTCGGCCTATTCGAAGCGCTCCCACATCTGCATCCGGCGACAGCCTTGCTGGGGTTGGCGAGCATCGTGGTGATCGTCGCGTGGCCCAAGCTGCCCGTCGTGGGCAAGCTGCCCAGCCCACTTGTGGCGCTTGTAGCCGCAACGGTCGTGCAAACGGTCTTCAAGATCGACGGCGTCGCAACCATCGGCTCGGCGTTCGGCGGCATCCCCACCGGCTTGCCGAGCTTAGCCCTGCCGATCGTCCCGCTCGGCACCGTACTCGAACTCATCCAGCCAGCGTTCGCGATCGCTTTGCTGGGCTCGGTGGAGTCGCTCCTCTCGGCAACCGTCGTAGACGGCATGACCTCAACGCGACACAACTCCAACCAAGAGCTTATCGGCCAAGGTCTCGGCAACATCGCCTCCGCGCTATTCGGGGGCTTCGCGGCAACCGGCGCCATCGCTCGCACGGCCACCAACGTTCGCCACGGCGGCAACAGTCCTATCGCGGGCATCGTCAGCTCGCTCACTCTGGTGCTGGTGCTCGTCGCCCTCGCACCGCTGGCGTACGACATCCCGCTGGCAGCGCTCGCGGCGATCCTGTTCGTGGTGGCGTACAACATGAGCGAGATCGGTCGCGTTGTACGCACGGCGCGTCGTGCACCACGCGCGGACGTCGGCATCATGTTCATCACGATGGGCCTCACCGTCTTCGCCGATCTCACGTTGGCAGTGAACATCGGAGTGATCCTCGCGATGCTGAACTTCATGCGGCGCATGTCTGGCTCGGTCGAGGTGCGATCCCTCGAGGCCGCGGAGATCGCCGAGCAGATGCCCCGCGAGTGCGGTGTGCTGGTCCCCGACGGGGTGCTCGTTTACACGATCGACGGGCCGTTCTTCTTCGGTGCCATCCAGCAGTTCGAAGCCGCACTCGAACACACGCACACGGAGCCCGCGGCCATCGTCATCAGCCTCAAGCGTGTACCCTTCATCGATCTGACCGGGCTGCTCGCCCTCAAAGAGGTCGTGGAGAAGTTCGGCAAGCGCGATGTGACCGTCATGCTGTGCTGCGCCAACGAGCTTGTCGCGGGCAAGATCGCGCGAGCCGGATTCGCCGAGGAGCTGTCCGTTTCCTCCTCGGCGTCGCTTCCCGAAGCACTCGAAACGCTCGTGCCGCCGACCGCGGCGTAGCCCGTCGCCCAAAGAGACTTCGATTGTTCTCTGCGAGGTATCGACTCCGCTGCCCCAAAAGGGGTATTGATAGTGAGGCAATCCGATACCTGGATCCGTTCACCGGGGCGCAAGACACGACCTGAGGGGGTCACATGATCGACCTGACGGCATCTGTACGAAGAGCGGTGCTGCGTCCGCGAGCTGTGCTCGCACTGACGCTTGCTCTCATGCTCGCACTGGCACTGGCGAGTCCGAGCCTGCTGTTCGCAGGCACCTACGAAACGACCTGGCGCGCAAGTGTCGCAACGGATGGCGGCGAGCCGATCGACTACCCCTCCGAATACCCGGCGATCTCCAACGACGGACGCTACGTCGTCTTCCAATGTGAGGCCGCCAATCTCGTAGCCAACGACACGAACGGCGCTACAGACATCTTCCTGTACGACCGCCAGACTGGTGAAGTCACGCTCGCAAGCGTGCGGCAGAACGGCACTCACGGCTCGGAAGGTAGCGAGTACCCTGACATCTCGGCCGACGGACGCTTCTACGCGTTCGATTCCGCATCGCTCTTCGCTACGAGCGGCTCTACCGACGACGACCAGATCTGGGTGGTCGAGCGTGAGACGGGAACGGTGGAGCTCGCGAGCCGGACGAGCGCCGGCGCGCCGGGTAACGGACAATCCTACCGACCGACCTTGTCGGCTGACGGGCGCTATGTCGCGTATTCGGGAAGCGCCTCCAATCTCGTCACCGACGACACGAACGGCTACGAAGACGTCTTCGTGTACGACTGTCAAACGAACACGACTGTCCGGGCGAGCGTCGCAAGCGATGGAGATCAGGCCCTTGACAACTGGAGCAGCGCGCCCAGCATCTCGGCCGACGGACGCCATGTCGTGTTCGATTCCAGGTCGTCTCAGCTTGCCCCCGACCCCAGCTCCAACACAGACATCTTCGCCCACGATCTCGACACCGGCGCTACCGTCAAGGTCTCGCTTGCCTACAACGGTGCGCACGCCAACGACTGGTGCCAGGGTGCGTCAGTATCTGGAGACGGACGCTACGCGGTGTTCAGTTCGCGCGCCTCAAACCTCATCGCCTCGGACACCAATGGAAATACCGATGTGTTCCTTCGAGACCTCCAGCTCAATACCACGACGCGAGTCAGTGTGAGCAACTCGGGAACGCAACTGTCTCGCGGCGCGTACTATTCGAAGATCTCCGACGATGGGCGCTTCGTCGTATTCGCAACCGACTCGCCCGATGTCGTTCCTGGCGTAACGGACATGGAGGACAATCTCTACGTCCGAGATCTCGTGAAGGGCACGACCACGCTCGTCAGTCCCGCCTACGGCGGTGCGTTGAACGACGGAGCCATATCCGACCCCGCCCTTGGCGTGTCGGGTAACAGCATCTACGTGACTTTCGCGGCGGATTCGACCAACCTGGTGTCCCAAGCGCAGACTGGGTACTACTACCAGATCTACGTGCACGAGATGACGAACCTGCCTGGCGATGAAGGCCCGAACGCGGTCGCCGGCACGACGAGATTCTCGACGGGTGTCGAGATATCGAAGGCGTCATTCGCGTCCGGCTCGGACACCGTCGTCATCGCCACGGGCCGCAACTGGCCTGACGCGCTCGGCGGAGCGGCACTCGCCGGAGCCTGGGATGCTCCGATCCTGCTTGTGGATACCGCAAGCGTTCCCAGCGTGGTCAAGACCGAGATCGACCGCCTCGGCGCGACGCACGCCATCATCCTGGGCGGCACGACTGTCGTGACCGACGCGGTCAAGACCGCGCTTCTCGCCATCGGCGACATCGACACCGTCGACCGCATCGGCGGCTCGAACCGCTACGCCACTGCCCAGCTCGTCGCCGACGCTGCAATCGAGAAGGCCGGTCCTGATTGGAACGGCACCGCTTTCGTCGCAACCGGAGACAACTTCCCCGATGCCCTGGCTGGATCGCCACTGGCGTATGCGAAGAAGTGGCCGATCTACCTCGTGAAGCCCAACTCCGTGCTTCCCACAGGCGTAATGCGAGATGACGGCGTGACCGATGTCTTGATACTTGGCGGTGAGACAGTGGTCTCCGACTTCGCCGAAGAAGCATTCGAGGCCAATTTCGGCACATCGCACGTCGACCGCCTCGCCGGTGCCAACCGCTACGCGACCGCAGTCGAAGTCGGGACGTACGGCGTCGATGAAGCCGGCTTGCACTGGGACGGCATGGCGTTCGCAACGGGCGAGAACTTCCCCGATGCGCTCGCCGGCGGATCGATCACGGGTCGTCACGACAGCGTGATGCTACTGGTCGAGACCGACGCCCTGCCCGGCTACGTGAAGAACGCAGCGACGGCACACGCAGACCGCATCACGACCTGGTCGTATCTGGGTGGCACCGCAGCGATTCAGACTCCGGTCCGCACGCAGATAGACACAATCCTGAAGTAGCCAGCTGACCCGCACTGACGCGGACTACACGTACGTTCGAAGGGGCCCTACGGGGCCCCTTCTCTTCGCTGCGCGCACGTCGCTCTCCCCTCAGGCTGGCAGACGCGGTGTCCCCGTGCCGCCCTTCGAGCTGCCCAGCGCGGTGACATCGACCGCGGCGATCTCCTCGACCAGAGGCTCGAGCCTCCGCAGCACCGTCGCGACGCGCGCCGTCGCGTACGCCGAGGGTTCCTTCTTCTGGCCGAAACTGAACGCCGAGAAGCCCTGGAACGCCGAGCGAGGCGTCACGCGCCCGTCCTCACCTGTGTTGTACGCGATCAGGCACGCAGCGATCTCGGCGAGCGAACTGCGATCGTCGGGGGCGGCGTCGGGGCCGTCCCACAACTCTGGATAGCGACCGAGCACGTCCACCATCTCAAACGCTCCGTACCAGGTCTGCGGCCACTTCACGCGTTTGAAGTCGCGGCCGTGGCCGAACATGTAGGGCTTCTGCTCACCGCGAGCACGCCAGTTCGCGAGCGAAACGCGACCGGTGGCGACCACCTCGGCAGGGCGGCGATCGGGCGACAGGTACGAGAACGCACGCAATGCCTCCAGCGTTGCCTGTGGGCAGAAGTCGTTCTTGCGACCCGGTCCTCGGAAGCCGACTGCGGGATCGACACGACAATGCCACGCGCTACCTTGCGCGGTTTCGGCGATATCGGCGGCTATGCACTCGAACGCGCGAACCGCTCGCGGATCGTCTCCTCGGCCGAAACGGGCTACAGTCTCGGCAATCGCGTGTGCATCGCAGAACAGGGCGCCCCACACCGCCTCGGGCATATTCCGCCAACGCCCAAGCGCCTGGAAGCGACCGTCGGCGTCTTGATGCTCGAGCATCGCGTCGACGATTCTGGGCGACACGTTTGTGATCGTCAGCCGTCACGCCCATGTGCGCTAGCAGACCGAGCAGGTTCGGCGCGTACTGAGGCTTGTCGTGACCCGCGAGCGGCACTTCCTCGTCCCACCGAACCAACCGATCGAGGAGTCCTTGCGTCCTGACATCATTCATGACCGCCTCGTGCTCGGCCACAACACGGGGGGCGTCGAGCGGCGTGTCCAGCAACTGCGTCAGCGCGATCCAGCGCGCCGCCGGCTCGTCTGATTCGAGCAGCCACGGTCGCGGATCGTCGGCAAGCAGTCTGGTCCATGTCTCTCCGTGCACGCCGTGCCCCCTCACCCCATGCCCCTCTTACAAGGTACCCTAGTACCCGCCGAGGAATCGCTCAGCAAGTGAACTCGGCGGCGGTTCGCAACAAACGGCGGCGGCAACGGAGGGTTCACGTGGGCAGGGTAAGTCGCATCTTCTTGAGTGCCATGCTTGGGGTCTGTCTGGTGTTCGGAGTGGTCGCGTGCGGCAGCGACACGGCCGACGAACCAGCGACCGAGGAGCCTGTCGCCGAGGCAGACGAGCCTGCCGAGGAGCCCACCGAAGCACAGCCTCTGCCCGACGAGCAGCTCTACAAAGACGTTCTCGCCCTCGGGCTCGACTATTCCTACGGCCTCGCACTCGATGACGGTACCTACGAGGTGCTTGAGAACATGGAGGGCTACGGCGCCGTGAGCTGGACTGACGACGAAGGCCGCGAGATCACCGTGAGCCGACGCTACGTCGAAGGCGAGCCCGAGGAGTGGACCTACAGCGATACCGAGCGAGCCGCCGAAGGCGGCGTGACCGAGCTGTCGCCCACCGGTGCTCAACTCCAGAAGTGGGATGCGCTAGCCGAAGGCGTCCTCTCCGCCACCGGTGCTAGCGGGGAGCTCACGCGCGGCTACGCGTGGACCTCGGACAGTGGTATCAGCACTTTCATCTACGCCACCGACGGAATGACTGACGACCCGAACCTTCGCTTCAACCTGGGCGTCGATGAGGCCCTCGGACGCTTCGACCTGACGATCCGATAGCGATACGATACCGGTGCTCCGGGGGGAGTGTACCGATTCGGGGGACAACGCATGATGCTCGCTGCGCTGCGTCACCGGGACTACCGCCTGCTGTGGGTCGGCCAGGGGGTTAGCTTCCTCGGCGACCAATTCCATCTCGTAGCCCTTCCGTGGCTTGTGCTGCAGCTCACCGGCGACCCGATCCAGCTCGGGCTCGTGATGGCGACTGCCGGTGTGCCCCGCGCGGTCTTCATGCTCGTTGGCGGCGCTTGGGCGGATCGCCATTCGCCGCGCAAGATCATGCTGGTCTCTGATGTCATCCGTTTCGCGGTGACCGGCTACATCGCCGTCACCATCCTTCTCGGCACCATCCAGATGTGGGAGGTCTATCTCCTCGCGCTGGTCTTCGGCACCGTGAGCGGTTTCTTCACTCCTGCGGCAGATGCCTCTGTGCCCCGCCTGCTCGAGGACAGTGAACTCGAGAGCGGCAATGCCCTCATGCGGATTGCCGAGAGCAGTGCGAGTTTCGTTGGCCCGGCCGCCGCAGGCATTCTCATCGCAGCGTTCGGCACGATAGAGATAGCGGGCGAGGCCGCCGGTTCACTCGTGGGAATCGGCATCGCGCAACTCATCAACGCCCTGAGCTTCGCGGTTTCCGCGCTGTGCCTCGTCGCGATTCACCAGCTCCCCTCACCCGAGCACCGGCCCGAATCGCGCCCGGCACGAGACATCGTCGAGGGGCTTCGCTTCGCCTGGCGCTCGCGTCCGATGCGCACCCTCTTCATCTTGATCACGACCGCCAACCTGTTCATCGCAGGACCGCTGGTCATCGGGCTGCCGGTACTTGCCGAGGCGCGCCTCGGGGGCGCCATCGCCTTCGGTCTGATCCTCTCGGCATTCGCGGCGGGCAATCTCGGCGGCATGGGACTGGCCGGCTCGCTCAAGCGGCCCAGTCCGCGAGTTCTGCGCGTGGTGATCGTCGCCGTATTCGCGGTGTTCGGACTCGCCATAGGTGCCCTCGCGTTCGTCGACACGACATGGCAGGCCGTCCCCCTCATGGTGCTCGCGGGACTGGTCAACGGCTACGTATCGGTCACGTTCACCGCGCAACTTCAGCGACTATCACCGCGTCGGATGCTCGGACGGGTCATGGGGTTGATGCTGCTCACGATCTACGGCCTGCGCCCCGTGTCCGAGACGGTTGCAGGATGGGTGTCCGCGCGCGATAGCACGGTTCTGTTCCTGGGCGCAGGTGCAGGACTTCTCGCCATCTCCGTTGCCGCGCTGCTCATCCCCGGACTGCATGAAATCGGTTCTTCTGCCGAGGAACCTTCGCCCGAACCGGCTGCCGACCAGCTCGCCACTCCCGAGGAGTCCGCATGAGCCTCTTCTGCTGATGTGCTGAGATCTAGCCCACGTCGCGGCGCCGCATGTCCACAAGGCACAGCGCGGCGCCGACAACGAAGACGACGAGCGGCGCCACGAGTGTGGACCACAGGCTCGCGGGAGCCGACGGAATCGCCCCCATCAGCCACGGCACCGAGTGCGGCACGAGACCCGAGTTGAGCACAAGCGCCAGCGACCCCCCGATCACACCAGCGGCAATCGGCAAGATCATGCCACGAGCACGAATCGCGACCCACGCGATCAGCGGCAGGCCCGCCATCAGCTCGGCGGCTCGCATCGCCTGAAGCGAGAACCCACGGCCCAGTTCGCTCGCGGCGATCGGTCCCAAGCCGATCACCAGCCCCAAGATCACGCTCGCAGCGAACACAAACGCTGCAAGCAGCACGGTCCACGCGACCAGAACGATGAACCGGCCAATCACGATCTCCTCGGAGCGCGCTGACCCGCTCAGCGTCACCTCGACCGTATCGTTTTGATACTCGCTGCCGTACAGATACGCGGTCGCAAGCGTCAGACCGAACAGCACGAACAGACTCGAGTAGCCCACCCCTTGTCCGAGAAAGCCAGTCCACGTGACGTCGAAATCGGGAAGTGGCAGCGGCAAGTCGGTGCGCTCGAGCGCTAGGGCGGACCAGGTCACGGCGCCCACGAGCGCCGGGCCGATTGCAGCGAGTGCCAACGTGACGGCCACAACCCACGAGCGGCGCAGCTTGAGCAGCTCGGCGGAGATGACGCTTCCGATCACGACACCTCACCGCCCTCGGCCTCGGTAACGTCGACGAAGTAGTCTTCCAGCGTCGACTTCTCGATCGCGAGTCGGGTGACATCGAGGCCGTCCTCGGCAAGACACCGATTGATCTCTGCACGGCGATCGAGCCCCTCGTAGACGCGCATGACCCCCTCGCGAAGCACCGAGATACTCACTGATGCCGAGACGCTCCTCCAGCAGCCACGATGCGCGTCCCGTGTCGGAGACGACGATCTCGAGGTAGTCCCGGCTGTGTTCGTACACGTCAGCGCTGTCGAGATCCTGAACGAGCTTGCCGCGATGCAGGACGCCGATGCGCGTGGCTATCTTCTCGGCAAAGCCGAGGTCCTGGTCGCAGAGAAACACGGTGACCTGACGCTCGATCGCGAGCCGTTCGATCAGCTGACGTACCGTCCGAACGCTCACCGCATCGAGGCGCTGCGCCGGCTCGTCGAGAATCAGAAGCTCCGGCTCGTGCAGCAGCGCGCGGGCCAGACCGAGACGCTGAAGCTCGTCATCGGAAAGCGAGCGCACCCGGTGCCCGGCACACGCGCCAAGGTCGAGCAGGTCCAGAACGTCGTCGACGCGCTTCTTGGTACGCAACCCGAGCATCCGCCGTTGCACCTCGAGATTCTCACGCGCCGACATGCCCGCAAAGAACGCGAGTTCGTCGGGCAGGTACCCCACGCGTGCCCGAATTGCCGTGGCGTTGCGGTGCATCTTCCCGCCGAGGACCTCCACCTCGCCCACGGTGGGACTCACCAGGCCGAGCAGCATACGAGCAACGGTCGACTTGCCCGAACCACAACGGCCGACCAGGGCGTATATCACGCCCCGGTCGACCGTGAGATCGAGTCCATCGACAGCCCGCACGGCTCGGAAGTCCTTTGACAGACCTTCCGTGCGAATCGCCGGTCGGGCTGTCACCGCATCAGGCATTCGGCTCCCCGGCAAGGTAGCGCACGTGGAACGAGGTCCAGACCGTGGAAATAAGCGTTCCGCTGATGGAGCACACCAAGAACAGCTCGGAGATCATGAGCAGCGCCGCTATCCCGGCAAGCGGAAGCGACTGCGCGATGATGGCTCCCACCAGCATCAGAGCGAACGGCACCAGGCCGAGAAGGGCCACGATACCCACACCCCACGACACGAGCAGCGTCATCAGCCACGTCGTGAACACTCCTCGGCGACCCCACAGGCCGCTCCACGCGGCCGAGATTGACTCGGTGATACGTGCGTCATCGAGCACCGCGTAGCGCACGGCCACCTCGGAAAGCATGTGGATCGCAACTCCCGCAATCGCTGCCGCGATGAACAGGATCCCGGCCACAGCGAGCAGTCCAAGCAACGGTATCGTCGTGGGATCGCCTCCGGTAGTCAGTACCGGCAACACCGCGACCGCACTCAGCCCACTGGCGACGCCCCCCAAAGCGATGACCGGGAGTGCCAACACGAACCGGACAGCGAACACGCGACCCCAGTACCGGAACCCGACGCGCCAACCATCTCTGAGTCGCACGTCGCGACCTTCGAGCGCCTCACGCGACAGATGCACGAGCCCGCCACGAGCCGCGACGCCAAAGAACCAGAAGATCAGCCCGATGGCCAGCAGGACGGCGACGATGAGGAGCGCCATCGCGACGAGTTCGGGAATCGTGTCGACACTGGAGGGAAGCACGTGGTACTGATGCATCCAGTTCATGGCCTGCTGAACCTCGTGCTCGATATTCCCGCTGTACGGGACATCCCGACTACTGCTTGCGTTGTTGTTGCCTGTCGAGCCACTCATGACACCAGCCGTCGAACCCCCCAGAAAGCCGAGGATCCACAGCTTCTTGTTGTGCCATGTGACTGCCCACGACTCTTTGAGCATTCCTAGGTAATCCATTTCCCTTCTCCTTTCAGCCACGTCGATCACCCCGTGATCGCCCGTGAAGATGTCCTAGGTACATCCTCCCGTGCGTAGCTGAAAGCGCGATTGCGCAATTCATACGATTCCCATACATCGATTCGAGCGGCCGACGGCGCATCATGACTCGGTCCTCTCGCCAAACTCGATACGGACCCGCGTTCCCTGTCCCGGCTCGCTGTCGACGCGCACCACAGCGCCCATGCGCTCGGCAAGGTCGTGCGCGATGGACAGCCCGAGTCCCGATCCGCCGCCCGGTCCCGCCTTGGCTCCCCGCTCGACCAGCTCACCGACGCGCTTCGTGAACCCGGCTCCGTCGTCGCGGATCTCGACCACGCAGCGGTCCGCCTCGCGGCTCACGGCCACGTGGAAGTTCGTCATCCCCTTGGCATGTTTGAGGCTATTGCCGATGAGATTCGTCAGCACCCGCCTGACCGCAGTCTCGTCGGCGACCACGAGGCACTCGACCTCCGGTATCTTCGTTTCGACCTGTACCTCGCGCGCGACAAGCTCCTGTTCGAAGCCGAGTAACGTCTGCCTGACGAGCTCCCCCATGTCGAACTGCTCGGCCTGGAGTTCAAGGTCGCCCGAATCGAGCTTGGACATGAAGAACAGGTCCTCGGTGAGCGCCGTTAGCTCGGCCGTCTTTGCCGACAGAACCGCGATGTGGCGCTTCGGGTCGTCGCCGAGTCCACGTTCGAGCGCGTCGACGTACCCGGCTATCGATGTGATGGGCGTGCGCAGATCGTGCGAGATGTTCGAGATGAGCTGCTTGTGGGCCAGGTCACGGCGACGCTCGTCCTCGCGCTCGCCCTGGAGCCGCTCGGCCAGCGCGTTGACATCGTCGGCCAGATGGGCGAGCTCATCGTTGCCACGGAGCACCACTCGATGCGCAAGATTGCCGGAGCGGATCTGCTCGATACCGGCACGTAGTCTGCGCACGCGCCCGTCAACGGCGAGAAGCCGCAGAATCGCGGCGCCGAGTGCGATGGCCAGCAAACCCGCGAGAGCAAGGAAGATGACGACGGCACTCATCTCTCGGCAACCTCTCGTTCGAAGCGGTAGCCGATACCCCACACGGTGCCGATGATCTTCGGGTCCGAGGGGTCTTCTTCGATCTTCGTGCGCAGGCGGCGCACGTGAACCTGTACGGTCGAGAAATCCCCGCCGAACTCCTCATCCCACACGAGCTTGTAGATCTGCGCCTTGGTGTAGACGCGTCCCGGGTGCTGGGCCAGAAGACGCAGAATCTCGAACTCCTTGGCAGTGAGCTCGACCTGTTCGCCGCAGACCGTGACCGTGTACTCCTCGGTGTCGATGCGCACCGGCCCCGCGACGATGACCTCGGCTTCATCGGGTGCGTTGGCCGCATCGTCAGTGGCCTTGCGCTGTGCCGACAGCCTTCGCAGGTGCGCTTTGACCCGCGCCACGAGCTCGAGCGGGCTGAACGGCTTGGTCAGGTAGTCATCCGCGCCGATGCCCAGACCGACCGCCTTGTCGACATCGGTGTCCTTGGCCGACAGCATCATGATCGGCACGTCTGAGGCGGAGCGGATGTGCCGCGCGACCTCGTAGCCGTCGATGCCCGGCAGCATGATGTCGAGAATGGCCATCGTATGGATAGCTGGATCGAACAGTTCGATCGCGGCCTCCCCATCCTCGGCACTGTCGACTTCGTAGCCCTCAGCCTCGAGATTCATCCGAACGACGTCGCGAATGGCGTCTTCGTCGTCGACGATCAGGATGCGGCCTTTCACGTGCTCCCCCTTGTGTGTCGACATCGAGTCCCATGGTACAGCTCGCATGCACGACGAACGAGGACTTGAGCCGGTTGAAGTAGAATCCTCCAAAGGGGCGTGCAAATTCGCAGGGGCAAACGGGAGGACATGCAATGCAAACTCGTTCGATTCAATCCCGCACTCTCATTTCGCTTCTGTTGGTGGTGTCACTCGTATCGAGCTCGTTCCTATCGGGATGCGGCTTGGTCGGTGGAGGCAACAACTCTCCGTTCTCGCTGGAATCCGACGGCGCTGACCTTACCGAGGCGCAGGCAGCCTTCGCGGTCGACGGCGATACCATCGAAACGATCCTCGCCTCGAACCCGTTCTACTCGGGCATGCAACCGCTGCAGATTCCCGGCGTTGCCGAGTACGAGACGCAGCGACAAGCGGTCGTCGACGAGATAGTCGCCGAGGCCGACGCGCTCGCTGTGGCTGTAGGTGAGTTCGAGCCCGGAGTGGCCGAACTGCGCGGATACTACGCTACCTACCTCAACGACTGCATCACTGCCGACAAGTCGACCCAGGACTTCGCGAAGACCTCGCTAGCCGAGCTCGGCACCAACATCACCAAGATCATCTCGACCACCGCGACGTATGAATCGATCGAGGCGACCGAGGGCATGGACGCGCTGAGCGCCTCCATGATCCGCTACACCAAGGTAGGCACGGCGGTCGACCTCGGTGGTCTCGCAATGAAGGACCTCGAGGACGTCATGGCTCACTCGGCCATCGCACTCGAAGCGATGTCTTCGCTCGGAAACGCCGACATCGACGCGGCCGGCGAGCGATTCAATGGCGAGATGGCATCGGCTGATGCGCTCGTGGAGCAGTCCTCGGCCATAGCCGACCACATGGTGAATATCGACTACGGCTTCCGTCAGCTCGCCACTGCCGACTACTACTTCGGGCTCGAAGCAGTCGGCTTCATGGCGACCGAGATCACCGAGCTGGAAACGCTGATCGCCGAGGCCGAGACCAACGAGAACGTGACCGATGCCGACATCGCGCTGATGGCCGAGCAGGTCGGCATGTACCGCGACTGGAACGACTGGCTCTACGAGTCGCTCGAGTCGATCGACACGAGCGGCGCTGTCGAAGTCAGTGACGAAGGTGCGACGGGAGTCTCGCCGTTCGCACTCGGACCGGAGCCTGCATACGGTGCATACGCGCCGCAGCAAGACTACTCACCGGGCAGCGCATTCAAGAAGGCCGGTTCTGCGCTCGGCAGTGGCCTCAAGAAGGTCGGCGACGGTCTCGCCTGGACCTGGGGAGGCATTCGGGACGGTTTCGGCAAGGCGAAGACCGTAGTGGGTGTCGGCGTCGACGGAGCCGGTGCGCTGGTGAAGAACCTCGCCGCCATTCCCCTCGGCGTGTCGAACAAGATCTTCTACGGTGCACCGCTGTCCGATATCCAGGACAACATGACTGATAACGTCGAGCACGTCTTCGACAACTACTACAACAGCACATCGGGCTCCGACACGTTCCAGCAAGCGAACGAGTACCTCGAGAACATGGAGGACGGCGCCAAGTACCTGGGCGACGGCGCGGGCAAGATCTTCGGCGACAACATGGTCGGCCACGGCGCAAGCTGGGTGCTCGGCAACGGCGCCAAGGTCACGGTCGGCCTCTTCACCGACCTGGGCAAGGGCATCTACGTGGTCCTCGACAAGAAATCGAGCGATGCCGAGGTGGCGTTCGGATTCGTCCAGATCGGCCTGAGCCTTGTCGGTGGCTCGAAGGTGGTCATGAAGGGCTCACAGATCCCGGGGCTGCTCAAAGGTGCCGGCACCAACTTCAAGAACGCCGCGCAAGCGCTCAAGGTGTATCTCGGCGAAGTCGGCGAGAAGGGCGTCATGAAGAGCCTCAAAGCCGAGTCCGCCAAGATCCTCGAACAGGGAATCGCCAAGGGCTTCCTCAAACCCACCGAAGCGCTGAAGCTCATCACCAACGCCAAGCTCATCAAGACCCAAGAGGTCGTTCTCGGCGCGATGAAAGATCTGCGTGCCGGGTGGATCCAGAAGATCAAGGACGCGATCGCCAAGGGTACGGCCGCCGAGATGGTCCACGTCAAAGAGGAGATAGCCAAGTCGCTGCAGGAGATGTTCAAGAAGAGCGGCGGCAAGGGACTCGAGAAGTTGATGGGCGCGGCCAAGACCGGCCTGGGCGAGAACTGGAAAGAGTGGTTCAACAACGCGTTCGGCAACTGGATCGACGACCAGGTCAAGGACCTCATCGCGTCCGCACTTGAAGGTCCGCCCGAGCCCACGGAACTCAACGGCACGTGGAGTGGCTCGTACATCATTAGTGAGTACGAGGTGCTCGGTGAAGTGCCCGAGGGATGCGACCTGAGTCAACTCGATGAGTTGAAGGGGCAGTCGCGACCTTTGAAGCTCACGTTCAACCTCAGCGACTCCGGGACGGGCACGGCATCGGGAGACGCCGGCAGCATGAGCGTATCGTACGACCGCGAGAGCGGCGCGATCACGATCAGCGGGACGGAAGAGGGCAGCAAGTCGACCTTCCGAGGGACCGTGGTCCGCGGCGAGGGCGCCGATCCCCAAACACCAGGGCCGCTGTCGATGAGTGGCGACTTCTCGAGCACGGCCGAGTATCTCAAGATCAGCGGCACCTGGAGCATGGCCAAGTAGCGATCACATGAAGCCTATTCTGTTCGAGACGGATCTGCTCGGCGTTCATGTCGTGGCCGGCTCGTACCGCGTGTTTCTGGTGCTTGCGGCATTCTCGGCGATCGCGCTGCTCGTCTGGGTGGCGCATCGCCGTGGGTTGCCCGCTCGACGTGTCGCGGTGTTCGCGCTGCTCACAGCCGCTGCCATCCCCGTCGGTGCACGCTTGCTCCACGCCGCCACCAACGCGTCGCTCTACGCCGAGAACCCCGCGTTGCTGTGGCAACTCTCCTTCACCAACTACGCGCTCTACGGCGGCCTGACCCTGGCGGCCGTCGTCGGCGTCGTGGCAGCTCGGGCGCTGAGCCTCGACCTGTGGCGGGTAGCTGACGCTGCCGCTCCTGCGCTGGGTGCAGGAATCGTGCTCGCACGCACGGGATGCTTCCTTAACGGGTGCTGTTTCGGCGAAGCGTGCGACGCATCGTGGGCTGTCACGTTCCCGCCGATGAGCAACGCGCACCTGTGGCAGATCGCCCAGGGCCAGGTCGACCTGTTCGGCGCTCCTCTGCCGGTCTACCCGACCCAGTTGCTCGAGCTCGCTGGCGCGCTGGTCGCCACCATCGTCGCGCTCGTGCTCATGCAACGACGCGTCCCCGATGGCGTCGCGTTCCTCACCTTCGTCGCACTGTTCACGGCAACGCGCTGGGCCGTCCGTCCGTTGCGCGTGATTCCAGCGAGTTTTGGCGCTCCCGGATGGCTCTACTCGGCGCTCTACGCGACCATCATCGTAGTGTGCATCGGGCTCATGTTGTATCGCGTACGTGCTCGGCAGCCACATGCCTCGGCTACCATCACTGACACGTCCGGAACCCCCGACTAGCTGAGAATCCTCACCTCGCCGTTGTCGCCGTCGACCTCGAGCAGCTGACCGGTCGTGATGACCCGCGTCGCCGGACCGACGTTGACCACTGCGGGGATGCCATATTCACGCGCGATGATGCTGCCGTGAGACAGCATGCCGCCCATGTCCATCACGATTCCGGCGGCAGGCACGAAGTATGGCGTCCAGCCCGGGTCGGTGAACGGCGCGACCAAGATCTCGCCCGGCAGCACCTCCTGATCCGCCTGGACCGAATCGAAGACACGTGCCGGCCCGCGCACCACTCCCGCGCTCACGCTCATGCCGGTGAGTGTCCGCTTCGCCGAGAACTTGGACACGTCGTTGTCCTCCCCATCCCATGTGCCGACGACAGTGGGTGGTGGCTGCAGCCGTTCGAACCGCTCGTGCTCGGCCCTGCGTGAACCGATGCGACTCCGCCATGGGAGTGCCGTGCTCGGGTCCTCGCCCCACGCTCCGATCTCGGCGTGAGTGAGGAAGAAGATGTCCTCGGCACGATCGAGAAGCCCGTGCTCCACAAACCGCTCGCCGAGCACGAGCAGGACCTTCCGAATAGCCGCGAACCACCGCACCGCCTCGTTCTTCACGTTCTCACGTGAAGCGGCGCTGGCACGTCCCCACGCAAGCACGCGGCGAAACGTCGCGCGCTTGAGCGGATTGCGCAGCTCGGCAAGGCACAACGCCGCCGCCTCATCGGCGCGTCTCGCATTCTCGGCGTGGGCCGCCATGGGATCCTCGGCGACGTCGCGTCCAAGGTAGCGTCGCACGAGTCGGAGCACATAGTCGGGCCGCTCGGCCCACGTGGGGTTCGCCATCTCGAGTTCTCCACGCCGATGGTGCCCGTAATCGGCCATGAAACCGTCCCACACCTTGAGGAACCGTGTGCCGCTCTCACCAATCGCGGGGGCCTCGATCCGCAAACGCACAGCGTTCCAGTCGCCGTCTCCGAGTACGATCGCCTCGACGCCAGTCTCGCGCGCCTCCATCGCGAGTCTCCACAGCGCGTGTCCCGCCTGCGCCGAGGCAACATCGCCCCGCCCTGCGACAAGCCGGTTCGGCAAGGTCGGCGACTCGTTCGGGAACCACTTGTGGGTCAGATCATGGAGCGTGGCAAAGCCGATCATCGCAACCGCCATGAAGGCCAACGCGTCGCTGAATCGCGCGAATCTGCCGATGAGCACGCCGAGAACACGATGGGCCTCCTCGGCGCTCGTATGGGCGTCCACAGTCGCCAGCAACTCGTTGGTGTCGCGACGCAGCATCTCGACGAAGCGACGCGCCTTTCGAGCTGTGTGCCGCCACACGTACGAAGGCAGAGCGACAGCGACCCGCAGCGTCGCCTTGCGCTTGTCGGCACGAGAAGCCGGCGCGAGAGGCGGTATCTCGACCTGCTCATGCAGGCCGCCCAACACGGAGTCGAGGTTGATGCCCGGAAGGACAGCGAACGAGGACCTCAGCAGCGAGAGGTTGAAATAGACGCGACCACCCACCAGTCCGACGCCCTTCTGCGCATCGATCCTGATGCCGAGCGCATCGAACATGCCACCGAATATCATCTGGGCGTGGTCGTAGATGAGAGACCAGGTCAGCGGCGAGATGACATCGGGCAGAATCTCACCGGTGTTGACGTTGCTCCAGATCGTGGCGTCGGCTGCATCCTGCCCTGCGTCGGGCCCTGCGTCGCGCTCGGGGACCAGAGGCCCGACGACGACCGCGTGCGGCTTGTTGGCAGAACCGGGAAGCGTCGTGATCGGCCGGGCCTGCAGCAACCACACGTCCTGGCCATCGAAGGCCCACTCGCAGTCCACGGGCAGGCCGAACAGCACTTCGGCCTGGAGTGCGAGCCAGGCGACTTCTCGCGCGATCTCGTCGGAAATCGCGCTGGTGGTGGCGTCTGGCGGCGCAACCGGTTCCTCTGCCACCTGCCCCGCATCGTCCACAACAATGCGCACCGGCTTGTCACCCGCGACGCACTCGGTCACGACGAAGCCTTCGCGCGCTATCCTCCACCGATCCGGCGACACCTTTCCCGATACCAGCGATTCACCGATACCGAGACACGCTTCGACGCAGACGTCATTTGAACCGTCCATCGGACCGGCAGTGAACGCCACGCCGGCGGCGACCGCGTCCACGAGTCGCTGGACGATGACCGCCATCATCACGCTGGCGTGGGGAATCCGATTGCGTTCCCGATACGCAACCGCGTGCTCCGAGAACAGGGAGGCCCAGCAGTCGACCACGCGCTTGCACAGTTCGTCGGTTGACGATACGAAGTACGTGCCGTGCTGTCCCGCGAAGCTCGCATCCGGCAGGTCCTCGGCATTGGCCGAGGAACGCACCGCCACAGGTCCTCCGCCCAACTCGGCGTGAAAGGACGCCAAAGCAGCTGCGACGTCAGGGTCGAGCTGCTGCGAATGGAGCGCCTCGCGAACGGTCACCCAGTCCAGAGGGGTGCTTCCCGCGCTGGAGAGCATCTCCGGCAAGCCCGCGCGTTCGGCATGCGCAAGGTATGCATCAGTGCCGAGGAAGAACGCGGGGGGAACGGGGAGGCCCGCCTCCTCCAAAGACCGAAGAGATGCCGCCTTGGGTCCGATATCGGCACTCGAGAGCACAACGCCTCCTCGTGCGGACGGGTCGGCTCAAGTATGCACCGTCCGCTTTCGCCGAGCGAACCAGGAAGCGCGGCCTGCTCAGGAGCGCCTTCGCCGCGGAATCCGAGAGAAGCCGACCAGCACGATGATGGCGCTCGCGAACAGCAGAAACGGCGACCCCATCATCACCGAGAACACGGCAAACAGGGTGCCGAACACCACGAGCCTGACACCGCTCGCCGCGCGAGTGCTCTTCTGCGCTTCCGTCACCTGTTCACCGCCTCGGTTCAACTCCCGCGTCGGACTCTCGGACAGCATACCCAAAGCCACTGCTCGCCAACGTGTGAGGCAGGAGCAAAGCGCTCATTGGCGAAGCATATCTGTGGCGCACTGGACTGGGGGGGACCCGTGTTCGAGACTACCGCGCCGCCCCGGTCGGTGAGAGACCGCGTCGGGACGGCAACACTGTTCGTAGGTGCAGGCTTCTTGGCTCTGTGGATCGGCGTGTTCACGATCGCGACCGCCATGATCCTTCCGCTGTGGAACGCGGGCGATGTGATCGCCGTGGCGGCGACCTCACTCAAGGCAGCCGCGCCTTTGCTGGCAATCGGCCTGTTCGGGACGATCTTCACGATGGGCGCGTACGGTCTGAGCCGGAACGTCCGCAGCGAGCGCTAGCCTTTCGCACTCTCGTCGACGAATCCGGCACCGATGTGCGAGCCATCGCAAAACGGCTTGTTTGCCGAGTGCCCACATCTGCACAGCGTGACGCGATTGCGGACCTCATACGTCTCGCCGTCGGCTCCCACGATCGGGATGCCCCCACGCACGAACGCCGGGCCACTCACCCCGAGGCTCGGATCTTCGAGTAGCGCGATCGATGGCTCGAGCTCGGGCTCCAAGGGAGCGTCGGTCTCGGAATCGCAGATCACGTAGCGACCCGACGGACACAGTGCGGCTTCCTCCTCCGCCAGAGCCCGCGCTTCCGCATCATCGCAGCGATGGATGAGGTTCCACAGACCCCCCGCGCGATCGCAGAAGCGTGCCTCTGCGCACAGCCGCTCCGCATCGTGAAGCTTCAGTCCCGGACCCTCGATTCGCGACGAGACCTCGAAGTAGGGCTGGTGATCCGCAGTCTCGGTGCCCACAAACTCCTCGGCCATGTGCGAGAAGTCGCAGAACGGTTTGTTGGCCGAGTGACCGCATCGGCACAGCATGTACGTCTCACCCGCATCGATGCGCTCGAGCTCGCGCCAACCAACAGACTCGCCGGCGTCGTTCGTGACGATCTCAAGACGCACCAACGGCACGCCGCCCTCGACCAGGTAGGGGCCGTTCTCGTTGACGGTAATCCGCATCTCGGCCATAGCTAGACGCCTCTCTGCCTCACAATCGTCCCGATATCGGCCTTCTCGGCAGCCCGAATTCCCGGCCACAGCGAGATCAGTGTCACCACGATCATAGCCAACGCGGACAACACATAGGTGCTCGGCCTGATCTCGAGCGGAAAGACGAACATGTCCGAGGAGTACGTCTTCATCAGCGCATCCGCCGCCCAGTATCCCGCAAGCAGCCCCGGTGGTATGCCGATGATCGTCAGCAGCATGTTTTCGCCCACGACGAGTGCCGCCGCCTTGCCTCTCGACAGGCCATTGGCACGCATGGTCGCGAGTTCGGTCGCCCGCTCGGCGAGATTCACCGACATCGTGTTGAAGATCAGCGCAAAGGCCATCGCGCCGCCAAAGAGCAGCATCAACCCTATGAAGACGTAGAACAGGCCCATGTACTGATCGACGGTCTCCCACAAGATGCGTGCGTCACTTGTGGCTGTGACGTCGTCGAGATTCTCGATGGCTGCCGTGACCTTTGCCCGGTCTACGCCATCCGCATAGCGCGCCATCACAATCGCGCTGTCGGGCTGTCGCAGCCGCTGCTCACTCACTGCGGAGTCAGCATCAGCGAGCAGGTCCTCAAGGGCCGTGTCACGCATGTAGACGAACGTGCCGAGCGGCTCTTCAACGAATCCGGCCACCGTTACCTGCGCATCGGTATCCAGCCCCGTGAAGGACAGATCGATGCGGTCTCCCTCCTCAACTCCCAGCTGATCGCGCAATGACGTGCCGAGGATCGCCCCGTCGTCGACCGGCAACTGCACGTCCCCGAAATCGTGCATCACCGTGTCTGCATCGAACCCGAGTAGCTGCGTTTCATATAGGCCGTCGGGGCCCTTTGCGCCAACGGCGGCGGCGTAGACACGCTCTGCGGTCATCACACCATCGACATCGGCCACTTCTCCGACCAGATCGTCATCGACTTCGACGCTCGATATCACACTCGCGTCATTGAGCTGGATCTCAGTGAACTGGCGGGTGAGCAAGATCATCATGGTGTCCATCAGGCCCCACGAAGCGAGAATCAGTACCAACGCGAGCACGACTCCCAGAACTGTCGAGAGACTGCGGCGTTTGTTGCGGCCGATTCCGCGAAACACCATGAGCCAGCGTGTCTGCCAGTGGCTCGAGAACGGCAGAATCCGCTCGATGAGACTGCGTCGACCACCGCCTGCCGGGATATCGCCGCGCATGGCCTCGGCAGGATCGAGCGATGCAGCCTGACGTGCCGGGACCCATGCCGACACCAATCCGGTGAACAGGCCAAAACCCAGACCCACGACAGGCGTGATCCAACGAAGCTCCCGAATCGTGTCCGGGATGCCCAGCTCCTCGGTGTACATGTAGGTCGTGTACCAACCCAGAGGAATCCCTGCCGCCAATCCTAAGACGGCGGCCCCAAGACCTATCCACAAGCCATAGCCCAGGTAGTGGCGCACCACTTTCGCCCGGCTCATTCCGTTGGCACGCAGGGTGCCTATGATCTCACGCTCGCGGAACACGAGCCTCGTAAGCAGCGTATAGGTCGCCATGCCTGCAGCGAGAAGAAACATCACCGGAAATGCGTAGGCCATCTGTTCGAAGCCGAGAAGATCCAACGACAGCGCCTTGTTCGATGGCTGCTCGATCTGTGTCACTGCGGAAGCAGCTCCGGCACTGCGCGCCAACGCCTCGACGCGATCGTCGGTGCCGTCGGTGTCCGCATCTGCCTGGTACAAAACGAGCGTCTGCTCTTTCACCATCTCCGCAGGCATGTCCTCGGTGACAGATTCGCCGACGAACAATACTCCGAAGCTATCGGCAGTCGTGATGGCGTCTTGGGCGCTCCGCGCGGGCCAGATGTATTCCGGCGAGATACCAGTGCCGCCGACATCGACCTTGCGCCACTCGACGCCGTCGAAGTACTCCACCGTGTCACCGGGGGTGATCCCCCAGTACTCGGCCATATGGATCTCGACCACAACCTGATCATCCACAGACGCCGAGAGATACTCGCCATCAACCATATCGAGCTTGTTGATCTGCGGTTCCTCGTTGACGGGCATACCTACGAGTCGGCCGATGAAGATGCTCTTGCCGTCCACCCGGATGGGCACATCGGCTTGCGTCCGCTCGGCGACCAGATCGACACCGGGAACGCGGGCGACTTGCTCGGCAAATCCATCATCGGCACCCGTGACGGTCATGTCTGCGAAGGCGAGACGATCGTAGGTACCGTGATACGAGATATCGAGGTTGATGTACGCATCGTACGAGAGTGCGAACACCATCACTCCCATGAAGATGGTCATCGCGGCCGCGCCGTACTGCCACTTGCGAGCCCACAGGTCGCGCCGCTGCTTGGTTGCTAGCAAGCTCACCAGTCCAGCTCCTCGGCATCGATCTGCACGCCGTCGGTCTCGACATCGATGATCCGACCGTCGCGCAGCCGGATCACACGGTCGGCCATCTTGGCGATGACCGCGTTGTGCGTGACCACGAGCACGGTCTGATCGTCGCCGTTGGCCAGCTTGCGCAACACGCCGAGCACCTGCTTGCCCGTCTCCACGTCAAGCGCGCCGCTCGGCTCATCGCACAGAAGCAGCTTCGGGTTCTTCACGATGCCGCGCGCGATCGCCACACGCTGTTGCTCCCCGCCCGACAGCTGCGCGGGGAAGTGGTCCATGCGATCGGCCAGCCCAACGCGCTCGAGTACATCGAGAGTCCGACCCTCCGGGTCTTCGCCGGTGAGCTCCGCCATGAGGGCGACATTCTCGCGAGCCGTGAGCGTCGGCACCAGGTTGTAGAACTGGAACACGAAGCCGGCGGTGTCGAGGCGATATGCCGTACGCTGCTTCTCATCGAGGTCGTCAAGGCGCGTGCCGAACACCTCGAGCGATCCGGCCGTCGGCGGCTCGAGTGCTCCCACGAGGTTGAGCAGCGTCGTCTTGCCCGAACCACTCGGTCCCAGCAAGACTACGAACTCTCCACTCGGGATCTCGAAATCGACGCCGTCAAGTGCGGTCACCGCGGCGTGTCCGGTGCCGTATGTCTTGGTCAAGCCCGTCGCCCTGACCGCCGACTGTGGTGTCGCGTGCCCCATGCCTGTGCCCTCCATATGCCGAGAAACCTCGTTCCCTTGTCGTGCGTCGCCTCGAGATTCGTTCTTCTCGGGTCCGCCTTCGCGACTCGCCTCAGCGGCTACCGCCCCCCGTGCGCTTCTTGAAATCCATCGCGCTGTTGTACGTGATCTTCCACTTGCGCACTTCCTCGGAACGCAGGCGCGCATCGGTCTTCATCGCTGCCACCTCGGCTTCACGCTGCAGCTTGTGCCAGCTCTCGAGCCGCTCGGCGGCGAGGTCGTCGCGATCGATCGCTGCCTGGACCTCACAACCCGGCTCGCCCGAGTGAGTGCAGTCGCGGAAGCGGCACGCTTCGGCAAGCGTCGTGATGTCGGGAAAGGCCGCCGAGATGCCATCCACGGCGTCGGTGAGCACAAGCGCGCGCATCCCGGGCGTGTCGAGCAACGCACCTCCCCCGGGCAGCGAGATGATCTCACGCGCCACGGTGGTGTGGCGTCCTTTGTTGTCGCTCACGCGAACCTCTCGCGTGTCTTGCACGTCCGCACCCACGAGCGCGTTGACCAGCGTCGACTTGCCCACGCCCGAAGGGCCGATGAGCGCGACCGTGCGTCCTTCGCGCGCGTAAGCGGCCAGCGGGTCGATGCCCATCCCTGTGTGGGCGCTCGTCACGAGCACGTCCACACCGAGCGCAACACCTTCGACAGCCTCGCGCGCTGCTTCGGCGTCGCTCGAGAGGTCTGCTTTCGTGAGGACCACGACCGGCACCGCACCACTGTCCCACGCCAGCGCAAGCTCGCGTTCGATGCGGCGCAGATTGGGCTCCTCGGCGATAGGATGGACGACGAAGACGGTGTCGACATTGGCGGCGAGCACCTGGACCGACGACGTCGCGCCGGAGTCTCCGCGTGCAAATGCCGAGGACCGGGCTAGCACCGCCTCGACAAGGGCCACCTCGTGGGTAGGCGCGGGATCGAGCACCACCCAGTCGCCGGTCGCGGGCATGTCTTCGGCGCTGGCGGATTCGCGACGCAAGTGGGGCGAGGCCTCGGCGCGCACGACGGTGTCGCCCGTGGCAACCAACACGCTACCGCGGTCGGCACGGATCACGCGGCCGGGGATCTGGTCGCCGCTCGCACGCTGCTCGAACAGCGCGCGCCAGCGGTCGGAGTAGCCAAGGGAGTCAAGTGACGCGATCGAATCGCGTCCGGATTCAGAGTCGTTCAACGCGGGTTCCTTTCATCGAGGTGCCCGCAACGACACTCAGACTTACGCGCGGTGCACCGGTTCGGGAGCGTACGAGCACTTGGACGCGTCAAGCGCCCCTGCTGCTATGGCATGCATCGCTCATCCCCCCTCCGGTGTCGCGTTCGTGTAGCCCCAAGTATAGCGTGTCTCCGCGTGATACCATCTGACTTTCCCGCCGAGGAACCCCTCCTCGGCGCGTCTCCACGGACCTGGGGAAGGGGGCCGCGCCATGTCACGCACGACACGCTCCATGCTTGAAGGCGCGAAGGACGTGTCCCCCATCATCCTTGGCATCATCCCGTTCGGGCTCGTGACCGGTGCGGCAGTCATCGACGCCGGGCTGGGCTTACGCGAAGCCATCGGCATGTCGCTTCTGGTGAACGCCGGCGCCTCGCAACTGGCGGCCACCGCACTGTTCAAAGACGGCGCGCCCCTCTTCGTCGTCATCGGCACCGCCCTGGTGATCAACGCGCGCATGTTCATCTACAGCGCCTCGCTGGCACCGGTGCTCGTGCCCAAGACGAAGAGCCGGCTCGGGTTGGCGTTTCTCGGCCATCCGCTGGTCGACCAGGCCTACGCATCCGTCATGACACAGGGGCGCTACAAGGAAGTCGACATCGTGCCGTACTACGTCGGCTCGTGGCTGATCCTCGCCTGCGTCTGGCAGGTCTCCAACATCGTCGGCGCGTTGGCCGGTTCGTTCGTGCCCGCGTCGTGGTCGCTCGACTTCGCCGTGCCGCTCGTGTTCCTCGCGATGCTCGCCCCCGCACTCAAGTCGCACACGGACGTGGAGACGGCCGTCGTCACGGCAATCGCCGCCGCGCTGCTCGTGCCCGTCCTGCCGATGCAGATGGGCCTTCTGGCTGCAATCGTGCTCGGCATGGCGTGGGGCGCCTTCCGGCATCACGACAACCTGCCGGAGGAGGGGATGGCCGGATGAGCCCGACCGTCGCCTTCTGGGTGGTGATCGTGGTGCTCGCAATCGGCACGCTGCTACTGCGCAGCCTCCCGATGTGGACGCACGGACGGATCGCACTCCCGGCCTGGCTCGAGCGGTTGCTCAAGCACGTCCCGGCCGCCGCACTCACGGCGCTCGTCGTGCCCGGGTCGCTCTACGCCACGCACGGCGGAGTCTATGAGCTCGCCCCAGCGCGCACGATTGCCGCGTTGGCAGCCCTCGTCGTGGCCCTGCGTTTCAAGAACATGCTCGCAACGCTCGTTGTCGGCATGACAGTGCTGTGGGTTGCGCAAGCTGCGATCGCCGCGCTCGCCTAGGGCCGAGAGTCACGATCGTCAGCAACTAGACGGGTCCACCTCGGCTTCGGGGTGCGCCGTCATGTACTCGGCAAACACGGTGGCGCCTGTCAGCAATGACACGACCCCCAGTGCGGTCCACATCGCACCCATACCGGCGATGAAGCCCAATCCCGCAAACAGCGCCACCGTCGAGGTGATCGCGACCACACCCGCCGTGATGTAGAAGCGCGGCAGCTCCAACCGGTAGGCGCGCAGGGCGAAAGCGACCGTCACGCTCACGCCCAGGGCAGCGAGCATGATCGTACCCGGCAGGCCTTCGAAGGTGATGTTGCCGGTGGTGACTGCGTAAGCCACGATGCCGGCCCCGAGTACCACGGCGAGGATCACGGCCACGCCCCGTCTCCGACCAGAGCGCTCCGGATACTTCACGTAGCCTGTCCGCTCGTGCGCAACTCGGCTCTTGACGGTCCTGACCGCTTTTGCGGACAGCGGGAAACCGACGATCATGGCCATCATCGCAAGGGCCGAGAACGTCTCCTCGGCACTCAGCGTACTCGCGTAGAGCAGCACACCGAATGCGGCGAGCATCGCACCACCAACGAGCTCGGCGATACCATCCACGAACCACTCGGCTTGTGTCTTACGCTGGGCCTTTGTGATGTCTTCCATGGCCTTCTTCTCCTCGTACAAGCATCTACTTGTAACAGGGGCAAGTACCATGGACTAGTTCACATCTAGCGCACGGGACAGCAGAAGATTCGGCGGGTCTGCGTGCTTCCTATGTCAGCCAGTTGCTGTGCGTCAGGCGGGCGCTCATGTACTCGCGGCGCGAGCCCGACTCGACGTTGAGGCGCTCGAACGCATCGTCCATCGAACGCAAGCGCCCCGTGACTGTCGTCAGCAGTCTTCGGATTATCGGATCGCACTGCATCGCGTCGTATGCTTCCTTCGTCACCACGCGCAGCTCGGTCTCTCCGACGGCCTGGGCGGAGGCAGATCTGGCCCGGTTGTCGAACAGCGCCATCTCGCCGAAGAAATCGTCAGCACCGAGCGTCGCCAGATCAGTCTCGTGACCATCCTGGTTGCGGAAGATGCGGACCTTCCCGGAGTGCACGACGTACATCTCCTTCCCGGCTTCCCCTTGTCGGAAGATGATCTCGCCGCTCTTGCACGTCTTGCGTCTCTTGTGCTCCAGGCTGCTGTCCATGACACTCCCCTCGTACCCGCCGATGATTCGGACCTCGCGTCCGAGACCCGCCCCTCTGGCATATGATACTTCACTCCTCGGAGGAAGCTGAACAAACCCACTGAAGGGGCGGGAGGAAGAGCCGCACGTGCAGGACGAGCAGACGCCTAGGAGCGGCTGGCCTTCTTGCGTGCATTGGAGTCAAGGATGCGCTTGCGCAACCGCACGCTTGCCGGTGTGATCTCGACCAGCTCGTCATCCTCGATGTACTCGAGCGCTTCCTCGAGCGTGAACACGACCGGAGGCGCCAGGACAATACCCTTGTCCGCAGCTGCCGCACGCATGTTGGTGAGCTGCTTGGCCTTAGCGATGTTGACGACCAGATCGCCGGCCTTCGCGTGCTCTCCGACGACCATGCCCTCGTAGCACTGATCCATGGGCTTCACGAACATGGTGCCACGCTGCTGAAGCGCATCCAGCGCATACGCTACGGCCTTCTCCGTCGACATCGAGATCAGCGAGCCATTCTGCCGGGAGCCGATATCGCCACGATACGGACCGTATTCGCTGAAGTGGTGATACAGGGTCCCCTCGCCACGCGTAGCATTGAGAATGCGCGTTCGCAGACCCATGACGCCGCGCGTGGGAATCTTGAACTCCAGGTGCACGCGCTCGTCACGCTGCACCATGTCGATCATCTCGCCGCCGCGCGCCCCGAACGCCTCGATCACCTTGCCGGCATATTCGCTGGGCACATCGACGATCGCAAGCTCGATCGGCTCGAACTTCTTGCCGCCCTCGATCTTGAAGATGACCTGCGGACGGCCGACCTGGAATTCGTAGCCTTCACGGCGCATCGTCTCCATGAGCACCGAGAGGTGCAGCACTCCTCGGCCGGAGACCTCCACGCCGGTCTTGTCCCTGGTTTCCTCGATGCGCATCGATATGTTCGACTCGGCCTCGCGCATGAGCCGGTCCTTGAGTTGACGACCGCCGACAATCGAGCCTTCCTGCCCCACGAGCGGACTCGTGGATGCCGAGAACACCACCGACATCGTCGGTTCCTCGACGTGAATCGGCGCGAGTTGCACCGGATCGAGCAAGCACGTGAACATGTCGCCGATGTCAGAGTCTTCGATTCCCACGACCGCCACGATATCGCCGGCATGCGCCGAATCGGCTACCTGGCGCCCCATCCCCTCGAAGGTATAGAGCTCTTTGACGGTAGCATTGTAGCGACTGCCGTCGTTCTTGATGACGAGGATCTTCTCGCCCGAATGCAGCGTCCCGCTGAAGATGCGGCCGATGCCGATCCGGCCGACGTAGTCCGAGTAGTCGATCGTGCACACCTGCATGGCGACAGGACCCTCGGGGTCACAGTCGGGTGCCGGGATGTGGTCGATGATGGCGTCAAGCAGCGGCGTCATGTCCATGTTCTCGTCTTCGGGTTCCAGGCGCGCGAAGCCGTTCACCGCACTGGTGTAGATGATGGGGAAGTCGAGCTGACCGTCGTTCGCACCCAGACTGATCATCAGGTCGAACACCGCGTCTATGACCTCGTGCGGACGAGCACCTTCCCTGTCGATCTTGTTGATTACGACCATCGGCTTGAGCCCGTGTTCGATCGCCTTCTTGAGCACGAAGCGAGTCTGGGGCATTGGGCCTTCGAACGCATCGACGATCAGCAGACAGCCGTCCGCCATCTTCAGTACGCGTTCGACCTCGCCGCCGAAGTCCGCGTGCCCGGGAGTGTCGATGACGTTGATCTTGGTGTCGCGCCAGCGAATCGAGATGTTCTTGGCGAGAATCGTGATGCCGCGTTCGCGCTCCTGGTCGTTTGAGTCGAGCACGCGCTCTTCGACCTGCTGGTTCTCGCGAAAGACATGGGTTGACTGCAGAAGCCGGTCGACCAGCGTTGTCTTGCCGTGGTCGACGTGGGCGATGATGGCGATGTTGCGAATGTCGCTCTGTAGCACTGTGAATCTCCGTCTTTACTAGTGTGTACCCGGCCGGCTCTTCGACTACCTGCCGAGAACACGGATCGCGCCCCATGCGCGAACGACGCAGCATACCATGGATATGGTCGCGAGTCTCACTTGGAACGCGCCCTCACCACAGGATCTGAACGTGATGCGCTGGCGGGAGACGGGCCTGCGAGCCAACTCCAGCCTCGCTCCTCAACCTCACGTACCAGCCCGCTCAACCAGGTGATCTCGGCCATCATCGAGGAACGGCTCTTATCGTGAAGCACACGGGCCAGCCCGCCGAAGCGGGATTCCATCTCTTCGCCTTCGCCTTCGGGGTGTAGGTCGCGAAGTCGTTCGCCCAGCACGCGCAGCCTCTGTTTCAAGACGGCGGTTCGTTCGTCATCCGACAACACGTCGGTGTTGGCCAGCATCACAACGACCGTGTCGAAGGCCGAGTACGGGACCGTGCGCGCAATGTCCTCGGCAATGAGCATCCCTTTGAGAGCTGCACGCCCTGACGATGTGATCGAGTACACCTTGCGTGCCGGACGTGCGCCTTCGCGCTCCTCGGAGACTCGAACCAGACCCTCACGCTCGAGCTTGCGCAGCACGTAGTAGACGTGCTTCTCCGAAATCTCCAACCACAGATTCGCGCGCGACAACCGAATAATGCGCATGATCTCGTGACCGTGTGCCGGTTCACGCGCGATCCTTCCGAGTACATAGAGCTCACGAGCGCTCGTGGGCATGATGTCCTCCCGAAGGCCTAGTATGATTCGTACCTACCTGTCTCAATATAGTATGATTAATACTACGCGGCAACCTGTGGGGTTGCCGCTGAGACCGTGTTCGGGTACATAGTGGGAGTTCGTCCTACCATCGCCCGCCGAAAGGAAGACGTGTGAGCCAACCCCGTGTCCTGGTCACCGGAGCGACATCCGGTATCGGCCGAGAGGCCGCACGACACCTCGCAAAGCAGGGCGCACGCGTGATCGTTCACGGACGGGACTATCGCAAGGTAGACGCCGTTCTCGGCGACCTGGAGGGCGACCACCACGAGGGCGCCATCGCAGATTTCAGCTCGCTCGAAGCTGTTCGGGGTATGGCGGCTCACATCACCGAGCAGTTCGGCCGTCTCGACGTGTTGGTAAACAACGCCGGGATCTATCCCGTGGAGCGGCTCACCACCGAAAACGGGCACGAACTGACATTCCAGGTGAACCACCTGTCCCCCTATCTGCTCACACACCTGCTGCTTCCCCTGCTCAAAGCCGGCGCTCCCGCGCGCGTCATCACCGTGGCCTCAGGAGCTCATGCAAAAGGGGCGATCGTCTTTGGCGACCTGATGCACGACAACGATTTCGAGCCATTCGGGGCATACGCAGATTCGAAACTCGCCAACGTCATGTTCGCCTACGCACTGGCGAGGAAGGTCGAGGGAACCGGGGTGACGTCGGTGTGTATGGACCCGGGGGCAACAGACACCAAGATGCTCCACGCCGCCCACCCGGACTACGAGGGACGCGCCGCAGACGACGCCGGCAGAGAGCTGGCTGAGCTGTGCCTGTCCAAGACCTTCGGGCATTCGAACGGGATCTACTTCAGAGACGGCGCACCGCACCGTTCCAGCCGCGCCTCGCACGACGAGGAGGTTCAGGAGCGTTTGTGGCAGGTCAGCGCCCGTCTTGTGGGGCTGAAACGCTGGTAGAGCTTGCGCGCCCCCGCCAACAGCCGCCTCTGCGAAGGCGTCCTTCCGTTGGAGTCAGTGGAGTCGACCGTGGTATCCTCTAGACCCCCGCACACGAGGCTGGGATTCGACGCGAGAAGCGCGGGTACCCGGGAACGGAGCGCATGAAATGCTACGGACCATGCTAGGTGGCAAGATCCACCGCGCCACCATCACCGAGGCGAACGTCGCCTACGAAGGCAGCGTCACAATCGATGCGAACTTGCTCGATGCTGCCGGCATCCTCGAGAACGAATCCGTCGAAATCTGGGATGTCACCAACGGCGCCCGGCTGACGACTTACGCACTGTGCGGTGAGCGCGACTCCGGCGTCGTGTGCGTCAACGGCGCTGCCGCACATCTGGTCGACCCCGGCGATCTTGTAATCATCGCGAACTTCGTCCAACTCGACGATCTTGAGGCGCAGCTGTGGGAACCGCGCTGTGTGTTCGTCGACGAGCACAACCATGCGATCGAGCTACGCGCCGAGGAACCACACCGGGTCAGCTAGCCCCACCCCGGGGACAACCCTGCGAGAGTAGAAGAAACGAGGGCCGCCCATGATGGACGGCCCTCGAGTTTCGCTGCGAGACAGCGACACACATCCGAAAGTTCGGTGGCGCTCAGCGCCCGGGTTCCCGTCACCCGGTGCACCGCCGTCTTCAGACGGTCCGAGCCTCCGCATAATCCGCTTCGGTCAGGACCAGCGCAGCGATATCCGTACTTCGCATCAGCTGGATCACCTCCTGGATTCGCGGAGCGCCTGATTGCGCCCTCGGGTGTGCACCCTTAGTGGAAATCGTAGGCGTCAGTCGCCCCGCAAGACAAGGTCACGTCCGGCACCGTGGTCAGGGATTTGCCCCAACATTTGGTAGTTGCGGTTGCGCTCGGCCACAAGCGTGCCCGCGTCCGGCGTCTCGAAAGTCAGCGCCTTTGCACCTATGGCCGTGCGTCTGCGTCCGAACCGAGATGCGCGAGCAATGGATCGAGTTTCTCACGCTCCAGGCGTTCCAAAGCCGCCTTGAGCTCGCGGATTCCTTCCTCGGAGCGCACATTCGTGTCGTAGTCGGCCTGAGCTTGAAAGCGGTCACGTTCGGCCGAACGGTTCTGGCTCATCATGATGATCGGCGCAGCATAGGCTGCTTGCACCGAGAACATGAGGTTGAGCAGGATGAACGGGTAGGGATCCCAGTGATGAATCCACGCGATCAGGTTGAGCGTAATCCACGCGATGATCAGTCCGGTCTGCGCCAAGATGAACGGCCACGAGCCGAGCAGGCGTGCCGTGGAGTCGGCGATTCGCTGCCCCGCAGTGAGACTACTGCGATGCCGATCGTGCCAGGTATGTGGCACCAACGTCCTCCTTCGATCGAGCCGAGGCGGATTGATTGTTGAGTTCACATCCTCGGCACCAAGTCTATTCCCTTGCGAGACCGCGAACGGCGCGATGTGCCCCCCCCGCAACCCCAGATGTCATAGATGTTACATGCGCCCTAACCGGCCCCCGCCTTGCATACAATATGCTGTACCTGGAGATGCCGGCCTCGTTGATGCGAGGTGTGGCGCGAAACTCGTGGGAGGCGTTGCCGTATGGCGCACGTACGTTCACTGTTCTTCGATGGCCCGCTGGCCGATGTCGAGAACAAGGCGCTCACGGCCTACAAGCTGGGTCGACCGAGCGAGATCATCTGGAACATCACCAACCGCTGCAATCTGCTGTGCGACTCACTGCTACATGGCAGCCGATGCGCACCAGAAACCGGAGCAGCTCACCGACGAAGAAGCGCTCGGTCTGGTCGACCGCATGGCCGAGGCGGGCGTACCGCTCCTGTTCATGTCGGGCGGCGAGCCGATGGTGCGACGAAACTTCTGGGAAATCCTCGAGAAAGCCCGCGGCTACGGCATCCGGGTCACCGTCTCGACCAACGCCACCATGATCAACCGCGACGTCGCCAAGCGACTGAAGGCCAATGGCATCGACTGGATCGCTACATCACTGTACGGGCCGGACGAGTTCCACGACGCCATGGTCGGCGTGCCCGGCACCCGCAAGAAAGTCATCGAAGCCATCAAGATCCTGCGTGAAGAGGGCGTTGGCGTCGCCATCAAGACAGCGGTGAGCAAGGACACCTGGCCTCACATCTACAACCTCGTCCAGGAGAGCAAGGATCTGGATGCTGGACTGATCTACCTGTGTGACCTGATCACGTCGGGCCGCAGCGAAGGCGAGGATGACATTCGCATTACCGCCGCGCAGTGGCGCGAGTTCGCGGACTTCGTGCTCGAAGACCTCCTCGATCCCGAGTGCAATCTCGAATACGACATCGGTGCCCTTCCGTCGGTCATCCCGTACCTCGCCGAGAAGCTGAAGGAACGCGGCGTCGACGTGAGCAAGGCCCTCGAGCGGCTCAAGATCGTGAGCGCCTGCCCGGTCGGCAAGGGACACATGAACATCAACTCCGAGGGCGGCATCATGCCCTGCCAGTTCGCGCAGGACTGGACGGTCGGCAACATCCGCGACATGAGCCTCCAAGAAGCGGTGCACGAGATGTACAAGCTCGATCAGCAAGACGCTTCGGGCGCGTGCGCACCAGATGCATGCGAGTACTCTCGCATCTGCCGGGGATGTCGTGCGAAAGCGTGGCAGGCCACGGGTGATGCGATGGCAGTCGACACGACGTGCATCCTGCATCCGGACGAGGAGCGTACCGTGGCCGCAGCCGCAGCGGAGGCCAACCCGTCGCTGTCGCCCGCGACTCCGTGCGGCAACGTAGGATCCTGCTAGCCGCGGGACATCGCCGAGAGCAGTTGCGTCGCCTCTCAGCCGTGGATCAATCGGCCCAGCAACGGCGTCGCAACCTCGATCGCGCGCTCTGGACACATCTCCTGACAGCAATAGCATCGGATGCACGCCGAGTAGTCGTGGCGTGGCGGACGCTTCTCGGCTTTGCCTGACGATTCGGCCCAGTCGACTGCTTTCGGCTCGACCGGACACACCTTCACGCAGGTGCCGCAGGCCGTGCACCGCTCCGCGATGATGAAGGGCTTGGGCACCACGTAGCGTCGCATCAGACCCGAGAATCGGCCCTCCGAGCTCTCTGTCGTCGAGCGAGCACTTCGGTTCACCTTGTAGTCCTCGGCGATGAATCCCTCGAGAGGGTCTCCGACATACTCGATGTCATCGTAGGTGCCAAGCCCCAGTTCTTGCCCGATGATGACGGTATCCACCAGCGACACATCGAGGTTCATCATCCGACATACCGTCGCGTCGATGGCCACCGGATCATCAGAGAAGATGAGCACGTTCATCGGGCGCGGATCGCCATTGCGCGGTCCATTGCCCTCCATGGCCATGATCCCGTCCATCACGTAGAGCCGTGGGCGCAGGAGTCTGTTCAGGTCCACAAGCATGCGGCTGAATCGACGCACATCGTTCATGCGGGCATGAAACTCACCCTTGCGCATACCCGGGACGCATCCGAACTGGTTCTTGACCGCGCCGGTCATACGCGTGAGACCGTGCGTCTTCATCTTGGGGAGCGATACTATCCCGTCCGCTTCAAGCGCACCGTTGGCCACGAACCACGTCTTGATCAGGTCTCCTTCGGGAAACGAGACCTGCTTGCCGTCACTGAAGTCGGCGAACGGGATACCGAGCTCCTCGGCAACCGGCACGAGTCCTGCTCGCCGCGCCGCGCCCTCGGGATTGCCGAATCCCGGCGAATCCCCATAGGTGAGATGAGCTCCGGCCGATTTCAGGTGCGAAGCGACAGCTCTGAACACGGCAGGATGAGTCGTCACACAGCTGTCCGGAACCGCGCCGACCAACAGGTTTGGCTTCAGGAGCAAGTGCTCGCTGTACTCTCTCACGAACGGCCCGGGCCAGCCGAGCAAGTCAAGCCCGCGCGCAACTGCGTCGTCGACCTTGGCCAGCTCATACCCTTCGCATCTGACGATCGCAACTCTCGATGACATGCGCGTCCCCGTTTCTTGTTAGGTCCCGGCCACTTGAGTCTAGCGGAGGAGTCGCGTGTGTTCGAGGATGCGCAGTTATTCGCGTTGCTCGATACTCACATGCATCCTATCCTCATGTGGCCGCCATCTGTCCCTGCGCGGTGCGAAGGCGCTCGGGTTGAGACATTGACTCCACGTGACCCTGCTCGCGGTGCGGTAATCTGCCGATAAACCTAAATGAAGGAGCTGCGGCGCCGTGCAGAGCGCGGGGGGTCGTCGCGATCCAAGAGGGAGGACACGCCATGGCCGACGTGCCTGATCTGGTTGTCCGCGTCTTGACTCCATACGTTGGGAACATGGTGGCTGACACCTGCGTGAGGGCCACCGCTCTCTCAATCGGGAAGACCCGCGACGACTTGTCCACCGTGGACCTACCTGCGCTTGAGGAGAACATCCGTCGCTTGCTGACGCCGGTGGCGCCCAGCACAACGATAGACCGTGTGCTCGTCGAGATCGAGGAGGGCCTGAGATGAGCGATGCCACTATCTCGAAGGGCACCGTCGCTTCAGTGCGGCGCACAGTCATCTCAACTTCGACCTACGTGCTCTCCGGTCTGCTTGCCGCACTACTGACAGCGTTCTACTTCCTGAACGCTGCGGCCTACGCCGAGACCATCACCGGCAAAGCCGCCGACTACATCTACTCCTTCGGTATCGCCTTGCCGTCGCTTGCTGCCGGTATCGTCTTGCTTGTCGCCTTCTCGATCGGAGTGCGCGAGTCCGTCGGTCGACAGTGGCTACTCATTGGCTTGGGCGCGTTGGCGTTTGCCTTCGGCGACATCGCCTGGATGATCATCGAGCTGTTCTTGGGTCTCGATCCGTATCCTTCCGTGGCCGACATCTTCTACCCGTTGCAGTACGTGTTCTTCATCTGGGCGATGATTGTCGCAATCCGAAGCTACCGCGGATTCTTCGATCTGAGGCGACCGCTGTTCTTCGGCATGGCAGTCTCATTCGGCTCGGCTGCACTCGTGTACCTGGCAGTGTTGAGGCCCTACGTGTTCGCCGCTGGCGCGGGTGAACTGGGCTTCTGGGGTCTTCTAGTGAGCACGCTCTACCCGCTGGGAGACACTCTGTTCATGCTAGGCCCGGCTGTTGCTCTCGCGCTCACGATCGGGCATCTCGGCACCGGCCGCTTTGCGTGGCCCTGGTGGATCGTTGTCATCGCGGCCCTGGTGTTTACGCTGACTGACTCGTACTACTCGTACGCGGACTGGTCCGGGATAGGCACCACCGCCGTACTCGATCTGGGCTGGATTGCCGCTCAGATGCTCTTCGCTGTAGCAGCGCTCGTCGCCCGCGACGTATACCGATCATAGTAGGGGCGCTCAGGGACCGGTGCGGCTTCGCAGTGAGCTGCGCCGGTCCTCTCATTCCTGGTCATCCAGTGCGGCCAGCAACTCCGTAGCGCGCACCGACTGCTCGTCTGCCCCGCTCGCCCGCACGGCTTCGAGCACAACGCGAGCCCGTTCGGTTTCAGTTCGTTGACGCTGAGGATCGCCGGCCAGCGCCCACGCCCGGGCTCTCACGAACAGCGATTCTCCCACCATGAGGGCCTGTGTTGGATCAATCTCTCCACCTGCGCCCATGAAACTCAGCAGGCCTTCACCCGTCAGCGCCAGTGCGACGTCCGCGTCGAGGCCCAGACCCAAGCCGAGAGCTTCCTCCGAGAGACGCAGGGCCTCCTCGGGACGCGCTTCCCGCAGCGCGTCGAGCATGGCTCGGACAAGCACACCGAGCTGCTCGATCACGCGCAGGATGTAGTCACTTTGAAACA
The DNA here is from genome assembly GCA_963790405.1 of uncultured Actinomycetota bacterium. Lineage (GTDB taxonomy): Bacteria > Actinomycetota > Coriobacteriia > Anaerosomatales > JAGXFU01 > JBGSMX01. The sequence continues at coordinate 138,197 of CAWBOJ010000003.1, forward strand.
TCCGCTTCAGACCATTGCGGGCGGCTGCTGTACGGGAACTCCCTGCTGCGGGACCCGCACGGCCGTACTCGTCCTCGACACCTTCCTGTAGACCATGAAGTAGTAGATCACGGCCACGAATTGCACGAGCGCCACCAGAAGTACCCACACCAGTTTCTCGTTCGTGCTGCCTGCCGGGTACTCGTTATCGTTTCTCAAGATCGAATCGATCAGCATCCACACCCAGAAGAGCGGGAACAGTAGACTTGCAATCGTCAACACCACGGTCCACCACGCCAGGGTGAGACCTATCATCGCACCTATGAACTCCATGACAGACATCCTTCTCTCTTCGGAAGCGGCATGCTAGCGCTTGCCGCGATGACTTACCGAACCAGCGCCCGAGATCTCCTGCGAGACCTTGGCCTCACCGTAGTAGTCGACAGAACCCGCGCCGGAAACCTGGACATCAAGGTGGCGCTCGGCCCACACAACAGCGCTGCCGGCACCGGACATCTCAACACTCGTCGCTTTGGTCTCGAGACGGCCCGCGTCATATGATGCCGCTCCCGAGATCGTGACATCTTGAGCGTCCACCTCGCCGGACAGGTCCGCGGAGCCGGCACCGGATAGATCCACCGTCAGCTCATCGAGCGTGATGTCTCGGCCGTAGAGCGCGCCCGCTCCACTCAGCTGAAACGCGAACTCATCGCCCTCGAGGTCGTCGATTGTCACACTTCCGGCTCCCTCAACATCCAGACTGGTGAACTCGGGGGCTGTCACCACGATGTCAATGTCGGGTTCGGACCACGGCAGTATCCAGTTGAACCAGCGGCTCTCCCGGTCGATGTACAGAGTGTCCCCCCGAACCTCGGTCCGAATGCGGTCGCGCACGTTGTCTGACGCGTCAATCTCGACCGAGTACTGGTCGTCTTGCACGAGCGTTAGATTCCCGTACCCCGAGAACTCAACGGCATCGAAGCCCGAGACATCTCGTGATTCGGATCGCACCGCGCTCGATGGCGCCTCGCGAAACACGCAACCCGTCAAACCGAGGCCGAGCACCGCGACAATCGCGACAATCGCGACAATGAAGATCCTTCTCAACACGCCAACCATCCTCCCTTGCAGCCCCTGACCGGGGCCGAAACGCCGCCTTATCGGCGACTCTGTTCGAGCTCTCTACTTGGCCACAACACTCGGAGTCGCCTCGGCGCCAGGCTGGTCGAAATAGCCACCGACCAGCATCGCCTTTGCATAGGCCCCGTGAATCGCGCCAATCCCTTTCGCCGCCCACAGCGTTGCGAGCAGGCCGGCGATTCCGACCAACACCGACAGCGGGTAGGCCCAGGGCTCCATCAGGTACATGGTCCCCTCCACACTGATGAGCGCTACATCCGAAGTCGCCTGCGCGATCGGGAACGCAATCAGCGACGCGCTCGTCGCAAACCCGGTCAACAGCAGCGTGAAGTAGACGATGCCCAACGGCAGCTGCAGCACCATGTAGAGCATGGTGGTCCAGGTCCGATAGTCGGTGAACCACGACTTCAATCGCGTCCAGATATCGCCTTGAGCCCCAACCATCCTGGGTCTGCGCGGCATTCTGACACCGAGCAGCCCTTCGACCATACGTCCCTCGGCCAGCGAAACCGAGCGCACAACGCCGATGAACAGCAGCGCGATCGGGATGCCGAGCAACGTGATCAGCAGCCCGAGCGAGAGCGACAACCCCGTGACGACAACCGTGAAGTAGATGATTCCCGTCACGAACGCGAGCAACATGTAGAACAGCGCCCCCCACGCGTTCGGGTCGGCGACGACTCCGAAAACCGCTGCGAGCGCCGAGCGCCGCGGCTTGCCCGGGACTGCCGGACGAAGGGCTTGTGCGACGGTGCGCTCCGTTTCCATGTACGCCGTCGCCACTTCATCAGGCGCGCCATACGCTTCGACGACCCGGTCGAAGGTTTCCTCATCGCTGCCTTGCTCGGCCAGCGCGCTGCGTAGGTACTCCTCGGCGTCGTATACCGCGTCTTGCACCACAGCCGGGTCCGCCCCGGCGAGGTGGAGCCTCAGTTCTGCGAGGTATCCCTCGACCGTCCTATCCACCGTTGCCCTCCAATGCCTTCTCCACGAAATCGCGTGTCCGCGACCACTGGTTCTTCCATTCCCCGAGCACCTCGTGCCCCCGGTCCGTGATCGAGTAGTACTTCCTCGGCGGACCGGAAACGCTCGGCTCCACCTGACTCGACAGAAGAGCGTTCTCCTCCATCGAACGCAGGACCGGGTAGAGCGTGCCCTGCTTGATCGACATCCCGTCTTGCGACTGCCCCTCGATCTGCTTCGCGATCTGGTAGCCATAGAGCGGCTCATCCGACGCATCGAGGATGGCGAGCAGGACGAGTGAGACCGTCCCCGCGTTCAGCTCCTTGCGGAACTTGCGCATGATCGGGTCGTCATAGGTATCCACGGCTCACCTCCTGTGCCAATGTTGTGCGCGTCGTACTAGTGCTAACTTCATACTACCCACGATGCACAATACTATAAACTTCACACTAGTCAAGAGAATTCTTGCCGAAGCCTGCGCGATTCGTTGAAGGATGCGTGTCCCTCGCCTCATCCCCCGACGTGTCTGCCGCAGGCAGGGTCAGCGCGCTGTGAGATCCTCGGTTCCCATCGCCTCTACCGCGGAACCTACGGCTTTCGCAAGACCTTCCGGCTTCCGAACGTGATCGAGCGTGATCGTCCCCGTCTTCGGCTTGCCGGTCGCGTCTTCCCCCCGCATCGTGATCGCCACCGACCCGTAGCCGAGCAGCTTGCCCAGCCGCCCTTGTTCGAGGCTGGTGCCGACCATGTCCCTGACCCTTAGCGTGTGATACACGTCGCGCAGTGTCCCCACATTGATGATCAGTCTGCGCGAGGTCAGCACGGTCTCGAAGCGCCAGAAGCGCGGAAGCTCGACAGCGATGCGGATGAGCAGGGGCACGGCAGGAATGACCGCGTAGCCGAGAAGGGCCGGGTCGATCATCGGCGCAACGATCACGTACACGAGCAGGACGACACCGAGTCCCATCGTGAAGTCTTCGGACATCCAGTGCGGACCCGTGCGGAAGAGTACCGGTTCGTCGCCGTACATCGCTGGCGGTGGCTCACTCCGAAGCGTCCAGCGCATCTAGGCCCATTGCTCCGTGACCCATGAGGGGTGACGCCCCACTCGTTCGTCGCGGTCCAGGGAGTCCATAGTCGCCATCTCCTCGGCAGAAAGCTCGAAATCGAAGATCGCGGCGTTGGCCTGGATGCGCTCGGCATGTACCGACTTGGGTATCGTCGCGATTCCGCGTTGGAGAATCCATCGCAGCGTCACCTGTGCCGCACTTCTGCGGTGCGTCTCACCGATGGCCTCGATCTCGGGGATGGCGAACACTTTCCCGCGCATCAGCGGCGCCCATGCCTCGACGACGATGCCTTCGCGCTCGCACATCTGCACAAGCGCAGGTTGCTGCAGCCGGGGATGGAATTCGAACTGGTTCACCATAGGCTTGACCTGCGCCAATCCGAGAAGTTGCTCGAGATCTGCCTCCATGAAATTGCACACGCCGATTGCGCGTACGTGTCCTTCGCCGAGGAGCTCTTCCAGTGCCCGCCACGTTTCTTCCATGAACCTCGGGATCGGCCAGTGCACGAGATACAGGTCCACATAGCTCAAGCCGAGGCGTTCCAGACTGCGGTGGCAGGCCGCCAGCGCTTTCTCGTAGCCCTGTTCGTCGTTCCAGACCTTCGTCGTGACGAACAGTGAGTTCCTCGGCAGGCCGCTGCGAGCGAGTACGCGTCCGACGCCTTCTTCGTTGCCGTAGAACGAAGCGGTGTCGATGCTGCGATATCTGGCCGCCAGAGCGGCCTCGACCGCGGCCTCCACCTCGGCCCCCTCGGCGGTCTTGTAGGTCCCGAGCCCGAATCGTGGCATCTCGACGCCGTTGGCCAGAGTCACCGTGTCGGCAAGTGTGAGTCCCATTGGCCTCATGCCTTCCGTGTCTTGATCGGCGAACCTGTCAGTACGCGAGCGTGACCGCCTTGCGCAGCCAGGTATCGATACCCGCTGCTTTGAGCATGAACGCGGCGACATCGGCCCGCGAGATCGTACTGGCCGCACTGAGCGGTCGTCCTTCCAGCCCGATGCGGTAGTGCCCGGTGAGCGGACCATCCGTCAGACCGGACGGGCGTGCGATCACCCACTCGAGCGAACTCGCCATGATCCGCTGCTCCATACGCTCCAGATCATCGTAGAGCCCACGTAGCGCCACGCGCATCATCATCTTGTAGCCCATCGAGAGGTTGGGGTCGTTTCGGTGAAACGTCCCGGCGGCACTGAGCGCGACGAGGCGAGGCACTTCGAACTCCGCCATTGCATACATGATGTTCGACATACCCACCGAGTAGAGATCTACCCGTCGAGCGGGTTTGGCCCCTACCGTCGAGAGCACCGCATCGTGTCCCGGAAGCACGTTGCGCAGTGTGTCGAGCTCGCGAACGTCGGCCGCAATCACGCGCAGTCGCTCGTGACTCATCGTCACGCTCGAGACATCGCGCACGATCGCCGTCACGTCATCCCCGTGACCAAGCGCCTGCTCCACAACCTGCGCCCCGGTCCTACCGCTCGCTCCGATGACCGCTACCCGCACTCGCGTACTCCTCTCCGCCGGACCGATCCTCGGCTTCTTACGCCCTGGGTAGCTGTGTACCCGTGAGAACAGAGTACCGCCTCGAGTATCGATCAAGTCATCTCGGCATGAAATGTGCATCCTGAGTTTGCGCACACGGATTATCAGAAGACATCGCACGCATCCTCGAAGGAGACTCGCATGATGCCCGCGAAGCGGGACACGCCTCGCCCCGGCCAGGAATCGGTCTGGGACTACCCTCGTCCCCCAAAGGTCGAGCCGTTCGAGAACCATCGCATTGCGATCGAGTTCGCTGCTCGAACGCTTGCCGATACCACGCGCGCGATCAAGCTCATGGAAACGAGCCATCCGCCCGGCTACTACATACCTGCCGAGGATATCGACATGCACGCGCTCGTGCCCTCGACGTACCGAACGGTGTGCGAGTTCAAGGGAACCGCGCATTTCTACTCGATCGTGATGGGCAACCGCGTGGAGCACAACGCCGCGTGGGAGTATCCGGATCCCTTGCCCGGCTACGAGATGCTGCGCGGCCACATCGCCTTCTACCCGCAGCAGATCGACGCTGCGAGTATCGATGGCGAGGTCGTGCGCCCGCAAGAGGGTCGGTTCTACGGCGGGTGGATCACCGACGATATCGTCGGTCCCTTCAAAGGTGGGCGCGGCACCCTCGGCTGGTAGTCAGCGCGCTGACGGGATCCTGTGCTCTGTGATTCGCTTCCACGCCTCGAAAGCAGCTTGTGTGCCCGGCGACGTCGCGGAAGGGTCCTCGCCATCGGCGATGCGCGAGAGCGTCTCGGCGAGCACCTCATCAAACGGGACTTCGGCGATGAGCTCCAAATCCCGCTCCCGGCACGCATCGCGAATGAGATCGGCCCCTTCCGAAGAGAGGTCCGCTTTGTTGAGGACCACCGTGATCGGGAGTCCAAGGCGCGATGCAAGCTCGGCAAGCCGGTTCAAGTCGTGCAGACCCGATTTGGTCGGCTCGGTAACTGCGACGAGCAGATCGGTGTTTGTGATCGCCGCGATCACGGGACAGCCTATCCCTGGTGGCCCATCGATGAGGATGAGGTCTGCTGCAATATCCTCGGCAGCGCGAACTGCGCGCTCCCTCACCTCGGTGACAAGACGCCCCGACAGATCCTCGCCTGGTCCCAGCTGCCCGTAGGCAATCGGACCCACTCGCGACACACCGGTACAAGCGCTCCCGGCTCTGACCTCCACCGCTCGCAGCGCCTTGTTCGGGCACACGGCGATGCACGCGCCGCATCCTTCGCATATCCACTGGTCAACGGCGTGCCGGACTCGCTTCCCGCCTTCAACAGGCGCAATCACCGCGCCAAACCGGCATACGTCGGCACACGACCCACAGTCAGTACAGCGAACCGGATCGAGCTCGACTCTCAGCCCGCCGGTGAATGCTTCGCACTCCAGCTCCTTCGAATCAAGGGCGATCGGCAGGTTTGAGGCTTCGACATCGGCGTCGGCCAGCACGACTGTCTGACTCCTCGCGGCTGTCAACGCAAACAGCGCGGTCAGTGTGGTCTTGCCGGTTCCACCCTTGCCCGAGGCGACCGTCACTGTGATCATCGATCGTCCTCCTCGCGCTGGCTCGTCACAGGATCGTCCTCACCCAGCAGTTCGAGCGTCCGGGCAAGCCCGGCCAACTCCCGGGCCACCAGTGCCGACTCGTCTGAAGCGACCGTACCCCGCGCATAGGTCTCTGCAATGCTCCGATCGAAGGGGATGTTCGCAAGCACCGGCATTCCATGCTGCGCGCACCAGGTTTCCACATCGACCGGACCGGTCCCCAGGCGGTTGATGACCGCGACACTCGTCGCTCCGAGGTTCTCGGCAAGGCGCACGCTTAGCTCCAGGTCGTGCAAGCCAAACCTGGTCGGTTCGGTCACGTGCACAACCACATCGGCACCACGAATCGCCGCGACCGATGCGCATGCCACACCGGGAGGCGCATCGAGTATGACCACATCGGCGTCGAGCCGCTCGGCTTCAGCACGCGTCGCGCGTATCACATCGGGTGTTTTGACCTCGCCGACGTCCAGCCGACCCGTGACGACCCGCAGACCATCGTGCCGACCGACAACCTGGGATACCTCAATCGCTCCGACGCAGCGTTGAATCTCCGTGATCGCCTCGGCGGGACACAGCCGCTCGCACATCCCGCACCCGTGACACAGTTCGTCGAACACCATCGCTGTCGGACCGAGCACGCGGATCGCACCGAAGGCGCACGCATCCCGGCATATGCCGCACGCGGTGCACGTCGCAGCATCGACGCGAACCGAAGCGGCATGAACCTCACGCTCGCTCAGTCGTTCCAGCTCGAAGAACAGGTGGTCGTTCGGAGCCTCTACGTCGCAATCAGCAAGCACGACTTTGACTCCGGCGCCGACAAGCAGCGCCGCCAAGCCGGTTGCAACAAGCGTCTTGCCCGTACCGCCCTTGCCCGAAGCCACCGCAATGACACGCGCATTGGCCCCCACGCCGACGCCCTAGTGCCCGCCGCAGGCGTGCTCGGGCTGCATCTTCGGCAAGTCACCGACAAGCAGTGCCGAGATCACGGCTCCCACGTTGGGCGTTTGATTCTCGAAGTAGACGTCTATTCCCGCCTCGTTGAAACCGATGAGCGGTCGGGCGCCCATTCCTGCCACAACCAAGGCGTTGACTCCCTCGGAGGCGAGCAAGTTCACAGGGCGCAGACATCCGCCTTCCTCGTGCGGAGGATTTGCGACGGTGCGAATCTCGACAATCTCATCACCGTCTGCGTGCACGACGGTGAAGCAATCGCAGTGCCCGAAATGGCCGGAACGCTCGGAGTCGAGCCCTCCCTGGCCAACCGAAGGCACCGCTATGATCTGTATCTGCCCCATCTGTTCCTCCGTGTTGTCGTGACGGTCACATTCCAGCGTGTGCAGAACCCGCATGATCGAGTGGCTCGAGAGTTCCTTTTCCATACCGCTCCACGGCCTCGCGAACAGTCAGTCCGCTGGCCGAGAAACCGCTGATCCCCGCTGCGTGCAACGCATCGAAAGCCTTCGGCCCCAGATGGCCCGTGAGAACGGCCGAGACATTGCGCCCAGCAACAGCTTCCGCAGTGCCTATGCCAGCACCCTGGAGGGCATCACGGTTCACCTTGTTGTCAACTGCTTCGAGAAGCGTCCCATCATCCGAGACAATCAGCAAGTACGCCGTTCGACCGAAGCGATCGTCAACACGATCATCGAGCGTCATTCCGTGGGCTGAGACAGCTATGCTCACCGTCGACCACCGAATCCTGCGCCGCGACCCCGGCGACCGAGACCTAGACCTAGACCTAGCCCGCGACCGCCACCTCTGCCGAACGCGCGCCCCAAGAATCGACGGTCGATCCGGCCGCCCGGCACTGCCTGTCCTGCCTCGGGGGCAGGCATCGCGCAATTGCCCTGGCCGCCTCCGGTCATCGGTCCTGCTCCTGTGGGTCCTGTTCCATCGTATCCTGGCATTTCAATCGACCCCTTTCTAGTTCGTCCCTTCGGAAGCCCCCGAATCCGGGTCGGCCTCCGTATCCTTCGTTCGCCCGGCAAGTTCCGCTTCTAGCAGGCCTGCCAACAGTCCGGCCACCTGCTCGCGCTCTCTGAGATGGGAAACCCAGTCGTGGGCCAGGTCTTCGGCCTCGGAAGTGAGCTCGTACTCGCGTCGCTGCGGGCCCGAATCGCCCTCGACCCAAACGGACACCACGTACCCTTCCGCTTCGAGTCGTCGCAACACCCGATACAGCCCACCCTGATCCACGTCGATCTGGTCCGAGGTGATCTCAGCGATGGCACGCCGTAGGTCATAGCCATGTGCGCCACCACTCATCAGCGCGGCTATGACGGCCGGTTCGGCAAGCGCCCCACGTCCGGCTCCTCCGCGGCCATGACGCGAGCCACAGCAAGAGCCACGTCCGCCGTTTCCCATGGTGGGTGGGCCGCCACGCCCGTGAGATACTCGCCCGTCCATTGAAAGTCCCTTCCATCTATATGCAAGTAACCTATATGTTAGCTGCATATACCGTCGCGGTCAAGCCCCGCTACGTCCCTGGACTCCGATGTGTGCTAGCGGACGATCTTGCTGATGGGGGTCTCGAGGATATCCTCGGCACCGGCACTCTTCAGCGCTGGAATCAGCTCGTTAACCGTCGCCTTCTCGGCCACAGTCGTGATTTCGTAGTCGTCCGAACCATACAGCCGATTGACAGTCGGCCTCTTCATGGCCGGCAGCTTGGCGATGACCTCTTCGAGCCGCGTCTCCGGCACGTTCATGAGTAGCAGGACCTTGCCTCGCGCTTCGATGACGCCGAGGAGCAGTGTCCGAACCTCTTCGATCGCCGCACGCTTGACCGGATCGGCCCACGACTCCTTGTTCGCAATCAGTCGAGTCGTCGACGTGAGAATGGTGTCCACAATCTTCAGGCCGTTTCGCCGAAGCGTGGAGCCCGTCTCCGTGAGATCCACGAGGGCGTCCATCATCTCGGGCACCTTTGCCTCGGTCGCCCCGTAGCTGAAGTGAACCTCGACATCTATGCCGAGTTCGTCGAAGAACGTCTTCGTGGTCTTGGGAAACTCCGTGGTTATCCGACTTCCGGGCGCGATATCACGCGCACTTTCCACAGGAGAGTCATCCGGCACAGCCAACACCATCTGCACGAAACCGGTCCCCGTCTTTGCATAGGGGAGCTCCGCGACCTCGACAACGTCGGCCCCGCTCTCGCGCACCCAGTCGTGTCCCGAGATGCCCAGATCGAAGTGGCCCTCTTGCACGAATATCGGAATCTCCTGTGGCCGGAGTATCTTTGCCCGGTCGATGCGGGGGTCGTCTACGGTGGGATTGTAGGCGCGGTTCGACTTGCCGATCGTCATGTCCGCCTGGTTGAACAGGAGCAAGGTCTGCTCCTCGAGAGAGCCCTTTGGCAGTGCGATTGAAAGCATCGAGTCCTCCGCGTGTCGCGTGCGCAGTGCGCCGAGAACGACTCGACGCAATCGGCACCGTGCGTGCCGAAGTCATCACTATATCACTCTACTGCGCTGAAGTCTGCTGATATCCTGCAGCCCTCCCGTAGTCGGGCGCAAGCTCCCTAGACAGCGTTTCCCACCACGATGATGCCTTCTTCGATCAGCTCGATGAAGACATCCGTCAGATGCGGGTCGAACTGGGTTCCTCGGCAAGACATCAACTCCGCCTTGGCGGCAGCCACCGACATCGAAGGACGATAGGGCCGCTCGCTGGTCATCGCATCGAACGCGTCGGCAACTGCGAGGACGCGCGCAAGCACCGGCGTCTGTTCGGCACTGAGGCCGTCAGGGTAGCCTTTGCCATCCCAGCGCTCGTGATGGTGACGAACCGCAGGCACTATCGCCGCAAGGAACGGAACCGTCTCGATCATGGTCGCTCCGATAGCGCTGTGCCCGCGCACTGCCGAGTACTCATCTTCAGTCAGACCACCAGATTTCTGGAGCACAGCCTCTGCGACGCCGATCTTGCCTATGTCGTGGAGTAGACCGGCTCTCTCAAGAGACGTGACGTCGTCGTCCATCTCGAGTCGCAGTCCAAGTGCGCACGCATAGTCCGCCACATGCAGCGAATGAAGAGCTGTGTAGTGGTCCTTGGCGTTCACGGCTGCGTTGAGCGTCTGGAGCGTGCCCAAGTACGTTCGGTCAAGCTCGTTGAGTGAGCGACCCAGGCGTCGGCTGATCATCTCCGTGCGTTCCTGATTCTCACGGAGCTGGCGCTCTGCCCGTCGGACAAGTAGACGCAGCAAGCCGTACGCGACCAGTGCGCCCAACAACACTGTGGCAGTCACCGCCAGCACTGCACCCCTGATGCTGGGAAGCACCGAGCTGAACGGCTTGAACGAAGTGACGACTCCTTGTGGCACCGCGCTATCCGAAAACTCCACCGGCCCCACTACGACGAGACACAGGATTCCGTCCACGGGAAGTAGCGGGTCGCTCGCCGTGACGTACGAGTCGACTTTGGCCTGCTCAGCAGCAATCGCGTGCCGGGAGTCCAGCGGCACCACCGTGCCGAGCTCATCGGAATCCGTCGAGTAGATGACCGTGCCATCGAGATCCTGAACGCGCAGAGCAGTGAGCCGTCCATCCGCGACACGTTTGGAGATCGCCGACGCCAACCGGGAGTACTCGAAGCTTGTCGGGTCGTAGGTGAAGCTCTCGGCATCGTAGTTCTCTGAAATCGTGCCGTTGATCCCTGCCGCGAAGACCGCGCCGAAATCGTGGACGATGACACCGAAAACGACGAACCCAACTACAACCGCGACAACCAGGGCCGGCACTGCAATCATAAGCAGCCCGTATCGCTTGAACATCCCGATGAAGTCAGCATCCGCCGAAAGCTCAGGTGTAGACCCGAACACCCGCTCCGCCATGTATTCCCTGCCCGTCTCCCGCTAGCGCATCCCGTACCCACGGCGAGACAGAGCAAGAACCGAACCAGGCCCGAAGTCAGCTCCGGTTGTCACGGCAAGTCATCGGCGATCGCCGGCCTCGGGCGCTCGAACCGCTCGACTCCCATCGCAGCCCCCACAAGCAACACATCCGCGGGGCGACGGGCGAACAGCCCGTTGGTCACCACGCCGGCGATACCATCGAGCGCACGCTCAACCAACACCGGGTTGCTCAGTTCCAGGTGGTGAACGTCAAGGATGAGATTGCCGTTGTCGGTCACGAAGCCTTCTCGGATCTCGGCTTTCCCGCCCAGGCGTGCGATCTTGCGCGAAACGTGCACGACCGCCATGGGAATGACCTCGACAGCAACGGGAAACGCCCCGAGCCTGGACACAAGTTTGGACTCGTCGACAATGCAAACGAATAGATCGGAAGAGCACGCTACGATCTTCTCGCGCGTCAGTGCTCCGCCGCCGCCCTTGATGAGACGCAGCTCTTCGTCCGCTTCATCCGCGCCGTCGACGTAGACAGGCAGCTGCCCCACGTCGACCAGGTCGACCACGGGAATGCCATGCTCTCCGAGAAGAGCAGTCGTAGTGTCGGATGACGAGACCGCACCCTTGACGTGAACGCCGGCTTTCGCAAGTTCACGGACAAACTGCGCAGCGGTCGATCCGGTACCCACGCCAATCAGCGAACCAGGCTCAACAAACTCGAGCGCAGCCTGTGCGGCGGCCCGTTTCTGCTCGCCGCGTGCATGCTCTTCGGCAGTCTCGGCCATTGCGCACCCCCCCGCTCGTGCGTCACGCCCCCTGCGTACGCACTCAGTTTACCCTAGTCCGGTTCGTATTCGAGCGAGACAGAGTTGATACAGTACCTGGTCCCAAGCGGGGCCGGGCCGTCGTTGAATACGTGTCCGAGATGCCCGTCACACACGGCACATCTGACCTCGGTGCGCTCCATACCGAAGTTCGAGTCCCGATGCTCCGTCACCGCATCGGAAGTGATCGGCCGGGTGAAGCTTGGCCAGCCACAGCCAGAGTGGAACTTGTCTGCCGAGGAGAACAGCTCGGTACCGCACCCCGCACACCGATACGTCCCGGGTTCGGTGAGGTCGGTGTATTCGCCGGAGAATGCCGGCTCGGTACCCGCACGCCTCAGCACGCGGAACTGCTCCGGTGTGAGCAGAGCCCGCCACTCGTCATCGCTTCTGATCACACGTGTCATGTCCGAAGCCTACTGATACTTGCCATGTACTGGCGTACCGAACGTGCAAGCAGAGACCGTGCCCTCGTCGTCGAGTGTGTACGCGCCGTGGGCGACATCGATAGTCATTATGTCAGCCGGTTGCGGGGCGGACGGGCACCGAGGCGGCACGCGGAATATGTAAGCGTCGAGCAAAGGGTGTCCCCCTGTGACCACACCGTCAAGCGCCGCCATGTCCTGATCGTGGTCGGCCGACCACTGCTGAGCGGCTCCCTCAATGGTGCGCTGATTTGCGAAGCACGTGCGCTGTTCGGCCTTGTGCCGCGAAGAGCTGTAGACAGGCACGGCGATGGCTACGAGTATGCCGATGATCAGCACGACTACCATCAGTTCCACCAAGGTGAACCCTGTGTCAGGCCCTATCTTCCGCATGTCAGCATCCGCATCTCCCGCGAATCACGCCTCGGCCATCTTCGCTTTGTACGTCTCGATAGTCGCCCTGTGCTGCGGCATGGACGTGCCGAGGATCTGGGTCGCAAGTATCGCGGCGTTCTTGGCTCCGTTGATCGCAACGCACGCTACCGGAACGCCGGTCGGCATCTGCACCATGGACAGCAGCGAGTCGAGCCCACCGAGGTCCGAGGTCTTCATGGGAATCGTGATCACGGGTAGAGACGTGAACGCTGCAACGACCCCGCCGAGATGTGCCGCCTTGCCCGCAGCCGCGATAATCACCTTGAGCCCACGGTCGCCCGCTGTACTCGCCCACTCATGGACCTTGTCCGGCATCCGATGTGCACTAGCCACGATCATCTCGTAGCTCACACCGAACTCCTCAAGCTGGTCGGCGCACTGTTGCATGACATCCATGTCGGACTTCGATCCCATGATGATGCCAACGAGTGGCGTGTCAGCCATTGATTCCTCCGCTGGTCTGCTCGGCAGTTGCGCCCCCCGGCGCCAGATGCGTCCATTGTAGCGGCTTGGCCTCGCGTGGCTACAACCGCTCCCGTCTCCACGTCCCTGCGCGCTCCCGAGAGATGCGTTCGAGCCCCTACGGAACCGGAGCGCCCTCTTCGGCTTCTTCCGTTTCGGCCGTCGCCGTGGCCACGGACTGCTCGACCTCGCACGCTGCGTCACCATCTCCAAAGATGAGCTTGCGCTCGTCTTCAGGCAGATCGCTCCGTGCCTGGTCACGGACACCGTTCACGCCGATGAAGAACTCACGCATCATCGCCACAAGGTAGTACCTACCCCGCGGCGTGAGCGTGGTGCGCTGCACGTCATCGATGTCGTAGGCGCGCATCGCACGCATGAACATGGTCTCGACGGCCAATCCTCGCTCGACCTCGACACCGAAGTCGCGCTTGAACGCGAGCTTGTCGAGCTCGAGACCGAACAGTCCCATCATGAATCGATAGCGCATGCGCTCGTGCTTCGAAAACTCGCGATTCGCAACGGCGCTCATCATTCCCTCGCCGATGCGACGGCTGTACTCGCGCAGCGAGAACGTGTTCACCCACAACGTGCCGTCGAGGAACGAAAACGCGCCCGAGCCGATTCCCACGTAGTCCTCGTAGTCGACGATATACTCGTCGATCATGCCGCCACCCGTGCGCGAGAACGTCCACGCGCTGGCCGGCGAGAACTTCTCGGCAAGTCCCGCGTCGAGGACGCGGTAGAGAGCGTGCTCCTTGTCGTAGCTGACCACGCCCACGCTGCGCTTGAGCGATTCGCGCACAACCGGCGAGGCCATGAGCGGGTAGAACGTCGTCTGATTGCAGCCCGACTCGTTGAGCATCTCGGTGTCGCGCTTGAGCATCTCGGGGGTCTGGCGCGGGAAGTTGAATATCATGTCCACGTTGAGCGAGTGGAACGCGCCCTCGGCCTCTTTGAGCCTGCCGAGGATGTCCTCACCCGAGCCGTACTTGTCGTAGCGTTCCATCTGCTTGAGCAGGCTGTCGTCGAACGATTGCACGCCGACACTGAAGCGATCGACACGGTCCTGGAGCGGCTCGATGATGCGCGGCACGAGGTGGTCGGGATTGGACTCGCAGCTGACCTCGCGGATCGAGAAGAGCGACTTCGCCCGGTCGATCAGGTCGGTGAGCTCGTCGATCATGACGGTAGGCGTGCCTCCGCCGATGTACATCGACTGGAAGTCGTAGCCCAGATCGGCCACCATCTGCAACTCGGCCTTGAGGCTCTCGAAGTAAGGGACCGCGCGTTCTTCGCTGAAGGGAAAACGGTTGAACGAGCAGTACGGACAGAGCCGCGTGCAGAATGGAACGTGAACGTAGAGCATGTAGTTGCGACCCTCGACCGGACCAGGCAGCGTCTTTGCGTCCCGGGGCTGCAGCTTCAGGTAGCGGTCGTTCGAATGGCGCACGACGGCGCTGAGCAGTCGTTCAGAAAGCATCTATCGCCTACACTTCCCAGGCGTCGCGGCCCCGCTGGGCCCTGGCACCGATATCGGAGCGGAAGAACATGCCGTCCCACGAGATCTTCGCCACCGCTTCGTACGCGCGATCACGAGCATTCGCGAATGAACTGCCGAGCGCGGTGACGTTGAGCACGCGGCCGCCCGCCGTGAGGACGTCGCCGTTCTCGGCAAGCTTGGTACCCGCGTGGTACACGGTCACGCCGGGCAGAGCGGCAGCATCCTCGATGCCACTGATGACCTTGCCGGTCTCGTAGTCGCCCGGGTAGCCGCCGGACGCGAGCACAACGCTGACGGCCCAGTCATCAGCACCACGAGAGACTCGACGTCGGACGAGCGTGCCTTGAGCGGTCGCGAGCATGATGTCGACCAGATCGCCTTCGAGCCGGGGAAGCACGACTTGCGTCTCCGGATCGCCGAACCGCGCGTTGAATTCGAGCACCTGCGGACCTTCGTCGGTGAGGATGAAGCCGCCGTAGAGAACGCCGCGGTAGTCGATGCCTTCTTCGCGCAGAGCCACGGCCGTGCGCTCCATGATGTCGACCATGACGGTGTGCTCGGCATCGGTGACGATCGGCACCGGCGAGTAGACGCCCATGCCGCCGGTGTTGGGGCCTTCGTCGTTCTCGTAGGCGCGCTTGTGGTCCTGCGCCGGAGCCATGGGCACGACAGTCTCACCGTCGGCGAACGCAAGGATCGAGCATTCCGGCCCAGCAAGGTACTCCTCGATGACGACCGTCGAGCCGGCCTCGCCGAAGCGACCCGTCGAAGCACTCGATCGACAGCCTCGCGAGCGGTGTGAATGTCCATCGCCACCGTCACTCCCTTGCCAGCGGCCAGGCCATCGGCCTTGATGACGATGGGAGCACCGACGTCCTCGACGTATTCGAGCGCCGGGGCCTCTTCGGTGAACGCCTCGGAGAACCCGGTCGGAATGTCGTGGTGCTTCATGAACGCCTTCGTGAACGCCTTCGATCCTTCGAGCCGCGCGCCCTCGGCGCCGGGACCGAATACCGAGCACTGCCCGCCTCGCGTACTGCGTCGGCCACACCAGCCACGAGCGGCCCCTCGGGCCCGATCACAACAAGATCGACGCCGTTGTCCGTCGCGTACGCCGCGACAGCCGAAGGGTCCTCGATATCGAGCGTGATGTTGGTGGCGATCTGCGCCGTGCCACCGTTGCCCGGTGCACACAGGATCGAGGTGGCCTTGGGCGACTCGGCCAGCTTGGCCACTATCGCGTGCTCGCGGCCTCCGCCGCCAAGAACGAGGATGCGCATGAGTCTCCCCCTCGTGTCGTCATACGTCCGAAGGTTGATTGTATCGGAGCGCGCGAGGACGCGCGCCTAGACCCGACGCTCCCAGCGACGCATGATGGTCTGCTCGCGGCTCGGCCCGACGGCGATCATCGAGACCGGCACCTCGGCGAGGTCCTCGATGAACTGCGATGTAGTCGCGCGCTGCCTTGGGTAGCTCATCGAACTCGCGGCAGTGCGTGATGTCGGACTTCCAGCCGGGGAGCTCCTCGTAGATCGGCGTCGCGTGGTGGAACATCGTCTGGTGACACGGCAGGTTGTTGTAGCGATGCCCCTCGTACTCGTAGGCGACGCACACCTTGATCGTGTCGAGCTCGGAGAGCACGTCGAGCTTCGTGATGATGAGGTCGGTGAGCCCCGCCACCTGGACCGCATAGCGGATGATGACCGCGTCGTACCAGCCAGCGCGACGCTCGCGTCCGGTCGTCGTTCCGTACTCGTGACCCACCTCGATCAGATGGCGACCGATCGTCGTCACTCGAGTTCGGTCGGGAACGGTCCCGAGCCGACCCGCGTGATGTAGGCCTTCGCGATGCCGAGAACGCGGTCGATCGCCCGCGGGCCGACGCCGGCTCCGGTGCACGCGCCACCAGCGATGGGACTGCTCGACGTCACGAACGGATACGTCCCGTGGTCGATGTCGAGCATCACGCCCTGCGCGCCCTCGAACAGCACCCACTGGTCGGCCGTCAGCGCACGGTTCACGACGAGCGACGTGTCCGCGATGTGCGGCTTGATGCGCTCGGCGTAGGGCAGGTACTCCTCGGCGATCTGATCGACCGTGTACGTGGGCAGATCGTAGAGCTTTGAGAGCAGGTCGTTCTTCTCGTGAAGCGCGGCCTCGATCTTCTTGCGAAAGATGTGCTCGTCTTGAAGGTCCTGGATGCGCAGTCCCATGCGCGAGGCCTTGTCCATGTACGCCGGACCGATGCCGCGTCGCGTGGTGCCGATCTCGAGCTTGCCGAGCCGACGCTCGCTCGCGCCGTCGAGGTCGCGATGGTACGGCATGATGATGTGCGCGTTGCAGCTGATGAGCAGGCGGTGCGTCGACAGACCATCGGCCTCGAGGCGGTCCATCTCCTCGAGCAGCACCTTGGGGTCGATGACGCACCCGTTGCCGATGACCGGCGTGATGTGCGGATACATGATCCCGCTGGGGATCAGGTGCAGTTTGAGCGTGCGGCCACCGTGAATGACGGTGTGCCCCGCGTTGTTGCCCCCCTGGAAGCGAACGACGTAGTCGAAATCGTCCGCGATGAGGTCGGTGATCTTGCCCTTGCCTTCGTCGCCCCACTGGGCGCCGACGAGCACTATGCCGGCCATGTAAACGGGCTCCCTGCTGAAAGTTCGGTCCCGCGGACCCTCGCCGCCGCTCCCGGACCGGGCAGCCGCCCCAATCGTGGACGGCGTGCGCAACGCCCGCACACGGCGGGCGTTCGCGGTAAGTATGCCCGAGAAGGGCCAAATGTGCCAGCGAAAAGACTGGATGCCGGGGGCTAGGCGAACCCCCGGCATCCTGGGATGAAGGCGAGAGGTTAGGCCGTTGCAGCCTCAGACTCGGGTGCGCAGTCGGCTCCTCGGCAGAGGAACTTGTCGGCGAAGTGCGTGTACCAGGCAGCCCCTTGAACCTGAACGATGTAGGCGGCAGCCAGCACCAAGGCTGCCTCGGGCCCGAACGATGCGATCGCAATTCCGAGGGCGATCGAGAGGTTCCGCATGACCGACCCGTACACCGCAGCGACAGCGTCGTCGCGCGAGAGCGCGAAGCGGCCGGCGATCGTCGCAAGCGCGAACGCGATCACGTAGAAGATGACAAGTGGTACCGCGATGCGCGCAAGAAGCTGCGGTTCGTTGATGATCATGCGAGCCTTGAGACCGATGGCCAGGAACACGATCGCGAGCACACCAAGCGTGGACAGCCCGGGGAACACGGGCGCAAGGCGCTCCTTGTAGGTGGGTTGCCCGTACCTGCGGACCAGACAGTGTACGGGTGAGCACACCAGCGACCATCGGCACGAACACGACGAGTAGCACCGTCTGCGCCACGCCGAGGATGTCGACATCTACAACCGCACCTGCCAAGACGTACAGGTAAAACGGCGCGAGCACTGCAGCCAGCAGAAGGCCGACAACGGTCATCTTGACCGCCGCAGCTACGTTGCCATCGGCGAGCCCCGTCCACGAGATCGTCATGCCTGAAGTCGGGAATAGCCCAATCAGGAGCATTCCGACAAATAGCTGAGGGTTGCCGCCGAAAAACGTGCGAGCAAGAGCCCACGCAAGCACGGGAAGCACGATGAAGTTGAGAACCATCGCAATGCCGACGGCACGTGAGTCTTGCAGGCGAAATGCTTCTGCCGGCCTGAAGTTCACCAGCATCGGGTAGACCATCAGCATCGTCAGGGGCAGAACCAGGGTCTTGAGAACGGACAGGTCGACCAGAATTCCGGCGACCAGGCCCAACGCCATGGCAACCGGCACCCAGATGACGAGGGTTCGTGAGAGGTCCTTCAAAGGACGGCGGATACTATCGGCGAAACTCAGGAGCATGGGTCACTTCCTCAACGGTGTTTGCGGCTTCCATCGGATACCCCTTGGGGTATTCTATGCCGACGAGAAGATTCGTGCAACCTCCGGGGTTGCGCCGCACGTCGCGCAGAGGTAGGATTGGCGCCCAGGAGGCGTTAGTGAGCGATAACTCACCACAACGACGAGCTCGTTCGACGGCCGCGTTACTCGCGGTCGTTCTCGGCATGGCGTTGCTCGTATCGGGGTGCTCCACCGAACCCGAATCAGGTATCGAGATCACCGGGTCGTTCATCGAACAGGCAGCGACCATCTCGATGCCCTCGCTTCCGGTCACCGAGCTGGATGCTTCTGTAGGGACTGTGATATCGGGCGAAGGTACGAGCACGGCTCCGGTCACCGTCGTCGCAGCCAACTCCGCAACCTCGAATGTGTTCGAAACGCTCCAGGGTCCCGTGAAGAGATGGCACCGCGTGATGGAGATGCGCGTGAAACCGGGCGACGAGGTCTTCACGGGCCAGGTGCTGGCAGTGATTGACCATGCCGAGGCGGACGCCGCCGTCCAAGCCGCCGAAGCCGATCTGACCGCAGCACAGGCCACCGTCGGAATGCTCGACTCGCGTACTGGTGAGATCGCCGACAACCGCGCGGAGACCGCTTCGCAAACGGCCGAGCTCGAGACTGCCATCTCTGACCTCCAGACCAACCGCGCGGAGTTGCAGCTCCAGCTCGACCAGGCGCGCACGGCGGCCTCGCCTCCGAGTGCGCCCTCAACAGCAACGCCCTCCCCCGAGGTCATCGCGAAGATCGCACAGCTCGAAGCGGCCATCGAGGAAGTCGACGCCGGCATCGAGCGGGCCCAGAAGGGGATCGAACAGCTCAAGAACGCTCAGACTCGGCTGGAACAGGCCGAGGGTGTCTTGAGTACCGTGCGGCGAACCGCCGAAGCACTTATCGACGCACGCGTTGCCGCACGCGACCTGATGATCGCTCGACGCGATCAAGCGACTATTCTCTCCCCGGCTGACGGAATCGTGCTGTCGGCGGTTTCGGCGGGAGAGACGTTCGCCGAGGGCGCCCCGCTGCTGGAGCTGCGCACGCTGGATCGGCCTCTGGTGCACACGTACCTCACGGCGGAGCAGGCGAAGCGTATCCGCGACGGCTCCTCGGCACGTGTGAGTCTGGATTCGATGCCGGGAGTCGAGTACACGGGGCTGATCATCGGCATGGGGTCGGAGTACGAATACGTCCCCTCGACGTTCGCAACCAAGATCATCCACCTCACGCGAGGGTTCGAAGTGACCATCGAGGTGTACGGAGCGCCCGAACTACCGCCGGGCACTCCCGCCGACCTGTTCATCCTGACCGAGTAGCGGTAGAAGAACACGGAACGAAAGCGAGAAGGACCGATGAAGAAGCGCATCGTGATGATCGTGGTGGTGCTCCTCGTGCTCGCCGCAGCCGGAGCCGGCGGCTGGTGGGCCTGGATCACGTACGGAGACGGCGCTACCGAGGAAGTCGTGCTTGGCGGTAGCGGGACAGTCGAGGCCGACGAGGTCGCTATCTCCTCGGTCATCGCCGGGCGCATCACCGACGTTCTGGTCGAGGAAGGCAGCCGAGGTGACCTCGGGCACGCCTCTGTTCCAGATCGACGACGCGCTGCTGCGCCTCCAGGTCGACCAGGCCTCGGCAGGACTGCGAGCCGCTGAAGCAGCGCTGGCGCAAGCGCAGGCCGACAAGAAAGCCAAGGCGGAGCTCGACCAGCCGCAACGGCGCGGATCGACCAGGCCAAGGCCGCGAAGACAATGGCGGAGACCCAGCTCGCCTTCGCGACGATCAATGCCCCGATGGACGGCATCGTCACTCAGGTGACCGCACGGGCGGGCGAGAACGCGTCGCCGGGCAAGACGCTGGCCACCGTTGCCGATCTGAAGACGCTCTACGTGAGCATCTACATCGGTGAGACGCAGATCGGCGACATCAAGCTCGGAGACACGGCGACGGTGACAACCGACTCCTCAGACGAGCAGTTCGACAGGCGATGTCGTGTTCATCGCCACCGAGGCCGAGTTCACTCCGTCGAATATCGAGACCAAGGAACAGCGCGTGAAGCTCGTCTACGAGGTGCGCCTGTCCGTCGAGGACGCCAGCGGCGTGCTCAAGCCCGGCATGCCCGTGGACGTGGAGTTCTAGTGACAGACCCGCTCGACATACCTGCCGAGGAGGCGGCGCTCGAGACCGAGGACGCACCGGAAACGGTCGCGCCCGACGTGCTCGAGGCCGAACCGGAGACGCCCGAGCCCGACGTGCCTGCCATCGTCGCGCGCGACCTGGTCAAGCGGTTCGGCCGCCAGACCGTCGCGGTCGACGGCGTGAGCATCACCGTGCCGCGTGGCGAGATCTTCGGGCTTCTCGGCCCTGATGGTGCGGGCAAGTCCACGCTCATCCGGATGCTGGCCACGGTGCTTCGCCCGACCGAAGGCGATGCCGAGATCTTCGGCGAGTCGGTGACGCGTCACGCGGGGCGCGTGAAACCGCGCGTGGGCTACATGTCGCAACGCTTCAGCCTCTATCCCGACCTCACCGTCGCCGAGAACCTGCGCTTCTTCGCCGAGCTGCGCGGCGTGCCGCGCAATCAGATGCGCGCGCGCTCGGACCGGCTGCTCGAGTTCAGCGGCCTCACCCGCTTCTCGACACGTCGCGCCGAGCACCTCTCGGGCGGCATGAAGCAGAAACTCGCTCTCGCCGTGACGCTCATGCACGAACCCGACATGCTGTTCCTCGACGAACCCACCACCGGTGTCGACCCGGTGTCGCGCCGCGAGTTCTGGCGCATCATCGCCGATCTCCACCGCCGCGGCATCACCGTGTTCGTCGCCACGCCGTACATGGACGAGGCCGAACGCTGCACCACGGTCGCATTCATGGACGGCGGGCAGCATTCTCCTGCACGACACACCGCAGGGGCTCAAGTCGCGCGTGCCGGGACGGCTCATCGAGATCGAAACTGCCGACGAGCGTGGGGCACTCGATGCCGTTCGCTCGCTTCCGGGCATCATCAGCGCGACCGTGCAAGGCGATCTCGTGCGTATCCTCGCCGAGGACCCCTCGGCCGAGCCGGAACGCTTCGCCGAGGTCGTGCGCGCTGCCGGCATCGACGTACGCAACGCCCGGGTCGGACGCATAGACATGGAGGCCACGTTCGCGCATCTGGCCGAGGAGGCGCGGCGTCATGAAAGCCTCATTTCGCCGCATGCGCGCGATCTCGCGCAAGGAGTACATGCACATACGACGCGATCCACGGATGCTGTTCGCCGTTCTCGGCATGCCGATAATCCAGCTGCTCCTGTTCGCCTACGCCATCAGCTTCGACGTCACCGACGTGCCGACAATCCTGCTCGACGGTGATCGCACGATGGCGAGCCGTGAGTACCTCGCCGCCTACGAGCAGTCCGACTTCTTCGACGTGATCGGCCATGTCGACTCAATGGACGCGATCGACGACTCGTTCGATCGATCGCAAGCACGCATCGCGGTCATGGTCGCTCCCGGTTTCGGCTCGAGTCATCGCTCGGGGCGAGACAGGGCCGCGTCTCGGTGCTGGTCGACGGCTCCGAGCCCAACTCGGCACAACTCGGGCAGACCTATGCGACCGCACTCAACCAGCAGCTGGACCGAGACGTGCTCGTCGATTGGGCCGAGCGACCCAGGGCCTCGACACGGCCGGCTTTGGCGGCATTCAGCCGCTGATCCGCACCTGGTACAACCCCGAACGGCGCTCAGCAGACTTCCTCATACCCGGCCTGATGGTCGTCATCATCATGATCGTCACGATCCAGCAGACGGCCGTAACGCTCGTGAAGGAGAAGGACCAGGGGACGTTCGAGCAGGTCATCGTGTCCCCCGTCAGGCGCGGCGAGCTCATGCTCGGCAAGGTCTGGCCCTGGGTGGTGCTCGGCTTCGTCGACATGATCGCGATCACGCTCGTTGCGATCACGGTCTTCGGCACGCCCCTTCGCGGGCGACGTGATCGTGCTCGCGGTGGGCACGTTCCTGTTCGTGCTGTGCTCGCTCGCAATCGGACTGATCATCTCGGCACGCGCCTCGAGCGTCGAGGTCGCGAACATCGTCGGTCTGCTGGTGAGCTTCCTTCCCGGCTTCATGCTCTCGGGCTTCGCCTTCCCGCTCAACAGCATCCCGCCGTTCCTCCAGTTCGTGTCGTATCTGTTCCCGGGGCGCTACATGGTCACCATCGCACGCTCGGTCTTTCTCAAGGCCGCCGGCTGGGATGTGCTCATGCCTCAGATCGGAGCGCTCGTGATCTACGCCGTCGTGTCGCTCACGCTGGCGACTCGTTGCTCTACTCGAGGAGGTCTGACTAGCCGATGTCGTGGGCACGAATCAGACTTCTCATCTGGAAGGAGTTCCGGCAGCTCCGGCGCGACCGCATGCTGCTGCCGCTGATCTTCATCCAGCCGATCTTGCAGCTGATCATGTTCGGCTACGTGGTCGGCTCCGACGTGACCAACATCTCCACCGCAATCGTCGATCAGGACCAGACGGTCGTATCGCGCGAACTCGAAGCCGCATTCGCGAACACAGGCTACTTCGATATCCTCGAGCATCCCAGCCGACGAGCGTGCGGTTCAGCCACTCATGGACGGCAACGCGATCCAGGTCGCGATTCTCATCCCGCCGGGGCTGCAGGCTTCTCTCGAACGCGGCGAGCAGGTTGCCGTCCAGGTCGTGGTCGACGGCGTGGACAGCAAGACGGCGTCGGTCGCCAGCGGCTACGCAGCGCAGGTCTTCGGCGACTTCAACCAACGCCGCATTGAAGCGACTGGCCTCGATGCCCGACGGAGCCGGCATCGATGCCCGCGTGCGTGTGCTTGTTCAACCCCACACTGCGAAGCGTGAACGCCATGGTGCCGGGTCTCATCGCGTTCATCTTGATGCTATCGAGTATGGCCGATCATGGCGCAGGCAGTGGTACGCGAGCGAGAACGCGGCACCCTCGAGCAGATGTTCGTCACGCCCATCACGCGAGGCGAGTACCTGTGGGGCAAACTCGTGCCCTACATCATGCTCGCGATGGTGCAGGTGACCTTCGTGATGGCCGTCGGGGCGCTGTGGTTCCGGGTGCCGTTCTACGGCAGTCTGCTCGTCATAGGCACCGGCATGTTCCTGTTCATGTTCACGACGCTTGGCATGGGTCTGTTCATCTCGACGGTGTCGCGCACGCGCCATCAGGCGCAGCAGATCACGATGTTCGTCATGATCCCGGTTATCGTGCTCTCCGGCTTCATCTTCCCGATCGAATCGATGCCTGCACCGGTCGTGCCGATCACCTACCTCATCCCGCTGCGCTACGCGCTGGTCATCCTGCGCTCGAACTTCATGAAGGGCTCGGGCTTCGTCGCCCTGTGGCCGGAGTTCGCCGCGCTGACCGTCTTTGCCGTAGTGATCTTCGGTGCCGCGTTGATGCGGTTCCAGAAGCGACTCACAGACTAGGAGGCCCGGATGCGACTGTTCAAGCGACACACAACCGAGCCTGCCGAGAACGCGCCGCTGGTCGAGCGCGTCCCGCTCGAAGAGGGCGTCTCATCAGCACGGCCCTTGGCCACGAAGGCGCCCGTAGCCGATGAGGTGTCCGAACCCGCCCGAACCGTCGATACAGCCGCGGCTATCAGCGTCACGGGCCTCACCAAGCGATTCGGCGACTTCACTGCAGTGGATGCGATCGATCTGCGCGTGAAGCGTGGCGAGATCTTCGGATTCCTCGGCCCGAACGGATCGGGCAAGACCACGACAATCCGCATGCTGTGCGGCGTGATTGCGCCCACAGACGGCGGCGCGACTATCCTCGGCTGTGACGTTGTGCGCGAGCCCGAACTCGTCCGGCAGCGGATCGGCTACATGAGCCAGAAGTTCTCGCTGTTCGAAGACCTTACGGTCGACGAGAACCTGCGATTCTACGCAGGTGTCTACGGCCTGCCGCAGGAGAAGTTCGCCGAACGTCGTGCCTACGTGCTGGAGATGGCCGATCTCATCGGTCGCGAGAACGAGCTCACCGCGAACCTTTCGGTCGGCTGGAAGCAGCGTCTTGCTCTGGGCTGCGCAACCATCCACGAGCCGGAGCTCATCTTCCTCGACGAGCCCACCTCGGGCGTCGACCCG
This sequence comes from uncultured Actinomycetota bacterium, assembly GCA_963790405.1. GTDB lineage: Bacteria > Actinomycetota > Coriobacteriia > Anaerosomatales > JAGXFU01 > JBGSMX01. The sequence continues at coordinate 162,963 of CAWBOJ010000003.1, forward strand.
ACAGCTCGACGCCATTTCTGGGACCTGCTCTACGATCTTGCCGCCCAGGGCGTCACGCTGTTCGTGACGACCCACTACATGGACGAGGCGACACACTGCTCCCGTCTCGCCTTCATCTACGAAGGCAAGATCATCGCCGAAGGTTCCCCGACCGAGATTCGCACCGAGATGATGCGCGATCGCATTCTCGAGGTAGAGGTCGATGACGCCGAAGCCGCACTCGGAGTCCTCGAGGCCGCGCCCGACATACCCGAGACGTATATGAGCGGAGCGATGCTGCACGTCAACGTAGGCGCGCGCTTTGACGGCCCCGATCTCGTTGAAGCGCACCTGCGTGTCAACGGTTTGTCTCCGCGCGCCATCACGTCGGTCGAGCCCACGCTGGAAGACGTGTTCGTCCATCTGGTGACAGGGCAGCGCCTTGCTGCGGAGAAGGCTGCAGCCGCAGCGTCGACTTCGCTCTCCGCGCTGGCCGCCCCCCAGCCGACTGACTTCAGCGAGCTCGCGGATGATCCCGGCCCGACGCCCGGGCAGGGCGCTGGAGACCCGGCCTCGACCACGCAGCCGATACCGCTGCCACGGGAAGGCGATGACGGGTGAGCTCCTCGGCAGACACACGCTTCTTCGGTGACCACGTCGCAGGACGCAAGGGCGAGATCCTGGACGCCGCACTCGTCGTCTTCGCAACCGAGGGCTACGCCGGCGGGAGCATGCGAATGATTGCCGAGGAAGTCGGACTGTCCGAGCCCGCCTTGTATCGGCACTTCGAGGGCAAGGAAGACCTCTTCCTGAAGCTCATCGAGTACACCGGCCAGCGCGCTGAAAGCGAAATCGCACCCATCTTGGATGCAGCGACGCCCGAGACGATCCGCGAGACGATCCGCGAAGCACTGCAGAACCGCCCGTTGGCTTCCGGCGGCTACTTCAAGCGCGTGATCGGAACGGTTCTGATAGCCGCCGCGCACAACCCCGCGTTTCTCGACGCCCACCGTGAGTACATCGTCGAACCCATGGTGAACCGCATCGCCACGCTCGTCCCACAGGTCGACGAATTCTTCGACGTGAAGTCGACCGAGGAAGATCGGATGGAGCGCGTTCGGCTGATGATCAGCCTGTTCGTCGGAAGCTACATGTTGTCCCACGCGTTCGACCGAGAGCTGCTCACCGTCGATGCCGTCATGCGCATCATGGGGTGGGGCGACTCCTGAGGTACCCGCGTGCGGCGACGACACCGCTTGCCGAGGACTGAATGAGTCCCCTGGTCACACCTGCTCCGTCACCCACGGCATACAACCCCGCTACCTGTGTCATAAGGCTAGAGTCCACTTCCACGCGCGATGAATAGAACTTCACCTCGACGCCGTAGAGCAAGGTGCTCGGGGACGCGACTCCCGGGGCGAGGGCATCCATCGCGTCGATGAACTCCAGGATGTCGGTCATGTGTCGATACGGCAGCACCGAAGCCAGGTCGCCTGGCGTCGCTTGCGGCATGCTAGGCGAGACAACCGACTGCGCGATCCTGCGCTCTGTTGAGCGGCGTCCTGCCTTGAGGTCGCCTAGCCGCTGAATGAGGATGCCCTCGCCGAGTAGGTTGGCGAGCTGCGCGATCGACCGCCCGTAGGTGATGGGCTCGTGGAACGGGTGCGTGAACGACTGGCTCACGAGCACCGCGAAGTTCGTGAGGGCGGTCCTCTCCTCGGCATACGAATGGCCGTTGACCGTGATGATGTCACCGTATGACTCGGTCGTGACCTCGCCGTAGGGGTTCATGCAGAAGGTGCGGACTCGGTCGCCGAACGCTCGCGAGTAGTAGATCAGTTTCGCCTCGTAGAGATGGTCGGTGAGTGGCTCCAGGATCGGCGCGGGCGCTTCGACCCGAACCCCGATGTCGACCGCGTTATTCGTCAGGCCGATGCCGAGGTGTTCTGCCTGCGTGGCTAGCCAGTCGGCGCCTTCTCGACCGGGTGCGGCGATGACAGCATCGGCACGTATGGTCGAAGCATCTTCGAGCTCCACTCCGCTGACATGACCGTTGTCGACCAGAATGCGTGAGACGGCTGTGTTCGTGCGTACTTCGACGCCCCGCTCTTCGAGGTAGGTGCGCATGGCACCGAGAACCTTGGGTGACCGATCGGTTCCAAGGTGTCGAATGCGCATGGGTACGAGCACCATGTTCGCAAGTGCCGCCCTGCGCTGAAGCTCGGTGGCAATATCAGGATCAGGCGCATGCACCGCCGTGTCGGCACCGAACTCCAGCCAGATTTGATCGGCGTGTTCGACCAACTCTCCGAGCGCATCGGAGCCGACGTAGTCGACGAGCCAGCCGCCAACCTCACCCGTGAGCGTCAACTTGCCGTCGGAGAACGCGCCCGCGCCACCCCACCCACTCGTGATGGCACACGTCGCGCACGAGACGCACCGGCCCGTGCGAGCAGGGCAGTGGCGCTTGTCGATCCCGCTCCCCTTCTCGACCACCAGGATTCGCATCTTGCGCGCGCGGGTGAGTTCGAGCGCGGCGAATATGCCCGCAGGACCTGCTCCGATGATCACGATGTCGTATCGCTCCGCCACGGAGACTCCTCCGTTCGATCGGACTTGACTGCTCGCCGCCCAAGACACTCTCTGCGCCGGTGTACGTACCCTTCTTGCGCTACCCACGACATGGTACCGCCCGACAGGCGGAAGGAATACGATATGCCTGGAGGTCGCCCATGGGAACCAGTGGCAGCAAGCACGGCAACGGTCATGCGAAACGCGTGCGAGTCTACACTACCCCCGCGTGCCACTGGTGCAAGGTCGCCAAAGCCTATCTCTTGGACAACGAGATCGAGTTCCAGGAGATCGACATCATCAACGATGTCGAGGGGCGACGCGAAATGGTACTCATGACGGGACAGTACGGGGTCCCGGTTGTGCGTGTCGGCGAGAAGGCCATGGTCGGCTGGGACACTGAAGAGTTCAATCGCCTGATGGACCTGTAGGTCGCTGGAACTTGAGCTCTACGGAGCCTTCTCCGTGAAGTTCACGAACTTCGTGTAGCGCTCGTTGAACACGAGCTGAACCGATCCAGTCGGACCGTTACGGTGTTTGGCCACGATGACCTCGGCCACGCCTTTGGGAGGACGATCATCGTCCTCGTCGTTCCCCCGCGGGTCCGTGTTGCGGTCGATAAACATGACCACATCGGCATCTTGCTCGATGGCTCCCGATTCACGCAGGTCAGAGAGTTGCGGGCGTTTCCCGGCACGCTGTTCCACAGCACGCGAAAGCTGTGAGAGCGCTAACACCGGCACACTGAGTTCCTTGGCCAGGATCTTCAGACCGCGGCTTATCTCCGCGATTTCCGTTTGGCGATTCTCGGAGCGCCTATGCTGCGGTTGCATCAGCTGCAAGTAGTCAACGATCACCAGAGCGTCCTTCTTGTCCCGCAGGAGCCGACGAGCCTTCGCCCGCACCTCGAGGATCGATGTCGCCGGCGTGTCGTCCACGTGGAAGTTCAGCTCCGCAAGCTGCCCCATCGCGCGGTGGATGTTGCCCCAGTCGGGATCCTTGATGTAGCCGGTACGCACGTCTTGTGAGTTGATGCGCGCTTCCGAGCACAGGACGCGCTGGATGAGCTGTTCGGCCGACATCTCGAGGCTGAACATGGCGACTGTCGTACCCGTCTTGGCAGCATTGACGGCCATGTTGAGAGCAAGCGCCGTCTTGCCCACCGAGGGCCGCGCCGCCAGGATCAACAGATCGCCACGATGCATGCCCGCGAGCAAGCGGTCCAGATCGGAGAAGCCCGTCGGCACGCCCGTGATGTGTTCCTGGCGCTCGAACAGTTCCTCTAGTTCGGTGAAGCTTGCCTCAAGCAGCTCGCTCATGCGACGGAAGTTGCTGGAGATGCGACGATTCGTCACCTCGAACAGGCGTCGCTCCGACTCCTCGACCACCTCACGCAGGTCATCGGGAGCCTCGTAGCCCATGGCCACGATATCAGTCGCTGCAGTGATGAGATCCCTGAGAACCGAGGTGCGCTTCACGATCTCCGCATACCGAGAAGCGTTTGCGGCAGTCGGTACCACCTGCGTGATATCGAGCAGATAGGTCTTGCCGCCGACTTGATCGAGTTCGCCGGTTGCCTCGAGACGGTCCGCAACGCTCACATGATCCACGGGGACGTTCGAATTGAACAGGTGGTCTATCGCCCGGAAGATCTTTGCGTGGGTCGGCCGATAGAAGTCATCCGCTCCAACTGATGCGAGCGCATTCTCGGCCGCTTCCCGCGAGAGGAACATGGCGCCCAGCAGCGCTTGCTCTGCCTCTAGGTTGTGCGGAGGTACTCGCTGGGCCACTGACATCGTGCTCGTAGAGCGGTCTTGATACGGCCCGTCAGACACCGTTCCTCCGAAATCCGTCGTGGCGCGATAGTCTGGACTCGACTACGCAGTGTGACGAGTCTAGCGAACAGGTCTGACTACGCCAATGCGTCTTTGAGCGCTTTCCACAGGCATTTCGGGGTTTGGCCTGGGCTTTCCACAGTACCCACAGATTAGCGAGCAATCGGGGGCGCCGCTTTGTGGGCGGCGCCCCGCGCATGCTCACAAGCCACCGCGGGGCCTACGCCTCCTCGGCGTCCTCCTGGACAGCCTCGACGACCAGAACCTCATCATCGACTGCGGCCGCCGGAATCTCGGACTCATCAGAGACTTCCGCCTCAGTGGCTTCCTCGGCCTCTTCGGCTTCGGTAGTCACCTCGGCCTCGGCAGCCTCTTCTGCGTCGGCTTCTGCGATGATTGCCTCGGCCGTTGTCGGCTCCTCGATAATCACGCCGCCTTCGGGGACGACCTTGATGATCACGTCCGCCTTGATTTCCCGGTACACCTGTATCGTGACCGGATGCTCCCCGACCTCTTTGATGGGGCCGTGAACGTCCACCTTGCGACGATCTACGTCGGCGTCAAGTTGAGAGAGAATGGCGTCCTCGATCATGTGCGAGGTCACCGAGCCAAACAGGCGGCCGCCTTCGCCGACCTTGGCCTCGATCTTGACGGTCTTGCCTTCGAGCGAGTCGGCCATGGCCTGAGCTTCGGCCACACGCCCCTCTTCACGCGTTTGGATATTGTGCACTCTGAGATCGAGCTGCTTCAGGTTCCCGGCAGTGGCGGCAATCGCCATCTTGCGCGGGAACAGGTAGTTCACGGCAAAGCCACGAGCGACGTCTACGACGTCACCTTCGCCGCCCTTGCCCTTCACTTCCTGTGTAAGGATGACTTTCATCACGTTCTCCCTTGTCAGTGCCGGCGAGGGGACGCCGGCTCCAGACGTTCGTTTGCTTTGTCTACAGTGTCGAACCTGAGTCGCTTCCCTCTTCCACGGTCTCACCGCGGTCGAGCTTGCGCAGATTCGCCCAGAAATCGATCAGTCCCATCAGACTCACGATCCACGTTGCCGCATCGACAAGCAGTGCAGCCACCCAGCCGAGAACTCGTCCGACACGGCCAACCCCGCTCTTCTGCAACCACGAGTCAACTACACCCAAACCCTGCAGAAACAGCGCCACCCGCGCAGCGAGCAACACGTTGAGCCCGACCGTTGCCACCAAACCCTCAGGTTCGCCGAGGAAGCGGCCGGCTGCCATGCAGCCAAGCGCAACGATCGGCAACCACACGACATGCGGCGTGAGGTCGAGCTTGTCGAGACTAGGGAAGCGGTTCACTTCCGTCGCCGAGCCACGTGCAGCCCAGCCAATTGCTGCGATGGTCGGAATCACTGTTGCCACAGCCATGACTATGTAGCCAGACGGCGCGAATCTCACCACGGCGTTCACAAGTTCCTCGCCGGTTGCAGCGCCCGCGGCCGACAGTCCGGTCATCGCAGGCTCCATGAGGGTGACGATCTGCCCCACATACTCACGATAGGTCAACCCCGCGAGCCACGCCGTGGTGTACTCGCCTAGCGCGTAGGAGATAGCGAACACCGGCACGAGAACCATCGCGACAGTGAGCGCCTCCTTGCGACGCAGTGCTGCCGCCGAGACGAGCACGGCAACGAGACCAGGTACGACCACAGCGACGTCAGACAGGTTCAGAAGCGCCGCCACCAACACGGCTAGGCCGGCGATAACAGCAGCAGCGCGTAATGACCCCCGGTATACGAGTCCCGCAAGTGCGATGGCGCACAGGGGGAACCCGACTATCGGAAGAATGGGGATCAGGACGACTCCCGCTACGCATGTGGTTCCTGCGACGGTTGCCGAGCGAATACCTGTGGGTACGACTGACACGTGCTACCTGCCTCTGCGGCCATCCACCCGGCCGCTAACGACCGGAACGGTGTAGGGCACGAGCGCCATCTCGCGGGCTCGCTTGACGGCCATCGAAAGCTGGTGCTGGTGCTGGGCGCAAGTGCCGGTGACACGGCGCGGCTTGATCTTGCCACGGTCGGTCATGTACTTGCGCAGCATCTGCGCGTCCTTGTAGTCGATGTAGTCGACCTTGTCTTTGCAGAACGAACAGTACTTGCGACGCGGTTTGCGTGCGTAATCGGACACGGTCTACCTCCTCTCGCGTCTCTCAGTGTGAGACGGTGCGTATCACCCATCGCGTGTGCGAAGGGCGTGTAGTGATCAGAATGGGATTTCTTCGTCGTTCATCGGCGAAACCGCGGCATCGGAGCTCGGCGCATCTTTCTGATATCCGCCGCCCTGACTCCCACTGTCTCGGGAGCTCATGAACTCGATCTCGTCGATGACGACCTCGAGCTTCGAGCGCTTATCGCCTTGCGGGTTCTCCCACGAACTCCAACGAAGCTTGCCTTCGATGGCAACCTTCGTGCCCTTGCTCAAGTACTGAGCCAGCGCATCGGCACGAGCTCCGAACATGGTGCAGTCGACGAAATTGGGAACATCTTCCCATTCGCCCGTCTGCTGGTTCTTGCGCCTGTCGTTGACGGCAACTCCGAGCTTGAGCACAGACATGCCACCCGACGTGGCGCGCAGCTCGGAATCACGTGTAAGATTTCCGCTGATGACGACCCTATTGATACTCATCGATGAACCCACCTTCTCGTTCCGCGTACATGACTTCCCATCGGAAGTCGTGCGTGTGCCGGACTACTTGCGGTCGTCGCGACGCACGAGCATGAAGCGCACGACCGGATCGGATATGCGCAGCACGCGGTCGATCTCGGCAATCGCCTCCGGCATGTTGTGGAAGTCGACGACGACATAGTCGCCCTCGGAAAGGTCGTCGAGTTCGAAAGCAAGCTTTCGCTTGCCCCACGATTCAACGTTGTCCACAACCCCGCCGTTGTCGGCAATGAGGGTCTCGACCTTCTCGACAGTCGAGGCTCGATCGCCCTCTTCGAGATTGGGGTTGAGCATGAGCATAAGTTCGTAAGCCTTCACATGTTCACCTCCTCCGGGCTAAGCGGCTCCGGGACTGGAAGGCAAATAAGCCCGGAGCAGGAAATGAGCCCTCGGAGTGTATCACCGGCCCACCACGGCCGCAACAGCATTCCCCGGCGCAGTGATACGACTCCGGAACCAACGAATGAAAGCGGCGCCCACGGCCGGCCCGAGCCCGAGCACGGCCAAAGCAAGACGCCACCCGAAAGACGTGCCGGGCGGTGCGGAAGACTGCGAGAGCCACGGGTGCGCCGTCTCACGAACGTGAGTGCGGGCGAAACCGGCGGCGTAGACGGTTCCCGCCGCGTCCTGCGTCCCTGCCGAACCAAGAAGAATCGATGATGCCTCCGTCTCCTCGCATCCAGTGGAGACACCGCATTCGCGCGCGAGACTCCCCGTCGTTGCGGGAGGTGCATCTGGAACAGGGACACTCGCTTCGCTCACCGTCATGGGCGTGGCAGTAGGTTGCGGAACCTCTGTTTCGACTCCCTGTCCCTCCACTGCAGACTGCGGAAGCACCTCGGAAGGCGCGACTTCGGGCGTCTCAACGGGCTCCGCCGTCGGCTCGGTCTGTGCCGCTTCATCCCCTGCCTCAGCCTCGGCGCAGGGCACGACCATAACCGACAGAGGGTCGATGTACAGCTCGCCCTGTCTCAGGCCAACGTGGATGTGTGGCACCCCACTCGATGAATCGCCTGTGGCGGCAACTGCGCCGATCGTGTCGCCGCAGTTCATCGCCTGGCCCGCAGCGACGCACACGTCCGCCAGTGGCATGTACGACCAGCGTGCGCCCGTACTCGACTCGATCGTCACGGCCAGCATCGTCCCTCCGGTCGCGCTCGGAATCCGCCCGGCGAACGTGACAGTGCCGGCGTCGACGGAGAAGACACTGCTCCCCGGCTCGGCGGGCACGTCGATACCGGAATGCGTCGCAGCCGTTCCATCTGGCCGCTGGTAGGATGCAGCAAATCCCAGGCAAGGCGCCGTGCCAGGCGCAACGGGCCAGCCCACCGCAAATGCCGGGTCCCCGCCTGAGACGACTGCGGCCATCGCAATCGCAAGAGCGAGATACATTCGCCAGCTCACATCAACGCCTCCTCAGCAGTGTGATATCAGTCGCCGAGGAGAGAGGGGCGGCGATGCTCTTCTACGAACACCTGTTCGACATGAATCCGTCAATTCCTGCTCGAAATCGATTCGGCGTGCCAAGCGGTATCTCACTTCCGACCAACGGCACCGCCCCAACAAGAAGGGCCGCCCGGAGGCGGCCGTTCATGAATCTCATGGAGCGGGCGACGGGACTCGAACCCGCGACCTAAAGCTTGGGAAGCTTTCACTCTACCAGCTGAGCTACGCCCGCATGACGTGCGTCGGAATTGTAAGCCGTATCATTGGCGCGGGCAAATCCTGCGACGTCACGCCCGCGACCCGTGCCATCGGTATCGCGTGAACAGGAGAGCCGCCAACGTTCCAAGACCCAGCGCCAGAAGCGGCTTCCACGTTGCCACCGGATCCACAACCGCATGACCGGGAGTCAGCACCACGAGCTCCTCGGCATGAATATCCATATCTCCCCCGTGCTCCGGACACGCAGCGTTGAATATCCCCCGGACCCGTACGATGTCCCCCTGATTGTGATAGTCACCCGCACGAGTGATCGCGCGCGCAAGGTCCTCGGGCACCCAAACCGCCTGTCCAGAGTTGAGGCCGCCGAGCGCCGCGTCCTCCTCAACGTTGCGTTCCATGTACGCGTCGTCGTTGAGGTGAACCCACGCACCGTCCCCGCGGTACATCACCTCGCCGATTACTTCGCCGGTGAACTCAATCTCGGTTCCGTCATAGAGCGCCGCATCTTCGACGAGTCGTGCGCTGAACGGTGACTCCTCCGCGAACGCGGCACCCGCACACGCGAAGAGTGTCACCACACACATGATGCCGAACGCGATGCGTCTCATCTGCCCCTCACCGTCGCTGAAACGTAGCCGATCAGCGCGAATACCGACATGAATTCGAGCCTGCCCAGCCACATTGCAAAGATGAACGCTACTTTCAGCATCCCGGGCATCGAGGGCGCAGTCACACCACATGACAGACCCGTGTTCGATGCTGCGGACACGCCCTCAAACATGGCTTCGCTCAATGAGTATCCATACATCATGCCGAGAATCGTCAGCGCACCGTACAGCGTGATGTAGGCGATGGTGATCAGCAGCGCGGAACGGACAACCGCGTCAGAGAGTAGCGTGTTGCGAACGTGCCTGTACCGCTCGACAACGACGGCCGAAGGCGGTGAAAGCATCTTGCGTATCTCGAGGATGAAGGCCTTGCCCATGACGCCGATGCGCAGCCCCTTGATGCCGCCCGCGGTCGAACACGCTGACGCCCCGATCGCCATGGCTATGGTGACAGCAAGCATGCCGAGCTGGCCCCATTGCCGAACGAACGCGCGCGAGTATATGGTCGAGAACCCGGTCGTCGTGTGCCCCGATACCACCTGGTAGAACGCCTTGCGGAACAGAGTCACGGCATCGGGATAGACTCCGAAACGGGCAAGTGCCCACGTCGCCAGCGCTACCGTCAGGGTCAGCGTCACGGCGAAGCTCATCGTCTCGATGTTGCGCCGCAACTCCTCCCGGCGACCAGACCAGACCGCCCAGTGCAGCGCGAAGTTGAACGACCCGGCCACGAAAATGACGATCGTGGCCAGCTCATAGACGATCGAGTGATAGTAGACGGTGTTGAATGACTGCGGGGCGAATCCCCCGGTACTCCACCCGCCCATGAAGATCCACAGGCCGTGCAGCACCGCGCGCGTCGGCTCCTGCCCGAGCCATAGTCCGAGCCCCGCAAGCACCACCCACCCCACCGCAAGCCACACGAGCGAGATCAGCCAGATTGCTCGAGCGGTCTGGACCACGTTCGGAAACAGCCGCTCGTCCTTGCCCTCTCCGACATACACCGAGTAGGCTCCCGCGGCACCGGTGAACAGGAAAGTCAGAGCCACGACCACGACGCCTTGGCCGCCGGCGTAGGTGAGCAGATGCCTCCACATGTTCAGTCCGTACGACGCATGGTCGAGATCCTGCATCAAGTACAGCCCCGTGGTCGTGAGGCCACTCATCACATCGAACACGGCATCGAGATAGCTGCCTTCGTGTCCGGACAGCCAGAGCGGGATGGCGCCGAGAACAGTGAGCAGTAGCCACGACCCCGAGGCGACGACGAGCCCCGTGTTCCAACCGAGCTCGCGTTTGGTGCGCCCCAGAATCTGAAGGCCGAATCCCACGATGAAGCACGCCGACATGCCGATCACGAAGTCGAGAGCCGTGTCCCACTCGCCGAGAAGCAGGCACGAGAAGAGGGGCACGGCCTGGAGCAGGCCGACGCCGACCACGATCTTGCCAGTGTATGCGCCGATGACCCGATGGTCTTCGAAGTGAGAACGGCGCTTCACCGAGCCATCCACACAGCCGCGCACGCGATAGCGAAACCCACGATGCACAGCATCGCGACGTACGCCGTCTCCGCGAAGATTCCGGCGATGTACTGACTCCACCGACCGCGCGACGTGAGATGCGGAATCGGCCTTCGTTCCTCGGCCATCTGAGTCATCCCGCCTAGACCCCCGTGAGCGCCTTCTTCAGAGCCTTCTCGTGCTCGACTGCAGTGAATGCAATCACCACGTCACCGGGAAGGAGTTCCGTATCACCATGAACCGTCACAACCTCGTCACCCCGGATAAGGGCAACGAGCACGCAGTCTACCGGCAAGGGCAGAGAGGCCACTTTCTTGTTGCAGACCACGCACCGGTCTGTCGGCAGTTCGATCTCCACGATCGCCATGTTGCCCTGCCGCAGCGAGATAAGCGTGTGCAGATCCCCCACAGTCGCCTCTTCTTCAATCATGCGAGAGATGATGGTGGTCGAAGAGATGGCCTCGATGCCAAGCGCGTTGAAGATGTGCTCGTTTTTCGGGTTGTTGACCCGGGCCACGGTTCGAGGAACGCCGAATGCGACCTTCGCGAGCTGGCAGGCAACCAGGTTGTCGTCATCATCGCCCGTCGAGGCAACGAACACGTCGGCACGGCCGACTCCCGCATCGTCCAGATACACCGCGTCGCAGCCATCTCCGTGAATCACGAGTGCCTGTTTGGGCAACTCGACCACGAGTCGCTCAACGACATCGGCACGCTTCTCTATGAGCGCGACCTCGTGACCGCTGCCCAGGAGCTTGGCCGCCAGGTAAGAGGCCACTTTGCCGCCACCGTTGATAACGATGAACACGTCTAGTCCTCCATGTAGCGCTCGATCTTGCCGAACGCCTCTTCCTTGATCGAAGCGATAATGATGTCTCCGGCGTGCAGGACCGAATCGGGCTCCGGAACGAACATGGCGTCCCCGCGGGTGACTACCGCGATGCGATAGCGACGAGCGATCTCCATGTCGGCGACCCGCTTGCCTTCAACGGCATCGCTTGCCTTGAATTGCACGACTTCGACGTCTCCGACGCTTGCCAGGTGATGCCCATGGCCCGCCTTGATCTTGTCGAGCAACACCTCGGCCACGAGAGTGGTTCCGCAGACATAGTCGAGCCCGAGCTGCTGGTACGTGCGTTCCCTGACCGGATTGTAGAGACGCGCAACCGCATGCGGGACGCTGAAGATCTTTCGCGCGACCTCGGCTGCCATAAGGTTTGTATTGTCGAGGTTGGTCACCGCGGCGAATGCATCGCAGTCCCGAATACCGGCTTCCTCGAGTATCTCCTCGTCGAATCCGAGGCCTTTGATGGTGATGCCGTTGAACAGGGTCCCGAGTCGCTTGAACGCGTCCGGGTCCTTGTCGATGACGACGACGTTGTGCCCCTCAACGGAGAGGAGCGTGGCCAGCTGCGAGCCGACGCGCCCGCTTCCCACGACGATGACATTCATGTCTCTCGGTACTCGCCTCCGCTTACGCCACGTCCGAACAGGGTGCTAATGACGCCGACTAGGGGACGCTACGCCCGTGTTCTTGCGCTGTCAACAGCATGCCACAACACTCGCCGCCCATGAACGCTGGGAAAACGAAATGGACGCCCAGCCTGCGAGGCGGGGCGTCCATTCAAATTGCTCTTGATGATTCGGCTACTTGCCGATCTTGAAGATCTTGGTGCCGCACACGGGGCACGTGCCCTGCGTGGCCGGACGGCCGTTCTTCATCACGATAGACTGCGCGTCTACGATCTCGCGCTTCTCCTTGCATTTGACACAGTAGCCTTCTTTGGCAGCCATGCATCGCTCCTTCCATCTGACAGAAAACCCTCGGCCTCGCCGAAGGAACTGAACACCCTCCCCTGCGGGGACCACAAGTCAGTTTACACTTCTTCGGCGCCTTGTCATGCCCCATTGGGCCGAGCGGTGTGCGCAAGACGCCCCCGGGGGGCCATTCCGTAGACGAGAAGACCCACCGCGCCAAGCGCCACCGTCGCCCCCCACAGTGCCCCTGCCAACACCCAGAATGGCTCCGGGAACAGCTGGATCAGAAGGTCGCCTGGCGGGAAGAGCCACGTTCCTCCCTCGAAGAACAGCGCGTGAAACCCCGCGAAGAAACGATCGAAATCGACGAACCCGGCAAACGCTGCGAGTGCCACTGCGACCAGCGCTTCGCCGCCTGCCCACACAGCCGCTCTCCGCATGAGATCCTTTCGAGCCCTTCGCAGGCGCACGAATCCCCAGACCGCAGCCAGGAGCAGACACAACGCGGTGGCCCACATGCCCGTGGAGAACACGGCGCGGACGTCCTCAAGATGCGAAAGCGCCTCGGGGGTGAATCCTTCTCTGTCCTGCACCCGCGTAGGAAGTGTGTGTGTGCCGGCTCCAACCACATATGACCGCACCGACAGTGCGGTCTCGAGTGCGACCTCGGAGTCCAGTCCTGACTCGGCTCCGCCCCCGGTCGCACGGAACATCGCCTCGGTGACGAACGGGAGCGCCAACACGCGCACGGCCACGCCGATCAGGGCCAACACGATGAGCACGCCGACCACTGCGGGCTCGAACCGACGCATCATACCGAGACGTCCGCCGAGCTTGCGTAGGCTACGCGGTTCCCGCCCGCGACAGCGGCGGTCGTCAGCGCAGCGTCAGCAGCATCGATGAGCTGGTCGGCCGTCATGCCGTCATCGGGGAATTGCGCGATCCCGATGCTCACCGTGACGCACGCGTCATCAACCCGAACGCGTGAGATCTCGAGTCGAATCTGCTCCGCGATCGCTCGAACCTCATCGGCCGACAGAATCTGGCCTTGTACATCCTCGGCAAGCAGAATGGCGAATTCCTCGCCTCCGAATCTCGAGATGACTGTGGTCTCGCGCGAACTGCCCGCGGAGCTTGAGCTGACCGCGTCGCTCATCGCTCGCGCAACATCGCGCAGCATGCGATCGCCCTTCTCGATGCCAAACAGTCGATTGAAACGATCGAAGTTGTCGACATCCACAATCAACAGCGAAAGCGGGCGCTCGTCACGTTCGGCCCGCAGAAGTTCGCGCCCGAGCGCGCGCAGGAAGTACGACCGGTCGTAGAGTCCGGTCTTCTCATCAACGATTGAGGCCGAGGCTAGCTCCTCTTCTCGGCGGCGCAGAGTGCCCGTCATGAGGGTCGCCACGGTCGCGGTACCTGCGAGCGCCGTGACCTGCCATCCGTAGCGAACAGCCACGTACGTGAGATTGCGGTGGAGCCCCTCGGCAATGAAGGGCATTTCGATGTGGGGCAGGAGGCCGAAGTACTCGCCCCAGATCACAACGCCCGCCGCGAACGCGCAGAAAGCGGCGATGAGCCAGGCATGCCAGCGTTTGGGCAGGATGAAGGCGGCCTCGAGAATGAACAGCGAGTACATGGCCCAGAACCACGAGTGCACCCCGCCGCTGTAGTAGACAAGCACGGTGACCACGATCGCGTCAAAGACCAGCTGCGCGTGATTGAGTACTGCAATGTTGCCTAGTCGGCGGTACGTGCGCTGATAGAAGGTGTTGTACGCAAGCACGAACGCCAGAGCGAGCGCCGGAATGCGCATGTTCACCCACAGCTCGGCCCACGGCGTTTCGAGTGTGTAGGCCCACGCGGCGAGTATCGAGTACAGAGAGAGCGCAGCGACGACCGCCCACCGTACGCGGATGACCAGGCCGACGCGTTCGGTGTTCGCTTGTAGCGCTTCGATGTCGTATCTCGTGCGCTGCTGGCGCCATGACACCATGAATCGGCGCGCCAACATCTTGGTGACCCGGTTCGGACTCACCAACACCTCCGGCATCAAGGGCTGCGGGACACTCACCGCGAGTCTCAGGGTAGCTGTGAGTGTACAGCCCCCCTTCGAGACCCGGCAAACGACCTCCTGCCCGCGCGCTGGCGGGCGGCACGTCCAAAACGGTGAGCGGTATACTCGCACCGTCTGTCTCACCCGCACTTGCCGAGGAGCCTTCTCCCCACAGTGGACGTGCTTGCCACACAGAACGGACTCACTGCGCTCACTAGTCAGCTCGCTTCGATCGGTGCACCGCTCGAAGCGTTGATGCTGGCGACTTCAGTGGCGCTCCTCATGCTCTCGGCGAGCAGCGTGACGCGCGCGATGCTGCCCAAGGTGCTCGCTGCCGCAGTAATCCTTCTCGCTGCAGGTGAGGCTGTGCTCGTGTGGTTCCACTGGCGGCTCTACCTGCTCGCAATCGTGGCTACGCCGGAAACGGGCGCGGTCACCGGACACATTGCCGCTCCAATGTGGATCGAGTCCGAGAAGCTGTTCGCGTGGGCGCTCGTGGTCGGCGTCCTGGCGCTTCTCATGCGACGCCATCGCGAGGAGCTCCTGCCCGGCGTCGCCATCGTACTTGCGGGGTTGATGGCGGGTGCCGTGCTGTGGGGACGGCCGTTCTCGGATCCGCTGCCCTCGTTTCTCGGCCAGTACGGCGGGTACCTGCAAGCGATGGCCGGCGGAAATCTGGCCGACGCCATCGCTGCCTACCAGGGCATGGAAGGTTCGCGGCAGTTCTACTACAACTCCTGGTACATGTGGGTGCACCCCCCGCTGCTCTTCGCGAGCTACGGAGCGTTCGTTGTCTCGTTCGTCGCCACTATCCAGATGGTGCGCACGCAAGTACTCGGCATTCGAGACCACCGCCTACCGATGGGCGCGGCTGGGCTACCTGCCTCTGACGCTGGGAATGCTGCTCGGATTCCCGTGGGCGATCCTGGCGTGGTCGGGGGATTCTTGGTGGTGGAGCGGCAAGGTCAACATGTCGATCATGATGTGGTTCCTCTACACCGGCTACCTGCACGCGCGCCTCTACCTGCGTCGTCGAGGCATGTGGCGCTGGGTCGCGGCGCTGGCCATCCTGTCGTTCGTCGTGCTCGTGCTCACGTACCTGGCCACCTACATCGTGCCCGGCGCACACAGCTACGCCTGAGATTAGGAGACACGCCGAGGAATGGCTCCCGAAACGACATCGCACTCCGAACGCCCGAACGCCCGCACGCGCAACTGGGACTTCGCGCTCACGGTCGCGACCGTGGTGCTGTTGGGCGGCATCGGAGTGCAGTCGTTCGTCGGCACGCTGTACTCGTGGTGGGCACAGCGGACAGTGCCGGGATGGGAGCAGCTCGGGGGCTACACGAAGTTCGTTCACACGATGAACGGCATCGCCGCACCCCAGATCGTCTTGCTCGTGGTCGCGATGGGACTGTGCGTGCCCAAGCGCCTGTTCTCGCGCATTGCGCTCATCGTGATTTCGGCAGCCATGCTTGTGGGCGGCTTCGGCGCGTGGGCAATCACGGGTTCGCTCGCGAGCGGCCTCGGACTCTACCTGGGTCTGGCGGCACTCATTCAAGTCGCGGTCATCACCATGACTATCGCGGGTGCCCGCGGTCCGTCCTATCTGACCGAAGGCCGGCTCACCAAGACCGGCTCGGGCCTACTCCATCTGGGCTTCATCATGTTCGCGTTCGTGGTCGTCGCATTGCAGCGCTCGACTTTCATGCTGCCGGTCTTCTGGGTCTCCGCGGTGCTCACGATGGTCGGCACGGCTCTGAGCTTCTACGCCGAGAAGCTGGCCGTGCACCGAATCCGACGCGTCGAGATCGAGCACGAGTTCGACGCCGAGTAGACACAGCGCACGGCTCACGCGTCGCGCATCAGATCTCGCGGATCATCCCGGTCACGAGGCGTACCACGTTGTCGATGTTCTCGGGCTGCACGTTGTCGGTGGTGTCCGTATGCCAGTGCCAATTGGGAAGTCGCCCGTTGATGTCGAACGCCATGATGCTCATCGCTTTGAACCCGCGGGCGAGCGCCGGGGTGGCGTCGGTCGACAATCCCTTGTACTCGCGGCCCTTCACGAGTATCTCGTCTTCACGAGAGACCATGCGAGCGCGTACTCACGAGCCGTCGGTCCGCCGAGTAGCGCCGGGCCATGCCTTCTCTGGTGACCCAGTACAGCGAGCCGGTCCCGATATTGTCGAGGTTGATGATGTACGCACCGCGCAGATCGGTTGCGTATTCTTCTAGAAACGCCTTCATGCCGCACGTACCGACTTCCTCGGCACCGGTCGCCACGAACCAGACCTCTTTCTCGGCAAGCGCATGGTCCACTCGCTCGGTGATGCGTCGACGAATGCGCTGAGCTTCGTTCACGGCGAAGTCGGGATCGCCGATGGGGTCGTCGCCAGCCCAGCCTCCCTTGAACCCGAGGCCGTCGTCATCCTCTTCGAAACCGTCCCACGATCCGATCTTGCGACCTTCCTCGCGCGCGTCGAACTCCTCGCCGACGCCGAGCCACGAATTCACGTCCGACTCGCGCTCCTTCTTGCGCCCGAGCCCGAAGAAGCCTTTGCGCTTGGGAGTCGATTCGCGCCGTGACGACTTCGACCGCTCCGCCTCGACAGGCCCGGCACCTGACATGTCCGTGGTGGCTCCAGCCGATTCTCCGAACAGCTCGCGGCGACGAGCCTCCTGTGCTTCGGCGTCTGTGTCGTTCTCGCGTACGTCGGGAATCCCGTCGCCGTCGAAGTCCGTCTCCACATCGCCCCAGTTGCCGGTCTCCCCGAGCCCGACGCTGCTCGACTGCGGCCCTGTCCGCACGAACGCCGTATCGGTTTCGAGATCGAACGCGCCCTGCCCTTCGACCGGACCCTTCGACGTCTCGGCCCATTCGAAATCGTCGGGCAGTGAGGTAGGGACCTCTTCGGGCGCATCGGCAGGCGAGAACGTCATCAGGTCATCTTCGCGAGTCGCTTGCCTCGTGTAGCGTTCCGAGGTCTCAACGGTTTCAAAATCCTCCGTGATTCCCGAATCCACCGTCTGCCGCGCCACCGTCTTGATCGGTTGCGTCGGCATCGAAACCGATATCTCGCCATCCGGAACCAACGCATCAAGTACTCCGAGCATTGCGGCAACGCCTGAGGCGTTGTCGTTCGCGCCGTCTGTGAAGTGCATGAACAGCTCGCGGTGCACGTTGATGAGCAGCGGGATCAGTAGGTAGCCGGCAAGCACAAGCGTCGCGTACCACAGATAGGGATCGGCCGCAGACGTGAACGGCAGATTGTCGGCAAGTATCAGTACCGGAACGAGGAACGTGCACCACTTCATGAGTCCGAAGCTCAGACCGAAGTTCTTGACCATGGATGGCGCGAAGGCCAGAGAGGACTTGGCCGAGTCGTAGTGAGCGACGATGACGACCTTCCGTAGGCGCTCGCCACGGCGTGCTTTCGGAATCCGCCGAGCGACGATGTTCTGGCTGGGCCCTTTGGGCGGAATCCAGCCGGACAATCCCCCTCGGGTGTCCAGGTCCATCCACAACACGAACGCGTTCAGCGCGGCGAAGACGAAGGCGATCCAGCGCAATGGACCCCACACATCGGCGAAGTACAGCACGCCAGCAGCGATGATCGTGATCAGGTGATACACGACGTACGCCCATGAGTACGTGCGCTGACAGTCGAACTCCTGCCGTTCCACATCGAGTCCTTTGGCGCGAAACACGTCTTCGATGTAGCCAGCTGCCTCGGCCTCGGCATCTGTAGTGGCAGGACGCGGGCCGATTCGGTCTGAAAGTTCGCGAACGTACTGGAAGGCCTCGGGCATGCGGCTCCCCCTGTCGGCGGGCATACGGATGCCATAACGCGCGACACCCTACAGCCGTATGATAATCCAGGTTGCCGAGAACCCGCGCACCCAATCGAGAACTACCGCATGATGCCGTGCGTCCAAACAGACGTCGATCCAGTTCTACCAAGGGGGAACCATGAGATCCGCACTCGCCCTCGCATTAAGCGCACTGCTCGCGCTAGCGGTGCTACCGGGATGCTCTCAGCCGCTGGCCACCACGCAAGTCGCGGCAGCGGCGGCGCCTGCCACGGCCACCGCAGACGGAAGTCTCGACCCGGAACTACCGCTCGCCATCAACGACTTCGGGTTCGATCTCGCTCGTCGGCTGCTCGCGACAGGCGAGAACACCGTGATCTCGCCACTCTCGGTGCACGCGGCACTTTCGATGACGGCGATGGGAGCCCGCGGTGACACCGCTCGCGAGATGGAGTCGGTGCTCCACCTCGATCGCGTCGACGCGGACACTGACGGCTGGAGCTGGCCGTATCTGCTCGGCAAGCTCTACGAACCCGACGGCGTCACCCTCGAAATCGCGAATTCGCTGTGGGCGCAGAAGGACGCCCCGTTCGAATCCGAGTTTCTCGATGCAAACCGTGACTACTTCGGCGCCGAGATCCGCTCGCTCGACCTTCAAGCGCCCGGAGCAGCCGACGAGATCAACGGCTGGGTCGCCGAGAAGACACAGGACCGCATCACAGAAATCATCGACAATCCAGATCCGGCTGCCGTGATGGAGCTTGTGAACGCCGTCTACTTCCTGGCCGACTGGGCCGAATCCTTCGACGAAGCCGCAACGTCATCCCAACCGTTCACGCTCTCAACCGGGGACCCGGTCGATGTCGACATGATGCAGGCGATGCGAGAGTGGGACTACGGCGAGTCAGAGACGCTACAGATCGTGCGCCTGCCGTACGCGACAGAGGATTTCGCCGCCTACGTGCTCGTCCCGCAAGGCGATCTTGGCCCCGGCGACGTCCTCGAGACGATGGATGCCACCACGTGGAAATCGCTCACCCGGCTGCTGCTGCCCCGTGAGGGCTCGGTGACACTGCCCCGCTTCGAGATCGAATGGGGCGCCGGCACGGACCTGAGCGGACCACTCGCGGAGATGGGCATGGCATCGGCATTCGACCGCGCTAGGCGCTGATTTCAGCGGAATCAGCGCGAAGCTCGCCGAGGACCCCGGACTCTAGATCTCTCGCGTGCTCCACAAGACCTACTTGCGAGTGGACGAAACCGGGACCGAGGCGGCAGCGGCTACCGATGTGGAGATCACTCTCGGAGCTATCGCGGGCCCGACAGGGGAGATCTTCGAGCTTCGCGCCGACCGCCCGTTCATCTTCGCCATCGCGGACGAGGCGAGCGAGTCACTGCTGTTCCTCGGCGTGATCGAGGATCCTCGCGAGTAGGACGCACGCTGCTCGACAATGCCGAAGGGCGGCCCCTTAGTCGGAGCCGCCCTTCTCTTCGCCGAGAACACCGCTGCAGGCTACTGCGCCATCTCCGGCATGCCGTCGGCATGACAGCCGAAGCACTGGTTCATGCGGTACTGCGCGTGCTCCTCGACCTGCTGCGGGTCGTCGCTGTGGCACACGCAGCCCGGAATCTGGATGGCAAGCGGACTGCTCGGATCCGGTTCGGGGACGACCGCATCGGTAGCGACGCTCGATCCGGTGCCGCTCGCCTCCGCACCGCCTGCCACCGCCGCTTGCGCCACCGAAGAGCTCGGCGCCTGCGGCGTGCCGAACGCGTACATCACGACCACGCCGCCGAGCAGCAGCGCCGTCACAACGAGCGTGATCGCGAGTACGCGGTTGCGCGTTCACTACGCAGCCTCTCCGTCGCCCAGGATCGCAGCGAGGTCGGCCTCGGCAGACTCACCGATCGGCTTGATGCCGAAGGTGTCGACGAGCACCTGCAGCACATTCGGGGTGATGAACGCCGGCAGGGTTGGCCCGAGGCGGATGTCGGTGATCCCCAGGTGGAGCAGCGTCAGCAGGATGGCCACGGCCTTCTGCTCGTACCACGACAGGATCATCGACAGCGGCAGGTCGTTCACGCCCACATCGAACGCGTCGGCGAGCGCGACTGCGATCTTGACGGCGCTGTAGGCGTCGTTGCACTGCCCGATGTCGAGCAGCCGAGGAATGCCGCCGATGTCGCCGAGCTGCTTGTCGAAGAAGCGGAACTTGCCGCACGCGAGCGTGAGCACGATCGGTGTCGGCCGGCGCCTGCTCCACGAAGTCGGTGTAGTAGCTGCGGCCCGGCTTGGCGCCGTCGCAGCCGCCCACCAGGAAGAAGTGGCGGATATCGCCGTTCTTCACGGCCTCGATGACCGTCGGGGCGACCGCCGAGCACCGCGTTGCGACCGAAGCCGACCATGACCGAGCCGTTGTCGACCTCGTCGGTGAAACCGGGCAGCTCGAGCGCGCGCTCGATGACGGTGCTGAAGTCGCCGTTCGGACACGTGGGCCATACCCGGCCAGCCCACGTTGCCGGTGGTGAAGACGTTCTCGGCGTACTCGTCGCGCGGCGCCTGGATGCAGTTCGTGGTGAACAGGATCGCGCCGGGAAACTCGCCGAACTCCTTGCGCTGGTTCTGCCACGCGGTGCCGTAGTGCCCGTAGAAGTGCGCGTACTTCTTGAGCTCGGGATAGCCGTGCGCGGGCAGCATCTCGCCGTGCGTGTAGACGTCGATGCCCTTGCCCTGCGTCTGCTCGAGCAGCACCTTGCAGGTCGTGCAGGTCGTGGCCGGTGACCACGATCGCCTTGTTCGGGACGGTGGCCGAGCGGGACCGAGGTCGGCACCGGGTGGCCGTACGCGCCGGTGTTGGCCTCGTCGAGCAGCTCCATCGTGCGCAGGTTGATCTCGCCGGTCTTGAGCGCGAGGGCGACCCAGTCGTTGAGCTCGAGCGCGGGATCCACGAGTGCCGCGAAGGCATCGTAGACGAACGCTTCGATCACGGGATCGCTCTTGCCGAGGAGACGCGCGTGGTCGGCGTACGCGCAGATGCCCTTGATGCCGTAGACCGTCACCTGCATGAGTGAAGCGATGTCCTCGTTGTCGGAGTGCTTCGAGAAGTGGCCCACGGCCTCGGCCTGGGCGATCAGCCCCGCGAGGTCAGGCGCCGGCACGCACTCGAGCGATACGTCATCGTGGGCCGGCGTCTTGCCGGCGGCCTCGGCGGCTGCACGTACGATTGCGATATGCGCGTCGAACTCGCGCACCACGCCTGCAAGCATCTCGTCATCGAAGTCGACGTTGGTCACGGTATGGAACACAGCGCGGTCAGCGAACGCGTCGACCTCGTCGCTCACGAAGCCCGCGCTACGAGCAGCCTGCGCCCACAGCGACAGCGCGACCATGCGATCGAGAATCAGGTCCTGCAGCGCCGAGATCTCCGGCTTCTTGCCGCACACACCCACGGTCGTGCAGGCCGACTCCTTTGTTGGTCTGTTCGCACTGGTTACAG
The DNA here is from genome assembly GCA_963790405.1 of uncultured Actinomycetota bacterium. Taxonomy (GTDB): domain Bacteria; phylum Actinomycetota; class Coriobacteriia; order Anaerosomatales; family JAGXFU01; genus JBGSMX01. Next base: position 184,955 of record CAWBOJ010000003.1, read on the forward strand.
AACATGTTGCGGTCCCTTCCTTCATGTCTTCGATTGGTCCGTGTCTTGGTCTGTGTATTCGTCTGAATACACCGCCCGACGGGGTCTGCCGAGGGGGTCACCCGCGAGTTCCGCAGGCGGGGAAGGCGTCGAGGGCGCATCGCGCCCGAGATGCCTCGGGCCCCCGCCGAGGACTGCCGAGTCGGGTGACCCCCTCGGCAGGCCCCGCGCCGCCTACCCGTGGATGAGCGCAGGCAGACACCGCGTGCACACCCAGGTGCTGTCGCCGCCCGTACGCACCGGCAGCAGCGGCGCGTCGTCCTCGGACACGCCGCACTTGTAGCAGTGCTGTGCGATGTAGCTGGCCTTCTTCTCGGCGATGATCGGCTCGGCGGCATCGTGGTCGAACGGCACTGCTTCGCGCTCCTCGATCGTGAGCGCGCCGGTCGGGCAGACTCCCAGGCAGAAGCCGGCGCCGTCGCACAGCTCCTCGCGGATGACTTTGGCCTTGCCGTCGACGATCTCGATCGCGCCTTCGGCGCATGGAGCGACGCACGGCCGCAGCCGTTGCACAGCTCCTCGTCGATGCGGACGATCTGTCGGGTGATGGTGGTACTCATGGGGGGTTCCTCTCCTTGGCAGGTCTAGTTCTCAGATTCGGACTCGGCGCGGGCTTCCATGTCGCGTCTGGCTCGACGTCCCTCGAGCAGATGCCTCACGCCGTCGATCGCGTGGCCGTGCCACATCGACCGGGGCCCGGCGTAGCGCATGACCTCGCGCATGTACTCGCGCATCTCAGGTCCATAGCAGTGCGTGTCGCAGTAGCTGCAGAACGGCTTCGGGTCCTTGGGACACAGCGCTCGGCGCTTCTCGGCGTAGACGAGTAGCGCGGCACACTCGTCACATACGACGGGCACCTTGCGCCCGTAGACGCCGAGCGCGACGCCGTCACTGACAAGCGCGCGTCGCTCGCACCCGTCGTGCACGCCGCGGCAGTAGATGGCGGCGAAGTCGCCGAGCAGCCGCGTGTCCTTCACGACCTTGGGATCCCGCATCTTCTCGGCGAAGCGCTCGTTCACTCGTCGTCCTTTCCGCAGCTCACGTGCCATACTCTACGTACGGTGCGCCGCCCGTTCCTTGACGAGCGTCAATTCCGGGCACAATCTCCATGTATTTCGTAGGGATTGCCCCGAACCGCGCACTCCACGACTTCACATACCCGCTCAAGGGAGATCCGTGGCCAAACCGAAGGACATACGCCCCGACCTGTGGGCGGCGCTACGAAGCTGCCGGCTGTGGCGCGCCGCCAACGATGCGGCGATCGAGCGCCTGGCCCGCGAAGCGACCGTGCGCGATGTAGCGCGCGGCGAGAGCACTCGCCACGGAAGGCGACACCGCCAACGGCTATGGCGTGCTCGTGTCCGGCAAGGCCCGCGTCTTCTATCTGGGCGCCGATGGAAAGCAGCTCACGTTCGAGGAGCTGGGCGTGGGCGATCCTCTGGCCGCCGTCGCGGCACTCGCAGGCGGTCGTTATCCCGCCAACATCGAGGCGACCACTGCCGGCACCATCGCGTGGCTGCCTCGCGAGACGCTCTACGAGATGCTCGCCGAGGAGCCCAAAGTCGCCCGCGATCTCATCGCGAGCCTGTCGAGCAGAGTCGTGAACTTCACGAGCGTCGTGCAGACCCTCGCACTCGACGTGCCTTCGCGACTGGCCCGCTACCTGTTCCAGCGCGCACTCGCCGTCGGCGAGACAGCGACAGATGGACTGCGAGTGGATCTCGGTATGAGCAAGACCGAACTAGCCGCGGCCCTGGGCACGGTGCCCGAGACGCTCTCCCGGGCGTTCGCGCGACTCAAAGACGACGAAGTACTCGACGTCCAGGGCCGCATCGTGGTCGTCCACGACGTGGGCGCACTTGCGCGTATGGGTAGCGGCTACGAAGAAGGCTAGGCTAGCGTTCGGGCGCGGTCACGCGGTAGGTTCGCGCTCGGCAACCTTCTGCTTCCTGATCGTCTTCGCGCCCTTCTCCAGCGTGCTCGCCATGAGGAATCCGGCAAGCAGTACCGCACTCGCCACCATCTCGGCTGGATACAGACCTACCGAGGTCCCCACGCGCGCCATCGAACCGGCGCCGGCGATCAGAAGCGTGCCGATGAAGATGAGCACATTGGCCCAGGAGCGGTACCGGTACTCCTTCTTCGGCCAGAACTTGACCACCGACCACGCAGACCCGCCGAGCAGACAGCAGCGAGCCGGGGATGTTGAACCAGAACGACATGACGCGCGGGAACGACATCGATTCACCCAGCGCCTGACCTCCGACCGTGATGCCGGGCACCAGCTTGGCCATCACCAGTTCGGCCGTGAACGTCCCGTAGAAGAAGATGGCGAGTCCGATGAGGTTGAATATCAGGTACGAGTGTCCGATCCAGCGCTTCTTCGTGATCAGATACAGCGTGCCCAGACCGAGGAACCCCACGAGTGAGGCCGCGAACACGATGTAGATGCGGTAGACGAAAGGATCCCAGTTCCCCGTGTACTCGGAGTAGGCCTCGAACACGGCGGCAACCGCGTAGAGGAAGAAGCCGACCGCCCAGGCAAGCTGATGTGGCTTGCGACGCGCCAGCCACTGCTCAACGAGTAGCCACACGTACACGAAACCGAGTGCGGCGGTCGCCGCCGGCCAAGCCCAGTGTGACCAGAACTCCTCGCTACCCATGCGTCACCCCTCCAGATCCTTGAGTACCTTGTCTGCCTCTGTTGCCTTGTCTCGCGCATCGAAATACGCGTCTGTGGACTTTCCGGCAAGCTCCTCGTATGCGTTGGCCACGACCTCGGTGGGTGTGTCCGGAAGCTTCTTGGCCTGCTCGACAAGCTCTTTGTCCTTGGTGTTGTACTGGTCGCCGAGCTCGTTGGCCTTGACCTTGTCGCCTTTCAGAAACGCTTCGTCCGCTTGCTTTGAGATCACGAGCAGCGCCTGTTTGCCGTCGACATAGGTGAAATAGACGCCGAAATCCGCCTCCGGGAAGCCGGTTGCAGCCTCACTGAACAACTGCTCGGCCTCGCCGTACTTCTTCTCCGCGTCGGCCGTAAGCGTCTGCGACTTCTTCACCGCATCGTTGGTGAGCTTGTTGTACTCAGCAACGGCCTGGTCAGCGAGTTGCTCGCCAGCCAGGACCGCCTCCCATCCGTCAAGCGAGGGCTGCAGCGAAGCTGCGGCCTTGATGTTCGCCTCGAGGATGGGGTCGACCGCCGCGAGCATCTCGGCACGTGTGTCGGCCGAGATTTGCAATGCACGAGCGCGGGCGATGTCTTCTTGCGGCAGGTCCGCCAGTGCATCGTCGATCAGACCCGAGGCCTTCTGGAGATTCTCCAGCGCATCGGGTACCCGGTCCTGCAATTCCAGAGCCTGATCGCCCACCTCGGATGTGATCTCGGCACGAACCACCTCGTCGACATCGAGCACGACGGTGTCCGCGTTCTCGACAAGCGTCGTAGCCTGTTCGACCTTGTCCCGAGCAGTCCGACGTGTCTGGGCTTGCTGGTAGCCATACGCGCCACCGACGCCCACCAGAATGGCGACAAGCACAAGTGCGATGACCATCCACGCCTTCCGCGACTTGCGCTTCGGCGTCACGTCGGGATCCACGACCTGCGCGGGCGCGCTCACCACAGGTGCCGACGGCGCTTCGGCAGGGCCGGCGGCGGTCGGCGGATTCTGTGGAAGGTCGGCCTTTGGGACATCGTCGTCGACTGTGTGGTCGCTCATCGATCACGCCTCCAGCGGTATGAAGATGCTGAGCATCAGACTGCTCATCGTCTCAGAGTCTACCCCGAGCGCCGTCATCGTTGCTCCAGTCGATGATTCCCACCTTTGGTGTATCGCGTCCGTGGAAAAACCCTGAAACAGACTCTCGAAACCTGAATCCTTGGCACATGTGTTGCTTGCCTAATATCGCAGAGCATGGCGACCCACCCTCTCCTCCCCCCTCATGGGTGGACCCCGCCGGCTCGAAATTGAACGAGGCGCGTCCCCCACGCGCCTCGTTTCCTTTTGTGGGCGAGTTCGATGCGGGAAAGACATCCTCGGCTAGAATCGAAAGTGAACGACCAGCCCATCCGTATTGGCCGAGGAGACAGCGTGCTCGACGCGACCGAACGACTCGTGAACCTCGCCTTGCTCCTGGCCGATACCCGAGGCCCGGTAACGGCAGGAGCGCGTCCGCTCCGATGTCGAGGGCTACCCCGGCGGACAAGACGACGCGGCCTTCATCCGAATGTTCGAGCGCGACAAGGATGACCTGCGCGCCATGGGGCTGTGTATCGAGTCCGACAGCGAGGGCACCTACCGCCTCGATACGTCGGCCACCTTCGCCGAGAAGATCGAACTCTCCGCCGCCGAAACCGCCGCTGTACGCGCCGTCGGGCTCGCCTTGCTCGATGACCCGGCCTTCCCTTTCGCCGAGGACCTGCGCTTCGCGCTGGCCAAGATCGCCACCGCAGTCGAACAGCCCGACGCCCCCGTCATGGCCAGCACCGCAGACGAACGCCCTGCCGATCAGGGAGCCGCCGTCGCCACTCTCGAACGGGCGGTGACCGTGCGCAAGCGTGTGACCTTCGAGTACGTCAACTCGCTAGGCGAGTCGAAGCACCACGAGGTCGAGCCCTACGGTCTGTTCGTGCGCGACGGACGCTGGTACCTGGTCGGTCGAGACATCATCATCGATCAGCCGCGGACCTACACGATCGCACGCCTCGATGAACTCGTCGTCGAGTCCGGCCGGCCGAAGACGCCGGATTTCGAGCGCCCGGCGGACTTCGACGTCGCGCGCTTCATTCATCTGCCGTTCCAGTACGGCCCCGAAGCATTCGAGGTCGAGCTGCGCTTCGACTCCGCCAACGCCTGGCGCGCCCGGGGTCTGAGTGCCGGCGTCGGCACGCTCGAGTCCGCCCCCGACTCGACGGTCGTCTGGCGCGTTGCAGCTCGCAACCCTCGCCGTTTGATGCGATGGGTGGTCGAGAACGGCCCGGGCATCACAATCGTCACGCCACCCCGGCTTGCCGAGGAACTGGCGACTGCTCTCGCTTGCGTCGCCGAAACACACTCACGCCCCCCGGGGGGTGATGTCTGATGGCCCGTTCGGGACCTTCTGCCGCAACGCGGGCTCGCCGACTGCTCGCACTCCTGCACCTGCTCGAACGCGACACCACCCATTCACTCGAGACGATTGCCCAGATGCTTGGGGTAACCGCAGCCGAGATCGCCAAAGACCTCGATGCGCTCGCGTGCTGTGGTGTGGCTCCGTACTACCCCGACCAGCTGATGCCGATTCTTGTTGAAGACGGCACGGTCGAGGTCTTCGGCGACTTGCCTGCACTGCAACATGGCGTGCGCCTGTCGGCGAATGAGGCGCATGCCCTTGCCACGGCACTGCAGACCGCAGGGTATGGCCGCCGACGACCCTCTCACGGCACGGCTGCTCGCGGCGGCCGCGCCCCCCGGCGTCTCTGCCGAGGAGATGGAGCGCGTCGTCCGCGCCGCAGCATCGCCCGGCACCGGAGCCGCCCTGACCGTCGTCGCCGCTGGCCTGCACGAGCGACGGGTCGTCCGCATCGCATACCGAACAGCTGGCGCCGACTCCGAGACCGAGCGCTCGATCGAACCCCTCGCACTGATCGCGGAGCGTGGCGTGTGGTACGCAGAAGCCTTCTGCCGTCGCGCCGGTGCACTGCGCACGTTCCGAATTGACCGCATGCGCTCGGCCGAGCTCACCGATGAGGTGTTCGTGCCCCGCGAGCTCGCGCCTTCGGGAATCGCGTTCAAGGTCGAGGACCTGCCGTTGGCGCGACTTCATTTCGCTGCCGGCGAGGAGTTCTCGAAGCGGGATTGGCCGGGCGCGCAGATAATCGCACGCCACGACGACGGGAGCTTCGACATCGAAGTGCCGTTCGCCGGCACCAGCTGGATTGCTCGGCAGGTCGTTTCTCGGCTGGGCGGGATCGATGCTCTCGCCCCGGTCGAGGTGCGCGCCGCCGTGGAGGATCTGGCACGCACCGATTGCAGCTAGTGCCTAGCGCCCGAACCGGCGTGCGATCTCGGCAATCGCTCGTTCCGTGGACAATATCTCGACGTCGCTCACGGGGAGCGCCTCGAGGAAATCGCGACCGTAGTTCTTCTGGACCACCCGCACGTCGGCTATCACGAGACATCCGCTGTCGGTCTTGGAGCGAATCAGCCGGCCGGCCGCCTGTTTCAGCTCGATGATCGCCTCGGGCAGAGCGTAGCGCCGCCACGCGGCACGACCTTCACGCGCTTCACGCTCCTCGGCCAGTGGATCGTTGGGTCGACCGAACGGCAATCGCGGCACGATCACGCAGCGTAGTGTGTCGCCTTTCGCGTCGAACCCCTCCCAAAACGACTTGGTCGCGAAGAGCGACAGGTGCTCGTCAGCGATGAACTCGTCTCGCAGACGTTTCGCCGAAGTTCCCCGGCCCTGGACGAGAAGCGAGATGCCGTCCGTGGCCAAGCGGGGCTCGAGGGTGCGGTGCAATGCCTCCATGTCGCGACGGTTCGTGAACAGCGTGAGGGTCGATCCACCCATCGCCACGTGCACTTCTTCGAGCAACCGCTCGAGATCGCCCGTGTAGCGGGGTGTGCTTGGGGCCGCCAGATCGTTGGGCACGAACACCGACATCTGCCGCTCGAAGTCATACGAACTCGCAAGTCGCAGCGCACGCCAGGTGGGCGTCTCGTCCGCGCGCGCGGGCAACCGATCCAGGCCGACGCAGCGCGCGAAATGCGAGAAGTCATCGCCCGCCGCGATGGTGGCAGACGTGAAGACCACGGCGTGCGTGCGTGGCAAGAACTCCTCGGCAAGTACCGCCCCGACGTCGAGGCGCAGGGCACTCAGCCGCTCCGTGGGCACACCGCGTCGGCGGTCCAGCGTGAGCGAGTAGACGAACTCCTCGGCCTCACCGTCAAGCACAGTCACGAGCGCCTCGTGCTGCTCGGCAAGCCGCGAGAGCAGCCCCGCAAGATCGGCGCGAATCTCACCGAACTCGCCGCCACCTTCCTCGAGAAGCGTCATGAGCGTGCGCCCCGCCTGCAGCACGGCGTCGAGCTTGCGGCTCAGCGACGCCCCCACCGAGGCGACTGTGCCCCATGGGCCGGTTTCGCGCATCTGGGGCGTGATCCGGGCATCGCAGATGTCGTAGCCGCTCGCCGGCACCAGGCTCTCGAGATCCTTGATGAAGTCGAACAGCGATGCCGTCAGGTTGACCGCGGCTCCGACGGCCGCTCGCGCTGATTCGGCGGCCGCTACGACATGCGAGCCGTATTCGTCGGTGTAGCCCGATGCTCTTCGCCGGACCGTTTCGAGCAGGCCTCCGCGCCCCTCGGCGTGCAACGCGCCGAGCACGGCCGCGAGCTCGACATACCCGGCGCTCATCGAGAGCTGGTCGCGGGCCTCGTCCTCGGCACTGTGAGCTTCATCGACGATCCAGTGTCGTACCGGCGGCAGGATGCCCCCACCCGCAACGACATCGCGGAAGAGCAGTGCGTGGTTCGTCACGACGATATGTGCCGAGGACGCCTTGCGGCGGACCCCGTGCAAGAAGCACAGATAGGGGTAGAAGCGACACCTCTTGCGCGTGCAATCCGCGACCGAGCATGAGACCGCGCTGCGAACATCGCGTCTCCAGTGGATGTTCGTCGCGTCGAGATCGCCCCACGAGCTTTGCGCGATCCACGCGAGCAGGGCGGCCACGCTCACGAGAGCGTCCGCGCGCCCGTCATCGAGGCTGGCGGCGAACCGTTCGAGCTTGCGCAGACATGGATAGTGCTCGTAGCCCTTGAGCGACACGTAGCGCAGCGCCTCCGGGGCTTCTGCACCCTCACCATCTGCACGCTCGTGACTCAGTGCCGTGCACAACGCCGGTAGCTCAGCGTATACGAGCTGGTCCATCAGAGAGTTCGTCTTGGTCGCGATACCAATACTGACCTGATTGGCCATTGCGAATCGGGCCGCGGGCACGAGGTAGGCGACCGACTTTCCTACTCCGGTACCGGCCTCGATAGCCATGTGCCGCCGCTCGGAAAACGCCTCGACCACGGCGGAGGCCATCTGCGCCTGCTCCTCGCGATGCTCGAAGCCGGGATACATGCGCCCTGCGGTGCCGTCTTGACGGAACTCGGCCACGATCTCGTCGACCGAAGGGCAGGCGCATTCGAGCTCATCGGCATCGAACAGCGGTTCTCTTCGGTCCGCCGACACACGATGCCTTCGCATTTCCTTCAAGTCGAACGCCGAGGATTTCGAGCCGGCCGCCAGGTGCGCAATGATGGCTCGCGCGGGCCACTCGGTCCCGGGCGACAAACCTGCGAGGTGCGCGAGCAGACCCGGCGGCAGATCGGACAGTGCCACCAGAGCGACCCGGTAGACCGTCGCCAAGGCCTCGACGTCGTCCGACGCTCGGTGCGACGGCTCGCACGCACCGAAGGCACATGCAAGGTCGAGAAGGCGGTGGCTCCGCATGCGTGGGAGCCCGATCACGGCGAGCTGCAGCGAGTCGATCCATGCACCCGGGAACCGGGCTTCGCCACCCGCTCGCGTCAAGAACTCCCGGTCGAAACTCGCATTGTGGGCGACGATATCGCGGCCATCCACGAACTCGGCGAGCCTCGCGGCTGCCGCCTCCGGTCCCGGTGCCCCCTCCAGCATGGAGTCATCGATTCCGGTGAGCTTGGTGATCTCCAACGGCACGCTGCGACCCGGGTCAACCATCGTGTGGAAGCGTTCGCTGATCTCGGGACCGCGCGCAATGGCTCCCGCAATCTCGATGATGGCGTCACGTCCGGCGTCGAACCCCGTAGTCTCGATGTCGACGTACACGACTTCTTCTTCGAAGCCGAAAAGCGTGTCGCGGGCACGTTCGGCAAGCGAAGCGTATGCCTCGACGACATCGGGATCCGTGCCCGGCACGAGCAGCCGGGAGAGCGCGTCACTCATCACCCGCCCAGACTAGCACGGGGCGCCGACATAAAAAGCGGCGTCCCGGTCAACCCGAGACGCCGCTTCGGCTTTCGCCAAGAGAAGAGAACGCCCGCGCGAACGCGGCCGTTCTCGGCACGAACTTACATGCCGCCCATCTGACGACCGGCACACAACCACGAGCCGTCGTCGCCTTGGACGAACGTCCATGTGTAGGAAATGTCCATCTGCGGCGTATTCTGCGTACCGGTCACGTAGATCTTGCCATCCTGCTCCACCTGAGGCTGGACCGAGGAACCGGTGATGCCATAGCCCGTGAGCTGCGCAGCGAATGTCGCCGCGTCGCCGTAGCTATTGACCTGGGTCGACGTCGGCAGCATCGGGAAGGCGGTCTCGAACTCGCCATCCTGGCACAGCTGGTAGTACGCGCTGACGTACTGCTCGGGCGTCTGGTCAGCCGGAACCTTGGGCGCCGTAGCAGGATCGAACTCCGCATCGCCAGCAGCCGTAGGCTGTCCGGTCGTCGGCGGCATCGTCTGCGCAGGCTCATCCGCCGCTGTGGTCGCAGCGCCACCCGTGCCGGTCACGGTCGGCTCCGGGATCGCCGTACTCTGGTACACGATGATGCCGATGATCGTCGCCAGTAGAACCGCGACGACGGCCAGCAGAATCGTGACTTGCTTCTGTTGGGTCATTTCGGACATGTGCTGATTCCTTCCTTACGCTTGCCTGAACCGCGTGAACGCGTTCGCTCATCGTATAGGCGCTCGTGCGGGAAGGCAATCCGGGCACGTAGGCGCACATCATTCACTATGCATTGAGCATCCGCGTAGCGAACGACACGCCAAGTGCCTTGCGGGCCTGCAGGAGCGCTGAAGTGCACTGTTCGTCAGCAGCAGTCCCTCGCGCGGACCGTCTCCTAGAACACCAGGTTCATCCCGATGCCCACGACGACTGCGACTGCAGCCATCAAGCCCGTGGCCTTCATCGTGTCTTTGAACCCGAGCTCGCGCAGCATCACCGCATACGTGGCGATGCACGGAAACGTGACTGCCAGCAGAACGGACGCCTTCACGAGCTGGAGAGCCGTCAGTCCATACGGCGCCAGCATGCCGATGGCGACGTCTTTGCGCAAAAAGCCGATGGCGAGTGCAAGGGCAGTCTCCGGGGGAAGCCCGAACAGCGTCTCCATCACCGGGCCGAGCACCCTGGCGATCACGTCGAAGGCTCCGCTCATGTAGACGAGATCGATCACCAGCACGCCACCGAGCACGATAGGTACCGCCTCGCGGAAAAATCCCCTCAGGCGCATCCGCAGCTTCTGCCACAGCGGACCCAGATGCGGACGGCGGTATGCCGGGATCTCAAGGATGATCTCGGGCAGGAAGTCCTTGCTCGTAAGTCGCAGGAACGTGCCGAGCGCCAACCAGACCAACGCGAGTATCGCGTAGACAAGCAAGACGTATCTGCCACCGTACTGACCCAGCAATCCGAAGATCATGGCCTGCAGCGCGGCACACGGAACACCGATCGAGATGATGGTCGCCGCGATGAAGCGCTCGCGCCGCGTGTCGAGAACGCGTGTCGCAAGAATGCCCGGCACGTTGCAGCCAAACCCCAGCAGAAGCGGTATCACGGCATACCCGTGCAACCCGAGCTTGTGCATGATCCGATCGAGCAGCACCGCCAGTCTCGGCAGGTAGCCCACGTCTTCCAGCACGCCGAGCAGCAGGTAGAACGCGATGATGTAGGGCATTACCATGCCAAGCGGCACGAACAGGCCGGTCGTGAGAAGACCGAACGACTGGATGAAGTCGAGCGTCTTGACACCATCGACAGTCACGTACGATCCGACGATCAAGTCGTGTATGAACCCGCCGCCACCCAGCGCGTTTGAGACCAGCTCGATGATCGGTCTCCACAACGTCTCGAACAGCGGTTCCATCACGAATCGTATAAGGAACTCGCCGATGAACCGGATCGAGAAGAACGTCGCCACGAGCACGCCGATCGCGAACGGGATGCCCGTGCGCGGCTTCACGCTGATGTCTTCAAGCACGTCGCGAAAGCTATGGTGCCTGTGCTCTATCGTCTGAACCGCCGAGACGATCGCGCCGATTTCCGACCATATGTCCTCGAACTGCCTCGCTACCCCGGACGTCGGATCCATGTGTTCGAGCTCATCTACCAGCTCCTTGATACCTTCGCCGGTGATGGCCGTTGTCGGCACGACAGGCACGCCCAATTCATCAGCAAGCGCATCCGCATCGATGTAGATGCCGAGGTGACGTGCCTCATCCCACAAGTTCAGCGCCACAACAACGGGCAGCCCCCGCTCGAGAAGTTGCAGCGTCACATTGAGATTGCGCTCGAGGTTCGTGGCGTCCACCACGTTGACGATCCGGCCGCCTTCTTCGAGCATCCGCACCGCCACGTCCTCGGCGGGGCAGGTGGGCTCAAGGCTGTAGGTGCCGGGCACGTCCACCACGTGAGCCTTCTCGTCGCGGAGCAACATGTTGCCCTCAAGAAACTCGACTGTCGTACCCGGGTAGTTAGAGCAATATGCGCGCACTCCGGTAAGCCGCGAGAAGATGACACTCTTGCCCACGTTCGGGTTCCCGACCAGAAGGATCCTCGGACCCGTGGCGGGTTCGATGACTGATGTGCCGCCGTGACAGGAAGGCGCTTCGCTCATGCGGCGATCCTAGGCCGAGCCACTCTGGCTAGCCTCGGCCTTCTCGACCAGCACCTTGCATGCGATACCGTGCCCGAGCGCAACCCTGCAGCCATCGACCTCGACCGTGACAGGACCTCTACCCGGAAGAGCGCCGAGCTTGGTAATCGTCTTTCCGGCTCGAAGGCCCATATTCGCCAACCGCGCCTGAAGGTGCCCGCCGCCAGCCACCTCGAGCAGCGTCGCGCTTTCACCTTCGGTGAGCGTGGCCACGCTTGGGACGCCATCGCCGTGCCCGCTTCGGACATGTGCTCCATGAATGCCAGAGGAGTGCCGTCGACCTATCCGATGCATATGCACTGTCGTCCTCGTCTCATATGATGTGCTTGTAGTCTTAGTAGACGCTAAATATCCCCTGGTGTCTATGCTACTTTCGTGCCATCGCGCCGTCAACCCCTTCTCGCACGCCTTGCCCCTTGCGAGTTGCCCTGCGGGTACGGTAGGTTTCTAGGCGTCAAAGGGGAGTAGCACCTCGCTGCACGATTGCGAGGCGGCAGGCCGACAATCCCGGGCAACACGCCCCGGCCCTGCCATCACAGTTGTGAGCGAGACCTTTGGCGGTATTAGTCCGCCAGAGGTCTTTTGTTTTGGAGGAGACAGTGGATACGATTCCGAATCCCGCCCCGCCTGGCCCCGTCAACAAACAGAACGGCCCCGACTCGATTCCCTGGTACACTCGCGCATTCGAAGAATCCCTCGCGCATTTCTCGGTCAGCCCGACCGACGGGCTCTCCGCTGAGGAGGCGGCTCGCCGACTGGAGGAATACGGGCCCAACGAGCTTCGCGCCGAGGAAAGCGCGCCTCCCTGGCGCATGTTCGTCGCCCAGTTCAACGACTTCATGATCTGGGTCCTGATGGCCGCCGTAGTGCTCGCCGCTCTCGAGGGCCAGGTGCCCGAGGCCATCGCGATCACTGCAATCCTCATCCTCAACGGTGTGCTCGGCTTCGTGCAGGAGTACCGCGCCGAACAGGCGCTCGAGGCGCTCAAGAGAATGTCTGCTCCCGCCGCCACGGTGTTGCGCGACGGCGCGGAGCGCGATGTCCCGGCCGCGGAACTCGTGCCCGGCGACATCGTCATGCTCGAATCGGGCGATCGGGTCCCTGCCGATGGGCGTCTCATCGAAACCAGCGCGCTGCGCATGGAGGAGGCCGCGCTGACAGGTGAGAGCGCACCGGTACGCAAGGATGCGGGTTCGACCTGGGAGGCCGAGTCCGCTCTCGGCGACCGAAAGAACATGGTGTTCGCCGGCACGTCTGTCGCCGTTGGCCACGGCTCGCTCGTCGTCACCGGCACCGGTCAGCGCACCGAGATGGGCAAGATCGCCGACCTGCTCGCCGAACAGGAAGAAGAGAACACGCCGCTCCAAGACGAGCTGCAGACTGTCGGCAAGCGTATCGCCATCATCGTGCTCGCCATCGCGTTCATCGTCTTCGCCGAGGAAGTATGGAAGGCCATTGCGACCTCGGGCCTCAGTCTCTCCGCCACAATCTCGTCGCCCAACTTCGGCGACACACTCACGCTGTCGCTGTTGATCGCGATCTCACTCGCGGTAGCCGCCATTCCTGAAGGACTTCCTGCGATCGTCACCGTCTCGCTCTCGCTCGGCGTGCGCACCATGGCCGCCCGAAATGCCATCGTCCGCAAGCTGCACGCTGTGGAGACACTCGGATCGACCTCGTTCATCTGCTCGGACAAGACCGGCACGCTGACACGCAATGCGATGACCGCGCGAAGGCTGATGATCGGCCTGGACCTCGCGAACGTCACTCCGGACTTCCAGCTCGAGCCCGACGAACGACGACCGCACCATGAAGACCGCGAGCTACTGCTGGAGATCGCCTCGGCAAACAACGATGCCCGCTACGGTGCCGACGACGTGCTGATTGGCGATCCGACCGAGACTGCCCTTCTCGTGGCAGCACAACGACTCTCGAACGAACACGTTCGCCTCAAACGGATAGGCGAGGTTCCCTTCGACTCCGAACGCAAGCGCATGACCACGGTGCATCACATCGAGGGAACGCGGCGCGCGTACATGAAGGGCGGCCCGGATGTCGTGCTCGATCTGTGCACGCACGCGCTGCTACAGGGAGAGACCGTCGAGATGACCGCGGAGCTTCACGGTCGGATCTCCTCGGCAAACGCCCAGCTCGCGAGCAACGGGTACCGCACGCTGGCGTTCGCCTGCCGCACGCTTGATGACGACGAGCCCGACGAGGGCGAGCAGCTCGAGCGAGACATGACCTACGTCGGCATCATCGGCCTGGTCGACCCACCCCGTCCCGAGGTCACCGCGGCCATCGACGAGTGTCACCGCGCAGGCATCCAGGTCGCAATGGTCACCGGAGATCACGCACTGACCGCCGCAGCAATCGGCCGAGAGATCGGCCTGGCAGAGGGCCAGCGTGTCGTCACAGGCCGCGAGCTCAGCGACATGACCGACGACGAGCTGTTCGATGTCGCCGAGCACACGCGGATCTACGCACGCGTGAACCCCGAGCACAAACTGCGTATCGTCGACGCACTCAAACGTCGCGGACATGTGGTCGCCATGACAGGTGACGGCGTGAATGATGCACCGGCACTCAAGAAGGCCGACATCGGTATCGCCATGGGTCAGATAGGCACCGACGTAAGTCGCGAGGCTGCGGACATGGTGCTCGCCGACGACAACTTCGCGACAATCGTCCACGCCGTCGAGCAGGGTCGCGTCGTCTTCGACAATCTGCGCAAGTTCATACTGTTCCTCCTCTCGTGCAACATGAGTGAGGTTCTGATCATCTTCATCACTGCACTTGTCGCACCCGAGCCCGCACTTCTGCCGCTACAGATCCTGTGGATCAACCTGGTGACCGACGGTCTGCCCGCACTGGCGCTCGGGGTCGATCCCGGCGATCCGCGCGTCATGGAGCGCCAACCTCGATCGGCGGACGAATCTATCCTCACATCGCGTCGCCAGATTCAGGTGGTGTGGCAAGGCGCACTGATCACGGTTGGCGCCTTGACCCTGTTCCTGGGCGCCGGGAAGTGGCTCCCGATCGACGGCGGCGATCACGTACAGACGATGCTGTTCACCACCATCGTGCTGACACAGCTGCTGCACTCGTTCAACTTCCGGTCGGAGACTCGCACGGTGTTTTCCCTCGAGTCGCTGAAGAACCGCTGGCTTGTGCTCGCCTTTGTCGGCTCGCTTAGCCTGCACATGTGCGTCGTCTACATCCCGACCCTACAGCGAGTCTTCAAGACTACCGTGCTCGGCCCGCACGACTGGCTTGTGATCGCCCTGGCGGCCATCGTGCCGATCATCCTCATCGATCTCACGAAGCTGATCGTTGCACGACTGCACGCTGCAGGAAGGCTATGATACAGACCCCGACACGGCATTCTGTGTTGCCGTTCATCATGCAAGAGTGCCCGCTCATCCCTGATACGGGTACACATATCACCACATACTGCCGATAATCGGCACAAGACCATCTGCCGAGGAATACGATGCCCTCACGCTCACGCATACGAACCCAGTTGGCGCGGCTCCTGCCGAAGGGACTCGCCGCTCGCCTGACGCTGACCATAGTCATGACGAACCTGGTCGTACTGCTGTCAGCGCTCGTGTTCATCGCTCTCGCGGTTCGCGTGTATGTCCCGACCCTACGCGAGTCCTACGCACAGGCTGCGCTCAGCCAGATCAGCCAAGGCCTCGACGATCAGGCTGCGGCAATCGATATCTCGCTCACACCTTTCGAGACGTCTCAGCGAATGCGCGACGCTGGTCTTAGTGCCTCGCTTCCTGACGACCTCGTGGCGACTCTGGATGCCTACGCCCGAAGAATCGGAGCGATCGCCGTTGTCTTCACTGACAATTCCGGCAACCCTCTGTACTCATACGGTCAGCCCGAGGACGTAGCCGTCCTCCAGTCCGCCCTCCCGAACCTCCTCTCATCTTTGGGCCCTGGGGCCTTGCGCATCGGTGGTCTTGCAGCCGTCGCAGCCTCGCGACCGATCGTGGGAACCGGAACGGGAGAGCCCGCCGGGAGCATCGCTGTTGCTCGCGAGTTCGTGCCTGCGGAGCTGCACCTCTCCGGCAGTCTCTCTCTCGGTCATCCAGAAGGCAGCACGTTGCGACCCGATGATGCACACGTAATCGAGAGCCCCCCGTTCAACGACGTCAACCTGGGTTCAACTGCGGACGGGTTCTTCGTCGAAGCCGAGGTCCCCGGAGTCGACGGCCGACCGGCGGCGACTCTCGAATACGATGCGGGCGTCGCCCTACTGCCGGAAATGGCCTCCTTCTGGACATTGGCTTTGGCCGGCCTGGCGGGGGCGCTTGTGTTCGGCACCGTTGTAGGCTTGCTCGTAGCACGGGCGATCGCACGCCCCATCGTCGATGTGGCCACGAGAATGGAGACGTACGGTGCCGATGCTCGCGAGGGGCGACACGTCGAACATGTGCCGGAAGATGCGTTGCTGCCTCTCGAGTTCAATCTGCTTCAAGAGTCCCTCTTCAGAGCGTTCACTGATTTGGCCGAGCACCAAGAGGCCCTCGCCCGGGCCACCGCAGAGGCAGAAGCCGCCAACGCCGCTCTCGACGTAGCCGTTCACGACTCGCTCGAAGGGAAAGTGGTCGTGAGTGACGGGGTCGTCACACTCGTGAATCCGGCGGCGGCAGCGCACCTCGGACTGCCGCCGATCGGCAAGGATGCTAGTGCGGTGGACCTCTTCTCTTCAGAAGAGATGGAGACCGAGGATGGCGAGCCGATCGACCCCAATACGCTGCTCGATCGAAGCATGACGCAGCCTCAGACCTTGCGTGTACTCGCTTCCGGTCGCTCGGCTCGATGGATCGAGCTTCGCTCGGTACCGCACGATACGGGTCAGCACATGCTCCTCATCACCACTCGCGATATCACGGAGCAACGTCGCCTCGACGACCTGCGCAACGAGATTCTCGGCCTCGTCTCTCACGATCTACGTGCACCGCTCACGGTGATGACCGGATACCTCGATCTTCTGGCTCGGCAGACCGACGACCCCACGATGACGAAAGCCGTCACCTCGGCGCAGCGCTCGGCGTATCGGATGCAGGAGCTGCTCGAGGATCTGCTATCTGCGACACGCGCCGAGGAGATGTTCGCCCCCACAGAGCTTGCGCGCGTTTCCCTTCGCGAGCTGGCCGAGGAGATCGTCGTCTCTTTTCAGCACACGTCCCCCCACGACCTCAAGCTAGCAGCCGAATCGGACGGCGTCGTCATGGGCGAGGAGAAGCGCCTGCGGCAAGTGATGGTCAATCTGATCACGAACGCCATGAAGTACTCGCCGACCGATACCGCGATCGACATCACGCTCGGATGCGACGCCCACACTGTCGTACTCGCCGTTGAAGATCGCGGCCCTGGCGTTCCAGAGACGGAGCGTGAGCGAGTGTTCGAGCGATTCGCCCGTCTCAGTCCAGAAGACGGGAGCAGGCATCCTGGCGTCGGTCTCGGCTTGTACATCGTCCGGGCGATCGTCGAAAGCCATGGCGGCAAGGTGAATGTCGAGTCTCGGGAAGAGGGTCCCGGCGCGCGGTTCGTCGTGTCGCTTCCGCTCGCCCGGCCGATCGACGATCACCGCTAGTCCTCGAGAGCCAGCCTCACGAGTCGATCGCACAGCTGGGGGAATTCGATGCCCGCAGCGCGCGCCGCATCCGGCAGCAGACTCGTCGATGTCATGCCGGGAATGGTGTTCGTCTCCAGCAGGTAGGCCTCGTTGTCAGCAGTCACGATCGTGTCCGAACGCGACATCCCCCGGCAGCCGAGAACCCGATGCGCCTCGATGGCGATCCGGGAACACTCCTCGTCGACGGATTCGCTTACCCGTGCCGGCACGAGGTGCGTGCTCATGCCCGGCACGTACTTGGATTCGTAATCGTAGAACTCGTGCTCGGGCACGATCTCGAGAGTGGGAAGGGCAAGCAGGTCGTCATTGCCGATAACGCCGACAGTGACCTCGACGCCCTCCACAAACTTCTCGACAAGCACGACCCGGTCGTGCACGAACGCCTCGTCGACAGCAGCTGGCAGCTCCGCCGGATCATGGGAGATCGTCACGCCAATCGCCGAGCCCTCGTTCGCGGGCTTCACCACCGTCTTCGGACCGAGTTGCTCCGTCAGTTCCTCGGGCGTCCACGCCTGCCCGGCCCGAAGCACCACGTAGTCAGGTGTTGGGATGCCGGCATACGCATACACGTGTTTGGACATCACTTTGTCCATCGCCAACGCCGAGGCAAGCACGCCTGAACCCACGTACGCAACGCCGAGGAGTTCGAGCAGTCCTTGTACGGTTCCATCCTCGCCGAGACGACCGTGCAGACAGATGAAGACGACATCCGGAGCTTCAGCCTTGATCCGCTCGATGAAATCCTCATCGGCGGCGTCGAGAGTAACGACCTCGTGGCCCGCACTGAGCAGAGCCTCGGCGACCTCGGCTCCGGTGTTGAGTGAGACTTCGCGCTCGGCAGAGCGTCCGCCCATGAGGACGAGGACTTTGTACGTCGCGGCCGACATCGCTCCCCCTCTCGCTGCTTCTAGATCCAGCCGAGCCGAATCACGTCGACCAGGTTCAGCGCTGCGTACCAAGCCGCTACGCCCAGGAACGTAATCGCCGCCCCGCGAATCATGGATCGCGTGAACAGACCGCCGCGATCCTCCGGCTTGGCTTTGCGCCATGCGACGAACCACAGCAGTACGGAAAGCAGCGGGCCGAGCAGCATGAGCACAAGGCCGCCTAGCAGCAGATACGGGTATGCTTCCTGGCGAAACGCCGGGATGTCTGCCTGTGGCCCTTGCAGCAAGAAGTACGTTGCGACTGCCAGCGACACCCACAGGATCGCGTACAAAGCGAACGGCCACCGCGCCACCCTCGCGCGCGCGGGAGCCGGTGTCTCAGCTTCGTCAAGCGCGGTCTCGGGTTCGGTCTCCGGTTCGGCTTCGGCGGTCGCCGCCTCAACGGCTTGGCTGTCCGCTGCCGCCTCGGTCTCCTCGTCTTCAGCCAGCGTCTCGGCCTCGGCAGACTCCTCGGAGTCCGCGGGCGTCTCGAGCTCCTCGGGCTGCTCGGTGGCCTGCTCCTCGGGCTGCTCCTCGGCGATCGGAGGCTGGGGCTCCTCGGCCGGCGGCTCCGCATCCGACACGTCCTCGCTCAATGCAGGAACCACCTCAGGCGCCGTGTCCTCGGCGATGATTGCATGGGTCTGATCGGATTCCGAGGTCTCAGCCTCGATGATTTCATCAGGGGTCATGCTGGCAGTCTACGGTACCGGCCAGGGCAGCTCAACACGCGATAATCGAAGCGGACCGCAAGACCACGACGAAATCGGCAACAATATGGTGCTTTTGTGCATTTCGCCTTCTGGCACACGGCGTGCACAGAGGTACGGCGTAAGATGAACGCCAAAGACGTACGGCGAGGCACCACGCCCCGCCGATATCAAGTCGCTCAATCGCACACAAGAGGTGAACCATGGAAGACAACACATCTGCCCCCGGTTCGGAGGAGACCACCCCCTCCGAGGAGATAGTCAGCCCGCAGGCGCCACAAACACCTGCCCCGGAGCCCGAACCCGCTCCGGAACCCCCCGTCGCCACACAGCCCCCTGTGGCGGCCTACGTGCCGCCAGCGCCGCTCCCTACCCCCGCCTCTGCTTCGCCGGAGTCCGGAACACACGGCGTCTCGGTCGGCGGCGCGGTAGCCATAGCCTTGGTCTGCGCTCTGTTCTTCGGAGGCATCGCCGGGGCAATGGCCGGCTTCGCCGGTTCACGAATCAGCGATCGACACCGGCGGCCCGACCACTGTGCGGCCGGACTCCATCACGGTCGTCCCGTCGGAGACCGACGAACCCATCGTCGCGGCCGCTGCCGCGGCTCTACCGGCAGTGGTCAACATCGATGTCTCCGGAGCCCCCGTCACCGACGACACCGGTGAGCTGCCGCAAGGCCATCCCGGCGTTCCGACGACCGGCAACGGTTCCGGAGTCGCCTGGAAGTCCACCGGTGACGGAGGCACCTACATCCTGACGAACAACTCATGTTGTCGAAGACGCCGAGACGATGATCGTGACCGGCGACGGACCGCGAACGTCACGAGGCGACCGTCGTCGGTACGGATCCAGACACAGACATCGCGGTCGTTCGTATCGACGTCGAGCTACCCCTCATCGAGATCGCCGATTCCGACGAACTGGCCGTGGGTCAGGCCGTCGTGGCAATCGGCTCGCCCTACGGTCTGTCGCAATCCGTCAGCGCGGGCGTCGTCTCGGCCCTCGGTCGCTCGCTCCCCAACTCCATCTCGAGACCAAGATGGCGTCTATCCGCTCGTCGATGTGATTCAGACCGACGCCGCCATCAATCCCGGAAACTCGGGTGGTGCACTCGTCGATCGATACGGGCGTCTCATCGGAATCAACACCGCGATCTACTCTGATTCGGGCGCGAGTGACGGTATCGGATTCGCCGTCCCGGTCAACACCGCGGTGCGTATCGCCAATGACCTCGTGGACAGAGGCGCCGCCGACCATCCGTTCCTGGGAATCCTCGGCCGTGACGTCGACGCCGCTCTCGTGGAAGACGAGAACCTGCCCGTCCAAGAGGGCGCGTACATCGTCGACATCACCGCTGGAACCAATGCCGAGAAAGCCGATCTGGAAATCGGCGATGTCATTGTCCAGCTCGACGGAGATGCGATCCGATCGATGGACGATCTCATCCTCCAGGTTCGTCGGCGCGAGATCGGTGACACCGTGACACTCACGCTCTATAGGGCAGGAGAGCGCATGGAAGTCGACATGGAGGTTGGCGCCAAGCCAGCGAACCTCAGCATCGAGACCAGCGCTACCCCGAATGGCAGTGGCGACTAGCCATTCTGTGTGCGAAAAGACACGAAGGGCCTCGCTTCTCAGAAGCGAGGCCCTTCGTCTGTCGCTGAATCGCGGTGAGGTTTCCTAGTCGTCTTCGGCGGAGGGCTCATCTGCGGACATGTTCGCCGCTCCACTGCGCCGGAACCGCATGACCGCGAAGCCGATAATGCCGAACGTAGCGAGAATGCCTCCGAGTCCGACGATCGGTAGCAGAGCGCTCGATCCGCCCCCGTCGCTTTCCGTGGTTCCCGCATCTCGGCGGATGTCCTCGGAACCGTAAACCGCCTGGGTAGCCGAAACCATCGTGGTCGTCGGAACCTCCACACCAGATTTCTCGGCCATCTCCTCAGAACAAGAGCGATAGAGAAGTTCGGCAACGTATCTCTGCCTCGCCGCCGCTCGGCATCGTGAACTCGAACGCGTCAGAAACGACTCTCTTGGGGCGGGATCCTATCGTCGCTCTCAATGCCGGTTGCATCCCACAGCTCGACCGGCGCGTGTCCCTCGTCGTCTTTGAGAATGGTCCCGAACTCGTGCGTGCCGACAACCTGTTCGGTGCCGTCGGGCAGAACCGCTTTGACTTCGAGCCACATCTGCCGAACCTCGGTGAGTCCCGTGGGGAGGTAGTGGCCGGCGCCGACGTTGGTGATCTCGGTCGTATCTTGACTGTCTCACCAGGTGCAACGATCTCGGGAACGTCGAGGTCCAGCGTCGCAGCCGCCTTCAGCCGTTCCGTGGCGCGATCGGTGTCGCCGAGCGCCACGTTGCCGCCCGCGAAGGTCATCAGGTAGATGTGTTCGCGCTGCGGGCCCTCCGCCTGCGGCCGTACCCGGGTAGGGCTTGGTGACGCCGGGACCGGGAGTCATGTGGCAGTCCTGGCACACGATCCCCTCGGCCGCATACGGACCGTTCTGCCCACTCGGTGTAGGTCGCCTCAAGATGCAGGCCGTTGCACAGGATGGTCCACGTTGTGGCAGGCGCCGCAGAACTCGGCGGTTTCGTGGAAGGCTGAGTATGCGGTCTGCGTGAAACGGCGACATGGAGTCGTCGAACTGCGCTCGTTTCGTGCCGTCGGGATTGATCGTCTGAGAGACGTTCGCCACAGGCTGGGTCGTTCCGGTCACCTGATGACAGAAGTCGCAAAGCACGCTCTCCTGGCTTTGCGGTGTGGCCGTCGCCAGATTCAGCGTATCTCGCCCGACATCACCGCGACGGGACCGTGGCAGGACTCGCAAAACGGTCCCAGCGCCCCTTCGGTCGCCCGGTTCGCCTCGTCCAGCTTGTACCGGTAGATCGGGTCGGTGAGCGCCTTGGCATGCATGGACTTCTGCCAGTCCTCAATCAAGTACGAATGACACCCACAGCCTGACACCGGCATGAAGGCGCTCGAGGGCATCGTCCGGCAGACCGCATCGCAACCTGTGGTATCGCCAGCGCTACACACAGCGCTCCTGCGAGGGCTATCGCCCGATAACGTACTCCCATGCTTCGAACCTCCGTCTCGGGCGTAGTGCACGCCGCTGCGATTCGTGCGGTCCCCATCTAGGTCAACTATACGTCGTCCGTGTCTCGCTGCCGCGAAATCACGTCTGCCGATCAAGGCAGCCAGAAGCAAACGGGAATAGACCCGTCCAGGGCGAGAGAAACGAAGCGTCCGGGTTCACCGGACCGAAAGGAGCATCGACGATGGTCGAGACGTATCGCTGCAAGGGCTGTGGGTACCTGCACGTAGGCCCGGCGCCGGAGAAGCTGCCCCGTTTGCGGAGCACCGCAGTCCATGTTCGTTGTCTACGATGAGTCACAGCGACCTATCTGGCAGCAAGACTCTCGAGAACCTGCTGGCCGCATTCGCCGGCGAGTCGCAGGCCAACCGCGTGTACACGCTGTTCCGCCGAATCGCGGAGCTCGAAGGTGCTCCTCAATCGGTTCTCGATGCGTTTGACCGAGCTGCTGCGCGAGGAGACCGCTCACGCGCTCGGACATCTCGCGTACATGGGCAAGTTCGGCTCGACCGCGGACAACCTGCAAGACCGCAGCAGGCCGGCGAGGACTACGAGTGCTCCAACATGTACCCGGGGTTCGCCGAGACCGCCGAGGCTGAGGGCTTTGGCGACATCGCCTACTACTTCCGCTCCGTCGGTCGCTTTGAAAAGGAGCACCGTGACGGATACAGCAAGGCCCTCGAGGAGCTCGAAGCCTAGGCCTGTGGTCGACGCGACACACCCGGCAGGAATCAAGGCGTTCGGGCCAAACGGGCTTGAGCGTCTTGTCCTCGAACTCGGCGAGCCGAAATATCGCGCACGTCAGATCATGCGCTGGCTCTACGCTCGCGGGGTGTCCTCCTGGGACGAGATGACCGACGTGCCGGCGGCGCTACGTGCCTCACTCGCCGAGAAGCTCCCTCTCACGACACTCGACCTCGTCGTACGCCAAGAATCTCGCATAGACGACACGCGCAAGTACCTGTGGGGACTCGCCGACGGAGTCGCCATCGAAAGCGTGGGGCTTCCGACGCCCGACCGGCTCACCGTATGCTTCTCAACCCAGGCTGGATGTGCGATGGGTTGCTCCTTCTGTGCAACAGGCCAGGGAGGACTCGCTCGAAACCTCGCCCCCGGGGAGATGGTCGACCAAGTCCGACTCGTGGGAGCCGACTTCGAGCGCCGAGTGACCAACGCTGTCGCGATGGGTCAAGGCGAGCCGTTCGCCAACTACAATGCAACGCTTGCCGCACTCCGTATCCTGAACAGCGCGGACGGGCTGGGTATCGGGGCACGCCACATGACCATATCGACATGTGGACTCACGGCCGGGATCCGGCGCCTTGCCGAGGAGCCGGAGCAATTCACACTGGCCGTTTCGCTCCACTCCGCAGTGCAGGGCACGCGTGATCGACTGATGCCGGGTGTGGCCCATATTCCCCTTGGCGAACTGCGGGCTTCGATATCTGACTACACGTCCGCAACCGGTCGTCGCGTGACGTTCGAGTACGCGCTCATCGAAGACATAAACGATACCGACGCCGAGGTGGCCGCCCTGGCTCGCTTCTGCGCAGGCCTGCTATGCCACGTGAACCTCATTCCGGCCAATCCCGTCGTGGACACATCGTTTGGGCGGAGTCGGGATGCGGTGGTTCAGCGATTCGCCCGAACACTCTCGCAGGGAGGTGTGGAGGTCACGATCCGCGCCGAGCGGGGCACCGACATCGATGCTGCGTGCGGTCAGCTCCGCCAACGAACGCATGAGACTGGATCGATCTAGCGGCGCTGGGCTGTGTCACCTGGAACCGGCAGGGGACAGACACTGCCACCGATCGGACAGTCCGCACACACCGCACGATCCCACCGAGAGAGGGGGACGTGCGGTCCCGCGACCATCGCAGCGTGGGTCCGTCGCAGATCATCTTCGATCCCCGGGATGTCTGCTGCGGCGTATGCGAACGAGACCCGTTGTGGCTCACCGTCTTCATCGACAACCTCGGGCCTCACGAACTCGAGACGAACGTGCGTGCAGCCGTCACGCAGAACCGCCAACGCATAGCACCGTGCCTGCATCTCGTAGCGGTCGCGAAGTACCTCGAGAGCTCCGCTGGTGCCCGTCTTGTAGTCCATGACAATGCCCTGCTCGCCGCGCCGGAGATAGAGGTCCATGGAGCCTGCGAGGACGAATCCCCTCGCAGGGTCGGGGTGTGCGATCCCCGTCTGGAACGGCACCTCTGCACGAGCGTTCTCCGCGACGTTGAGTTCAGCCCAGACGCGCGAGGCGATCAATGCCTCACCCGCCGCCTGCAGACGCTCCCCTTCCTCCATTCCGAGTCCGTACCTGTTCGCGACGCGCTCCGCCTCGCTTGCCACGGAGCCAGGCGAATCCACCTGAGCCTTCATCAGCGCGTGCAAGGCGGTGCCGAATCGTCGCGGATCCCCCTCGATTGATAGATTCAGAGCGCCAACCCTCCACAGCCGAGTGGCGAGGAATCGCAGCGAGCACGTCTCGAACGCAACAACATCGCTGTATGTCACATGGGCGAGGTGCTCGCCGGGTCGTCCTATCGAAATCGCACTTCCGCACGCACCCTCGTGCGCCAGTCTCGGGTCTTGAGCGGCGCTTGGAGGGTGCCCCTGTTCTGCGACTGGCGCGTTTTCGGCAGGGGCCGTCCGTCCATCGCGTGTCATGATGCCTACCGCGGCATCGCTCCCCGCCAACCGGACAATGCCGTCCAGCTCCGCATGTACATCCATCTCCATGGCTTGCCGAACCCACGCCAGAGGGGAGTTCTGGGTCGCTGGCTTGTCCAGATTCGCTGCCCCCGACAGCACGAGAACCTCCTCGGCTCGCGTGCACGCTACGTACAGGAGGCGCTTGGCCTCCGCCGCCTCCTCCGCTTTGTCCTGGCGGTCGAATTCTTCGAACAAGGGAGTTCCAACGGCGTCCGCAACATCATCGGAAGGAGCCGACACTGCCACACGCACATGCTCGCCATCGAACTCCGTACGAACGATGCCACTGCCTGACCTCACCGCAACGCCTAGTTCGGGAACGACGACCACCGGAAACTCCAAGCCTTTAGAGGCGTGGATGCTCATGATGCGTACGCCGGGCATGTGCTCGTCAGCGAGTGCGGCAGGGCGTTCATGATCGCCGAGCCGTTCCTTCGCATCCAGATACTCCAGAAACGCGATGATACCCCCGTCGTCTGCGCGCTCGAACGCCGCCGCCATGCGTGCGAGTTTCAGCACATTGGCGTACGCGCGTCGCCCTTGCTCTCCCCCGCCGAGCAACCACAGATCGTAGGCGCTCTCCTCGACCGCTCGCAGAATGACTTCGGACAAGCTCGATCCTCCCAGTCGCCGCCGGGCTCTCTCGACGAGCTCGACCGCTTCGCGCGCTGCTTCTCGATCATCCGATCCGACGAGCCCACACTCGACGAGTGACTTCCACAAGCCGCCCGGCCCCGCAGCCCGCGCGGGGTCATTCCCGAGCTGCCACAGCGCATCCAGGCTCAGCGAAGTCATGGGAGAACCGAGATACATGGCCAGGGCCTCATCGTCACCCCCATTCACTACGGTGCGACAGAAGGCGCGAAGGTACGTTGTCTCCGCCTGGCCGAAGAACCGACTCCCGCCAACGATGAATGCCGGTATCGACCGCGCCTCAAGCGCATGTGCGTACTCGGCAGCGTGCGTGTAGGTTCTGAGCAAGATGACGCATTCGCCGGGCTCGAATTCATCGAGCAGGGCCTCGATTCGCTCGGCCACTGATTCGCACTCGACGAAACGGGCAGTCGAGTCGCCGCGTCCCTCCTTGTGCACGAACACGACCTCGATTCGCGGCTTGCCTGCCGGAACCCTCGGCTTCTCCGGCTCTTGTCGGCCTGGCAGCAGCCCTACGAAGTCCTGCGCTCCGAACAGCGCGTCATGCGAAAACAGCGCATTTACAAAACCAAGGATGTCCGGGTGCGAACGGTAATTCCTCGCAAGCGACACTCGACGTGCGCCAGCTCGCTCCATCGTTTCGTTGTGCGATGCGTACACCCCGATGTCTGCACCCCGGAATCGATATATTGACTGTCGTCCATCGCCTACCGTACACAGATTGTCCGAGGCCAGTTCACCGACCAACGCAAGCTGCAAGGCGTCTGTGTCCTGGAACTCGTCAACCATCACAATTCTGAACAGCCGACGGTAGCGCCGCGCGATATCCGGACGATTCTGCAGAAGGTGAAGGGTGTGACGCTGCAGGTCATCGAAGTCGAGCAATCCTTGTTCGCTCTTGGCTCTCCTGTAGGTCTCGATGTGTATGCGCGCTAGATCTTGAAGCGCAGCGGCGTGACCGGCCAGCTCGGTTGCGACTGCTTGGGAAAGCAGAGTGGCGCGCCGCTCGGCTATCTCCTCGCATAGGTCGGCGGCTTCTTTCACCGCCCGTCGCTGCGTGTAGCCGGCAAGGGCCCGACGAATCTCGCGCGCCAGCTCTTGCTCATCAAGTCGGCCTTCGTCCAATCCTGCGAGCGACTCCACAACCCCCGCACACTGTTCGATGTGCTTGACCATCGTTGCACTGGTTTCACGTCCGCAAGCCCCCAGCCGCGCGTTTGCGATCGCGAAGAACTCGCGTGCTTCCCGCAGCAGTGAGATCGCATCGGCGTGGCTCTCCAGCGATATCGCCTCCGCGGCAAGACCTCGCACCTCGATCGCTCTGGCTAGTGTCCTCACCGCCAGGCGCACCTGCTCATAGCTGTAGGTTGCAAAGAGATTCGCGCCCTGAGAAGTCATGCTCAGCTCAGTCGCCGCACATTCGAAGGCGTCTTCCTCAAGCCGTGAGGCTGTGATTCCTTCGGCAACACGGAAATACGGGTCCAGCCCTGCCTCCAGCGCGTGTTGCCGAAGAATCCGGCTGCACAGTGCATGGATCGTGGAAATCCACGCCGAATCGACCCGTCGAGCCTCGGCGTGTCGCCCTGCACAGCGAAGAGCGTCTCGGACGCGTTCCGCGAGTTCGCCGGCTGCCTTCTCCGTGAACGTGATTGTTGCAATCTGCCCGACTTCTGCAGGAAGCCAGCTGTCGTCTTCGATCCCGACCACGGCGTTGACGAACCGCTGCGCGAGAGTCCTTGTCTTTCCGGAGCCCGCACCAGCGTCAATGAGCAACGGTCCGGCCAGGTGACACGCAGCAGACAGCTGCTCTCGGTTCAGCTCCGTACTCATCTCGCTCCCTCACACACCGTTCTGAGCATGCAGAATGTGCACGCCGATGCGATGCCGGCGCACGCCGGAATCTCTCCCGCCCGTATGCCTAACGCGGCTTCGCGCACACGCTGCATCGCCGCGGCGATAGCGTGATCCATCTCCTCAGGAGTGACCTTGTCGCGGTCGTTTCCCTGCGCACACGAATCCAGCACGTCCCCGTTCCAGAAACCACGCATCACTCCCTGCGCCAGCGACCGATAGAGCCCCCCGACCACCGAGACGCCCAGCAGTTGACTGGCGACATGCGCATAGATGGGGACCTGCACGAGTCCGGCACTGTCGAACGATCGCCAGCCTTTGACGTGTCGCGACTTGTAGTCCGTGATCATGGCTTGCGTTCCGGCCTGATCGATTCTGTCGATACGGCCACGCAATAGCACCCCCTGTCCGACGTCGACAGGCCTGCCGCTCTCCTTCCCGAACACGAACTCGTGGGCCACCGGCGCGAAGCCTGGCCAGAGTCGTGCATCGGCGCGAACAACGCCTCTCACCCATTCGCGCACCTGCGTCTGCACGAGTCTTTCGGCAAGACCAACCGCTCGAACACGGCTCACGGTCTCTAGCGTCTCATCAAGTAGTACGAGCGCCTCATCCAAAAGACCCTCGGTGACCCGCTCGTGTCCGGCCTCGACTCGCCAGCGCTCGTAGAAGCTGGCGAGAGCTTTGTGCGCGAGCGTGCCGCTCGCCCGCGCATCGAAACGAGTGTCGAGCTCACGCGGTGACAACGCGTGCTCATAGAACCAGCGACGCGGACACGCAATATAGGACTCAAGCTCCGTAACCGAGAACTCGTCTCTCTCGGCAAGGCGCGCGAGCACTTCCGCGTCTCTCAGTCCCTCCGCCCTCCGCAGTCTGGAGATGACAGCGGACCGGGCACTCTGCCTTCCGGGCGAGAACGCTGGAGCCGAAACGGCAAGGTCGGCGAGGGAACAGACTCGCCGGGGAATCGGGCGGGACGATTGTTCGTCTCCGGAAGTCTCTCCGTAGATTTCGCGCACGTCATCCCAGAAGACCGAGGGTCGCCGTGCCTCACCCTCTGAATCCGATGTCTGTCTAACCAGCACGAGCTTCTCGCGGGCCCGAGTCGCCACCAAGTAGAACAGCAGTCGTTCCGACAGACTCTCTTCGCGTTCGACGGGAAGACCCAGCTCCTCAAGACGGCCGTTCAACGAGTCGGTTCCCCGATCAGAGGAAAACTCGTCGGCAGTCAAACCTCCGACAACGACAACGTCGAATCGGCGCGATCGAATCCTGTCGGCTTCCGTGATCTGCACGGCCTCCGCGCGGTCTGCGCGCCCCGAGGCAACCTTCCTGCGCCTGACGGCCTCACCCAGATCAGTGATGCGGTGCGTATCCTCCCCTGTCTCCAACAGCTCACCGGCAACGGTCAGCAACACTCTGTGCGCAGCGGCGTCAAGAGCCTTGGGCCCGCACCCCTGAACGGACTCACCTGAGGCCGACAGCATGGTGCCTGCAATTCGCTGCAGTTCGATAGCGGTACCGCACGTGAGGCCCGTGCGGCCCAAGTTCACTCCTAGCGACAGGATCTTGCCCACCGTACCGCCCAGCGCTCTCGCGCTGGCAACCAGCCGCTCTCCTTCGACCCTGCTCGCCCGCCATTCACTATCGAGCTGGCTCGCAGCACGATAATCGACACCGGCATAGGGGCTGAGTAGAAAGTCGAGCAGCCGTGCAGCCGTTCGCTCTCGGCCCGAACAGACATCAAGCAACGCAAGGAGGGCACGCCCGAATCCCGTGGACGAGAACAGCACCGAGACGTCAACGTCGGCCTCAACCCCGCGTTGTGCTAGTTGAAGGCACAGCGACTCGGCGCGTGATGAGGCGTCGCGAAACACGACGACGATCCTCCCGGCCTGAGTTCCTGCTGATATCTGCTCTGCAACTATGTCCGCTATCGAGGATTGCTCGGCCTCCTCTCCGGACACCTCGCACAGCAGGAGTTGCCCCTCAGGCGTCACCGATCGGCTCTCCGAACGAAACAGGGCCGCCTCAAGAAGGCCAAGCTCGTTGGTGGTCTGCGGGGCTTGCACATGTACGTGTTTGCCCTGGTCAGACAATCGACCGACCAGGTCATCTAGCGCTTCGCACGCAGGAAACCCTTCCTCCCACGTCAGCGCGATGCGAACGTCTGTCACTCTCGCCAACGCCACCAACAGACGTTCTTGCTGTGCCGAGAGATCAGCGAACCTGTTCACGGCAATCAGGTCGGCGCAGCGTGGTGGATCTTGGGCAAGCAAGCGAACGGCTTCGCCTGGCTCAATGAGTCCCAGCTCGGACAACAGCGCGTCATAGTGGTCAAGAATCTCGGCCAACGCCCTGGCAGTCTCGGTATGCGGCACGCTTTCGAATCCACAAGTCCGCCGAGCAAGAGCCGCTATGAGACGAACGACCCCCGCGCTCTCACCCGCCACCGCACGAGCAGGTACGCTTGAGCGCGCCACGGCATTCTTCGCAGCAAGCAACCTGGCAGAATCTGTCACAAGACGTCGGCTGTCTCCGGCCTCTTGCCATAGCTCGCCAAGCCATCCCTCAAACGTGTCGACACTGAGCCCCACAACCGAGCGTCTGGCGAACTCCACGACGGCGCGGGCAACCTCGGGACGAGAAGGCAAGAGAAGCACAGCTCGCCCCCCATCACGCACGGTCTTCTCAAGAACGTCGTGAAGGCGGCCCGTCTTGCCTGCGTTGGCCCGGCCAGTGATCAGCGTCAACGACACGTCAGAAAGGCCCCCTTTCGGGGGCCATCGTGACATACCCTTGTGACATCGCTAGGAAGACTGCGCTTGGGTGTAGCGCTGAACGCCCTCGCGGATCTCTCTAACCTTCCGCCAGGCCACCTCTTCGTCCCGGCCGAGGTAGTGGTCTACCCGGCCGCCTACTACTTCGGCCACTCTCTCGGCGCGCTCAGCTACCGTACGCGCGAAGTCGGCCGCCCTGAGAGCCTCGCCCGCCAGAGCTCGACGCGTACGTATCCCACTCGAAGGCGCGAAGAGCAGGCCCGCTACAACACCCACCACGAGGCCCGTAAGCGCTCCGATCAGGAAGTACTCCGTGCGCTGTCTCATGAGTCGGCCTCCTCCTGCTCCGCCGAGGAGCCCTCCGATAGGAGCGCGAATATGCGCTCGAGGTCCTCTTCGCCGTGGAAATCGATCTCGATCTTGCCCTTCTTCTGCGTCTGCCTCACACGTACGTTCGTCCCCAAAATGAGACGAAGCTTCCGCGCGGTCACCTTGTACGACTTGGGCGTCACCGGACGCGCTGCTCGCTCACTCTGGCCTGCCGCAAACAGCCGGGCCAGGTTCTCGGCCTCACGAACCGAGAGACCCTCCTCGGCCAACCGCTTTGCGAGCTTGAGCCTCATGTCCTCGTCCGGCACCGACAGGACGGCCCTGGCGTGCCCGGCGGAAAGCCTCCCGTCGTACACGTACTCCTGCACCTCTTCGGGCAAATCGAGAAGACGCAGCGCGTTGGTAATGGCCGAGCGAGACTTCGAGACCTTGTCCGCGAGCTCCGCCTGGGTCATCTGGTATTCCGTCAGCAGGCGCCGGTACCCACGAGCCTCTTCCATCGGATTCAGGTCCTGGCGTTGCAGGTTCTCGATCAACGCAAGTTCGAGCGAACTCGTATCGTCCGCATTCATGATCCGCACGATTACTCGCTCAAGGCCTGCGGCCTTGGCCGCGCGCCACCGCCTCTCACCTGCAATTATCTGGTACCCGTCGCCGTGCGGGCGCACGATGATAGGCTGAAGCAGACCCACCTTCTTGATTGAGTCCGCAAGCTCACGAATGCTGTCCTCGTCGATGTCCGTCCGCGGCTGGCCGGGGTTGGGTTGTATCTGAGCAACGGGCACTTCGTGTGCGTCCGCCGTCTCTTCCTGGGCAGCATTCGGAATCAGCGCCGAAAGGCCTCGGCCGAGTCCTCGCTTAGACACGAGACACCACTTCCTTCGCTAGGCTGCGGTACGCAATGGCTCCCTTGCCGTTGGGGTCGTAGAGAGTGATCGGCTGTCCAAAGCTCGGTGCCTCGGACAGTCTGACCGTACGCGGAATGAGAGTCTCGAATACCTGACCGTCAAAGAAGTCGCGCACCTCGTCTACGACTTGCTGAGAGAGCTTCGTTCGCGAGTCATACATCGTCATGACAACACCGAATACCTCAAGCTTGGCATTCAGGTGAGCGCGGACGAGTCTCACGCTGTCCAACAATTTGGAAAGTCCTTCCAGCGCGTAGTACTCGCACTGGATAGGAATCACCAGGCCATCTGCTGCCGTCAATGCGTTAATGGTAAGCAGACCCAGCGACGGGGGGCAGTCAATGATGATGAACTCGAAGTCCTGGCGTACGGGCTCAAGCACGGTCTTGAGCTTCGCTTCTCGGCTGAAAGCAGAAACGAGTTCGATCTCGGCGCCGGCGAGCTGAATGGTAGCAGGGAGTACGAACACATGTTCGATTTCAACTGGTTCAATCAGTTGCGCGGCCGGTACATCCCCGAGCAGAACATCGTAGATGCACTGTTCTCTTTGTCCCCGGTTGAGCCCAAACCCCGAGGTGGCGTTACCTTGCGGATCGAGATCGACAAGTAGAACCTTGCGGCCGAGTTCTCCCAGACATGCCGCAAGATTGACAGCCGTGGTGCTCTTTCCCACGCCGCCCTTTTGATTCACTACTGCTAGTACCCTTGCACTCCTCGGTACGCGCTCCGAGTACGCTCCTTCATCAAGCGACACGGACGCCCCCTCTCAACAGCACATCTCATCGGGCTCGATTATAGTCGAATCCATACGGTATGTGGAGGGAATTTCAGCCGAGGGGTTTCCTCTTCGGCATTCCCGTGCGCCGAGGCAAGGCTATCGAGGGATCTCTCCAGCGTTCGTATACGGCAATGGCCCTCTCCTCATCGCCTCCCGGGAGTGCATAGCGTTTGACTTCGAGTCGCCGAAGCCCAACGATCTCGGCGGCCGCGTCACCCCGCTCAAGCTCACTCTCGGTGAGCCGCCCCTTCATCGACAGCGCTAGTCCCCCCTCGACCAAGAACGGCGCAGAGAGCTCCAGCAGGATTGGAAGATCCGCTACGGCACGCGAAATGGTCGCAGCGAAGGCGTTCCTCAGCTCTGGTCGGAGTGCGAGTTCCTCAGCCCGCCCGCAGCAGACCTCGACGGCAGCAAGCCGATTTGCGGTGACGCAATCCTCAAGGAAGACACACTTCTTGCGTGTGGCTTCGAGCAGAGTAGTCTGGCGATGGCTGACGATTGCCAGAGGGATTCCCGGGTACCCCGCTCCGGAGCCGATGTCCAAAAGACTGCCTTGTGGCGCCTGGGATAGTAGGGGAGCCGCAAGTAGCGAATCCGCCACGTGTAGTCGAATTGCAGCGTCAGGATCGCGAATCGCCGTCAGATTCATAGAGCCGGCAGCGCTCAGGACGCAACCGAGATGCGCTGCGAGCTGGTCTACCTGCGAGCCGGAGAGTTCGAGACCCGTCGCTCGGACCTGCCTATCGAGTCCAGCAAACACCTTCCCGACTCCTCCTCCGACATGGATGTTTCACGTGAAACATCATACTCTGGCTGCGGACGGCCGCATAGCGATGTTTCACGTGAAACATCCTCTCTCCAGCGATACGCCTTCTGGGCTTGGGCGATTCTTGCCACGAACCCACGCCTCAAGGATTCTCGTCGGCGGAACGGCGTCCCCCCGACCGACGGAGACTCTGTGAGCCTTGCCCTCTGTCGCCCGTCTCACGGGAAACCTCCGGCCGGCGTACTGCGGATTCTCCGCCGGCAGAACAACGCTTCGGTGTTCATGCGGCAGCTCCGCAGGAAACTCCGGCAACGCAAGAAGGGAGGTCATCTGACCTCCCTTCTATCTCGATTATCCCGCGCGCTCCCTATCTGGGCGCGATGACTACCTGGCGGAAGGGTTCCTCGCCCTCACTCACCGTAGTGACCCGCGCGTTGTCGCGCAGAAAGACATGCACGACTTTGCGTTCGTAACTACTCATTGGTCGCAGCTTGACGGGCGCGCCTGATCTGAGCGCACGCTCGGAGGCTCTGCTTGCGATCTCCTCGAGCTTCTCTCTGCGCCTGTTTCGGTACCCCTCTATGTCGATGAGCACCGGATACCGGAATCCAAGTCGGCGGTTCGTCACCGCGGAGATCAGTGTCTGGAGCGCATCGAGTGTGCGCCCGTGTCTGCCTATGAGAACCCCGAGATCGTCCCCGACCACGTCGAGTATGATCTCTCCTTCTTCACCCTCGTACTCTTCGATATTCGCGGAGATTCCGAATCCCTGTAGGACCGACTGGATCGCGCTCACAGCTTCATCTGCAACCCGGTCAAGCTCCTCGTCCGTGAGTTCAGGCAGTTCAACGGGGCCCGCGTGCGCTGGCCTCTCGACAGGAGCGACTACGTCGCCCACTTCCTCTTCCTCGCTGGTCTCAGCAACCTCACGAGATACTCTCTCGGCATTCTCCAGCTCGGCCAGGAAACTCCCCTTGAGACGGACGATGACTTTGGCGGTCTTGTCGTTCCCTAGACCAAACAGCCTGCGCCCTCCATCTTCAATCACTTCATACTCCACCGCGTCCTGCTGCACCCCGAGCTCCTCAAGGGCACAATCCAAAGCCTCGGCAACTGTAGGCCCTTCGGCCGTTGTTTCGCGCTTCATTTCGCGTCATCCCCCTTGTTGGCATAGAGCTTCAAGGTGTACTGCTGCTGAACCAGACCCAGAAGGCTCGATGTCACCCAATAGACCAGTACGCCGGCAGGTACGCTCCAGCCGAAGTACAGGAACATCACGCCCATGATCATCGCCGTGTTCTTCTGTTGCTTTTCGCCCGGCATCAACTGCTGTGGTAGCCAGACACTCACCCCGAATAGGGCCACGAGTGTCAGATATGGAATGGCCGTAACCCATCCGCTTGCGGCAACCACCTCGGAAGGCCTCGCTGTGAGGTCTGGCAAAATTATCCAGAACTGCTTCGCCGCCTCCTGCGCTGCCGGCGAAAGCGTCGCTACGTACTCGGGGAACTGTCCCTGCAGGACTTGGAACAGCGCCAGCAGGATCGGCATCTGCAGAATGATCGGGAGACACCCGCCAAACGGATTCACCTTGTTGTCTTGATAGAACTTGAGAGTCTCTTCCTGGAGCTTCTCCTTGTCGTCCTTGTGTTTCTTCTGCAGCTCTTTGATCTTCGGCTGTATGCGCTGCATCTCGTACATCGACCGAGTCTGCTTGGCCATGAGCGGGATGAGGGCGACGCGGATGATGACCGTAAGGAGTACGATCGCCCACCCATAGTCTCCTGTAATCCCATACAGGAACTGCAGACCTCCAAAAATGAGGTCCTTAATTGCGTGCCAGATTTCCAACCTTATGTAACCTCCTCTGCCGAGATCCAAGCCCGCCTGGGGCTGTGCCTCTCGACCTAGGGAACTGGGTCGCTTCCTCCGGGGTTCCACGGATGGCACCGGGCGATTCTGTGAATCGCCAGCCATCCACCTTTCAAGACCCCGTAACGCTCAACTGATGTTAGCGCATACGACGAGCATGTAGGGGTAAACCGGCAGCTGGGTGGGAACAGGGGGGAGATGAACCTGCGGTAACCCCTGATGAGGAGCATGATCACACGACGCGGCAGGTTACTCATTGATGATTCCAAGCTTCATGAGTGCGCGGCGCAGCGCAGAATCGAGATCGCCCCATGGTGTGCTTGCCGTTGCTGCTCGAGCAATAAGAGCGATGTCGTATCCGGGCCATGGGCCACCGAGCCGACGGATGCTGGCGCGTAGGACTCTCTTCGCTCTGTTCCTGGCAACTGCACAACCTAGCTTTCGGCCAGCAATGAACGCGACGCGGCCTTCTCGGCCGCGTCCCGTCGGTGTAGTTCCCGCCAGCACGACGATCATGTCGTTCGCAGCTCGTGTGCCAGTCTGGAACAGCGTGTCTATTTCGCTTGTGGACTTAATCGTCCGCAGCACCGCCATCGCCTCCCGGTGCCGGGCAGTCTCGCTAGGCGCTTAGGACCTTCCGTCCTTTGCGCCGGCGATTTGCAAGCACTCGTCTGCCAGCTGCTGTGGACATCCGCTTACGGAAGCCATGCGTCTTGCTGCGCCTGCGAGTGTTAGGTTGAAACGTACGCTTCACTGGTTCCTCCGATCCGGGCGCCCACCGAGCGGGCGCAAAGCCCGTCGAGTATACCCGCGCTTTTCGATGAGTGTCAACGAACCTGCCCCTCATCCTGACAAGCGATGACGATTCCCAAATAGTTCAGAATCTGTGGACAATGTGGAAAAGCCAGGACTCACGGTTGTTGAACCTGTGGAAAACCCACCCTCGCACATTGAGTGGGTGGCCGTGCTTTGCTAGAATCGGCGTCACCCAGTAGGTCGGTGTCTTGGACCTTGGAGACCTTGAAAACCGCTGTTCATAGCCATAGAATGCAAATTCACGTCGGCCCGACACGCATCGGGCCGCCATGTTCTCCCGAGTCTAGCGGGGATCCGCTTCGAGCATCTGCTCGTTTCCACAGGCTCTTTTCGGCCAACCTGTTCTTTTTGGCCCGAGAATCCTCGGAAACAGCTTCTCCCACGGTTTCCTGCGGTGTTTAGACAGCTCCACTGAAGGTTGAGGGTCATTTATCCACATTTGTGGAAAGCCTTGTGGAAAACTCAGGAATGCGCACTTCAGAGGCTTTGACTGTTTCTCTCCCGGCAACACCCGGTGAGGTAGATACGGTCACGTACAGGGGGTTAAGGTTTCTGGGTGAGGGGTTTGCCTGTTGATAAGTGTGTGGGCGTTGTGGAAGTTTCTGAAAGGTGTGGGGGCGTGAAGCCGTTCTTTTCCTCGACCGATAACCTTCATGCCGTGGCCGTTGAACACGCCCGTCACGAGACCCTACCCCAGGCCGAGGTTGCGCTGCCCGCTGCCCGCGATGCCGTTCTGGGTCGTATCGCTATCTACGACACTGCGGCTGCGGCCCCGCGAGTTGATGACGTAAGATCGCCCTCCGCCGATTCCTTCATAGAGGAACTCTCTGCACGCACGTACACAGCCGCCCGGGACCTTGGCGGCAGGCTGCCGTACACAGTGATTCGTGAAGTCGTGGAGAACCTGGTACATGCTCGTTTCAAGGAACCCGTCGTCTCCATTCTCGAAGGAGGGGACACCGTCCGCTTCTCGGATCAGGGACCGGGCATCCCCGACAAGGAGCGAGCTCTGCTGCCGGGTTACACAACCGCCTCGGCAGAAATGAAGGACCTCATTCGTGGCGTGGGGTCCGGGCTTCCGTTGGTTCGTGAGTTCTTGGCCCACGAGGGGGGCTCCCTCTCACTTGAAGACAATCTTGGGACAGGAACCGTTGTGACTCTGAATATTCTTCCGAGTCCCAAGAGTGCTGTTCCCAACCCCCCACCAGCCGCTGAGCTTGATTCTGGTCTCGTGGGTGCTCTGGCTTCGCTTCCGCGTCTATCGACCCGGCAGAAGCGAGTTCTCTCGCTTGTGGTGGAGTTCGGAGAAGCCGGGCCGACTCTCGTCTCCAAAGAGCTGGCGGTCGGCCTTTCAACAGCCTACAGAGATCTTGCATTTCTCGAGGAGCTTGAGCTAATCACCGCTAGTGAAGCGGGCAAGCGAACGACAACTAGTCTTGGAACAGCGTATCTCGACAGCCTGTTCAGGTAGTTCGGAGGGGTTATGCCGGTTAAGGGTTCTGCGCCTACAAATGAAGTTGAGCGGATATGGATCGACGTACTTGATGTCGTGCGATCCGAGCTCAACACACCTACATTCAAGACGTGGTTTGAACACACGTCTCCTCTCGACATTGTGGATGACCGCCTGGTCGTCTCTGTTCAGAATGACTTTGCCCGAGACTGGTTGGAGTCACGATACTCCGGGCTTCTGAAGGCCGCCCTCGTTCAGGTAACCGGGCTACCTTTGTCTTTGGAGTTCACCGTCCCGTCAGAAGTTGACGCCTCTGTCTCAGCTCGTGATTCCAGAGATGACGAAGATGCTGTTGCGCAAGAAGTGCTCGGTCGTTCTCGTTCATCCTCCCGGAAAGAGACTGACAAGCCGAACCACGTGTTCAATCCCAAGTACACCTTTGACTCGTTTGTTATTGGCACGTCGAATCGCTTCGCCCACGCGGCGGCACTTGCTGTGGCTGAAGCTCCGGGCCGGGCCTACAACCCACTCTTTATATATGGAGGTGTCGGTCTCGGGAAGACACACCTCCTGCAGGCAATAGGACACTACGTCCTACAGAGCTTCCCGCACATGAAGATCACCTACGTATCTACAGAGCAGTTCACTAACGACTTCATCAATTCGATCGGTGACCGCGACAAGAAGCGTATCGAGGGCTTCAGGCGCCAATATCGTACAAACGATGTTCTCTTGGTCGACGATGTCCAGTTCCTTCGTGGGAAAGAGGGAACCCAGGAGGAGTTCTTTCACACATTCAACGCTCTACAACAGGCCGGCAAACAAGTGGTTCTCTCTTCCGATCGACCACCGAAGGATATTGCCCATCTCGAAGAACGCCTCCGTTCGCGTTTTGAGATGGGTCTTACCACAGATATCCAGCCCCCGGATCTCGAGACGCGCATAGCCATTCTTAAGAGGAAGGTGGAGGGGGAGGAACTCGATGTCCCCTATGACGTTCTCGCGTTCGTAGCGGATCGCGTGTCTTCAAACATCCGAGAACTTGAAGGTGCTCTCATAAGAGTCGTTGCCTATAGCTCTCTCACGCGAAACGTGGTTGACATCGACCTTGCCCGAAGTGTGCTGAAGGACATCTTCCCTGAGCGCTCAACATTACCAATCTCTGTTACCACCATTCAGAGAGAGGTCTGTAAGTTCTACTCTTTGAGCCAGCAGGAACTCGTGAGCAACAAGAGGTCCCAGGGAATTGTCTATCCTCGGCAGATAGCGATGTATTTGGCTCGGGAACTCACAGATTTGTCCCTACCGAGGATCGGAGCTGAATTCGGGGGTCGTGATCACACGACCGTCATGCACGCAACCGCGAAGATACAGAAGCTCATGAATGCGGAGCGTGATGTATACAACCAAATTCAGACACTCACTAACGTTGTGAAGCAGAAGAGTTGATGTGTACAACCGTGTGGAATACTCGTGTATGGCTTGGGGGAAACATCTCTACCTTGTTGATGAAACACCTCGAGCTTGAAGGTTGTGGAAAGACCACTTTTATCGCCAACACCTTGTACACAGTAGACACGCGAGGTGTGAGCAGGTATTGGCTGGGTTCCTAACAGATTCCACAGCCCTTATTACTACTATTATTGGTATAGAGATTAGAGAGGAATAGCAGTATGAAGTTCACAGTCGCTCGAGGAGAGCTATCCGACGCTCTGTCTGTTGTAGCCCGGGGTCTCTCCTCTCGATCGACACTTCCTATCCTCTCGGGGATTCTTGTATCTGCACAAGAGAACGGGACGGCTGTCTTCCAAACGACAGATCTTGAAGTCTCCATCAAGACTCTCTGTGCCGCCGCCGTGGACCGAGCAGGGCAGAGCGTTCTTCCAGGAAGACTCCTGAACGACATAGTGAGGGCTTTGCCTGAAGCAGCAGTCACCATCGAGGTTGATGGAGAGACAGCGTCAGTCACGTGCGGGCAAACAGCGTTCACACTTCGAACTTTGAAAGCAGACGATTTTCCTCGCTTTCCAGAAATCGAAGCTGACCAAAAAGTGAGTCTGGCGGTAGGTGTGATGTCGCAAGCCGTCTCCCATGTGGCGAAAGCGGTCAGCAGGGATGAGACGAGGCCAATCCTAACAGGGGTCTTGATGACCGTAGACGGGCCCACGCTGAAGATGGTGGCTACTGATTCGTACCGCCTTGCCGTCAAAGAGATCGTCTTCGAAGGAGACAACACAGAGGAAGTCGACGTGGTGGTTCCCGGTAGAGCCCTCGATGAGGCAACACGGATGGCGGCGGGGGAGAGTCAGATATCGGTCGGAGTCTCTGAGAACCAAGTCGTCTTCGAGGCAGGGACTACGGTCTTTGTGACAAGAAGGATTGAAGGAGCATTTCCAAACTACCGACAGCTAATACCAAAAGACCCAGAGACACGAGTGACGATTCCCCGGGATGAGCTGCTACAAGCGGTGAAGAGGGTTTCTCTTATGGCTCAGCACAACACACCCATCAGGCTCACGATCAGTGCCGAGGACCAAACACTCTCGTTATCCGCCACAACCCAAGATATTGGGGATGCGTCAGAGGATCTTATGTCGACGGTGGAGGGACCCGATGTGGAGATTGCGTTCAACCACACGTTCCTCACAGATGGGATCGCCTCGGCAGAAGGAGAGATAGTCTCGATAGACATCGTCAGCCCGCTGAAGCCCGGAGTCCTTACTTCCGAGGGAGATGAGGGTTTTCTCTACCTTCTGATGCCGGTTCGTCTCGGCTAAGAAAGTGTCTTTTCTAATTGAGCATCTCGAGGTCAAGGACTTTCGTAACTACGAATGGTTCCTGTTGGAGCTAGCTCGAGACCTCACTATAATTTCAGGGCCGAACGCGGTAGGGAAGACGAACCTCATCGAAGCTCTTCAGCTGGTAACAGCAGGAGAATCGTTCAGAAGACCCCGGTGGTGTGACACCGTGCGGCGTGGAGCCGAGGGAGCGAGAATCAACCTGACTGCGGCGGGGGACGGAAGACAGCTGGCGGTCGTTCTCGATATCGACCCCGGAAAAGGGCGAGCCTACCGGGTCAATGGAAACAAGAGGCGTTCGGTTTCTGCAGCGACGGGCACGATTCCGTGCGTACTGTTCACGCCCGATGATTTGATGATGGTGAGGGGATCTTCAGAAGCACGGAGAGGGCCATTGGATGCCCTCGGTTCGCAGATGTCGGCAACGTACGACTCATTGAGGAAGCAGTATCAGAGGATTCTGCGGCAGAGGAACGCTCTTCTCAAGAAAGGGGCGCCTGCGGCCGAGCTGGATCCATGGACAGCGAGCCTAACGGAGACAGGAAGCCGCCTCATGGAGCATAGAGAGAGGCTTCTGGAGCGAATGAGAGCACACATCTCTAGCATCCATTACGAAGTCTCGGCTGGAGAGAATCTCGAGCTCACGTACGTCCCCTCGTGGGAGAGGGAGGGGCATCATGCAACAGGAAATGCCCCGCACTGTCTCGAGGAAGCGCTCGCTGGTGCGGCCCAACAAGAGAGGGCGCGAGGGACGACCTTGGTCGGGCCTCACCGCGACGACATAGGAATTCTTCTAGATGGCGGGCCGGCACGAGCTTTCGCCTCGCAAGGGCAACAGAGAACCGTGGCGCTGTCGTGGAAGCTCTCAGAGGTGGCGGTCGTCGAACAGGTCATGAAGAGCCGGCCGCTCCTGTTGTTGGATGACGTGATGTCTGAGCTTGACGAGCAGCGCAGACGCGCTTTGGCGAGCCGAGTCAAAGGGACTGTACAGACCGTGATGACAACAACGAACCTGCACTACTTCGACCAAGATCTTCTGGCTTCAGGTCGGGTGGTAGAGCTTCATGGCGACCAGGCGTAGCAACAAGACCGTTTCGTTCGGCGACGCGATGAAAGTGTACGTGGCTCGCCTCGATCGATCCGGCAAGCTGCAGCAGGCCGAGGTACTCGACGTCTGGACTTCTATAGTCGGGGCGAACATCGCGACTCACACAAGGGTGGAGGGGCTGCGAGAAGGAGAGCTGCTTGTCTCGGTCGATTCTCCTGTGTGGGCGAACGAGTTGTCGGCGATGAGCGAGAATCTCCGAGTCAGACTCAACAAACGGGTTGGTCAAGAACGGGTAAGACACATCCGCTTCACTGTGTCTCAATCTGTGGAGAAGGAGCGAGACGAAGAGGAGAACGAAGAAGCGACAGGGCGTCGCTACGGGGGCTCAAGAATCAAGCCGCTTGCTCTTTCTGTGGACGAGCGGCGCGCAGTCGAGAAGAGCGTTGAGGAAATCGAAGACGAGACTCTTCGGGAAGCGGCGTTTAGGGCCACGATTCGTGATCTTGAGTGGAAAAAGGGTCTGGAAGCATCAAACGTGGCGCAGAACGAATCAGGCGGCCTCTCAGGGAGCAAAACAGGCCGAAAGCCCAAGCAGTTGTGATAAAATGAGTCGCGGCACCACAACATGTCGTGGTTGGCCGTTTCCTGTTTCGTTCCACACAGACCACACAGGTCAGTGAAGGAGTCTCGCGTGTCCAAAGGTTCGTATTCAGGCAAGGATATTCAAGTTCTCGAGGGACTCGAGGCGGTTCGCAAAAGACCAAGCATGTACATCGGCTCTACGGGTCCAAAAGGTCTTCACCATCTGGTCTATGAAGTAGTAGACAACTCCGTAGATGAAGCGCTCGCAGGCGTTTGCACCATGATTGATATCGCCATTCACCCGGACAACTCGGTGACCGTCGTCGACAACGGTCGCGGGATTCCAGTAGACAACGTTCCGAAGTACCGCAAAACAGCCGTCGAGGTTGTAATGACAGTGCTTCATGCCGGAGGCAAGTTCGGTGGCGAGGGCTACAAGGTCTCGGGCGGGCTTCATGGCGTAGGTGTTTCGGTGGTCAATGCGCTGTCTGAGCGTCTGGACGTCGAGGTGAAGCGCGACGGCAAGCTATGGGCACAGTCCTACGAGCGCGGCAAGCCGACCGGCAAGCTTGAAGGATCGGGCCGCAGTAAGACCACCGGCACGACGATTACATTCTGGCCGGATCCCGAGATCTTCGAGACCATCGACTTCGACTTCGATACGCTCTCCACTCGTATGAGAGAGACGGCGTTTCTCAACAAAGGGCTCAAGATTGTGCTCACCGACGAGCGAGAGCTCGAGCCGCGCTGTGAAGAGTACCGCTACGCCGGCGGCATCGTCGATTTCGTGAAGTACCTCAACGAGTCGAAGGAAACACTGCACCACAAGGTCATCTACTTCGAGGCGGAAGCCGACGAAGGGGTGGTCGAGGTTGCCATGCAGTGGAACAACAGCTACTCGGATTCGGTGCTGGCGTTCGCCAACAACATCAACACGCACGAGGGCGGCACGCACCTCGAAGGATTTCGCAGCGGGCTCACGCGCACCATTAATGACTACGCGCGCCGACAGGGCATTCTCAAAGAGAAGGACGACAACCTCTCCGGAGAAGACATCCGAGAGGGACTCACCGCAATCGTCTCCGTGAAATTGCGCGACCCACAGTTTGAGGGGCAGACGAAGACGAAGCTTGGCAACACGGAGATGCGCAGTTTCGTTCAGTCCACGGTCATGCAGTATCTGGCCGAGTATCTCGAAGAGCACCCGAAGCCCGCTCGGTCGATAGTCTCAAAATCCGCCCAAGCCGCCAAAGCCCGGGCAGCCGCCCGCAAGGCTCGCGAGCTCACGCGCCGCAAGGGGCTGCTCGAATCATCCACGTTGCCCGGCAAACTCGCCGACTGCTCGATTCGCGATGCAGCGCTCACGGAGATCTTTCTAGTAGAGGGTGATTCGGCCGGGGGCTCGGCCAAACAGGCCCGCGACCGGTCGTTCCAAGCGATCTTGCCGCTTGAAAGGCAAGATCTTGAACGTGGAAAAGGCCGGAATCAACCGGGCACTCAACTCCGATGAGATCCAAGCGATGATCACAGCACTCGGCACGAGCATCGCAGAGGAATTCGACATCACGGCGGCGCGGTACCACAAAGCGATCATCATGACGGATGCCGACGTCGACGGCGCACACATCCGCTGTCTGATTCTCACGTTCTTCTATCGCTACATGCGAGAGATGATCGAGCAGGGATACGTGTACATCGCCCAGCCGCCGCTCTACAAGTTGGCGCACGGCAAGAAACAGGAGTACTGCTACAACGACAAGCAGCTTCAGCAAGCGATAGTGAAGCTTCCAGAGAACGCCAAGTACAGCATCCAACGCTACAAGGGCCTGGGAGAGATGAACCCAGAACAGCTCTGGGTGACGACAATGGACCCGGACCGGCGAACGCTGCTTCAGGTGACGGTCGACGACGCCCTAAT
The DNA here is from genome assembly GCA_963790405.1 of uncultured Actinomycetota bacterium. GTDB lineage: Bacteria > Actinomycetota > Coriobacteriia > Anaerosomatales > JAGXFU01 > JBGSMX01. The sequence goes on from CAWBOJ010000003.1 coordinate 228,321, forward strand.
GGCCGAGAAGTCGTTCCAGGATCTCATGGGAGATCAGGTCGAACCACGCAAGGAATTCATTCAGCGCCACGCCAAGGACGTGCGTTTCCTCGATATCTAGTTGTGCGGGTGGGTGACCATGAACGACGTGCCGGAGCGAAAGGCAGCGCAGCGGTTCGAGCCGCCGCCATGGGAACGGGATCAATTCGACGAGCTTGCTCGGCGACGTGAAGAAGCGCGCGTAGAGGCTGAGATCACCGAAGCGGTAGCCGCTCTTGCCGACAATGGCGCGGACATCACGCCCACGGTTGTGGAGGAGGAGTTGCCGCCAGATACGGCTGACAAGGCCGTGGTCGCAGGAACCGGGCAGTTGGATGAGATAGCTCTCGCGGCGATGATGGTGCAGTTGCGCATGGAAGAGCCGGAGAAGGATGACTCCCTGTGGAAAGTGGGGGTGGCGTTCTCTGGTCTGGCGGCTGTGATCGGGTCCGTACTGGTGGTATGGGGGTTGGCCGCCCTATTCAAGGCCAAAGATGGTGGCGCAGTGGCAATGATTGGCGGATTCACACTACTGGTATTCGGTGGTCTGTTCGTGGGCGTTGGAATGTGGATGGCAGTCAAAAGTCTCAAGCAGCGAGGAGTGCTCTAAGTGACAGAGGACATGTCGGGCAGCATCGTTCTCCCGCGGGAGATTCAAGAGGAACTGAGAAGCTCGTTCCTCGAGTATTCGATGAGTGTCATAGTCGCTCGCGCACTTCCGGATGTGCGGGATGGTCTCAAGCCGGTCCATCGGCGAATTCTGTACGCGATGAACGAATCGGGGCTCACTCCGGGGCGCCCGTACAAGAAATCCGCCTGGACCGTTGGTGAAGTCATCGGCAAGTACCATCCCCACGGTGACTCTGCGGTCTACGACACGATGGTGCGAATGGCCCAGGATTTCTCGATGCGTGTACCGCTTGTTGACGGGCACGGAAACTTCGGCTCGGTCGACGGCGATCGAGCGGCAGCCATGCGCTACACCGAGGCGCGGTTGCAGCGCATCGCCGGAGAACTGTTGCGCGATCTCGACAAAGAGACAGTCGATTTCGGACCCAACTACGATGAGTCGCTTCAAGAGCCGCTTGTCTTGCCGAGCAGGTATCCGAACCTACTGGTCAATGGCAGTTCTGGTATCGCGGTGGGCATGGCGACGAACATACCGCCCCACAACCTGGGCGAGGTCATCGATGCCGTAGACATGGTGATCGACAATCCCGAGGTGACCGTCGAGGATCTCATGAAGGTCATCCCCGGCCCGGACTTCCCCACAGGTGGCATCATCATGGGGAGCGACGGGATCAAGGACGCCTACGAGACCGGCCGCGGGTCGATCAAGGTGCGCGGTAAGGCGCACATAGAGCAAACGAGTACCGGGCGGACGCGCATCATCATCACGGAGATTCCCTACGTGGTGAACAAGTCCAAGCTTGTGACCAAGATCGCCGAGCTGGTTCGCGAGAAGAAGCTCACCGAGATCTCAGATCTGCGCGACGAGTCGGACCGCAAGGGCATGAGGGTCGTTATCGAGCTCAAAACAAACTGCGTTCCGCAGGTGGCCCTGAACAAGCTCTACAAGCACACGCCTCTCCAGACCGGGTTCGGCGTAATCATGATCGCTCTGGTTGACGGCGTGCCGCGCACACTCACGCTTCCCGAGGTGCTCAAGTACTACATCGAGCACCAGAAGGAGGTCATTACTCGCCGAACGCAGTATGAGTTGCGCAAGGCCGAGGAGCGCGCCCACATCTTGGAGGGCCTGGTTATCGCCCTCGACAATATCGACGAAGTCATCAAGATCATTCGGGCGAGTGACGATGACGCCGAAGCCAAGAGCCGATTGATGGAGCGCTTCGGGCTCTCAGAGGCTCAGACAGATGCGATTCTCGAGATGCGTCTGCGTCGACTCACGGGACTAGAACGCCACAAGATCGAAGAGGAGCTCACCGATCTGCTCGAGAGAATCACGTGGTACAAGAAGGTTCTCGGCGACGTGGGTCTCGTTCTTCAGATCGTCAAAGAGGAATTGCAGGCTGTTCGTGACAAGTTCGCGGATCCCAGGCGGACCGAGATCGCCGGGACCGCACGAGATCTCGACGTCGAGGACTTGATCGCCGAAGAAGACATGGTCGTGACCATCACGAAGGCTGGCTATGTGAAGCGTCTGCCGGTGGCGACCTACCGCCAGCAGAAACGTGGCGGCAAGGGCAAGGCCGGGGTCAATCTGAAGGAAAACGACTTCGTGGAGCACTTGTTCGTGGCTTCCACGCACGACTACGTTCTGTTCTTCTCCAACCGGGGCAAGGTCTACCGATTGAAGGTGCACGAGCTCCCGGTCGGATCACGACATGCCCGTGGGACGGCGGCCGTCAACCTGCTGCCGTTCGAGACAGAGGAGCGCATCGCCGCCGTGATCTCAACACGCGGCTTCAGTCCCGATGAGTTCCTGCTGTTCGCCACGCGCAACGGTCTTGTGAAGAAGACCGCGCTAGAGGCATACAATCGCTCGCGGCGCGACGGCATCATCGCCATCAACCTTCGTGAGGACGACGAGCTCATCGCCGTTCGTCGAGTCAGGGACGACCAACAAGTCGTGATGGTGTCGAGCGCAGGCAAGGCCATCAAGTGGAGCGAGACCGACGCGCGCCCGATGGGTCGGGGCACCATGGGAGTCAAGGGCATGAACATCAAGAAGGGTGAGAAGGTTCTCGACATGGAGATCGCGCCCGAGGAGGCCGAGCTATTCGTAGTCACAGAGCACGGCTACGGGAAGCGCACGCAGATCTCCGACTACCCCTTGCAGAGGCGAGGCGGCATGGGTGTCAAGACGATACAGATTACCGAGAAGAAGGGTGTGCTCGCCGGCATGAAGATAGTGATGCCGTATCACGAGCTCATGCTCATCTCGGAAGAGGGTGTCGTGATAAGAGTACGGGCGAACGACATCTCGAAGCTGGGTCGCTCGACCCAAGGCGTCAAGGTCATGAATGTGAGCGCGACCGACCACGTGTCAGCTATCGCGCGCGTGGCCACAAAGAGCAAGCCCAAGCGTGCCGCAGCAGTGCCCGAAGGCCAAGGCAAGCTGCTTGAAGAGCCCGAGGCGGAGACCGAAGCGACTCGGCCACTAGAGGATCGAGAAGCAGCAGCCGAAGAGCTTGCAGCCGAGGAGTTCGAAGACGTCGACGACGAGGAAGAGTAGGCCGACCGGACATCAACATGGCCGATTCCAAACGACAGGAACCGACCGCGCGCATCTCTTCGGTGCGCGCGGTCTTGTTCGACCTGGACGGGACTCTGATCGACACAGTTGCGCTCATCAGGACATCGATGCGCCACGCCACGGAGGCGGTTCTCGGCGTCTCACTGTCTGATGCGGAGCTTATGCGCAACGTGGGCATTCCCCTGGTTCAGCAGATGCGCTTGTTCTCGGAGGGGCATGCAGACGAGTTGGTCACCGCATATCGTGCTCACAACGCCGAGATTCACGACGAGCTTATCGCTGCATACCCAGGAGTCGAGGAGGCGCTCGAGAGCCTCGTGAGCGACGGGATACCACTCGGGATCGTGACGTCGAAGAGCCGCGCGGTCGCCTGTCGAGGCATCGACTACTTCGGACTCGGTCGGTTCTTTGAAGTCGTGGTGTGTTCTGATGACGTGACCCAGCACAAGCCGGACCCGCATCCGCTGCGCGTAGCCGCGCGCGAACTCGGCTTGCCGATCGAGGTGTGCATGTACGTGGGAGACAGTCCCCACGATATGACAGCGGCGATCCGAGCCGGAGCCGTGTCCGTCGCAGCGCTTTGGGGTGCGTTCGCGCGGGAAGCGGTTCTAGAGCCGGGCCCGGAGTTCGTCCTGGCTTCGATAGGCGAGCTGTCTGACCTGCTCGGCGGGAATGTGAATCCCTACGTCGTCACAGCCGTTGGAGTAGGGGAGTACGAAGACGGGAAGAAAACGCCATCAGAAGTGGAAGAATAGACCGACGGGGAAACAAGTCGAGGAGGAGCCTGTGTCTTCGCGAGCCAAAGTGATCCTGGCCGTTGTCGTGCTGGTCGTGTTGGCAGGAGTGGTCGGCGCGTTTGCCCTCGGGGGTGGAACCGAACCGACGGTCGAGGCTGCGACTGTCGACACAGAAGACCTTGCCGTGACGGTTATCGCCTCCGGGCTTGTCGAGTCTGGCGTGCGTGCGGACGTCTTCCCGCCAACAGCGGGAACGCTGGTTTCGGTCAGCGTGGGCGACGGTGATGAGGTGCGGGCCGGGACGGTTATGGCCGCGATGGACAGGGAGCCGCTCCTGCTTCAGGTGAAGCAGGCCGAGGGGGGGCTGGCTGCCGCCGAGGCCCAGATCGCAGGGATTGATACGCAGCAACCCACGAGCGAGGAGATCGCTGCGACGCGGGCCGGCACCGATGCCGCGTGGGCCGGCTACGAGGCTGCGCTCGCAGGCGCGGACGCGGTTGACCAGCAGGCGCCGTCAAGCTCGGACGTTGCTGCCGCAAACGCCGCGGCAAATGCAGCCTACTCGGCCTACCAGCAGGCCAAGAGCGTATACGACGCGCTGAAGCTCTCCATCGAGACAAGCCCTACGCCGCAACCAAGTGCGTTGTCTCAGCTTGAGTCGGCCAAAGTCGCTCGCGATCAGGCCTATGCGGGCTACCTTCAGGCGAAAGCCGCCAAGGATCAGCTGGGTTCGGTCGACCTGACATCTGCTCAAGCGCAGGCGTCGGCTGCCGCGGATCAGGCGTACGCAGGCTATTTGAGCGCACGAGCGCAGCAAAGCCGTCTCGAGGACACCAGCCTTTCCGCAGAGCGGAAAGCGGCGCAAGCGGCGCTTGATCAGGCGCGCCAGGCGCTAGTTGTCGCCGAGGAGATGCTGGACAAGGCCGAGCTTGTGGCCCCCATCGACGGCATCGTGCTCTTCAACGCGCTCGGCACGCCTTCCGCTGACGGTGCAACACCGAAAGCATCTGTCGGAGCGGCGGTCGGCCCACAGGCGGCTCCGTTCACGGTTGTGCAACTGGACGGGCTGAAGTTCTCGGCAGAAGTCGACGAAGTCGATGTCGCCCGTATCGAGATCGGCATGGCGGGAGTCGTCTCGCTTGACGCGTTCCCGGAGCACTCGTTCGAATCGACGGTTGCCGTCATCGGGCCAGCGGCGGTTCTGACGGCTACAGGAGGAACGGTGTTTCCCGTGAACTTGTGGCTTTCCGATGCAGATGCAGACATCCGTATCGGCATGAAAGGCGACGTGGAAATAGAGGTCAGCTCTGTGCCGGGAGCGCTCACGGTTCCGGTGGAGGCGCTGTTCGACGAAGGCGGGACGACGTACGTGTATCTGATTCAGGACAACGTGCTAGCTCGCACGCAGGTCGAGATAGGGACGATTACCGAAACTCGCGTTGAGGTCATCTCCGGCGTCGGGGAGGGAGATTCGGTCGCGCTTTCCGGGCCGGTCGAACTCGTGGACGGCATGTCTGTGGCAGTTGCCGAGTAGAACATGACCGAGCAGCTGGAGACGACACAAGGGGCCAAAGTCTGCACGGACGCGCGAGTCGTGCTGGAGGCACGTGCCGTCACGAAGTGCTATGAGCTCGACGAGATCGAGGTACACGCGCTACGAGGCGTGGATCTGCAGATCTGCGAAGGTCAGATGATGTCGATCATGGGTCCCTCCGGATCGGGAAAATCGACACTCATGCACATCATCGGATTGCTCGACAGGCCCACAAGCGGCGTGGTGACAGTCGAGGGCGAGGAAGTCTCGCACATGGCGCCCAATGAACTCGCGGCTGTGCGCAATCGACGCATCGGGTTCGTGTTCCAGTCGTTCAATCTGCTTGCCCGCACGAGCGCTCAGGCCAACGTTGAATTGCCGCTCGTGTACGCAGGTCTCAGTGGCGCCGAGCGCACGACTCGGGCTCGAGCGGCACTGGAGCGCGTGGGACTCGGAGACCGCCTCGGCCACCTGCCGAACCAACTCTCGGGTGGCCAGCAACAGCGCGTTGCGATCGCGCGCGCTCTCGTCACGGAGCCGTCCATTGTGTTGGCCGACGAGCCGACCGGAAACCTCGACTCCCGCTCAGGTGTCGAGGTCATGGAGATCCTGCAGGAGCTCAACGCTCAGGGGATAACGGTGGTACTCGTGACGCACGATCCCAATGTGGCGCGCTACGCCGAGCGCATAGTGCACATTCAAGACGGTCGGGTAGTCGATGAGGAAGCGGTCGAGGAGCGAATCGTGGCTTCGCAGCGGCTGGCGGAGCTTGCAGAGGAGCAGTCGTGAACCTCGTGGAGAGCTTCCGGATAGCCCTGCGTGCGCTGAACGCGAACAAGGTTCGCAGCGCACTGACCATGCTGGGCGTGATCATCGGTGTCGCAGCGGTGATTCTGCTCGTGGCGATCGGAACGGGTGTGCAAGACGAAGTCACCGGCTCGATCGAGGGACTCGGCTCGAATCTGATCTTCGCGTTCCCCGGTAATGTCGAGGAAGGTGGCGGCGGCGGTTTCGGCGGGGGAATCACCAAGGCGTTCACCCTCGAGGACTCTGACCTGGTCGAACGGCGATTGGATGCAGTCGAGGTCGTGGTGCCGGTGCTACAGGGCCCCGCAACGTTGAAGGTGGGCAATCGCGAGATGCGCACGACCATCGCGGCAGCCAACGAATTCGCGCGAGAGGTATTCACCTCGGACTTCATTGACGGACGCGATTATCGTAGAAGCGAGGTAGCTGCATCATCGCGCGTGATCGCGCTCGGATCGCGAGTTCGAGACGAGTTGTTCCCGTTTCGCGACCCTATCGGCGAATACGTCGACGTGAACGGCCAGAGGTTCACGGTCATCGGACATGTCGCTTCGCAGGGTGGATCGCTCACCGGCGACCAGGACAACCAGGTGTACATTCCGATAACGACGGCGCAGCGACTTCTTGGCACCAAAGACATCAGCATGATCGTGGTCAAGGCCTCCGATCCCGAGAATGTCGACTCGGTGCAACGACAGATGACGCAGATACTCCGGCCGAAGTTCGGCGAGGAGTTCAGCGTGTTCACCCAGGAGCAGACGCTCGGGATCCTCTCGGACCTGTTGGGCACGCTGACTGTCATGCTTGCAGGCATCGCCGGGATATCGCTTCTGGTGGGCGGCATCGGAATCATGAACATCATGCTCGTGAGCGTGAGCGAGCGTACGCGCGAGATCGGCATCCGCAAAGCGGTCGGCGCGAAGACCTACGACATCATGAGTCAGTTCGTGATCGAAGCCGTGGTGCTCTCGATCGTGGGCGGTTCTGTTGGAATCGCGCTCGGCTGGGGCGGTGCCCTTGGGTTAAGCGAGTTCGTGCCAACACAGGTGACCGCATGGGCCGTGGCGCTTGCCTTCGTGTTCTCGGCAGGAGTAGGAATCTTCTTCGGCGTCTATCCGGCGTATCGAGCTTCGCGACTCGATCCGATCGAGGCGCTTCGCTACGAGTAGGGTGCACTGAGGGCGCGTCGGTACTGCGTGCGCCGTGAACGCCGGCTATGAATTCCGGAAGTCACTCGGTTCGACGTGATCGAGGAAGGCGCGGAACTGCTCCACCTCTTCTTCCTCGTCGACATCCTGGGCGACCTCTATGATGGCGGCTTCATCCAAGACGCTCTCCGCGACGTAGATGGGTGAACCGGTGCGGATTGCCAGGGCGATGGAATCGGAAGGACGCGCGTCCACCGCAATCGACCGTTCTTCGGTTCGAAGAATCACCGCTGCATAGAAGGTCCCCTCGTCGACTCTTGTGATCTCAACACGTACAACAACGGTATCGAGTGACTCGATCACGCCCTTGAGCAGGTCGTGGGTCATAGGCCGAGGCGGCTCTACCCCTTGGAGAGCGAGAAGGATCGCCGTCGCCTCGGCGTGCCCGATCCATATGGGCAGCATTCGGACCGGACCTACGCTCTTGTCGACCGGGCGCAAGATGATGACAGGTTGGTTCGTCGCGGAGTCCACCGACAGACTTGCGAGATGCACGTGAATCACCGGGGACACCTCCTTGGCGAGTGGGCCGCGATTGCAGCTTGGACCCTATCGGATTCGTTCCACTATCATACGGCATGCAATCGTCGAAGCTGCGCAAGACAGGTAGGCGATCGGGCTTGCCGATTATCACCGAGTAGAGGGAGGCGGGGACACCGTGGAACACTTCGAGATTCGCACTTCTGCTCGCGAGGAGATGCTCGATATCACGGGGCGCGTGCAGGAAGCGATTGAGCGACTCGGAGTCCGGGATGGGGCTGTGTTGGTCTTTGTGCCTCACACGACAGCGGGTATCACGATCAACGAGAATGCCGATCCTGATGTCGTGTGCGACATCTTGGAGGGTCTACGCCGAGTAGCTCCGCGCGATGCACGATACCGGCATGCCGAAGGCAACTCCGATGGACACATCAAGTCGTCGTTGGTTGGGACGAACGTGACGGTTCCCGTGAGCGATGGCCGCCTGGTTCTTGGCACATGGCAAGGCGTGTTCTTCTGCGAGTTCGATGGGCCGAGAAGCCGACGCGTCACCATACAATCTCTCACGGTCTGAGCGCCGAAACGCTCGAGTTGCCGCGGCGACCGGCGGTTTCTTGACGCGCTATCGGTGGTGGGATAAGGTATCGAAGCCTTTGGCACCATGCGGGCCCGTAGCTCAGTTGGTTAGAGCGCACGGCTGATAACCGTGAGGTCGTTGGTTCGAATCCAACCGGGCCCACCACTATCGATTACAGACGCCTTTCCGATGATGAAGACGGGGAGGCGTTTGTGTGTAGGGCTGCGGTTGGCGGTCTGATCTCCGAGCCTGTGGGCGCGGTCCCCGCCGGAGGGCAGCCGCTTCATCAGCCTATCCGCATCTGCTCCCCGTGAGTACGCCATCTGTCTGCCAGGGCAGGCACGAAACCGTCTACATGCAGATTCCGCGCAACACTGGTCCAGGTGGATCGGTGAGGTACTGCAAAGGGGCCGTTGGTGAGGACGAGCATCCGGAGTTTCGCAATCGGACTGATCGGTCTCGGAGCTACCGCTGTTGTGCGCACGCTGGTTGTGCTGGGGCTCGGTGGCAAAAACGGGGCGATGCTTGTTTCTGATGTCGGCACGGTGGCTGTGGTGTTGGCTGCCGCGGTCGTGATTCTGCTCGCGGCTCGCCGGCTTCCGCGTGACGAACTCCGTAGGTCGTGGCTACTACTCGGGGCAGGCGTGGGGTGTTTTGCTCTTGGGGATATCACCTGGGCGGTGATGGAGCTAGGGAATCTCGGAGCCCCGTATCCCGGGCCACCCGACATCTTCTATCTGATGCACTACGTCTTCGTTGGGGCGGCCGTGTTCATTCCGGCAATCAAGATGCGGCGTCGTGAAGAAGTCGCGGGGGCCGTGCTTGTAGCTGGCCTCTCCGGTGTCGTGGTCGTCGCATGCCTGTTCTTCTGGCTGATTGAGCCGATCTTGCTGAAGGCCGGCCAAGCTCCGGCGGAACTCGTGCTCAACGTCGTGTATCCGCTCGCCGACGTTTGCCTCCTCGCCATGCCTGCTGTTTTCGTTCTGGTGATCGCGATGCGTACGGGCGATCGGGACCGAACACTCCCGTGGCTGTATGTTTCTACCGGTCTCATCATCATGGCCGCGACCGATACGGTGTTCTCCTGGATGTCAGCTGTGGATGTGTACGTCCCCGGAGCGGTTGTGGACTATGGCTGGATGATCGCCACTGTCGCTCTGGCCGTCGGAGCGTCGCTCGCACTTGATGCGGCGACGGCTGCGCAGCGGCAAACCGAGGAAGGGCCATCGGCTGCGGTCGTTCCGACAAACGCGTATTCGGTGTCCGCACGTGAGGTCGACGAACACTAGGCGGATACGCACCCCCGCGGATCACTCATGGCGCGCGCGAGCCTCTGTATGACTATCCGCCGAGAAGTGTCACCTTCACGACGTGCGTCTCTCCGCCGGGGTCGAGTGGTACCAGCGGGTTGTCGAGCACTCGCCCATCAAGTTCGATGCGGGCGATGCCGCGATTGACGCCGCGTGGATTCTCTACGCTGATGGCATAGACTGAGTCACCGTAGCGGTACTTCATCGAGTACCCGTGCCACGATTTTGGGATGCACGGCTCGATGCGAAGGTACCGTTCTCCTCCGCGGGTTACCATCCACAGCCCGAGCGCGTCTTGGACACATACCCGGTAGAACCAACCGGCCGATCCCGTGTACCAGGTCCACCCGCCGCGGCCCACGTGCGGCTCTCCGGCGTAGACGTCAGCGGCGATCACGTACGGCTCGACTCGGTACGTGTCGGCGAACTCACGGGTTGCCCCGTGGCCAATCGGATTGATGAGACGAAGCAGACTGTGGCCTTCGTCGCCGTCACCGGTCAGCAAGTGGGCAAGAGCGACCCAGACAGCTGCGTGGGTGTACTGACCGCCGTTCTCGCGCACTCCGGGGACATAGCCTTTGATGTATCCGGGGTCGTGCGCCATCGTGTCGAAGGGGGGCGTCAGAAGCTGGATCAGTCCGTCCTCGCGTCGGACGAGCTGATCCTCGACGGAGTCAAGGGCCTGTTGTGCCCGTCCGGCGTCACCGGCACCGGATATCGTTGCCCATGCCTGGGCGATGGCATCGATACGGCACTCCTCGCACTCGTGAGAACCGAGTGGCGTTCCGTCGTCGAAATACGCACGGCGATACCACGCCCCGTCCCACGCCTCGCGTTCAATGGCTTCCACGAGCTTCGCCGCCCACTGGCGGTAGTCCGTCGCCCGATCGTGCTCGCCCATCAGCTCACAGATAGGGGCGAAACGCACGAGCACGACATTGAGGAACCACGCCAGCCACACGCTCTCGCCGGTGCCGCCCAGGCCCACCCGGTTCATGCCGTCGTTCCAGTCACCACCGCCCATCAGCGGTAGGCCGTGGGATCCGGTTGCGCGGGCTGACTCCAGCGCTGCGACGCAGTGTTCGTAGATGGTCGCGCTCTTCTCGGAAATCGACGGTTGTAGATAGTTGTCCTCGCGACCAGGTTCGACCTCCGGGCCCTCGAGGTACGGGGTCTTCTCCTGCAGCACCCCGGTATCGCCGAGGGCTTCCACGTACTCTGCAACCACAAGCGGCAGCCAGTGCCGATCATCGGTGATGCGGGTGCGTACGCCCCGGCCCGAATACGGTTGCCACCAATGCAGAACGTCGCCCCGTTCGAACTGATGACGCGACGCCTCGACGATCTGTGCTCGCACGGCCTCCGGGCGCGAGAGCATCATGCACAACACGTCTTGAAGCTGGTCCCGGAAACCGAAGGCACCGCTGCTCTGATACGTGGCCGTGCGTCCCCACAGGCGACAAGCGAGCGCCTGATACAAAGCGTTGCCGTTCACCATCAGATCGAACGCCGGGTCGGGCGTCTTGACCTGTACGTCACCGAGGATCGAGTCCCAGAAATCCTTCACGTCCTCGAGCGCGTTGGTCACGGCGCCGGATTCACGGTATCGGTCGACGACCGAACGCGCCTCTTCCAGCGTTTGCGTCTGGCCGAGGAGGAATGTGACCGTTTGCTCCTCACCGGGGGCAAACTCGAGGTGCGTCATAAGAGCGCCGCAGTTGTCGTGGAACCGCCCGGAACGCTTGTCGAGTCGAGTTCGATGCATCGCTGCGGGATCTGCCGGTCGGCCGTTTCTGCCTACGAATTCCGTACGGCTCGCGGTCCACGAATGTAGGTCTCGATCGCATGCGAGGAATGCTGCCCGTCCGGGGAAGTCCATGTTGAAGTGATTGTGAGCGGTGAGCATGTCGGTCTCGGAGTCGAACCAGGTCGCCACAAGATGCTGCGCCTGGCTACGCGAACTGCCGAGAGCCCACTCGACGAATTGCGTCACAGACAGCTTCCGCGGACGCCCGCTGACGTTGCGGAGCCGCAGGCGCACGACGCGCACCGGATCATCAACGGGAACGAACCACTCGATGTGCTGCTCGATGCCGTAGGAGGCGTGCTCGAAGGTCGTGTATCCCTTGCCATGGCGTACGACGTAAGGCTCGTGATCTCGCACGGGCAGGGGAGTGGGACTCCAGAACTCGCCGGACTGCTCGTCGCGAATGTAGATCGCTTCGCCGCTTCCGTCTGAGACAGGGTCGTTGTTCCAGGTGGTGACGCGGTTCTCGTGGCTGTTCTTGGCCCACGTGCACCCGATGCCGGCTTCAGAGACGATGCAGCCGAACTCGGGGGTCGCCATGACGTTGATCCAGGGGGCCGGCGTCGTTACGCCCTTTTCGAGGGCGATGACGTAGTCTCCGTTCTCGGCAAATCCTCCGTACCCGTTGTCGAATCGGAGAGGGGGACGCTTGAACGCGCGATGGTCGAAGCGCTCAGGCTCTCGCGAGGGCACGAAGGGAGGCGGATCGACGGGACGGGCCCCTCGGCGATCGAGCTGCAGTTCGATAGGACCGCCATCTCCGTCGAGTGTTGCTCTGGCGATGGTGAGCAGAAGGTTCAAGACGTCGGGATGCATCTGGTCGGACCGGCGCAGGAACACGCCACCGGGTTTGTCGATGAGCTGGAGCGCGTGTCCAGTGCGCACGAGTAGCTTCAAGCGGTCGTCGAGCTCGTCGCTGTAGGCGCTGGGTCGCGTATTGAGCACCACCAGGTCGGCGATCAAACCCTTGTGTCTCCAGTACTGGTGGGCGAGCAGCGCCTGTCGCACGAGTGGGGCGTGCTCCATCTCGTCAACACGCACGAGCAGGATCGGATGGTCGCCCGAGATGCCGATCGACCACAGTCCCGAGATCTGCAACCCGTTCTCGACGGGCGTCGTTACCTTGAGCAGCGATGCCGGGTCGGTGAGTAGCAGGCGCGAGGCGAGGCGCTGCAAGACGACCGATTCCTGGGGCGTGAGTCCCAGGTCGCGCAGCTCGATTTGTGCTGCGGTCCAGCCGAGGTCGATCGCGCGCTGAGCGCTGCGGACATCGTGGTACTTCTCGGCGAGCCGCACGGCATCCTCACGCGATTCGCCGACGCCCGTCGTGTAGACGAACCGTACGCTCGAGCCCGGAGCGATGACCGCAGAGCGTCGGATCGAGCACGAGGGATCGAGCACCGAGCCGGTCGTCCCCGACAAGTCGCCTTCTCGCTCGAGCGCGATCGGGTCGTCCACTTGCCGCAGTCTGCCGAGAAAACCCGCACGGTCGGTCTCGACGGACACGTCGCAGGGCTCGTTCGAATCGCATCCCAGCGTGTGGAAGCCGTAGGGTCGCGATTCTTCGGCGGAACGTGGACGGCGCGAGAACAGCAGCGTTCCGGTCTCCTCGAGCAGCTCCGTTTCGACGAACAGGTTCGAGAACGATTTGTGGGCCTGGTCGGAGCCTTGCGACGTGAGGGCGATCTCGAAATACGAGGTGATCTCGAGGCGTCGCGGCTTCAGGCCTCGGTTCACGATCGTCACGCGGCGGATTTCGGCGTCGTCTTCGGGCGAGACGGCGACTTCTGTGCTGGTCTCGATGTCGTCATCGCGTCGGCGGAACTCGGCTTTGTCGGCCGAGAACGTGACGTAGTACTCGTCCGGGTCGCCCGGCACAGGATTGTTGGCCACGCTCCAAACGCGACCCGTGTCGAGATCGCGCAGGTAGAAGAACTGTCCCCAGCAGTCGCGGGTGACGTCTTCGCGATAGCGTGTGACCGACATGCCACGCCAGCGGCTGTAGCCACCACCACCGTTCGTGACCATGACCGAGTAGCTTCCGTTGGAAAGGAAGTGAGTGGCGGGGACGGGTGTGTCCGCAAGTGGATAGGAGCGGGTGATCGGGGGCGGGAGATCGCGGACCGAGCGGACGTTGCGGACTTCTTCGACGTGGGGATGGGCGAGTTGGACGGTGCGTGGCACGCGTTCTTGCAGCAGCAGCTCCGCAGAACTCACCATGGGGTCGCGGTGGAAACGGTTGCGCATCGCGGCACCGGTGAGCTCGTTGCCGAGCGCCACGAGGCTCATGCCCTGGTGGTGGGCAAAATATGCGTTCACCAGCGCTCGGAGCTCGCCCGCAGGGATGCGTCCCGGTGTGTAGTCGATTGCTTCCACGTAGCCGTACCTGCCGCGCGCCCCCTGCTCGGCCAGTGCGCGGAGGTTCGCAATGACCTCGTGCGGAGCTACGGACAGCGAAAGCACGCTCGCGTAGGGAGCGATGACCACGTCGTCAGACAGCCCGCGCTTGAGACCCAGACCAGGCACGCCGAAGGCCTGGTATTGGTAGGTGAGGTCGGCGTCTTTGGCGTTGAAGGCGGACTCGGAGACACCCCACGGCACTCCTCGCTCACGGCCGTACTGAATCTGGCGTCGAACCACCGAGTCGTACGTCTGATCCAGCAGCGTCAGCGGCCAGCTGTACATCAGGAGTCGCGGCATGAGGTACTCGAACATCGAGGCGCTCCACGACAGCAGCGCGCGGCCCCCCTCGGTCTGCGTGATCGAGCGGCCGAGACGGAACCAGTGCTCCTGGGGGACATCGCCCTTGGCGATTGCGAGGAAGCTGGCGAGCCGGCACTCGGAGGCCAGCATGTCGTAGTACGAGCCGTCGAGCTTGCCCTCGGCAGTGTTGTAGCCGATCGAGAACAGCAACCGCTGCGAGTCGAACAGCATCCGGAAATCCGTGTGTTCCCATACCTCGCGCGCGATGTTCGCGTTGAGGCGCAACCGAGCGAGCAGCTCCACGCAAAACGGGCGTGACTCCCGAATGCCGTTGGCCATCGAGCGCGCCCATGTCGCCGAGGCCTCGCGCCCCGTCGGCGTGGAACCGGGAGGATCGCTGGCGAGCGAGTCGAGCACACCAAGCGTGTACTCGAGACCCTCGGCAAGACCGACCAGGCTTGGGACGTACTCGGTGACCGGCACGAGCTCATCGGCACGAGGATCTTCAAGGACAGGGCGGGGTACGTCGGTCAGCAGAGGAGCCCACGGAGTCAGCGTGCCCACAAGCTGGTGAGCTTCGCGCACGATCGACCGAACGGCGTCGACGGCGGCACGGGCACGTTCGACCGGCGTGGCCGGATGTGGAGACTCGCCCAGGTCGATCGGGGTGTCGCCGACGAGCTGATCGACTTCTCGCACGGCGGTCGAGACGAACGAATCGAGGCGCTGCAGCAGTGAGTGCCACTCGCCGAGATCTTCCGGCTCGTCCTCTAGCTCGACGTCGCGGCGAAACTCTTCGAGCTGCTCGCGGAGCCTGTGCGCGACATCATCAGGGGCAAGGTGGTCTCGCTCGGCGTAGAGATCTTGAACGGCGAGATCCACGGTGTCCACGAAGCCCTTGAGCAGCTGAGCTCCCAGCAACGGAGCCTCGGACACTTCGAGCAAGGCGATTCGCAGCACCAGCAGGTCACCTGCAAGGTTGCCGCTGTCAACCGTCGAGATGTAGTTGGGCGGAAGTGCGCGGAGCGTGCGCGTGTCATACCAGTTGTAGAAGTGACCGTTGAATCGCTCGAGACCGACCATCGTGTTGAGCGTGCCGGACGTGCGGCTCATGAGACTGTCGAGTGTCAGATAGCCCAAGTCATAGGCGGTCACACAGCTCAGGAGCTGCAACCCGATGTTTGTGGGAGAGGTACGGTGCGCGACCTCGCCTTTGGGGTGCTGCTGGAAGTTGTCCGGAGCGAGGTGATGGTCCTCCGAGGTGACGAACGTCTCGAAGAAGCGCCACGTTCTTCGTGCAAGCACGCGCAGTTCGCGAAGGGCATCTTCGCCGAGGGGCTCGGGGGCTCGTTTGACCGTGCGGGAGACTCGCCAGGCGACGAGGGGAGCGGCCGCCCATCCCAGGGCCAGCACAATGGCGAGAACGAGACGTTGGATCGACACTGTGGCCGAGGGAACGAGCAGAACGATGGCCAGCGCCGAGGAGGGCCAGAGCGTGCGGGCGAATCCGGCAAGCGTATTGCCGACACGGCGGTCGGCATCCGCCGCGGTCTCCCACTCCAGCAGGTTGCGTCGCGAGATCATCATGCGCCACAGTGCGCGTGCGATCGCGTCGGTCATCAGCCAGGCCTGGTGGGGCAGCATGGCGATTTGCAGCAGAGCCTGGGCGGAGTTGCGTCCGAAGTCGCGCCAGATGCTGCCGGCAGCGGCACTGAGGGGAACCTTGTTGGACCGCAACAACATCGAATCGGCGAGGCTAAAGTACACCGGGAAGAACACGAGCAACATCATGAGAAGAGGCCACGCCCAGCTCGGTCCCGGAACAAGAGCCCAGCCGGCCACGATGAGCAACAGCAGTGTTGGCGGCACAAGACTGCGGCGCAGGTTGTCGACCATCTTCCATCGATGCAGCTGCGACAGGGGGTTGCGCGCGGTGTGCCCGCCTTCGATCGGCACGCGCGGGAACAGCCACGGCACGGTCTGCCAGTCGCCGCGCACCCAACGGTGGAGTCGCGCCATGTGAGACAGGTAGTTCGGAGGATGGTCGTCGAGGACCTGGATGTCGCTGGCCAGTGCGGTGCGCAGGAAGTTGCCCTCGATCAGGTCATGCGAGAGCAGCGAGTTTTCCGGGAATCGGCCCTCGAGCACGGCGTTGAAGATGTTGACCTCGTAGATGCCCTTGCCGGTGAAACTGCCCTCACCGAACACGTCTTGGTAGGTATCGGATACCGCTCCCGCGTAGGGATCGACTCCGGTCACACCTGAATACAGCCATGCGAAGAATGAGCGGCTCGAGGCCGGCAACGACATCGCGACACGGGGCTGTATAAGGCCGTAGCCGCTCTTGACACGCTCGTCCCCTGGGTCCAGACGCGCACGGTTCAAGGGATGGGCGATGGTCGAGACGAGTTTTCGTGCCGTATCGCGCGGCATGAGCGTATCCGCATCGAGGGTGAGCACGAACGTCACCGATTCGAGAAACGCATGATCGCCCATGCGCAGCGAGAAGCTCGTCTCGGTCCAGCCGTGCAGCATCCGGTTGAGCTCGACGAGAGCGCCACGCTTGCGCTCCCAGCCCATCCACACACGTTCGATCTCGTTGTACGTTCGGCCGCGGACGAGCAAGTGGAACGGGCGACGACCGTGCTCGGCAAGATAGCGCTCGTTGAGCGTCTCTATTCCTTGGCGCGCTGCCTCGATGATCATGGCATCGCCATCGACGCTTTCGCTGTCAGCTCCCTTGAGGTCGCCGAGTAGACCGAATGCAAGGTTCTCGTCGCGATTGGCGAGATACGTGACCTCGAGGTTGTCGATCACATGCTGTGCCGCCCCCGCCGAGGACAGCAGCGCGGGCACGACGACCAGCGTTCGATGAGCCTCCTCGATCGGCTCGAGGAAGTCGAGCTTGGGCAAGATACGGGGCGGGAAGACCCATGCGGCGATACGGTTGGTGATGTTCAAAGCGAGGTCGCTCAGAGGAATAACGGCGACCAGCAAGATGAAGACGAGTCGCCATGAGCTGACACCGGCATTCACAACGCCGCCAGTCAGCAGGATCAGTAGCAGGGCCGTGAACGTGCCGAGAAGCCCCCAGTAGAACAGACCGTGGTGCCGCAACGGTCCGCGGTAGAGCAGCTCGCGCCCGTGTGGCCGATACAGAACGCTGCGTTCGAGTTTGAATCGTCCCTTGCTGATCAAGTGATATCCGACATGCCCGGCGACCGGCTCGGACGGCGCTTCGTCGAGGCTTTGCAGACACCAGCTGATGACCGCCTCGGCGACTTCGATCTCGCCCAAAGGACAGCGTCGGGCCATCGACTCAAGTGCGTGACGGTAGCGATCCCGGCTCTTGAAATCCATGCGTGGATAGATGCCTACGGGATCCTGGCGCAGGATCTGTTCTACGAAACTGCACGTCTCAAAAAACGAGCGCCATTCGTAGGCGTCGATGAAACGCACTGCCGTGATCGAGTTGGCGATGGAGACCTGGTCTGACGCCTGAAGCTGTTGCAGGTCGCGTGACAGATCGTCCAACGACATGCCGAGGACATCGAGCTGTCGTTCCAGCCAGTCGTTGACCGCGCTCACGCCCAGGTCTTCGCCACTGAGGCGCTGTGACAGCCGAAGGTAGAACGCCGGTTCGCGGTGCCCGGCATTCTCGAGTTCGTCGAGCAGCGCTCGCAGCCCGCTCTCATCGTGTCTGGGCAGTCCGGAGGAGACGATCGGCCCACTCGTCTGCGGCTCGGCCGGCTTGGTGAGAACGAACCACACGTCGGGAGAGGCGACGAAGATTCTCGACCAGAGCCACTCGTAGCACGATCGGGATAGCCCACACCTCACCTATGGTGAGCGGGGAGATGTCCTGGAATCCATCGATGAACCGGAGCAGATACTCTTCGTCGACGCGCGCATCGGTGTGTGCGACGAGTGAGACGATCGCGTCGTAGATGCGAGGGTAGCCTCGATGCTCTCCCTCACGAATGCTTGGTAGCTCTGCGCCGTAGTCGGGGGGCAAGTCCGCCCGTACGGCGAGAATCTGCTCCTCTAGAAGGTAGTAGTTGTCGAGAAGCCATTCGCTTGCCGGGGAGATCGGGTGCTGCTCTCGCACCGCCGCAGCCAGTACGGTGTTGTCCGAAGCGAGATCCTCGGCGGCGGCGTTCGTCATCGCGATAAGCGGCGTGACGCCGGTGACGCCCTCTGCGGTCCATGGATGTCCGGACGCAATCGAGCGAGCGCGCTCCGCCAGCCGATCTGCGGTCAGTAGCTCATCGCGGAACGGGGCGGAGCCGACAGATTCTGCTCCGACAATGGGACGGGTCACCAGGCGATCATCCCTTCACGATGCGGTGTCGCATTGTTCGATGTGTGGTTGGCCGTTGTCTTGCTTACCTGACGATGGGGGCTTCACACGCTCCGTATTATCCCCGACCTTGCCACGAGGCGGGCGGGAATGTTGCGATATAGATACCCCCCTGGGTATAATGACACAGACCCACGCTTAGGAGTGTGAGATGAAAAGCGCCAAGACCATCATTTGGATTATCGCCGCTGTCGGGGCGATCTTGCTCGGCATTGTGCTGTTCAGACCGGCAGGCGGTTCGGTAGAAAATGTCGACGATGCTCGCATGCAAGAGCTCATCGGCGAGGGCGTTCGGGTGATAGACGTGCGCACGGCGGGTGAATACCAGATGGGCCATATTCCAGGAGCCGAGAACGTGCCGATCAGCGGCTTCGAGGCTGTCGCAGGCTCGTGGGATCCGGCACAGCCCGTAGCGGTGTACTGTGCAACGGGCTCCCGGTCGATTAGTGCTGTCCAGTACCTAAGTGATCACGGATTCACCAAGGTGTACCACTTCAACGCCGGGATCATAGCGTATTCAGGCGAGCTTCAGACCGGCGAGACGATCTCACAAGTTCCCGACTCAGAGACGCTCGACACGCCGGTTCTGTACGAGTTCTACACTGATTGGTGACCTTCGTGCCAGACGATGGCGCCTGTCGTTGACAGGCTGAAGAAGGAGTACGAGGGTACCGTAGAGTTTCGTCTCTACAACGTCGAGAAGGACGAGGAAGGTTCAGCGCTTGCCAACGAATTCGGCGCGCAGTACGTTCCGACGTTCGTATTGGTCAACAGCGATGGCTCGGTTGCCGGGCAGGTTGTCGGAGAGACTCCCGAGGACTCGCTGCGGGAGCAGCTTGACTCGCTCAAGTAGGCGGGTTTGGGCACCGGCAAACGCAGCTGCGATCTCTCTCAAACGGTCCCTCCAGCGGGGGCCGTTTGTGCGTCCAAGAATGATGACAAAGTCGTCTTGCGGGGTATACATTCTTAAGAGGCGGTTGCCTGAATCGGACCGCCCGGACCTTGAGAAGATAGCCGAGCCGCGAACAGAGGTGAGTGAAGCCTAAGTGACAAGCGAAAGCGGATTCGGCCGGGATGGCAGATGAAGACCTTCGGTAGGTGGCCTCGTGCACAGTCGGTACGTCGAGTAAGCAGTGTAGGTACGATCAACGCGTCGGGAGACGCGGACTTGTTCGGAGTTTCGAATCGAGGCCAACGAAGAGTCGGGCATAAGCTCCTGGGACTGTGAGGGTGCGCCCGAGAGGGACTGGAATCTCACTCGGGCAAGAAACTCTCAAAGACATCCCTTTGAATGGGATCCTCGGGCGGTGCGAAGGCCATCCCGGCTTCTCTGTGCTCAGAGCAAAATCCGGAAGGCCCGCGCGTGATGCGCGGGCCTTCCGTGCGTTTGCGATGCGCGTCGGTCGAGCACCGAAATCATCCAAGTACTCGTTTGTGGGTCAGAAGGTCACACCGCGTCCGGCCCCTGTTCCCCGGTCCGAATGCGCATGACGCGCGCCACGTCACTTACGAAGATCTTGCCATCGCCGATCATGCCGGTGCGCGCCGCCTTGGCAATCGCCTCGAGCGCGTCGTCGACCTCGTGATCGTGCACCACCGCGACGACCATCGTCTTGGGTAGCAGGTCGATCGTGTACTCCTGGCCGCGCCATTGCTGGACGACACCCTTCTGGATGCCGTGTCCTCGGACCTCAACTACGGTCAGTCCTGCGTGACCAGTGTCCTCGAGCGCCTGCTTCACTGCCGGCAGTCTATCTGGTCGAAAGATCGCTTCAATGCGCTTCATGCCTTCTCCTTTCACGCCGAAGTGCCGGCATTGTGAGCGTCGGTCTCGACCATACCGCCTGCCCCGAGCGGGCCGCTGCCCGCGAAATCGGGATAGGCGATGATGCCCATCTCGGTGACGTCGAGCCCGGCAAGTTCGTCGGCCGCAGAGGACCGGATCCCCATGATCGCGTCTTGGGCCTTGAAGAAGAGCCAGTGCATGCCGAAGGCCCACACGAAGACAACCACGCAGGCTATGAGCTGTGCGCCGAGTTGGCTTGCGCCACCTCCGTAGAACAGACCGCGGACCGCTCCGTCGACACCGTTGAAGCCGCTCCCGTAGGTGCCGTCGGCGAATAGGCCGAGCGCAATCATGCCCCACAGACCGTTCACGCCGTGTACCGACACGGCGCCGACCGGGTCATCGACTTTGAGCACACGCTCGACGAAGACTACCGATCCGACCACGAGCAGCCCTGCCGCGATGCCGATGATGACCGCACCGGTCGTGTTGACGAACGCACACGGAGCCGTGATCGCCACGAGCCCGGCGAGCATCCCGTTGGCGCTCATCGATGGATCGGGGTGGCCCCAAAGCTTCCATACCAGGAACATCGCCGCAAGGCAGCCTGCGCATCCGGCGAGCATTGTGTTGACGATGATCACCGAGAAGCGCAGATCACCGGCGGACACTGTGGACATACCGTTGAACCCCATCCAGCCGAACACCAGAATGATGGTGCCCAGAATCGCCATGGGGATGTGATGACCGGGGATGGCGACGGGTTTGCCGTCCTTGAACTTGCCCAGACGCGGGCCGATTACAATCGCTCCGGCCAGTGCCGAGAAGCCACCGACCGCATGGACGACGGAACTCCCTGCGAAGTCGAGCACGCCGTGTCCGAGACCGGCAGTCGCGCCGAGCTGAGACAACCAGCCGCCGCCCCACACCCACATGCCGTAGAACGGGTAGACGACGATAGCCATGAACACGCCGAATGGTACGAACGCGGAGAACTTCCAGCGCTCGGCCATGCCGCCGGTGACGATCGTCGCGGCGGTGTCCATGAAGACCATCTGGAACAAGAAGAACGCGTAGACACCCACATCGTAGGAGCCGCCGCTTTGCAGGAAGAAGCCTTTGAGACCGAAGAGCCCCATGCCCTCACCCAGGGAGAAGGAGCTGTTCAGGACCTGAGTGCCGCCAAGAGTGCCCAGTGAGCCAAGGCCGCCGAACTGCAGCCCGAACCCGAATGCCCAGTAGGCGAGAGCCCCCACAGCGAAGATGATGAAGTTGGTCATTGCCACATGAGCTGCGTTCTTCGAGCGGCAGAAGCCCGTCTCCACGAGCATGAAGCCCGCCTGCATGAAGAAGATGAGCGTGACGCCGAAGATGACGAAGAACATGTTCGTGCCGACCTTTAGGTGTCCAAGGTCCTGTGCAACCTCGCCGAGCGAGGGTTGGCCGGCGACCACAGCAGTGACGTCGGCTGCGCCTCCGGTAGAGACGCCGCTCGGATCGCCTCCTGCGTATGCCAGACCTGCCGTGAGTACGAGAGCCACTGCTGCGAGAACGAATGTGCGGGTAGCCGCGCGCACAAGGGCTGAACGCCAGCCCGCTTTGAGTGCGGCGCGGTCGATGAATGGCTGCATGAGCCACCACCTCCACTATGCAACGAACGCCGATAGATGACGGGACCGAGTCATCTCGGGGGCGAGCATCCGCTGCTCGGCGAATCGACCGACGATTCATCGCACGCCGTTGTGCGAGATTTTTCGGACGAGCGCGTTCGCCTCGATGGTGGCTAGGGACGGTCCCTGCACCAGAGACTACGGGCGCAGTGTTTCGTGCGGTTTTCCTGCGCGTGAAATCTTCGAGCAAAGTGAGTCGGCGGGAACCAAGATCTGACCGGGCCTCACCGCCGCGCAGGAAGCAGGGCGAAGGGGGTCTGCACCCTAGATGGCTTGCGGTCCCGCCTCGCCGGTCCGAATCCGGATCGCCTGCTCCACGGGAGTTACGAAGATCTTGCCGTCGCCCATGATTCCGGTTCGAGCGACGGACGTGATGGTCTCGATTGTCTCTTGGACCTCATGGTCGTGGACGATTGCCATGACCATGACTTTCGGAACCAGCGACACGTGATACTCGCCCCCACGCCACTGCTGGGACAGCCCGCCCTGTATACCGTGTCCCTTGACCTCGAAGACCGTGAGTCCCATGCGCTCCAACGAGTCAAGAGCGTCACGGACACCTTCCAGCATCTCGGGGCGGAATATGGCTTCGACTTTCTTCATGTGCGACAACTCCTGAAGAATCTCTCGTTCGCGGCAGTGCGTGGGGAGTGTGCGTTCACTCGAAGACTTTGGGAGTTGCAGGGTGGGGGTCGGGTGACCCCCACCCTGCAGAGTGCATCTAGCTAGATCGCCACGTCGCCTGTCTCGCCGGTGCGAATGCGCGTGACGTCGGCGATCTCGGTTACGAAGATCTTGCCGTCGCCGACCTCACCCGTGCGGGCCGAGCTGACGATAGCTTCGATGAGCTTCGTGCAGTCGTTCTCGGCACACACGACCTCGATCTTGTACTTAGGCAGCATGTCCACCTTGTACTGGCGACCGCGGAACTGCTGCATCAGACCCTTTTGCTTCCCGTGACCCTCGATGCGAGTGAGCATCAGGCCCGGATAGCCTGCGACCTCAAGGGCCACCTTCACGTCGTCCAGCTTCTCGGGCCGGATAACGGCTTCTATCTTCTTCACGGTCTTCACCTCCTCGGTGGGTCGTCGTGTCTAGTCTTCGATGAGCAAGAAGTTCGGATAGGCCGGTGAGCCGTGTTCGTCGACATCGAGGCCGCGAAGCTCCTCTTCGGGACTCACACGGATGCCCATCGTCATGTCGAGCACCTTGAACGTGATGTACCCAAGACCGAAGGCCCACACGATAACCGTGGCGGCACCGATGAGCTGATGGCCCAACTGCGTCGCTCCGCCTCCGTAGAGCAGGCCGGTGATATCGCCGTAGGTACCATCAGCGAACAAGCCGACGGCGAGCAGACCCCATATGCCGTTCACGCCGTGGACCGAGAACGCGCCGACCGGGTCGTCGACGCCCATGTTCTCAACCGTGAGGATCGCGATGTAGACCAGCATGCCTGCGACAGCACCAATTGCGATCGAAGCCGGACCGCTCACAACTGCGCACGGAGCAGTGATGCCTACGAGACCGGCGAGTGCTCCGTTGAGCGCCATGCCTATGTCGAACTTGCCTGTCCTGACCTTCGCGATCATCAGGGCGACGGCGGAGCCGGCGGCTGCGGCCATGTTGGTGTTCACCGCGATGACAGCGATACGTAGATCGTTGCCGGAAAGCGTCGAGCCAGGGTTGAAACCGAACCAGCCGAACCACAGGATGAACACACCCAGGGCAGCGAGCGGGATGTTGTGGCCCGCGATGACCCGCGGCTTGCCGTCTTTGTCGTACTTGCCGAACCGCGGCCCGAGGACCATCGCGCCGGCAAGCCCGACGAATCCGCCGACCGCGTGCACTACGCCCGAACCGGCGAAGTCATGGAAGCCGAGCTGGGCAAGCCAGCCGCCGCCCCAGACCCAGTGGCCGTAGATCGGGTAGATGATCGCGCTGATCACGATCGAGTAGACAAGGTATGCGGAGAACTTGAGGCGCTCGGCAACCGCACCAGACACGATGGTGGCGGCGGTCGCAGCGAACACGACCTGGAACATGAAGTCGCGATAGACAGTAACGTCATAGTTGCCGCCACCCATGAAGAAGCCGGTGGTGCCGATGATGCCCGCCTTGTCGGCGCCATACATCAGCGCGAAACCGATGATGAAGTACGCGAGCGACCCCATCACGAAGTCGAGCAGGTTCTTCATCATCAGGTTCGTGGCGTTCTTGGCCCGGCAGAAGCCAGCCTCTACCATCGCGAAGCCCGCCTGCATGAAGTAGACGAGGAACGCGGCGACGAGCATCCAAATGAAGTCGAGCGCGATTGCCGGATTGGCCGCGAGCGTCTCGGCTCCGTTCGGATCCGCTGCGAACGCTACGGAAGGAAGAGCTATGATCAGCACGGCCACAAGGCCGGCTAGCAGAAGACCCTTGCGCATGGGAAGTACCTCCTTCGTTGCTTTCAGTGCGTGTGTCTGTGTCAAACCCATCCCGTGTGCACCTCCTTCCGAGCAGGACGTTCGTTGGTTATCAGACAGAAACGGAATTACCGTGAACCCATGCAACCATCCGGATATTTCGTGGAAACAGAAGGCGTGTTTCGCGCTCGTTACGTTTTGCGCAACACGGGGTTGCTGGGCGGCATCCAGCGCGTGAAGCTGCAGCCACGGGAGTCTCGCTGTGTTTCGGGGGGTCACTCGTCTGGTGCCCTTTCGCGCAGGGGCACGCGGGTTGCTAGAATCGCGGGCATGGTGCGGCTATCTACATGGGGAGCCTGGGCTCTCGTCGTTCTCGTTGCTCTGGTCGGAGCGGCGGCCGGGTTTGGCTGCGCCGAGACCGCGTGCGCGGGAGCGTGCGCGTCAGAGTCGCTTTCGATCGTTCAGACGACCGGTCAGCACCGCCCCGCTCGCACCATCGCAGTCGCTCTGACCGGCTCGCTCGCTCGGCCAGCGGGTTCGAGGCCTGACACGACCGACCTCCCGCAAACGCCCGATTCCAACGAGTCTTTGGCGTTGTGCGATGTGACGCTTCGGATCTGAAGCCGCAGCCACGCTCAAGTTCGAGCCGCTCGCGTCGTTTCGCCCATTTCCGGAGGTAGCGATGTTCCGCATCTTTCGCGCACTGCTCCCGTGCGCTCTAGTCACAGTCGTATTGGTACTATCACCGGCGGCCGCCTATGCGGTGCCGATCGCGTGGCAATCGGTAGATGTCGCGCTGCACGAAGACGGATCACCGTTGATGATCGTGTCAGGCACTGCGCCTGCCGGCACTGCGCTTCCCGCCGAGGGGGCGCTCTCGGTTCCGCCCGGAGCAGTGCTCCAGTGGGCGGGCGAAGTGCTCGGCGGACCGCTGGAACAGGACCCGTCGTTCGACCCAGCGGTGGAGACTTCGAACGGTGCCGACGTCTATTCGTTCACGATGGGACAGGGACTCCTCGCGCAACTCGAGCTCCTGGTGCCGAATGCGGTAGTGGACACGCCGCAAGGCAAGATTGCCACCATCGAGTGGACGGCCAATCAGGATGTGCCTGTCGTCTGGGCCAGAATCCGGGTGCCGGGCAGTTCCGAGATCGTGACGGGCACGATTGGCGCAGAGGTCGGCCCCGGGCCATCGGGTTTCGTGTACTACGAACGCGAGTACGAAGACGTGAAGGCCGGGGACAGCATCGAGCTCTCGGTCACATACGTACCGCCTACCGGGGGCGCTGCGGCGCCGGTGGCCAACCGGACGACGACGCCCGGTCAGTCGAACGACATCCTGGTGCCGGTGCTGCTTCTGGCCGCGGGTTTGGGTATCGGGCTGATGCTCTATCTGGGTCGGCGCAAGCCTTCGTCGTCCGTAGTACCCGAGGACTCCCCCGAAGCCCCGGTCGAGCACTCGGGGAATCCGCACGCAATTCCCGCGGATGATCCACATGCCGAGGAGCCTGTTCGCCGACCGTTGCCCAAGGGTGCCATCACTGTCGGCGTAGTCATCGTCTTCATCGTCGTTGTCTACGCGGCGATGACGTTTGGCACGCGTCCTGACGTGGGCGAGGACATCATTACTGCCCAGATTGCGCAGGTCGACGAATGTACGTCATCGACCTACGCGCTCGACGTGCCCGAAGACGCAACTCTCGAATCGGTAGCCAACGAGCTGTTCGACGCGTTGCGTATGACTCGCGGCATCGGCGTTGTGAATGTGTACGTCGATAATCCCCGGGTGGAGGTCGGATACTGCGAATCGAATAACAGCGAGGCGGCAATTGGCGAGGTGCTGCGGGCGACGGGATATCTGACCCCGCAGTAGCGGTCGGACGCAGAAAGCGAGGTGTCCGAGGCACGGAACGCATGCTATAGTATGTGTCCGTTTGGGGACGTAGCTCAGTCTGGGAGAGCGCGGGCTTTGCAAGCCTGAGGTCGAGGGTTCGAGCCCCTTCGTCTCCACCATAGCAAACCATAGGAGGGCCGGTCCGTTTGAGGATCGGCCCTCCTGCGTGTTGACCCAGCTATCGGGGAACGAGGAGCGCGAGAAGCCAATCGCGTAGCATGGGGTACATAAGCGTACCGGTATCGGGTACACTTGTGCCGAGGAGGTCTCGATGCTAGGCGAGCTGTTCGGCTCCAAGACACGTGCGGCGGTTATCGCCGCGCTGCTAGCAACGCCGGGCGAGTCTCTTCACATGCGGGAGTTGGTACGACGCACCGGTGGGAGCATATCCGGGGTCCAGCGCGAGCTGAAGCGTCTCGGCGACATCGGGCTGGTCGAGTCAGCGGTCAGTACCGACGGCAGGCGGGAGATCTCGCTTGTGACCGACCATCCACTCGCCGATGCGCTTGCAGGTCTTGTCGCGGCCGAAGCCCACGTGGCATATGGCCGTACCGTAACCGGAGCTGCGACTCTCGTTTCCCCGGCTGGGCTGCTGAATCCTCACGTACGCGATCTGGCTGCACGCATCGCGGAGACGGCGATGCGATTCGGCGTCGCGCGCATCGCGTTGTTCGGCTCGGCCACGGAAGTGGATGTTGCAGTGGTGCCCTCCGACCTGGACGTCTCGGTCCGCTTCGAACCGAATGACCCACGCTCGCCGGCGGAACGCTACTTCGGGCTTCGCGCGGCGCTGGAACAGGTGACCGGCATGACGATCGATCTGCTTGAGCCCGACGGCATTGAGAATCCGTATCTACTCGAGGAGCTTGGGCGCTCTGAGGTGGTGCTGTATGAGGCTCCGTGATGTGCGGGTGCCACTCTATGACATGTTGCGTGCAGCGGATGCAGTCGAGCAGTTCATTACTGGGCGAACGTATCAAGAATATGCCGAGGACCTCATGCTGCGCTCGGCGGTCGAGCGCCAGTTCGAGATCCTCGGAGAGGCCATGGCCAGGGCGCTACGTATCGAGCCTGCACTTGATGAGCGGCTTGTCCAGTCACATGGCGTCGTGGATTTTCGGAATGTGATTGCCCATGACTACGACATGCTGTCGCATGCGACCGTCTGGGATATCGCGACGCGATACCTGCCGCCGCTACGCGCCGCCGTGGCCGCAGCACTCGATGAGGCAGGGTAGCGAGGCGAGCACCGAGCGCTACGCCAGCCCGAGCCGCTCCAGCACCTTCTCGCTCGTCAACTCCTTGGCCGCATCGCGGCCCACCCAGCGCTCCGCGCGGTCGTCGCTTCTGGCCAGCTCCTCGGCCACCGCAAGTGCCTTCGGGTGCAACGTTGCCGAGCGCTTCCCGATATGCCGCAGCGCCCAGCTCACCGCCTTCTTCACGAAGTTGCGTCCGTCGTGGGCTTCTCGGCGGATCGGCTCGAGGAAGGGCAGCAGCTTCTCATCGGGCGCGTCTTTGTCGTGCCAGGCGAGCACCGCAATGAGCGCGAACCCTGCACGCTTCACGAACTCCTCGTCGCGGCCGGTCAGTTCGGTGGCTAGTTCGTAAGCGAATGGCGTGCGGCCGAGCAGGTTCATGCACAGCCCGTCGGTGATGTCCCACGAGTCGGAGTCGGCGGCCCACGCACGTGCCTGCTCGCGGGTCACGAGTGTCGGATCGTCCACGATCGTTGCGAGGATGCGCGCCTCATGCACTCCGCTGTCCCACAGTCGCGCGGCGACCTCGTGCCGCCACTGGGGATCGCGCTTTCGCGGCTTGAGTGCCACGCGGGCGATTGCGCGCAGCTCGGTCACCGAGACCCCGAGCGTGTTGTGAGCGCTGATGCCGAAGCGAGCCATGCCGGCGACGTTGTCGGGGTTGGCACGCGAGCGCAGGATCGCGAGCAGGCCCTCGGCTGCGTGCGGGGCCGACCGTTCGCCGATATCCTCGGGCTCGGGGGCCGACTCGTGCAGGGGATGCTCGGCCATGGGCGTACCTCTCGGCTCGTGTTGCGTGGCTGCTGTATCGGGCTGCGACCGCTTGAATACTGGTAGGTTATGGGAACAATGTACCCGTCGCCACTCGACGATGTCTCACGTTCAAATCGGGAAAGGGTCGCTCATGCCTACGCTACACGCACCGGATGCGCCGGTCCGGGAGTGGGTCGAGGCTGCACACGTGCGTCGTTCCCGGCGCAGCTACGACGGGACGCCTCTCGACGCTGAGACGTTGGCCGCGATGGAGTCGCTGTGCAAGTCGTTCCGCCCCTCGCCGGTCGCACGGGCAGTGCTGCTTGCGAAGGCGCCGCCGGACATCTTCACGGGTATCGTGGGCAGCTACGGGCAAGTGACCGGCGCGCCCTCGGCGGTGGCCATTGTGGGAACGAACGGGGCGCCCGGCGTACAGATGTCGATAGGCTACACAGGCGAGGCAATCGTGCTCGAAGCGACTCGACTGGGCTTGGGCACGTGCTGGATCGGCGGCTACTACAAGCCGACTCGCGTGGCCGAGCTACTGAACCTGGGTGGCGGGGAGCGTGTGTACGCGATCACGCCGCTCGGCACGCCAAGCGAGCTGCTCACGAGCTACGAGGAACTGGCCCATACCGTCAAGACCGTGACGGGCCCACCTCGCAAACCTGCCGAGGAGATCGCTCCGGGAAGCGAAGACTGGCTGCCGTGGGCACGGGCGGGCGTCGAACTGGCGCGCATCGCTCCGAGTGCGGTCAACCGGCAGCCCTGGCGCTTTCGCTACGAGGAAGGTCGCGTCATCGTCGCCTTCGACGGCCCCGAGACAGGCTACAAGGTCTCGAAGAAGCTCGACTGCGGCATCGCGATGCTGCACTTCGAGCTGGGCGCAGCAGCCGCGGGTGTTCAAGGACAGTGGGAGCGCGCGGACGATCATGGATCGGATGTGGCCCGCTACGTTCTCGTGTGATGCGCATCGCCGGTGTTGCTGCGATGCACTAGAGTGAGGGCATCGAAAGGGGAATCGATGCGCATCCACTACCTTCAGCACGTGCCGTACGAGGGCATCGCGGGCATTGGCGACTGGGCGACTGCGCGCGGGCACACCCTCAGCGTGAGTCAGCTGTTCGCGCAGGACTTCGCACATCCCGGTGCCTTCGACATGCTCGTCGTCATGGGCGGTCCTATGAACATCTATCAGGACGCCGAGTATCCCTGGCTTGCCGAGGAGAAACGCTTCATCGCATCTACAATCGAGGCAGGCAAGCTGGTGCTGGGCGTGTGCCTCGGCTCGCAATTGGTGGCCGACGTGCTGGGAGGTCCCGTCACGCACGGAGTGCAGCCCGAAATCGGCTGGTATCCGGTCGAGTTGACCGAGGCAGGTCGGGCGCTGGAGGTGTTCTCGGCGCTACCCGAACGATTCGAGCCGCTGCACTGGCACGGCGACACGTTCGCGATTCCGCCGGGAGCGGTCCACGTGGCGCGAAGCGAGGCGTGCGAGAACCAGGCGTTTGCCTACGACGACGGTCGCGTCATCGGGCTGCAGTGTCACCTCGAAGCGACGCACCAGTCGTGGTCGGTGCTGTGCGAGGCGTGCGGCGACCAGCTCGAGGGCGGTGGCGAGTGGATCTCCTCGGCAGAGGAGATGCTTGCCGATGAGGCGCGCTTCGAAACGATCCGGGAGCTTCTGTTCGGTGTGCTCGATGCGATGAGTGCACGACATGACGGCTAGGGGGACTCACGTGGGCGGTGCCAGGTTCTCGCGGCCTCGACATGCGCGGGTTTCACGCGGCCTGCTGCTTGCCGCGCTGGTGCTCGTCTTGGCGGTACCCGCCTGCTCGGCCGGAGACTACGAGCCCTATGCAACTGCCGAGGACGCTGCGGGACACTACGCAACGGGTGTGCTGGTGGGCGACACGGAGATGGCGTCTCGTTCGGTGGGGGCGAGCGTGGACGAGGAAGCGCTGGCGAGTGCCCGTGTCGATCTGTTCGGTATCGAGGATGCGGTGCCGGACGGGGTGGCCGTTGTCAGGGCGGGCGCAGACAGCGTCGTGTCGCCGGGCGGTCGAAGCCAGCGGGCGAATCTGTTCGAAGTCGACTCCTATAAGACCGCCGACGGGGTGGTTGTCGTCGTCGAGTCGCCCGACCGCGCGCCCGAGATCTGGGTCTCCGATACCGAGCCATGGAGAGTCATTCCCATGAGTTCCCAGGCGACAGGGCAGCTGTTCGTGAAGATTCTGCTTCTGGGCCTTCTGTGCGCTGTCGTCATCGGCGTAGTGGTGGCGATCCGTATGGCCGACAACGAGTACGACTAGCGAAGCGTAGTCCTGCGTTTGGGCTGGCTGCTACTATCTATATGGTGCGTGATCCGGGTGGAGGGGCCAGAGGATGAGCGACATCGTCACCGTGCAGGGGCTGGTCAAGAAGTTCGACGACCTGGTCGCTGTCGATCACGTGGACTTCGCGATCGCCGAGGGGGAGATCTTCGGCCTACTCGGCCCCAACGGCGCGGGCAAGACCACCACGATCTCGATCATCTCCGGGCTGATCGATGCAACCGAGGGCGATGTGATCGTCGACGGCAACTCGGTTGGCAAGAAGCCGGGTGCGGTCAAGAAGGTTCTCGGCGTGGTACCGCAGGAAGTGGCGCTCTATCCGGCGCTCACCGCGCGCGAGAATCTCACATTCTGGGGCCGCATGTACGGGATGGGCGGCAAGGAGCTTTCCTCGGCAGTGGATGAAGCACTCGAACTCGCGGGACTTGCGGACCGCGCCAAGGAGCGCATCGAGAAGTACTCGGGCGGCATGAAGCGGCGCATCAACATCGCCGCGGGCATCTTGCACAAGCCGCGCGTACTGCTCATGGACGAACCCACCGTGGGCATCGACCCGCAGAGCCGCAATCACATCCTCGAGCAGGTCAAGGAGCTCAACGCCGCAGGCATGACCGTGCTCTACACGAGTCACTACATGGAAGAGGTAGAGTTCCTGTGCGATCGCGTGGGCATCATGGACCACGGCAAGGTCATCGCGATGGGCACGATCGATGAGCTGCGCACGCTGGTCGGCGACGCGGACATCGTGGCGGTCGAACTCGATGAGGCGCTGGCAGAGGGCGCGCTCGAGAGCATCCGCGCGCTCGACGTCGTGACCGAGGCCGAGGCGACCGACTCCACGTTGCAGGTACTCTCGGTCGACGGCGGTGCCGCGCTGCCGGGCATCGTCTCGGCGCTCAATGCGGTCGGCGCGCACGTGCGCGGGATCGAAGTGACAGAGCCGGATCTGGAGTCGGTGTTCCTGCACCTCACCGGCAAGTCTCTGCGGGACTGAGCTACATGCCCAAGTTCGCAACAGTCGCCTTCAAAGACCTGCGCGTCTTGACGCGGGATATCGCCGCGGTGGGCGTGCTTCTCGGCATGCCGATGATACTCATCCTGATCCTGGGATCCGCGTTCGGCGGACTCACCGGTGAAGGCGGCCTGGACGCGCGCGTTGCGATCGTCAACCTCGACAGCGGCGGCGTGGCGAGTGCTGCGGGCGTGCAGGCCGCCTCCGACGTGGGTGCCGAGATCGCGAGCGGGCTCGTGGACAACGAGGCCGTCAGCAACATCTTCGCGATCGAGGAGCGCGACGACGCCGACGCCGTGCGCAGCGAGGTGGAGCGAGGCGACATGGTCGCTGCGCTGATCATCCCGCGCGACTTCACCGACTCCATCAACGCAGGTGACCCCGTCGAGCTCGAGGTGCTCAAGGACCCGGGCTCGGAACTCTCGGCCAACATCTGGGAGTCCATCGTGCGCTCCCTTGCCACGGACATCTCTCGCGTGTCGATCATCGCCCAGACAGCCGGGCAGACCGCCGCTCAGGCGGGTCTGGCACCCGAGCTGATCGGGGCGACCGTGGGGACTGCGGTGCAGGCGGCGACTGCTGCAGACTCGGTGCGTCCGATCACCATCGAGCAGACCAGCCGGACGACGTCGACGGATTCGAACGTCGCGGGCATGGACTTCTTCGCCGTGTCGATGACGACGATGTTCCTCGTGTTCGGCGCGATGTTCGGAGCCTTCGGCTTCATCACCGAGCGTCGCGAGCAGACACTCATGCGGCTGCTCGCTACACCTACGCCGCGCGCGGCCATCGTGGGCGGGAAGATGCTGGGGATCTGGATACTCGGCTTCCTCCAATTCATCGTGCTCTACTCGTTCACATCGTTTGCGTTCGATGTGAAGTGGGGCGACGATCCGGTCGCCACGTTTTCGGTCGCCGCCGCCATGCTCGTCGCCGTGACGGGTCTGGCTGTGCTGATCGCATCGCTCGCGAAGACCGAGCGCGGTGCCGGTGGCCTGGGCTCGCTGATCGTGCAGCTCATGGCGCTCATCGGCGGCGTGTTCTTCCCGATCTCGATCCTGCCCGAGTGGCTCCAGCCCATCCGCTACCTCTCCATCATGGGATGGGGCATGGAGGGCATCCAAGACATCCAGCTCCACGGCGCCACGCTCACGGGAGTGCTCACGCCGATCGTCGCGCTCGTGGGTATGGGCGCGCTGTTCTTCGGCTTCGGTATCTGGCGATTGAGGATGGAGTAGCTCATGCGGCGCATGCTCTCCATGCTCAAGGTCCAGGTGCTCCAGACGCTTCGCGATCGCGGTGAACTCGTCAGCATCCTCGTGCTGCCGATCGCGCTCACCTGGGTCTTCGGCGTCGCGTTCGGCAGCGATATCTACACGCAGCCGGTGGTCGTGGAGTGGATACAAGGCGACTCAGGCACCTATGCCGAGGAGATCCGTTCCATAGCGTCTGCCGAGGCATCGATCGACATCCAGGACGCGACCGAGGCCGAGGCGAGCGACAAACTCGACTCCGGTGAAGCGGGGGTGGCGGTTCGCATCCCCGAAGGCTTCAGCGATGACCTTGAGGCAGGCAAGCCGGTCTCGATCGAGATCATCGTCCCGCCCGACTCTCAGAGCGGACAGGCCGCTGCAGAGATCGTGCAGGGTGCGATAGCGCGCGTGAGCGCGAACGCCGAGGCCGCACGGGTGGCTTGGGATGCGATGGTGCAGGTTGCGGCGTATTCGCCGACCATTGTGGACCTCCAGACCGGACAACCTCGTCCGATACCGCAGCCCGATATCGCGTTGCCGGCCGAGCGCTTTGGCGCATTCTACGAGACCGCCGACTCCTACTGGAAGCCCGATCCGCCAGTGGCTGTGACGGGCGTGCAGGTCGTGGAGTCGGTCGAGCGCGGCGATGCCGTGATGGCTGCGAGCAACGTCCAGTACTCGATCGGTTTCTCGCTCATGTTCGTGATGTTCGTGTCGTTCGGCTCGGCACAAGGCATCCTGGAGGAGCGCGAACAAGGAACCCTGCGGCGCTTGCTCGTCACGCCGACGTCCAAGCCGGTGATCCTCGGCGGCAAGTCGCTCGGTATCGTCGGGGTCGGCGCAATCGAGGCGCTCATCCTGGTCGGTCTCGGGGCGGTCGCGTTCGGAGTTCCATGGGGCAGCGAACCGCTCGCGGTGCTCATGCTCGTGGGGAGCTACGTGCTCGCGGCCGGAGGGCTGGCGCTTCTGGTGACCGCGATCGTGCGCACGCGCAGTCAGCTGTCTGCGGCGGGCCCCGTCATCGCGACGGCGCTGGCCATGCTCGGGGGCTGCTACTGGCCGATCGAGATTACCTCGCCGACCATGCAGACGATCGCGAAGTTCACGCCGACGGGCTGGGGAATGGCGGGCCTGCTCGACGTGGTGGCTCGCAACCAGGGCTTCGAGGCGGCGGTGCTTGCCTTCGGCAATCCTACTCGGGATGGCTGTCGTGTCCTTCGTGTTCGGACTCGCGTTCCTCAAGATCGACTGACGAGGCGACCGGTTCCGCATTCTGCGTAAAGGCGGCGTCTGCTTCCTGTACCAGCACGGTCGAAGCGATGTGCGCGGAGGTCTCGCGTGGCTGCCAATCCTCGGGCACGATGAACACCGGCGCCGTGAGCCGGTCGATGATCTTGTGCAGCGGCGTGCGCACGAAGCCCTGGACGAGCCCGCCCCGCTGCTGCTTCGGTGGCGTGCCGAGGACCACCAGATCCGCCCCGACTTCCTCGGCCAGTTCCTCGAGGGCGTCCTCGACGGCGCGAGCAGTCACCAGACGAGTGACGACTCGGCGGCCCTCGCTGCGTGCGACCTCGGCTAGCTGCTCAAGCACCCGCTCACCACGTGCTAGCGCTTCGGCCCGCGTGTATCGGCGTCCGGGCGTGACGATGTGCGTGAGCACGAAGTTCGAGGGACACTCGGTCTCGTCTTCGGTGGCTTCGAGGATGTGGCGCAGCTTCTCGGCACTCCAGTGGTGCGACACAGGGATCAGTACGGTGCGGATGCGACACACCGCGCCCTCTTCGATCTCGAGTTCGCACGCTTCCGGCGTGCAGCCCAGGTGTCCGAGCGCGGTCTTGGTGGCGACAGGGCCCACCAGTTCGAAGAACACGATCGAGGCCAAGACGACCGCCGTGATCGTCGGACCGATGTCCGGGAAGTCCTGGCTGGCAGCGAGGGCAAGACCGACGGCCACACCTGCCTGCGGTAGCGAGCCGAGCCCGAACCACGCCGCCTGCTTGGTGCCGAGCCGCCCGGCGAGGCCACCGATGAAGCCGGCGAGGAACTTGCCCGCAGCCCGGGCCACGATGTAGACGAGCATCAGCACGCCGCCCTGCATCACGATGCTCACGTTGAGCTCGGCGCCTGCGAGCGTGAAGAAGATGATGTAGACGGGGTACTCGACGGTCCGCAACGCACTGAAGCAGCGGTTGCGGGTTCCTCGGCGTTCTTCGAGGGCCGCGGTGGTGATGCCCATCGCGAGCGGGGCGAGTAGTGCCGAGACGCCAAGCGTGTGGGCCACAGCGACCACGAGAAGGACATGTACGAGGCCGAGCGAGAGCAGCTCGCCGTTCTCCTCGGTGCGGTGGAGCAGGCCGGCGAGGACGAACCCGAACACGGCGCCGACTCCTATTGCGCCCACGATCTCGATGGTCGCCTCGGCGCCGGCAGAGCCGACGCTGGAGATGGCGCCGGAGCGCACGAGCAGGATCGGGACGACGGAGGCGTACACGACGACTGTCGCGATGTCCGAGAACGCTGCGGCGCCTAGCAGCATGTCGCACTGCTTGCCCTCGGCCTTGGTCTCGGCAAGCACGCTCATCACTGTTGCCGGCGCACCGGACATGGCAATCGCTGCCAACAGCCAGGCGATCTCGGTGTCGCCGGGGCGCACCCATCCGGTTGCGAACAGGACGAACGCCGTGGGCAGCGCCACGCTAAGAATCGCGATCAACCAGAACGACCAGTGGTGGCGTGCGAGCATGCGCTTCGTGAGCTGCTCGCCGATGAGGAACACGATGAGGCCCAGAGCCAGCGTGTTCACGAAGTCGATCTTGTGGAGCAGGGTGGCAGATAGCAGCCCCAGGCCATACGGCCCCAGCAGGACGCCGACCAGGAGGAATCCGGTCACCGAGGGGAGCTTGAAGCGCGATGCAAGGCGGGCGCCGATGTAGCCCAGCCAGACCAGCGCGCCGAGCGTGATGAGTTCGAGCCACACGCTTTGCTCGAGCATGTGCGCTCCTCGAGTCGGGGGAAGCGGCGGTGCGCTCCAGACCGCACGGGGTATGTCTCTACCAGGATGCCTGAAGGAGAGCTGCATGACGAGCGCCGATATCGTGACAGGGTTCGACCGAGGCGCACACGGGTGAGATGTACGCCTACGCTGCCCTTGTTGCGGCCCCGGTGGCCGCGTACGCTGTCATAGGCTACGTCGCCTGAGCGGCGCGCCATCCCAAGCCGCGACAGTTCGTTTCTCCGGAGGTTCCCTTGTCCGAGTCCACCTGGCGCTCCGAGCCGAGCACCTGGCTCTCGATCGCCGGTGCGCTCGTCTTGTGGGCGTCTGC
Source organism: uncultured Actinomycetota bacterium (assembly GCA_963790405.1). Classification (GTDB taxonomy): domain Bacteria; phylum Actinomycetota; class Coriobacteriia; order Anaerosomatales; family JAGXFU01; genus JBGSMX01. Next base: position 264,770 of record CAWBOJ010000003.1, read on the forward strand.
GTTCGCGGGTATCCGGGCCGGGCTGCGGTCGTACGGCCCCGGTGAGCTCGCGCTGCTGCGCTTCCTCACGGCTTCGACCGTGCTGTTTGTGTATGCGTCCATCACGCGCATGCCGCTGCCGAAGCGGCGCGACGTACCTGCGATTGCCGCTGCGGGGTTTCTCGGCATCACGGTGTATCACGTGGCGCTCAACTTCGGGGAGCAGACCGTCACCGCCGGCGCCGCTGCGCTCATCATCGCGACGAGTCCCGTTTTCACCGCGCTGCTGTCGCGCTTCGTGCTCAAAGAGAACGTGACGGTGTGGGGATGGCTCGGCATCGGCGTGTCGTTCGCCGGAGTCGCACTCATCACGCTTGGCGAGGGGGGAGCGTTCGGTCTCGAGCCAGGGGCGCTGTTGATTCTGCTCGCCGCCGTGGCGACCTCGGCCTACTTCATCATCGCCAAGCACCCGCTCAAGCGGTACAACGCCTTGCAGTTCACCACTTACATGATCTGGGCAGGCACGGTGCCGTTGCTGGTCTTCGCTCCAGGCCTGGTCCAGCAGCTGCCGGGAGCGGCCCCGGCCGACACGTGGGCGGTCGTCTACCTGGGCGTGTTTCCTGCAGCGGTTGCCTACGTGTTGTGGTCGCATGCACTCTCGCGCATGCCTGCCAGCGCGCTGTCGACGTTCATCTACTTCCAGCCGGTGAATGCGACGCTGATCGCGTGGATCTGGCTCGCCGAGGTTCCGTCGATACTCGCATTCGTTGGCGGTGCGATCTCTTTGCTGGGCGTGGCAATCGTCAACACCAAAGGAATCGCCGAGAACGGCCGACCGAAGCGCTAGCGGACGCGAAAGTCGGTGAGCCCCTCGGGTGGCTCGACGGTCACATCGACCGTGTCGACATCGGCGCGCTCGGGACCCTCATGCATCCAGGCGACTGCGGCATCAACGGCCGGAGCGCGGCCCTCGAAAACGGCTTCGACCGATCCGTCGGGCACATTGCGCACCCACCCCGCGAGACCCAAGGTGACCGCCATGCGCTCGGTTGACGCGCGAAACCACACGCCTTGGACGCGGCCGTGGACGACAGCGTGCATGCGCACGGTACTCTCGGCCATGGGGATTCCTCCGCTCGCGTCCGAACTCGGTGTGTATCGCAAGCGTAGCATCACGCGGGCGTGCGTTGTGATATGTGCCTGGCGACCAGAATGGAGCTACGGCAGGTTCCAGATGCGTTTGATGTCGTTGAGTACGACCGAGGAAACGGCACTCGTGCCGCCGAGCACCCGGACGTCGCTGAGGTCGCCGGTGCAGTTCTCGAGTACGTTTGCGGCGTCACTGCGCAGGGCAGTTGCGCGCGTGAGGACGATCGCGCCGCCTTGAGCGCCGATTGCCGCGCCACCACCAAGTGCGTCGGGGAAGTCCTCGCCGGTCGTCACGCCCACCACCGACGGAGTCGCCCAGTCGTGGTCTACAGCGTACGTCACCAGCGCTGCTGCGGTAGCGTAGCGATCCTTGCCCTGTGCGCGGCTGGTCGTGTAGCCGAGGCTGCGGATGTCGCTTTCCACGCCCGCTCCAACGGCACCCGAACCACCTGCGATAAGCGCGTCATCGACTCCCGCTGTCGAAAACTCGTTGAGCAATGCGCGCGTGTCGCTCGGCAATGAATCGGGCTTGACCAGCAGAATCGGGCTGGTGCGTGCATACGCGTACGGCGCTGCGGCCAACGCGTCTGCGAAATCGTCTCCGCGGGCGATGATGACTTCACTCGGCGTGCCCGAAAGCGAACGCACGAGTCGGGCGACCTGGGCCGAGGTCTCGTAGCGCGTGCGACCCTGGACGCGCGTGACGTCATAGCCAAGCTGCCTCAGAGCACTGTCGACGCTGGGATCGACTGCTGCCGTACCGCCGACGATCACGACCGAGTCTGCGCCGAGGCGCTTGAGCTCCTGTGGCCACTTCGTCGGGCAGCTCGGAGGTGTCAGTCAGCAGGAGGGGTCCGCCGTAGGCACCAGCGAGCGCCGAGGCGGACAGTGCGTCGGCGAACTGGCGGCCTGTAGCGAGAACCGCGGTGCGCACCGAGCCCGCCTTGAAGGTCGCGGATGAGACGGCGACCGAGGTTGAGAAGCGATTCGAGCCGGAGACGCGGCTCACGTCGATATCCGGGACGGGCAGCACGCGAGCATTCGTCGCCGAGCGCGCTGCTTCGACGTGCCCGAGTGCGTCCACCGACCATGTCTGGACGGTGTGCGCGCCTTCCTCGGACATGACGATTCTCGTGCCGACGCGTGTGGTACCGCCATCGATGCGGTAGTAGGTCTGTGCGACGCCGGAGCCGGTGTCGACGCCAAGGGCGGTCAGCGTGACCGTGCCGTAGTCGGTCTTCGCGCCGGACAACGATGTTGTCGGCGGGGAGCGATCGATGCGAACGGCTGCGGTCTGAGCGGTCTCGGTGTTGCCCGCATCATCCATCGACCAGTAGCGAACGCTCGACTCTCCTTCAGCTGAGACCGCGAACGGCTTGGTGTAGGTCTGTATGTTGGCCGAGCCGATTCGGTAGTACGTCGTCGGGTCGCTCTCGTCATCGCTAGCCTCAAGCGTCACGGTCACGGTGCCCGTGACCCACGCGGAAGGGATGCCCGAGATCATGGTCTCCGGCGGCGTGACATCTGCACCGTCGTAGATCCACCGGATGCCCTGCACGTCAGAGCCACTCAAAGAGCGCCGTTGCGTGGCTGACGGAATCGATCCGTACATCACTTTGCCAGAGTCGTCCGCACCGTAGAGGTCGCGAAGGGCGAGCCAGTGTCCGAACTCGTGCAGCGCGACACTCTGGATGTCGTAGACGTTGGCCGAGGAACCCGTGCCCCACGCGTAGTAGTCGTTGAACGTCACATCCGCTTCGATCAGCGAGGTCCCCCAGTACCAGTAGCGGGCTTCGGCGAGGATGCCCGTCGCGCCGCTGTTCGCCCACCAGACCTCGTTGCGGTCGTTGCCCGAGACTGGGTTCGTGGCGGCTCCTGCCGAGGAGAGCGTGAAGCTGCTTACCGCATTCCACGTTGACGCGGCGTTGCGCAACAGCGTTCCTTCTCCGGCGTAGTCCGCGGTGTTCTCGGACACGTAGAAGCTCTGAATTGCCACAGGCCACTTCTGCCCGCCGTATGAGAAGGTCACGTCGAAGTCGACGGAGCTGCTTCGGTCTCCGCTGTTCGAGACGACCGTGACCGGTCCCGAGCTGGCGGAAGCGGCGTAGCCATCAACGATGCCGGTGGGCACCTCGACTTCAACAAGCGTGTCTGTCCAGGATTTGATCTGCGAACCGGTGGCTCGGATGGGCGTGGTGCTCCGGTAGTAGAACTCGACGGCGCTACCGGCACCCTTGACACCGAAACCGGAGCCGATGATCTTCACGACGGCCCCGATGCCGGCAGGAGCTGCAGGCGGGCTGATGGCGGCAACCGAGGGCACTGCAAGTGCGGACACGGATGAAGGCGTTGCTGCTTCGGTCGCATCGAGACCGAGGGTCTCGGTAGACGGGGCGGGCGAGGTGCGATTCTTGAGCCGCGCCTCGAACACGGCAAGCGGTTCGTCGGTCTCGGCCACGATGTTGCCGTCCACGTGGAAGGCTCCTCGGCGACCTGCCACAACATCACCCGAGCGATCGAGGAACACGACGACACGCTCGCCGGTTACGAATCTGGGCGCTTCGCTTACGAGCAGCGTGAGTCCGCCTACGGTGCCGCCGGGCAGGCTCAGAACAACATCACCCGCCGAGTAGCCTTTGATGTCACGCACGGGGTGCAGGATGACATCGGTGCTGATTCCGTCGGTCACATCGGAATGAGAACGGATCGCAACGACGTCAGCCAGAATGACTCGAGAAGACATGAGTTCCATGTCAGTCGATGTGAGCGGGAGTGTCAGCCCGCGTGCAGGGTTCGGCAGTACAAGTGCCGTGAGGACCAAGGCGGCGAAGACGAGGGCCAGGAGCATCGGACGGAGATCAATCGTCCTGGCGAGAGCGTCCGGTCTGTTGATGTGCGGGCTCATGCTGACTGGCTCCATGTCGAAGTGACCTTCTATCCTTGAATATCGGCGCTCAGGAGCCGCTTATTGAGCAGAACGACCGTTCGTCGGAGCACCAAGTAGGACGGACGGGTCCACATCCACGCATTTCGCAACGAGTTCGACTCCGCGACCCGATGCACAGCAATGGCCGAACGAAGACGGGGCATGATTGAGCGAGGGCACGAAGTGGTAGCATATTCGTGCGGTTCGACCGGATTCTTGCTCGGCATACACAGGTCCGATACACACGCTCGACACCTAAGGATGGGACAGGGGCTCGATGGCACAGATGACAGCGGACGCGACGGCAGGGCACAGGACGAAGGTCATCAAGGCCTACACACTGGGCGAGGAGATCGCGAACAGCATCGTCCACGGCATCGGGGTCGTTCTTTCAATCGTCGCGCTGGTGCTGCTGATCATGTACGCGGCCCAGGGGGATGGTTGGCGTCTCGCCTCGGCTATCGTCTACGGCAGCACGCTCTTGCTCGAGTACACCGCATCGACTCTGTATCACAGCTTCCCTCAACCCAACGTGAAGCATGTTTTCAAGATCCTCGACCATGCCGGGATCTACCTGTTGATCGCGGGCACGTACACGCCGTTCACGTTGGTTACCATCCGCGAGAGCGGTGGTTGGGTCGTGTTCGCGGTGGTGTGGACGGCGGCGCTGGTCGGTATCTCGATGGAAGCGTTTTGGACCTACCGGCCGCGTTGGGTCTCGGTCGTGGTGTATCTCGCTATGGGCTGGGCCATCGTGGGAGCGATACAGCCGCTGCTCGCGACGCTCGACCCCACAGGCGTGTGGTTGCTCATTGCCGGAGGACTCGCATACACCGTGGGCACGATCTTCTACATCCTCAAACGGGTGAAGTACATGCATGCCGTGTGGCACGTTTTCGTACTTGCCGGAAGCATCTGTCACTTCCTCGCCATCGCTCTGTACGTCATCCCGGTCAGCGCGTAGCCGCTACCGATGCGGCGAATGGGGACAATGCTGGCAGCGATAGCGGTGCTGGTCGTGATCGGCTGGGGCGTGCTTCACGTGGTAATTCCGCCGATCAATCCAGCGCAAGCGGCACCCTCCGGCCACTGGGAAGCACCGTGTTGGGAGTGTCACCTGGTGCTCTCCTCGGCAGAGATCGTCGACTAGGCGCTACCGACCAGCGCGCTCTGCGACCGTTCATCGCGTAATCCGTGGCAAGAAATGCCCGCTGGCTCCCCCATGCGCCCGTCCGCAGCGCGACCCCTCTACTGACGCTCGCATTGTGACGATTAATACAGTATCCGTGCGAGCGGACGCAGCCTGAGGAACCGCGACGCATGCACACCCATCGACATAGGATGGCCGTTCGCGCGTATGCGCTGACGGCACGACTCATCGGCGCTCTTGTTGTGTGCGCTGTGGGGGCGAGCCTTGTGCTCGCCACCCCGGTGAATGCAGGAGCCGCGGGTGATTCTGGCGTGCGCGTGATCGAGTACCCCGGGCAGCAGGACGCCTACTTCGGGTGGACCACGAAGCTGACTACCGCCCGAATCATCCCCGAGGCGCCCGGTACGATCCTCTACACGTGGAACTCGCCGATTGGCGGTTGGACAACCTACGACGGTGAGCTTGTCGTTCCCGAGGGCAAGAACACACTCCACGCCATTCTGGTTGCCGACGACGGCACAGTCCGAGCATCACTCGCCGAGAGGTTCCTTGTCGACTTCGACGCCCCTGTGCGTCCCGTACTCTCATCTGCCTCCTGCCTCTGCCGTCACGGCCGCGGCGACAGGCGGATGGGGGGGAGTGACGGTGTCTTGTCGCATCAACCCGTGGGCGGGGACGAAGATCCTTCGCCTGGGAGGACGGGACCGATACGAGACCTCGGCGATGATCTCTGCACAGAACTTCCCTACCGCGAACACCGTCATCATCGCCAGCGGCGAGAACTTCCCCGACGCTTTGGCCTCGTCGGGTCTTGCAGGTTGCGTGAATGGTCCGATCCTGCTGACAAAACGCTCCCAGTTGCCCTCCACGGTCGCCGCAGAGATACGTCGACTCGGAGCGAGCAAGGCGATTATCGTGGGCGGTCCGGTGGCGGTCGACCCCGTTGTTGAGAAACAGCTTGGCTACGTGGGAGTGAAGGTCAGCAGGATCGGCGGTGCAGATCGCTATGAGACCGCCGCAATGATCGGCACTCGGGTGGTCAGCTATGGCCAGTGGGGTGGCCGGGTGTTCATCGCGCGAGGTGACGATTTCGCAGACGCACTTGCTCTCGGTCCGTTGGCCTTCGTTTCGAAGGCCCCGATTGTTCTCGTCAAGCCCAATACCGTCCCGTCGGCGACGCGCTCCTTCTTGGGCGCCATTCCCGCTTCCTCAGGCTGCATCGCCGGCGGGACGGTTGCGGTATCCGAGAACGTAGCCGCGATTCTTCGCGGCTACGTTCCGGGACTCGTTCGTGTGTCCGGTACGACGCGTTATGCGACCGCTTCTGCGGTCGCGTCATACGGCGAGACGAACGGCCTCGTGTCGTTTGCGACTGTAGGATTGGCCACGGGCACGAACTTCGCCGATGCGCTGTGTGGTGGCGTGGCCGCAGGAACGAACGGGGGCGTCATTCTGCTCACGAAGCCCGGAGGACTGCCCTCGACGACGAGTGGTGCGATAGAGGTATTCGTAGGCGACATGAGAGAGATGCAGATCTTCGGCGGAGAGCAGGCGATCTACCCCTCGGTGATGCAGCAGATACTGGCGATTACGTCCTAGGTGCGGGGCACAGTCAGCGTGCCGAGAACCCCGAACCGCATGTCTCGGCAACGGGGGCGTCGGCTGAGCTCAGTCGCGCGAATCGTGATCGAGATCGCCTTCGTTCGAATAGCCACGACTTTCCCAGTAGCCCTCAAACGAGGTGTCGTCGCTCACTTCGATCTCGGTGACCCACTTGATCCACTTGTAGCCCCACTTCTCCTCGGCCACGAGCTGGAACGGGAACCCACGCTCAGCGGGGAGATCGACGCCATTCATCTTGTAGGCCATCAGGATGTTCGCATCGCGGATGTAGTCGGCCGGCAACGATGTCGAGTATCCGTCGTAAGCGCGGAAGATGATGACCCGGGCGTCCGGGTCGGCGCCGGCCTGGTCGAGCAGGTCTGCAACGCGGACGCCCTCCCACAGGAGGTCGACGCTCCATCCCTCGACGCAGTTGAGTGTCACGGCCTTCTCATACTGTGCGCGATCGAGGACGTCGTCGTAGGTGAGCACGAGCGGCGTGTCGACCAGGCCGGTGACCTTCAGCTGGTACTCGGCGAGGTCGACCTCTTGGGGGCCTTTGATGGAGTTTTCCCGGAAGTCCTCGATAGACGAGAGGTCCTTGCCCTCGTACTCCTTGATCTCGATTCGCTGGAGTTCAGTCGGCTCGCCGCTGTCCGGCGAGGAGGGACCGCCTCCGCCGTCAGTCGGAGCTCCGAGGCAACCAGTCAGTAGGAGCATGCTGGTCAGGAGCGTGCCCATGATGGACAGGCGTGCTAGCTGCGCGAGTCGGGGTGTTGCGGGCATGCACATCACGTCCTTGTGGTTTTGTGGCAAGACGACCCGGGATATCACGATTCGAGACATGCGAGCTGTCGACGGTCATAGGGGTATGTTCCCTCAGACACAGTCGTGCACCGGCATCGCCGAGAACAGAGTCGAGGGATAGGCAATGGGTCAGCACACAGTCTCGTTTCTGGAATCGTCGCCGTGCGGCGAGGGTGTCCTTACGTGTCGGTTTGAGAGGCCTCACGGATACGAGTTTGTCCCGGGACAGTACTTCATGCTTGAACTGCAGACCGCCGAAGGCCCGGGCGCGAAGCCGTTCAGTCATGCTGCGGCCCCTGCAGATGATTGGATCGAGGTCACCACGCATCTGAGCGACTCACCGTTCAAGCAAGGGCTCGCGGCGCTTGAACCTGGTGACACCGTTGGGATTGGAGATGCAGCCGGCAGGTTGGTCTTGCCGACGCCGACGCCGCACGTCGTGTTTCTCGTCGGCGGGGTGGGTATCACGCCGGTTCACAGCATGGTACGAGACGCGGTGCAACGAGGAACAGGACTTGCCGCGACGCTTCTGTATGGCAACAGATCGGTGGAGTGCATTCCATATCGCGCGGAGCTCGACTCATACGAAACGCGTGGAGTCGACTGTGTCCACGTCTTGGAGCATCCTCCCGCCGACTGGGACGGAGAATCCGGCTTCATCACTCCCGAGTTGGTGGGCCGAGTAGTGGAGATGAATGATCGGTTGTTCGTGACCGCCGGACCCCCGGGGATGGTGACGGCCATGGAGGCGTGCATGGACGCACTCGGCATTGACGCGGGCAACAGGCTGGTCGAGAGGTTCGCGGGGTACAAGGCCGGCGGGTGATGAGTAGTTCCCGGAAGCGCACGAGGAGCCCTGCTGGGGGCTCCTCGTTTCACATTCGGGACCTCTGTGTTGCTCGGCGTGGATCTTGGGCTAGCCGGGTTCCACGGTGTTCACAAGCTCGAGCTCGAACGTAAGAGCTTCGCCTGCGAGCGGGTGATTGAAGTCGAGTTCGATCACGTCGTCGGCGATCTCGGTAACAGTCGCAGCCAGAGTGCGGCCGTCAGGCGCCTGAAGCTCAACCATCACGCCGAGCGGGGGCTCTTCGGGAAAGGCCTCGCGCGGTATGCGCTGGATGGCGTCTGGATGCCGTGGTCCATACGCATCCTCGGAGTCGATTCGAACCTCGGTCTTTTCGCCCACGCCGAGGTCGGACACAGCTTGCTCGAAACCGGGAATCACCTGGCCGGCTCCGATTGTGAACTCGAGGGGGTCGTGGCCGGCGCTCGAGTCGAACTCGGAGCCGTTGTCGAGTGTCCCACGGTAGTGGACGCGGACCGTGGTGCCGTCAGGAAGTGCCATTCTCATTGCCTCCAGCGCTACTTGGGTTCGGGGCCGACCCGGTGATGGGACGGCAGAGTCAACCCTACCGCATCTGTGACGCCTGATACAGTACAAGGCGCTCTCGTACCCCAATACGTCACCAAATACCACGTTCGTCCGTTCTGGCGACCGCTTGGCCTTTCCGAATGACCGTTTGTCTCCGATGTATGGAAATGCTCCTGTATTACGCTAAACTTGTGCCGGTTTGTATGCCGATGCTATTCATGTAGGCGGCCGCCGTGCGCGGGTATGGACAGGCGCTTCGGCGGCTTTGTCCACTCTGACAAGAGGACAACGAGTTGTATGATCTTGAGGGGGTTCTCGGACCCTCGGTGATGCAGTTTGTCGAGCGCCATGTCAGGTCGCTTCTGACCTGGGATATCCTCGTGTTCTTTCACCGAAATCCTGACGCGGTGCTGGATGCCAGCGGACTGGCTTCGCGTCTCGGGCGCCGAGTCGAAGAAATCGAACCCGAGATCGAGGCGCTGTGTTCGGGGCGCATACTACAGTGTGCTGGCGGACTGATCCGCTACAAGCCGACACCCGAACTCCGCGAAACCATCGGCACATTCGTCGAAGCGTGTCAGGATCGGGGACGCCGTCTGGCGTTAATCGCCCTGGTGTTGCACAAGATCAATCCGCAACCTGCCGAGTAGACCCTCGGGCAACGCCAATAGAAAGCGCGTGAAGGTTCTCGCGGGACCTACAGGTGATCGGCGACTTCAGTGTTGAGACTCTCGGGATCGACGACCTCGAGGATGCTCACGCCAGTGTCTGCGAGATCCAGATCCGTCGGTTCGGGGATCTCAAGGCCCCCCGAATCGTAAACGAGGCGGACCACGGGCGTGAGCGCATCTTCTCCGCCACGCGAGACCACTCCGACGCTCATGTCGGACAACCGCACCATACATCCGACGGGAAAGACGCCCATCGCCTTTGCAAACAGGCGTGCAAACAGCGGATCGAGGATCGATCCCGCTTCTCGAAGGATGTGGATGACAGCCTTGTCTGGCGTGAGGGCCTCCACATCGGAAACGGGGTTGGTCAGGTTCGCGTAGCGGTTCGCGATTGCCACCATTCGACTGAACGGATGGGACACGTAGTCAGATGCCCGCTCGGGATAGCCGCCGCCATCCATTTGCATGTGGTGTTCGTACGCCACGAGCATGGGAGCCGGGTCCTCTGCAGGTAGATGGGACAGGATGTCGGCCCCGATTCTCGGGTGCAAGATGCGCATGACGTCGATCTGACTTGGGTCGCTGTGGTCGAAGGCCGCTTTGCCCACGTCGTGCATCAAGGCACACAGTCCGAGCGAGGACAGCCCCTCCTCGGGTAGACCGAGGGTCGCACCGAGCGTCAACGCATAGATCATGACGTTTATGGAATGGAACAAGTCCGCTTCGCTGTGCCCCCGCAGGGTGGCCAGACCGACAACGGCAGACTGGTCTTCAAGCAGCCGGCCCATGATATTGCCGACCATACCCTCGGCCTGGGCGAGATTAGGCTCTCCGCCCTGCGCGACCTGATTCGAGAGTGCGCGCAACACGCCAAGCAGTCGGTGATAGAGCGCGCGATCCTGTTCGTGAAGACGGTCGCGCTCCTCGCGCTCCTCATCGTCATCAGCGAGCAGGGCAATGCTTACGGCCGTGACACCTCGAGATGCGAGTTCGCCATCGACATCGAATGACGGTGACGGGCGAAGCGACAATACCTCTACCAGACCCTCGGCATCGGAATCGCCGAACTCGGGGTGGAGCGTCATGCTTTCGATGCGTCTGACCTCGAAGGCCTCCTCGATGGCATGTACGCTCGGAGTGTCTTCGGGAAGGACGGTGCTCTGATGATACAGACGACCCTGGTGCACGTTGAGCGTCATGGCACCGGCGGCGGTCGCATCGGTCACGGCCGTCACCAGCGTTTCAATCGCCTTGACGTGTTCGGGGTGCGTCGGCGGGTAGAGCTGTCCAGCTTTGCGAGCGCTGGCCAGTGCGATTGTGACATCGAGAGCCTGACTCATCGCTCGTCACCCCGCTTGTGACGTACCGCGATCGCCTGTTTCACAAGATCCTGGACCTCAGCATGGTGACCCCGCTTGATTAGAGCTTTGCGTGTCGCAAGACGATGCAATGGCTCGTCGGCCCCGGAGTCACTCAGCCGCGCCAATGCACCGATGATCTCGCGTGCGAGTGGATAGTCCTTGCCGTCAACATCAAGCGCGTCGAGCCGGTGAGCCAACATCGCAGCAGAGTTCGGCGTGTCGTGTTTCGCGAGGGCTCTCACGGTCGTGACGGCTACCTCCATGCTCGGGTCCTCCAGCAGTACGCCGAGTAGCCTGAGCGGTCCCGGTCCTCCAACCGAGGCCAAGGCCTGCCCGGCTTCTCGGCGGGACTGCTCGTCGGGGCGGTGAACGACGGTCTCGAGTGCGGACATCGATCGAGGGTCGCCTTCCCGCGCGAGGCGTGTCACTGCGGGGCCGAGCTGGAACCACTGCGCCTGGGGCAGTCCGGATACGAGCAGGTCGAGAACGCGGCGCCCGAGGAGTTCCTCGGCGGCCTGGACGCCCTCGTCCTTAGACGCTATGGCTTCTGCGATCAGTGACGGTCCAGCAGCCTCGCCGGCAATGTGCATGATGTCGCGCGCGAGTGGCAACTTCTGAGGATCGGCTATCACGGCCCGCAGCAACGCGGTCATGGAGCGCTGTCCGACTGCTTTGGTGATGGCTTCGCGAAGGCGTGCGGTGAGTTCCGGCCACGGCTGAACCGCACGTGCCTCACGCGCGCTGAGTTCCTGGAGTACTCGGCTCGAGACCTCCAGCTCACCTGTTTCGATGAGCCGCGGGACGGTTGAGGCGAGACTGTCGACGCTGCGGCAGTACATCTCGAAGTCCTCTTGCTGATCGAGCAACGTGAGCATCGTCTGTACGCCTGCGACGTGAACGGATTCCCTGGAGTGTTCGGTCTCCCGGCGGATGTCGTCTACCTCGTCCGCCCCGAGCGTTGCCACCTCGGCCACGCGCAGGTAGGTGGGATCGGCCTCGACTAGAGGCGTTTCGGGTTCTCTAAGCTGTCGAACTTCAAGCATGTGCTCCAGAAAGGATGTCTCTTTCATGCCACGTCCGCCGTTGGCGAGCATTCGCTGCACGTCTTCGTAGACCTGGTGCATGCGCTGCTCAAGAGGCAGCTGGGTGAGGGCGTTGGACAGAGAGAGCATGTTTTCGCCGAACAGGCCGCCGGTCAGCGAGGACGCGATGTCTCCGGTGCCGAGATGACCGAACATCTCGCGTGCGAGCTGCTGGACGGTACCGGGCTCGAGCGCCAGGCCGAGCACAGCGTCCTGTCCGTCGTGTTCTTGAAGCATGAACGCGTGAGCCATCGTTTCGGCCAGTCGCGACAGGCCCGAGTCGCCGGCGGCAGTGGCAAGACCCTCCAAGCCCTCGGCGAACACGGACGGATCGCCTGCCGAAGCCGCAGCCATCCACGCCGCCAGACGATCGGGATCACTCGCAAGTTGCCGGAGGAACTCGTCGATATCCTCATCTTCCGCAGGCGCGGCGTTTTCTACGACCGTGAGCTTGACGTCTGTGGTTCGGATACTCTCGACATTCGCAGACGCAAGTGCCGAGCCGACTCCGCCTTCGGCGCGTATCTCCTCGGCGGAACGCATGACGACGTCGAGGAAGCTCATGAGTTCATCGGAGGTGCAGCCTGGCAAGACGTCGAGTTCGGCCACTCCGTGCTCTCTAAGTGAATCGGCCAAATCCGACACTCCAGGTACGCCTATGCCAAGCGGTTCGCCGAGCCAGGAGAACCCGTCTCGTGCAATCGACAGTGACAGGACGGGGCTGAATTCGAGGTAGGCCTCGATAGCCGCAGACGCTGTTTCGATTGCCTGGCGGGGGATCGGGCTCGTGGGCGGATAGAGCTTCAGCGTCTTGCCCGCTGTAGCCATCCCTCGTATCGCAGCCTCAAGCTGTTGTCTCGTCTGTGCGTCGCTCACCTCACGCCCCTCGCGGGTCGTTTCCTCCAGGGCATCGAACACACTGTTCCGATTGTGTAGTAATCGGCATCGATACGCCAATGCTTCAACCGGCCCCGTACTGGTAATGTATGCCACATGAATGGTTATCTCATGGAACTGCTGCTCATCGCAGCTCTCATCTTGCTGAATGGCTATTTCGCCGCCGCCGAGATCGCACTCATCAGTGCGCGCCGTGCGGCGCTAAGTCACGCTGCCGAGCAAGGCTCGCGTGGTGCCCAGGCAGCGCTGCGGTTGACCGAGGACCCGTCGCGGCTGCTGGCGGCGATTCAGATCGGGATCACACTCGTGGGGTTCATGGCTTCCGCAGCCGCCGCCATCGTGCTTGCCCAACCCTTGGCCGAGTGGCTTCGATCCCTCGGCTCGCCGTGGCTCGCGGGCATAGCCAGCGGCCTTTCGGTCGTGATCGTCACCGTTCTCATCGCATACTTCACGCTTGTCTTTGGAGAACTCGCGCCCAAGCGGCTGGGCCTTCAGCGCGCCGAGCGTGTTGCGACAGTCGTTTCGCGCCCGATCGCGTTCATGGCGATGGTCGTCTCGCCGCTCGTGTGGGTACTGGCCCGCTCGACCGATGTCGTTGCACGGCTCCTCGGCGTCGTACCGGGGCAGGGGCGTCCGGGCGTGTCCGAGGAAGAGATCAAGCTGCTCGTCACCGAGCAAGGGACGCTTCTCGATGAAGAGAAGCGGATGATTCACGAGATCTTCGAACTCGGCGACACGGTGGTCCGAGAGATCATGGTGCCCCGCGTCGACATGGAGTTGGTCGACCAGGAGGCCACGCTCGATGAGGCACTGAAGGCGTTTCGCTCGTCAGGTTTCTCTCGGCTGCCTGTGTTTGCAGAGGATCCGGACAAGATCATCGGCGTTCTGTTGCTCAAGGACCTCGTGGGTCCAGCGGCTGCGGGACGGCTTGCCGATGAGATCACCGAGTACATGCGTGAGCCGGTCTTCGTCCCCGAGACAATGCGCATCCTGGCGTTGTTGTCCGACATGCAGACGCAGCGCAACCACATTGCGATAGTCGTAGATGAACACGGTGGGACGGCCGGACTGGCCACTATCGAGGACATCGTGGAGGAGATTATCGGTGAGGTCGTCGATGAGTTCGACCGCGATCACCGCTACGTCACGAAGGTCTCGGACGACAAATGGATCGTTGACGGAAGGTTCGAGATCGAGGATGCGATCGAGCTGGGTTTGCCGGTCGAAGAATCGGACGAATACGAGACGATCGCCGGCTGGATGCTCGTGCATCTTGGGCACATACCTGTAGCGGGAGAGACCGTCGAGGTGGAGGGTGTGCGCTTCATAGTGCAGACCGTTCGCAGGCGACGGATAGTGCGTTTGGTGGTCATTTCAAACGCGCGGACAGAAGACGAAGGGGGTTTGGCAGCCGATGGAAGAGCGCAAACTCTACCGTAGCCGCGACGATCGAATGATTGGCGGCGTCGCTGCCGGGATCGCTGACTTCTTCGATCTTGACCCCAGCCTGGTGAGGCTGTTGGCGGTCTTGCTTGCTGTGGTCGGCAATATGGCCGCGGTGGTCGCCTACATCGTGATGTGGATCGTCGTACCCGAACAGCCGCTGACCACGGCAGCTTCGCACGAACCGGCCCGGGAACTCGTTGGTGCCGCCGTAGCGACGGCCGCAGTTGGTGCGCGCACGCCGACCGCGCAAGCGGCGACCTCGTCGCCGCCCCCGGGCGGGCCGCCGGCGCCGCCGGCGCCGCCGCAGTCGCCTCCGCCGGGACCGCGACCTTCGTACCAGGGCGCAAGAACCGGTGTGATCTGGCTGGGGCTGCTGCTCATCATGGTCGGCACCGCGCTTCTCGCCGAGGAAGTCGTCCCGAATCTCGACTTGTGGGGGTTCTGGCCGGCGACGCTCGCGGGGCTCGTGATGATAGCCGTGGGCATCAGGCAGATGGTGACTCCGGGGGGCGATGATTGATGAAGCGCCTCAACCGGGTGATCGAAGGCCTGACCACCGTCTCGTTCGGTCTTGTGCTGCTCGCGAACTCCGCCGGGGTGTTGAGCTGGCATGTCTGGTTGACGCTGCTCTCGTTGTGGCCGCTGCTGCTGATCGCGATCGGCATCGACATCATCGGCAAGGGAGCCAAACAGGACTGGCTGCGAGTCGTGTCAAGCCTCGTGGTGCTGGGTGGGCTTGGCTGGGTCGTGCTCGTGGGACCTGCAGGAGGTCTGCGCTGGGACGTGCCCTGGGGCAACGACACTGCGTCGTACAGCTACTCGGAACCCAATGCACGCAACGTGACGAATGCGTCGATCGACATATCGATGCCGCTCAGCACGCTATCCGTCAGCGACACTCGACGCGGGTTGGTGAGCGTCGAAGCCGACACTCCGTACGAGCCCGAGTTCGACACGCGCCGGGTCGCGACGAGAACCGACATCACGCTCGATTCTCAGTGGGACGGACCGGTCGTTATGTCGGGAGACGCGCCGAGGGCCGCCGTGCTTCTCGGCACAGGTACCTCTCACCCAATCGCATGGGACATCACTGTCGACACGGCCGCTGCCGACTGCGAGATTGATCTGTCCGAGCTGTCCGTCTCGGGCGTGGACGTGAGTGCGGGGGTTGCCCTGGTCGACCTGACGCTGGGTATGCCGGCGACTGATAGCGGCGATGTGCCGGTCATTATCGATGCCGGGATCATAGTCGCGAATATCCGGTTGCCCGAGGGCGCGGAGTTTCTTGTGGA
This sequence comes from uncultured Actinomycetota bacterium, assembly GCA_963790405.1. Lineage (GTDB taxonomy): Bacteria > Actinomycetota > Coriobacteriia > Anaerosomatales > JAGXFU01 > JBGSMX01. Next base: position 280,504 of record CAWBOJ010000003.1, read on the forward strand.
CAGCGGTGTCGGACTGGGCAGCGTGGATGTAGAGCGGGGAGTGGCCAGTTCCGAAGGAACGTGGAGGAGCAGCGGCTATGATCGTGCGGACGACCGCTACATCATCCGGGCCACGGGTGGCATGGGTTCGGTCGACGTAACCTATTACTGATTGCATCTTGGAAACGAAGGAGGCGTTCGTACTGTGAGCGAGCAGAATCCGCAGCCCGAGAACCAGAACGGACGCATCGTACTGATCGTCTTGGGCGCTGTGATGATCGTGGTAGGCCTGTCGAATCTTGGGCGTTGGGGCTTCGACGGCTGGTCAATGATGTGGCGCCCCTTCGGCGGGTTCTTCGGCTGGGCGGGTGACTGGGCCTTCCCGGCCCTGGTCATTGTTGGCGGGATCCTGCTGATCGTCTTCAGCAATAAGGCCGAAGGCAAGACCTTCCGGATGCCATCCAAGAGCGATCGGCTGTACCGGAGCCGCAAGGAGCACATGCTTGCCGGCGTGCTGGGTGGACTGGCCGAGTACTTCGCGATCGACCCGACGCTTCTGCGCCTGGGCGTGGTCGCGACCGCGCTGCTCACCGAGGTCTGGCCCGTGCTGGTGGTCTATGTCGCCGCCGCGATCATCGTGCCTGAGGCTCCCCAAGAGGACCTGCAGTCGTGACGCTACTTGAACGAGCGGCTCCGACCCGCCCTGGCGACATGATCGATGCGCATTGCCACCTGTTCTCGCTGCCCATGATGGCCGAGTACGTTTCCGCGCACCCTGACGAGGATTCTCGCTTCAAGAAAGCGCTCGAAGACCGCAAATTCGGCCGATGGGGTGACGAGCTGCCGGACATGACCGCCGAGGAGATTGCGGGCTGGTATGTCGATCGCATCAACGCCGGCGGCGTGACCAAGGCGCTCGTGGTCTCCGTCATGCCCGACTCGCAGTACATGCGCGATTTCATTGTCGCCGCCAAAGGCCACGTCCATGCACTGTGCAACCTCGACCCGCGCTCGCCCGAGGCGCCGGAGCTGCTGGAGCGCGAGATGGCGGCCGGCTTCAAGGGCGTGAAACTTCTGCCGGTGAATCGCGGCTATCGTCTGAGCGAGCCGGCGTGTCGGCCGTTGCTCGACAAGGCGGCCGAGCTCGGCGTGAACTTCATCATTCACTACGGGGTGAGCGTGGCGCCCGATGTTGACATGCGCTGCGCAGACCCGATCGATCTGTCTCCCGTTGCCCGGGATTACCCGGACACCACGTTCGTGATCGCGCATTTCGGTGCCGGCTACCTCGATCAGGTGCTCAAGCTGGCCTATCAGTGCAAGAACGTATGCGTGGATACGAGCGGCACGAACAACTGGATGGATTTCATGGCCTACCCGATGACGCTTCAGCAGGCGTTCCAGCGATGTCTGGAGTCGATGGGCCCCGAACGCATCCTCTTTGGCACGGACGCGGGCACCACCAAGCCCTATCGCACGTGGATTGCCTACCAGCAGCGCCGCACGCTCGAAGAGATGGGCCTGTCCGATGCGCATCGCGATTCGATATTGCGAGGCAATGCGGTGCGCATATTCAGGCTCGACGAGTAGTCCGCTCGCCATACACACGACGAATGCCGGTCCGAGGAGGCCATCTCTCATGTCAGCCGAGCACGAGCCACGCAAGTTTCCCTACGGTCAGTTCGTCGACTGGCCCAAGCGTCTGGAGCGTGAGGGTCCGTTCTTCCGTGGCTGTTCGAGGATGCTGGCGTGCGTTCGGTCATCGACGTTGGGGCCGGGACAGCCCGGCACGCGATCATGTTCGCCTCGTGGGGGCTGGATGTCGTGGCCGTGGACCCGTCTGAGTCGATGCTCCAGCAAGCCGAGGAGAACCTGGCCGATCTCGATCACGAGATTCGTGCAGGCGGTGGCAGCGTGCAGCTTGTTCAGGGCGGATTCGGCGAACTCGCCTCACTCGGTCTCGGCCCCGCCGATGCGTTGATCTCGACAGGCAATGCATTGCCGCACGTCGACGGAGTCGAAGGGCTGCGCGAGACACTATCGGACTTCCGTGCGGTCCTGTCGCCGGGCGGAGTACTCGTGTTGCACCTGCTCAATCACACCCGGCTCCTCGGCTCGCAAGAGCGGACCATCACGCCCAAGGTGCGGGAGACCGAAGAGGGCACCCGCATATTCGTCCGTCTGGTTGACTACCCTGAAGGTGCCGACTTCGTCAGCATGGATTTCCTGACACTCACCCGCGACAGCACGGGAGAGTGGACGCTCGACTCGCGCACATCGCAACACACGGCTCTCTCGCACACGTTGCTTGCTGCGGAGCTGCAAGCCGCCGGGTTCGACTCGATCGAGCTGCTCGGCGATCACACGGGGCGCAAGCTCGATGAGACGGTCGACGAATCGGTGATTGTGGTCGCTCGCGCACTCTAGCCGAGAAGCGTCGGCCCCAGCAGGCACTTCCGGCACAAGGCCGCGTCGCACGCTCCAATCGGCGAAGACGGTGCACCCGCGAGCCAGCAGTCGATCGCTTGGATTCCAGGCAGCGCGCCGCGGACAGCGGCGTAGAGGTGGCACAGCGGCAGGCCGGCCACGTTTTGGTAGCACTCTGAATCGGTGACTTCGGCGACCTGTCCTTCGATGTTGTAGGCACCGGCGCAACCCATGAACTCGCCCAACGCCATCCACGCTTCAATCTGGCAATCAGAAAGCGGCTTCATGCGGACATTGGTTGTGACCGCGAACGAGCGCGGTGGCTGTCCGGGACAGGTGATGCCACAGCCGGTAACCACCTGGTGCGTGCGACTGGACAGGGTGCGCAACATCCGCCAGGCATCGGGTGTATCTCGCGGCTTGCCCAGTAGTTTGCCATCGAGCACGACGATCGTGTCGAAGGTCAGCACGACAGCGTCATCGAACGCGCCTTCGTCGCGTACCGCCTGCGCCTTCTCCTCGGCAAGCGAGCAAGCGAGTGCTTGTGGGTGTGAAGCGAGAGGCGAGTCCAGGTCCTCGGGGGTCTCCACGCTCGTGATGTCGAAGGGGAGTTCGAGCCACGACAGCAACCGTCGGCGTCTCGGCGAGGCAGATGCGAGCACGACTCGCGCGGATGTGTGCTGGGTTTCGGGCATCGGCGAGATGATAGCATTGCGGCTCGCCATGAAGAGGGGGAGAAATGCGCGCGGAGCACCTATAATGGGATCACGCTGACGGCAAGGGGCCACCCCTGTCCGGCAGGGAGGGGAGGCTCACGTTGGGCGACAGCGAGACTCAGAGAGTACCGGCCGCGATCGAGCGCTTCGTGAAGCAGCTGGTCATCACGTTCAAAGCCGTCACCCTGTACCCGCCGGCGAGCAGCATACCGAAAGAGAACGCTGCCGAGACCATCAAGGTCCTCAACTCCATCTTGCAGGATCGACCCGACGTGCGATTCGCGGTCCAGAAAGACGGTCTGGAATACGCGGGCGTTATTGTGTTCCCTGGCCAAGCGGCATTCGAGTCGTTTGCACGTGAGTTGTACAACCGCGGTCTTGCCGATGTGCGGTTCCACTCCGGAGTTGAGGCGAGCCACCTTACCGCGTTTCTCGGCGTGCTCAAGAGCAGTCCGCAAGAGATTGCAGCAGCGGGTGGATTCGAGCATCGGCTGTGGGAACTCGGGATCGACAGCATCACCATCAAACAAGCTGCAGCTCGTATCGTCGATTCGGATGTGGCCTCGGCGGAAGTGAAGGATTTCGAGACGTGGCCGCCGGATGCGCAACTCATCGACGAACTGATTGAAGGGGCCATCGGGGGACGTCCGCGCGACAAACGGTTGCTGGTGCGAGTAATCAGCGATACCGAAGCGCTTACGGCGTACCTTCATGAGACTCTCGTGGGTCGAGGAGACGATCCGGCAGCGGCGCTACGTGCCCTGAAGCTTGCCGAGCTGGCAAAGGCGATTGGCCTGAGCGACAAAGAGAGCCGTGCGGCCGCTTACCATGCGCTCGCTGAAGCGATCGAACAGCTCGACCCGGTCATTCGGCGGCGGTTGCTGACCGAACGCTTGTTGCCCGAGGCCCGCTCCGATAACGAGCTGGCGTCCGTGGTCAGGCACCTGGACATCGACGATGTATGTCACTGGTTGGTGGAGGGTGTTGCCCCCGATGCGCTTTCCGTCGATGGTTTGGCGCGCGCGATACGAAACCTCTCGCTGATTTCGCTTTCCGAGCGCGAGACGGTCGTCAATGCAGCCGGGGCGGCGATGCGAACTGCCGGCATGGATGAGTCGACCGTCGCCGATGTGCTCGAGGTCGTGGCGCCGAGCACGCTTCGCATAATGGATACCGGTCGAGAGGCCGAGGAGGAGCAGCCGGTCGATTCCATCCTCCAGCTGGTCAACTTGGCTCCCGGGGCCGTAAGCAGCCGTTTCGCGGACGATTCCGGGTTCCAGGCTTTGCAAGAGGAGTCGCGACGAGGTATCAGCGACGGAGACGTCGTCGGTGCTCTGGTGACGCTGGTGTCGGTCGACGCGCACGGTGCCAACTTCTCGTCGATGATGGCTCTGCTCGAAGACACCCTGGAACTGACGATCGAGCGAGGCGACTACGATGTCGCGGCTGACGCTGCCGAGACGCTCGTGCGTACGTCGCTCGATGCCGAGCTGACGGCCAACCGTCGCGAGCGTATTCGCTCGGCACTTTCGAAGCTGAGCACGGTCCACGAGCTTTCTGTCGTGGCGAAAGCGATGCGGATGTACCCTCCTGAGACGCCCGAACACGAGGCGTGTGTGCGCCTGATTCGCGCGCTTGGCGAAGCGACCGTTGGGCCGCTTCTGGAGATTCTTGCAGACGAGCCCGACATGACGGCTCGCAAAGCTTTGGTGGATACGATCTCGACGATGGCAGGAGAGTACGTTTCCGAACTGGGCGAACGGGTGACCGATCCGCGCTGGTACTTCGTTCGCAATGTCGTTGCGATTCTCGGCAAGACGAAGCAGCCCGAGATCGTGAGCTTCCTTAGCCGGACGCTGCGTCATCCGGATGCTCGAGTTCGCCGAGAGACAATCCGTGCCTTGTCCGGAGTGCAGGATCGGCTCGCAATCGAGATGCTGATTGCTGCGCTCGACGATGACGATGCACAAAACGTACAGCTTGCGGCGCGCTATCTCGGGGTGACGCAGGTGACGAGCGCGATCGGAGCGTTGAGGCTGGTCGCTTTGGGCGAGGGGCGCGGCAATCGAGATACCGGCCCGCGGGTCGAGGCGATCGAAGCGCTCGGGCGTCTTGAGGCGATCGAAGCGCTGCCCGCGCTTGAGGACATTGCGGGAAAGCGCGCCATCGTGCGAGGCGCACGTGTTCGTGAGCTGCGCTCGGCGGCCGAGCATGCGATAGCCGCAATCAGGGCTTCGGGAGGTGCTGGGCAGTGAGTGATGGACTGAGCTCTGAGCATCACCTGGAGGGAGCGACAGCGTACTCGAGCAAGCAGCTCGGCCGCGTACGGGAACTACTCACGCGTCTGTATGCGGTGCGTCGAACGGCACGCTTCTATCCGATGGAGCATCCGGCGACAACCGACGGCGTGCGTGAACTGATGGAGTCAATCTCGAAATTCCACAACGAGGGTGTTGATGTGGAACTGGCCTTCTTCGAAGGCGAGCTTGTCTTCGGCAACAAGCTGCTTGCCGAGGAGAGCATCCTGTTCGACCAACTGATCCGAGACATGACGTCTATCGGTGCCGGTAGCCTCACTATCCTTCGGGGTGTGACGCCGGCGGAGTTGGGACGTGCGATCGGCGTGCTCTCGACCGATTCGAGCGAGATCGAGACGGTTGGCGGTCTGGCTCGCATGATGGAAGAGGCCACGCTTCCTCACGTACAGATAAGCGAAGTGAAGGTCTTTGAGAAGCCAGACATCAAAGAGGATATCGAAGGGGCCGCCAAAGCGTCCTACGACGGCGCGCTCGATCTCATGCGCGAGCTGGACTCGCTCGTCAGGCGTAACGAGGTCATCAAGGCTTCGCGCGTGAAGGGTGTGGTCCGCAGTCTCGTCGACAACGTGGTCGCCAATCGCTACGCGATGATCGAACTCACCGGCCTGAAAGACTACGACGAGTACACGTTCTATCACAGTGCCAATGTCGCGATCCTGTCGCTTGCGCTGGCATCGTCGATCTCGTCCGAGTACCGGTTCCTGTCATCGCTCGGGGTAGGCGCGCTCCTGCATGACATCGGAAAGATGACCGTCGATGTTGAGATTCTCAACAAGCCCGGTGAGCTGACGGCCGATGAGTGGGCTCTCGTGCGCCAGCATCCGGTGCACGGAGCCGAGCAGGCGGCTCTGATTCCCGGGCTCGACAAGTCCGCACTCGTGATCATCCTCGAGCACCACATGCGCTACGATGGCTCCGGATATCCGCAGCGCAATCCGAGACGCCCACAGCATCTGGCGAGCAGGATTGTGGCAATTGCAGATGCGTTCGACGCGATGACTTCGCGGCGCTCCTACAGCGCAGCGCGAGTCCAGGATGAGGCGATGTCGCTTCTCGCACAGAGCGCAGGGAGCGCGCTCGATTCAACGCTCACGCGCGTGTTCGTCAGCATGATGGGTGTGTATCCGCCAAGATCGGTGGTGGAGCTGACGAACAAGTGCACTGGCGTTGTCGTACGGCCAAGCGAGACGGATCCGCTACGACCGCTCGTGAGAGTGATCGCCGATGAGAACGGGTCGATTATCGACCCGAAAGACGTAGATCTGGTCGCAGCCGACATCGGAGTTCTGCGATGTATCGATGCAGATAGCCTCAACATTCATGTCGAGGACTATCTCTAGAGGCGCTCAGCGGGTACGTACATCAGCAGATGACCTAGGGGACGAATCACGGAAGGTGACTCATGCCGTCAAGTAACACTCGCGCGCGGTGGATAGCGGTATTCGCAGGAATCGCTTTCGTCGCGCTGCCTGTTCTCGTGTGGTTCGCGACTTTCTACACCGACTTTCTGTGGTTTGAGGATTTGGGACAACGCGAGGTGTTCGTGACGCGTCTTGTGAGTGGAGGCGCGACCGGTCTTGCGTTCGGAGTGGTCACGTTCCTGCTGCTCTACGTGAACATGAGGATCGCCCGGCGCATGGCGCCCCGCGCTGTTCTGACCTCGGTGGGTGACTTGCCGCCGCAGTTCGAAGAAGCCGTCATCAATCTTCGTGCGAAGGCCGGGCCACTCCTGAATAGGATCATCTTGTGGGGATCGGCGGCGGTGGCATTTCTCGTCGGCGCGGCCATGTCCGAGAACTGGGACGTCTTCCGGCTTGCACTCGCCGGAGTGCGATTCGGCGACACTGATCTCCAGTTCGGGCGCGACATCGGTTTCTACATATTCACATTGCCGGCGCTGCGGATTGTGGCGGATTGGCTCCCGACTGTTCTGGTCTTCACCGTGCTGGTCACCGCCTTGATCCAGGTCGTTGACGGTGCCATTCAGCCTGCGGCTCGCTTCAAGGGCTTCGCTCCGCACGTGAAGGCGCACCTGTCGTTGCTTCTCGGCCTGATCGTTGCGAGCAAGGCATTCGACTACTACCTCGACATCTATGAGCTGAACTTCTCGCCGCGTGGGCAGGTCACGGGCGCGTCGTACACCGACGTGAACGCCCAGCTGCCCGCGTTGCGCATCCTGATCGTTATCGCCGCGGTGTCGGCTGTGGTTCTCATCGTCAACATCAGGTTCCGCGGATGGCGCCTGCCCATCATTGCGTTGGGCGTGTGGATAGGCGCTTCGGTGCTCGTCGGTAGTGTTTACCCGGCGCTCATCCAGCAGTTCCGTGTCGTGCCCAACGAAGTGGCCGCCGAGGCGCCCTATATCGAGCGAAACATTCTGTCGACACGCAAGGCATTCGGTCTCGACGAGATCGAGACACGTCAGTTCCCGGCAGCCGAGGACCTCACGGCGCAAGACGTCATCGACAACGGTGACACGATCGACAACGTGCGGCTTTGGGATCCCAATATCGTCACGCAGTCGTACCGACAGCTGCAGATCATCCGGCCCTATTACGACTTCGTGGATGTCGACATCGACCGATACGAGATCGATGGCCGCATGCGCCAGGTGTTGATTTCGGCACGAGAGCTCGACGTGAACCAGCTTGATTCACAGGCACAGAACTGGGTGAACCAGCACCTTGTGTACACCCACGGCTACGGCGTCGCGATGAGTCCGGTCAACGAGACGGATACGCGTGGCCTGCCGGACTTCATCATCAAAGACATTCCGCCGGAGTCTTCGGCCGATATCACGATCACTCAGCCGGCAATCTACTTCGGCGAGCGTACGGAAGACTACATCGTGGTCAACACCAACGATGAGATAGAGGAATTCGACTATCCGGTCGGCGACACGAACGCATTCACGAGCTACAGCGGCGATGCGGGCGTCGAGGTCGGCGGCTTCTTCCGCCGTGTGGCATTCGCGCTGCGCTTCGGTGCGAGTCAAATCGTGTTCAGCAACTACATCCTGCCCGAGAGTCGCGTGCTGTTCGATCGCGACATCTCGGCGCGTGTCACGAAGCTCGCACCATGGATCTGGCAGGATGGCGATCCGTACCCTGTGTTGGTTGACGGACGCATCGTCTGGATCATTGACGGATACACGTGGTCGGACCACTACCCGTATTCTCAGCCGTTCTTCGGCACGAGCTACATGCGAAACTCGGTCAAGATCACGGTTGATGCCTACGATGGCACGACGACGATCTACGCATTCGATTCTGAAGACCCGGTGCTCAAGGCGTGGGGCGAGGTCTTCCCCGGACTCATCACTGACGCTTCCGAGATACCCGACGAGATCGCAGCGCACTTCCGCTATCCGGAAGGGCTGTTCCGCACCCAGGCGGAGGTCTACAAGAACTACCACATGACCGATCCGAACGTCTTCTATAACAAGGAAGACTCGTGGTGGTTGCCCGGCGAGAATACTGAAGCCGGGGCGATGGAGCCGTTCTACGTGCTCATGACGCTTCCGGGTGAGCCTGCCGAGGACTTCCAGATGATCATCCCGTTCACTCCGAGGAACCGGGACAACATGATCGGGTGGATGGCGGCCAAGTCCGACCCCAAAGAGTACGGGAAGCGAGTCGTCTACCAGTTCCCGAAGCAGAAGGTGATTCTCGGCCCCGAACAGGTGAGCGCCCGAATCAACCAGGATGAGAGCATTTCGCCACAGCTCACGCTGTGGAGTCAGCGTGGCAGCCAGGTGATCTTCGGCAACATGCTGGTCATTCCGCTCAGGGATTCGATCGTCTACATCCAACCGTTGTATCTGCAAGCGGAGCAGGCAGCGATTCCCCAGCTGACACGGGTGCTCGTGGTCTACGCCGATAAGGTCGAGATGGCGCCGGACCTTCAGACCGCACTGCTGCAGGTGTTTGGCGAGCAGGCGCCTCCAGATGCCAACGAAGGGGATAGTGAGCCGGTCGACGGCGGTGCGAGCACCGCAGCGACGGCCGAGGAGGCCGCACGGCTCTACCGCGCTGCCGTTCAGGCTCAGCGAGATGGGGACTGGGCCGAGTACGGGCGACTCATCGACGAGTTGGGACGCGTTCTCGGCGAGCTTGCGGGCCCGGCGGTGGAGACCACGGCAACGCCGTAGTCGCGAGGGCCGGAGCAACATGCGAACACATGTTCGCACCAGAATTTGGTAACCAGGCCGTACTTTGCTATACTCCGGCCTTGTGTTGTTGAAAGAGCGCTACCTGGGCAGCGGCCGTCAAGAACGACCGGAACGGCTGCGCCGGACCGGTCCGGGTTTGCGCCAACGCATGTATCCGGTCGGATCGGATCGGCTCGCCCCGAGGGGCTAATGGCGACCCGAGAACGAGCAAGGCCAGGTCCGTAGCCGAACAGCATACTCGCTTTCTTTTCGGCTTGAGACGACGGCTATGCCGGTCTCGCCGGGCTGCGACGAAGCATCTCTTGGCACCACTCCTTCATCTCTCTCGCATGCAGGTATCCAGGGATATCCCTGTGCCTCACCGGCTGTCGTCTGACATGTCCCCTGACACGGAGGTCTATGTGTCTACCGGCACGTACATGAGACGCGCATTGTTCGGGATCACCACGATCGGCGTTGCTGCTGCAGTCGCCGGAGGGATCCTCGGGTTTGGTGCTGGCGGTCAAGATGAGGGCTAGCGCCGCTCCGCAGGTGACGGCGGAAGGAACGCTCGGCATAGGTGAGCGAACGATAGCTCCCGTGGACGCCGCAACAGTCGGCGTCGACGACAAGATAGCGGTTGAGGCTACCGAGCATCCTCGCACCATGACCAGGGCCGCCGTTCGCGCACAAGCGCCGGTGCCCAACTCTCTCGCACGGTCGCGTTCCGGGGCATCGACAGTGAGCCGTTCGACCGCCTCGTCCGGCGGTTGGAGCACGGCACGGGTGTCGTGGTACGGGCCCGGCTTCTACGGCAGGAAGACAGCAAGCGGTGCGGTGCTCACGCAAGGCATGATGAACGTCGCCCATCGCTCGCTTCCATTCGGTACGCAGATTCAGTTCGAGTACAACGGTCACACGTGCACGGCTGTGGTCAACGACCGGGGTCCCTACGCGGGTGGTCGGACGTTCGATCTGGGACCGGGTACCGCAACCGCTCTTGGCTTTGGAGGCGTCGGCACCGTCAAGTACCGGATCCTCGGCAGGTAGACGCGGTAGGCCGAAGGGCACAAGCATGCGGGGAACATGGACCGCACAAGTACGAAACAACGGCACCGGTCTTTCGAAAGAGGGCCGGTGTCTGCGTCTGTTTGGGGTATCTTCGTAGTGTTCGGTGTTTAGGTGTTTGATACAACCGACTCCCTCCACGGAGGTGCGCTTCATGACCGAAGATGACGAGAGCACAGCTGCTTCCGCCGAGGTTCCCAAGCCACCGATTGCCTCGCAGTCGACCGATGAGCGCACGGTCATCGATGCGGTAGCCGATCTTCTCCAGACAATCGTCGACTGGCTGAGGCAAGAGGCCGAGGCTGTCATGAAGGACAAGATCGTCCTGCCGCTGCAGGCGCTCGGGTTCACGCTCTTCTTCGGTTTGGCAGCATCCGGACTGATCATGGCCGGCCTTCTCATGGTCTCGATCGCATCGATACTGTGGCTGGCCGAGTGGTTGACCTGGCCGGGCGCTTTGCTGATGATCGGCGGCGTGCAAGTGATCTTGGCCACGGTGGCTCTCTACTTCCGGATAAGGACGACGCAGAAATGACGCCCAAAAAGCTGACCGTCAACGACGTACGCCATCATGCCGAGGAGGTCCGCGATCTGGCGGTCTCCGAGGTCAAGAAGGTCACCGAAGCCGAGGCAACCAAGGTGCTGATCATCGGTGCCGTCGCGCTTGTGGCTGTGGTCTCGCTCGCGTACTACCTGGGCAGCAGAGCCGCCGGTGGCCGCGAGTTCTAGCGACCCGCTGCTGAGGGTCGACGGCATAACTGACCTCGGCGACCGCATTGAAGCACTCGTGCGGGTGGCGGATCCTTCTTTGATGCGCACCTCGGCCGTGCCCGGTCTGGCGACGGCGGTGCTCAAGCGCTTTCCTGGGCTCCGGCGCCATCGCTGCGAGTGCGGATCCGCTCACGGTATCGAGGCTGAGCTTGCCGACACCGAGTTGCCGCACCTGCTCGAGCACGTCGCGCTGGAGCGCATGGTGCTCGCGGGCGCGCCCCGCGCTCTGCGCGGCGAGACGCGGTGGGATTTTCGCAGGGATGGGCGGGGCGTGTTCCGCGTCTCGCTCGCGTACGCCGACCCCGACAGCGGTTTCGAGGATCGCGCGCTCGCCGAGTCGGCGGTACGCGAGGGCGCCCGCGAGCTGTGCGCGCTGGTGGCGGATTGCGGGGGCGGTGTGTAAGATAGGTGTGTAAGCCCCGCCCGTGAGCAGCAACCGTGCGCTGCAGGGTAGGACCGCAGTCAGACCCGGTTTGCGAGGACACGCCAAGATGTCACGCATGGTGCGAAAGCAGATCGTTCTGGAACCCGAACTCGAGCGAGAGCTCGCGGCGCGAGCACGCGTCATGGGCGTGTCGCAGTCCGCGCTCGTGCGCGAAGCGATCGACCACTATCTACACGAGTCGCCCGCCGATGTTGTGCGCGAGCGGGCGTGGGACGAGATGTTCGAGGCGATGGACCGCGCTGCGGAGCTCGGCGTGGGCAGCGGAGGGCGAAAGTGGACCCGCGAGGAGATACATGAGCGCTAGCATCCTGCTGGACACGAACGTGCTCGTGTATGCCTACGACATCGACGAACCGGAGCGCAGAGCACGCGCGATCGAGCTGCTGAAGCACGTGCGCCGCGCACCCGGCTCGGCAGCTGTGAGCACCCAGGTCCTCGGCGAGTACTGCAGCGTGATGACACACAAGTTTGCCCACGTCTGGGACGCAGAGTCGGTGGCAGGACAGGTGCGTCGGTTTGCTCGAGCGTTCCACGTCGCCACGACCGACACCGATGTCATCCTCGAAGCTATCAGGGGCGCGGCGCGCTACCAGCTCTCCTACTACGATGCACAGATCTGGGCGGTGGCGCGGGTGAACGACATCCCGGTCGTGCTCTCGGAGGATTTCACCGACGGTCAAGAGCTCGAGGGCGTGCGATTCATCAACCCCTTCGCCGAGGAGTTCGACCTGTCATCGCTCTAGGGTCACCGCAGGCGAAGCCCGCAACGCCCTTCTCGGCAACATCATGTCAACGCCGTTTGACCTGCTCTCACGCGCGGTGATAACCTTCTCGGCACACCTCGCGAGCGATGCGGGGACTGCACAGTGACACCCAGGACGTGAGGGAAGAGGGCGCAGTCGGCCCAGCCACCCCTCCGAAGTCTGTCCGCCAGGGCGACGCGCAGGCGTAGCCGGAAGCGGATCGGTGCCGGACCGGTATCCCGGCAAATGAGGCTCGAAGCGGCGCGTACGAGTGCGCAGCGCAGAGCGAAGATAGGTGGTACCGCGACTGACCCCTCGCCCTATCGGCGACAGGGGTCGTTTTGTTTCTCCGACGCCGCCACCGGGGTGAGGGCTCCGGGGCAGACGGGAGTGAGGGCGATGGGTACCGCACGAGTCGTGTTCGACCGATGGGACAGGCCGGTACGCCGAGCGCTTGGGCGCGGTGCGCTCGAGCGCGGTGCGCGATTTGTTCGCAGCTGCAAGCCGGGCCGACATGATCAGCCTCTCGGGCGGCATGCCCGAGGTGCGCAAGGTTCCGGCGAAGGACGCCGCACAGGCCGCATACGACGCAATCGTGAACGAGGGAGCGGCGGCCTTGCAGTACGGCTCGAGCGAGGGCCGCGTGGAGTTGCGTACGATCATCGCCGAGTTGATGGCCGAGATCGGCGTGCGCCTGTTGCCGGACGACATCATCGTGACGGCAGGCGCGCAGCAGGCGCTCGATCTGCTCGCCAAGACGTTCATCGATCCCGGTGACGTGATAATCGCCGAGGGCCCGACGTACGTCGGCGCCCTCCAGGCGTTCAGCGGCCTACCAGCCCGACATCCGCTGCATCGCCATGGACGAGCACGGCATGCGCATGGATCTGCTCGAGCAGACGCTGCGCGAGCTCGGGCCGCAAGGCGCGAAGTTCATCTACACGATCCCGAACTTCCAGAACCCGGGCGGCGTGACGATGTCGGCCGAGCGCCGCCGGCGCCTGCTCGAGCTGGCACGCGAGTACGATATCCCGGTCGTCGAGGACGACCCGTACGGGCGGCTCCGCTTCGAAGGCGGGCATCTCAAGCCGCTGCGCGCCTCGGACGACGAGGTCATCTACGTGGGGACGTTTTCGAAGATCTTCGCTCCGGGCCTGCGGCTTGGGTGGGTGAGTGCGCCGGCACCGATTCGCGCGAAGATCCTGCTCGTGAAGCAAGGTGCCGATCTGTGCGGTTCCGCGTTCGCCCAGGTCACGGCGGAGCACTACTTCAACGGCACGCGCTGGCGCCGGACGCTGCAGGGGCTCGCGCGCACCTATGCCGAGCGTCGCGACGCGATGCTCGAAGCGATCGAGGAGCATTTTCCGGCCGAGGCGCACTACACGCGACCGGAGGGCGGCTTCTTCGTGTGGGTCGAGCTGCCGCCGTTCGTGGACACCAAGGCGATGCTTGCCGAGGCGGTCGAGCGTGGCGTCACCTACGTCCCCGGCGACGGATTCTTCCCGGACGGACGCGGACGCAACTGCATGCGTCTGGCCTTCTGCTACGCTGAGCCGGAGGCCATCCGAGAGGGGATCATGCGGTTGGCCGAAGTCCTCGAAGACCGTCTCGAACTCTACCGTGCATTCATCGCCGCAGGCGCGCTGCCTGCGCGAGAGGGGGCTGCATGAGCAAGGAGAAGATCGCCGTTCTCATGGGCGGACGTTCGCTCGAGCGCGAGGTCTCGCTCGCGAGCGGCAAGCGCGTGACCGATGCGCTCACAACTCTCGGATACAAGGTGCTTGCCCTCGACGTGACTGCGGATTTGGTCGACACGCTTCGTGCGGAGCGACCCGATTGCGCCTACATCGCGCTACACGGCAAGTACGGCGAGGACGGAACGATCCAGGAGCTGCTGGAGTTTCTCGGCATTGCATACACGGGACCGGGCGTCGTCGCGTCCACCATGGCGTGGGACAAGTCGGTCGCGAAGTGTCTGTTCGCGAGTGCGGGCATCCCGACACCGGCGTGGATCACGCTGACTGCCGATGCGTTCAAGGAGATGGGGGCGGCCACGGCACTCGATCTCGTCCCGGAGAAAGTCGGCGGGTTCCCGGTCGCCGTCAAGCCCTCGAAGCAGGGTTCTGCGCTGGGGCTGACCAAGGTCGAGTCAGCCGACGAGCTTGCCGAGGCGCTGCTCAATGCGCTGAGCTACGGCGACGCAGCGCTGGTTGAGAAGTGGATCGACGGGCGCGAGCTCGCCATCTCGGTGATCGACAGCGCGAGCGGTCCGGAGACGTTTCCCGCTGTGGAGATCGAGGCGAAGGGCGGATTGTTCGACTTCAACGCGATGTACACGGCGGGCGAGACCGACTACTACGTGCCCGCGCGTGTGGACGCCGAGGTTACACGGGCGTGTGAGCGCGCTGGCCGCCGAGGTGCACGAGCTGTTGGGGTGCCGGGATGTCTCGCGCGTCGACATGGTGCTCGCCGATGACGGCACACCCTACGTGCTTGAGTGCAACACCTCGCCGGGTATGACGGAGACTTCGCTCCTGCCGATGGCCGCCGAGGCGGAAGGCATGTCATTCCAGGATGTGGTAGAACGAGTGGTACGCGCGGCGTTGGCTCGTCGCGTGTAGCGGTAGGGGTGTAGGCACCGTGATGCCGAGGCACGTTCTCGGCAATTCGCATGGAGTTGGACTCTTCAATCGGGTACATAAGTTGTACACGCCGAGTGAGGGTGTTCTCGGCGCATGAAATGAAGACAGACCGTTTCACGATGACGGAGGTGCACCGAAATGTATGACAACAGGCGTGGTGGTGGTGTGCTCGGCGCGTTCCTACTGGGCGGAATTGTTGGCGCCGTCCTGGGCCTGCTGTTCTCCCCGCGTTCGGGCAAGGAGAACCGCGAGATCCTTGCGGATGCTGCCGACAAATACTGGAACGAAGGCAGGGAGCTCTACGACACCGGCGTGACCAAGGCGACCGAGATCTATGAGACGGGAACCGCGAAGGTCGGCGAGGTGTACTCCACCGGACGGGAGACCGTGAGCGAGACGTCCGAGCAGCTCAAAGCCAAGATCGATGATGCACGCGGTCGCCTCAAGGAGCAGGTCGACAAGGCGTCCGAGGGTGCTAAGGACAAGGTCGCCGAGGTCATCCCGAGTGCGAAGGAAGCCGTTGGCAAGGCCGCCGGCGCCACGAAGTCGGGCATTGAAGCTGCGGAGAAGAAGGCGCAGGAGACGCTGGATTCGGTCGCCGACAAAGCGAAGAAGGGCGAAGACGCCGCCGAAGCAGCAACCGAGGTGTAGACTCTTGATTCTAGGTGTCACTGCCGGGTCGGTCCGTGATGCGGACCGGCCCGTTTTCGTTCGCACGTCCCAAGGAGGGAAATCGGAGTAATGCCCTCGGTCTCGGATCTGACAGACCTTCGCGTGATCGATCCCAAGGGCAAAGTCCTCGGCACCATCAACTTCGTGCTGTTCCATCCCGATGAGATGCGTGCAGTGGGGATAGAGATACGCCCGCGTGCGCTTGGCTACGTGGTCGAGCGCAAGCCCCAATACTTCGCGCTCGATGCGCTCGAGATTCACAAGGATCATGTCGATCTTGTCGAGCCCAAAGCTGCGAGCGGTGCTTCGGCCGAGAGGCGTCTCGGGTTTTCATGGGACGACACCGTGATCTGGAGCTACCACGACGTTTGGACAACGTCGGGCACCGTCATGGGCCAGGTCGTCAACATTGTCTTCGACAAGACGGGCGCCGTACGAAACATCAAGGTGAGTGACGGTGCAACAGCCGATATCGCGATCGGGCGCTACACGGTCGAGGCCGAACACATCATCGGTTTCGACGGAGCAGTGATCCGTGTCGAGAATGCGGTCGACGACATGTCCGCGAGTGGTGGGCTGGCGGCACAGGCCGGAAAGGGAGCTGCTGTCGCGAAGTATGCGGCGGCGCAGGCCGGCGACGGTGCGATCAAGGCCACGGTGACGGTGGCGAAGGCTGTCAAGAAGAGCAAGACGGCGAAGCGCGCCAAGAAGGGCTGGGGCGAGTTCAAGGACGCTTTCAAGGAAGGTGCGCGCTCCGACGACGACTGACAGATCGGGTGCGCGACTTCTCGGCAGAGCGCCTTACGAAAGCCCCTGTCCGCCCCTATACTGAGCGATGTACCTTGCCGTCTTATAGATGCCACCACGAGGAGCCATGGCGCGCAGACTACGACCACTCGACTCAACCGCGCTCGCGTCGTTGCCGTGCGAGTGCGCGGGCTGCGTCTTTTGGCAGACGGGCACGCCGCTTGAGAAGCGGTGCGGCTCGGCATGCGACGAACAGCTGCTGCGCGACTGGTACGAAACGGTGCGCGACGAGTGGGGCGAGTGCGGTCGCGTTGCGTGCGAGGACGACGAGGTGCTGGGCTTCATCATGTACGCTCCGCCGGTCTACTTGCCGCAGTCGCGGCAATTTGCAGCCGGGCCGCCTGACGACAACGCCGTTCTGATCGCGTGCCTTCACATCCGCGACGACGCCAGGCAGCACGGGCTCGGGAGCCTGCTGCTCCGGGCGGCGTTGAGAGATCTGTACCTGCGGGGGGTCAAGCACGTGGAGGCCTACGCATCTGCGGCTCGACGAGACGTGAGCGTGGAACCTGTCGTGGGAGTCGAGTTCCTGCTGCGCAACGGGTTCACCGTCCAAAGGCCGCACCCGGACTATCCGCTGCTCCGGCTCGATCTCCGTACACTGGCGACGTGGACCGAGAACATCGAAGCGGCGCTTCAGGCGCTGAGGATCCCCCTGGCACGTCCGCAGCGCGTTCCGTCGACGTTGATCAAGTGAGGTGACGTTCGACCGTGTCAGAACTCTCTACTCCGGCTCCTCGGCGGGCAGGCTCGGCCGAGCGCGTCAAGGGCTATCTCGAACAACACGGGCTCGCAGAAGGCATTCTCGTCTTCGAACAATCCACCAAGACGGCACAGATGGCGGCCGACGCCGCTGGCTGCGAGCTCGGCCAGATCGTGAAGTCGCTTGTGTTCGCAGTCGACGGGCGTCCAGCCGTTGTACTTGTGGCCGGTGATCGCCGAGGTGATTCCGACGCGATCGCCTCGGAACTCGGTGGTGAGTCCGCGAGTCTTGCCGACAGCGACACCGTCCGCGAGGCAACCGGCTATGCGATCGGCGGTGTGTCTCCGTTCGATCTGCCTGGCGACCTACCGGTGCTTCTCGACGATTCGCTGGAGCGATTCTCGGTGGTCTACCCGGCGGCCGGGACTCCGCAGTCCATGGTGAGGATGGCGCGGGAGCGCCTGGTAGAGCTCACCGGAGCGCACGTGGCACGCATCTCGCACGGGTAGCCACATGTCCTCGTACCACGTCACTGGAGCGCCTCAGCACAAACACCCGACGGTGTACCTTTCGCTGGCCGCTCTTGTTGCTGCTGCAATCATGGCGATTGGCTTGCCGATCTTCGGCCAGATCGACGTGAACGTGAACGGCAACGAGACTCAGTTGACTCTGGGCATGACCGTCGAAGACGCGATCGACCAGGGTCTGATGGATGCGGGCGCGGGCAATGTGCTCAACGTCGCGGGGGGTGTCGTGGTCTATGGCGGCGGCGAGCCGGGGACCATAATGCTCAACGGTCTTCCCGTCCACAGCTCCACACGCCTGAAATCCGGAGACGAGCTCATCGGCGTTGCCGGACGCGATGTCACCGAGAGCGTGCTAACCACCCAGGCGGTCATCCCGATACCGGTGAAGAGCGTGGGAGAAGGGCCGCTGGTCGCACTGGAGAGTCCCGGATCGGCCGGCGTACAAGAGGTGAGGTGCGGAGCCATCTCGGGTCTCGAGTTGGAGCACGTGATCCTGGTCGAGGCCGAGCCTATGGTGCTGCGCAACTATGAGCCGACAGCCAGCCCGGCGGGCAATCTCGTAGCATTGACGTTCGACGACGGGCCGTGGCCGCTTCACACGCAGCAGGTGCTCGAGATTCTGGAGCGCGAAGACGTCAAAGCCACCTTCTTCATGCTTGGCAAGCAGGTCCGGCGCAACCGCGCGATGGCGGTGCGGGTGGCCGAGGAAGGGCATCTCGTTGGCAACCACTCACTCAGTCATGTCTACCTGAGCAACGCTTCGCCCGAAGTCGTGCGCTCGGAGATCGAGAACGCCCAGGACGAGATCGAGAAGACGATCGGCGTGAGACCGACCTGGTACCGGCCTGCGGGCGGCGTTGTGAGTCCTCCTGTATGGGCGCAGACGCGCGCATCGAAGGTCCGCCTCGTGAAGTGGACGGTTGACCCCCAAGACTATCGGGCGAAGTCTCCCGTCATGCTCGCACGCAACGTGATCGATGCGACGCGTCCCGGTTCCATCGTGCTGCTCCACGACGGCGGGGGTGATCGGACGGTGACAGTCAAAGCGCTCACGACGATCATCCGGGAGCTGAAGTCGCGAGGCTACACGTTCGTCACGCTCGACGAGATGTTTCCCGCCGAGTAGTCGCGCTTTGGTGCGATCATGTTGCCCGGAGTGTGCGAGATGGTGTCACCACGACACTCACGGGCGCGTCATGTGGCTCCTCGGGCACTCTGTCTGTAATCTGGCCGTCGAATGCGATGCCTATGAGGGTGGCTTGCCGCATGCGGGGAAGCAACCGATCGTAGTAGCCGCCTCCGTACCCCACTCTTCGGCCACAGGGATCGAACGCTATTCCGGGCACGATGACCAGGTCGACCTGGTCCGGCGCGATGCTTTCGGAGTTCGCGCAGGGCTGCCTGATGCCGAAAGGACCCTCCTCGAGGGTGCTTGTCGCGTCTTGTGAGGTGGGGTCGAGCTGCGCGGCATCGCAGTAGTGGAGCGAGAGCATTCCGGGGCCGGTGATGCGTGGCATGACGATGCGAGCGCCGCGCTTCTCGAGCTCGATGACTGCATGGAGCGGATTCAGCTCTTCAGGCGAGGCCACGTACGCGAGCACGATGCGAGCGTCGAAGGTGCGAGGCAGCTTCAGTAGCCGCTCGCATGCAGCATGCGAGAGCGCCGCGCGCTCTTCCGGGGGAAGCCCCTGGCGCGCCGCTCGGGCACGTTCGCGGATGCGGCGTTTGTCCTCGGCAGTCATCAGCTAGCTCCATCCGAGCGCGGTCATTGCCAGCACGGCAACCGTGAGGCCGATGACGATCAGCACGGTGGTCCACGAGAAGAAGTTGTATAGCGGTCCGTTTGTGTGGCGTCCCATGATGCGCCGATCGTTCACGATCTTGATCATGAACAGCATAAGGAAGGGCAGCAACACGCCGTTCACTACCTGTGATACCAGCATGATGGCGATCAGGTTGAGACCCGGCAATAGGATCACCGAGGCGCCGACCACGATCACGAAGGTGTAGATGCCGTTGAAGATGGGAGCCTCGGACCAGGAGCGATCAAGGCCCGCCTCCCAGCCGAACGCTTCGCAGATCGCATAGGCAGCGGTGAGAGGCAGCACAGCGGCCGAGAGGGTCGAGGCGGCGAGCAGCCCGACCGCGAAGAGCGTCTGGGCATAGCCGCCTACGAGCGGTTCGAGCGCGGCTGCGGCCTGTGCGGCGCTCGTGATCTCCACGCCTGCCGGATGGAGTACGGCCGCGGTGGTGATGATGATCGCGCATGCGATCACGTTTGCGACCACGGCGCCGATGATGACGTCCCAGCGTGCGAGCTTCCATTCGCCTGCCGAGGTGCCCTTGTCCACGATGTTGCTTTGCACCAGGAATTGCATCCACGGCGCGATGGTCGTACCGGTCATCCCTATGATCAGAGCGAGGAAAACGGGGTCGAACTCGACGTGCGGCACGACGAATCCCTGGGCGACCTGGCCCCAGTCGGGCTGTGCCATCAGCGCCGAAGCGATGTAGGCGACGAAGACGAGCGAGAGGCCCAGCAGCACCTTCTCGACGTTGCGATAGCTGCCGCGCACAACGAGTAGCCACACCATTGCCGCCGCGGCGGGCACGGCCACGAAGCGCGAGATGTTGAACAGCTCGAGCGCCGCAGCGATACCCGCGAACTCGGCGACCGTGGTCGAAGCTGTGCTCGCGAGTAGCAGCAACATGGCGAGGAACGTGAGCCGCACGCCGAAGCGCTCGCGTATCAGTGCCGAGAAGCCTTTGCCGGTGACCGCACCCATGCGGCCGGCCATTTCCTGCACCATTGCGAACGAGGGGGTCATCGCGAGCATGGCCCACAACGTCATGTAGCCGTACTTCGCGCCCGCGACCGAGTAGGTGGAGATGCCGCCTGCGTCGTTGCCGGCAGAGGCCGCTACGATACCGGGCCCGATCACGCCGAGGAGAGCGATCAGCCCGACGAGCCGACCCTTTCCGGGCTTGCTGCTTGTCTTTGCTTCGCGGGTCACGCGCTCAGCTCGCCAGCAATGCCATGTCGTAGAAGGCCAAGGCGAGCACCAGGTAGACCGTCATGCCAAGTGCCGCGATACCGGTTGAGACCAGCGCCGAAGGCGCACGCCAACCGCTACCATCCGGCTTGAGCGCCAGGTAGGGGACGATGGCGCCGGCCGCTGCCATAAGCAGCACGGTGAGCGCGACAGCGAGGCCGATCGCGGCGCCGTCGGCGAGCGAGGCGCCGAACGCTTCGAGCATCCCGAAAGCGAGAAGTCCGCTGACGATGCCAAGGACGGCTCCGACTGCGGTGTCGATCGCGAGCTGTCGCCAGAAGCCGGGCCGTTCGTCTTGGCTTCCCGCGTCGATGAGCACTGCGAGCGAGTGAGAGGAGATGTCTTCGGACATTCGGATCACCAGGGGCAAGAACAACACCGCCGAGGTGAACGCGGTGAGACGCTCCTGGAACAGGCTCAACACGAGCGCGGCACCGGCACCGAGCACGACCCACACGATGAGCCAGCTGCTCTTGCGCCCCAGCCAGCTGATGGCGCCTTTCTCCCACTGGCGCACGCTGCCGGTCGCGATCGCGAGGTCCTCGGCAGATTCCTCCTCCAAGACATCGAGCGCGTCGTCAATGGTCACAATACCCAGCAGCTGATCGGTCTCGTCGACCACCGGGATAGCGAGCAGGTCGTACTTGCTCATGGTCTCGGCGACGTCTTCTTGATCTTCATCGGCCAACACCTTGATGACATCGCGGTTGAGGAACTCCTCGACGCGTGTGCCCGGGGCGGACATGATCAGGTCTCGCAAGGAGATGACACCGGCGAGGCGACGATCTTCCTCGATCACGTAGATGTAGTAGATGCTCTCGTGCTCGGAGGCTTCGGAGCGCAGGAACTCGATGACCTGACTGACGGTCATGTCTTCGGTCACCGTCGTGACCTCGGGCGTCATGATGCCGCCGGCAGTGTTCTCTTTGTAGCCGAGGAGCTGACGAATCATTCCCGATTCCTGAACGCCCATCAGGCGCAGGAGTCGCTCGGCCTTGTCATACGACAGGTCGCCGATGACGTCGGCGGCGTCGTCGGGATCCATCAAGCCGAGGATGTCGGACGCACGCTGCGCCCCCAGGTCGTCGATGACGTCGGCCTGGAACTCGTCTTCGAGTTCGGAGATCGCTTCGGCTGCCTGAACGTTGTCGAGATGCTCGAAGACGCGCCCGCGCTGGGTCGCCGAGAGCTTCTCGAGGATGTCGGCCACGTCGGCAGGGTGCAGCTCGTGCAGACGCTTGTGGCTCACTGAGAGCTGCACGTGCGACAGGTCGCGGTCGAGCAGGTCCATGTAGTTCCAGGCGATAAGGTTCTCGCCGAGCTCTCGGCCCACCACGTGCGCGAAGCCCGCGGCCGTGCGCTCGAGCAACGGGTGGATGCCACGCAGAATGCCGCGCAGTCCGACCTCTGCTCCCAGCAACCGCATCTGGTTCTTGGATTCGGAGAGCTTGAGGTCGTTGACGCGCACGACCTTCATGCCGTGGGTATCGACGATTTGCTTGTTGAGCAGGTCGCGGTGGAGGAGAACCTCATCGGGCTGCAGGTAGCTGAAGCGGATGTCTTTGGCTGCGACGTTGAGCGCGATCCGCTCGCCGTCGAAGTCGTCTACGAACTTGCGCCACGACAGCATGAACGGCGTCTTGTCAGGGCCGAGGAACGCCAGGGATGTCACACGGGGGAAGACCTCACGCGTCGCGATGGCGATGTCGTTTATCGTGCCGATTTCTTCGCCGTTGGCGTCTTCAACCGGCTTGCCCAGCATCTGGGACAGGTAGATCATAGTTGCTCCCTGCTTGAGGCCCCAGGCCCCTTGCAGTAAGGGAGCCAGGGCCTATGGACTTGAGGGTCTCACTCGGTCCCATTTCTCACGTCTACAGTGCAAGACGACACGAAAAAGCCCCTGCGTCCGGATATCGACGAGGGGCAAAGAGAGCGTGCACGCCAAAGAACATCGGATTGCGCGTCTGCGCATCCGGTGACGGCTTTCGTCCCTCGTCTGAGGTTTTGGCACTGCACGACGTAGGGCGATCGACGAAATCGACGTCCCAGCCACATTAGCCGTCCCCTTAAGCCGGGGAAGGCTGTTATACCCATTGGCGTCTCTCGACATTTCCGGGCAGTGGCCTGTGTTCGAACAGGAGCCGCACCTTAACGGACAAAAGGCTACGGTTTTCGTGTTGTCAACGCCCGCTCGTCTCCGACACGGGCACCGACGATTGTAGGCCTTTGGGCAGGGCGAACGCAAACCGGTGGGCGATGCGGACGGTGAGCCGCCGTGTCGTAGATAGGGCTTCTAGGCCGTTCGAATCAGCAGGTGCTGTGCGCAATGGATCAGCCCGGTGCCATCAGATCACCTCAAACCCGGGAGCGGCGCATTTCCTATAGATTCCTATAGAATGCTATCATTGCCTCATGGATGAGCTCTGGGATATCTCGCGCGTTGCGTCCTATCTGGGCGTGAGTGAGCGCACGATCTATAACCGCGTGCGGGGTGGTGAACTGCCGGCGATAAAGATCGGGCGGCTGTGGCGTGTGCGAGAAAGCGACTTGCGCGCGTGGCTTGGCGAGCCCGCCGCGTCGACGGTCGCCAGAAACGACACCACTCCGGGCCCCTACCCGCTCGAGCCGATCTCGGTGCAGCCGGATTTCGCGGCAGAACCGGGTGCAGTTCCCCAGCGCGCGGAGCTCGATGCGCTTCTGGCGGAGGTGTCGGACCCACTTGTGCGGCGGATGCTCTTCGTCGCGCTGCTCGGCAAGGGCGTGTCCGCATTGGGGTGGCGCGCACCCGTGGTCGTCGGGGGCCATGCGGTGCAGTACTACACCGCGGGCGACTACCCTACCGTCGACATCGATCTGGCGGGCTCCTCGGAACCGATAGCCATGGTCCTCGACTCGTGGGGATTCGAACGGGAAGGTCGGCACTGGTACGACGTGGATCTCAACCTGGTCGTCGAGGTGCCCGGCGGTCAACTCGATCCCGATGCCTCGGCGCATGTGGTCGGCGTGACCGTACGCGGACTCACCGCCTATGTGCTGGGGATCGAAGATCTCATCGTCGACCGGCTCTCGGCATGCGTCTTCTGGGACGATCCAGAGTCATGTCTGTGGGCTGGAGTACTCCTGAGCGTCGCCGATGAGATCGATGAGGAGTATCTCGAGCGCACCGCACTGAAGGCCAGCGTTGCCGACAAGCTTCGCGAACTGCGTGAGGGGGCGTGATGGGACGTACGGTCGATCTCGAGCAGTGGCGTGCGTCCCAGCGCGTGCGTACCCGGCTCATGGCTCAGCTTGCCGGTACGAAGGATCGCAAACGGCGCAGGCCGAGAGACCCCGTGGAGGCCAGACTGCTCGAACGCTCGGCTGTTGCTGCGGTTGCACGTCGCAAGGCCGAGGGGCGGCTCGTGCGGTTTGCGTCGCGTCGCTACGAGCTGCGGGTGAAGTAGAGTCGGGTCGCCGGTAGAAGGGCGTGCCTGATTCGCTACGCTCGTGCGGCAAGCCAGGCGCTGGCGAACTCCGCCCAGCCGTCGCCTCGCAAGCCCGCTACTGCGGTGACGTTCGGACGTCCCGCGACTGCGTCGAGGACTCGCGGATCGTCAAGCGCGTTGCCCACGAGCGCCATCAATCCAACCGTGTCGGCCATCTCGACATCGGTCGCCGAATCACCGATCGCGAGGGCATCGGCACGCGCTAGTCCTCGGCGGGACAGGTCCTGCGCGACGGCCACGGTTTTCGAAACGCCGGCAGGCGCCAGGTGGTACGCATGGATCTCGTCGATGTCGACGAGCGTCGTGTGCGGCGGGTGGATGATTCCGTTGTCAACGAGTTGCACGGGCAGCTCGAGTGCGGCCAGTTCGTCGCGCACGACGGCGCGTCCACGTTGCCGCGCAATACGTAGGTCGCCTCACGGTTGAGGTGGTGCGGCGCGTGGTCCTCGAGTCTGCCGGGGAAGGCAGCGCGCAAGACATCAAGCGCCCCGACGCGCGCGATTGCAGCAAAGGGGGTCTCGTCGGGGAGGAGCGCGTCATCCGGCCAGTCGCCCGTGTTGTAGATCGGGTCCGCTCCGCGGTCGGGGACGATGACACAGCCCAGCTCGGCGATGAAGCCGCGCCATCCGAGAAGCCGTGCTACCTCGGCGAGTTGGATGCGGTTGCGCCCCGAGCAGATCACTACAGGCAGCCTCGCCTCGTTGACGCGCACGATCGCCGAGACGGTGGTAGTAGAGAAGCCGCCGTCACCATCCACCAGCACCGAGCCGCCTTGCCCGAGCAGCGTTCCGTCGAGGTCGGTGTAGAGGATGCGAGCGCGACCGAACGTATCTTCGGCGAGCGGATGGTCGTTGATGAAGGGGATAGCGGGGTTCAAATCGAGACTCCTCGGCAGGCTATCTTCGTCACGTGATTCTACCGCAGAGAGGCTCCGCAGACGTGCGTCGGGACGACGTTCGCGGTATAACGGAATACGCCTTGTGTGATGCCGGTCAACGGGGTGGGAGGTTGTCACGTATGGAGATGGACGAGTTCGATATGCCATATCCGCAGTATCGCTGCCCGCAATGCGGGCGGGATCTGCCGCTTAACGAGGCTCGCCTCACGGTGACGTGCGCGACGCACCAGCCGGAGGACGACCTCGCATTCGTCGTGCGTGAGGCCAAGCCAGCGGATCGTCATGGGATTGAAGAGATCTGCGATCGTGCGCTTGGCGAGACTGAGATCGATGCTTTCGGCCGCACGTTCGACGTCATGACCGACGTGAATTTCATCGCGGACATCCACGACGAGCTCGGGGGCCTTCTGTCGCTCTCCATCGATCGCGGCGAAGGCGTCATTGTGCTGCTGTCGGTCTATCCGGACTGGCAGGGCAAAGGGGTGGGCTCGGCCCTGTTGCGCGCGGCGATGTTGTACGCGCGCGAACACGGGTTGCCGATCCTGCGCCTCGCTGTCTCCAACGATGACATCCCGCTACTCTACTTCTACCAGCGTCATGGCTTCGTCATCACCGATATTGACGTGGGCAGCCTCGTCGACGACGCGGGAACGGCCGTGGCCGGCTTCTCCGGCATTCCGTCGCGGGATGAGATTCGCCTGCACCGACCCGTCGGCGAACGCCGCTGACGCTTCCCGCAACCTTGTGAAAGGACCGCACGAATGACCGCACGCCGACTGATTGTTGCGCTGACAGTGTTTGTGTTGCTCGCAGTCCCGCTATTCGGGTGCACGTCTGGAAACGAACCGGCCGACGAACCGGCCGATGCCGAGCTGCGGGCCATACGTATCGGTGCGCTGCCTACCGAAGACACGCTGCCTCTCTGGGCCGCCGAGGAGCTGGGCTTGTTCGCCGATGCGGGCTTGAACGACGTCGAGATCGTGACGTTCCAGGCTGCAGCCGAGCGCGATACGGCGTTCGCGGCCGGCGAGATCGATGGCTTCATGGGCGACATCATCGCCGCTGCCCAGCTCGAGGCCGCCGGGATTCCCGTGACCATCGGTACGGTCATGCTCGGCGCCACGCCGGCAGAGGGCCGCTTCGGCATCGTGGCCTCGCCCGAGGCCGCCTACAACGACATCACTGCACTGGCCCAGGTTCCGGTCGGGACGTCCTCGGCGACGATTCAAGAGTACGTTGTCGACGGGCTCATGCGTCAGGCCGGCATGGCTCAAGACGATGTCGTCATCGAGCAGGTCGACAAGGTGCCGGTCCGCTACGACCTGGTCATGAACGGCCAGCTCGAGGCCGCTGCGCTTCCCGAGCCGCTGCTCACGCTTGCCGAGCAGGGCGGTGCGACGCTGCTGGCCGACGACACGACCGGCGAGAACCTCTCGCAGACCGTGCTCGTATTCAGCGACGATTACCTCACTGCGCCCGGCGGTATCGAGACGCTGACCGTGCTGCTCGGCGTGTGGGACGAGGGCGCGGCTGCGGTCAACGCCGATCCGGACTCATGGCGCGACACGCTCGTTGAGAAGGCTCGCCTGCCCGAGCCGATCAAGGACATCTATCGCGTGAACACGTATCCCGAGCATCAAGTGCCGACCGAGGCTCAGGTCGAGTCCGTGCTCGAGTGGATGACCGAGAAGGGCTATCTGGATAAGACGCTCACGTACGAAGACCTCGTCTTGATCACCCCGTAGGGACGATGGCGGTGGCGAGTCTCGAGTTCAGAGGCGTCTCCCACATCTACGCCGGGACAGGGCGCGATGTTCGTGCGCTCGATTCGCTTGGGCTCGCCGTCGATGACGGTGAGCCCGTCGCGGTTATCGGGCCCTCAGGGTGCGGCAAGTCGACGATGCTACTGCTCGCCGCCGGAATGCTCACGCCGAGCGAAGGCGAAGTGCTCGTCGCCGGCTCGCGCGTCGAGGGTCCACGCCTCAAGACCGCGCTCATCTTGCAGGAGTACGGTCTGCTGCCCTGGAAGACCGCGCTGCACAACGCGGCGTTGGGACTCGAGATTCGCGGTCTGCCGCGTGGCGAGGTGCGCGAACGCGCGCTGGCATCGCTGGATCGCGTGGGACTTGCGGAGTTCGCCGATGTCTACCCCGGCGAGCTGTCAGGCGGCATGCGGCAGCGGCTGGGTCTGGCGCGCGCGCTGGCCCTCGATGCCGATCTGCTGCTCATGGACGAGCCGCTCTCGGCGCTCGACGCACTCACCCGCGAGGACCTTCAAGACGTGCTCCTCGAGCTGTGGCGCTCGCGTGGGCATGCCGCCGTTCTCGTGACGCACTCGATCGAAGAGGCGGTGTTTCTCGGCAGGCGCATCATCGTAATGTCTCCGCGCCCGGGCACCGTCGCAGCACTCATCGATAACGCGGAGATGGGCGAGCGCTCGTACCGCAATACCTCGGCGTTCTACGAGCAGTGCGCGCGGGTGCGTACCCTGCTTGCCGAGGAAGGCGCGGTCGGGGCGGTCATCGGCGTTACTGCTTCCGAGGGGGCGCAGCCATGAGTTCGCGGCTGCGACACGTCCTGGGCTACGTCGGAGCCTCGCTCGTGCTCCTGCTCGGGTGGCAGCTGCTGGCGATGGCGATCGCGTCGCCGGCTCTGCCGGAGCCCGGGGCGGCGTTCGCGGAGTTTGCGCGCACGCTCACATCCGACCTGCTCGGCGAGGCGGCTGTGAGCACGTGGCGCGCGGTGGCGGCGCTGCTGCTCGGGACGTTGCTGGCCGTGCCGCTCGGGCTTGCGATCGGACGCTCGCCGCGGCTGGACGCGGTGGCCGCGCCGATGATCTTCCTCACGTATCCGGTGCCCAAGGTCGTGTTCCTGCCGGTGCTGCTGGTGCTGCTCGGCCTCGGGCGATCTGTCCAAGATCGGGCTGATCACGCTCATCGTGTTCTTCCAGATCCTCGTGACCTCGCGCGACGCGGCGCGGGCGATCCCGCCCGCTTCGGTGCTGTCGGTGCGATCGCTGGGCGCCGGTCGCATGCAGGTCTTCAGGCACGTGGTCGTGCCTGCCGCGCTACCCGAGATCTTCACCGCGCTGCGTATCGGCACCGGCACCGCGATCGCGGTGCTCTTCCTGGCCGAGTCGGTCGCGGGCACCTCGGGTCTGGGCTACTACATCGTCGACGCGTGGGGCCGTATCGACTACAACGCGATGTTCGCGGGCATTCTGGCGATGGCGATTCTCGGCGTTGTGCTCTACGAGGTGCTCGATGCGCTCGAGTCGCGTTTGTGCCGCTGGACGCGGGCGCAGGGGTAGGACGCACCCTTCCCGGGGAATACCTTCTGCATATGGGGTGCTACCGGGGAGGGGTATGTTTCGCGACAGACGTGACGCCGGAAGGATGCTTGCCGAGGAACTCGCCGAGTTCGCGAAATTGGACGACGTGGTGGTCTATGGCATTCCCCGCGGTGGAGTGATCGTGGCCAAGGAGGTCGCCGAGCGACTCGAGCTGCCGCTTGACGTGGTCATCGCGAGCAAGATCGGCGCGCCCGGCAATCCCGAATACGCTATCGGAGCCGTGGATCCCGACGGCGAGATCACACACAACGAGTTCTCGGAGTACTCGCTTTCAGAGCTGGCTCACCTGGGACGTGAGGCGCGCGAGAAGATCGCGGCCAGACTCGAGTTGTATCGAGCCGGGGCAGCAGCCACGTCTGCCAAGGGCAAAACCGCCATTCTCGTCGACGATGGAATCGCGACTGGTCTCACCACGATGGCTGCAGCTGACTACCTCTATCATCACGGCGCTACAGAGGTCATTGTGGCTGTTCCGGTCGTGGCAGCCGACACTGCCGATGCGCTTCGCGATCAGGTCGATGACGTGATCGCTATCGAAGAGCCCCAGGTGTTCTATGCGGTGGGCCAGTTCTACGATCACTTCGAGCAGACGAGCGACGACGAGGTGATGGCCGCTCTGATCGGGCGGTAGCGTCACTGCACGGCACGCAATTACCTCATTCCGAGTACCCCGACCATTCTGCAGCGCGTTACAGAAGGTGGAGCTGGCAAACGTACGCGTTGCAACGAAAGGGGCACGGAGATGGGCAGCATGGCAGTAAGGCGGATCGTTGTACTGATTGCGCTGGTCGCACTACTCACGCTGAGCGTGGTGGCTATTGCATCGCCGTTCCCGGTTCAGTCCCGGTCCTGCAGTGAACGCCGGCGACTGCGTGCCCGACGGTAGTGGGCTCGACTCACCGTTCGGCACAATTGGCGGTATCGGTCCGGCACCGAACTCGGGCGACGGCATTCCGGACGGAAGCGGTTTCTAGATACTTCCGGACAGCTGGCCAGGGGGCCGGATGTCCGTGGAGAACGAGAAGGCCGGGCGCACGTGGCGCCCGGCCTCTTTTGTTGTGTGGTGCCCCCGGCAGGATTCGAACCTGCGGCACCAGGTTTAGGAAACCTGTGCTCTATCCCCTGAGCTACGGAGGCGTTTGATGCAAGCCCGCAGGTGAGCCTGCAAGCCTCACGTATTGTAGCGCAGAGAAGCGAGGTCAAGCTCTCGTTTCAGTCGCAGCGACCCTCTTCCAGGAGCTGGTCGAGCCCGTCTTTGCGCAAGTCGTTGGCTTGCTCCATGAGCTGGATGCCCTCGGCACCCGACCCTGCGTCGGCGTTCCGGAGGCCGTCCTCGAGCTGGGCGAGGCCTTGTGTGTACTGACTCAAGGCAAGAGCGAGCGTTTTCGACGAGGCGTCGTGGGTCGGCTCAGGGTTCGCCACACTCAGACGTGCCCTGAGGTCATCCGCATCGCTCTCGAGGGCTTCGAGTCTGGTGGCGTCGCACACTCCTTCTCGCAGGTAATCGGCCTCAAGAGGTGTGACTTCGCGGGCCAGTCGGGCGGCGTCATCGAACACCGCTTCGACCTCGCAGGCGGGGGCGGTGTTCGCGGCAACGCTCTGTCGCGAAGACGCGTTGCCCGTAGATACGGAACAGCCAGCAAGCACAAGGCATGCAAGAAACATCGGGGGGAGGAACGCAAGACGCCGAAGATTCATCGCAACGATCCCTCCAAGACAGGTGAGGGTTGTCCGGCAACTATCGTTGCTGTGTTCCAGCTAGTTAATATTGTAGTCCCTCAACTTAAGCATGCGTAAGACCGTTCACCGATTGGTCGGCTGGCCATCTCCGCCCACGCTCGTAGCATCCCATTCGTGGTATCTTTCTGACGTTCATTCCGCACGCTGGGGGAGTACTGGTGACCTGCGTGAAACCCACGAAATCCACGCCATGCGCGTCACGATGATCGCCACGTCATACCCGCGATCCGCCGAGGACCCGTCGGGCCATTTCGTCGCACGCACCGCCGAGGGTCTTGCGGCACGCGGTGTCGAGGTTATCGTGGTCGCTCCGCACGCGAAAGGCTCGGCGACCAGCGAGACGCTACGCGGCGTTGACGTGCGTCGCTTCCGCTATGCCCCCGAGTCAATGGAGCGTGTCGCTTACGGCCCGGGCATCCTTTCCAACATCAAGAGCGACCCGGTCGCGGCGCTCATGTTCCCTGCGTTCCTGATTTCGCTGCGTCGGGCCACCGCGCGTGCCGCCCGCGATGCCGATCTACTGCACGCACACTGGGCACAGACTGCGCTCGCTGCAGGTGCGGACTCGGGCGACAAGCCGCTCGTCATCACCGTGCACGGCAGCGATTTGCAGCTTGGCCGCTCGGAACGGCTGCGCTGGACCCTTGAACGCCCGCTTCGTGCCGCCCGCTCGGTCATGGCGGTATCAGCCGATCTTGCCGAGCAGCTCCAGCCCTACATGCCCGAAGGCCGCACGGCCGAGGTGGTGCACGGTGGTGTCGACGGCGCACTGCTCGATTTGCCGACCGCCGGTGGCTCGGATGGTCACAAGGCCCGCATCCTTTTCGTCGGGCGCCTCGTGCCCGAGAAGGGCGTGCATGAACTCGTGACCGCACTGGCGCGCATCCGTACGGGATTCACCCTCGAGATCGTGGGTGTCGGGCCGGAGCGCGAGGCGATGCGGCGCCAGCTCGTGGGCGCCTCACTCGACCATGCGGCGAAGTTCCTGGGCGCACTACCTCATGCCGAGGTGCTCGAGCTGATGCGTCAGGCCGATTTGGTCGTCATGCCGAGCCACCGTGAGGGTTGCGGACTCGTGCCGATCGAGGCGGCTGCGGTCGGAACGCCTGCAGTGGTGACGCGCACCGGGGCCATGCCCGAAGTCGTGGGTTGCCCTGAGGCGATTGTCGAGCCGCGCGATGTCGACGGCCTCACTGCGGCCATCCGGCTGTTCGTCGAAGATCCGACGTTGCGGGAGCGGTGCGCGCAGATTTCGCGCACCAAGGTGGGCGAGAGCTTCACGTGGGACCGTATCGCCGACCAGACGCTGGGCATCTACGAGCGTGTTATCGGCGAACGGAAAAGGCCGCGAGCGAACGGCCCTGAGAGTTCCTCATGAGCGAGAAACGCTCCTGGACGCCGCGGCGTGTCGTTTTTGCGATCGGCCAGCTGCTCGTAGCGGCTATCGTTGTCTACTACGTCTACCGCACGATCATGGGTTTGCTCGAGGGCGATGCGGTCAAGCTGCTGCGCTTCGAGTGGCCGTTGCTGCTGGCCTCGGTGGCGATGCTCGGCGTGTACTACGTGCTGTATTCGCACAGCATGGCGCTGATCGTGCGCGCGCTCGGCGATCCGATGAGTGGCCGCGACGCATTCGAGCTCAACTACATCACGGCGCTGGGCAAGTACGTACCCGGTGGCGTATGGCATATGGTCGGGCGGTTCGCGCTTGCTCCTTCGATGGGTGTGCGGAGGCGCAACATCGTGGTCTCCACCGTGTTCGAAAACGCGCTCGGAGTGGTCTCGGGCATTCTCGTCGCGGTCGTAGGTCTGGGGTTCGGCGCGGTCGAAACGCTCGGCATTCCGGTGTGGCTGCCGGTTGTGATTGTGCTCGGCATGTTTGCGATGATGCACCCGGCGATCTTCGGCAGGATCATGGCGCTCGGCATGCGGCTCATGAAGGTTGAAGGTGAAGTGCCGCAGCTCAGCACCTTGCAGCTGATCGGGCAGGTAGCGTACCGCGCGTTCGCATGGGTCGTGGCGGGTGCGGCGTTCCTGCTCTACCGCAACGCGATCGTCATCGATCCGGTGAACTCGCTCGGCCTCTACGCAGGCGCGTACGCTGCTGCGAGTGTGGCCGGACTGCTCATCTTGTTCGCGCCCGGCGGCATTGGTGTGCGCGAGGCAGTGCTCACCGCACTGCTCACTCCCGCGTACGGGCCGGTCGTTGCTGGTACCATCGGCCTGAGCTCGCGTGTGTGGTCCACCATCACCGAGCTGCTGATGTCCGGTGTTGCGGTGCTGCTTTCGGCCCGCCGAAAAGGTCGCGCGGCCGAGGATGTCTCCGACGACGCGTGACGTGAGGTGACGTGCGCATGCTCGTAGTGCTCAAGGAGTGGGCGCTTCTTGTCCCGACGCTCGTGCTGCTTCTGGCGCCGGGCTTCGGGTTCGCGTACTCCTTCGCCGCGCGCCACCGTCTCTCGACTCCGTGGGTGCCGGTGCTGTCGCTGGTGTGGACTACCGGCCTGGTGTCGCTGGCAGCCATCACCGCGTTCTACCTGGGGTGGGGGCTCACTGCAGTAGTCGCCGTGTTCGTGGTTGCGATCCCTGTCTCGCTTGCAGTCGGCGTGGAGCACGCGTCGTCGCTACGGTCCCCTGGCGCTCGCGTGCGGTCGCGGTGGGCTTGTCCTCGGCATCGGCGCGGCAGTGCTTGCGATGCTGCAGCAGCCGTGGTGGTTCGGCACGCCGGACAGCTACTATCACCTCTCGGCGTCGCGCTCGCTGCTCATCTTGAACCAGCCCGTTGTGACCGACCCGTTCTTCCGCATCGGCTCCAACGTGCCCGACTCGACCGCCGGCATGTGGAACACCGTGCAATCGGTGCTCTCGTACCTCACCACCGTCGACATCGCCGTTCTCTACCCGGCGCTCACCGCTTTGGCTGCCGCTGCGGTGGTGATGGCGTTCTGGCTGATGGCCGAGGAAGCTGCCGACTCGCGCGTGGCCACGATCATGACGACCGTCTATGTCATTGGCGCGTGGTTTACGGACTTCCGCGCGTTTGGATACCCCAACCACATCGATATCGCGTTCGCGTTTGCCGCCATCGCACTGCTGTTGCAGGTGATGGGAGAGCCCAGGCGACCGTTCGTGCTGGCGGCCGGCTTCGCGTCGTTCACCGCGCTTGCGGTGCATCTGGGCTCGGGTGAGCTCACACTGCTGGTTGCGGGTGCGGCCGTGGTCGCGGGCATCGTGCTCGCGCTCATCGGGCGCTCTGCCGAGGAACGTCGAGCCGCGTGGCGGGCCACCGGTGCCACCGCGCTTGCCGGTGCGCTGGCCGTGGTGCTCGTGCTGCCGACGCTCTACCCGCGCGTGGCCGCGCTTGAGGGAACGACCGTGCTGGGAGAGGACTCGTTCGTCTGGGCCGGCACGCAGATACTCGAGGGCTGGTGGGGCCGCATCGTCACGCCCGGCGGCTTCGATTTCGGTGGGCCGGTGCTGTTCTTCGCAACGCTTGCGATCTCGGCGCTCATGCTCGTGGCGGTGCTGCGCGATCGAGATCGTCGTACGGGAGCGCTTCTCGGCATATCGTTGGTTGCGCCCCTGATGACCGTCATCCCGCCGCTTTCGACGGTGCTGCTCGACTTCTCGAGCTACATGGTCGCGCGGTTGATGGAGCTGCTACGCTTCGTGCCCTACCTCATGGCCGCGTGGGCGCTTGGTCTGCGTGCATGGACGGTGCGGCGCAAGGCCACGTTCGCGGGCCGCGTGCTGCTGATAGCGGCGCTGCTGCTGGCCATCCCGTACGTCGTGTCGACCTACATACCGAACGTGGGGCCGGAACGTCGCGGGCACCTGTACTCGGTGTACGAGTCCCAGATTCGCGACATGCGCAAGCAGTTCGGATTCGGAGGCATCGCTGCTATCGCCGATCAGATCGACGATAGCTACCCGATCGTCGGGGGCGACCCCGAAGACGTCTATCACCTCTCCGGCCTTGCGGACATCGCGGTCGTGGCAGCTCTGCCGACGCACACGCCGGTCTTCATCTCGTATCCGGATCGGGAGCGCCGACTCGCGGCGATGAAGTACTTCGTGAATCCGTTGGCCGAACCGACGCACCGTCGAGCGATGATCGAGGAGTTCGGAATCGAGTACGTTTTCGTGTGGCACGCGCGACCCTATGCGGCCGAGTTGCTGGCGCAGTTCGAGGACGAGCCCGCACTCACGCCGGTCGTCGAGACGGACTCGATCACGCTGCTCGAAGTCGACGCGGATGTTCTCGCGCGCGAGCTTGCCGAGGACGCCCAGTAACGTCGAGCGACCCTACGGTGCGGCGGCCTTCCCGACCCAGATCGTGATCGTGTCGCCGGCTTTGGCCTGCGCACCTGGCAGGGGGTTCTGCGTGAGGACGAGCCCGTCGGTGTCATCAGGGCTGTCCTGGTAGTTCACCAAGACGAGGAAGCCGGCGTCTTCGAGGATCTTCTTGGCATCGGGTTCCGTCTCGCCGTTTACACCGGGGACCTCGACAAGGTCGGGACCGGTGGACACGAAGATGGTCACCGTGTTGCCCGCCTCCACCGACACGCCGCCTTCAGGTGATTGGCGGATGACGTTACCAACGACCACCTTGTCGCTCGGTTCCTCGGTGATCTTCACGACGAATCCGGCGGCTTCGAGTTCGGTCTTTGCCTCGCCCTGAGTCTGCCCGGCGATGCTGGGAACCTGCTTGAGCTCCGTGCCCTTGGATACCACGAGCGTGACGCGCGTGCCCGCGACGACCTGGGTGGCCGGCTCGGGCGTCTGACGAATGACGCTCCCGTCGGCTACTTCCTTGTTGTACTCGCGCTGGATCGTATCGATCTCAAAGCCGGCCTGGCGCACCGCTGCGATGGCGTCGGTCTCGGTCATGCCGCTGAAATCGGGTATCGCGAACGTCTCTTGGCCCGCGCTGATCGACAAGTCGACAGCTGCGCCGACCTCGAGTTCGATCTGTGGCTCGGGGAACTGGCTGACGACTGTGCCCGATGGTTCCTCGGAATACTTCGTCTCGACGTCGCCGACGACAAGCTCGACGGCCTCAAGAGCTGCGGTGGCGTCTTCTTGCGAAAGGCCTATCACGTCAGGAACGACCACCTTCTGAACCGTGTCGAACAGGCCGAAAGCCCATGCCGCACCCAGACCGATCACGATCAGCAAGGCAACGGCGACGATCCACGGCCAGACTTTGCGCTTCTGCGGTACGGAGCGGACGCGCGGCGAGCTACTCTCGACCGCGGGCATGACGCTCGTGTGATCGGCTGGCGGCATCGCTTCGACCATGCGGCCCGATGACACCCGCTGCAGGTCGCGTCGCATCTCTTCGGCGCTTGCGTAGCGGTCGGCCGGGTTCTTGGCCATTGCCCGCATGATGACCGCTTCGAGCGACGGCGGGATGTTCGGGTTGATCTGCCGAGGAGGAACCGCGTCCTCGTTGACCTGCTTGAGCGCGACCGCGACCGGAGAATCGCCCTCGAAGGGCACGCGTCCCGTGACGAGTTCGTAGAGCACGACGCCGAGCGAGTACAGGTCGGTGCGGGGATCGAGCGGACGGCCCTGGGCCTGCTCGGGACTGACGTAGTGCGCGGTGCCAAGGACCGAGCCCGTCTGCGTCATCTGAGTGTTGCCGGCGCGTGCGATGCCGAAGTCCATGACCTTGATCGAGCCGTCGGGCGTGAGCACGATGTTGTGAGGCTTGATGTCGCGGTGGATGATGTCGTAGCCGTGCGCGACGGACAGTGCGGCGGCGACCTGTGCGCCGTACTCGGCGGCCTTCACCGGGTCGATCGGACCCTTCTCGGTCACGAGCGCCTTGAGATCGGTGCCGCGCACGTACTCCATGACGATGTAGTAGGTGTCGTCGTCCTGACCCCAGTCGTAGATGTTGACGATGCCGGGGTGGGAGAGGTTGGCCGCAGCCTGCGCCTCTTGACGGAAGCGCGCGACGAACGCGGGGTCGGTGGCGTACTGCGCGTGCAGGACCTTGACGGCGACTGTTCGGCCGAGCACGTCGTCGACGGCCTTGAACACGTCGGCCATGCCGCCCGAGCCGATCTTCTCGGTTGCCCGGTACCTGCGGCCGAAGACCGTATCATCCACGTGCGTGTTCCCCTTTGGCTCGATCGTCCGTGCGACTCGTTGTTAACCCATACATTCTATAGGAAACAGGCGCTTCAGCGTGCGAGTGCTGCTTCAAGTATCGCGCGTGCCCGTGGGGCGGCCACGCGACCTCCAGTTCCGGCGTTCTCCAAGTACGATGGCCAGGGCGATCGTGGGCTGCTCGGCAGGCGCGAAAGCGATGAACCACGCATGCGTCTCGACGCTCTTGCCTGCCTCGGCAGTACCGGTCTTGCCTGCGACCTTCACCCCGGGTATCGCTGCGCGCGCTACCCGATCCCGATGTCACGACGTCCGATCATCACGTCCGTGACGGTGGCTGCGGTGGCCGGGTCGGTCGCTGTCGTCCATACCCGGGAGGCTGTCGTCGAGATCGTGCGCCCGGCGGGATCGGCGATACGCTCGATGAGGTGTGGCCGCATGACGACGCCGTCGTTGGCGATGCCGGAGGCTACGAGCGCCATCTGGAGCGCGGTGGCCTGCGGGCCCGGGCGGGCTGTCGTGCTCGCCGACGGGCTGGCCCACGCCGGCCCAGGCGGTCTCCCACGTCGTCATCTCGTTCGGGTCGGGCATGAGCGAGATGGCGGCCGGTATCTCGAGCGACGGACTTGCTGTTGAAGCCGAAGTCCTCGGCCTGTGCGACGAGATCGTTCGCCCCGAGATCGACGGCGAGCTGACCGAACACGGTGTTGATCGAGCTCGCGGTGGCCTTGCGCAGGTCGACCGCGCCGTAGTTGCGATCCGCCGTAGTTGGTGACCGGCGCGTTGCCGATGTCGAGTGATCGCGGGGCCGGTGTAGGTCGTGTCGGGTGTGGCGATGCCCGCGCCGAGCGCGCCGGTGAGCGTCACGATCTTGAACGTCGAGCCGGGCGGATAGAGGCGTCTGGGTCGCGCGGTCGAACAGCGGGCGCGTCCGCGGCCGAGGACAGGGCAGTCCCAGCTCGCGTCGACAGCGTCCGGATCGTAGTCGGGCGATGCAGCCAGCGCGAGGATCGCGCCCGTCGACGGATCGATCGCGACGCACGCGCCCCGGTAGCCGTCGAGCGCCTGCTCCGCAGCCGCCTGCACGTCGCGAGTCGATGGTGAGCACGACGTCGTTGCCCGGCACCGGCAGTCCGGCAGCCGCCTCGAGGGCGTCTCGCATCGTCGCGAAGTCGCGCTTGCCGGTGAGTGCTTCGTTGGCGGCGGCCTCTATACCGGCCCGGCCGTAGGTGAGGCTGTAGTAGCCCACGACGTGGCTGCCGAACGCGCCCTCGCGGGTAGGTCCTCGAGTACACGTCGCCTGTCGCCACGCGACTCGGCCAGCACCATCCCGTCAGCTCGTGACGATCGCGCCGCGCGGCGAGCGCTGTTCCTGCGGCCAGCGCCGCGGGTGTTGGCAGGGTTGGCGGCCAGCGCGTCGGCCTGGACGACCTGGATCCACGTGAGGTTCACGACGAGCGCGGTCATGAGCAGCGCGATCACCGCTGCGGTGCGCGAGAGGCGTCTGCGACAGGGCGAACCTGCCGAGAAGCCCGCGCATCGCCGGTGCTGACCATCTCGGTCTCGCTGACCGGTACCGGCGTCGCCCGCGCGCAGCAGCAGCGCGAGCAGGATGAAGTTGGCCAGGATCGACGAGCCGCCGTAGCTCACGAACGGCAGCGTGATGCCGGTCAGCGGGATCAGCCGCGATCACGCCGCCGATGATCACGAACGTCTGCAGCGCGAAGACGCCCACGAGGCCGGCCGCGGTGAACGCCGCCATGTCGGAGCGCGCGCGTGCTGCGGTGGACGAGACCGCGCAGGCAGAAGACCAGGTAGGCGATGATGAGCGCCGCTCCGCCGAGGAGCCCGAGCTCCTCGCCGATGGCCGCGAAGATGAAGTCGGTCTCCACGAACGGGATGCGCCCGGGGAAGCCGTTGCCGATGCCCACGCCGAGCACACGTCCGGCGCCGAGCGCGAACAGCGACTGCACGAGCTGGTAGCCCTGGCCGGCTGCATCGGCGAACGGGTCGAGCCAGATTGCGACGCGCGTCTGGACGTGGCCGAAGGCGCAGGTACGCCCCCGTCGCCCCGACGGCGAACAGCACGACACCCACGATCACGTAGCCCGGGCGCCCGGTGGCCACGTAGACGATGATCGAGGAACATGCCGAAGAACAGCAGGCTCGAGCCGAGGTCCTTCTCGGCGACGAGTACGACGAGCGAGATCACCCACATGGCCACCAGCGGTCCGAGGTGGCGTGCGGGCGGTAGCCACACGCCGAGAACGCGGCGGGTCGAGACCGAGAGCACCTCGCGGTTCTCGGCCAGGTAGGCGGCGAGGAAGAGCACGATGAGAATCTTGGCGAGCTCGGCGGGCTGGAACGACAGGCCCGCGACGCGCAGCCACAGCTTGGCGCCGTTCACCTCGACGCCGACCACGGCCGGCAGCAGCAGCAGGATCGAGGCCGGCGAGCATGATCGTGTACTTGTAGCGCGCCAGCCGCTCGAGCGAGGGGACCGCGAGCAAGGTTCCGACCAAAGCCGCCACTCCGACGAGCAGCCAGACGAGCTGCGAAGCGGCCAGCGCTGGATCGAGCCGCGTCATGAACGCCAGGCCCGTTCCGGACAGCAGCGCCACGATGGGGAGCAGGACAGGGTCCGCCGCCGGAGCGCAGCCGGCGCTATCGCCAGGTGCGCGGCAAGGAAGACCGCGAACAGCCCGAGAGGGACGACGAGGTCGTGCCAGGCGAGAGTCGCGGGGTCGCTCGAAGCTGTGCACCAGCACGAAAACGAGAATCACCGCCGGCGCGGCCGCCAGCAGCAAGAGCAGTTCGGTGGTGCGACGGGTGCGCATGGAGTCGCCTACGGTTCCGTGCCGGGGGTGGTACTTGCCTCGGCGGCGTTCGTCGCGGCTATCGCGCGGTACTCGTCGAGCAACAGGTGGCCGCGCGTCGACATTCTCGACAGGGATGCCCTGCGCGAGTCGTGCGGCGGTGACCGGGTCGAGCGCTCTGACGGAGATGGTGGTCTCCTCTTCCAGCCAGCTGCAGCTCGACACCGGCGAGTCCACCCTGGCAGGCCGCGATAGAGCGATACGGAGCCGCTCTTCGTCGATCACGTAGGCGCGAGACTGTGCGTAGCGATAGGCGCCCCACCCTGCGGTGAAGACCAGGGCGACTGCTGCGAACAGCCCAGACGAGCGCGGATACCCACAGTCGGGACCGACGGCCGGGTTCATCGGACTGAGCTTCATCGGTTGATGTCGACGACGACTACCGAGATGTTGTCGTGACCACCGGCTGCGTTCGCGGCGTCGACGAGCGCGCGAACGGTCGATCTCGGGGTCCCGGTACAAGCCGAGGATGCGCTCGATCTGTGGCGTCGGTGAGCATGCTGGTGAGACCGTCGGAGCACAGCAGCAGCGTGTCGCCTACATCGGCGTCGACCTCGTAGGTATCGGCGTACATGTTGGGGTCGGAGCCCAGCGCGCGGGTGATGACGCTACGGTTGGGGTGTACGCGCGATTCCTCTTCGGTGAGCGTGCCCTGGCGGATCATGTCGGCGACCATCGAGTGGTCCTGGGTGATCCGCTCGAGCACGCCGTTGTGGCACAGATAGGCGCGACTGTCGCCGACATGCGCTACGACGATGAAGGTGCCCTCGACCAGAGCGGTGGTCAGCGTCGTGCCCATGCCCGCGCGGCCGTGGCCTTCAGTTGCCGCCTGTACTACGGCGCGATTGGCGCGAGCGCACCGCGCGGCCGAGGCTCTTCGCGTCGGCCCGACCGGGGGCGTTCGTCACGCAGCTCCTCGATCGCCAGTCGTGCTCGCGATCTCGCCGGCCTGGTGTCCGCCAAGGCCGTCGGCCACCGCGAACAGCGGCGGCGAGAGCAGGACCGCGTCTTCGTTGTGGGTCCGGACCCGGCCTACATCCGACAGGCCCGCGTAGTGGCGCCGGTCCGAGCGCGTCATGCCTTCTCCACCTTGAGGCGCACGGTCCCGAGCGTCGATCACGTCACCGGGCGCGAGCGCGGCGGGCGCGAGGCAGGCGTGCGCCGTTGAGGATCGTGCCGTTCGTCGAGCCGAGGTCTTCGAGGATCGCGTCCGTCGCCGGACGGCACGATCACGCGCGTGCCGCGAGGACACGAAGTCGTCGGCGATGACGATGTCGCATCGGGCGAGCGACCGATCACGACCGGCGAGGTCGAGCGGCACGCGCGTGCCGCGCACGGTGCGCGGCCCCTCAGCGACGCGCAAGACGAGTGCGCGCCCGCCGCCGGCGCCTGCGACCGCGACGCGGCCCGAGACCGGCACGCACGGCGGCGAACAGGAACAGGTAGAGCAGCGCCAGCAGCAGCAGTTTGCCGACGAACAGGATGATGTCGACCATGCGGCTAGCCCTTCGGCTCGTGGAAGACCAGCTGTGTGGCGCCGATCTGGATCGTGTCTCCATCGTGCAGATGCTGCTGGTCGATGCGCTCCCCGTTGACGTACGTGCCGTTGGTCGAGCCCAGGTCCTCGATCGCCCAGCCGTTGCGGGTTCGAGCACGAACGCCGCATGGCGTCGCGAGATGTTGGCGTCGGCGAGGCAGATGTCGCATTCGGCAAGACGGCCGATCATCGATGCGGTCGCCTTTGAGCGCGATGTCGTGTCCGGTATCGCTCACCGTGATCGTGGCGAGGGCGTGCACCGCGTGCACGCGCGGTGCGGCCGCGGGCGCCAGGGTGCTCGGTACGACGGCGTTGCCGCGGCCGCACCGGCGTCCGGCGATCCGGGCGCTGTCATCTTCGAGCTCACGCGGAAGCGACCGAGCTTGAGGTCGTCGTGGACCAGGAACGTGATCGCCGGACGCGCGAGCAGGTCGTAGCCCTGCTCGCCTGCGTGCCCGACGAGGTAGGTCGACGAGCTCGCCGGCGAGTGTGGTCGCGAAGTCGCCCAGCTGCTCTCGATCCTCGGCAGAGAGTGCCACGGCATAGCTGGGTCGGCGCGTAGACCTTGCCTACACCGACGCTGCGCGCGTCATCCATTGCGCGGGAGAGGGCTTTCGCGACTTCTGCAGGCTGGACCGGCGAGCGGAAGGCACCGGCGAACAGGCCTTCCACGGCCCTCGACAGGCGATCTTCGAAGTCGGACATGATGCTCATAGAGCCCCTTCGCGAACTTCGGTCGTGACGCTTTCGTTGGACGTGCACAGCTTGGACGAGCGAGCGATCGGTCGAATCATGTTTCCTCGCCGCGCACCGGCGGTCCGGCCGTCACGACGATCACCACCAGTATAGAAGAGGCCATGACATGCGTGAGCAAGGGCTCCCCAATCCATGTTGCCGAAGCGTTGAGGTGTGCCGCAAGCAAGTCCGCGAGTACGTAGCCTCCGTACATAGTGAGTATGCCCAGCGCTCCGCCGGCAAGTGCGGCCGCTCTGCTCGCTCGCGAGCACGCCAGCGACATCACTGCGGCTGCCAGCGCCCATGCGGCGATGACCGCGATCGGCGCAGGGGTCGAGACGAGCAGCCGCACGCCACCGTTCGGCACACGCGAGCGCAGCGGATCGAGTAGCAGCCGCCACCCGACATCCAGGTACGGCGCTCTTCCTCCCGACGCTGCCGATGCGAGCATCGTGAGCCCCGCTGCGTAGGCCGCCAGCGCTGCGGCTTTCAAAGGACGCACCTCGTATCCGAGGAGCACGCCGCCCGCCGGTGCACCCTTCGCGATACCGAGAACGGGTGTGAGCAGTGCGCCGCTCGCGGCAGCTCCGGTGCGGCCTGCGAACCACCACACCACACTGCCGGCGACACCGAACACGAGCGCGAGCAGCCAGAATCCCGCCGCGGCAAGACCGACCGTGAACATGCCGATGCCGACGATGGTTCCGAGCGCGGGCACGAGCGCACCTGCGACGGCGGCCAGCGCAGCCGCAGCGGCGAGCGGCAGCAGCTCGAGTTTGAAAGCGCCGAGTCCCGCCCACACCAGCCAGGCGGAAGCCGCAGCCGCACCGAGTCGGCGCACGATTCCAGTGAATCGAGACAGACGATCCCACGCGCCGAGCTGCTCCAGAGACGATGGTCCGAAGCCCACTTCCGTTGCGTGGGTCTCAGCTAACTCGGCCAGCTCCTCGCGTCCTGCGGTAGCGTCGCCCAGATAGGGGAGAAGCCGACCGGCGAACTCTGTGACCGAGTCGTATCGATCGACGCGGTAGGTCTCCAGCGCGGCCAAGACGATGTCGTCGATCTCGCGTGCAAGTGAAGGCCCGAACTCGCTCGGAGCTGGCGGGTCGATGATCTCGGCCTTGAAAACGGCGCCCTCGATCGTGTCCGAGGCGAATGGATTCGCATCGGTCAGCATCTCGAAGGTCAGCGCCGCGAGCGCCCATACGTCGGTGGATTCATCGAGCATCTCGCCGTGCAGCTGCTCGAGCGGCATGTAGCCGAGTGTCCCACCGAGGGCGGATCCATGGCCTGCGATCGTGGACAGCGCCGAGACGCCGAAATCCGCGACTTTCGCGCGTCCGTCTCGCGTGATGAGCACGTTCTCGGGCTTGATGTCGAGGTGAAGCACGCCGTTGTCGTGCGCGAACTCGAGAGCTGAGGCCACGTCGCCGAGAATCGCGGCCACCAGTTCGGTGTTGAGAGGGCCGTCGAGGTCGAGCAGGTCGGCCACGGACGGGCCGTCGATGTACTCCATGATGATGAACGCCTCGTCGGCGTCGGTGTCCCACTCATGGACTGTGACGATGTTGGGATGGTTGAGCAGCGCCGCAGTACGGGCTTCCGCAAGTCCTGCAGGGATGGCGGGTGTGCCGGAGCGGTTCCTCGGCAAAGGAAGTCGCTTGATCGCCACCCGACGCTGTATCCGGGTGTCGTAGGCGAGCACAACGTCGCCGAACCCGCCGCTCGCGAGTTCTCCGAGCGGACGATAGCGATCGAGAATCAGCGGTCGGTCCACCTCAAGCTCCTGCGGTGCGAGGGTCCACACACACATTCTATCGGAGCACGGCGTGGTCTACGCGCGCGCCGGTTTGCGGGCGAGCATCACGATCTGCCGGTTCTGGAAACGCACCAGCGAGCCGTCCTCGGCGAACTCGGGTTGCATCCACTCGCGCATTCC
This sequence comes from uncultured Actinomycetota bacterium, assembly GCA_963790405.1. Taxonomy (GTDB): domain Bacteria; phylum Actinomycetota; class Coriobacteriia; order Anaerosomatales; family JAGXFU01; genus JBGSMX01. The sequence goes on from CAWBOJ010000003.1 coordinate 324,204, forward strand.
CTCCGGGGCCTCGCGCATGATGTCACGGAGTCTCTTGCACACGTCCGGCGAACACGACTGGATTGCAGCCCACCACTCGAAGTCCAGTTGCTTGTCGAACAGCTCGTGGCGCTCGACCGCTAGACCCGCTCGCGTGGCGAGTTCCATCCAGCTGTCCGGCGTGTAGCAGTGGTTGTGCGAGGGGTCGCGCAGCCGCTCGAACAGGTTGATCGTGGTTGCCGAGGAACGCTGGTCGGGAAGCGCTTGGTCCTGAAAGCCGAGACACCCGCCGGGGCGCAGCACCCGGGCCGCCTCGACAAAGAAGGCCACCGCGTCGGGGAAGTGGTGTGCAGCGATGCGGCAGGTCACGATGTCGAACGAGTCGTCCTCGAAGGGCAACTTCGCGGCGTCAGCTTCCACGAACTCGGCGTCCTCGTACCCGTTCGAGACGAGGTGGTCGCGGGTCTCGGCGAGCATCTCGGGGGTGATGTCGACGGCGGTGACGACGGCACCTGCCCGCGCAAGCCCAAGCGTCACATGTCCGCCTCCGCAGGCGATGTCCACCGCTCGCTCGCCCTCGTGCGCGTCCACCCATTCGAGCAGCGTCTCGAGGTCGTCCCCACTGCGGTGTACCTCGCTCGCACGGTAGTCGGCGGCCGTGCGCCCGAACCGCTCCTTCGATGAGGAGCGGAGCTTCTCGGCCTTGTCCCGGCCGGTTATGTCGTCAGTCACGTTCCTATTCCCCCCTCGGGCGAGTGTCGCCAAGCCACCAGTATGGAGCGGCGCGTGACCGTGCGCCAGTAGGGACCTCGTGCTACGCTCGCTCGGAATTGCGATCCGGAAACGGGAGGGTTCGTCATGAAGATCCTCGTTCGTTCGGTCCTCGCCATAGCGCTCGCATGTGTTCTCGCCGGGTGCGCGCAGACCTCGACACCAGCCGAGGAAAGCGCGCCCGCGTCGACCTCCTCGGCGGAGCAGGCAGCGGAGCAGCAAGACGAGTCTCAGAATGCCGGCGGCGTGGCGGTCGATCCGACGACACTGCTGACACCGGCAGACGTCGAGAGCGTGTCGGGCCTTTCCGGATTGAAGGTGGTTCCCTACGATCCGTCGATCGGCGCCGGCGGCAAGGTGAACATCGCCACGGCCGACGGCCAACTCGTCGCGATGCTCGTCTTCGAAGGGCCGGACGTGTGGGAGGCCTGGAACAGCGATGGTGTGACATTCGGCCAGGAGTACACGCCGACGGTCGGCGATGAGAGCTTCACTGGCCCCGCCGAGATGGACACCCCCTACATCTTCGCTTTCCGCAATGGTGACAACGCCGTAGTGATCGACACCTTCTTCGATGCTGGTGCGACGAACACGATTCTCACGGTCGAGCAACTTGCAGAACTCGCGAGACTGGTCGACTCGCGCCTGTAGGCTGACCTTGGTTCCTTTACGCTCCATGACCAGCAGTGCTATTCTTCTGCTCTGCGTCACGCGGGTGTGGCGGAATGGCAGACGCGCATGGTTCAGGTCCATGTGGGCTTAGGCCCGTGAAGGTTCAACTCCTTTCACCCGCACCAAATGTGTTTGTTCAGGGGTTTCACTCTTTCAGGGTGAAGCCCCTGTTTCGTTGGATTTGGGTTTCGGGTGCTGATGTCTGATGAAGCGCCCAATGTCTGTCGCTGTGCCGTGCGCGTCTGCCATTCCGCTACAATCCTGGGACGAGTTCATTGAGCTGATTGAGAGTAGAAGCTGGGCGACCATTTCATTCGCATACCGCGTCTGAAGGATCATCAATGACAGTCCGACTGACCTGCACAAGGGAGCGTGGGGTATGAGATTCGGCAAGCTACTACTGGCGTTGGCGTTGTCGCTGATGGTACTGAGTGCCGCGGGTTGCATTAGTGAGTCCTCGGTTAGAGAGCGTGATGCGAAGGACGACTACTTCAAGGCCACAGGTGAGAGCCAGAGCGAGGTAATCACCACGGAGCAGTCTTTCAAAGTGGATGACAGCATGAGTGAAAGTCATCGGATGTTGGCGTTGATGATTCTGAATGGTGCTGGCATGAGCACCGAACCGAGCGACTACGATGCCGTGTACCTGGTCAAGATGAAGTGGGCGGATAGCGACAAAGAAGTCGACATGGTCGTGATTGAGAAAGACGGAAAGACAGAAACCGTGCTACCCCAGAACCTTACCAGCGAGTAAGTGAGCGCAGCTGCTCTGTAAATGGCGGGGAGCTACACCGTCGGCTACGCGCATGGAGCGAAGGGGTATCATTTCCATGGCGCATCTGATGATGATGCCCTCCCCGCAAAGGAGTGACCGCAGTGACGGATTGGATGGAGCCCGTCGCGTTCGGCGACAATCTAGGTCGCGAACAGGCCACAGACATGCTCAGCTTCTACTGCAGGACGCTGAGCAATCTGGGCTACAGCCCGCATCCGTTCAAGAACATCGAGGCCAAAGTGGGGGGCAATATCTACTCGGCGGGCAAGTTCGAGGTCATGAACCACGCTCTGTGGATGTGCGATGAGACCGCCAAGTTCATCCAGCAGAACCGGCTTGCCAAAGCCTATCGCTGGCTAGGAATGATCCAGGGGATCCTGTTCATGGGCGGTGTGTTCAGCATCTCAGATCTGAAGGAACACAACGCCAAGGGAATCGGCAAGTAGCCTCACAGGTCGTGTCGCGGGGGGATCGGCTTGAGCTACTGAGCGACCACGCTGACGACGGATCCATCGAGCCCCACGGGGACGAGCGTGCCGCCAACCGGGGTGGCTCCGCCCGTGAAGAGAGTGCGAGCCTCGTTGTGGCCGGCTACGTTCTCGAGTTCTACCTGCCACGGCGTGTTGGCGCGTATGACGACGCCTTCAGTTGTGAAGGTCGCCACCACCGAGGGCCTGATTCGCGCGGAGAGCGAGACATCTGCACGTGCCACCTGAACGGTGGCGCTCAGGGCGACGAAGACGAGCAGAACTGCCAGCGCGAACGCAGCCATTGCCTGGTGCGTCCGCTGTCTCCGTGAGTATGTGGCCTGTTGTGCGTACATCCGCTTGTCGCCTCCTCACACCATTCATCGGTCGATGTACGGCCAACAATGAGTGATGGATAGCGACTAAAGGCTGAAACAGCCTGACGAACGGTCGTTCAGGCAAAGAAAATGCCCATCAGATGTTCGGTCCAACGGGCACGCCCCTGGGGTCTATGGGCGGTTGCTAGTGCTTCTTGCGGCGCAAGTTCAACTTCATCGTCAGAATCCGATCGGACGAGAAGATCTTGGCTGCTATCACGACGAGAACCGCGAACCACACGCACTGGTAGGCGATCCCGGCGATGACCGAGGTGTAGTCATTGAGAAACAGGTTCGGTGCGGCGCTGAACGAGTGAGAGAAGGGGATCGCCAACACCAGCCACTTCAGAAGCGGTCCCGCCTTGTCGAGATCGACGAACAGCGTGAGGAAGTAGGGGATCATCACGAGAATCATCAGCGGTGCGAGGAGCGACTGCACCGCTTTCACGTTCTCGGCAAACGCTCCAAGGATGACGGCCATGGACAGCGCCACCAGGATGGACGCGAACAGACTGAGCCCCATGAGCACCCAGTCGGGCGCCGTCAGCGCCAATCCGAGCTGATCGGCGAAGCCGGTCGCCATCTGAGCCCCTCCGCCGAGACCGCCGGTGAGACCTTTCATGTAGTAGCTCAGTCCGAACATGTAGGCACCAGCCGAGAGCAGCGCGACGATGGCAGCCGCCACCATCTTGGCTGTGACCAGCGACGCCCGGCTGACGGGGGAGGACAGGAGTGTTTCGAGCGTCTTGTTCTCCTTCTCGGAGGCAATGGTCGTGGCGATCATCTGTGCCGCGAAGATGATCACTATGAACAAGACGATAGGGATGAACGTTGTTTGCTGCATGACAAAGCCCATGACGTCGGCTACGCCGGCGGCGGCCATCGCATCACCGAGGACCACGTGTTCCGAGAAGGTGAGGGGCTCCTTGAGCTTCGCCGGATCGCGCGTTGGCAGCTCTGCGGCGATCAGCTGGTCGCTGAGCCCGTCATTGGCGGCATCCAGAACGGCACCGAGTACTTCCGATCCCTCGGCGGCGATGATCGAGAAGCCTTTGACGACTGCGTAGGTCTCGATCTCGGGCTGCTCCCCTGACGTGGCGCTGTTCGCAAAACCTGCCGGAATGATCAGCCCGAGCTGCATGTCCTTGGTCTTGAGCTCCTCGACGAGCGCATCGCCGTCTGGTGAGGGCAGTTCGACGATCTCGAAATCGGCACTCTCGACTGCCGAAATGACGGCCGCCGATAGCTCGGAGTTGTCGAGATCGACCACGCCTACCTGTCGAGCCGCTTGTGCCTGCTCGCCTTGATCGCCCACGATGTTGCCGATAGCGACGAACATGAGGATGACGATCGCGAACGGCAGGAGCATCTGAAGCGTGAGCAGTTCACGCAGCTCCTTTTTGAGAAGTACCGTGAACTTCCTCATCGGCGCGCCACCTCCGCAAAGACCTCTTCGAGGTTGTCCGAGGAGTAGCGCTCCTTGAGCTGGGCAGGGGTTCCGTCCGCGACGATCTCACCTTTGTCGATGAGCGCGACCCGATCCGAGAGGTACTCGATTTCAAGCATGTTGTGACTCGAAAGCAGCACTGCTGTGCCCTCGGCGGCCTGTCGCTTGACGGTGTCGCGCACCTCGAGTGCGTTGAGCACGTCCAGGCCGGATGTGGGTTCATCGAGGATCGCGAGGCGTGGTTGCGTCATGAGCGTGCGCGCCAGCAGGAGTTTGCGCGTCATGCCCTTCGAGTACGACCCCAGTTTATCGCCGAGACGATCACCCAGGTTCGTGACCGACCGACCGCGTTCGAGGGCCGCTTCGCGATCAGCTGCATCTGCATAGAACAGCTCGGCCACGAAGCGCAGATAGGCCTCTCCGTTCATGTTCTTGTAGGCTCCCGCCTCTTCGGGCAGGTACGAGATGATCTCGCGGACGCGTTCGGGCTCGCGTTCGACATCGATGCCCGCCACACTTGCTGTCCCGCCGCTCGAACGCAGTATTGTTGCAACGATCCGGAGGGTCGTGGTCTTTCCCGCTCCGTTCGGACCGATGAGCGCAAATACCTCTCCGGCGTGTACGTCGAAGTCGATGCCGCGGACTGCTTGCAACTCGCCATAGGACTTCGTCAGCCCGCGAACACTCAGAACTGGATCCGGCATCGCTCCCCCCTCTCTCGCGACATGAATACGCCACAAAATAGGATAGCGCAGTGCACACGCACGGACCTCGCGGATCGTCGTACGTGCGGGGCGATGCTTCTGGGGTATCAACTACCCAGGCCGGAAGGGGACGAACTTGGACGCGTATACGCCCGTCAAGAACAAGTGCACGTGGTGGCGTGAGGTCCCGAATGACGAGGACGCTCATTCCGTCACGATCAAAGACCCCCTGAAGCGTGTGAACTGCACGTGCTTCGTTGAGGGTCACTACTGGACGTACACACGCGAGGAGGTGCCCCCGGACTGTCCCAACTTTCGGCAGTGCCGGTACTACATCAAACACACAGGTTAGCTGGGGAAATAGCACCTCGAACGGCGGATTGAGCACGCCTCACAGCTTCTCCAGTCCGTACCAGGTAACGGCTCGGTGGCGTTGCCTTCCCTTTGTCCTCGCGGGGGATGATACTTCGCGCTCGTTGCACTCATACACGAGCGAGAAACATGTGAAGAAATGACACGCGAGAACATGCAGCCGCATATCGAAAAGGCCGTCTACGGCTTCGGCATAGTCAATCCCCTGATGGCCTTGCCTCAGCTCTACCAGATATGGGTGCTTCAGCATGTCAGTGGCCTGAGCCTGATCACCGTTGCGGCTGCGCTCGTGATGTCGTTGCTGTGGACTACCTACGGTGTCGTGGGTCGTCAGACCGTGTTGTGGGTGACGAGTTCCATGTGGATCGCGATGAACGGGCTGACGCTCGTTGGGAGTTGCATTGTTTCGCTAGTCTCGACCGTTGCCTCGCGCTGCTGCATACTGAGGACGTTGATGAGACGGAAGAGAAGAACGTATGCCTTTTGCCGAGCTGGGGCTCGGGCCCGAGATCATGGCGGGCGTCGAAGAACTCGACTGGAACCAACCGACCCCGATACAAGAACAAGCTATTCCGTACGCGCTTGAAGGGCGAGACGTCCTCGCGTGTGCGCAAACCGGCACAGGCAAGACCGGAGCCTTTGTGCTACCGGTACTTCAACGGATTCCACACACGGGCCACATCCGTGCGCTCATCGTCACGCCCACGCGTGAGCTCGCGAACCAGATCGACACGATGGCACGCGGTGTTGCGCGCCACACCCATCACGCCGTCACGGCTGTGTACGGGGGCATGAAGTACGGCACCCAGATCAAGCGACTCACCCACGGCGTCGATGTTCTTGTCGCTACTCCCGGTCGCCTGCTCGACTTACACGGCAAGGGAGTCGTCGACCTGTCGGCCGTCGAGATTCTCGTGCTCGATGAGGCCGACCGCATGCTCGACATGGGTTTCTGGCCCGACGTGCGCAAGATCTTGCGTTTGCTGCCCGTCAAGCGCCAGAACATGTTGTTCTCGGCCACACTTTCCGGTGATGTGAACCGGTTGATCGGCGACACGCTGACCGACCCGGTGACGATACAGATATCGCTCAACTCCTCGACGGTTGAGGGAGTGGCGCAGCAACTCTATCCGGTGAACGCCTCGCAGAAGACCGAGATGCTTGTCGCGCTGCTCAAGCAGACCGACGAGTACCGCGCCATGATCTTCACGCGAACGAAGCGCCGTGCGGATCGGCTTACCGAAGCGCTCAACTCTAGCGGCGTCGAGGCCGCAGTCATCCACAGCGATCTGTCACAGCAGAAAAGGACGGAGACGCTCGATGCATTCCGAAGCGGGAAGCACTCGCTTCTGGTATCCACCGACGTCACCGCGCGGGGCATCGACATCGAGGGCGTGACGCATGTCATCAACTACGATGTGCCCGAGACCCCCGATGACTACATCCATCGGATTGGACGGACCGCACGTGCCGGGGAGACCGGTATTGCGATCACGCTGATGGGCTACGAAGAGATGCCGTTCCTACGCGACATCGAGCGCGTCACAGGGATGACGCTGGAGAACCACGATGTCGATGGTTTCGAATATCAGGACCGAGTGGTGCCCGACGAAGATCGCTCGGCCAAGGATTTGAAGCCGCGCTCGCTCTACTCCGGTGGGGTCATGCAGCGCGGCGGACGCAAGCGCACCCGACGCTTCTAGTACGGGCTGGCTGCGTATGGCTCGATCGAATCCCTTGCCCCACGCGATTCCACCTGCGCGCCTCAACGCATTTCGCCATGAGGTGCTCGACTTCTATCGCGAGCACGGGCGCATCGGCATGCCCTGGCGCGAGACCCGCGATCCCTACTGCATCTGGGTGTCCGAGGTGATGCTCCAGCAGACCCAGGTCGCCCGTGTGCTGCCCGCCTACGAGGCGTGGATAGAACGGTTCCCGACCGCCGACGCGCTCGCCGCCGCTTCAACATCCGACGTTTTGGAGGCATGGCAAGGTCTGGGCTACAACCGGAGGGCGATTGCACTCAAGCGCGCTGCCGAGACGATTTCGACCGAGTGTGGCGGGGTCGTGCCTGCCGAGGAAGACGCTTTGCGCGCGCTGCCCGGTATCGGTCCTGCTACAGCAGCCGGCATCCGCGTGTTCGCCTTCGATCAGCCAGCGCACTATCTGGAAACGAATGTCCGCGCCGCGTTGCTGCACGGACTGCTCGGCGATCGCGACGACGTGCCCGATCGCGATCTGGTTCCGCTTCTGGATGCGCTGCTGCCCGAACCGGATGACGAAGCAGACGTCCGCACCTGGTACTACGCGCTCATGGACTACGGGGCGCATCTCAAGCGCACACTACCGAACCCGTCGAGGCGAAGCCGTCACCACACGCGGCAGTCTTCCTTCGAAGGCTCGCACCGGCAGAAGCGATCGCGACTGCTGAGGGCAGTGATGTCAGAGCCCGGGCGTACGGTGGACGAAATCGCAGACGGGCTTGGCTACGACATCGTCATGGCGGAGAGTCTGGTCGCCGAACTCGAGGGCGAAGGCTTCCTCGTGAGTCGCGACATGCGTCTGTTCATTGCCGAGTAGCCGTTAGCTGCTGGGTCAATCGCCGTCGGAATCGCGGGACTCCGCGATGTCGTCCATGACTTCGCCGTAGGCCAGGCCGGTGTCGCGGGCGATACGCGCTACGTCGTCGTGTTCGGGGCGTTCATCGCCTGCGCCGCGTTTGAACCGCACGGGGCCATGGGGGGTTTCGCGAAGGGCGTGCGAACGGTCGGCCTCGTAGCGTTCGGTTCGGCGCACGCGAACGCCGAGCGTGCCTGTCTCGAAGACGAGCGTTTCGGCAAGGCGGCCTTCGTCTTCGGCCGAACAGACGACCGTGAGTTCGAGGCCCGCGCGGCCTTTCTTCATCACGATCGGGGTCTGCCACACATCGAGCGCGCCGGCCTCGAGCAGTCGCTCGCACGCATGCGCGGCGTGTTCGGGAGATATGTGGTCGATCGAGGTCTCGAGTATGCAGACGGTGGCACGCGACAGCCCGGCAGGCTCAGCGATCGGCTCGCCTACGATCAGCGTGGCGATGTTGGGCAGGTCCGGTATCGTTCGGGCACCCGCTCCTCGGCCAGTGGCGACAGGCGTCATGGCGGGCAGCGGTCCGAAGGATGCGGCGTGCGCGCGAACGAGTGCCGCTCCGGTAGGGGTCGTGAGTTCGACGGTGTCGCATCCAGCGTACGAGGGCACGCCGCGCAGAAGCTGGGCGGTTGCGGGCGCCGGTACCGGCAGCGTGCCGTGAGATGTCTGCACGGTGCCGCCTCCGACGGCGAGCGGCGAACACACGAGCGCCTCGATGCCGAGAGCCTCGAGGCCGACCGCTACCCCAACCAGGTCCGCGACCGTGTCAGCTGCTCCGATTTCGTGGAAGTGCACGTCGGCGATGTCGATGCCGTGAACGAGTGCCTCGGCATCGGCCAGAAGCCGGAAGGCGCGAAGCGCGCCGTCACGCGTTCGGGGAGCGAGCGAGGAATCGATGATGCGCGGTTCGATGTCCGCCCAGTCGCGCCACGTGTGGTCTTCGGATGTCACAGTGACCGCGGTCCCCGAGATGCCGCCGCGATCGACGCGCGTGGTCACGATGTGGACCTCTAGACCAACAGCGGCGCAGGCTACCTCGATCTCGCGTACGGGCAGGCCGACTTCGATCAGTGCGCCGAGGAACTTGTCGCCCGAGATGCCGCTACTGCAGTCGAGGTAGGCGATCATGGCTGGGTTTCGTCCTGCATTTCGGAGGGCTCCTCGGCAGGTAGGAGGTTGATCTTCGAGGCGACGGCAGCGGCGCCGAACCCGTTGTCGATGTTCACGACGCTCACGCCTGCGGCACACGAGTTGAGCATCGTGAGTAGCGGGGCCACCCCGCCGAAGCTTGCACCGTAGCCGATCGACGTCGGGACGGCGATCACGGGCACGGATACCAGGCCTGCGACCAGCGAGGGAAGTGCTCCTTCCATGCCGGCGACGGCGATGATCACGCGAGCGGAGCGCAAGGTGTCTTGGTGTGCGAGCAAGCGGTGCACGCCGGCCACGCCCACGTCGAAAAGGCGCGTGACCCGGTTGCCCATGATCTCGGCGGTGATCGCGGCTTCCTCGGCTACAGGTGTGTCAGCCGTACCGCCGGTTGCCACGACGATGTGTCCGCTGCTGGGCCGCTTCTCCCTGCGGTCGACGACTATCACGCGCGCCTGCTCGAAGTAGCGCGCCTCGGCAGCGATCTGGGCTACAGCCTGGTAGTGTGCCCCGTCTGCACGCGTCGCGAGGAACACATCGGTCTCCGAGAGCAGTTCGCGTGCGGCGGAGCGTACCTGCGAAGGCGTCTTGCCCTGACAGAAGACGACTTCCGGAAACCCGCAGCGCACTGCACGGTGATGATCGATCTTGGCGTCGCCCAACTCCGCGTAGGGTAGGCGACTCAGCGCTTCCATGGCCGAGGATATGTCGGTCTGGCCGCCGGCCACGCGCTCGAGCAGCGTACGAAGCGATTCGATGTCCACCGAGGACCGCCTTTCCGAAATCCGCAGCTGGTGCGGATCGTTCGACGCATGAAAGTCAGAATGGCACTATAGTGCCACACGCACACGGGGTACGCTGTGTTCGGAAGATACTCAACGACCGGAGCGATCGTGGAAGAGCCGATGGCACTGCACACGGGGATCAACGAGCGTGCCTATCTGGCCACGCGCTTCTGCGCGTTGGTCGTTACGGCGGCGTTCGTGGCTGCCGCGCGTGTCTGGCTAGCCGATAGGGTCAGCATGACTCCGGCTGCGCTGGGTCTGTTCGTGTTCATCGTGTCCTCGGCGGGCTTTCTCGTCGCGCGCCATAAGTTGCGTCAACCTATGGAGTTCATTCTGCTGTGGGTCGCCCCGTTCGATCTTCTGGCGACCGGGTTGCTCGGCTATGCGTTTCACGGTTTCGAAGACCCCATGTATGCAACTCTGCTGCTCGTACCGGTCTTCTACGGTCTCGTTCTGAAGCGGCGCGATGCCCTGGCGCTTTCGCTGGCTGCCGCCCTGGTCTATCTGCTGCAACACCTGCCCTATCTCGGCGCAGCGGACCTGGTGCTCGTAGGCATGCATGTCATCAAGGCCTTGCTCATCGTCTACATCGGCGTGATCGTGTCGAGTGCGGCCACCCGGCAAGCGGAGCGAGAGAGCCAGATAGTCCAGTCTCGGCACGAGAAGGAACAGCTCAACGACCAGCTTCAGCGGCGTTTGGGCGAGCTGCAGGCGGTCTCTCAGATCACCGAGATCATCCATTCGTCGCTTGATTTCGATCGTGTGGGTCCGTTGGTTCTTGAGGTACTCACCAAGGTCATCAACGTTCCCGCGTGCTGTCTGTTCGTGATCGACAAGCGCAAGGCCGAGACGCTGTTCTCGGCGAGCGTTGGTTTGGGCTCCGAACCCCCACCGGCGCCCTCGGTTGCCGGAATCGGTGAGACTCTGGAGATTGCCGATTCGCACTTCACGTGTATGTCCGTTGTCGACCACCACCAGATGATGGTCGTGTTCTGTGCGGATGCTCTGGTCACGGAGAGCATGTCGGACGAAGACCAGCTCGTGATGCAGGCCATTGCGAGTGAGCTGGTGGTCGCGGTCGAGAACTCCCAGCTCTACAAGCTGACGAAGCGGCTTGCCATCACAGACGAGCTCACCAGCCTGTTCAACTACCGCTATTTGCAGCAGCGCCTCGATGAGGAGATCGAACGCGCCAAGAGGTACCATAAGGACCTTTCTCTCCTCATGCTCGACGTTGACGGGTTCAAGAACTTCAACGATCTTCACGGGCACATAGCGGGAGACGTTGCCTTGAGCGACCTTGGTGGCGTTCTGAGGCGCTGCGTGCGCGAAGTCGATGTTGTGTGCCGGTATGGAGGAGAGGAATTCTCCGTCGCTTTGCCCGAGACGGATGCAGCGGGAGCCTTTGTCGTGGCCGAGAAGATCAGAGAGGCGATCGCCACGTTTCTCTTCGCCGATGCGGACGGCGAGCGGCACGACCACCTGACAGTCAGTGTAGGATTGGCCACGTTCCCCAGTCACGCCGATGACAAAGAGGCACTCCTCAGGAAGGCTGACGATGCACTCTACCAGGCCAAGAATGGCGGCAAAGACCGGGTGAGATCCCCGGTCCTGCGTCCGAACCCGATTCCGGGGTCGCTACAAGGATAGGGAAGGAAGCACGCATGCAGCGCTACGCGTTTTTCGGTCCGGCAGGGACGTTCACCGAAGAGGCTCTGCGGGGGCTGGATATTGGCGACATAGAGCACGTCGCATGTCCCACGATCGAAGAGGTCTTCTCGACGGTCGAGCGCGGTCGTGCTGACGCCGGTATCGTCCCGATTGAGAACTCGGTTGAAGGTAGCGTGAACGCCACGCTCGATTCTCTTGCGTTCGACTCATCGCTGGTGATTCATCGCGAGTGTGTGCTGGACATCCGCCATGCACTGATCGTCGCACCGGGTGTCGGCCTGCGTGACATCACATGCGTGACGAGCCATCCCCAAGCGACCGCACAGTGCCGCAAGTGGCTGGCGGTCAACTTGCCAAGCGTGCCGATCGAGGCGGCGAACTCGACTGCCGAGGCTGCGCAGCGCGCCGCGGGCGAGCCGGGCGTTGCGGCGGTAGGCACGCGCCTCGCCGCCGAGCTGTACGGAGGCGAGATCCTTGAGGAGTCGATTGAGGACTTCGCCGATAACAAGACGCGCTTCGTCATCGTCGGTCGCAAACGCGCCGAGCGAACGGGCGACGACAAGACTTCCGTGGCACTGTTCATGCATGAGGACAGACCCGGTGCCTTGCTCATGATTCTGTCTGAGTTCGCCTACGGCGGAGTCAACCTAACGAAGATCCAGTCACGGCCCACCAAGCAGGTTCTCGGCGAGTATATGTTCTTCATCGATTTCGCCGGGCATGCCGAGGATCCGCAGGTGGCGCTCGCGCTCGCGTGCCTTCGCCTCAAACTGCGCGAAGTGAAGGTCTTGGGTAGCTATCCGCGCTTTCGCGGCTAGCTGCGAGCAGGTACCTCGATCGTACGTAGCGAAGCTAGGGCGTGCGAAGACTCCGACGAATCGGAAGGAATTCTCCTCTATGGCATCAGGTGAACGCGTTTTGGTGATGGGCATTGGCAACGTGCTCATGAGAGACGAGGGCGTTGGGTGTCGCGTGGTTGAGGATCTCGTTGCGCGCTACGAGTTTCCGGACAACGTCGAGATCACCGACTCGGGCACGATGGGGATGATGATCCTCACCTTGTTCAGGGACCGCGATTTCATCCTGGTGGTCGACGCCGTAGACGGCACGGGCTACCCGGCAGGTACGGTCGTGCGCCTGTCTCCCGACGACATAGCACCCAACTCGGTCATGCACTCGCTGCACGACGTCAGGTTCATCGATGTGCTCGAGGCAGCTGAGCTTATCGGTATTCGGCCGGAGGCGCACTGTGTCGGAGTGCAGATCGCCGACATGCAGCCCAAGGATCTGACGGTAGGGCTGACCGACCCGGTTGAAGATGCTGTCGACACGGCGATCGATGCAATCATCACTGTTCTTGCCGAGCGCGGTATCGAGGCTATCGAGCGCTAGGCATTCGCGCTGCGCTATTCGTCTTCGAACAGGTATCCAGCGTCGAAGAGGCCGGGATCGTCGGCGAGCGCGCGTACAACCTGCTCGGGGTCGCGGTCTCCGATGTCGATGACGTACGTTCCCTCGCCGGTATCGTTGACTGTTACCGAGGACAGGCCGTTGCGGCCAAGCACTTCGTCGATAGAGGACTCGGGACGCACCCATACGCTCACGACGCCCTGAGCGGTGTCGAGTCCTTCGACGGACTCGATGACTCCTCCGGCGGACGTCCCTTCTGCAGCTGTTTCGGTAGAACACGAACGCCAAAACACAAGGATGAGAATCACTATGACGAGCGACAAGCCGATCGTCGCGAACACTGCATAGGGTGAGCGATTCTCGGCCTGCTCGTCTTGCGGAGCAAGTAGACGTTCGTCTGTGTCCATCCCGCCTCCATCGATGCCGCCCACCTCGCGCTGCGAGGTCCCCGATCACTCTGGCTTCAACGCAGCACGAGTATAGCGAAGACGTGCCACCGTGACCTGATTTGTGGAAGTCGGCGTGTTTTCTTGGGGCGTCGCTCGTCTTTCGGGGGTTGCGGTGGTTGAGGAGTTCGTGATTGCGTGAACAGGATAAGTTGACACGACACTGCACAATAAGTTGTAGTGATGCACTAACGACTCTGTCCGACGCATGAAGAGGAGACAAGCACCATGAGTGACGCTGCGACCGAGTACGGACAGCTATGGGAGGATCTCGGACTCAATCTGCGCGCACACTGTGCGCTACTCGACGCCATCGGGCCCATGTACGCGGATGCGTATCTGAGCCAGGTGAATCGCCCCGAAGGGATGCAGTACTTCGATTTCGTGGTGAGCGAGATCCACGGACTGCGCATCAAGGAACTCGACGATTTCCGCAAGGAGGGCAACAAGGTCGTCGGCACGTTTTGCCTCTACGTGCCCGAGGAGATCATTCGCGCTCACGGAGCGTGGTCGGTGGGCTTGTGCGCCGGCGCGGAGTTCGCCTACGACGAGGTCGAGCGCATCATGCCTCGCAACACATGTTCGCTGATCAAGTCGTTCATGGGCTTCAAGCTCGGCAAGGTGTGCCCCTACATCGAGGAGTCGGACCTCGTCATCGGCGAGGCGACGTGTGACGGGAAGAAGAAGGCGTACGAGCTGCTCGCCGAACTCCACAACGTTTGGGTGATGGAGCTGCCCCAGATGAAGCGGGAGCGGGACAAGGATTTCTGGCGCGTAGAGATTCGCGAGCTCATCGGCAAGATGGAAGAACTCACGGGCAACGTGATGACCGTCGAATCGTTGCGCGCTTCGATCAAAGAGGTCAACGACAAGCGTCGCGCGTTGCAGCGTATCGCCGCAACGCGGGCGGCCGATCCGGTGCCGATCAGTGGCAAGGACGCGCTTCTAGCTACTCAGGTCGCCTTCTACGATGATGTGCCGCGTTTCACGCAGATGGTGAACAAGATTGCTGATGAGATTGAGGCACGTGTAGAGGCGGGCGAGGGTGCGGCGCCTAAGGGTGCGAAGCGCATCCTGGTTACCGGCACCCCGATGGCCGTCCCGAACTGGAAGGTCCACGACGTCATCGAGAAAGCAGGCGGGGTCGTGGTTGGCGAGGAGATGTGCACGGGTTCTCGTTACTATGACAAGCTCGTCTCCGAGGACGCTTCAACGATCGACGAGATGATCGACGCGATCGCCGACAAGTACCTCGACATCAACTGCGCTTGCTTCACGCCCAACGAAGGCCGCTGCACGGATATCGTCAGAATGGCGCGCGATCTGAATGCCGACGGCATTCTCAACTACTCGCTTCAGTTCTGCGGTCCCTACCAGATCGAGGCCACACAAGTAGAGCGCGCGGCCAAAGACGCCGGGATTCCACTGCTCAAGATTGATACCGACTACTCGATGGAAGACATAGGCCAGCTTTCGACGCGGGTCGAAGCCTTCCTCGAGATGATATAGGGAGCGGTTGATCCGGCACATGAGGGTACTCGGCATCGACATCGGTTCGCGGAGCGTGGACGCGGTCTGGCTCGAGCAGGGCGAGATCGTGGACAGCGTCGTCACGGACACGGGGTTCGACCCCCAGGCGTCGGTCGAGTCGATTCTGTCCCGCGGCGGCCACGATGTCGTGGTTGCTACGGGGTACGGCCGGCATGTGGCCAGGGAGATGCTCGGCTGCAGCGTCGTGACCGAGATCAAGGCGTATGCGCTTGGCGCGCACCACCTGTTTCCTGAGGCAGCAGCGGTGCTCGATATCGGCGGACAGGACACGAAGGTCATTGCATTGGGCCCAGGCGGTACCGTGTCTGACTTCGAGATGAACGACAAGTGTGCAGCGGGCACCGGCAAGTTCCTCGAGGTCATGGCGGGCGCGCTGGGCTTCACGTTGGAGGAGATGGCGATTGCCACGCTCGCATCGGAGTCTGGCATTCAGATCTCGAGCATGTGTACCGTGTTCGCCGAGTCAGAGGTGACCGGGTTGGTCCACAGGGGTGTCGATCGCGGCAGGATCGCCCGTGGTCTGCACGAATCGGTTGTCACGCGGACCCACGGCGCATTGAAGCGAATCGGTGCGCAGGCACCGCTCGTGTTTGCGGGCGGGGTCGCGAGAAACCCTGCGATCGTGGAGTTGCTCGGCGGATCATTCGGCGCGGAGTTGTGTTTGCCTCAGGAGGCTCAGACCGTCGGGGCGCTCGGGGCGGCCCTCTCCTACGCACCAGCGTGATGCGGACGACTGGACGAGCACCTACTCGAGCGGTTCCGCTCCCGCGATGTCGCCGCCGGTTTGCCGCGCGTGATACATCGCGAGATCGGCACGGATGAGAAGACTGTGCGCATCGTCGTGATCGTGATCGAAGAGCGCATAGCCGACGCTTGCAGTCACGCGACAGACGTTGATCTCGTCCAGCGGCATGGGAATGCAGATGGAGTCACGGATCTTGCGGGCAGCTTGCTCGATGTCACCCGACGCCCGGAGCCTGGGCAGCACGATCACGAACTCATCGCCACCCACGCGCGCCACGGTGTCCTCTTGCCGCACAGCGTTCAACATCCGGGCGGCGACTATCTTCAGCACGTCGTCTCCGGCGCTGTGGCCGTAGGTGTCGTTGACCGGCTTGAAGTCATCGAGATCGACGAAGAGTACGCCGAGGATGTCGTGATGACGCTGGGCACTCGAGATCGCCAACTTCAGACGGTCTTCCAGCATTGCTCGATTCGCGAGCCCGGTGAGCGGGTCGCGGAAGGCCATCTCACGCAGAGCCTTCTCGGCAGCGACGGTTTCGGTGATGTCACGTGTGATTGAGACGATCATCGGTCCGGAGTCCGTTTCGAGCCAGCGCGAGTTCACCTCGATAGGCACGTTCTTGCCGTCAGGGCGTTTCCACTCTGTAGTGAAGCGGCAGAAGCCGTCAGATTGGAGCGCAACGAGGCGCTCGACGATGGCACCGTCATCAGCAGGAGTCCAACCCCATGGCGGCATGTCCAGCATCTGCTCGGGCTCGACGCCGAGTTCGCGAGCGACGGCTTCGTTCCAGTACACCAGTGTGCCGTCGGGCCGATGGATGAGCACGCCGTCAAAGGCGTAGTCCAGAGCGGCCCTGATCAGACCCTCCATCGCATCGTGCGAGAGGTGCTCGCGCGATACCGTGTCATCGACACCAAATGTCCCGTGTCCGTCCATGTGTACAGTATCGGCAATCACATTGAGAAAGCTGAAATTCAGGGATGAATTGCGGATACGTTTTTTGGCTGCTCAGAGCGTATGTTTGGGGCTTCAGGCAAGCGCCCCAAGGGCCTCGGCGTATGTCTCGTACGTCGAGGCATCGAACAGAACCATGCGAGCTTCGACTACGTACGTGCTCGACCGGAGTGCCTGAGCAAGTGTGTCGAGGGCGATGGGCGCGGCGCGATCGGCTGGGAAGCCGAAGATTCCGGTCGAGATACTCGGGAACGCGATGCTTCGCAGACGGTGTTCCTCGGCGAGCTGCATGCTCGATCGGTAGGCGCGTGCGAGCAGTTCCGGTTCGCCGGAAGTGCCGCCGTGCCAGACCGGTCCGACCGCGTGGATCACGTGGCGTGCGGGTAGCCGCCCCCCGGAGGTGATGGCCGCGTGACCAGGGGTGACCTCGCCGTGGGTGCGAATCCACTCGCCACACTCGAGGGCGATCTGCGGTCCACCGGCCGCGTGGATGGCGCCACAGACCCCGCCTCCGCGTGCGAGCTGCGAGTTCGCTGCGTTGACGATCGCATCGGTTGCGACGCGGGTGACGTCGCCGTGCTCGAGGACTATCACGCGACTGTCGCCCAGGTCGAGCTGGTCGCACCTGTGTGGTCTCATGCTAACCAGGATACCGCTCGAGTCCGTCGCGTGCCTCACCGTGACAGCGTGCGAGTAGGCCTCGCGCTATACTCCTCGGCAAGTGAATTTCCACAGCTGCTGCGACTGTTGCTGGATCGTTATCGGCGCTCTTGTCGCCATCCGAGGAGGCTTTCGTTTCGATGCTCGACGCCAAATACGTTCGCGACCACATCGATGACGTTCGTGCGGCACTTGCGGATCGTTGCACGGAGTGGGATGTCTCGGCATTCTCCGCGCTGGACGAGCAGCGGCGCGAGTTGATCCAGGACGTCGAAGCGCGACAGGCTCGCCGCAATGAGGCATCGAAACTGATCGGTGGCCTTATGAAGGACGGCAAGCGTGAAGAGGCCGAGCAGCTCAAGGTCGAGGTTCGCGAGATCAACGAGGCCGTCTCGGCGCTTGAGGAGCAGGCTCGGAGGCGTCGACGAGCGCGTGCGAGAGCTGTTGCTTACGGTGCCGAACATGCCGGACGAGTCCGTTCCGGTTGGCGTAGACGAGGCCGAGAACGTCGAGGTGCGGCGCTGGGGCACGCCTCGTGAGTTCGATTTCGAGCCGGTACCGCACTGGGACCTAGGTCCGCAGCTCGGTATCGTGGACTTCGAGCGCGGCGTGAAGCTTGCGAAGTCGCGCTTCGTGGTGCTCGGGCGTGACGGCGCTCGACTCAACCGCGCACTCATCAGCTTCATGCTCGACACGCACGGAGCTCGCGGTTACACCGAGTGGTCGCTGCCCGCTCTGGCTAACAGCGAGACGCTGACCGGCACGGGGCAGCTTCCCAAGTTCGAAGACGACTTGTTCAAGACCGGCGAGGGACTCTACCTGATCCCCACCGCCGAGGTGCAGCTCACGAATCTGCATCGCGACGAAGTCCTCGAAGGCGACGAGCTGCCGCTCCACTACTGTGCGTACACGCCGTGCTTCCGTGAAGAGGCCGGAAGTGCGGGGCGCGACACGCGTGGCATGATTCGCGTGCACCAGTTCGACAAAGTCGAAATGGTGAAGTTCGCGACTCCCGAGACGAGCTTCAACGAACTCGAGATGATGGTCGCGGACGCCGAGAACATCCTGCAGCTGCTCGGCCTGCCGTATCGCGTGATCGTGTTGTGCACGGGCGATATGGGCTTCTCGGCAGCGAAGACCTACGATCTTGAGGTGTGGCTGCCGAGCTACGACGCCTACAAGGAGATCTCGAGCTGCAGCGACTGCACCGATTTCCAGGCACGGCGAGCGAGCATCAAGTACCGCAGCCCGGGCGAGTTCAAGGGTTCGCGATTGGTCCACACGCTCAACGGATCGGGGCTGGCCGTGGGGCGCACGCTCGTAGCTGTCATCGAGAACTACCAGCAAGCAGATGGCAGCGTCGTGGTGCCCGAGGTGCTGCGTCCGTACATGGGCGGCCAGGAAGCTCATCGAGCCGGTCGGGTAGTCGCGCTCGATGTGACAGCGGGTCGCTAGCTCGCTCGCTTGGCAATCACCATGAGCGCGCGGTCACCGTTGTCACCTTCGACGACCGACCCCTGGAGCTCGGCGTAGACCGTCTCTCCGTCGAACGTCTGCAGCTTCTCGACGAACCCTCCAATGGCCACACCGTGTTCCGTGATCGCCTTCATCCGCTCGCGCATGCCTTCTCTGGCGTCGGGGTGGACGAGGTCGGTCACCGGCTTGCCGAGGACTTGCGATGCCGAGGATGCTTTGAGCAGCTTCAAGCGCGGCCGGATTGGCATAGAGAATCGTCTCATCGTCGTGGATGAGTATGGCGTCCGGTATCGAGTGCAATGCCGAGCGAAGGAGCAGCGGATCGTTGAGACGGTGTGGGCTCATGGGGGATCCCTTTCGCGTGTCTGCTATGAGGGTACCCCAACTGATGCGTTCGGTCGCCGTTGGGGTGGTCGCAGCAACCGTCTACTCGGCCGCATGGCCACTCACGGGCTCCTCTCGTCATGGTGATCTGGCAATCCGTGAGCGGCCTCGGAAGCTGCAGCGCAGCAGAGTAGAATCAAACGGCTAGGGCGTTCGTGTGTTCTTGGGGGACACGGGGTCCGAAGCGTCATGCGCACAACGGGGAGGGAGCGCAACCATGAGGCTCGTGCTGTCGGGGTCACGTCGTCGATCGCTGCTGTCGGAACCGGAGAGGCGGGATGCTTCGTGTGTTCGCCGTTCTGTGTCTGATCGTCGCTCTCGTTGCCATGGCCACGCTCTCGGCCTCAGCGCTCACGAACACCTCGGCGACACTCGATATAGGCGCGGGTGAGACGCTCTTCCTCGACGGTGTCCACACGTACACGTCCGGCGTGTACATCCATGACGGCGGAGTGCTGGGCCTTGGGACGACCAGGTCACTCACGCTGCGTGCACCGAGCATCACGCTGAGCAACGGCGGACGGATATCCGTGGCGGGGAACTACGTCGTCGATCGATGGCGGAGAGCTCGTGCTCGATTGCGACACGTTCACCATGACCGGCGCAACGAGTGCCATCTCCGCGGCGGGGTACCCGGGCACGTCATCGTACACGAGCGGCGGCTGGGGCGGCGCCGTCACGATCAAAGCGTCGAGACTTGCGGACATGGGCGCGGGCGTCGTATCCGCAGCCGGTGCCGCTGGATACTCGGGCACGACTCAATCAGGGTTCGGCGGCAAAGGGGGAACGGTCACGGTTCGCTCCGCACGCCTGGAACTCGACGGGACTCTCGTCGACGTGAGCGGCGGCGACGCTGGAGACACCCCCGACGAGATGGCTATGGATGGCGGCGACGCCGGAGCGGCGACGCTCGCGGGCGCCCAGTACACGGCTGGGTCGACCGTCGACGCGAGCGGCGGCGAAGGCGCCGATGCGGGCGAGTCGGGTGGCGATGGTGGCGACGGCGGCACGGTCTCTGCCCGCTGGTGCACCAAGAGCGGCGTTGAGACGTACAACGTGAGCGGTGGCCACGCAGGCAACGGGGATATCCAGGATGGAGCTTCGGGAGCTGCGGGGACGACCTCCTCGGCGCTAGGCATTGATGCCCAGTACGACTCGAACCCGATCACCGTGAACGGCCAGATCACATCGACCGAGTTCTATCGCGGCTGGTGGTGGAACCACACCACGAGTGGCGTGTCGTGCGTCTCATATGTCGTGGAAGACGGCCAGGCACTCTACGTGGGCGTGCGCAACAACGACAACACGAATCAGGTCTACGACCTGTACATCGATGTGGACGGCAACGGGTCGGCTCTGCCGGATACGGACGATCTGCGGCTGTCCGCATTCTCTCCGGTGCCCGGCACGCAGTACGAATACCACGGGACCGGAGTCGGGTGGCAGATCAACACCGTGAGTGGTGGGTGGACCGCGTCGATCGGGACACAGGATATGGGGAGCGGCAACTACGACCAGGTCGTCGAGTTCCGGATCCCGTTCTCGAAGCTCGGTATCACGGCAGGCCAGGCAAGACGCCGCGCCTCGCCATCGGAGTCCACGAGCAGGCGGGGCTCACGCTCGTATGGCCGAGTTCCGGCAACTGGATGGTGCCCTCGACGTGGCCCCAGCTGACGTCGGCCGACATGTGGACGTCGTTCCAGAACACCGCGCCCGGCACGTCTCCCGGATCGTGGGGGACGTGGCTCCCCAACTGGTGGACGACGGACACGACGCCCGATTGTACGATCCCCGTGACCGATGCCATGAACGGTCTGGACGTGAGCACCGCTCAGTACCAGTACTCGATCAACGGCGGTTCGACGTGGAGCACGTGGGCGGCAGCAACGTGCACCGGCAGCGACGGGACGACATCGCAGCAGACGCTCACAGCGGCGGGAGTGCCATTCGTGAACTCCGGGACCCTGAACAAGATCCGGTTCCGGGTCACCGACATGGCCGGTCTCACGGGCACGAGCGACATCTACAATATCTGGGTGGACGGCGTGGCCCCCGGTAGCTGGACCGCATTCTCACCGACCGTGGTGAACAACACGCTGACCCCGGATTGCACGGTGAAGGTGACCGATGCCACGAGCGGGCTCGCTGTCTCCTCGGCGGAGTATCAGTACTCGATCAACGGCGGATCGAGCTGGAGTTCGTGGACGGCTGCGGGATGCACGGGCACTTCAGGCACGACGGCCCAGCAGACGCTCACGGCCAATGACGTTCCGTTCCAGCAGAACTCCACCACGCTGAACAAGATTCGTTTCCGAATCACCGACACGGCCGGCCTCACCGGCACCACCGGCATCTATACCGTGCAGATAGCCGCCCCTGTGGCGGGGCTGCCAAAGAACGGCAACATGGAAGTCGGTCTTCCCGGCCAGGTTCCGTCACTGTGGGGCGCCACGACTTTGTGGTATGTGCCCGGGTATGGCACCTGGGAAGGAATCTGGTCGACAGATGTGTCGCTGAAGAGCACGGCGTATTGGGACGGGGCGCAGTCGGTCAGCGGCTCGGCCGTCCACACACCGATGGGCGAACACTACTACGGCGCGATCGCGCAAATGAGCGCACTCGCGCCCGACGACTACACTGGCGTCTCGCAGATCGAACTCTACATGCGCGACATCAACGTGGGGGAGACCGATCCGGCGAATGCCGTGAGTAGCCTCGATTGCTACGTGGCACTCGTTCTGAGCGACGGCAGTGTGACCGAGACGATGTATCTCTATCGCTCGTCCGGTGCCGGCACGATCACCGACAACAAGACCGGCACGAGTGTGGGCGCAGATGGGCAGACGTGGAACCGATACGCGGTCACCATCCCGGGCACGCTCAACAAGGCGAATCTGCGTGCCTCGGTGAAGTGGCAGGCGCTGGGCAATGTCGGTGTGGGATTCGTGTATCCCACGACGAACGTGCACTCCTCGTCGATCGTGGACGGCATACGAGCGGTCGATGGGGTCGCTCCCGCGTCGGCGGCAAGTGCAAGCGGCGCCTACTGGAGCTACGAGACCCTGCGTGATGTCGCGTGGACGGCGAGCGATAACGCAGAACTTGCGGCCGTGGAGTTCTGGGCGCGCAACGACAGCGGCTCGGGGTGGAGTGCCTGGGTGAAGGTCGATGAGTGTGTTGCGAGTGGGCGCACGGCATCGGGCACGCGCTCGATCTCTCTTCCGGGCGTGGGGGCCTGCGAGATCTACACGCGGGCACGCGACGTCGGGGGCAATACCGAGGCGGCACCCGGTACTGCGGATGCCACGTGCGGCGTCGATCGCACGGCACCCGGCAGCTGGAGCGATCCAATGCCCGATGACTGGGTCAACACGCAGCGGCCCACGTGCACCTACACCGTGACCGATCCGCTGAGCGGGCTCCAGGCCGAGCCCGTACGCACCGACTCGATCGTCGTGTCCGGCGAGAAGGTAGTGGATGTGGCATTCAGCGCGCCGCAGAGACTCTGGGTCTCGGACGGTACAAGGGTCGGCGGCGTGGACGCGTCGGATCCCCACGCGCTCGTGCTTGGTGGCGGCGTGGACCTCGCTGCGGGACTGTGTGACCTGTATGCGACCTCCGACGGACAGGGGCTGCTCGTATCGGCCGGCGAGGGCGGTATGTACTACCTCGACTCTACCGATGTCGACGCGCCGGCCGTCCTCGGCGCGCTGAACAAGGCCACCGTGGTCGAGATCGAGTGCCCGGACCTGGCCAGCTACCACAAGGGTGGACGCATCGCCTTCGCCATAGATGGCGTCTCGGGCATCCTCACGTCATTCGACGTCACCGATCCTACAAGCATAGAGGGCGTCTCGCAGGCTGAGACGTTCTCTTCTGTACCCGCAGCGATGGCGAGCGCCGACGGGTGGCCATACATCGTCGCGGGTGTCGGAGATAGTCTGATCGTGGTGGATGTCACGGATCCGAGTGACATGCGGACTGTGGACCAGTTGGGGATCGGCTCGTCGGTGGCAGATGTTGTCACCGACGGCTCGGTGATCCATGCGGTGTTTGCCGATGGCAGGATCTACACGGTGACTTGGAGCGACAAGGACGGCTTCGGGACTCCGGCGTCGACCCAGCCGACCCAGCCGACGATGCTGGCACTCCACGGCTCGCACGTGTACGCAGGCTCGTACAGCGGCGGGTTTGCGGTCGTCGACACTCTCGACCCCGACAATCCCGCGGTGGAGTTCGAGCTGCCGGGTGACGGTTACGACGCGCGTGCCATCGCGGCAGCGGGTGGATTCATCGCGTATGCCGAACAGGGCGATGTGTCCCTGTACACCCACGGCGAAGCCATGTACTCGTATTCGATCGATGGTGGAGCCACGTGGAGCGAGTGGCTCACGGCCACGAACCCCAGCGGTGACGTGAACACTGCCGTTACGCTGTCAGCCGTCGACGTCCCGTTCGATCAGGACAGCGCTACCGCGAACCAGGTTCGATTCCGGGTCGGCGACGCAATGGGGACCCCGGCGGTGAGTCCGGCCGTGACGGTCCCGATCGACACGGCGATAGGCACGGTAACTCCGGCCTCAGAGACGCACCCCGTGGAGACGACCTGGTACTCGGCGAACGACTCCGTGTTCACGTGGAGTGCGCCGTCCGATCTCTCCGGCATCACGGGCTACTCGTACGTCCTGTCGACGAGCAGCTCGACCGTTCCCGACACTTCGAGTGAAGGCGTGCCGACCGTCGCGAACTTCTACGATTCAGCAGACGGCCAGTGGTACTTCCGCATCCGTGCCTGCGATGCCGCGGGGAACTGGGGCGCGACCACGACGCGGGGCATCCGCATCGACACCACCATGCCGAGCGGGACGTTCGTTCTGAACGACGATGACACGTATGTCACATCGACCTCGGTCACGTGCGATTCCGCCATGACCGACGGCGGCTCGGGGATGAGCGAGATGCGCTTCCAGATCGACTCGGGATCCTGGGGTGCATGGATGCCGTACTCGGCGAGCTACACGCTCGCCCTGGGTGTGGGTGAAGGCACGCGCAACGTCGACGCCGAGTTCCGAGACACCGCTGGCAACGTGCGCACTGCCTCGGACGACATCATCGTCGACACGGTTGCGCCGACGATGTACTCGATTGCGCCCGACCCCCAGCAGAACCCGGATCAACCCTACGGCTCGCGCGACGTCTACATCACCTGGACGACGTACATGGACGCCTCGATGGTAGACGCGTTCTCCTACGAGTTCGATCAGGTGGCGGACACCACGCCGGATACGACTCCCGATGCCGAGATGGTCGAGATCACGTACGAGGACCTCGCCGACGGCACGTACTATTTCCACATTCGGCCGCACGACCGCGCTGGGAACTGGGGCCCCACCATGCATCGGGCCATCATTATCGATGGGACGGCTCCCACAGGGACCATGTCGGTCAACTCCGGGGCTACGTACACGAACAGCCGGACGGTGAATGTGAATAGCGCGATGACGGACGCGAGTCTGTTCCTGATGCGGATATCGGTCGACGGGGGCGCAACGTGGCTCTCCGATCTTACTGACTATCTTGCGACGAGGCAGGTAACGCTTCCCGCTGGTGACGGGACCAAGACGGTCAAGGTGCAGTACCAGGACACGTCTTTGCCGCCCAACATGGCCGAGAAGACGGACACGATCGTGCTCGATACGACGCCGCCGACAGATCCCATCGTGACGAGTTCTAGCCACGCGGAGGGCTCGCCAACGAGTGACAGTACGATCGATTTCGTTCTGTCAGGGGCGACCGACGTTCTCTCGGGGGTCGACGGTTTCGGCATCTCGCTCACGCGCAATACGACCGAGACCCCAAGCTTCATGACCCACGATGCCGTGAGTGGGGGGCTCGAGTTCACGACGATGCCGGTTGCCGATGGCACCTGGTACCTCAACGTGAGCACCTACGACAACGCTGGCAACCACACCGGTACGGTGCACTACGGGCCGATCATCATCGATTCTGTTGAGCCGACGATCGCAACGCTGGCTAGCACGACGCATCCCAATCCCGACGTGTGGTATCCCGGACGCATTGGCACCTTCGAGTGGAGTGCGGATCCGGATGGTAGCGGCATCGCTGGCTACTCGTACGCCTCCGACAAGGTCGCGGACACGATCCCAGATGAGGTGTCGGAGGGGACCGACGTGACGTTCACCTCTCCACCGTTCACCGACGGGGAGTCGTACTTCCACGTGCGCGCGCTTGACGGTGCGGGCAACTGGGGGCCGACCACTCACGTGAGAATCCGAGTCGATGGCACGAAGCCCAGCGGCACCATGAAGCTCGACGGTGGTGCGGCCACCACGCAGGAGCTGCAGGTCACCGTGAACTCCTCGGTCACTGATGTACACGCGATGACCATGCGGTTCTCGACTTCGAGCGGATCGACCTGGAGCTCGTGGAAGACGTACGCCGCGCAGTCGAGCGTCACGCTTCCTGAAGACGTGGGGGACAAGACGGTACTCGCGCAATACCGCGATGTGGCCGGCAACGTGTTGGAGCTGTCGGACTCGATCACGCTCGAGGATGCACTGCCCGATGGGCTGCTGGATCGCTGGGACGGTGCCGATCGCTATGCGACGGCGTGTGTGATCAGCGCAGAGTCGTTCCCGGATGGCGCCGATACGGTCGTCATCGCAACAGGTGTCGAGTTCGCCGACGCGCTTGCGGCATCAGGGCTTGCGGGTGCCTATGAGGCCCCGCTGCTGCTCACGAAGCCGACGTCGCTGCCGGCTGCGGTCGCTTCGGAGATCAAGCGACTCGGCGTGAAGAGGGCGGTCATCGCGGGTGGAACCAGCGCTGTCTCTGCTGGCGTCGCGTCGGCGATCGACGGCATCAGCGGGGTCAGTGTCGACCGCATCGCAGGCACCAATCGCTACGAGACGGCCGCGCTCGTCGCCGACAGGATCGCAAGCGTGACCGGCATAGACTTCTCACACAAAGCGTTCGTCGCTCGCGGCGATGACTTCGCGGACGCGCTCGCGGTCTCGCCGCTTGCGTACAGCCAGGGGATGCCGGTCTTGCTCGTCAAGACGACGTCTTTGCCGGGTCAAACGTCCGGAGCCATCGCGCGCAACTCGATAACCGAGTGCATCATTTCGGGAGGCGCCGCTGCGGTTTCCGAGGGCGTGAAGGCCCAGATCGACGGGTTGTCCGGCGTGAGCGTGCAGCGCTGGTATGGCGCCGATCGCTACGCAACCGCAGCCGATGTTGCGACGAAGGGTATCGGACGGAATTGGGCGGGCTGGCAGTTCGTCGGCGTCGCCACGGGTACATCGTTCCCGGATGCGCTGGGCGGCGGTGTCGCCAGCGGTTCGTTCGAGGGTGTCCTGCTCATGACGAAGCCTGCATCGCTTTCGTCAGCCACGCGCAGTGCGCTCAACGCTCACGCAGCCGACATCGATTGCTGCCGTGTCTACGGTGGGGTAGGGGCCGTGACTGAGAGTGTGGAAAGCGAGATTTCCTCGATTCTGCACTAGACGCGCGTACCCGCGAACACGTGATCATAGGAGGGCCGTCCGCACTCGTGCGAGCGGCCTTCCTGCTGCTTTGGGAATGTACCGGGTGTAGCCCCCTGGCAGGAGGACTCCCGTGGACAAATCCGCGACTGCACCGACAATCCTGGTCGTCTTCGGCGCGACAGGTGATCTCATGGCGCGCAAGATCGTGCCGTCGCTCTACTACCTGATGGGCAAAGGCCAGCTACCCGAACGGTTCGCAGCCATCGGGTTCGGACGTCGCGCGTGGAGTGACGAGGACATGCGCACGCACGTGCGCGGGATTCTCAGCGAGCACTATCCTCTCGCACCTGCTGCGGATGCGGCCGGGTTGGCTCATCTGTTCACCTACGCCCGCGGGACGTTCGATGATGCCGAGGCGTATGTGCAACTTGCGCAGCAGCTGAGTGCCATCGAAAACGAATGGGGGGTATGCGCCAACAAGCTCTTCTACTTGGCCGTACCGCCCCAGCACTACCGCACCATCTTCCAGCACCTTGCCGACGGCGGGCTCACGCAGTCATGCAGTGACTTGACCGGATGGACGCGCGTGCTCGTGGAGAAGCCGTTCGGCAACGACCAGACCACTTCGCGCGAGCTGGATGAGCTTCTCGGCAGCTTGTTCTCCGAGCAGCAGATCTACCGGATCGACCACTACCTGGCCAAGGAGATGCTGCAAGGCATCCTGAACTTCCGCTTCACGAACAACCTGTTCGAGGCCTCGTGGGACCGCTCGGCGATCGAGTCGATCGAGATCACACTGCACGAGACGATCGGTGCCGAGAAGCGCGGGGCGTTCTATGACGGCGTCGGCGCGTTGCGCGATGTCGGCCAGAACCACCTGTTGCAGATGCTCGCGCTGGTCACGATGGACCAGCCCGCCGCACGCGGAGCCGCAGCCATCCGCGAGGCGCGCGCGAGTGCCGTGCGCGACCTTGTTGCGCCGATGACTCGCGAGCAGGTGACGCACGACACCTATCGGTCGCAGTACGAGGGATTTCGCGACATAGATGGAGTCTCGGACGATTCTGCGACAGAGACGTACTTCAAGCTGCGCACGCACCTGCGCGGCCGGCGTTGGGCCGGTGTCCCGGTGACGATGGAATCGGGCAAGCGCATCGGCGAAGTGTGCAAGCGTATCGTCGTCAACTTCAAGCACCCACACCCCTGCATGTGCGACAGCGGGAAGCACTACACCAACCAGGTCGTGTTCCAGCTCGAGCCCAACGACACCATCAAGATCGTCTTCTGGGCCAAGAAGCCCGGCTTTGACGACGAGGTCGAGCGGCGCGAGTTCAGCTTCTTCCTCTACGAGAAGGAGGAGAAAGCGCAGTACGTCGAGGAGTACGCGCGGCTCCTGCTCGACGCGTTCCGCGGCGAACAGACGCTGTTCGTGTCCACCGACGAGATCCGCTCCATGTGGGAATTCATCGATCCGATCACCGAGGCGTGGGCCTCAGGCGCCGTGCCGCTCGACACCTATGAGCCCGACACTCAGCAGGCGCCCGAGCGTGCCGATGAATCGCTTGCCAAGGGCCCTGCGCGCCGCCAGGTCGGAGTGGCAGGGCTAGGCAAGATGGGTGTCGGCGTGGCGCGCAACCTGATCGACCACGGCTGGGACGTTGTCGGCTACAACCGCACCGCGGCGCGAGTGGACGAGCTGCTGCCGGACGGCCTCACGGGCGCGTACACGCTCGAGGAGCTGGTCGACGTACTCGATCGCCCGCGCATCGTGTGGCTCATGCTCACGGCCGGAGACGCTGTCGAGGCGGCGCTCTTCGGCGATGAAGCGAGCGGGGCCGCCGGGCTTCTCGGCTTGCTCGACGAGGGCGATGTCGTCATCGACGGCGGCAACTCGTTGCTACAAGGATGCCGCTCGGCGGGCGGCGTCACTGGCGCAACGCGGCATTCACTATCTCGATTGCGGGACGAGTGGTGGACCGTACGGGGCGCGTCACGGTGCGTGTCTCATGATCGGCGGTGAGCGTGAGGTCTTCGAGCGCGCCGAGCCGGTGTTTGCCGACATCGCCCAGGCCGATGGGCTACCAGTTCTTCGAAGGCCACGGCGCGGGCCACTTCGTGAAGATGGTTCACAACGGGATCGAGTACGGGATGATGCAGGCCATAGCCGAGGGCTTCCAGATCATGAAGCGCGCGCCTTTGGAACTCGATCTCGAGCGCGTGGCTGACGTCTACCAGAACGGCAGTGTCATCGAGTCGCGTCTGATCGGCTGGCTAGAAGATGCGTTCGCCGAGCTCGGACAGGACCTCGAGTCAGCGAATCCGTACTGTGGCGCACACGGGCGAGGGTGCGTGGACCGTCGAGGCCGCCGAGGAGCTCGGACTGAAGGCGGCCATCATTCAAGGGGCGCTCGACTTTCGGGTTGAGTCCGAGAGAGATCCCAGCTACGCCGGGCGTGTCTTGTCGGCGCTGCGCAATCAGTTCGGGGGCCACGCGCTGTGAGAAGCGGTCAGTTTGCTAGCAGCTGCTCGACGCGGTCGTGCTCGGTCGGCAACATGAAGGACGGCACGTTGTCGCGTCCCAAGCAGTGGATAGCGCGATAGCGCGCGCAGTCCTCACACCTGTCTGCGCAGTAGTGCTCCTTCATCATGTGATTGAGCTCGGGGGAGTAGCCTCCGCCGTCATCGAAGAACGTGCACGTTTGTAGGAGTTCGCAGCGATACATCCCGATCCCCAGTCTGTGATTTGCTTCACCAAGAAGTATGCACGCCTCCGGAGCCACCGGGGGTTAAGTGGGATGAACTGAGGTTGCGCTCCGATGAGCTGCGGGAGTGACCGCGGTCACTTCACCAGTTCGACGAGATGCTGTTGCCAGCGGCCTCCGCCGCCGGTGGCGAGTTCCTCGTAGCTCGGGATTGCGTAGACGCGCATGCGCGAGTCGAGGAAGTCCGAGAATACCAGCGTGCGACCATCGTCAGAGACATCGAGTGCCGTGCACTGATTGCCGCCGACGATCGCGTCAAGCGGTGTTCCCGAGGCGGTGTCGTACAGCAGGATCGTGCCCCACTCCGGACCGGGGATGTAGTACGAGACTGCGTTGTTCTCTCCTCGGCACGAGACGTAGAGGATGCGACCGTCGGGGGAGAGGTCGATGGTGTTGGGTTTCTCGTCGGTGTCGACGAACTTGGTCGTCGCGCCCGTGGCCATGTCGTGGATCCAGACGCAGTCGAGCGACATGTCCGAGATGTAGAGCTTGCCGGTCTCGGCGTTCCCCACGATATGGCGCAGGGCGCCATTGCTGTCGAACAGATCAGTGATCACGCCAGTGGCCAGGTCGATCTTCTGCAGCTCGCCACCTCCGAAGCCCGCGACGTAGAGCGCGGCCCCGTCTGCGGTGGCGTAGAGGCCCCGCGGGGTGTCGGCCGTCGCGATCCGCGTGCGCAACGCGCCGGTCTCCAGGTCGATCACGGACACGTCGTCACCGGACCAGTTGGCGGCGTACAGCGTCTTCTCGTCCGGCGAGAGTTCGACGACTTTGGTCCATGCGCTTTCGGTATCGAACGTGCGCGTCACGGCTCGCGTTGCAGCGTCGATCTCGAACACTTCGGCAGTCTCCATCTGGCTCGCATACGCTGTCGCGCCGTCGTTCGTGAAGACGATCTCGACTGCTCCGTTGACGCCCAGGTCGATGGTGTCTGCGAGCAGCATGGTCTCGAGATCCCAGATCTCGATCGACGGGGGCCCGTCAAGCACCGTTGCCCACAGCTCGCGTCCATCTGGCGTGATCTGCACGCCCTTGGGCGCTCCGGCGCTCTGCAGCATGCCTTGGCACGCCACGAGCTGTCCTTCGGGATCGAGCCAGACCTCGAGATCAGCCGAGCAGTCCAGGAAGAACTCCCGCGTGTAGGGGTTGTGCCCCGGGCACGCAACCTCGATCGTGACGTTCCCTGCAGGCAGCTTCCCTTCGGCAGAACCCGTGCCCGAGAGTGCGTCACCCGACTGAGCGGTGATGCGGCACTCGGCGTTGTCCGGATGGGCGAGAAGCGACACCTGACACGGGAGCGGCTCGAGCGCAAACGCGAACTCATTCGAGCCGAAGCGCGTGACCTCCACCTGGGTCGCGAGCGGCGCGAAGCCGGTGCGAGTCACTGCGACGTCGTAGGTTCCGGGCTCGAGGTCGGTGGCCTGCAGTGTCCCGGATGCCTCGCTGCTGCATGCGATCACGGTGCAGTCACCCGGGGAGGCCGCGAACGTCGCCTCGACCGGGCGCGTGTAGAAGAACGCAGCAGCTGCAACTACGGCGACGATCACCGCGAGGCCGAGAACCCACGCCAGGCTCGGTGTGCGCCGCCTGGGGCGCCCGTAGGTGCTGATGGCCGAGCGACCGGTGCCCCCCATGCGGGGCGCACGACTTCGCGAGTACGCGCGCATCGCGCGCCGAGTGCGGCTCAAGTGGCGAGCTCCTCGGCGAGGAAGCGGGAGACGAGCTCGACCGCCTGTCCGGGCGACGACGCGCTCACGAGGCGTCCGGACGCTCGGTACCCGGCAAACAGCTCGCCGAGGTCGAGGCCGAGGGTGATGACAGGACGCCCGAGCTTGAGCGCATGCGCGACCTCGGAGATCGTGCCGGCACCTCCGGCGAGCGCGATCACGACACGGCTGCTGAGCACGTTGATGACGTTGCGGGCGTCGCCCATGCCGGTGAGGATCGGGATGTCGATGTCGCCGGCGAGACGGTCCGTGTCTTCATCCGGGAGCACGCCGATGGTGAGCCCGCCAGCTTCATGAGCCCCTGCAGCTGAGGCGGCCATAACCCCGCAGGCGCGTCCTCCGTTGAGCAGCACCCATCCGCGCTCGGCGATGAGCCGGCCCAGCTCGCGAGCAACGGTCTCGGTCGCAGCGTCTGCCGAACCACCGCCCATGATGCCGATGATGGTTCTCACGCGATCTCCCTCCCGGGCGACCAATCGTTCCTACCGGCCACCTAGACACACTATAGCCGAGCGCATCTTCGAGCTGATGCTCGACTTCAACGCACGCGCACTACCCCCAGGGGTATTGGCGAGACGTGCCGTCGTGTGTTTAGTTAGTGAACGGAATAACGCATTCTTGGTTTCGGTTGCAGTCCGTCGATGGTCGTCCTTGGAGAGTGAGATTCATGAGTGACTGTACCTGCCTGTCTGCCTGTCCGTTCTTTCTCGGCAAGATGGCCAACATGCCAAGCATGTCTGAGATGCTGAAGCAGCGGTACTGCCACGGAGACTGGGAGAAGTGCGCGCGCTATCGTGTCTTCGCCGAATTTGGCCGTGAAAACGTGCCGTCCGATCTGTTTCCCAACGAAAATGAGCGCGCCGACCAGGTGCTCGTCGAACTGCGGGCGTAGCCGGGCCGCTGCAACGCAGAAGGCCCCGCCGGAGCGGAGCCTTCTCTGTATTCGTGTGGTGCGCCCTGCAGGATTCGAACCTGCGACCTTTCGGTTCGTAGCCGAACGCTCTATCCACTGAGCTAAGGGCGCGCTTGTGCGGGACTTGCGGCCATCTACGACCAAGACCCGATTCGAGCTTTGCAATCCTGCCAGCAGGCAGGCGAAATGTCAACTGGCGGAGAGTGAGGGATTCGAACCCTCGATGGAGCTTATAACCCCATACTCGCTTAGCAGGCGAGCGCCTTCAGCCAGCTCGGCCAACTCTCCGCGCGTGCTCCCGCAGTGACCATCCGTTGCCACGATTCGCACAGATGTCTCCCCGCGAGAAATGCCGAATCATTGTAGCAGGGCACGCGGTCGCGGTGTACCGGGAACGCGACCGAACGTCCGATGGCGGAGGGGGAGGGATTCGAACCCCCGGACCCTTGCGGGTCAGTGGTTTTCAAGACCACCGCATTAAGCCAGACTCTGCCACCCCTCCGACCGAACGCGCGGAGAGTGTATCACGATGATATTCGCTCTCGAACACGGTGTTCGAACTCTGCAGCTATCAGGGGTTCGATGTGCCCGGCTGAGGGTAGGGGAACCCTTCCTCCGGTGCTCCGGTTGAGACCCAGATACTGAGGCTTGCACCCGTGTCGTAGAACGCGCCGGGCGCCGGGTTCTGATAGAACACGGTCCCTGGTTGTGAGGCCGTTGTCGGTCCATAGTCGACCGTGAACACAAGACCTGCCTGCTGCAGAGTTGCTCGCGCCGCCTCCTCCGTCATGCCGAGCACGGAAAGCATGCGCGGTCGCGTGTCACTCGCAGTTCCGCCGCCGCCTCCGTCATGCCGGTCGCCGGCGTCTTCACTGGAGCCAGCGGTGTCCGTGCTTGCCAGCGATTCGTCGTACGTTCCCTGGCTTGAGGAGCCGCTCTCGTCGTCCGATTCCACGCCGTCACGTGCGATAGTCACGGCGATCTCGCTGCCACGCAGATGACGGGTGCCCGCCTCCGGTGACTGATCGGCGACGGTGTCGATCTCGACGTCTTCGGCGGCTACCTCTGTAACGTCGCCGACGACGAAGCCCGCCTCCTCGATCGTGTCGATTGCGTGCTGCTCCGACATTCCGATGACGTTGGGAACAGCCGCGAAGCGCGTCAGAATCCACCACGCGATGATGAGAATCAGTAGAGTGCCGAGGATGGCGGCTGCACGCCGTCGTCGATCACGTTCGCTTGTGTCCAGAGTCTCCGTGGCCGAATCGTCGTATGAACCTGCTGTCGAATCGACTCCAACGCTCATCGGGCTCCTCATGGTTTCGAAGACGAACGCGACCCCCCACGTTCAAGCCCCATACTCTCACGAGGAGTGCACCACGTGCCACCCGAGAGGCACGCCTTCTCGCCGAAGAGCTCTGCCCCGTGACACATCAGGCCGTGTAGAATCTGAAGACGACGGTGTCGACGAAACGGTCGCGCTGGGCGGATCGGTCACACGGCAACCCGGGGGGTCATGGACGGCGATCTCATGTACATGATGATGGCGCTCGAGCAGGCCCGCCTGGCCGAGGAGCTTGGTGAAGTGCCGATTGGGGCCGTGGTCGTGTGTGAAGGCGCCGTCGTCGCCAGCGCTCACAACCGCCGCGAGATCGATCACGATCCTGCAGGACATGCAGAGTTACTTGCGATTCGCGAAGCTGCATCACGGCTCGAGCGCTGGCGCCTGTCAGATTGCACGGTCTATGTGACACTGGAACCCTGCCCGATGTGCGCGGGGCTTATGCACCAGGCGCGCATTGCGCGGTGCGTGTACGCTACGCCCGATCCCAAGGCGGGGGCTCTCGGCACGCTGTACGATCTGTCCAATGACGAGCGGCTCAACCACCGCTTCGAGGTTAGTTCGGGAATACTCGCCGAGGAAAGCTCGGCGCTGCTCAAGGAGTTCTTCGGCCAGCTGCGGAAGGGGAAGTCATGAGGGGTTGGCGGACAACGCGTGCTGCAGTCGCGCTCGCGCTCGTTCTTGCCACGATGCTGGTGTTCGCGGCACCGGCACTTGCCAAGGACTATTCGATGGGCCCGGTCGATATCTCGGCCAATGTGCAGACCGACGGTGTCATGAGTGTCATCGAAGACCGCACCTTCACATTCGAAGAGGACTACACGTTCGTCTACTGGCAGCTGAACAAGACGGGCACCGAACAGATCGCGATCAACGGACTGTCCGAGGTCACGGGGGGCAACGAGATCCCTTACACGCCGACCACGGATCCAGGCTCGATGGATTCCCGACCCGAGGGGCAGTATCTCGCCACCGACTACGGCAACTTCGTCGAGGTGCGTGCATACTTCCGCAAGGCCGACACCTCCGCCACGTTCCGCCTCAACTACACGGTGACCGGGGCCGCCACGCGCTGGGCGGACACGGGCGAGCTGTACTGGCAGTTCATCGGTGACGAGTGGGAGAAGCCGGTCAGCGACGTGACGATTGATATCGCTTTGCCGAACCCCGGGGAGGCCGTGACGGCTGGCGAGAACGTGAGGGCGTGGGCGCATGGCCCGCTCACAGGCGTCGTGAGCGTCACCGATACGGGTGCGAGACTCGAGGTAGCCGACGTCCCGGCGTACACGTTCGTCGAGGCACGCATCGCGTTTCCCCAAGGGTGGCTGTCGGCAGCTTCCGCAAGTCCGCAGTCGAAGCTGGATGACATTCTCGCCGAGGAAGGTCGCCTCGCCGATCAGGCCAACGCCGAGAGAACACGCGCTCGCATTCTCGTTTGGGGCGCAGGCGGCGCGAGTACGCTCCTGTCGTTGTTCGCTATCGGGCTGTCGATCTACCTGTTCTTCCGCTATGGCAAAGAGCACGAAGCCGAGTTCAAAGGCGAGTACTTCCGCGAGGATCCGGCCGACCTCCCTCCTGCACTCGTCGGTTCGCTGTGGCGCATGGGGTCGGTCGAGGACTCGGACATTGCGGCCACGATCATGAGTCTCGCCAACAAGGGCGTCATCTTCATGGAGCCGGTTACCGAGAGCAAGCCGGGATTCCTCGGCATGGGAAGCAAAGAGGAGCAGACGTACCGGATGACACTGGACCGGGCAAAAGTCGCCTCTACCGACAAGCTGGACCAGGAACTGATCGGGGTGCTGTTCGACACGGTTGCGAAGGGCGACACGCTTACTATCGAGCAGCTCAAGAAGTATGCGAAAGACAAGCCGGAGACCTTCTCCAAGAAGATGCAGGCATGGAAGACCTCGGTCAAGGATGAGGCGACGGCGCGCGGGTACTTCGAGAAGTCGGGGAGCGCCGCGCAGGCCGGGACGATCGCGCTGGCTGTGATCACGCTTGTCGCCTCGATTTTCGCGGCAGTTTTCGCCGAGATGTTCTGGATCGTGATACCCGGCATCATCGCGGCGGCGACTGCAGGCACGCTGGGAGTGTTCATGGGCCGACGTTCGCGCGAGGCCAACGATCTCTATGTGAAGTACCGTGGCCTGCGCAACTACCTTCGCGACTTCTCGAGGCTCAACGAGGCGCCGCCGATGCACGTGAAGCTGTGGGAGCACTTCTTGGTGCTCGCAGTTGTCTTCGGTGTCGCCAAGGAAGTCATCGATCAGCTACGCGTGAAGATCCCCGAGATCGTGAACGATCCGGCCTTCGCGTCGTCGTACTGGTGGGTGTACTCGGCAAGCGGGGCTTACGGAGACTCGCCAGTGGGTTCGTTGCAGAGCGGCTTCGCCTCGGCCGCGTCGATCGCGACATCGCAGATGTCATCGTCATCAGGCGGAGGGGGCGGGTTCTCCGGCGGCGGTGGCGGCGGCGGTGGTGGCGGTGGCGGCGGCGCGGGGTAGGTGGCTCGCGGTTTGTACGGTGTGACTCGTCGCACGATTCGCTATTCTTGCACGGGGCACAAGCCGATGATAACTAGATGATTGAACGAGCCTGGACGCAGCCGCTTCTGGCTAGCATAGTTGCCAGGATCGGCCGAAGGGGGCCGTGGGTGATGAGGTCTGCATGCAGAGTCATGTTCGCGACACTCGCGTTGGCACTTGTGATGCCCGTGCAGGCATACGCTGCCGACGGGAGTGCCAACGTCGTACCTGACTGGCTGTCGATCGCTGCAGGGGCCGTCGGCCTCAGCATCGCAGTGATGTTGATGATCGATGCCGTGCTGCTCAGGCGTGTTGCTGAAGGCTCCTATGTCGCGGACAACATCGCGTACATGATGTCGGGCGTAGTGTGTTTTGCTGCCTCGATGCTCGCTCGCTGGGTTGCCCTGTTCGCGCCCGAGGCCGCTGTGGCCGGTCAAATGACGTGGGCTGCAGATCTCCTTGTCACGGTGGGGATGGCTCTGTTGGCTGTCTACTTCATGAGGGTGCGTCTAGCGATGACGCGCTATCTCAAGGCGGTCTCTGAGGTCTACGCGAGTGTTGCGGTGCCCGCTGAGGACGAAGACGCGGGCACTACGCCTTCTCCGAGCGATGACACCGCGAAAGACGCTGCCTCCGGGGAGGAAATCGGTGGCTAACCTGCTTGCGCAGCGTGTAGAGGAGGTCCTGCGACCCGTCATCGGGACCGTTCTCGCTACCGTGTCGGTGGATGTCGAGGCTAAACGCGTCGGCAAGAATCCCGACACCCTGGAGCGCTCTGATCTGCCCCACGTGGCCGACAACCTCGTCGATGCCCTGAGACTTGTGGTGGGGCAGGATCTCGCACAGGCGGCCGCCTCGAAGGTGCGCGACCTGGCCTGATCTCGGTCGGTTCACTGTTCGGGCTGCTCTTGCACTGGTACTCCAAGCACCGCGAACAGAGCAGGACTCAATCGGTTGCGGTCGTTCTCGTAACCGATCCAGGGATCTTCAGTCTGCGACTCCAAGCGTTCAGGCACGTCCTCGATACTGAGAAGGGGTGCCGCTTCTGCGTCGAGTTCGCTCCACGCAAGCGGCAATGCGACGGGTGCTCCCGCGCGGGCACGGGTCGAGTAGAGTGTCACCGCCGTAGCGCCGTGGGCGTTTCGCAGGTAGTCCAAGAAGACCTTCCCCGGTCGGGCGCTCTTGGCCATCTTCACTGTGAACGAGTTCGGATCGTGTTCAGCGATGCGATCGACGAACGCGCGTGCGACAGACCGAACGGCGTCGTAGTCGTGCTCGGCCACAATCGGGACGACGACATGCAGGCCTTTGCCCCCGGTGGCTTTGAGGAACGAGCGTAGGCCGAGCGCATCCAAAGCGTCGCGCGTGAGGAGCGCAGCGTCGGCAACCTGACGCCACTCGACGCCCGGACCCGGGTCGAGATCGAACACAATGCGATCGGGGTGTTCGACATCGGCTACGGTCGAGTTCCACGCGTGCACCTCGAGCACCCCGAGCTGCACAAGAGAGACGACTCCTGCGACATCATCCACATACATATACGTGCCGGTGCCATCGTGCTCGTTGATCTCGACCGTATGAATAGCGTCGGGGAATCGCTTCGGCTCCGGGTGCTTTTGGTAGAAGCAGTCGGCGCTACGGCCGTGAGGGCAGCGGACGAGCGTGAGGGGTCGAGCACGGTCGTGCACGAGCAGCCGCTCGGCGATGTGCTCGTAGTAGCGTGCGAGGGCGAGTTTGGTCACGCCCTGCTCGGGCTGGCTCGCCGATGGGAACAGCACCTTGTTCGGGTTCGTGATACGCACACCGGCCACAACGACCGCGTCGGCCTTCGCTTTGTGCGATCGAGTCTGTGGTGGCGCGGCCGAGGTGCTGATGTCCGCCGGTCCACCGCCACCTGCGATCGATTCGCGCGCGACATCCTCGGCAGGCTTGTCCTCTCGCAGTCCCACAAACGATGGGTGGCGAAGCATGCCATCGGGCGTCCACTCCTGGAAACGCACTTCGGCCACGAGCTCGGGTCGCGTCCAATGCAGGGTCTTGCCGGGTACATCCGGTGGGTCGATGAAGGGGGACTCATCGAGTCTCAGCGGCTCGAGTCGCCTTGTCACGTCATCCAACACACGTCCGGTGAATCCGGTTCCCACACGCCCGACGTACACCAGGTCCTTGCCCTCATACACGCCGAGGAGCAGTGCTCCGAACCCGCGCCTCGATCCACCAGGCTCGGTGTACCCGCCAATCACGAACTCCTGGCGCTGCAGGCACTTGACCTTGCGCCACTCGGCCGTACGGCCTGCTCGGTACGGTGCATCAGCGCGCTTGGACACCGAGCCCTCGAGCTCAAGTTCACATGTCGCGTCGTGGAAGGCTTCGCCTGCGCCTTGCACGTGCTCGGCAAAGACGAGAGGCCCGCGTTCCTCGGCAGCCTCGAGCAGCGAGCGTAGGAGCTCCTTGCGCTGGAGGAGAGGTACGTCGCGCAAATCCCAGTCATCGAGGGCGAGCAGGTCGAACACGATGTAGTCGAGCGCTCCGCTGTCCCCGGACGACAGAGCATGTTGCAGTGCCGAGAAGTCCGGAACTCCGTTCGCGCCGAGGACGACCACCTCACCGTCGAGCAGCGCCGAGGATGCCGGCAGAGTCGCAACCGCCTCGGCCACCGGCTCGAATCGGTCGCTCCAATCCTGTCCTGTGCGCGTGTACAGGTGCGCGACCCCGTCTGCAAGCCATGCTCGCACGCGGTAGCCGTCGTACTTCACCTCGTGGATCCACTCGTTGCCTTCGGGCGCGGTCTCTACGAGTCGTGCAAGCTGTATCGGGATGTCGCGGGCCGGCTCGGTGAGTTGCCGCGCGCGACCCGCCGCTGACGCGGCTCCTTGCGGCTCCTCCTCGTCCTCCTCAGCGTCGCCCTCGTCATCCGCCGCGATCTGGTCGAGTTCGCGACCGCTTGCGACGCTGTCGGGACGGGCTTCGAGCACGTCGTACTCATCATGGGGCCGAACATGCTCGTCGCGCTCCTTGATGAGCAGCCAGTTGTCGCCGTGCTCCTTCTCGCGAGGCTTCATGTGCACGAGCGTAAAGCCGCCGTTCAGTTTCTCGCCGTGAAGCACGAATTTGACGGCTTTGCCTGCCGAGTAGTCTTCGTCAAAGTCGCCGACCGGTTCGTAGGTGCCGCGATCCCACACCATGACCGCCCCGCCCCCGTATTCACCTTTGGGAATTGTGCCTTCGAACGATCCGTACTCGAGCGGGTGATCCTCGACATGCACGGCCAAACGACGATCTCGGGTGTCGAGGCTTGGCCCTTTGGGCACTGCCCAGCTCGCCAGCACTCCACCGATCTCAAGACGGAAGTCGTAATGGAGACGGGATGCGGCATGCTTCTGCACGACGAAGAGGCGGCGCTGACGTGCGTCATTGGCCGCGCTTCCGGATACATCATCGCTTGCGGCACCTTCGGGTTCCGGCGTTCGGGCGAAGCTGCGCTTCTTGTGGTAGTCCTCGAGTGGCATATGCGGTCCCCAGACTGTCTGCGCGAGGCGTGGATTCTCCGGAAGCGCTCAGCCTTGCGCGCGCTTCGCGTCGTCGAGTGAGCGCTTGAGCAGAGCGACGATGTCGACCACCTCGCCCGAAGGCTTTTCGGCGGGTTGTGATGCTGCCGTCACGGTCTCGCCTTGGGCTTTGCGCTCGATCAACGCCAGCAGATCGTCGTGATACGTGTCCCGATACTCCTCGGCGCCTGGGTCGAAGGGGCGCTCGATTGTGCGCAAGAGCTGCTCGGCCATGTCGAGCTCTGCCTGGGTGACGTGCGCCTTGTCGAGGTCGATCGGTGGCAGCTCGAGCGCATCGGTAGAACGTAGCTCGTAGGGGTAGCGCAAGATCTCGAGCGTGAGCGCATCTCCGCGGGGCACCAACGCGGCCAGATGCTGGCGCGTGCGGATGACGACTTTCGCGAGCGCTACGCGTTCGGCCCGTGCGAGCACCTCGCGCAGCAATGCGTAGGCCTTGCGCCCGGACTTGGTCGGCTCAAGGTAGTACGGCTTATCGAAGTACGCGGGGTCGATCTCATCGGCGCACACAGCGGAGATGATGTCGATAGTCTGGGTCGACTCGACGTTGGCCGCCGAGAAGTCGTTCTCGTCCAACACGACCCAGCGCCCGCCATCGAGCGCGTAGCCCTTCACGATGTCGTTCCAGGCGACCTCTTCGCCGGTAGTCTCATTGATGCGCTTCTGTTTGATGGGGGAGAGGTCGCGGCCGTCAAGCATGTGGAACGAGAGTTGTGACCCTTTGTCCTCGGCAGTGAAGAGCGTGACAGGTATTGTCACCAGTCCGAAGCTGATCGCACCCTTCCATATTGCGTGAGGCATCCCGACGCCTTTCTCGTTGAGTCCGTGCGAGCTATATGTACCCGCCGGACATGCCGAGAAAGCCTGACGGCTCGAAGAAACGCGATGCGAAGGCCGAGAATGGGTCAGGAGGCCGCTGTAACCAGCAATTGGTCGACGGCGATGACGCGCGCACCCTCCGTGAGTACGGTCACGCCGTCGTCCTGTGCTTCGACGAAACCGCCGTCGATCTCGATGTGGATGACGTTTCCACCCGCGCGCGCGCGCATGATCTGGGCGGGCAAGGGTGCGACGAGGCGCTCGAGTGGTGACTTCAAGACAAGTACGTTCTCTTTGGAGCGGGCTCCGACTTGCCGTAGCACGGCTCGATCGAGATTCGTGTAGCTGAAAGCAACCCCGTCGGGCGTCACAATGTCGAGACTGAGCGACACAGAAAGCCTCCTCATATGGTTTCGATCGGTGGCTGGCTCCCCCGAGCCAGAGCATCGCATCGGTGTGATCGTGTAGTCTTGCGAGTCGATCCGAAGACATCCGGCCCGACACACTTCGGTGGACCGTGAACCCGCCCGTGCGGGTAAGCAACACCTGCTTGGAGTACAGGCCGGAAGCCTTCGGTGATAGGTGTCCCTCGGGTCAGTTTGCGCTTGCGGGCACGTTGCTTGTGAATGCTTTCTCGTGAAAAGATAACGAAGTGTGGATAGTTCAGGACACGTGGCGGAGGTGCCGACGTTCGAGTACGGTTTTCGCGTTTCGATCGGCGTGTTCGAGGAGCCGTTCAATTGCTCCGGTTCGATCTGGTCGGTATACTCGCCTATGCGCTTGGAGAGCAGAAGCTGACCGCCAAGCACCACACGGAGAGCTGACCGAGAGGCTGAAGGTGCACGACTGGAAATCGTGTGTGCGGTTTATAGCCGTACCCAGGGTTCGAATCCCTGGCTCTCCGCCATAGGACATTGCACAAGGCCCGTCCCTTCCGGGGCGGGCCTTGGCCTTCAGGCGCGGCGAGCGGAATCCTGATTGCCCTACGCCGGGGGAACCAGGCATTCGGGATACTGCAGCTCGCACACTTGCGCCCAAACCCCTTCCGCGAGCTGCTCGCGAACCATAAGTTGCTCAAGCCTCGCGTCGGTCTTGCGAATTCGGCGGCTCATCTTCTCGAGTAAGAAGAACGCGACCTCCGGGTGGCTCGTGACTTCCGCCTCGAGATCCTTGCGCGAGATCTCTCTAAGCTCCACAGGTCCGACCGCTGTTGCCGTTGCCGAGCGAGATCCAGAATCGAACAGCGCCATCTCGCCGAAGAACGTGCCCGCGCCAATCTCGGCTAGTTGGCTCACGATCTCCTCGGACTCGCGGGTATTGGTCCGGGTGAGTCGCACCCGGCCCGATTCAATGATGTACATGACCCGACCAATTTGGTTCTCGCTGAAGATGATGGCTCCGTCTTTCCACGTCTTGACGTGTCCGACATCCTCGAACATCGCACTCTCCCCCTCGTGTAGTGCATCCGCTACCTCAACGCCTCAACGCTTCAACACTCGCGCTCCGCGCAACTGCGGTGCGTTGTGCCGCTCACGAATGCGCGAGCGGCACCGTCCTCATCTCTAGGTGATACCGGTGACAGCCATGAGGACGAAGATCAGCAGCATCGCGATGGCGATACCGACGTTGAGACCGATATCACGAACGTAGCGCTGTATCGCCAGCCGAGTACTCGCGACACGGTCGGCGTCCACGCGCTCCTCGATCATCCAGGGCACACGTTCTTGGACGGTGGCTTCGATGAGTGACGTTGCCGTGTTCAAGATCCAGCTGGCAGCACTCTCTACCTTGGTGAGCCCTCCCGCACGATAGGCCGAGACGACTTCCTCGCTTGGCAACGCCGCGCTGATCTTGTGACCCAGTCGAGCCGTAGTCTGAGACGTCTTCCAGGACGGAATGGCTTCCCGCATAAGCAGGTCGAATCTCTCCGCAGCCATGATGCCGTTCATCTCATGAGCGAGTTCCCGCAAGATGTTCTCGCCTGCCATACGTCGTTTTGCGACCCGTAGCGCCACCTCTGCTACCGGCTGTCTGTACTCCGCGACTCGGGACATGCATTCTTCGAGAGCGATCCTCAAAGGGTCGATGCGGCCAGAGCGGGCCAGCTCGGCCACGACGCTCATACGCTCGTCGAACAGTCGCGTGGCCATATACATCGCCGAGTCGCGTACCGCGTGCACATACTGCCCTTGCTCGTTGGCGTCCATATCGCCCGAGGTCTCGGCCGTCACAATGGCCTCATCGACGGCATAGCGCACCGTCTGGTGCCGTTCTCGCTCGATGATCACATAAGCAGTGTCAATGAACTGCTGGTGCCGCAGTCCCGTAGCGCCGGTTCCGAGGGTGACGATCAGGCGTCTCCAGCTTCGCTGGACGCGGACACCGGTGCGAGCCGCCTGCCGGATCGTCCTTGCCAGCATCCGGGACACGACGCCCATGTATGCCTCGTAGCCCCGGTTGGCGACCACGGCGAACGCAAGGAAGGCCTTGGCCGTGCGGCGGTACCAGTAGTCGACGCTGACCCATGCGGGGAAGTGGGCGTGGAACAGCCCGTATCTCACGCCTACGACGACAATGAACGCGCCGAGAGCGAATGCAACGACGACGGCTTGCAGGTTCGGCCAGGTGAACGGGACGAACTCGTCCAGGATCGTCGCGTGCAGACCCCAGGTGTGCAAGCCGGCGGCAACGACATTGTCGAGCACGAGTTTGGGCGCCAGACCGAGCACCGTGATCATGGTCGCAAGTGCCCCCATCGCTACGAGCATGCGGGCCGGTGCTTCCTTGACGTCCGGATACTCCACCTTGGGTTTGCCGAGGAACACAAACAAGATGAGCTTGATGAACGATGCGGCGGTCCCGCCGCAGGTGATCACGAAGATCTTCTCGGCCACGCCCAGTGATCGAACCTGCCACAAAGGCGCGGCGATCTCGTGCGCGTACTCAATGCACTCGGTGAGCGAGTGGTGGATGAGCGTCTTACTGATGAATCCGTTGAACAGCGGCACGCCTGTGATGCCGAACGCGGCGATCAGAGTGAACAGGAACGTCAGCGGCATCTTCTTCCACAGCCCGCCGAGCTTGTACATGTTCAGCTCGTGTGTCCTGAAGTACACAGCGCCTACGCCGAGGAAGAGACACGCTTTGAACAGTGCGTGGTTCACGATGTGATACAGCCCGCCCGCGTAGCCCATCGCGCCGTGCACGCCCAGGAATCCGGCGGCACCGATGCCCGCGATGATGAAGCCCATCTGGCTGACGCTGTGGTACGCGAGCATGCGCTTCGCGTTTTCTTGCAGCAGCGCGAGAACGACACCGATGAACATCGTTGCAATACCGATCCACAACACCACGAAGCCGAGCTGGTTGGAGAAGTGCCACAGCTCCTCGAGCACGTGTTCGTCGAGGACCTCTTCCATGATCGCGGGCCGGTAGAGGGCCGTCACGACACGGAAGATGCCGTACGCTCCTGCCTTGATCATGATTCCGGAGAGCAGCGCGCTTGCCGGTGAAGGTGCGACCGGGTGGGCATCGGGCAGCCAGATGTGTACGGGAACGATACCGGCTTTGACGCCGAAGCCGATGATGAGCAACACGCACGCGGCCCAAGCGAGTGCGGTCTGTCCTTCGCCGATGGGCACGGGGCCGATGGCGCCTGTCGAGCCGAGTCCGAAGGTGATGAAGATGCCGGCCACGAGGGAGAAGCCGCCTATGACGGTCATCCACAGGTACTTCGTCGATGCCTTGATGGCCTCGGGTGTCTCGGTGTGGACTACGAGCCAGTACGCAAGCAGGCCGAGCGCCTCGAAGAACAGGTACAGGGAGA
Organism: uncultured Actinomycetota bacterium; assembly: GCA_963790405.1. Classification (GTDB taxonomy): domain Bacteria; phylum Actinomycetota; class Coriobacteriia; order Anaerosomatales; family JAGXFU01; genus JBGSMX01. The sequence goes on from CAWBOJ010000003.1 coordinate 368,615, forward strand.
CGAGGTCTCCTGCGAGCACGACGCCCATGTTCGCGCCCAGGACCGCGAGGTTGTAGGTGAAGTAGCGATTACGCTTCTCCTCGTGCTGCATGTACGAGCCCGCGTAAAGAGTCGAGGCCGCCCATACGAACGACGTGAACAGCGCGAAGAGCATGGCGAACGCATCGACCTGGAACGTGATCCTGCCGAGCAGCAGCGGTATCTCGCACCCGATGACGTGATGCTCGTGTATCAGCGGTATCAGCGCCAGTGCGCCCAGGAACGTGGCCACTGTGACTGCGAATGAGAACCAGTCTCGCAGTGGTTCCGAACGGCGACCGAGCGGACGAGCGAGAAGTGACGCCGCGAACGGCAGCAGCACGATCACTGCCGGGATCATGCTATACGTGACGTGGCCCTCCATCAGAGCGGTACCTCCCTCGTCCTACGGCAGTGTCTCGGCGGCGAGCTTGGCAAGCGAGAGCGGAAGACCCGGAGCCCATGCGCAGACGCCGAGGATGATGGTGAGCGCAGCACCAATCAACACGGGTGCGAGCATCGTCCACGGGGCCTCGAAGCGCCCCTCCCTCTCGGGCAAGCCCCGAACGACCGGCGAGGGCTCCTTGAAGTAGGCGATGTAGATAATCGGCAGCAGGTATACGGCCGCCAACAGCGCTCCACCCAGGAGTACGACCAGGTACAAGGGTTTGTCGGCGTCGAGGATCCCGATACCGAGGAACCACTTGCTGATGAATCCAGACAGCGGTGGAGTACCGATCATTGACAGCGAGGTGAGCGTGAACACCGCCATGGTAATCGGGTGTCGCTTGGCGATCCCGGCCATTTCGCTCACGTTGTGTATGTGGCATCGCTTGATGAAGATGCCCGCGCAGAAGAAGAGCGTGCCCTTCATGAATGCGTGGTTCGCGATGTGTACGAACGAGCCGGTCATGGACGAAGTGGTCAGGAGGGATGCACCGAAGATCACGTAGCCCATCTGGCTTATCGTCGAGTACGCGAGCCGTCGCTTCAGGTTGTCTTGAGGAATCGCCAATATGGCTGCAGCGAGAATGGTCACGGCGGCGACTATGCCCAGCGGCATCGCGACGCCGAGTTCTTTGAGCAGTTCGATTCCGTAGACGTTGAAGAGCACGCGCAGGATGCCGAAGCTGCCGGCTGCGACCATGATGCCGGACAGAACTGCCGAGAACGGCGCAGGGGCGGCGGGGTGAGCGTCGGGCACCCATCCGTGCAGGGGCATGAGTGCGGCTTTGACGCCGAACCCTGCGATGAAGCACCAGAAGACGGCGAGAAGGGCTGTTCTGTTGACGTCGGCGGTGAAGAACGCGGTGCTCCCGAACTCCTGAGATCCGGCGAGGAAGTAGGTCCCCATTATCGCGAGGAGGACGAGTCCGCCCCCGATGATGATGTAGGTGATGTACTTCGTGCCGGCCGCCATGGCCTCGGGGGTCTGTTCGTGCACAACGAGCGGGTAGGTGAGTATAGAGAACAGCTCGTAGAACACGAGAAACGACAGCAGATTGCCGGCGAGTGCGACTCCGAGTGTCCAGCTGAGCGCCATCATCAGGAATGCGAAGTACCGATTAGTCCGTTCCTCATCGGCCATGTACCCGAACGAGTACACGATGGCCAGAAGCCACAGGACTCCTGCGGTGATGGCGAACAGCACTCCTAGCGCGTCTACGCGCATGGTCAGCCAGATCGTCGGCGTCATCTGGAACAGGCGAATCTCGTAGAGCTCGCCTTCTAGTACGCCGGGAATCAGGCACGCGACCAAGCCCGCGGCCAGAGCGACGATGACGGTCAGCCCGATTGCCCGGGCGCGCTCCGAAACTCTCGAGAGCGGTACGACCAACCCAGCTCCGACTATCGGCAGGAGCACGATTGCGGGGAGTATCGCGGATAGACTCATGTGCTCATCACCCCGATCACTCCTCTCACAATCCGAAGAAGTACTGTACGGCCGTCCGTGCCAGGGACAATGGCATCCCTGGGACTTCGGCGAGACTGCCAAGCAGAATCACGTAGACCGCGCAGATGATGGTGGGTACGAGCATCGTCCAGTGGGCTTCCTTGATGTGCAGCTTCGTACCCTTTGGGACCTTGAAAAAGGCCATGTAGACAATCGGCATGAAGTACGCGGCATTCAGAATCGAGCTAATGATCATGACCACGACGAAGATCCAGCCGCCTGACTCCATGGCACCGAGCGATAGGTACCACTTGGAGATGAATCCCGCGGTCAGTGGTACGCCGATGAATCCGAGCGCGGCTACGGTGAATGCCCCCATCGTGTACGGCATCTGGTAGCCGATGCCGGCGAATTCATGGATATTCGTGCGGCCGGTGGTGCGCTGAATCGCGCCCGCGACGAAGAACATGGTGATCTTCTGGAATGCCTGATTCGCGATGTGGACGATGGCGCCAAGTGCGGCAAGCGGAGTCAGCAAAGCTGCGCCGAGAACGATGTAGGAGAGCTGGCTGATGGTCGAGTAGGCAAGACGCCGTTTGAAGTTGTCCTGGGTCAGCGCAATCATCGAAGCCACGACGATGGTGATCGAGGCGAGAGCTGCGAGCCAGATCGTGATCCCCAACTCTTGTAGCAGGTCCACGCCGAAGACGCAGAAGGTGATTCGCAGGATGCCGAAGGCGCCGGCCTTCACAACCGCGACCGCGTGAAGAAGCGCACTGACGGGTGCAGGCGCGACCATTGCTGAGGGCAGCCACCCGTGTAGGGGCATGATTGCGGCCTTCACCCCGAAGCCGATCACGAAGGCAGCGAAGAGCAGTGTCAGCCCCGTGCGGCCGGCCGACATGTCGAGGATGCCGGTTCCCGCCAGTGACAGGGTGCCGGCCCACTGGAAGGTCACGGCTGTACCGAGCAGTACGAACACGCCGCCGATAAGCGTGTACGCGAGGTACTTTCGGCCGGCTTTCATGGCCTCGGGGGTCTCCTCGTGCACGACCAGCGGATACGTGCAAATCGTGAGCATCTCGTAGAAGAGGAACAGCGTGAGCAGGTTCTCGGCGAATGCGATACCGATGGTGGTCGACACACACAGCGCGAAGAATCCGAAGAACCGGGCTCGTTCATGCTCGTTCTCCATGTAGCCGATGGCGTAGACCGTCGTTATCAGCCACAGCGACGAGGAAACGATCGCGAAGAACATGCCGAGCGCGTCGACTCTGAACGCCAGACCTATGCCAGGCGTGAACTCGATAAGCGCGAACTTGTAGACCACACCATCGAGCACACCGGGAAGCATCGAGTACACGACGCCCAGGTTGACGACCGCCGCCGTGATGCTCCAGAAGCGTCTCCAAAAGACTCTCTCACCTGAGAAGAAGACCAGTAGACCGCATGCCAGCGAGAGTACAGGTGCAAGCAGTGGCCGGATATCAACGACGTCCATATCAACCCCCGATCGGCGCCAGCATGGTCTTCACTGCAGGCTCGATGTAGCTCAGCGGTATCCGACCGAAAATTCCCATAACCAGGCACAACACTGCGAGAACAACTACCGGGATCAGCATCGTCACGGGAGCTTCGCCCACTTCGAGGATCTCGGGGTGTGTGGGAGGCATGAAGTAGAACGCGTTCAGCATCCGGATGTAGTACACGAAGATGAGGAGCGCGCCGAACAGAAGGGTGATGGCGAAGAAGATGTGGCCGGCTTCGATGGCTCCGAGTGCGATGTACCACTTGCACAGGAAGCCGGCGGTTGGTGGGATACCCACGATCGATATTGCGCCGACGGCGATGGCCGCCGACGTGATCGGCATCGCCTTGCCCACCCCGCGAAGGTCGCTGAGCTTGCGATAGCCGGTCTGATGAATCAGCGCACCTGCGCCGAGGAACAGCGTTGACTTGATGAGCGCGTGGTTGAAGATGTGCACCGTCGCTCCGATGATTCCGTACGACGACGCGAGTCCGAGGCCCATGAAGATGTAGCCGATGTTCGAGATCGTCGAGTAGGCGAGCATCATCTTGATGTCTTCTTGGACCATGGCGAACAGTGCGCCCATGACGATCGATATCGCGCCTAGCCACATGAGGGAGTTGTTGAGAGCCGAGAGATCGAACAGTTGGGACCCATAGAGAATCTGGAACATCCGCAGCATGCCGAGAACGCCGATCTTGACCACGAGGCCCGAAAGAATCGCGCTCACGGGTCCCGGGGCGATCGAGTGAGCGTCAGGCAGCCAGATGTGAATCGGGAACAGCGCAGCCTTGACCGAGAACCCCAACGTGAGCGCTGCTACCGCGATGGCGGCTGGGAACGGCTCGACACCAGAGAGTCGCACCGCCAGGTCGGTCATGTTCAGAGTGCCGGTCAGTGAGTAGAGCAGCCCGATACCGAGCAGAATCGAGAGCGATGAGATGGCGCCCATGACGAGGTACTTGAAGGCGGCCAACTCCGCGATGCTCTCCCCCGTGATAGCTACGAGCGCGTAGCCGGAAAGCGACAGGATCTCGAGGAAGACGAACATGTTGAAGATGTCGCCGGTGACGGCGAAACCGTTCATGCCGCCGAGACAGAGCAGGAACAGTGCGTAGTAATAGGGGAGCCGACGCTCAGGTACTGAGTGTTTGGCGTACGCGAGCGAGAACAGGAGCGCTAGCCAGCCGACCAGGCAGACGACCGCAATCGAGGCGCTGAACTCGTCGAATCGCAGCTCGATGCCCAACGGCGGCGGCCAACCACCCATGAAGTACGAGAACGACCCTTGTGTCGAAACGCGGTAGGTCAGTACCACGGCCGCCACCGAGACGATGCTGAACACGAACAGTGCCCAGTAGCCGGCGAACTGTGCGCGACGGCGCGCGATTATCGGTGTCAGAGCTGCGCCTACAAGGGGGGTGATGATGAGTACAACTGGCCACTGGCCTCCGCCCATCGTCACTCCACCCCCCAGAGGTCATCGGACTCGATCGTCCCGTAGTGACCGTAGATGCGGATGATCAGGCTCAAGGCGAGCGCACTCGTAGAAAGCGCGACCACGATACCGGTGAGGATGAGGCCTTGCGGAAGCGGGTTCGCAAAAGGTGGGCTGGCTTCGGCACCCATGATGGGGGCATCGCCACCCGTAACGATTCCGGCTGCCATGACAAAGGCGAAGACGGCCGTCTCGATGATGTTGAGCCCCATGAGCTTCTTGATGAGGTTGCCCTTCGCTATGACCGCATAGAGGCCTATGAGAAACAGCAACACTGATGCGACGTAGTCGATGTTCGTCCACAGCGCTTTCATCCGTTGCTCCCCTCCATCGTCCAGAAGATGGACGCGACGATCGCTGCCCCTCCGATGCCGATGCCGAATTCGATGAGCGTCAGGAAGGGGACGCGGAGGAACAGATACTGGCCTTCAACGGGATAGGAGAGGTACTCGCCGAGAAGGACCATTCCGGCGACTCCGACTATGGCGAACATGAAGACCGCCGCAGGCTGCAGCCATGGACGGATGCGCTCGGGCAGCAGCGCCTGGGCGCGATCGCTCCCCATGACGAGGCTTGTGGCTATCAGGAGTGCGCCAACGATGGTGCCTCCTTGGAAGCCACCGCCCGGAGTCGAGTGGCCGTAGAGGATCACGTAGATCGAGAAGAGGAAGATGAAAGGCGCGAGTGTCCGGACGATGAACTTGGTCACAGGGCTCACTGGAACGGGCTTCTCGGTCGGCTGCTCGGCGCCATGTGGGAGCAGCAGCACGCCGAATACCGCCATCAGGGCCGTGAATATGACCGTGACCTCACCGTTGGTGTCATAGCCTCTGTAGTTGAGGATGATGGCGGTCACGACGTTCTCGGCGCCTGTCTCTTCGGGACCTTCTTCGAGGTAGTGGGGAACGACGTGCGTATACGTCGCGTTGTCGACCGAGCCGACTGGCGGAAGCTTGGCGACGCCGTACAGCAGAGGGATCGAGGCGAGAATCAGAAGCGCCAGAGTGAGCGTGCGTCTCATCGTTCTCTCCTCGTCGTTCGGGAGACCGCGATGAGAAACAGCACCGTTGTGACGCCTGCCCCGACGGCGGCTTCGGTCATCGCTACGTCAGGTGAGCCTCTGAGCTGCCACAGCAGGCACATGACGAGGCTGTAGGTGGAGAAGATGATTGCTGCTGCGAGCAGGTCTTTCGTACGGATGACCGCGAGCGCGCAAGCGATGAGCAGGCCGTACAAGACAAGGTCGAAGACTCGGCTCATGACTTGGCACCACCCTTGAACGTGCGGGTCCAGGGTGTGAGCCCTGTCCGGAACGCCGCACGGGCTAGAGCGTGGCCTGCGGTGGGGCTCGTGAGGAGTATGAACGCTGCGATTGCGAGGATCTTGAACGCGTCGAACTCGAGGCCGGTGTATATGGCTAGAGCGACGAGTATTGAGCCGGCTCCAAGCGTGTCGCATTTGGTCGCCGCGTGCGTTCTTGTATAGAAGTCAGGTAGCCGAAGGATGCCGATGGTCCCCACAAGGAAGAAGAAAGCTCCGATGCTTGCGAATACGACGGTGAGCGCCATTACGATGGGGTGGGTGTTCATTCCTGCCACTCCTCTGCAAGTCGCCCTGTTTCAAGGAATCTGGAGGCGGCCAGGGTCGCTACGAGATTCAGAAGCGCATAGACGAACGCTACGTCGATGAACAGGCCGCGGTCGAAGACGAACGCCAGAAGTACGAGCACTACGAGCGTCTTCGTACCGACGATATTGACGGCCAGTATCCGGTCGTAGACGGTGGGCCCGAGATACGCGCGATACAGGCAAATGAAAGCATTCACGAGCAAGAAAATCGCCGTTGCCCAGAAGAAGACGTCCATATCATTCCTCCTCGAAGACCTTGGCGATCATGTGGTCGAGCTTGCGTGACGCGATGTCTTCGGCGAACTCACGACTGATGCAGTGGACGAAGAACGTGGAGCCGTCGACATCAACGGTTAGCGTCCCGGGAGTGAGCGTGATCGAGTTCGCAAGAGCGGTCTCCGAGACCGGGCGCTTGAGCATCGAGGTGTGTTCGGCCACGACGGGATCGATTGGCAATCGTGGATCGAGGACTATCTCGGCAACGTAGATGTTCGCCCAGATGATTTCCTTGAGAAGGAATCCCACGTAGACGATGAAGCGACCCGCCTGCTTCAGAGTGAGGAGCGGGGCGTCTTCTTTGGTCCACAACAGCCGGTTGCTCAGCCAGGCGACGAAGACGGCCAGCACGGCGCCAAGCGCCAGTCCCGTGGGGTCTAGCGAACCCGAGATGAGAATCCAGAAGCCGAAGAGAATGGCGCTGAGTTGTGCGACGGCCATCATGCCTCACCCACTTGCGCAGCGTCGACCGGCGGCACGGATGCCTCGCGACCCAGGCCTACGTCCTCCTTGGCCGTTCTGAGTCGCGACTCGGCGAGTGCGAGCAGTTCTTCGGCGTCGTGAGCGGGTTCCGGACACGTTCCCACACCGATGCTAACGGTATGCATCGTCACGGGTTCGAGCTCATCCCCCTCGAATTCGGTGGCTTCGATGAGCTCCGTCAGCCGCCCCGCGATCTCGGTTGCCTGAGCGTGTGTGCAGTGCGGACAAATCAACGCGAAGGCGTTGTCGCCGTGTCGCGCGAGTATGTCGGTGTTGCGAATCGCAATCTTGGTGACCTCGGCAAGATGCTCAATGAGCAGATCGCCGCGGTGTGTTCCGAACGTCTCCCTGAATTCCTTGTAGTCGTCGAGTTCGATGATCAGAAGAGCCATCTCGCCGTTGTAGCGGGTTCTGCGACGCGTCTCCTCTTCAAGCCGGGTAACGAAGTAGTTTCCCGAATAGAGTCCCGTCAGCGGGTCATACACAGAGGTTCGCTCGAGCTCCAGCGCGTGCATCTGCTGTCGCCGTGTGAGCACGCCGACGATTAGTCCGCACAGCAAGAAAGCACCGATGCCGATGATGGCTTCCATGACACGGTCGCTTGATGCCAGGACGTTGGCGTCGAGTGAGTGGAGCGTGACGAGTGCGGCCGTGATGGCTGTCATGAGCACCGCGCCGGCGGAATGGAACGTGAGCGCCGCCACGATGATCGGGATGCCATACAGCGGCCACAGCGCGCTGAACTCGCCTGTGAACTCAATCACAAGCGCGACAAAAGCAGTAGACAACACAATGAACAGGATTCGATGAAGATGAATTCGAGAACCCATCACGGTCTCCCCCCCGGTGCCGTGCAGCAACACGTCGGGGGGCGCTCGCGTACGAGTATATACCTCAGAATATGGGTTGTGCCGTTAATCGTTATTTATTCACGAGTCGTGGCAGAGTAGGCTGTTTATGGCAATCTAGCAGCGAGAACGGCGCTCCTGATGGTCGTGGTCCCAGGGTTCGCCGACCCGTATCACGAATCGGATGGAAACCTTCGGCCATGCGCGTCAGAATCGGAGCATGGCCGAGACACCAGACACACCACCGGAGAGCAAGACGCGCCGCGCCGTCTTGCGAGCGGCCCAGATCATCGAGTCGGATCCGGCGACGGAGCACACGCTCGCCGCGCTTCGGCATATCCGCTGGGCGACCGGCGAGACCCGCTACGGTCGGGTGATTGTGGGAGCGACCGAGCGTGGGGTGTGCTGCGTTCTGTTCTGGGACGGCGGCGATCCCGCCGAAACGCTCCAGGTCGAGTTCCCGCGGGCGGAACTCGTTCGCGACGACGATGCGCGCGGTCGTCTCGGCGAGGTGATCGCCACTATCGAAGGCGTACAGACAGGTGCGGAGCTGCCTCTCCATCTGCTGGGGACGCCGTTCCAGCGCGAAGTCTGGGCTGAGCTACGACGCATACCCCCGGGTGAGACTGCGAGCTATGCCGAGGTCGCCCGGCGCATAGGAAGGCCTCGCGCCGTCCGGGCCGTTGCCAGTGCGTGTGCCGGGAATCATGCGGCGGTCGTCGTGCCGTGCCACCGGGTCGTCCGAAGCGACGGAGGGCTTGGCGGGTACAAGTGGGGCGAGGAGCGCAAGGGCGTGCTGATCGCCGAGGAGAAGAGACGAGACGGGGCATCATGAAGGCGCTGTGGCTCGAAGACCGGCAGCTGTCGATACGCGATGTCGAGGTGCCCGCAGCCGCGGACGAAGCGCTCGTTCGTGTGCGACTGTCCGGCATCTGCGGCACCGATCTCGAGCTGGTTCGTGGTTACTACTCTTATAGAGGTGTGCTCGGCCACGAGTTCGTGGGCGAGGTGGTCGAGTCGCCGGACCCCGCATGGGTCGGACGGCGCGTGGTCGGAGAGATCAACGTAAGTTGTGGTGCCTGCGAGATGTGTCTTCTCGGCCAGACGACGCACTGCGAGAATCGCACGGTGCTCGGGATTACGGATCGCAATGGCGCACATGCCGAGTACACACGGTTGCCTGTGGCGAACCTGCACGAGGTTCCGGACACGGTTTCCGATGAGGCCGCAGTCTTCACTGAGCCGCTTGCCGCCGCACTCGAGATACTCGAGCAGGTGCACGTGCAGTCGACCGATCGGGTGCTGCTCATCGGTGCGGGACGGCTGGGGCAGCTTGTCGCGCAGGTCCTGGCGCTGACCGGCGCGCACCTGCGTGTGGTGGCTCGTCACGAGCGCCAGCGGGAGCTGCTCGCCGCGCGCGGCATCGAGGCGATCGGGGAGGGCGAGATCGCCGAGCGATGGTGGGACGTCGTGGTTGAGGCCACCGGGTCGCCCTCAGGCTTGGACGCCGCTCGCCGTGCCCTGCGGCCACGTGGGACGCTCGTGCTCAAGTCGACGTACGCCGGCGAGGTGACGCTCAACCTGTCGCCGTTCGTGGTCGACGAGATCACCGTGATCGGTTCGCGTTGCGGACCGTTCGCTCCGGCGTTGCGATTGCTGGAGCAAGGTGAGGTCGATCCGACGATCCTGATTGCCGAGAAGTTCTCGCTGGACCAAGGCGTCGAGGCGATGGACGAGGCAGCCCGACCCGGCGTGCTGAAGGTACTGCTGCGGCCGTAGTAGTCGGCCGACGAGTTCGGATTGCGCGCTTTCGGCCCTCGATCCTCGGATGACCGTCCGTCGCACGGCTGGCGACAATCGATAGGTACAGCACGGGGGGGGGAAAGAACCTGGTGCTGGACTCCCTGGTGCGTCAGCGTGGCGGCTGCTCCGATTGGTTGGGGACCAATCAGCTGCTAGGAGGGACGGGGCGATGGACGCGGACTTTGCCTTGAATGTGGCCGTACTGCTGGCTCACGTAGGCCTAGCACTCTACGCTTTCATCGTGATTCCGCGCGTCTACGGCCGCACAGCAATCATCCTGTGGCTGTCGCTCGGATTCACGCTGAGAAGCGCACAGTACTTCGCCCGGTCATTCCTCGGCTCGGAGATCGGTGATCGTGCGGCGACGATCATCGCCGTTGTCGCTACGGTCTGTCTGGTCCTTGCCGTCAGAGGTATTGCCGACGCACTTACCGCGCTCAAGAGCACCTCCGACGAACTTGCGGTCGACCGCGACTACATCAGCCAGATCATCGAGACTGCGAACGTGCTGGTCGTGCAACTCGATGAGGACGGCACGGTGTTGCGGGCCAATACGGCCACGGAAGAGGTGACGGGCTACACGCGCACGGAGCTTGAGGGCAGCGATTGGTTCGAGACCATCGAGCCGAGAAGTCGTTTCCCCGAGCGCTGGGCCGCCGCACTGCGTGAGTTTGACGAAGCGCGTTCGGCGAGCGAATGGGGTGCGCGCTCATCGTACGAGAATCCGATCGTGACGAAGTCAGGTGCGGAGCGCCTGATTTCCTGGCGTAGCTCTATCGTTGCTCGTCCTGGGGGGCGCACAGAACGCATCGCATTCGGTATGGACATCACGGAGAGTTCGCGGCTCAGCCGGTTGATGGCCGAAACGCTTCGCACGTCGTTGGACGGGTTCTGGCTCGTCGACGCGGGCTCCCGTACCCTCACAGACGTGAACGCTGCCTACGTACAGCTTTCCGGTTACGACCGCGAGGCGCTCCTCGGCATGTCTGTGTCCGAGCTCGAGGCCGACGGCGAACTCGAGGTGTTGCTCGATTCGCTCTCGGAGCGTGCTGGAGCCGGTGGGAGCCGCCTGCAGACGCGTCATCGCCGTGTGGACGGTAGCCAGTTCGATGTGGAGATGAGCGTGACGTACCTGCCCGAGCAGGATGCGTTCGCCATCTTCGTGCGTGATATCTCCGAGCGGCTCGCGTCCGAGAGTGCCATCACGTCGCGCACCGAGGCTCTAGAGGTGTCGAATGCCGAGCTCGAGCGGTTCGCGTACGTCGCATCGCACGATCTGCAGGAGCCCTTGCGCATGGTGACCAGCTACCTCGATCTGCTTTCGCGCAGGTACAAAGGCCAGCTGGACAAAGAGGCGGACGAGTTCATCTGGTTCGCGGTCGACGGAGCGAGCCGAATGAAGAATCTGATCAACGGCCTGCTGGAGTACTCGCGTGTCGAGCGTCTCGGCGGTGAGCTGGTTCCCACCGATCTCAACGACACGCTTGAGGCTGCCAAGATGGCGCTATCAGTACTCATCGGTGAGAGCGGCGCGGTGATCGAGTCGGACAGACTCCCGCAGGTCGTCTGCGATCCAATGCAGTTGTCGCGCGTGTTCCAGAACGTGATCGCAAACGCCGTCAAGTTCAAGTCCGATGCTACGCCACGCGTGACGATCGAGTGTTCGCGGGACGGAGCCATGTGGCACTTCGTCGTGGCCGACAACGGGATCGGATTCGAGCAGCAGTTCGCGGAGCGCGTCTTCGAGCTGTTCCAGCGTCTCCACGCGCACTCGACGTATCCGGGAACCGGTCTGGGACTCGCGGTCACCCGCAAGATCGTCGAGCGTCATGGTGGCACGTGTTGGATGGAATCAGAGCCCGGCAAGGGCACCAGGTTCCATTTCACGCTGAAGGTGGAACAAGAAGGGGTTGATGCTGCATGAGAGGACGTCCGATCGAGATCCTGCTGGTTGAGGACAACCCTGGGGATGTCCGCCTGACCGTCGAGGCATTGGCCGAGGGAAAGGTGAACAACACGCTTCGGGTCGCCGAGGACGGGGTAGTGGCGATGCAGATGCTGCGGCGCGAAGGCGAGTACGCCGAGCAGCCACGACCCGACCTGGTGCTACTCGACCTCAACCTGCCCAGGATGGACGGGCGTGAGGTGCTCGCGGAATTGAAGAAGGACGAGGATTTGAGGCGCATTCCCATCGTCGTCCTTACAACATCGAATGCCGAGAAAGACATCCTCGAGACGTACGGGCACCATGCCAACTGCTACATCGTCAAGCCGGTCGACTACGTCAGTTTCATCGATGTGGTCCGTTCGATCGATGAGTTCTGGATGACCGTGGTCACACTACCGGACGGAGTGAACAAGTAGCCATGAAGGTGCTGTTGGTCGAAGACAATCCGGGTGATGCGAATCTCGTGCGGACCTACCTGCGCGAGGCGTGGACATCGACAATCGACATCACGTGTGCCGAGGACCTTTCGTCGGCGCTTGCGTCACTTGAAGCTGGCGATTTCGATATCGTGCTGACCGATCTGGCCCTGCCAGATAGCGACCGAACGCAAACGTTCGACCACATCCGCGATGCTGCCACGGATGTAGCGATCATCGTGCTTACAGGGTGCGGCGACTACGAAGACGCGCTCAGAGCCGTACGCCACGGCGCGCAGGACTACCTGGTCAAAGGTGAAGTAACCCCATCCGAACTCGCACGCGCCGTCCGCTACTCTGTGGAACGCAAAGCCATTGAGAAAGCGCTCGAGCGCAGTCGGGCAGGACTGGAGCGAGAAGTGATGTTGCGCACCGAGGAGCTGCGCGACGCGAACCTGGCACTCAGTCATGCGATGCATGCGAAGGACGAGTTCATGGCGTCGATGAGTCACGAGCTGCGCACGCCGCTGAACTCGATCATTGGTTTCAGCGGTCTGATGCTACAGGGGCTTGCCGGGGATCTGAATGAAGAGCAAGCGAAGCAGCTCACAATGGTCAGTAGATCTGCGCACCATCTCCTCGACCTCATCAACCAGATCCTGGATCTCTCGCGTCTCGATGCCGGCAAGGCTGAGATCGAGTCGACCGAGTTCTCGCCGCTCGAACTCATGGAGAACGTTGTTGCCAGCGTCCAGCCACAAGCCACAGATAAGGGCATTGGACTGGAGTTCAGTGCCGAGGGGCTTCCCGACGGCGTGTGCCTCGATAAGGTGCGACTCGAACAGATCCTGCTGAACCTGCTCGGCAACGCGGTCAAGTTCACGGAGGAAGGCACCGTGACCGTGCGCGCCGTGCACGATGGTTCAACACTCACGGTCTCTGTGGCCGACACGGGCTCAGGCATTGAAAGAGAAGATGTCGACTACATTTTCGAGGACTTCTACCAGGTGAGAGCATCCGGGTCCGAGCGTTGTCCGGGAACGGGACTCGGACTACCCATCGCGCGGCGCCTCGCCCGGCTCATGGGCGGCGACATCACCGTCGAGACTGCGGTCGGGAAGGGTTCACAGTTCACGGTCGCAATCCCGGCCCCGTGTCCGAAAGATGTCCCGTAGCGACACCAGTTCTCAGTATCGCTACGAGACGTCGATCCGGCATTGTGCGTTCGAGGGGTCCGCTAGTTCACCAGAGTCGTCAATGAACTCTTCGCGCTGTCGGGAACGACGTCGGATCCGCCGAAGATATCCATGCGACCGATGGCGTGCTTATTCGCCTTCACCCACGAGCTGACGGAGGAAGGAACCGTCTCCTTCACCAGGAGCAGCGGGCCTCCGTAGTGGCCGAGGGCGGCACCTCCGCCGAGGGCGTCGGGGAAGTTGCGGCCCGTCGCAACTCCGACCGTATCGAGATCGATCCAGCGATTGGCCACGCCGTTCTCGATGACGTCTATCGCGGTCGCGTAGCGGTCGTCGCCCGACCAGCGCTCAATCGGGTTGGGGTCGGCGCCGTTGTCGGCCATGATTGCGGCAAGCTGATCGCGCACGCCGTTTGACACGACATCAGCACCACCGACGATCACGCCGGTCTGGAGGTTGAGATCGTCGACCGCGCCACCCCTCTCGCCGAGCAGTTCTCCAGATGATGGCGTGCGCCGACGAAATCACGGTCCCCAAAATCAGCAATCGTCGCGGACACGATGATTTTGAATACCTCATTGCCCGGTTGCTCTGACTTCTGCCAAGCGAGAGCGGTCGTCGCTGTGTCCCCCCGGCCCGGTCTGGTCGGTCGGGTGGGTCCTCAGGTTTGCAGGCCGACGGCCACGAACTGCGCTAGAGTTGTCACATGAGTAGTCCACACTCCGTGTTCGACATCCTCGGCCCGGTGATGATCGGGCCCTCGTCGAGCCACACCGCAGGGGCCGTGCGACTCGGGCTCCTGGCGCGGGCGATCTTCGGATCGCAGCCCCGGGCGGTGCGAATCGTCATGCACGGTTCGTTCGCTTCCACCGGCACGGGACACGGGACCGACCTTGCGCTCGTCGCGGGGCTTCTCGGCATGAAGCCTGACGATCCGGAGATCATCCGGTCACGCACTCGTGCGGAAGACGCAGGCATGTCGGTGGAGATCGTCAATGAAGATCTCGGCGACGTGCATCCCAATACGGCACTGCTGGAACTCTCGGCCGATGACGAGACGCTCGAGATCCAGGGCTCGTCGATGGGCGGGGGAGAGGTGCTCGTGACGCGCATCGGGGAGTTCGAGGCACAGGCGAGCGGGCGCATGCCGCTGCTGGTTGTGTCGAACACGGATTTGCCGGGCGAGATCGCATCGGTGACCGCACTGATAACCGACGCAGGTGCCAACATCGCCGAGATGCGCGTGTCTCGCACGCGACGCGGGGCTGAGGCGCTCATGCTCATCGAGACCGACACGCCGCTTGGTGCCGACGCGCTGGACGCGATCGCTGCGCTACCGGGCGTCACCAGCGTTCGCGCCGTCCCGGCGGTTTGAGGAGGGCCTCATGGCGTACACGACATTCGCAGAGCTGCTTGACGCTTCTGCCGAGGAAGGCTCACTCGGAGCTGCGGCGCTAGCTCGCGAGGCATTCGAGACTGGCGAATCGCCGGGCGACATCCGCGATCGGATGGCGGCGTCGCTCGCCGTCATGCGCGAGGCGGCCGCGACCGGACTCGAAGGGCAGGTTCGCTCGCGTTCCGGGCTCGTGGGCGGCGACGCTGCGCGCGTGGCCGCGAGTACGGATGGCCCGGTCGGCGGCGTGTTCGCCGCAGCCATTTCGACCGCGCTGGCGGTTGCGGAAGTCAACGCGTCGATGGGTCGCATCGTGGCCGCTCCGACCGGTGGTGCGTCGGGAATCGTGCCGGGCGTGCTGCTCGCGCTAGCGGACGCACGCACGCTGTCCGAAAACGAGCTCGTCGATGCGCTCTTCGCCGCCGCCGCCATCGGTGCGGTGATCGCGACCCGGACCGACCTGTCCGGCGCGGCCGCTGGTTGCCAGGCCGAGACCGGTGCGGCCGCAGCGATGGCCGCCGGTGCGGCCACGGAGCTACTCGGCGGATCTGCCGAACAAGCCGGGCACGCCGCGTCGCTCGCGCTCCAGGGGCTGCTGGGCCTGGTGTGCGATCCGGTGGGGGGCCTCGTCGAGGTACCCTGCGTCGCGCGCAACGCCACGGCGACCGCCGTTGCGTTGTCAGCAGTCGAGATGGCACTTGCGGGAGTCACGTTCCCGATACCGTTCGACCAGGTGGCCGACGCGCTCGCGCACGTGGGGCGGTCGCTACCCGTCGCGTTGCGGGAGACCGCGCAAGGTGGATTGGCGGCCACGGCCGCAGCTCGGGAGCTTGCCGGAGGAATTCGCTGACTGACGGGTACACTCCAGGACACACGACGAATCCCCTACGCGAGGAGAGGCACGAAGATGCAAGGCAAACGGTGGCGTCTGTGGTTGGGGTTGGCACTTCTGGCGACCTCGGCTGTGTTGTTCGGTGTGCACTACCTCGTGTTCCATGATCTGCACCATCTGGGCATCTTCACTCTGCACGACATCGCGTTCCTTCCGCTCGAGGTGCTGATCGTGACGCTGTTCCTGCACGCGCTGCTCGAGGCACGGGAGCGACGCGAGATGCTCAAGAAGCTCAACATGGTGATTGGTGCGTTCTTCAGCGAGGTCGGTGGCGATCTGCTCGAACGCCTGGCGCAGTTCGACACCAAGCCGCAGGTCTTGATGGATAACTATGGCGTGAAGATGGGGTGGACAGACGAGCGTCTGAAGGCAGCCGCCGAGGACGCTCTGACGCGAGGATTCGACTTGCAGCCCGACCGCGAAGGCATGGTGGCGCTGCAGACGTTCATGGCCACCGAGCGCCAGTTCCTTCTTCGCCTGCTGGAGAACCAGAACCTGTTGGAGAACGAGCGTTTCACCGATGTACTGTGGGCGGTCTTCCATGTTGGCGATGAACTTCAGCGGCGCAAGGACATCATGACGGTGCCGGACAGCGATTTCGCACACATCACGGGGGACATGGAACGGGCTTACGGGCACCTGATCGCAGAGTGGTTCGAGCACTTGCGGCACCTCAAGGTCCGCTACCCATACCTGTACTCGCTCGGCGTGCGCTCCAACCCGCTCGACTTCGAGGAAGGCGTCGAGGTTCTCGGCTGAAGCGCGTCTCGATGATTCGGGAATGGTCAATGTGAGCGTGACGCGACATGCCCGGATCCGGTCAGAAGGGGGCACACACATGGGAACGACTCGGAATTTCACCATCCTGCATTCGAATGACATGCATGGAGACTTCTTCTCCGAGGTTCAGGAGGGCAAGACCGAACTGATCGGCGGGTTGGCGCTGCTTTCCGGCTACGTCAACCGGGTTCGCGAGGAGGAGGAGCATGTCATCTACGCCATTGCCGGCGACATGTTGCAGGGCTCGCTCATCGACACCGAGTTCAAAGGCATATCCACGATCGAGATCATGAACTACCTCTCGCCCGACGTGGTCGCGCTGGGCAACCACGAACTCGACTACGGGCTGCCGCACCTGCTGTTCTTAGAGAAGATGGCGAACTTCCCGCTGGTGAACGCGAATCTGTTCATCCGCAAGAACCAGCGGCGACTCATGCAACCGTACTTGATCCTGAAGAAGGCCGGCTTCGAGATACTGTTCACCGGCATCCTGACCGAGAAGGTCATGGACGCGCTGGCTCAAGACAGTCTCATCGGCAGCTTCGTGGAGCTGGAAGAGGCGAGCGACACAGTCGGGCGTATCACAAACGCCTACAAGAAGAAGGATGTCGACCTGACGATCCTGCTGACGCATATCGGTTTCGAATCCGATGTTGCGCTCGCCAAGATGCTCGATCCCGTATGGGGCGTGGATATGATCATCGGGGGTCACTCTCACACGATTCTCGAGCAACCTGCCGAGGAAAACGGCGTGCTCATCGCGCAGGCGGGGGTCGGCACCGATCAGATCGGGCGCTTCGACATCGTCGTGGACGACGACACAAATTCCATCGTCGAGTGGAAGTGGGAACTGGTTCATATCGAACCGGGGATTGCCGAACCCGACAAGCGGCTAATCGAGCTGATCGAGTCCTACAAGACGGTCGTTGATGACAAGTACGGTGCATTGCTCGCACGATTCACGCGCAAGCTCACACATCCGTTGCGCGAGGAGGAGACGACTCTCGGAAACGCGTTGGCAGACATCTTCGCAGACGCTGCCGAGTGCGACGTGATGTTCCTCGGCTCGGGTTCGGTCCGGGTCGAAGAGATGGGCCCGGCGGTGACGCTGGGTGACTTGATCGCGTGCTTCCCGTATGACGACACGTTGACGCGCTACCACGTTCCCGGCGACGTACTCGAGAAGGCATTCGCGCACATCATGCGAAACGAGAACCGTGACGGCGAGGGCGAGTGCTACCAGGTGAACCGGGGTGTGGCGGCAGTCTACGACACGGGCGCTGATGAGCTCGTGTCACTCACGATCGCGGGAGAGCCGATCGACCCGACTCGGGAGTACAGCATCTGTCTGCAGGGCTACCATGCGAAGAACTCAGAGTCGTATCTCGCGATTCCGACGGCTGTACTTGAGGCTTCCGGAAAGCAGAAGGTGGTCGCGACCTCGGCCCAGCAAGTGCTCGAGGAGGGGTTGCGCAACGGCAGGAACCTGGAGTCGACAATCGAGGGACGATTCGTCTATCGGTAGGTAACTCTAGGTGACATCGGTGACAGAGCGGCGTCGAGCGGGTAGGCTTTGTCGTCAAGCAAGTCGGTATCATCTACGAACGTTTGGGCGCTGCGCACGGTGTGCAGGGCCAGAAGGGACTGCATGACAGCAACGGTGGGATTGCCACGAGCACTCCTGTATCACGAGTACGGTGACCTGTGGAATTCGTTTTTCGAATCCCTGGACGTCGAGACTGTCGTGAGCCCCGAATCGAACCGTGCGATCCTGGAGCGCGGGAGTCGGCTGGCCGTTGACGAGACTTGTCTCCCGCTCAAGATCTACCTGGGACATGTCGACATGCTTGCGTCCAAGGCAGACGTGGTCTTGGTGCCCCGCGTGGAATCGCTCAACAAGCAAGAGGCAGCGTGCGTGAAGCTCTGGGGCGCTGTGGACGTCGTCCGCAACTGCGTACCGGAGGCCAATGTTCTGGCCTACGACCTCGACGTGAAGCACGGCAAGAGAGAGCCGGGCGAGTTGTTCAAACTCGGCAGAAGTCTCGGCCATAGCTCGGCGCACGTGGCACTTGCCTACACCAACGCTCGCCGACAGGCGACACGCATCCGGCGTGACCATGCCCGCGAGCAGCTCGAGGCGGCGCACCGGCCCGGTCTCAAGGTGCTCGTGGTGGGCCATCCCTACAACGTGCGGGACGCCCTGATCGGCGGACCTGTAGTGCGCATTCTGGAGCAAGAGGGCGCTCAGGTGCTCGTCGCCGAGTTGATGGATCGGCGCGAAGCCCGGCAGAAGTCTGCAGCGCTCTCGCGCGACCTACCGTGGACGTTCAACAAGGAGCTTCTCGGCGCGGTAGAGCACTTCAAGGACATGGTAGACGGCATCGTGTTCCTCGTGACGTTCCCGTGCGGGCCTGACTCGCTCATGACCGAGTTGTGCGTGCGCAGACTCAAGAACGTGCCCAGCATCGTACTCGTGCTCGACGAGCTTCAAGGTGAGGCCGGTCTCCGGACCCGGCTTGAGAGCTTCGTCGACCTTCTCAAGGTGCGCACGAATAGGCCACTGGTGAGCCCGGAGGGTGGGAGTCGTATCGCATGAGCGATATGTCGACATACCGCCTGAGCTTCCCCCACATGGGGAACTACCAAATCCCGATCGTCACGCTGGCGAGCATGCTCGGTTGCGAGATCCTCGTGCCGCCGAGGATGACACAGAAGACGCTCGAGCTGGGCGTGCGGCACAGTCCCGAGTTCGTGTGCATTCCGTTCAAGTACAACCTCGGCAACTACATCGAGGCACTCGACCGCGGAGCGAACCTGCTCGTGCAAGTCGGCGGTGGCTGCCGATTCGGATTCTACGGCGAGGTGCAGGAGGCGATACTGCGAGACCTCGGCTATGAGTTCGAGATGCTGCGGCTGGTCGATGACTTCAACTTGCGGAAGTACCATCGAGACTTCAGGAAGATCAACCCGCACCTAACATTTCGCAGGGCTATTGCTCACTACCGACTCGCACTTGCGCAGACGCGAGCCTTGGACGCGGTGGAGGACGTTATCCGGAAGCGGTCAGGATTCGAGGTCGAGCCCGGTTCGTTCGATGCGGTGCATGAGCGATTTCTGACTGCATTGGGCAGCGCTGAGTCGATCTCGCAGGCCGAGGCGTTGGGGCGCGACACTCTCGGCGAACTGGAGACGCTTCCGATCGACCGTCCCGATGACATGCTGCGCGTCGGGGTAGTGGGAGAGTTGTACGTGCTCATGGAGCCGTTCTCGAACTTCTATGTGGAGCGCGAACTCGCCAAGCGCGGCGTCGAAGTCCATCGCTTCATCACGGTCTCTGAGATGATTTCGAATGTGGGTGCGGCCGGGAAGGCCAACATGCGCCGCCTGTTGGATCTCGCCGATCCCTACGTCACAAATCACGTTGGCGCTCACGGGACCGAGAGTGTGGCGATGGCTCACAAGCTCATGCGCGATGGCTTCGATGGTGTGCTACATCTCAAGCCGTTCGGATGCATGCCCGAGGTCAACGCTATGACGGCGTTGCAGCGCATGTCACGGGAGAACACGTTCCCCATTCTGTTCATCAGCTACGACGCGCAGACCTCCTACACGGGGATCCAGACTCGTCTCGAGGCGTTCTGCGACATGCTTAGGATGCGCAAGCGGGGGCACGTGTCCTCTGTGCCTGCCGAGGAGGTCGTCGCGTGAACTGTTATCTGGGAGTCGATGTCGGCTCGATCTCGACCAAGGCGGTCGTGCTCGATGAGAACGAGCAGGTGGTTGCCGGCTCGTATCTGTGGACCGAGGGCGATCCGCTCGGGGCTCTCAAGCGCGTACTGGCTGAAATGGAACCACAGGCTGCGCAAGCCGGGGCCGAGGTTGTCGCGGTAGGTGTGACCGGCTCGGCTCGCGAGCTTCTCGGCGCGGCGCTGAGCGCGCAGATCGTCAAGAACGAGATCACGGCCCACGCGATGGGAACACTGTCTCGCCACTCGGACGTTCAAACGATCCTCGAGATCGGCGGTCAGGATTCCAAGATCATCATCGTGCGCGACGGAGTCCCCGTCGACTACGCCATGAACACGCTGTGCGCCGCCGGGACGGGCTCGTTCCTGTCGTCACAGGCCCGTCGCTTGAACGTGCCCGTCGAGGAATTCGGCGATCATGCGTTGCGCTCGACCAAACCCACGAAGATTGCAGGACGGTGCACGGTATTCGCGGAATCGGACCTGGTGCACAAGGCTCAGATGGGTCATCCGCGCGAGGATCTGATCGCGGGCCTGTGTCACGCGATCGTGATGAACTACCTGAACAACGTCGGCAAGGGCAAAGACATTCGAGCGCCCATCGTGTTCCAGGGCGGTGTCAGCAAGAACGTTGGGGTCGTGAAGGCTTTTGCGGACATCACCGGTGAGGACATCATCGTGGACGACGAGGGCCATCTCATGGGCGCGATCGGCGCAGCGCTGCTGGCTCGCGACAGCCAACGGCGAGCGCCGTTCGAGTTCTCAGTGCGCGACCTGGAGTTCGTCACTCGCGGCTTTGAATGCCAGGGATGTGCGAACGACTGTGAGGTCGTGACCCTTGTGCGTGACGGCGAGTTTCTCGACGGCTGGGGCAATCGCTGCGACCGTGGTATCGAGCGGGCGAAGGAGTCGCTGGAGGCGTAGGTCCTTGCGGCAGGCCGTGGAAGGTCTGGTAGCCACACAGCAGCCGGACATGACTCTCGGTACACGAAAGGGGGCCCGATTACCGGGCCCCCTTTTCGCGGGGAAGGGAGGTAGTGCTGTGTGGCTATGCGCTGATTGAGAAGGAGGGTTCTTTCAGCTCTAGTACGTAGTATTGCCGCCGCCCGCGGAGGGGGCGTGAAGCGGTTGCGGAGAACGTGTGGAGATGGGGTCTGTCCACGATGCAGCTTGAGCTGATCTCTATGCAGTCTTACAGTGGGACGGCTTGTTTCCAGATGTGAATCGACGGAGGTCGGCTTGATTCAGCGTGCGAAGGGACTCGTGCGGCGGGGCGTCGTCGGCTATCTGCGCACGCTTCGCGAAGCCAACCCAAACGCCCGGCGGTACCTCACCGCGGTTGTGATGCAGAACGCCGCCGCCGGTATTCTCGGCACGGTGTTCGCGCTGTACGTGCGCGGCGCAGGGATGTCGACCGCTGTGGTCGGCGACGTTGAAGGTGCGCTCGCACTAGCGGCGGCTGTCGTGTGTTTGTTGCTGCCGCCTCTGGTGGGCGTGGCCGGCTACCGGTGGATGCTTGTGATCGCCGGAGTGGCGTTCGGAATCTCGCGACTCGGGCAGACCATGGTGCTCTCGCCATCGCTGATCGTCGCGCTCGGACTTGCGTACGGAATCGGCGACGGCATCATGCGCTCGGTGGGCGTGGCGTTTCTCTCCGAGAACGGACCTGCGGGACGCGAGCGCACGATGCTGTTCACCGTCGATTTCGTGCTGAGAGTCATCGCCGGTTTCGTGGGTGCCGTTCTCGGCGGGATCCTGCCGACCGTGTTGTCGACTGTGATTCCGGAAGTCGAGGCGCTGCGCTGGACCATCGCGCTGGCCGGTCTGCTGCTA
Source organism: uncultured Actinomycetota bacterium (assembly GCA_963790405.1). Lineage (GTDB taxonomy): Bacteria > Actinomycetota > Coriobacteriia > Anaerosomatales > JAGXFU01 > JBGSMX01. The sequence goes on from CAWBOJ010000003.1 coordinate 390,795, forward strand.
CTCGGGTCGTCACTGCCCGTTCTCGGCGTGACCGAAGCTCCACAGGCTCGCCACAAGGCGTGGGCACGCTATGTGGATGCGATCCGCGGGTTTCGATCGTGGAGTCGGCTCGTGCGCCTGGCCCTGCCCGAGGGTCTCATCTCGTTCGGGGCCGGTCTCATCATCCCGTTCGTCCCGCTGTTCCTGAAAGTGCACCTCGGGGCCAGCGTGGCTCAGATCGGGTTCATCACCGGTGCCGCCGGGCTCATCATGGCCGTCGCCACTCTCTCGACGCCGCTACTGGCCAGCCGATTCGGCCTGGTTGGCACCGTGGTGATCACGCAACTGGCATCGTTGCCGTTTCTGCTGGTCATTCCACTTGCGGGAAGTCTGCCTGTCGTGGCCCTCGCCATGTGGGCCCGCGTGGCGCTCATGAACATGTCGTGGCCGGTCTACAACCAGCTTGCCGTCGAAGGCGTGCCCACTCGTGACAGGCCGCTCGTGGTCGGGTGGATGAGCGTGGCGTGGAGTCTGGCGTGGCTCGGCGGTAGTGCCATCGGCGGGAGGCTCGCCACGAGTTCGTACACGACAGGCTACTTCATCACGATCGCGCTGTACGGCCTCGGCGCGGTCCTGTCATGGGTGCTCTTGCGCGGAGTCACGCTTAGCACCGAGCCGTCGGCAGGTCAGTTGGCGAGTCGCGGAACCGCGCGCCTAGGAGGCAGTGCACTTCGCAACACGTATCGGCCGCTTGGTGTGCTATCTTCGCCCACATGGACAACGAGACCGCATCATCACCCGAGCGCAGCGACTTCGTGCGCGACATCGTTGCTGCTGACCTGCGCGAAGGCCGCATCGACGGGCGTCGTCACGCGCTTCCCTCCGGAGCCGAACGGCTATCTCCACATAGGTCACGCGAAGTCGATCTGCCTCAACTTCGGCATCGCGAGCGAGTTCGGCGGGCGCTGTCACCTGCGCTTCGACGACACGAATCCGATCAAGGAAGAGCAGGAGTACATCGACTCCATCGAGACCGATGTGCGCTGGCTCGGCTTCGACTGGGGCGAGCACCTCTACTACGCCTCGGACTACTTCGACCGTCTCTACGAGTGGGCCGTCCAGCTTGTCCGGGATGGCAAGGCCTACGTCGACGATCTTTCTGCCGATGAGATCCGCGAGCATCGCGGAACGCTCACCGAACCCGGCACGGACAGCCCGTGGCGCGATCGTTCGATCGAGGAGAACCTGGACCTCTTCGAGCGCATGCGCGCCGGTGAGTTCCCCGACGGCTCGCGCGTGCTGCGAGCGAAAATCGACATGGCCTCGGGCAACATCAACTTCCGCGATCCCGTCATATATCGCATCCTGCACGCGGCACACCCGCGTACCGGTGATGCGTGGTGCATCTACCCCTCGTATGACTTCGCTCACGGGCAGTCCGACGCGATCGAGGGCATCACGCACTCGATCTGCACCCTGGAGTTTCAGGACCATCGGCCGCTCTACGACTGGTTCATCGAGAACCTGCCCGTGCCCTCGAGCCCGCATCAGTACGAGTTCGCCCGCCTGAACCTCACGCACACCGTGCTCTCCAAGCGCGTGCTCCTGCGTCTTGTCCAGGAGGGCCACGTACGCGGCTGGGACGATCCGCGTATGCCGACCCTCTCAGGTATCCGTCGGCTCGGGTTCCCTGCCGAGGGGATGCGCGACTTCGCGGCGATGATCGGTGTGGCGCGGGCCGACAGCGTGGTCGAGGTCGAGATGCTCGAGCACGCGGTTCGCAACGTGCTCAACCGTACGGCGCTACGCCGCTTCGCGGTTCTCGATCCCCTCAAGGTCGTCATCGAGAACTACCCCGAGGGACAAGTCGAGCAGATGGAAGTCACCAACAATCCCGAGGACGAGTCCGCCGGGACCCGGCAGGTGCCCTTCTCGCGCGAGCTGTGGATCGAGCGCGAAGACTTCATGGAAGATCCGCCGAAGAAGTTCTTCCGCATGGCTCCAGGCCGAGAAGTACGGCTGCGCTCGGCGTACTTCGTCACGTGCAACGAGGTCGTGAAGGACGCGGACGGCACGGTTGTCGAGTTGCGGTGCACCTACGATCCCGGAGACCCGTGGAGGCAGCGCGCCCGACGGCCGCAAGGTCAAAGCGACGATGCACTGGCTCTCGGCCGCTCACGCGGTGCCCGCCGAGGTGCGGCTCTACGACCACCTGTTCAGCGATCCGTACCCGGGCTCGGATGGTCGCGATCTGTTCGAGGGTTTGAACCCGGACTCGGAGACGGTGCTTCGCGACTGCTTCGTCGAACCCGCGCTCGCCGAGCTCGCTGCTGGTGAGACCGTGCAGTTCGAGCGGCTCGGCTACTTCTGTGCAGATCTCGATTCGGAGCCCGAGGCGCCGGTGTTCAACCGAACGCTTGCACTCAGGGACACCTGGGCCAAGCTGCAGAAGCAGGGGTACTAGGGAACAGCGTAGGGGCACCATGGGGAAGAAGATCAAGACCGAGATACATACCATTGAGCTACCGTTGCCTTTCAGGGCAGGTAGCGTCAACGCGTATCTGGTCGGGCTCAGCGTAGGATTCATACTCGTGGACACGGGGATGCCGCGAAATCGCGGTGCGCTCGAATGGGCTCTGACCGAAGCAGACTGCGGCTCGAAAGATCTGAAGCTCATCGTGCTCACGCATGGCGACTTCGACCACATCGGCAATGCCGCGTACCTGCGCGAGGCCTACTCGACGAAGATCGCCATGCACAGCGGCGACGCGGGCGCGGCGAAGCGCGGAGATATGTTCGCGGGTCGCACGACGCCGCCCAACCCCATCGTGCATGCCTTGGCGCCGCGGATAGCTCGCTTTGGCAAGGGTCGTCGCTTCAAGCCCGACGTCCTGCTCGAGGATGGAAAGAGCCTTCGCAAATGGGGTCTGGAAGCGACTGTGTTGTCGTTGCCCGGACACTCTGCGGGTTCGATTGGGCTGCTCACGGATGATGGCGACCTGATCGCCGGCGACCTGTTCGAGAACGTGAAGGGTCCGAAGCTGAACTCGATCATGGACGACGGGGAACAAGCCCAGGCGAGCGTCGAGCGGCTGCGCTCGCTAGGTGTCGGGACCGTGTATCCCGGTCACGGAGCCCCGTTCGAACTGGAAGAACTCTCCGAGGCATACAGTGCGGAGTCGGACAAGCAGTAGCTGCCGTTCTTCTGGAACGCGCTGCACCAGGTGCCGGCGATTCAGCTCCTACGCGGCGCCTTTCTCTGCGGTGAAGTAAAAGATACTTGACACGATGTCGGGAACGTTTTACAGTGCTTGATGTCAAAGAAACCTGACATCAAGGAGCTTGTCATGCCATTCGAAGAGAAGATGACGTGGGTCAGTGGGGTCGTTGCCATCATCGTCCCCGCAGTCTATTTCGCGACCGTGCTAGGCCAGCTGGGCGGCACGCCAGCCACGGAGATCGCCTATCAGAAATCACTGCTGATTGCCGTCGGACTAACGATCGCACTCACCATCGCCGGCGCGATCCTCGCAGCCATTGGCACGGCTATCTCAGCCGAGATCACGGGCGAGGGTTCTGTTGACGACATCGACAAGAAGGACGAGCGCGATGTCGACATCAACCGGCGTGGCGATCTTATGGGCTACTACGTGTCCTCCGTCGGTGTGGTCGGCGTTATGGGTCTGACGATGCTCGAATACGAGTACTTCTGGATCGCCAACGCGCTGTACCTGTCGTTCGTGATCGCGACGCTCGTCTCAAGCGTCGTCAAACTCGTGGCGTACCGGAGGGGCTTCTAGTCATGGGCAAGCCGACGAAGGTCACCAACAGCATCCGGGCGCTCCGGTTTGGCGCCGGCGAGATGACGCAGGCCGAGCTGGCCGATCGCGTCAATGTGACTCGGCAGACCATCATCGCCATCGAGCAAGGGCGCTACTCGCCTTCGCTCGAGATGGCCTTCCAGATCGCGCGCGTGTTTGGCGTGCCGCTCGACGAAGTGTTCCAGTACCCGGGGGAGGAATCATGAGTGATCACACCGTTCTCGTAGTCGGTGCTACGGGACGCACGGGCGGACGTGTCGTGCAGCAGTTGCTCGAGCGCGGCGCGAACGTCCGCGTCATCGTTCGCTCGGCCACGCGACTGCCCGAGGGCGTCGCGGGACATCCGCGACTGCAAGTCCTCGAGGCCGACCTGCTCTCGCTTCCCGCAGAGGAGCTTCAGCGGCAGGTCGTCGGATGCGATGCTGTGATCTCGTGCCTCGGGCACGTGATCAGCCTGAAGGGCGTCTTCGGGCCGCCGCACGATCTCGTCACGCAGGCAGCCGCAAGGCTATGTGACACCATCCGCATGACACAGCCGGCGACTCCCGTGAAGTTCATCCTCATGAGCAGCGTCTCGGTCAATCGTCCGGGACGAGCCGACACGCGGCGCGGGTCGCTCGAGCGAGCGGTTCTCGGCATCATGCGCGTAGCGATTCCGCCGGCCAAGGACAACCAGACAAGCCGCGGACTTCCTCGTTGCGGAAGTCGGAACCGCCGACCCGTACGTCGAGTGGGTGGCCGTTCGTCCCGACACGCTGCGCGAGGGCGACGTCACCGAGTACTCGCTGCACGAAACTCTGGTCGCGAGTCTCTTCAAGCCCGACGACACGAACAGGGCAAACGTCGCGCACTTCATGTGCGAGCTGGCGACGGATGCGAGTGTGTGGGACACGTGGAAGGGCAAGCTGCCGGTGATTGTGAACTCGGCACGCAAGTGATGCCGACTCGCCCGCTGTGAACCTCCGAATGTCAGGGCCGGTTGCTATTGAACGTGTGGGTATGATTGAAGAGCTTCGAAGCAATCGCTGATGAGGGGAAGGGCGTGGCTTCATGAGTAGCGTCACAATTCAGACCAAAGGCCTCACCAAGCACTATGGCAAGGTCGAGGCGTTGGTTGATCTTGATCTCGATATCCAGGCGGGCGAGGTGTTCGGGTTCCTCGGCCCTAATGGTGCCGGCAAGACGACCACCATCCGTACGATGATGGACGAGATCCGCGCTACCAGGGGCACGGCCACGATCCTAGGGATGGACACGCACGACAAGTCGGTCGAGATACGTAAGCACATCGGCTATCTGCCCGGTGATCTCGCCATGTATCCGAACCTCACCGGCAAAGACACGATCACGTACTTCGCCAACTTGCGTGGTGGCGTCGACTGGAAGCATGTCGACGAGCTTGCCGACCGACTCGATGCCGACCTGTCCAAGAAGGTGGGCGACCTGTCCTCGGGCAACCGTCAGAAGGTCGGCCTCATCCAGGCATTCATGAGCAAGCCCGAAGTCCTCATCATGGACGAGCCGAGCACCGGTCTGGATCCGCTCGTCCAGCGTGAGCTTCAGAAGATGATGCGCGAGACCGTCGACGCCGGGTGCACGGTCTTCCTCTCCAGCCATACGCTGTCCGAAGTCCAGCGTGTCGCGGATCGTGTAGGAATCATTCGCCACGGGCACCTGGTCGCTCTCGAAACGGTCCACGAGCTGCGGGCAAAGGCGATGCGCCAGGTCGAACTCGAACTCGACAAACCCGCCGATGTCTCAGTGTTCCAAGCCGTTGACGGCGTGAGCGATGTCAGAGCGCAGAACCACCACGTGCTCATGACGTTCGGCGGCGACATGGGTGCGCTCCTCAAAGCCGTCGAGGGCCGCTACACCATCGTTGACATCAGTACGCAGTCGGCCGACCTCGAAGAGATCTTCCTTACCTACTACCAGGACGAGGAGGCGAGCGCCTGATGCTCGCCACCGTGTTCGCGAAGACCCTCCGCGACCGTTGGCTGGGCTGGACGATCGCTGTCGGCGTCGTGTGGTCGTTCGTGCTGCTGGGGATGGCCGCCTACTCCGGCTTGGACCTCTCGATACTCGATACGTTCCCCGAGGCGTACAGGACCCTGATCGGCCTTCGTCCGGGGATGGATGCCGGAGCGCTGTCGATCGCCGCAATCTACGGCACGTATGGTTCGATGACGTTCGCCGCCATGGCGTTGACCATGGGTGCCGCGTCGATCGCCGGAGAAGAGCGCAAGGGAACACTCGGGCTGCTTCTGGCGAACCCCAAGAGCCGCACGCACGTTCTGGTGTCGAAGATGCTGGCGCTTGTGCTGCTCATCGTTGTTGCGACACTGGCCATGTGGGCTGTCTCGCTCGGTTCAGCGGGGGCTCTCGGCATCGCTCTGGGCGACCTCGACCTCGTCGCGCTTAACACCCATATGCTCGCGAGCACGCTCTTCTACGGGTTGCTCGCCATGGCCATCAGCGCCGCTACGGGCAACCGGGGTGCCGCACTTGGAGCGAGCACGGGCGTACTCGTCGTCGGGTTTCTCGGCGCCGGGCTTCTGCCTCTGATCGAAGGTGGCGAGAAGTGGGTCAAGCTGTTCCCGTGGTACTACTTCAACGGCAGCGAACCCCTGTACAACGGCATCGAATGGAACCACGTCGGGCTACTGCTCGGAGCATCGGCCATCTTCGCAGTCGTGGGTTTCGTCGGTCTTCGCCGCCGAGACCTCAAGGGCCAGTCCGTAGGCGTCACGATGATCGATCGCCTTCGCGAGAATCCCATGACCAAGAAGGTCGCCGATCGCCTCGCTGGTTCTGCCAGAGTGTCGTCGATCTGGCTCAAGACCGCTTCAGAGCACCAGATCGCGCTCGTGTCGGCGTGCTCGTACCTGTTCTTCGTGCAGCTGATGCTCGGCCCGTTCTACAATGCGCTTCCGAAAGCGGCCTTCGACCTGCTTGGGCAGCTCCCCGAAGGCCTGGACGTGCTGTTTGCGTTCTTCGGCGGAGGCGACATGAGTACGCCTGCAGGCTTCTTCCAAATCGAGACGTTTGGCATGATGGCGCCGATCATGGTCATGCTCGTGACGATTTCGATCGGCGCGCGCGCTGTAGCAGGCGAGGAGTCCAATCGCACCATGGGTCTGCTACTGGCCAACCCGATTCCGCGGTCACGCATCATCGCCGAGAAGACCGGGACCATGGTGCTGTACGCATCGATCGTGGGCGTGGCGGCGTTTGCCGGAACCGTGTTCGGCGCGCTGCTGGCCGGTCTGGAGATGTCGACGTGGAACATCGCCGCGACGTGCATCCTGCTGACGCTGATCGGTATCGCGGGAGGCGCGTTGGCACTGGCGATCAGCTCCGGTACCGGGCGCAAGGGTGCTGCGGTGTGGGGCGCGACGGGTGCGATGGTCGGCCTCCATGTGCTCAACTCGATCGGCTCGGTCACCGACAACCTCTCGGGTCTGCAGAAGCTCTCGCCGTTCTACTACTACCTGGGCAACGATCCGCTCAATAACGGGATGGTCTGGACGCACGCCGCGGTGCTCGCTGCAATCGCGGTCGTGTTGGTCGGTCTGTCGTTCCCGCTGTTCCAGCGTCGGGATATCAGGCAGAGGGACTAGTGCTGCTCGACGAACCATTCGCCTGCAATCATCGAGGCCTCGGCAGGGATGCTGGGGCCTCCTTATTGCCCCTCCTCGGCACGCTCATCACGCATGCCTCTTCTCATGGACACTTGCATCACATATTGACGCCGCCGGGACGATAGGCTATATACGCAGTATCTAGATATTCGGTATATAGCTTTTGAGGAGCGGCATCGCAGCACCGCGCACAGGTGCCGACACGCTCCTCAGAGAAGGGGGGGCGTCCAGTATGAGCGTGAAGTACGGACTCCTTGCTGTTCTGGAGCGTCGCTCGATGCACGGATACGATCTGCGACGCGAGCTGGAAGAGGAACTCGGGCCCGAGTGGTCGGTCAACTACGGGCAGGTCTACTCGACCCTTGAGCGGCTCCTGCGCGACGGTTGCGTTGTCCAGTCCGAGACTGTAGAGGGCAGTGAAGCTCCCGACCGGAAGCTCTACACCCTCACACCTGCGGGCCGCTCGGCTCTGCGCACCTGGTTCCTCACTCCTCTCGACAGTACCGAGACTCGCCGAAGTGAGCTGTTCGCGAAGATCGTCTTGGGTCTGACGAGTGACGTCGACATCGCGGATATCATCCAGACGCAACGCAAGAGCGAACTCCGTCGCATGAGTGAGCTCACATCGCTCAAGGAGGGCCGGGACCGGTCGCTGGATCTCGCCGAGATCCTGCAGCTCGACATGTTCATCCTGCGTACCGAAGCGATGATCCGCTGGCTCGATTCGGCTGAGGCGAAGATCAGGAGAGCTGCCGAAGAGGTACCCTCACGCGTACCCGTTCGAGACGTCGAGGTCGCCGCCCCCTCAGACGGCGTGACCTCAGCGGACGAGAGCCAGGAGTCCGCCAATCATGCCAGCTCCGAGAACGAAGGAGAGCCGGCATGAGCGTCTTCCGGGACGTCTTCCGCCGCAAGCTCCGCTCGGTTCTCACCATCAGCGGCGTGGCAGTGGGCGTCTTCGCCATCGTGTTGCTCGGCGCGTTCGCCGAGAAGGTGAACGTGAACTTGGATATCGTTAGGGACATGTCCACTCAGACCGTCACGGTCCTCGACGAACGAGGGGTCGGCGTGTTTGGGATGAGTGACGGGACGCGTCCCCTCTCGGCAGAGAAGCAGGCCGAGGTCGAGACGGTCGAAGGCGTGCGCCGCGCCGCACCTATGGTCGTGCTGATGCTGGACGACGAGGCGGCGATCATGTGGACGCCGTCGATGCTCATGGGTAGCTATGCGCGCGACTGGCCCGAGCAGCTAAGCATGTCGAAGGGTCGGCTATATGCCGACGACGAATCCGGCGTCACCGTGATCGGTCACGATCTTGCCGCTCAGCTGGATGTCGAAGTTGGCGATACGGTCGAGCTTAGAGGTCGCCGTTTCGAGGTCGTCGGCCTCCTTGAGCGCTCGCTCGTGAACGTCTACGACCAGGCCGCGATGGTGCCTATCGCCGATGCGCGGGCTCTCTACATCGAATGGCTTCCGGAGACGTTTCGCTCCCGGATCGAACCGGCCGACATAAACACCCAGCTCACGGTCTTTCCCGAGGAGGGCGTGGATGGCGACGCATTGGCGGCGCGCATAGTCAATGAGGTCGACGGGGTGGCGGCGACAAGTCCGTCGGATTCCGCGGAATACTCGCAGTCGTTGACCGACATCGTGAACGCGGTGATCGTCAGCGTCGGGTTCATTGCGCTGGTCGTAGGAGCGCTGTCGATTCTGAACACCATGCTGGTCGCCATCGCCGAGAGGACACACGAGATAGGGACCAAGCGTGCCCTCGGCGCGTCGAAGTGGCGCATCGCCCGAGACGTACTGGCCGAATCCGTGGTCATCGGTGCTTGCGCGGGAGTGGTTGGGCTCGTTGGCGGTGCCGTAGTCGCGACCGTGATGAATGCCGCGATCACGGCGCAGACGGGCGTGGGGCTGTTCCTGATCACAGGCAAACTCGGGGTAGCGACCGTGGTGTTCGCGCTGATTCTGGGTGGTGTCGCCGGCCTGTATCCGGCCTGGCGCGCGTCGCAGCTCGATCCTGTCATCGCCCTGGCGCACGAGTAGGAGGTCGGGATGCAGGTACTCAGGGACATCTTCCAGCGGCGCGCTCGGTCGCTCCTCACCGTCCTCGGCATCGCGACCGGCGTTTTCGCGTTGGTCGTGCTCGGCGCTATGGCCGAGAAGGCCGACCAGACCATGCGTCGAAACGGCGAGTACTACGAAGACAAGGTCGTGGTGGCCGAGGAGAATGCAGCGAACGACAGGGGGTACACGAACGGCAGCCGGCCCCTCAACGTCGACACGATCGAGGAGATCGGCAGCATCCCCGGCGTGCTCGATGTCGCGCCGCAGGTAGCCCTAATCCTGGATCCGACCACCGTTCCACTCGGAGTGCCGCCGCTGCTGGTGGGCGGGTATCTCGGCACGGACACGTACGAGGAACGCTGGGACGTTGCCGAGGGCCGGATGATCACCGATGACGAGTCGGGGGTCGCGGTCATCGGCAAGGACCTTGTCGAGGCCCTCGATGCGCAAGTTGGGCGGACCGTGGAGCTGCAGGACCACAAGTTCGAGGTCGTCGGGATCCTCGAGCAATCTCTCACGACGATGGACCAGTCCGCGATGATCCCGATTGGCGATGCGCGAAGGGCGTTCGTCGACACGCTGCCCGACCCGTTCTTGGCAGACATCGACGCAGACACCATCGCGCTGCAGGCGACAGTGTACGTCGCTCCGGGTACCGACGCGGACGCACTGGCGCGTACGATCGAGAACCGCGTGGACGGGGTCAAGGCGATGGGTCCGTCTGAGCTGAGGCAGAACTTCGGCCAGCTCGTAGCCATCTTCGACATGATTCTCGTGGCGGTGGGAACCCTGGCGCTGATGATCGGCGGCCTGTCGATCGTGAACACGATGACGCTTTCGGTGAACGAGCGCGTGCGCGAGATCGGCATCAAGCGCGCGATAGGCGCCTCTCGGTGGCGGGTCGGACGAGACACGCTCGTGGAGTCTGCCGTCATCGGTGGCGCGGGCGGAGTAGTGGGCCTGGTGTTCGGCGCCCTCGGGGCGCAAGCAGCCAACGCGTCGGCATCGTCCCAACTGGGCATGGCAATGTTCGCGGTCAGCGGCAGGTTGCTGATCGGTGCGCTCGTGTTTGCAGTCGCTCTTGGCGTGATGGCCGGAGCATATCCCGCGTGGCGGGCATCACGGATGGACCCGGTTGATGCTCTTGCGTACGAGTAGGAGGAAACGATGTCCGCGGTGACCATCGAAGACGTGGAGAAGCTCTACTACCTGGGCAAGCGAAACGTGGTGCACGCCTTGCGCGGGACCAGTCTCGTCGTGGGCGACGGGGAGTTCGTCGTGGTCATGGGCCCGTCCGGCTCGGGCAAGTCCACGCTGCTCAACGTGATCGGATGCTTGTCGGGTGTCACGTCCGGGCACGTGCTCGTGGGCGATGAGGATGTCACGAGGTTGAAGAGCCGCGCGCTCGACCGTATCCGGGCCAACGACATCGGCTTCATCTTCCAGACGTTCAGTCTCATACCGACTCGGACCGCGCTCGAAAACGTCATGCTGGCGGCCGAGTACGCGGGGATCGGAGCGAAAGAGCGCCGGCAGCGAAGTGTCGAGATTCTCGGCAAGGTCGGGTTGGAGGAGAGGCTCGATCACTTCCCGAACGAGCTCTCCGGTGGTGAGCAGCAGCGGGTAGCGATCGCGCGTGCGCTCGTGAAGTCGCCCCGGCTCCTGCTGGCCGATGAGCCGACGGGGAACCTGGACTCGGTGGCTGCCGAGGAAGTCATGGAGCTGCTCAAGTCATTGCGGATCGACGGCCAGACCGTCGTGATGGTCACGCACGACTTGCGCATGGCAGCCTACGGGGACCGCATCGTCTTCCTCAAAGACGGGCGTGTGGTCGACGAGCAGGATCTTCGCTCGCAGGTTGTCCTCTGAACGCGGTAACCGTCCCAATTGACTGCAGCCGGGCGATCAGCTCCCCGAAGAACCCAATGGGCTACCCGCTTTGCCAGCGCTCGAGCCACCATGCGACCGAGCGGTTCATCTCGGCCATGAACTCTGATGCGTACTTGCGACGGTGGACGACCTCCGGGTAGCTGGTGGCTCCGGGAGGCAGGCCGTGGGGAGCGTGCATCTCTTGCAGCTCTGCGCTCACGATGTCGAGCTCTTCGGCACCGAGGCGCCGGTAGCGGTCGGTGTGCACCATGTGGCGTGTGTATCGAGGGACCGGTGAGCGCTCAACAGCGGGCCGTCCGAAGCACAGCATTGCAATCGGCAGCGTGTGATCGGGCAGGCCGAGGAGTTCCGCGTGGATCTCGCCGTTCTCGAGCACGTCACCGATGTAGCACGAGCCGATGCCGAGCGACTCGGCTGCGATGACCGCGTTCTGCGCGGCGATCAGCGCGTCCGAGCAGGCGAGCAGCAGGTCGCCGCCGCCGGGAGGCCTGCGTGTCTGCTCCGAGGGCCGCACCGGTGTGGTCGAACAGGTCGGTCCACTTCTGGAAGTCGGCCACGAACACGAGGACCCACGGCGCGGTCGCGATGAACGGCTGGTCGTCGCAGGTCACCGCGAGGCGGTCTTTGATGGACTGATCGACCACGTCGATGATCGTGTACAGCATCATGTTGCCGCCGGTGGGAGCGCGGAAGGCTGCCTCGAGGATCGCGGTCTTCTCGGCGTCGGAGATGGGCTCAGCCGAGTAGCTCCGGGTCGACGTGCGTCGGGCGATGAGTTCGAGTGTCGGATTCACGGCGGGCTCCTGTGGCAGGGGCGGGCTCTGGCGCCCAGTGTAGCGCTCCGCGTTGCCCCTCCTGGGCCCGCTCGGTATACTCGCACGTGCGCTCGAAGCAGCCTTGCGCTGCTCGCGCCATCGCGGAGAGGTGGCAGAGTGGTTGAATGCGGCGGTCTCGAACGCCCTTCATCCCCCTTGAGCTTGGTCAGTGACTCGTCGCTGCGGTCTCGAAACCTCTCGTTCGGGATGAGCTGCACAGTCCCAGGGCGCATGCGTGCATCAAGGAAAGTAGGTGCACCACCGGGGCCTCGAACAAGGAAGCATCGCAGCGGCGCCGAATCCAATCAGCAGACTGTGACGTTTGTCACACTAGAGGGGTCGCGGCCCGCGTGGAGGACGAGCCGGGGCGCTTCCGTGATGCACGGGTGCGTCAGGGGATCGCATGCAACCACGCGGGCATATCTCTGTTCCAGCTCAGTGCCGAGGCGGGCCGCACGGCCCGCCTGTCTTCGGCGTTTCCGTCGGTCCGGTTTGCCGACGGGCACGCATCGTTCGATCCCAATGCATGTGGCTCTAGGGTAGGGAGATGAAAATGCGAAATGCAGTGACGAGGATCCTCTTGGCGGCGGTGCTGGTGGCCATGCTCGTCCCGACGCACGCTGCGGCGGTCGTGGCGCGCGATGGGGTGGATGCCCCGGCGCAGGTCAGACAAGACAGGCGATCCCATCCGCTCGGAGAGAAGGCTGCTGCGCTGCGGGCGAATGCGGTCCAGGCGAAGTATGCGGGAGGGGTCGAGGGCGACGGCTACGAGGTGGAGCCGGGTGAATTCGATGAGCTGGAGCTCGACGGCACGGGCCAGGTCTGGACCGTGCCGGGTGAGTTCTCGGACTACCCGCACAACAGCATCCCCGAGCCGGATCGCACCGTTGACAACTCGACGATCTGGACCGAGGACTTCAGCGAGGCCTACTACGACGACATGCTCTACACCCAGGGCGATGACGTCATCTCGATGGCCGAGTACTTCCTCGAGATGTCGAGTGGGCGCTACACCGTCGATGGCGACTGCGTCGATTGGGTGGAGCTGCCCTACGACCACGAGTACTACGACGACGGCACCGCCACAAACGACACGTCCGAGAACGTGTGGCTGTTCCTCGCCGACATGCTCAACGGCTGGTACGCAGCCGAGAGGGCGGCAGGCAAGAGCGATGCAGAGATCAATGAGTACCTCGCCAGGTTCGACACGCGCGACCGCTACGACTGGGACGGAGACAGCGACTACGACGAGCCTGACGGCTACATCGACCATTTCCAGTCGCTTCATTCGGGTGAGGGCGAAGAAGCCGGTGGTGGCGAGCTCGGGGACGAGGCGATCTGGAGCCACAGCTGGTATGCGAACTACGCCGACATCGGGAAGACCGGCCCCTCCGATGACTTCCTGCTCGGTGGCATCCAGATCGGTGACAGCGGTTTCTGGATCGGCGACTACACGATCCAGCCGGAGAACGGCGGCGTGGGCGTGTTCGCGCACGAGTACACGCACGACCTGGGTCTGCCGGACCTCTACGACACGGTTGGCGGGGACAACGCCACCAGCTTCTGGACGCTGATGGACAGCGGCTCGTGGCTCTCGCAGGTCGACTACGACCTCGGCTCCGCACCGGCGCACCAGGGTCCCTGGGAGAAGCTCATGCTCGGCTGGCTCGATGTGGAGGTCGCTGAACCCGGCGAGACCGCGGAGCTGACCTTGGGTCCCGTGGAGTTCAACTCGACCCAGCCCCAGGCGCTGCTCGTGAATCTGCCTGACAAGTTCGTCGAGTGGGACATCGGCGACCCGTATGCCGGTGAGTACTTCTACTACAGCGACAAGGGTGACAACCTACGCAACCAGATGTCCAAGGCGTTCACACTGCCCGCGGGAGCGTCCCTGACCGCGATGGTGAACTACGGCATCGAGAAGGGTTACGACTACGCGAACGTCATCATCTCGACGGACGGTGGCGACACGTGGGATACGGTGCCGACGAACCTCTCGAGCTCGACCGTCGAGGACAACGGCATCGACGGGTTCTCCAACGGGTGGGAAGAGCTGACCGCCGACCTCTCGGCCTACGAGGGTGACGTGCTGTTGGGCTTCAGCTACATCACGGACGGTGGCGTGGCCGAGATTGGCTTCATGGTCGACGACATCGCAATCACCGGGGCCGACCTGGACGGTGCCGAGGATGCCGACGCCGGCTGGACGTACGATGGCTTCAAGCGCACCACCGGCTACGAGAGCGGCTACTACTGGAACTACTACCTGGCCGAGAACCGGCAGTTCTACGGATGGGACTCTGCGCTGGCCAACTGCTACAACTGGGGCTTCTTGAAGGGCAAGACCGCGATGGTCAACTGGGCGGAGCGATTTGCATACGAGCAGGGTCTGCTCGTCTGGTACTGCGACACGTCGCAGCCGGACAACAACGCGAGCGTGCATCCGGGTACCGGTTTCGCGTTGCCGGTCGATGCGCATCCGAAGGCCCTTACGATCGGCAAGAGCAAGCAGCTGTGGCGCAACCGGATCCAGACCTACGACTCGCCATTCGGCCTGACGGCGACACACGCGCTGCCGCTGCACTACAATTCGCGGCTCGTACCGATCGCCAGCCAGGCGGCGAACCCGGTCTTCGACGACTCTCAGTCGTACTACGATCCGGCGAACCCGACCGGCAGCGTGATCACGCCGCTGGGCATGGGTGCACGGATCGAGGTGCTCGGCACCCTAGACGCCGGAGACAACGGTGTCTACATGGGGGTGCGTGTGACGGCGCCCGAGCTCGACTAGTCCGTTGCCCCAACGGGAGGATGCGGTCTCACGAGCGGGTCGCGGACTTTCGGGGGATCTCATACAGAGGGTCCGCTTCCGAGAGGGGGCGGGCCCTCTGCATAAGGCGAGGCTGACTGCTGGCCACGATTGCCCCGTCTCGGTACGCTCGGTATACTCGCACGTGCGCTCGAAGCAGCCTTGCGCTGCTCGCGCCATCGCGGAGAGGTGGCAGAGTGGTTGAATGCGGCGGTCTCGAAAACCGTTAGGCGGGTATCCCCCGTCTCGAGGGTTCGAATCCCTCCCTCTCCGCCATATGCAGGGAAAACGTGGTCCCGGTGCTCCTGATAAGGAGGCCGGGGCTGCGTGCGTATTCGAGCGAACTGCAAACCTCACCGCACCGCTCAGTACTCGGTATCATGGTGAGGCGTTCGATTTCGCGGTGAGGACACGGGTTCAAGTCCTCCAGGTGATGACCGAGTGCTCACAACCGATGCATTAGCTGGGAAGGAAGGGTGTCGAAGTGCGCTATCGCCGCATGCCGATCGAGGTTGAGTCGCCCGAGCAGTTGGGCTACTCGACGATCACGAACAACCTGTCCGAGAGTTCGGTCTCGGACAGACGGCTGAGCGACCTGGGGCTGCCGATCGAACTCGACGATCTGCTGCTGTGCTACGGAGACCACCTTGGAGACCCGCCGCTGCGCGAGGCGATCGCGGCCCTTGGACCCGGTCTTTCGCCCGAGGACGTTTTGGTCACACCCGGCGCCGCGACGGCTCTGTTCTGCACCGCGACGACGATGCTCGATCCCGGCGACCATCTCGTCGTCGTTCGTACGAACTACGCCACGAATCTTGAGACGCCACGTGCGATCGGTGCGGATGTCGACGTGGTCGATCTGCGTTTCGAGGATGGCTGGGCTCTCGATATCGACCACGTGCGGTCCCGGGTCGAGCCCGGACGAACCAAGATGATCAGTGTCACCTGCCCTCACAATCCGACGGGCACCATGATGTCTGAGCCCGATCTTCTTCGGCTGGTCGAGTTGGCCGAGGACTCGGGTGCCGTATTGCTCGTCGACGAGACGTACCGCGATCTGACACATGGGGAGCAACTCCCCATGGTGGCGACGCTGTCCGCGCGGGCTATCAGCGTTGCCTCGGTGTCAAAAGCCTATGGACTGCCGGGATTGCGCATCGGTTGGGCTGTCACCACCGATCCCGACTTGCAGCAGGCGCTGCTGGCGGCCAAGGAGCAAGTGGTGATCTGCGGCTCGACGATCGACGAGCACATCGCCGGACGCGTGCTCGCCGATCGAGAGCGGATCCTAAGCCCGATCCTGTGCGACGTTCGCGAGCGTGCGGCCGTCGTCCAGTCGTGGATGGACGCTCAGACCGTGTTCGAGTGGATTGTGCCAAGCGGCGGCGTGGTGGGGTTCGTGCGCTTCCGCGAGGAGTTTATCGTCGACGAACAGGAGTTCTACCGCTGTCTGCTTGATGACTTCGGTACCTATGTGGGCCCTGGGCATTGGTTCGAGGTCAGCGATCGGCACTTCCGGCTTGGCTTCGGCTGGCCCACGCGAGCAGGAGTTGCAAGACGGTCTCGAAGGTCTGACGCAGGCGGCCGAGCGCGCTCGGCGGTAGCGCCGCTCGTTCCCGAGCGGGGAGAGTCAGACCCGGTGCCGTTAGGCGGGTTTCTCCCGTCTCGACGGGTAAGAATCCCTCCCTCTCCGCCGTATAGATTGAAGACGTCCGCTCCTAGGCAAAGAGGGGTGGACGTTCTAGCCTCTTGGCGGCGTGCTGCTCGATCGCAGCGCGGTGGTATGTCTCGACCGCGCTGGCGACCTCATCGAACAACTCTGGCGGGCAGTGGAGGCGGAGCACCGTGCGCCACGAGTTGTGCAGTGCGATGACGCGTTGGCGTCGGTAGACGGTGACGCGATGAACGCTCTCCCAGGGGACAAGCGTTCGCTCGCGGCTCATGGCAAGCGCGCCTGCTCCGGCGGTTGTGGGGTTGCGCGCGAGCAAACCCACGATCACGACCAGTTTGTTCATGGACCGCTCGCGCTTCTCGGCACGGTACTCAACGCCCTTCGCGCTGACGATGAAGCGCGCGCCCTGCCGGTTGCCCAGCAGGAGGCTTGTGAGAACGAACAGGCCCGCCATGATGCCAGCCGTGAGGAAGAACACCATCGGCGGCAAGATGATCAACTCACGTTCAATGATCAGGCCGCCCACGGCGACGATCACATACATCGCCGCAACGGAGAGTAGGATCACGCGCAGGAAGTCCCACAGCATGAACCGACTGGTCAGCAGAGGAATATCGTAGGTCCATTCGATTGGATCAGGGGCGGGATTTGGAGCGTGATCGGTCGCGGCGTCTGGTGCTTCAAGCACGAGATCCTCCCTTGATCCTGCGTTGCGGTCGGGCTCCATGATAGCAACGGTGCAAGAATGTGGCTCGTCGCCCGCAAACCCCGCTATAGTCAGTACGGATGCAACACGAGCTGGGGAGGGTTCATGGGCGAGGGATCCGCGCTGTTCTGTACGAAATGCGGGGAATCGCTCGGCAGCTCGGACAAGTTCTGCAAGAAGTGTGGGAGTCCTCGAAGGGACTCGGTATCGGCTCAGGCAGCGGCTACGCAGCGACCCGCTGCCGTTGCGACTGTCGTTGCGAGTGCGACAGGGGCGGCATCCATGGCCGCGGGTCTTCCCTGGCAGACGATCGTCGCCGGCGAGACGCCGGATCTTCGCGCGATGTTGTCGGGTGCGGCTATTCCGGCGGCTCGGTCTGTCGTGCAGCGCTCCCTACGGCGTCCCGGGCTCTCGATGGCCGCCACCGTAGCGCTCGACCTGCTCGTGGCAGGTGTCTCCGGGGGACCCGCTGCGCTCGCCGCGGCTATCCCGCGTGCGCTTGGCGGCGGCACGACATCGCTGCTCTCACTGATCACCGGCTCCAAAGGCGGCGCGCTGCGCGGTCTCACCGGTATCGTCTCTCTAGTGACGGCTGCAATGCAGATAGTCTCGCTTGGGGGGTCGCTTCTTTCGGGGCTGGCAGACGGGACACCGCTGCTCACGCTCGCACCAATGGCGGTGGCGACGGCCTCGGCGCTCATCATGGCGCTCAAGACGGCCTCGGTGGCCTTGAGGAGGCGGTCCTAGATGCGCACACTTCGTCGCTTCGCGATTCGCCGCGCCATCGCGCTTTGCATGCTCGGCTGCATCGCGGCACTGCTCGCACTGCCGGTTCTCGCGTACGCAGCGGACAACCTCGTCACCGCCTACAACATCCCCGACTTCTGGATGCAGGGCAGCAACGACGAAGCTACTTCTCGGCTAGCGGGGAATACGGCGACGTTGATGGCTGGAGCGGCACGGCCGGTGTCATCGTCAAGTCCCTGACTCCGGAGAACCCGTACACGGGTGCGCCCGAGGAGGACTACTACACCTCCTTCGAGGACTTCGCCGCGCGCTCGGGTGGCTCGGTGACGCTCTACACGAGCCCGACGATCAGGTGGCGATCGAGATCGACTACGTCTGGAGAAGGGGCGCAGAAGACGACCCTCGGCGGTCTTGAGGCCTGGTCGAATATCGGCATGTTCAAGCAGTACGACGGCGGACTACCCAACTGGTTCCAGACCGCGTGGATCAGTACTGGATTCCCACCGATCGACGGCGGCATCTACGTTGTCGGCGGCGGGTACCGTCGCCGGCGAGGACGCCGAGCGAACAGTTCGACTCGATGGTGAACGACGTCGAGTCGGTTCTCGCGTCGCTCCGGTTCAACGCTTCCGGCGCGAGTGCGGGACCCGCGACACCCGCGGACGGCGAGGGCTCCTCGCCGTGGCGAACGGTGGTCGGCGGCATCGGAGCTCTGGCTGCAGCGGCGATCGCCATGGCGGGAGCTGCGGCGAGTGCTCGCGCGAAGAGCGGCGAGCCTGAGCCGGAGCCGGACAAGCCGGTGGGCTACGTGCTGCAGCTTTCCTCGGCACGTCTTACGGTGAGCGAGGAGCATTCGGCGACTCTCACCATCCAGGCATTCCGGGTGCTTCCGAGCGGGCAATATCAGCCCGCTCCTGAGGCGGGCATCGCTGTCACGCCGTCTGATGGCGTGAGCGTGGAGCCCTCGAGCGCGTACGGCACGCTCACTGCGGTGGTGTGGCAGACCGGACCGGTCGCGCTGGGTGCAGGCATTGCGATTCAGGCGACTGCTCCGCTCGGCACGACGCAGGCTATGGTGCGCGTTGCTGCCGCGGGCGTGAGTCGCATCGCCACGCGCTTTGAGCCCGCCGGCAAGCTCGAACTCCGCACAGAAGGCGAAGACTCGGTCACGCTCGTGGCGGCGATCGAACTCATGGGTGCGGACGCGGATTCCGGCCTCGATCCTGCCACCGTTCGCGCATCGATCGCGTTTGCCGAGGACTCCGAGTGGCTCGAGATATCTGCCCCCGCCGACTACGAGGACGGCCGCGCGATCACGATGCGGGCATCCCGGCCCGACTCGTCGACCTTTGTGCAGCCGCCGGAGAGCGCGATGGTGCGCGTGAGTGCGATGGTGGGGGAGCGTCCCCTGACAGAGATGGTCGCCATCACGTTGGCGCGCCTACCGTGGCTCGACGCCTCCCCCGACACCGTGTCGCTCGCCGCCGATTCAGGCGTGGGCGCCGAGGTGAACGTGTGGGTCGAGAGCGGAAGTGGCGTGCAGTGGCAGTTCGATACCGAGTGGCGCGAGGGTTCGCGGCTGATCGCAACCCCCGATATCGTGTCCACCGGCGCGGCTACGGCCGCACTCACGCTCACCGAAAACGCCGGCGACCGGCTCGATCCCGCACGCCCGCAGACCGAGGCCACACTCGTGGTGCTCGCCAGGGCCGAGGGTTTCGAGCCGCTCAAGCGCGAGATTCAGGTCATCGTCACGCAAGAGGGGCTCTTCATCGACCGCACGAACACAGACCCCACGACCGGTGCGTTCCACCTGAAGGCCGACGGTAGCGCTACGCCTGCCGACATCGACGTGCGGGTCTACGTTCGCGATCCCGCCACCAACACGATCGCGCCCGACATTGCGCTTGCGCAGCAGGTGCAGCTCGAGATCGGTGGCGAGGAGGGGACTCCGGGTCGCGCTGGCCTGAAGTCAGGCGGTCTGCTGGTTGCGCCTGCGGGTGTGCGCCCGAGCAACGTGCCGAGCGCCACGTTCCGCCTCGGCATTGAGCGGCAGCTACCCACCGGCGGCGAGGCGCTCCCTGCCACGGTGCGCGCGAGCATTCCTGGCCGAGATGAGCCCGCGTTCAGCGCGCTTGTGCCGCTCCGGCTGCTCGGCGTGAACACCGATCCCTTCTCGGCAGCGTGGCAGACCGAACTCGACGGCTGTCGCGACGTCATCCAGTTCTACGTGCCTCACGAGTATCAGGAGCGTCTGCTACGCGTTGGTCAACGAGCGCTCGCTGACCATGGGCGCCGAGGGTCTCTACCTGATGCGCATGCAGCTATGGAGCTTCGCGCACGACCAGCTCGTGAAAGAAGCGCACGAGTACATGGATTCCGCGTGGTGGATCCAGCAGATCGAGGACACGCTCGACTGGGTCTCATGGTGCGGCGACATCGCGTTTGGCGTGGCAAGCGGCACGTATCTGGGAGTCGTGGGCGCGGTCGCGATCGGCATGCTCAAGCCGATGCTCGTCTCGGCCATGGAGGTCTGGCTCGCCGGTGGCTCGCTCGAGGACTGGCTCGCGGCGCAGACCACCATGCTCACCGGAACCGCCGAAGGCATGCTCACCGACCCGGACGTGCTCTCCAAGCTCACCGCCGACAAGAAGGCGCTCGCGTGGGCGCTGTTCATCGCCTACTACTTCGCCAAGGAACTCTACAACGACCCGAACATGTCCGTAACGAACGCGATGAAGAACGTGGGGAAGCAGCTGCGCGACGAGGGGCTCATCATGTTCCTTCGCCACATCGCGAACATGAAGTCCGTGCGCGGGCCCAGGGTCGATGGCGGGACTTCGAAGAAGCCGGGCGCAGCTGATGGGCCGACCAAGAAGCCCGTCGCGTCCGACGGCCCCGATTCGCACAAGCAGCCCGACGCACCCGAGAAGAAGCCCGACGCAGCCGAGAAGAAGCCGGATGCACCCGAGAAGAAGCCCGACGCACCCGAGAAGCCGGCGCCCAAGAAGCCCAAGGCCTCACCCAAGGAGCGCGCCGCGGCGATCGCAGATGACATCGCCGCCAAGACCGCCAACGGCGAGCCGCTTGACCGGGCAACCGTCGAGCGCGTCATGGTCGACCCCGATGCCATGCGCGAACTCAAGCGCAGCAACCCCGAGGCCTGGGCAAAGATCAACGAGACGCGCGCAGAGGTCTACAAGGGTCACGACGCCGATCTCAAGGAGTGGATCGAGAAGAACGTACCGGAGGCCGAGGGCCGCCAGATCGAAATCCGGAGTGTCGGCACGATAGACGGCGTCGATCGCGACTACCGCGCCGGCTACGTAGTAGAAGGTCCCGACGGGACCAAGCGATTCATCGAGCTCAAGAAGGAGACGTGGGCCGGCGAGTCCCAGCGCATATTCGCCAAGGAGACCGGCGGACCCACCGATCCCAAGGGCGCCGCCAAGTGGGCAAAGGACCACCAGCAGCTCGCAACCGACCAGTACCACGCCGAGGCGAGCGTGGACATGGCCGACCAGGGCACGATTTACAATGAGCAGACCGGCAAGTGGGAGAAGACCCAGCTCACGCCCAATGCGGACCTCGTCAAGCAGGGCAGATCGACGCTGCTCGACCCCGACGGCTACGGGAAGACCTACGAGAGCAAGGTCGCCGAAGCGTACTCCGAAGGCAACCACCTCGATGCCTACGCGCAGGCCGACAAGGCGGTGCACTCGTTGGAGTGCGTGCGCGACGGGTACGACATGCAGGGCTACGATGTGAAGAACCTGCCGCCCAACATCGAGGACGGCATGCGGGTGATCAAGGACGTGCAGAGCGGCGATATCACGCCTGCAGAAGCCGAGGCGCGACTCAGAGGCCTCAACTACAAGGGTGGTCTGCCGGATTTCATGGAGAAGGTCTCCGGGCAGTTCGCCGGCTTCAAGTGGGCGAGGAAGAAGTAGCACCGGCGAGGACATGCCGTGTGCAGTGCCGAGTCGTCCCGCACGACGCGCTTCCTGCGGAGGCGCTACTACTCGCTGCCCGAGGATCCCGTCCCGTGGCCCTTGCCCTCGGCACGATTGTCGTAGAAACGTTGGGTCGGGTATGCGAAGTCGATGTCGTCGTGTCGGGCGAACTCGTCGAGGACGTCTTCCCATATCCGCTGACGCGTGCCGCGGCGAGCTCGCGGCTCGCACAGGAACCGCATCGTGAGCAGCACGCCACTGTCCTCAACGCTGGTGTAGACGGTCGGCGTGAGTTTGTCGTAGAAGATCATGTACCGCTCACTGGCCTCGCGCAGGCGCTGCTTGGCCGACTCGCTCAGCTCCTCGGCATCCTGGCATACGATGCCCAGAAGCAGCTCCTTGGCCTTGCGCCAATCACTCTCGAACGTGAGGAGCACGGGGAGTTCGTCCCAGATGTAGTGGAACCCTCGGCTGTAGTTGATCAGCGGTTCGCGCAGGGTCGTGCCGCACGGAATGTGCACGATACGACCGGTGCTCTGATCGGCATTCACCCACACGCCGATCTCGAGCAAGGTGAACTGGAAGATGCGAATGTCGATGACGTCGCCGGCATGCTCGCCGATCTTGATTCGCTCGCCAACGCGAAACGGTCGGCGCCATGCGATGAAGATCCACCCTGCGATGTTCTCGACGAGATCCTTCAGGGCAATAGCAAGACCGGCCGACAGCAGGCCGAGGTAGGTGGCCAGTGAGCGCACGCCCTCGACCCACAGCGCGCCGATCGCCAGTATCCCGATTCCAACGATCGCATAGGTGACGCCTTTGCGAACGCGATAGCGGAGCCGGACTTCCTCGACGCCCCGATTGACCAGGTGAACGGCGGCGGTCCTCAGGACCCACAGTCCGATGATGATCGCAATCGAAATGAGCAGCTTGGCCCCGGCGTTCGGTACCACTCCGGATACCTGCTGGAAGCGACCCAGGAACTGTTCCATTCGCCCACCTCACCTGCGCGGTCGACCTTGCCGACAAGCGTACGCTATCTTCCGCGTGGCTTGAAGGTGGACACGTGTGTGCTCTCGGCATCTCCAGCGCGGGAAGTCGACATACATAGCACTGTCATGTATAGTGCTGCTATGTATGATTCCTTTCCGGGTGCATTCATCCGTCTCGGCAGGTGAGGTCATGGAGATCAACAAGGACTTGATAGCCGCTTCTTCAACGCCGATCGTCCTGGCGATCCTGGCCGAAGAGGACAGCTACGGCTACGCCATTCTCCAGCGGGTGCGGGAGCTATCCGGAGGACACCTCGAGTGGACCGACGGGATGCTCTATCCGGTCCTACATCGACTGTCGCGGCTCGGCTACATCGAGGCGCGGTGGGAAGTCGCGGACAACGGTCGCCGCCGCAGGTACTACCAGCTCACGTCACAAGGCCGAGACCAGCTGGCCGAGCAGCGCAAGCAGTGGCAGGCCGTGGACGACACGCTACGAGGTATCTGGAACACGCTCTCCATTTCAGTCCCGGCAAACCAGCTGGCGCCAACCGCGCTATCGCAGCAAGGAGCCTGAGCCATGTCGACTGCAGATCGATCCGTTGCCCTCGAAGAGCAGATAGCCCAGTGGCGGAGCTACCTGCTCCGCAGGCAGGCGATCCATTCCGTTGACGTAGCGGAGCTGGAAGACCACCTGCGCGAGCAAGTGGCGGGGCTTGTGGACGCCGGACTCGACACGGACGAGGCGTTTCTCGTGGCGGTGAAGCGCATGGGTGACCTCGACGACCTCTCCAGAGAGTTCGCGCGTGAGCATTCCGAGCGGCTCTGGAAGCAGCTCGTCGTGGTGGATTCGGACGCGGACGAGACGCGAGCGAGCGTCTTGAAGGAAGCCATCGTTGTCTTCTGCCTCGCCGTGGCAGCTGCTGTGCTCGTCAAACTGCCAGTGCTCTTTGGGATCGATCTTGTCGACGACGGCAGCTTCTACGCCCGCAACTTGAGTCTGTTCGTGCTGCCCCTGCTGACCGGCTATTTCGTCTGGAAGCGGGGGCTACTCGGCACCGGTGCCGTTCGCTGGCTGTCCGTCGCCTTCGTGGCGGCGCTCGTGTTCGCGAACTTCTATCCGTTCGACTCGGGGGGCCAGACCGAGGCACTCACCGCCCTGCACCTGCCCATCGCGCTGTGGGTGGCGGTGGTGGGCGTCGCATACGCCGGTGGTCGCTGGCGCGAGACGGCTGGTCGCATGGACTTCGTTCGCTTCTCCGGTGAGTTGCTCATCTACTACGCCCTTATCGCTCTGGGCGGTGGCGTTCTCATGGGGTTCACGTCGTTGATCTTCCAGGCCATCGGTGTCGACATCCAGCCCCTCTTCGAGTCGTGGGTCCTACCATGCGGAGCAGCCGGGGCGGTTCTCGTCGCCTCCTGGTTGGTCGAGGCCAAGCAAAGCGTGATCGAGAATATGGCACCCGTGCTGACGCGCCTGTTCACCCCGATGTTCGCTGTAGTGCTGGTCACGTTCCTCGGCACCATGTTGTGGACCGGAGCGGGAATCAACATCGAGCGAGAGGTGCTGATCGCCTTCGATCTGCTCCTGGTCATCGTCCTTGCGCTCCTGCTCTACTCCATTTCCGCCCGGGATCCCCAGTCGTCGCCCGGCGTCTTCGATGTGGTGCAGGTCGTTCTCGTCATCAGTGCGCTCTTGGCCGACGTCGTAGCTCTGTGGGCCATTGGCGCGCGGATCAGCCGAGTTCGGCTTCACGCCGAACCGGGTGGCCGCGCTCGGCGAGAATGTGATTCTCCTCGTCAACCTCACGTGGTCCGCAGTGCTCTACATCCGCTTCCTGAGAGGGCACGGAACGTTCCCGACGATCGAGCGCTGGCAGACGAGGTACATCCCTGTCTACGCCGTGTGGGCGGCCATCGTCGTGGTCGCGTTTCCGCCGCTGTTCGCGTACGTCTGACGGGGGAGGGCGCCGGTTCATTCGCACCGAGAAGCTCCCTCGTAGACCGATAGTAACACGCCAAGTTGCACACTAACATGCGGCGTGTTAGTGTGCAGAAGTGATGTTACGATGAGTCGGACGGCAAACACGATGCGAGATCTCGCTGCGGCCACCGAGCACTACGTGGCGCAGACGCTGCACGCACGTCTCCACCTCGATGCGTGGCCGGCTGCGGCTACGCTGCCGCCGTATTTGCGCACGACCTATCAGCTCATGCGCGGCAGGCTCGGCGAGACCCCGATCCTCTGGCTCCTGGCCGAGGAGCCGGTCACTCCCAAGACCCTCGAGAAGCACATCGACACGCTTGCAGCGCATTGGCCCGGGGCGATGGTTGCCGTGTTTCGCGTGTTGCCCGCATACGTGCGGCAACGCCTGATCCAGAAGGGAATCGCATTCGTCGTTCCGGGCACGCAGCTCTACCTTCCTGGACTGGGGTTCGACTACCGAGAACGCTCCGCTGCGCCGCGCGAAGAGCGAGAGCATCTCAGGCCATCCGCGCAGCTGCTCTTGCTCTACCTGCTCTATCGACAAACGGACCGCGCGATGACTCTCAGCGACATCGTGCCGGAGCTCGGCTACACCCTCATGACAGTGAGCCGCGGTGTTGCGGAACTCGAAGCTGCGGGGCTGGTCGAGACAACGAAAGTGGGTCGCTCCAAGACGGTTCGTCTGGCCAAGACTCCGGACGAGACTTGGGGGGTCGCGCAAGAGCGCTTGAGCACGCCCGTCGTGCGCACGGTTGCTGTCCCGGCTGCAGCGTGGGGCGATGTCGTCAGGCCGTTCGCGGGACTTTGCGCTCTTGCCGGATACACCATGCTGCAAGGCCCTCCAGGTGCCGTGCGCGCGATTGGGGCTACGAAGGCTCGTGAGCTCGACGTAGCGGATCAAGTCATCAAGGATGCCGAGGAGTACGTCGCCGAGGATGATGTCGAACGCACGGAGATTTGGGCATACGACCCGACGTTGCTTGCGAGTGGTCCGGCCGTCGATCGACTCTCCCTGTATCTCACGTTGCGCGACGATTCTGACGAGCGGGTACAGATGGCGTTGACCGAACTGCTTGAAGGCATGACATGGTAAGGGGTCTCCAGCGCTTCCAAGAGCACTTCGCAGGCCTCGAGGACCGCTATGTGCTCATCGGCGGAGCGGCGATCGACGTGGCGATGGACAACGCGGGTCTCGACTTTCGCGTGACCAAGGATCTGGACCTGGTGCTGCTGGTCGAGTCGCTGGACGAGCGGTTCGGCAGCATGTTCTGGGAGTTCGTGAAAGCCGGCGGCTACAGCAACCGTCAGAAGAGCACCGGGAAGTCGCTTTTCTACCGTTTCCACTCGCCCAGCGATGCGACGTATCCCGTGATGCTCGAGTTGTTCTCCCGAACACCCGATGTCATCACGCTGCCCCCCGATGCCGAACTCACACCGCTTCCAATCGCCGAGGAAGTCTCCAGCCTCTCGGCGATACTGCTCGACGACGGCTACTACGAGTTCATTCGCACTGGAGCCCGCGAAGTGGAGGGTCTGACGGTCCTCGGCCCTGAGCAGCTCATTCCGCTCAAGGCGCGAGCCTGGCTCGATCTCACGGTGCGCCGGGAGAGCGGTGAGCAGGTGGACGGCAGGGACGTCAAGAAGCATCGCAACGATGTCGTGCGTCTGTATCAGCTGATCGCGCCCGCAGCACGCATTGAACTGCCCGACACGATAGCCGAGGACGTGCGTGCGTTCCTGGAGCGTGCCCTCGACGCCGGTTTCGATCCGAAGTCAGTCGGGGTACGCGGTGTGAGCGTCGCCGAGGTGATCGAGACGCTGAGGCGCGTGTACGGGGTGGGGGCTTGATGGGGGAGACCGAGACTGCAGCAATGGTTCCGTGGCTGTCCAGTACGGCACGGATTCGCCAGACGCCAGCATCTGCGCTGCGGTGGCATGACATAATCGGTTGAACGTGCCACCGAGACATCGGGAGAAGTCGTGAAGAGCAGACCGCGAACCCGCAGGGTGATCCTCGGCATCCTGCTGGGGCTTGCCGTAATCGGGGCAGGGTACGTGACGCTGTCGCGCTACGAGGCGAGCAGGCCTGCGCTCGACTACACGATGGCCGAGCCCGCCGTGCAGACTCCGGACGCATTCCCGGACGCCCGATTCGCGGTCATGAGCGACCTGCACTACTACGACACGTCGCTCGGAACGACCGGCGCCGCGTTCGAAGAGGTGCTCGGCTCGGACCGCAAGCTGCTCAAGGAGACCGCCGAGCTGCTCGATCTCGCGATCGACGACATTCTCGCGTCGGGCGTCGACTTCGTGCTCATCCCGGGCGACCTCACCAAAGACGGCGAGGTCATCAATCACACGGGAGTTGCCACGGCGCTTGAGCGGTTGAGCGATGCAGGCGTGCAGGCCTACGTCATCCCGGGCAACCATGATGCGAACAACCCAGAGGCGTTCGAGTTCGACGGCGACGAGGAAGTCCCCGTGGAGGCTCTGACGCAGACGGAGTTCCCGGAGTTCTATCGCGACTTCGGCTACGGCGAAGCGATTCTCCGCGACGAGAACACCTCAAGCTACGTGGCCGAGCCGGTCGACGGCCTGTGGCTGTTGGCGCTCGACTCGACGCGCTCCGAGGAGAACGAGCCGGGCGGCGAGGAGGTCACCGCCGGCGCCTTCACGCAGGAGCAGGTGCAGTGGATCGAGCAGGTCCTGCAAGACGCGCAGGCCCAGGACAAGACCGTGATCTGCATGATGCATCACGGTGTCGTGGAACATTGGGAGGGCCAGAGCAAGCTTCACCCCGAGTACCTCGTGGAAGACTACCCGTACGTCGGTGAGCTTCTGGCCTCGCATGGCGTCCGCGTGGTCTTCACCGGCCACTATCACGCTCAGGACATCGCGCGCGCCGACTTCGGCGACAGCGGCTTCATCTACGACGTCGAGACGGGCTCGCTTGCGACCGCGCCGTGTCCGGTTCGCTACTGCGAGCTCAGCGGGCAGCAGCTGGCGATCGATTCGACGACGATCGTCGATGAGCTTCGACCGGGAACCGACTTCGCTTCTGAAGCGCGCGACTTCGTCTTGGCCACCATCGAGTCCGAGGCGTTCGACGTGTCGCGTGGCTACTGGGTCTCCGAGAAGGATTCGCGCTACATCGCCGAGCAAGTTGCGCCGGCGTTCGTCGCGCACTACAACGGTGACGAGAATCCCGCCGAGGAGGTCGCTGTCGACACCGGCGTGCTGAACCTCTGGGGCAAGTTCATCTGGTCGCAGCAGAGCTACGTGGTAGATGGGCTGTGGGTCGACGTCGAGCCAGCCGACAACGACGTGGTGCTGGAGCTTGTGGAGTAGCGCGGTTCAACCGCATGAAACAGCCCCGGTCACCGAGTAGGTGGCCGGGGCTGTGTGCCCCTTTCAGTGCCGCCGATGTGTAGCGGCCCTGCGCGAAATGCCTAGAAGCCGCTTCCGTCGGGGATACCGTCTCCGGAGTTCGGTGCGCCACCCAAGCCGACGCCGAACGGTACTTCGAATCCACTACCGTCGGAGACGCCGTCGCCTGAGTTGGGTGCCGGGCCGGGACCCGCGATTGCTGGAGCTGCCAGGGTCATCGTGAGCAGCGCCACTACTGCAATCATCGCGCCTGCTCGCCCTGCTGCCATACCCTTCATGTCGTGCCCCTTTCGTCATGGTACGTAGGTACGTCAGCTCCTCCACGACTGCGTTTCGACAAAGGCGCAGGTAGGACCACGTGATTTGAGTCACAGGACACGGAAGTACGGACGATCGGGGTACTGAGCGTGCTAGGCGGCGGGTCCGTTATCGCTGACGATCTCCTCGATCGAGGTGCGCGGCTCCTGCGCACGCTGCACCACATGCTTGTCGCGGCTCCTGCGCCTCGCCCAGAATCTGCAAAGATTCTAGAGACATCAGGCTGACCCTGGGGCTACTATGACGTTGCGCACGCGCTGGGGGCGTCCGCAACGTGGATACTTACGAAAGCGGGGGTCCCATGAGAGGCTTAGTCGGTGCGCGCATTCCATCTCTTGAGCGCGAGTTCCAGCCTGTACGTGCACGCTCATTGATGCGCGTGATACTCGCCGCGCTCATTGCGCTGAGTATCGTGCCGATGGCTCCGCAGCGAGCGCAGGCCAGCAGCAACCCGCCGGTCGCGGTCGATGATCCCGCTCGTTTGACCGAGCTGCAGAAAGTCCTCGCCTCGGACGGTGCGGGATCTGACTACTTTGGCTACTCGGTTGCCATATCAGGGGACACGGCAATCGTTGGCTCGTACTACGACGACGACAAGGGGCTCGACTCCGGCTCTGCCTACGTGTTCACGCTCGTGGATGGCGCGTGGACTCAGCAAGCCAAGCTCGTGGCGAGCGATGGTCAGGCGGGGGACTTCTTCGGGTATCGCGTCGCCCTGTCGGGGGACACGGCACTCATCAGCGCGTACGGGGATGACGATGGGGGCATGCTGGCTGGTGCGGCATACG
The DNA here is from genome assembly GCA_963790405.1 of uncultured Actinomycetota bacterium. Lineage (GTDB taxonomy): Bacteria > Actinomycetota > Coriobacteriia > Anaerosomatales > JAGXFU01 > JBGSMX01. The sequence goes on from CAWBOJ010000003.1 coordinate 420,373, forward strand.
TCTTCACCCGGTCGGGCAGCATCTGGACCCAACAGGCCAAGATCAGGCCCAGCGGTGGGGCAGAGTATGACTACTTCGGCTTCTCGGTGGCGGTGTCCGGAGATACGGCGCTTGTTGGCGCAACCGGCGATGACGACGACGGTTCGATGTCTGGTTCGGCGTTTGTGTTTACCCGGTCGGGCAGCATCTGGACCCAACAGGCCAAGATCAAGGCCGCTGATGCGGCGGAGGGCGACCAATTCAGCAATAGCGTTGCCCTGGCGGGTGATACTGCACTGATCGGTGCGTACGCAGATGACGACGCGGGTACCTCCTCTGGCGCTGCCTATGTCTTCGTTGGCTCTGGTAGCACCTGGTCCCAACAGGCCAAACTCACGGCGGCCGATGGTGCCGAGTATGACTACTTTGGCTACTCCCTCGCGGTCTCGGGCGACACCGTACTTGTCGGCGCATACGGTGATGATGACGGGGACACAAGCACCGGCTCCGCGTATGTCTTTGCGCGGACGGATACCACCTGGGCCCCGGAAGACAAGCTCACTGCGGGCGATGCGGCAGCGGGCGACGCCTTTGGCCGTGCCGTCGCGCTTTCGGGCGACACGGCGCTCATAGGTGCTGCCTGGGATGACGACAAGGGTTTGGACTCCGGCTCCGCATATGTCTTCACGCGGTTGGTCACCACTTGGACCGAGCAGAACAAGTTGACCGACGACGACGGCGCGGCCGGCGATTCCTTCGGCTGCGCTGCCTCGTTGTCGGGTGACATGGCGGTGGTCGGTGCCTTCACGGACGACGACATGGGCGGCGAGTCCGGCTCGGCCTACTTCTCTTCACCCGGATACATGACTACCGAGGACACAGCGGTCGATTTCAACGTTCTCGCAAACGATACAGATGTCGAGGGCGATCCGCTCACGGCTGCACTAGTAGCCGGCCCCTCGAACGGAGAGGTCACGCTGGCCCCGTCCGGTGATGCCACCTACACGCCTGACCCGGATTGGTCCGGCACCGACACGTTCACGTATCGCGCTTCTGACGGAGACGCCGACTCAAACACTGCTACCGCCACGGTCATCGTGACGCCGGTCAACGACGCACCGGTTGCCGCCGATGATCCGGGCCTCATGTCTGCGGTGACTTCCGCAGTCGCTGGCGATGGCGCGCCGGGCGACTGGCTTGGCGTCGATGTCGACATCTCGGGTGACATTGCGGTGGTCGGTGCGTATGGCGATGACGACGGTGGTGTCTCTTCGGGCTCGGCGTACGTTTTCGTGAAGAGCGGGACCGCCTGGATCCAGCAGGCGAAACTCGTTGCCGAGGACGCGGCGGTGCACAGTTGGTTCGGCAACTCGGTCGCGATCGAAGGCGACACCGTGGTTGTCGGCGCGCCGATGGCGGACAGTCCGGCGGCGGACGCGGGAGCGGTGTATGTCTTCACGCGGAGCGGTTCCACGTGGACCCAGGCGGCCAAACTCGTTGGTGACGGGGTGGCGGACTCTCGTTTCGGCTGGGCGGTCGATCTGTCGGGGAACACGCTGGTCTCCGGCTCGGGTTCGGATGAGGGCTGGAAGGGCGCAGCATACGTGTTCACAGGCAGCGGCCCGACGTGGACGCGGCAAGCCAGACTCACCGCTTCGGATGGGCAGTACGCCGATGAGATGGGCGACGCGGCTGCGGTTTGCGGAGACGTGATCGTCCTCGGGGCGCGCGGTGACGATGACGAAGCCTACGGTGCTGGCGCTGCGTACGTGTTCACGCGAAGCATGGGCGTATGGACACAGGCGGACAAAGTGACAGCATCGAGCAGTGGCTACGAGGGATACTTCGGCCAATCGGTCGCTGTCGATGGCGAAACGGCTTTGATCGGCTGCGCGAAATACAATACGGCCTATGTCTTCACGGCAAACGGTGCTGATTGGACCGAGCAAGCGAGCCTGGTGGCGACGGACGCGGCAGGAGCGTACAACTTCGGCTTTGCAGTGGCGCTAGACGGCACGACCGCGCTGGTGGGCGCCTACACCGACTGGGTGAACGCGCAGTTCTCGGGCTCGGCGTACACCTTCGAGGGGTCCGGCGCTAGCTGGCTACAGACGCGCAAGTTCTCGGCAGGTGATGGGGCGTACAACGACCAATACGGGATCTCGGTCGCTCTCGATGGCGGTCGAGCGATTATCGGCGCGTATCAGGACGATACCGTAGGAGGCGCTGACGCCGGCTCGGCGTACATCTACTCGGAAGGTGTGTACGAAGTTGCCGAGGATGAGCAGCTGACCGTTGCGGCACCGGGCATACTCGCGAACGACACGGATCCCGAGGGAGGCTCGCTCGAGGCGACTGCGGTCGTGGGGCCGCAGCATGGCATCCTCGGCCTGAATGCTGACGGCTCGTTCACCTACGACTCCGTGGCCGACTACAGCGGCCCCGACAGCTTCACGTACACGGCGAGCGACGGTCTGCTCGACTCCAACGTCGCAACCGTCAGCATCGTGGTGACGCCCGTCAATGACGCGCCGGTAGCAGTAGCCGACTCGTACAGTGTGGCCGAGGACGGCACTCTCACTCGGACTGCTCCGGGTGTGCTTGCGAACGACGTGGACGCCGATGGCGACTCGCTCGAGGCCACTACGGTTGCCGGTCCGTTGCACGGCACGCTCGACCTGAATGTCGACGGCTCGTTCACCTACGAGCCTGCCGAGGAGTACAGCGGTCCCGACAGCTTCACCTACAAGGCCAACGACGGCAGCACGTACTCAAACACCGCAACGGTGACGATCACCGTGACGCCGGTCAACGAAGCTCCCGTCGCGGCAGATGACGCAAAGACAACCGCCGAGGATACCAAGCTCACGGTCGCAGCTCCGGGCGTTCTTGCGAACGACACAGATGCGGAGGGCGACCCTCTCACGGCGAGTCTCGTCACAGGACCCGCGCACGGCACATTGGCCCTGTCGGCAAACGGCTCCTATACCTACACGCCCCATGCCGATTGGTTTGGCGTCGACACCTTCGTTTACCGCGCCTACGACGGCACGGCGTACTCGAACACCGCCACCGTCAGAATCACGGTTACGTCCGTAGACGACGCTGTTGCCTATGTCCCCATCGCCGGCACCAACCGCTACGCCACCGCCATCGCGGCGTCCAAGGAAGCCTACCCGTCCGGGGCCGGCACGGTCGTGATCGCAACGGGCGAGAACTGGCCTGATGCACTGGGCGGCTCGGCGCTTGCCGGCACGGTCGAAGGACCGCTGCTGCTCACCAAACCAGGAGAGCTGCCCGCAGCGGTGGTAGCCGAGATCACGCGCCTGAATGCCACGAACGCCTACATCCTGGGCGGCACCGCAGCGGTGACTCAAGCGGTCGAAGACGCACTGAACGCGAAGCTGTCCGGCACGGTCACACGCATCGCAGGAACGAGCCGCTACGGCACGGCCAACAAGATCGCCGATGAGGTGATCAGGCTGCAAGGCTCGAAGTTCGCAGGCGGCGCGTTCATCGCCACAGGCGACAACTTCCCCGACGCGCTCGGCGCCTCGCCTCTGGCAGCCTCTACAGGCGCCCCGATCCTGCTCACGAAAAGCGGCGGCACGCCGTATCTGCCTTCGAAGGTCGATTCTGCCGTCATCTTGGGCGGGGAGGCGGCGGTGACACCTGTGACCGAAGCGAGCTGTGCGCACCGCGCTCGGCACCTCGAAGGTCACACGCGTCGGCGGCACTGATCGCTACGACACCGCGGCGAAGGTGGCCGACTACGGAGTGGCGCACGGGATGCATTGGGATGGCGTGGGTATCGCCACCGGTCTCGAGTTCCCCGATGCGCTGTCCGGTGGAGCCATGCTCGGCCAGATGGACTCGGTGCTGCTGCTGACCAAGCAGCCGACCTTGGTCTCAGCGGCGCGTCAGCGGCTCACCGCGAACAAAGACGACATCGACACCGTGTACTTCATCGGAGGTACGGCGGCAGTGAGCCAGAGCGTACGCGACGACGTGGCGAATCTGCTGGAGTAGTGCGCGGCGCCCGGCTGGCTTGCGCATCAGCGCCGACGAGCTCTGAGCACGGGGAGTGGTACGGACTCCCCGAATGAGGAGTATCTTTGGGTGCCGGTTCGATCCGTGCGACGCGGACTTCGGCTTGGCAGGTCCCCGGTTGCCGAACCGGGTGCCTCCTTCTACCAGGCAGATGCGAGGCATACATTCATGTCCAAGATCGATGACCTTGTCGAGCAAGCCCGTTCGATCGAAGAGGAACTCCAGGCGGAATTCGAGACGAGACGAGAGGGCCTGCACCTCGTCTTGGAAGGGCGTCGGATTCGATTCGCCGAAGAAGTAGCCGCGCTACAGCGTGCGTCGCGCGTGGGGCTCTTTCGCTATGTCACTCGATCCAGTGTGTTCAACTGGCTCGCGTTCATCGTGATTTGGTTCCTGCTGTTGCCGATGGTCATGCTCGATCTGGCTCTGCTCGTCTATCAGGCCATCTGTTTCAGCGCCTACGGAATTCCCAAGGTCAAGCGCTCCGAGCACATCTTCTTCGACCGCCAAGATCTGCCGTATCTCAACGCTGTCGAGAAGCTCAACTGCGGGTACTGCAGCTATGCGAATGGGTTGGCGAGCTACTTCAGGGAGATCGGTGCGCGCACCGAGCAGTTCTGGTGCCCGATCAAGCATGCACGGCGGATGATCGCCATGCACGATCACTACCCGAGTTTCTTCGAGTACGGAGATGCGCAGGCGTACCGGCTGGGCCTTGAGAGGCTGAGAGAAGCACTCCGGACTGCCGAGGATCTGGACTCCGACGTGTCGCGTCCGGCGTGACGCTGATCGCTTGTGCCGCTGGCGAAGCAGGGCCTACACGCTGAGGTCTCGCCCTGAGTAGAAGTAGTAGGTCCCACCGACCGCAAGGGCGACGATCGACCACCGATAGCGCGACGTACACGGGGTCGAGCCCTCCGTCGTTCATCATTGCGGAGGCTTCGAAGTACTTGAACGGCGTGAGGTACTTGAGGACGTCGAGGTTCTCGTTCATGTTGACGAGAAACGACAGCAGGAACGTCATGAACATGACCGAGGTCGCTATCGATGGAGCCGCCTTCGGCTTCCGCACGACGCCGGCGACTACCGCGCCGATCGTGAAGAATATGACTTGCAAGAAGAGCAGCCCCACCATGAGAATCGATATCTCCGAGCCGACCGCTTCTCCCTTGCCGAAGTAGCCAACGAAGTAGATCGACGACAGCCACGTCACGATGTTCAGGACGACGATATTGGAAAGTCCAGCGAGAAGCTTGGCCGTCAAGGCCTGGCCGCGGGAAATGGGCTTGGTGTAGAGGAACTCCGAGGTGCGGTCCCGCTCCTCCTTCGAAATGAGATTCGAGCCCAGGAGGGCCGCGTGCACCGCGCCCATCACGGCGAGATACAGGAACAGCACGCCGTAGAAGCCGCTCGCCTTGGTGAGGTCGAACCCGGAGAAGCCGAGGACCACCTGTACTCCCTTGGGTATTTGGTCGAACAAGGCCTGTGCGGACTGCCCCGCTGAGCTGTATCCTGCATACTTCGCCATGCCGGAGCCGACCATGCCCATCATGCCGAGACTCCACCAGATGAGGCCGGTACGGTGCGCTTTCAACTCACGCAGAAAGATGTTCATGTCTGCCACCTAGGTCGAGGAGCGGACGTCCTTCTTGATGTAGATCACGTAGCTCAGTGCGAGCGCGACCGCAACGATGGCCACTTCGACAAGAAGGAACTTGGCCTCGAGGCGGTCGTTGCTGATGATGTAGTTCGTGTCGTAGAACTGGAAAGGCGATACATAGCGGACCTCGTCGTTGCCCAGCACGTCTCCGATCGCACCGATGATGTAGAAGGTGAAGACGGTCGGCAGGGTCACCGAGACGACCGACTTGACTCTTCGGGATGATCACCGCGAACAGCGCACCCAGGGCCAGGAAGATCACCTGAACGAGGAACAGCGTGATCGACATCAAGAAGAATGTACCGGCACCGAACGGCTCCTTCGAGACGGTCAACGCTGCCAGATACGAGACTGCCGAGAAGACCACGTTCGTCACGACGATCACGGCAAACGCAGCAGCGAGCTTCTCGGACATCACGCGAGTCCGCGCTATCGGCTTGGACAGCAGAAAGTCCGCGGTCTTGCCGGACACCTCCTTCGAGATAACGCCCGTCCCGACGTTCATGGCCTGGATCGCGCCGGCAAGGATGGCGAAGCTCAGAAGGTATCCGAAGAAGCCGTAGATCGTGAAGAAGTTCGACAGCGAGATGTTGAACGCGGTCCTAACGGCCTCGGGGAACCCGCTGAAGAGATCCTTCGCGGCCGTCGACGTCATTGGTGAACGCTGGATAGAGGGCCATGAACAGGACGACGATAGTGCTCAGCGATACCGTCCAGATGATCGTCGACTTCCGGTAGGCCCTGACCTCGCGGAGGAAGACGTTCACTGCTCGTCCTCCTTCTGGTAGTAGTGCAAGAAGATCTCCTCCAGGTCCGGCTCCTCGACCTGAAGGTCGACGAGGTCCTGTTCGGCGAGGATTTTCGTGATGCTGTTGACGCGACCGCGGTACAGGAAGCTCACCGAGTGGTTTGCCACGGCGAGGTCGCTCACGCCGTCGATCTCGAATTGCGCCGCGTCGGGTGCCTCGGCCATCTCGAGCGTGAAACGCTTGGTGCTGTTCTCCAGAAGCGTCTTGATCTGTTCGACCTTGATGATCGTGCCCTCTTTGATGATCGCCACTCTGTCGCAGAGCTTCTGCACCTCGCCGAGGATGTGCGAGGAGAACAGGATCGTCGCGCCCTTCTGCGTTCTCCTCCTTGAGCAGGTGGAAGAACTGCTGCTGGATGAGCGGATCCAGCCCGCCGGTAGGCTCGTCTAGGATGATGAGCTTGGGCTCGTGCGCGAGCCCCTGGATGATGCCGACCTTCTTCTTGTTGCCGTACGACAGGTCGTCGATCTTCTTCTTCAGGTCGAGATCGAGCAGCTCAGCGAGGTCGCGAATCCGCTTCTCGATGGCCTTGCTGGTCCTTGCGGTAGAAGCTTGCCGAGTACTTCAGAAGGTCGATCGCCCGCATGTCGTCGTAGTAGAAGACCTCGGAGGGCAGATAGCCGACCTCCTGGCGAATCTCGGGACCGGACTTGATGACGTCCTTGCCAAGCACGCTCGCCGAGCCGCTCGTAGGGTAGATGAGGCCGAGCAAGGTTCGGATCGTCGTGGACTTCCCCGCGCCGTTCGGCCCGATGAAGCCATAGATCTCGCCCTCGGCTACGGTCATGTCGACGTCAACGATGCCCCTGGACTTGCCGTAGTACTTGGTCAGCTTCGCGGTCTCGATCGCGTTCATCTTCGCTCCATTGATCGCTGCCCGGTCCCGTTCAGAGTCCCGGCATGATGGGCGTGTTTCGCTGCCGATGCCATTATTCCCCAATTGGACACAACAAAGGGAATACCCGCGGCGAACGGCGAGCATCCATCACGACTTGTCGCAAGCAGAGTGAGGCCGTGCTTGGGCACGGCCTCAACTCACCCCTACGGGCCCGTCGCTGGCGTCACGCGCGTGGCGGTGTCGCCGTGTGCGCTATGCAGGTCGCGCGTCAGTAGCAAGCCTTCAACGACGAGGATGACCTGGCCGAGCAGGGAGAATGCGCCCAGTGAGGTCGCCAGCACATATCTCCATGTCTCGAGCTGCACTTCGGAATTCGCGATCCCGGTGACCTCCGCCGCTACGCTCATGAGAATCAAACCGGCCCACATGATTGCGACAGCGACGCCGATCGCACGCGTGCGTGCGTGCGCACGAAACGATGCCCACAGAAGCAGCGATCATGCCGACGATGCGTGACGGGATAGACCTCGAACGGCATCAGGTAGTCCAACCGGAACCCTCCCGGGCGACCCATTGTGAGCACGCCCTAGTGCGAAGGGAGCGACCAGTGGCAGCACGACGCAGGAGAGTACCAAGGATCGCGAGCATCCTGGCGAGCGCGTCATGGCTCTTCATGGCTTCCACCTCCCACGGAGATTGTTCCCGTGTACAAGGTGTTCTCACGTTCGGCTAGCGCTACTGCGGGATCATGCGATACCGGACCTCGGGCCTGCCGCCAGCACCTCGGGCGATACCGCCGAGGCGTACTGCTCGAAGTTCTCGGCGAACATGGTTGCAAGGTGCCGGGCGGTCGTATCGTACTCGACCGGGTCGGCCCAGCTCGCGCGCGGGTCGAGGACGTCGCTCGGAAGGCTTCTGTGCGCTTGCGGAACGAGCACCTTGAAGATCGGGTGGGGAGCGAAGTCGGCCTCGGCCAGAGATCCGTCCAAAGCGGCTGCGAGCAGCGATCTCGTGAGGTCGATACTCATCCGGCTTCCGACGCCGTACGGACCGCCCGTCCAACCCGTGTTCACCAGCCAGCAATCCGTCTCGTGCCAGCTGAGCCTCTCGGCAAGCATGGTCGCGTAGCGTGCGGCGTGCAGGGGCATGAAGGGGGCTCCGAAACAAGCGGAGAAGGTGGGATGCGGCTCGTCGATGCCCACCTCGGTACCCGCAACCTTGCTCGTGAAGCCCGAGAGGAAGTGGTAGCTCGCCATCTCGGGAGTGAGTTTCGAGATGGGAGGCAGCACGCCGAAGGCGTCGCAGGTGAGGAAGAACACGTTGCGCGGGTGATCGCCTGTTCCGCCCAGCACGGCGTTGGGAATGTGCTCGAGGGGGTAGGTCGCGCGGGTGTTTTCCGTGAGGAAGTCGGAATCGTAGTCGATGGCCCGGGTCTGCGGATCGATGATGACGTTTTCGAGTATGGAGCCGAACTTGATGGCGTTGTATATCTGAGGTTCCGACTCCGGCGACAGACGGATCGTCTTGGCGTAGCAGCCGCCCTCGAAGTTGAAGATGCTGTGATCGCTCCAGCCGTGTTCGTCGTCGCCTATGAGGCGACGTGCGGGATCGGCTGACAGGGTCGTCTTGCCGGTTCCCGAGAGGCCGAAGAAGAGTGCCGCATCGCCCGATTCACCCACGTTGGCCGAGCAGTGCATCGGCAACACGTTGCGCTGTGGCAACAGGTAGTTCATGACCGTGAAGATGGCCTTCTTGATCTCGCCTCCGTACATACTGCCGACGATGAGGACGAGCTTGCGGGTGAAGCTGATGCCGACAAAGACCGATGAGCGGGTGCCGTCGAAATCGGCGCTAGCGCGAAGCGAGCCACAGGCTATCACCGTGAAGCCTGCGGTGAACTCCTCGAGCTCGATCGGCGTGGGGCGTACGAAGAGAGTGTCGGCGAAGAGCGCGTGCCACGTTGCGTCGGCGACTACGCGGATCGGCAGGCGGTACGTGCGCTCAGCGCCGGCGAAGCCGTCGAAGACGTACAGATCGCGATCGTGCAGGTAGCCGCGCGCTTTGTCGAGCATCCGGTCGAAAAGCGCAGGCTCGCACGGCTTGTTGACATCGCCCCAACAGATCTCATCGGCGGCCGGACCCTCTGACACGAAGAAGCGATCTTCCGGCGAACGGCCCGACGGCTCGCCCGTCTTGACCACAAGAGCGCCATTCGCTGCTAGGATGCCCTCACCGCGAGCCAATGAGCGGGCGATGAGCTCTGCCGGCGGCAGATTGCGGTGGACGGCACCGGGGCCTGCTAGACCGAGCTCGGCTAGCTGCTGACGTGTGGTCTCGTCTGCTCGTGGACTGGCCGCCATGTTAGACTCCTGTATCCCGGCGTCCCCCCAGGGACGCTCCCACCGGTGACATCCACGTTAGCAGAACCGAAGACCTTTCTTCGGCAAAGTGTAGTCTCTGGGCTAGCGTTTTCCGATGAGGCGCCTGTGTGAGTGGGTACGAACACCCGTAGCAGCAATCCGTTCTCGAAGGAGTGATCCACCGTGGGGCACGAAACGACATGGCGACCCTACAGCACGCACGGCAAGCTATCGGCGGCGCAGGAGAAGGCGCTTCCCGAATCGGCGTTCGCGTTCCCGACGCACCGTTCGTTGCCTCTGACCGACGAGGGCTACGTGCGGAGTGCGATCGAGCACTTCAGCGAAGTCGAGAAGGTATCCGACGAGGAGCGCGAGCTCGCATTTGCCAACATCCAGAAGGCGGCTGCGTTCTACCACCTGCCGGTGGCCGAGACCGACTGGCGGCAACTCGGTACCCGGCACGCGGAACCAGCGTACAGGCGTCTAGACCGCGCGGGGCGCCGGTAGTTCTAGCGGGTGGCGGTCACCACAACGTGAGTCGCGCTGAGATCACTTCGCGCTTCGCAGTCCTCGAAACCGGCTTCGCGCACCTGCGCACAGATGATCTCGGCGGGGATGCGGATTTCTTGCGCCGGACCGCTTTCCATCTCTTTGGCTTTCCAGTCCGCGATGAGCAGCCGGCCACCGATCTTGAGGATGCGCAGTACATCAGCGAGCATCTGGGGTGGGGAGTCGAGTTCGTGGTGCAGATTGAGCATCACGACGAGGTCGGCTTCTCCGCCCGATAGTGGAATGCTGCTTTCATCCGAGAGCTTGGGAACGATCTCGGCGTTGAGGTCGTCGGGCACGTTCGCTTTGATCCACTCGACCATTGTCGGGTGGGTGTCGAACGCGTAGACCACGCCGCTTTGCATGCGCCTGGCGAACTCAAATGCGTACACGCCGGTGCCCGCACCGATGTCGACAACGGTCTCGGCGTCGGGGACGCCGGCAACATCCCAGAGCATCTGAGGATCGAGCTGTTTGAGGCGTTTCGGGTCGTTGAGCCTTTGCAGCTTGTTGGGATCGAACTTGCGGTCGACCATGTTGTTGTCACGCTCCTGAAGGTATCGCGTCTCTGTCACGCGGTTGAATCCGCCGCCGGCTACTGCGAGATGATGCGGTAGCGGACCTCATGCACGCCGCCGAAGTCGAGGACCCGGACCACGCCGGGGCCAAGATCGAAGTCGCGGCTTTCCGAGTGTGGGCCGCGGTCTGCGACGCGCGCGACAGCACGCTTCCCGTTGTACTCGAACTCGATCAGCGTGCCGAACGGCAGTGTCTTGTGTGCGACGATCATCGAGTAAGGTCCGATCTCTTCGCCGCTTGCCCCGCGTCCGGTGAAGTCGCGTCCGTAGTGCGACGCAACGCCGGTCTGCCAGGCGCCGGAGCCCGTGAGCCGCTGCGTCGGGTCACTCGGTGCTGGCGTTGGCGCAGGTGCCGAGGCGGCTGCGGGCTTGGCGCTGGCAGCGGTTCGGGCTTCGTACTCCCGCAGAGCAGCTTCACTCGCAGCGAGCTCGCTCCTGGCGCGGGCGACTTCCTCGGCCATGTTATCCAGCGCACGCGCCCCATCGGCCTGAAGGTCGATCAGCTGCTCCGCTGATCGCTCTGCTTCTGCGCGGGCGGTCTTCAGGATCTGCAGAGTCTCGGCGTCCTGTCGGGCTACGCGCATCAACAGGTCCCAGCGTTCCACGAAATCCTCGAACGACGAGGCGCCCAGCAGTACCGAGACGAAGCTGATGTCGTCGGAACGGTACATGCTCAGCACGCGGAGGGAGAGTCTCTTGCGGGCCTGCTGCTCCTCGGCGACGAGCCGGTCGAGCTCCGCAGACGTCTCCGTCATGCGAGCGTTGATGTCTGCCGATTGGGCCTGTGCCGCTTCGTACTGCTCGACCGCCTGCGCGACTGCAGCGCGCTGGGCGGATGTCTGGGCAGCCGAAGGCGTGGCCACTGCGGACATCGCCGGAAGCCCCAAGAGGCATACTGCGATCGCAATGGCGAGAGCCAGACTGGTTGTTCGCCGATGAGACACGTCGCCTAGTGTACCAACCGGGCGGGCGCGCCATCAGTAGCGGCACCGAGTTCGGCCATTTGGCAGCGATCACGCGCGTGCCGTAACCGGTGGCGGTGCCCCGCCGTTTCTAGCGAGTAGAGAGTGCGAATTGACCGGAGTCACCGGTCGGATCGTTAGGGGAGGGTGATTTCATGCGTTACGTACGAAAGCTACCCGTGCTCGGCTTGGCAACCTTGCTGCTTGTTGCGCTGGTCGTTCCAGGTGCACTTGCTGTGCAGCCGGTGGTGCCAACCGACATGGGCGTTCCAGCCTACTCGTACACCCAGCAGCTGTCGGCGGGGGCGCGCATCGCGGGGACCGAGTCCGAGCTGGCCGCCGCGAACACCGTTGCAGGCTGGTTCGAGGAGGCCGGGTACGAACCCGAGTTCCAGCCGTTCAGGTTCGGGGACAAGGGGGCATTCGATTCGCAGAACGTAATCGCGTACAGCGCGGCCGCACAGGGCTCCTCGGCCCAGACTCCGCTCGTGATCGTGGGAGCACACTACGACTGTGTAGCGGCTGCGAAGGGCGCTGACGACAATGCATCGGGCGTCGCCGCGATGCTGGAAGTCGCCGCACGCCTAAAGGATCATAAGCTTCCCTACGATGTGGCCTTCATCGCTTTCGGCGCCGAGGAAGTGGGGCTCAAGGGCTCGAACTACTACGTCTCCCAGATGAGCGATCAGGACATGGCGCGAACGATCGCGATGATCAACTTCGATTCGCTCATCGTAGGCGACTACTGCTACATCCATTCCGGGCTGAACCACGAGACCTGGGTTCAAGACGACATGCTCGAGATAATCGACGACCTCGATCTGCCGATCGTTACGCATCCCAGCCCCAAGTACCCGGCTGGAGTGACGCCCAACGAGTTCAGCGACTACTCGGCATTCAACAAGGCCGGCATCCCGATCGTCGCCTTCGAGGCTACGAACTGGGAGATTGCCAATCTGGACGGATATGCGCAGCTGGATCCGACGCAGTTCGACGATCCGGAGTACGCCGACCTGTGGGAGATCTGGCACACCGAATACGACTATCTGGAGTTCATCGACGGGCTCCTCGGCGAGAGGCCCGAGCAGCATCTGAAGGCGTACACGACACTCGTCTACGTGTTCTTGCGCGACTTGCGCCCGTAGCACAGGGCCTGCGCGACTCTTTGCGCGCAGGGGAGCAGTGGTGCGGGATTGTACGCTCGCAGGGCGTCGGGTTCGTCCGGAAGCATATGATAAAAACGTACGAAACAGTTCACAAAGTCCGACGTATCTATCATAATGACCCCATGAAACGGCCACCTTCAGAGGCAGCGCTTCGGCATGCGGCCGACGTGTTCATGCAGCACGGCGGGACTATGCGCACCGGTGAGGCCGCGTCGGCAGGGATTCACTACGCGACGCTGTACTGGATGAGAGATCAGGGACGCCTCGAGCGCCTCACCCGGGGCGTCTACCGGCTGGCTGAACTGCCTGCCCCCGGCAAGTACGATGTAGTTGCCGTCGCAGAACGGGTGCCGGCAGCGGTGCTGTGCCTCGTCAGTGCTCTCGACTTTCACGATATCGGCAATCAAATACCGCACGCCGTGGAGATTGCAGTTGGGCCGAGTGACCGGCATCCGAAACTCGATTACCCGCCGTTGCGCGTTTATCGCATGTCAGGCGAGGCGCTCACATCAGGCATCGAGGAGCACGATGTGGACGGCACGAGAGTCCGCGTGTATAGCATCGCCAAGACAGTTGCCGACTGCTTCAAGTTCAGGAACAAGATCGGCTATGACGTGGCAATCGAGGCTCTGCAAGAGGTCGTGCACGAACACCTCGCATCGCCGGCGGAGATTATGGAGTACGCCCAGGTCGACCGAGTCGCGCGGATTGTCAGGCCCTACCTTGAGGCGCTTCAGTGAGCGCCCGGCAGGTCACTAACGTACCCGCGTCGGTACGCGGGCGGCTTGTGAACCGCGCGAGGGAGCAGAGGGAGTCTTTCGACCAGATACTCCTGTACTTCGCCATCGAGCGCTTCCTATTCAGGCTTTCGCGCACGGAATGGGGAGACCGTCTCGTGGTCAAGGGCGCCACGATGCTCCGAGCGCGGGGCACACCGCTGGGCAGACCGACCAAGGACATCGACTTCTTCGGATCCATAGATGCATCTCCGGCTAGCATCGAGCGGATCATCAGGGATTGCCTGCGTGTAGAGTACCCGGCTGACGGCATCGTTTTCGGGGATGAGATCAAGCTATCCGAGATCACAGTGGCGAATCGCTATCCGGGTGTTCGCGTCGTGCTTCGGGGTCATCTCGATAACGCGCGCTTCAAGCTCAAGCTGGAGATCGGCGTTGATGATGCAGTGGTACCCGACCCGGGGTGGGTCGACTACCCCGTGCTGCTCGATCTCGAGGCTCCGCGCGTACTTGTCTACCAACCAGTCACCGCCATTGCCGAGAAGCTCGAGGCGATGGTCAAATTGGGCATCACCAACAGTCGAATGAAGGACTTCTACGACATCTGGCTGTTGGCGCGGACACAACGATTCGACGGCACCGAGATGGCATCGGCCCTTCGCGCAACGTTTGATCATCGACAGACACCGTTGCCAGAGGGGTTGCCGGTTGCATTCACCCCGGCCTACTACGATGACCCTGCGGTGCAGGCGAGATGGCGCGGTTTCATCGCCAAGTACGGGATTGATACTGCCGATGAACTGGCAGAGATATGCGCAGCAATCGCCAAGTTCGTGATGCCGGCGCTGCAAGCTTCGGCCCAGGGCGCCGACTTCCAGATGGTGTGGACTGCGGAATCCGGCTGGATGCCAGTTGAGGAGGCCGAGGAGTGATTGGGAAGGGCATGCAGTCAGGGTGTTCTCGCGTCCCGAACGCTCTTCCCCGCGCGTCAGATTGCGCGCCCGCCTCGCTGAGCGAGTCCTGCCGCGACCTCGAGTACGAGTAGCGCGGCGAGTCGCACCGTGCGCCCGTCGGGCGCGTCGGCAGCTGCATCCACCTCGGTGATGTCGACGCCTCGCACGCGCGGATCGTGGGCGAGCAGGCGTGCGAACTGCCTCAGCTCGTCGGCGGAGATGCCTCCGGGTGCTGAGGCGGGGCAGCCGGGGACGACGGAGCGGTCGCAGACATCCACGTCGAGGTCGACGAAGATCGGACGACCGCCATGGCCGGCAATCTCGAGCGCTTGCGCGGTGACCTCGAGCGGCGAGCGCAGACGGAGCGCGTCGCGGGCGATGACCGTGATGCCGTACTCGTGCGCGCGATCCGCGTAGAACGCCGAGTTCGAGAAATCCGCGATGCCGATCTGAACGATGTGCGCCCCGGGCAGACCCGCTTCGACGAGACGGCGCACCGGCGAGCCGTTGGTGGTGCCGTCGCGCAGGTCGTGGTGGGCGTCCAGGGTGATGAGTCCCCATTCTCCAAGCGCGTCGCCAGCGAGTCCGCGCAGCAGGGAGTACGTGATCGAGTTGTCGCCTCCGATGCCGAGGACAAGCGGGAAGCGCTGCGCGGCGCTCTTGCGCGGCCGGACGACTCGCGCTTCTCCGTCGGGACCGTCGGGATTCTCGACGTCGCCCAGATCGACCGCGCGCAGCGAAGCGAGATCGACACCACTGCTTGCAGCGAACAGCGAGTAGCGCGAGAGCGCCTCGCGAACCGCGGCGGGGGTCGTGTGAGCACTCGAGGGTGAGATCGAGGTCGTGTGGGCAGGCACGCCGATCAGCGCGAGGTCGCCGCGCGCCGTGCTCGGCTCGGCCGAGGGCGCGAGCCAGTCGGAGCTTCTCGGCCAGTTTGGGTCGCTGCGGCAAGGTTCGACTTGGCCATGAAATCCACCTCACAAGGGCAGACGGCGACGGGTTCCATCGCCGCGAATCGGGCAGATACTCTAGCGGCGGGCGCATTGGTGCAGGTCAAGGTGTAACGTGCGGTATGCGCCCCCACAGATGAGTGTTCCACACTTTGGACACGATGAGAGGTACGGGATGAACGAGATGCGCCGAGTGGTGCTGCACGTGGATCCGCCAACCATGGATGACGTGCTTGCGGTCGCGCGCGCGGGAGCTGCGGTCGAGATATCCGATGAGTCCGCGACGGCCATCGATGAGTCCCGCGCCCACGTCGATCGCCTGGCGCGCTCGGGGGAGCCGGTGTATGGCATCAGCACGGGATTCGGCGCGCTTGCCACGAAGTACATCGAGCCGGAAAAGCGTCGTCAACTGCAGCGCGCACTCGTCCGCTCCCATGCCGCCGGGGCCGGAGCCGCAGTCGAGACCGAGGTCGTGCGCGCGATGATGATGCTGCGACTCTCGACGCTGTGCACAGGGCGCACGGGTGTGCGTCTCAGCACCGTGCAGGCGTACGCGGCTCTGCTCAACGCGCATATCACGCCGCACGTGCCGGAGTACGGGTCGCTCGGCTGCTCGGGAGATCTGGCGCCGCTCGCTCACTGCGCGCTGGTGCTGATCGGTCAGGGCGAGGTGCTTGACTCCGCCGGCACGCGAATGCCCGCTACCGAAGCGCTCGCTGCGGCCGGACTGGAGCCGGTCGAGCTGCAGGAGAAGGAAGGCCTCGCGCTGATCAACGGCACCGACGGCATGCTCGGCATGCTCGTCATGGCCATCGCCGACATGACCTCGCTTCTGAAGGTGGCCGACATCGGCGCGGCGATGACCGTCGAGGCGCTTCTCGGCACGGATCGGGTGTACGCGGCCGATCTGCAGGCGCTCAGGCCGCAGCCCGGTCAGGCGGCCTCGGCGCGGAATCTCACGCGGGTGATGGATGGCTCGCAGATCACGGCCTCGCATCGCACCGGCGACGTGCGCGTGCAAGACGCGTACTCGCTTCGCTGTGCGCCGCAGGTAGCGGGCGCGGTGCGCGACACGCTGGAGCATGCCGAGAAGGTCGCGCTGCGCGAGATGGCCTCGGCTATCGACAACCCGGTGGTGCTGCCCGACGGGCGGATCGAGTCCAACGGCAACTTCCACGGCGCTCCTGTGGCCTACGTGCTCGACTTCCTCGCGATCGCCGCGGCGGATCTGGCGTCGATGAGCGAGCGCCGCACCGACCGGATGCTCGATCCTTCGCGCTCCAACGGGCTGCCGCCGTTTCTGGCCGAGGACCCCGGTGTGGACTCGGGACACATGATCGCGCAGTACACGCAGGCGTCGATCGTGAGCGAGATGAAGCGGCTCGCGGCACCCGCGAGTGTGGACTCGATCCCGTCCTCGGCGATGCAAGAAGACCACGTCTCGATGGGCTGGAACGCGGCGCGCAAGTTGCGTCGCGCGCTCGAGGGGCTCGAGATCGTCCTCGCGATCGAGGTGCTGGTGGCCGCCCGCGCGCTCGAGCTTCGGGAGCCGCTCGCGCCCGGTGCCGGTACCGGCAGCAGCGCAAAGCGCGGTGCACGCGCGCGTCGGGCAGGCGGGGCCGGATGCCGAGCTCGCGGTCGAGATCGAAGCCGCCCGGCGCTTGTCGGCGACGGCGCGCTGGTCGCGGCCGTCGAGGAGGTCGTGGGGGCGTTGGAGTGACCGCGCGGAGGGTCGCTCGGGACACAAGGAGGTCGTCATGAGCACGGGAGCACGTCCGGTACGCGCGCCGCGAGGCACTGCACTGAGCGCTCGGGGCTGGCAGCAGGAAGCCGCGCTGCGCATGCTGATGAACAACCTCGATCCCGAGGTGGCCGAGCACCCCGACGACCTCGTCGTCTACGGTGGCACGGGCAAGGCCGCGCGGGACTGGAAGTCGTTCGACGCGCTCGTGCGCACGCTGCGAACTCTGCGCGACGACGAGACGATGCTCGTGCAGTCCGGCCGCCCCGTCGGCGTCATGCAGACACACGAGTGGGCGCCGCGCGTGCTGATCGCCAACAGCAACCTGGTGGGCGAGTGGGCGACGTGGCCGGAGTTCAGGCGGCTCGAGCAGCTCGGGCTGACGATGTACGGGCAGATGACCGCCGGCTCGTGGATCTACATCGGCACGCAAGGCATCGTGCAGGGCACCTACGAGACGTTCGCCGCCATTGCCGAGAAACGCTTCGGCGGGTCGCTGGCCGGCACGCTCACGATCACGGGCGGGTGCGGCGGCATGGGCGGTGCGCAACCGCTCGCCGTCACGATGAACGACGGCGTCGTGCTCGTCGTCGAGGTGGACGCGACCCGGCTCGAACGCCGCGTCGAAAGCCGCTATCTCGACGAGTGGACTGCCGATATCGACGACGCAATCTCGCGCGTCGAAGCCGCCAAGCGCGAGCGCCGGGCGCTGAGCGTCGGACTCGAGGGCAACTGCGCGGCGGTCCTACCGGAGCTGCTTCGTCGCGGCATCGAGGCCGATATCGTCACCGATCAGACGTCGGCTCACGATCCGCTCGCATACCTGCCGCTCGGCGTGAGCGTGGCCGAGTGGCACGACTACGCGCAGCGAGCTCCGGATGAGTTCATCGAGCGGGCACGCCAATCGATGGCGGCTCACGTCGAGGCGATGGTCGGCTTCATGGAGGCCGGCGCCGAGGTCTTCGACTACGGCAACTCGATCCGCAAAGAGGCCGAACTCGGCGGGTACAGCGCGCGGTTGGGAATTCCCCGGCTTCGTGCCCGCCTACATCCGTCCGCTCTTCTGCGAGGGCAAAGGGCCCTTCCGGTGGGCGGCGTTGTCGGGAGACCCTGCAGACATACATGCGACTGACGAAGCGGTGCTCGAGCTGTTCCCGGACAACGAGCCGCTGCATCGCTGGATCGGTCATGCGCGTGAGAAGATCGCGTTCCAGGGGCTTCCCGCACGCATCTGCTGGCTCGGCTATGGAGAGCGCGATGTCGCCGGCCTGCGTTTCAACGAGATGGTGGCCGACGGCCGGGTGAAGGCGCCCATTGTCATCGGTCGCGATCACCTCGACTGCGGCTCGGTGGCCTCGC
This sequence comes from uncultured Actinomycetota bacterium, assembly GCA_963790405.1. Lineage (GTDB taxonomy): Bacteria > Actinomycetota > Coriobacteriia > Anaerosomatales > JAGXFU01 > JBGSMX01. The sequence continues at coordinate 439,064 of CAWBOJ010000003.1, forward strand.
CCTACCGCGAGACCGAGGCGATGCTCGACGGAAGCGATGCCATCGCCGACTGGCCGGTGCTCAACGCGCTTCTGAACGTCGCATCCGGTGCGTCGTGGGTCTCGTTCCACCACGGCGGGGGCGTCGGGATCGGCCGGTCGCTCCATGCGGGTCAGGTGAGCGTCGCCGACGGCACTCCGCTGGCCGCCGAGAAGCTCGCTCGCGTGCTCACCAACGATCCGGCCTCGGGCATCGTCAGGCACGTGGATGCGGGGTACGATCAAGCACTTGAGGTTGCCGAGGAACACGGCGTGCGCATCCCCATGCGTGAGGGCGACCAGTGAGCGCCACCGTCATCACAGGCATCGGCGAGCTCGTGACCTGCGATTCGACGCTTGGCGACGGGAGCCCGCTCGGCATCGTGCGAGACGCGGCGATCGTCATCGAGGGCGATCGCGTGGCGTGGGTCGGTGCCGCCAGCGCCGCTTCCGCTGCAGACGAGCGCGTGGATGTCGGCGGTCGCGCGGTCGTGCCCGGCTTCGTCGACAGCCACACGCACCTGGTCTTCGCCGGGGAGCGCTCGGCCGAGTTCGCCGCGCGCATGGCCGGCGAGCCCTACACCGGCGGCGGCATCATGACGACGGTCGCTGCGACGCGCGCTGCTTCTGCCGAGGAGCTGCGCGCGAACACGCGCCGGCTCGCCGACGAGATGCTCGGGTTCGGCACCACCACGGTCGAGATCAAGAGCGGCTACGGGCTCACCGTTGCCGACGAGGTGAAGCTGCTGCAGGTCGCACGCGAGTTCACCTCCGAGACGACGTTTCTCGGCGCGCATGTCGTGCCTGCCGAGTACGCGGACGATCGCGCTGCGTACGTCGCGCTCGTCACGGGCGAGATGCTTGAGGCGTGCGCTCCGCTCGCACGCTGGATCGACGTCTTCTGCGACACCGGCGCGTTCGATGAGGATGAGACCCGCGCGATCCTCTCGGCGGGTGTCTCGGCGGGACTGATGCCGAAGCTGCACGGCAACCAGCTGGAGCACGGGCCTGGCGTGCGCCTCGCGGTGGAGTTCGAGGCCGCGAGCGTCGATCACTGCACGCACCTCACCGATGGCGACATCGAAGCCCTGCGCGATTCCGACGTCGTGGCTACGCTGCTTCCCGGTGCCGACTTCTCTACGCGAGGGCCGTATCCCGACGCCCGCAAGGTGCTCGATGCGGGCGTCACCGTCGCGCTGGCGACGGACTGCAACCCGGGATCGTCGTATGTGACATCGATGCCGCTTTGCGTCGCCCTGGCGGTTCGCGAGATGCGCATGACGCCTGCCGAGGCGCTTCTCGCTGCCACCGCCGGCGGGGCCGCGGCGCTCAGACGCGCGGACGTCGGCCGCTTGTCCCCGGGAGCTGCGGCCGATTTCGTCGTGCTCGATGCCCCGAGCCACGTGCACCTGGCTTACCGGCCCGGGGGCCGCCTTGTGAGCGCGGTGTGGCGGGGCGGAGTGTCGTCCTCGGACTTGTCGGCGTTCATGTAGACCACGCGTGTGGCCGTGCCCGACTCTCACAACAGCAGCCGGTCGTTTGCGCTTCAGACGAGTCGGGAAGCCACAAGATGGATCAATCGATTGCAGCCGGGGGTATGTGGTGGAACAACATCAGGAGTTCATGGGACTTGTACTGGACGACGAGGTTCTTCTCACGCCTGAGGGCCCCATGTCCCTCGCTGAGTTGACGCGCGCCGAGTTCGTGCGAGACGTGGTTGTCGACGGCCAGGGACCGACCACCAAAGGGACTTCGACTCCTGCTGTGATCGGGGGAGCGCTCGTAGGTGGGGCGCTGTTCGGAGGAATCGGGGCAGTGGGCGGCGGGCTTCTCGGCTCGACTGTGGAGCGAGAGACTCCCGGGAACGCCGAGGTTTCGGACTGCGTCGGTGAAGCTCGTGTTCGAGACCGGATCCAGCGCCTATTCGATGGATATTCCGCGCGACAAGGAGGCGGACGCCCACAAGTTCGCCCAGATGGTCGAGCGGGCGATGAAGAGGCGCCGCTAGACGTCGGATGCAGCAAACGGCGCCGGACTTGAGGGCTCGCGGCTGAGGGGTACCATCAACAGGAGCGCTCGCAGCCGCGCCCGGGTCGGGCTCGATCCTGAAGCGTCGCTGCTGCAAGGCGAGGTCGGGCGCATCGGTCGGGAGCCCGCGCCTGGCTGCCCGATGTCGCGCCAGGAGAATCGATTCGTCAACTGAATGGCCCTGCAACGCCGTGGCGTGTGGCCGGTCAGACCGTGATCTGCTCTCCCCACGCGCGGATCTTGTCCCAATCGCGTCCGTCGGATGTCGGTTGACCTGGTGGGACGAGACGGAACCCGGAAGACGGTCAGTCCACATAATACGTCTTGCGTTGTATTACGCATTGCGTAATACTAGCTCCAGAGTCACCAGGACGGGGCTGGGACAGTTGGTCGATCCAAGGGGGTGGTTCGGATGGCGGACTTCGATCCTATGAAGTTCTTCGCGCTGTGGATGTTCACGCACGATCAAGCTGACGACCTGATGGTGCAGTCGGTTGAGCGTGGCCGCGGTGTTGCGGGCGAGGGAATGTCCGGTGGGGCCGATGCCTTCACCGATGGCTTCATGGCAATGGTTGCCGAGGAGAAGGCGCGCCTCAACGAGCAGATCGCCTCGGGGAAGACCGATGAGGCTGTGAGTCCTGGGGACGAGCATCTCGACGAGGTTCGCTTCGAGGTCGCCGAGTTGCGCGGGCGATTGGACCAGATGCAGGTGACCCTGGATGCGATTGCAGCGCACGTCGGCGCCAAGGGGGCGTGAGTCACATGTCCGCGCGTTCGAGCCGGATCACCCGCGTGCTCCTGGCTGCGGCTACACGCGGCATCGTTCGCTCGCGCTTCGGTCTGGCGTCCGCGCCTGCTCGGCGTAGTGTATTTGCCGAGGAGTGGCGCCGCGCGTTCGAGGAACTGGGGGGCGCCTTCATCAAGCTTGGTCAGATGATTTCGGTTCGGCCCGACGAGTTCGGCGATGAACTCGCGGGCGAGATGGAGCGGCTTCGGGACAGGGTGGCTCCGGTCCCCTTTTCGAGTCTTCTTCCGGTTATCGAGGCGAGCCTGGGAGCTTCGGTATCGTCGCTGTATGCGTCGGTTGAAGAGGTGCCGATCGCGACTGCGTCGGTGGCTCAGGTACATGGTGCCGTGCTCGCCTCGGCGTACCGGCCGGTGTGGGGCGATGAGCTGCCGGCAGGCGCGAAAGTCGTAGTGAAAGTCATCCGCCCCGGGGCGGCGGAGGCGCTGCGAGCCGATGTAGCCGAAGCTCGGCGCCTCGTGGCCAGCGCACTCGTGCACCGTGCGTTGCGCGGCGTCGATCTCGAAGCGATCCTCGACGAATTCGCGGCGTCCCTCGAACGCGAACTAGACCTGCGCGTCGAGGGCCGTATCGCCGACCGGTTCGCGTTCGACTTTCGTCCGGATCCAAGATCGTCGTGCCGAGGATCGTGTGGACGCACTCCGCGCCGCGCGTTCTCACCATGGAGCGCATGTACGGATGGCGGCTCTCGGAGCTATCCGAGGCGGAGCTGGCCGGCGTCGACGCGCATGCCCTGGCCGTGCACGGCGCGACCGCGTTCATGCGCCAGGTCATGCTCTACGGCCGCTACCATGCCGACCTGCACCCATCGAACCTGTTCGTCACCCCCGACAGCCGGATCGCCTACCTCGACTTCGGCATCGTGGGTCACCTGACCGACGCCGAGCGCGGCGACATCGCGCAGGTGCTCGGCGGCTTCGTCTACCGAGACGCCGACCGGGCGCTTCGGTACTCGGCCAACCTCGGCGTGGTTGTTCCACCGCACAAGGTGGCAACAGTGCGCCGAGAGCTCGGTGAGCTGCTCGACAAGACGATGGCGGGTGGAAGCAGCGACTTTCGCCACTTCGGCCTCGGGTTCCTTGGCCTGCTGAGGCGCAACGGAATCGCGATCCCCGGCGGCTACGGGCTGCTCGTCAAGTCGCTTGCGACGGTCGAAGGTGTCGCGCGGCGGCTCTACCCCGACATCGACATCATGGAGGTCGCGCGTCCATTCGTGACCCGCATGATCGGCGACAGCATCGGCCGCCCGGAGACGCTGCAGCAGCGGATTCCGGCGGTGTGGCGTGCCGCGATGCGCGAGCTTCTGGCATAGGCATTCCGAGGAGACAGCGCGTGTGCCTCATCGCGCACGCTGATAGTGAGGAGGACGGTCATGTCCGAGACGAGGGGTCGGTCGGAGTTGCAGGGTCTCTTCGGCGCGCTGCTCGGAGGGCTCCTGGCATCGTTCGTGGCGTCAGCTGTCTTCGCCGGGTTGCTGGGAGACGATGGTTCGCTTGGAACAAACGACATGCTCAGTGTGGTGCTCGTTGGCCTCGCGTGCGCCATCGCTTTCATGGTGGGCGGTCTGTATGTGACCGATCGGCTGACGTGGCTCGGGAGTGCGATGTTCTTTGCGAGCGGCTTCACGACGCTATGGAGCGTCGGCCTCTCGTTTGCCGCGCAACCGCGGTGGGCGGTGCCGACGGCACTGGGAGTCGCCATCGTAGTCGGCATGACGATCGGAGGGCGCCGCTTCGGGCGCGAGTCGGGACAGACGCCTTCTGGTCGGGGCTGGCCGCCGTTCCGCTCGTGTGAGGACTCCTCATGGTCACGTCTCGCGCAGGCACCTATGAGATCACACCGGTGGTCGTGAACGGCGCCGGGCTCGCCATTGCCTGGCTCGTCGTCGGGCGACGCGGGCCGCGCAGCCGGTCGGTGTGCCAGGAGCAATCGATGATGACCGACACGAAAGAGGCCGCGTGGACCCACTAGCCGCCTGGCTCGCGCAGACGCGCAAGGGCGTTGTCGAGCTCTTCGTTCTCGAGCTGTTGAGCAGCCGGGGTCGCCTGCATGGCTACGGTATCGTGCAGGCGCTCGACGAGCTCGGAGACCTCGTGGCGGGGCTGAGCACCGTCTATCCCGTGCTCAAGCGGCTGGAGTCAGACGGTCTTGTAGCGGCTGCCTGGGAGACCGACGCGCCCGGCAACCCGCGCAAGTACTACGAGCTCACATCAGAAGGTGCCGGGTTCCTGCAGCGGGCTCAGACTGAATGGCAACGCATCGGCGAGGCCATGGACACACTGAGGGGGGAGGACGCATGACGCGCTCGGCGTCCGAGATCGTGGGAATCTACCTGTCCAGGCTGCGGGCGGAACTCGCGGCGGCCGGTGCCGAGGATACCGACGACCTGGTCGCCGAGATACGGTCCGTTCTGACCGATGCAGCAGGAGACGACGCGGAGGCCGCCTCGGCCGAGACCGCGCGCCTGGGAGAGCCGGCAGAGCTCGCTCGTGGCATTCTGGCGGAGCGGGGACTCGACTCCTCGGCGGCCGTATCGCAAGGCACATGGTGGCGGCTTGGGCTCGCCGCGCCGATCGACATCGCGATCGGACTTGCACCGGTGTTGGTTGCGGCACTCCCTCTGTACACCATGATCCGGTTCGGTCAGCCGCGCGTCGCAAGCATCGCCATCGCGCTCGCCCTGTCGCTGGCCGTACTGGCCTGGCCGTTCTTTCTCTGGCGACCGTGGAGGCGCGGCGGAGGCGCGCTGAGTCCCGGAATGACGCTCACCGGTTTGGCGGTAGTTCGAGCTCCCGGATTCTGGCGGCTGGCCCGAATCGACGAGCTTGGAGCGATGGGACTGGCGCCGCGCCGTCGCGTCACGGTCGCCGCCGTTGTCGCGCTCGTCGGGTTCGGTCTGCTTGGAGGCATCGCGCTTGCCGGCTTCGACGCCGGGGACTCGTGGCTCGCCTCTACGGCCCTGTCCGTTGGCGGCAGTGAGTCGCAGCCGGCGCAGTTCCAGGTCCTTGCCGAGGAGCTCTACGGAGGGCTGTTGATGACACCAGAGTCTGGAACGGGTCCAACATCGTCGTACGTCGCGTCCCAGGGGGAGATCGATCTGCGACCCCTGTGGGAGCGGATCAACGACCTCGACATCCGCTCTGTCCGCGTTGGCGTGCCGGAGCGAATCGTCGCCGGCCTCTACAGACTGGAAGTCGAGGAGTTCGGGGGGGAGACGCCTGCGCCATCCGCCCGGGTGGGTTCGTCGACGCTCACGGTGGGACGGCGGCAATGGCTGAGCGCTGACGGAGTCGGGAGCGACTGGACGGTCGTCGATATCGAGGTCGGAGTCGCGCCTGGTTCCGAGTAGTCTCACTTCCGAGGTGCCGGACGGAAGGTGATGGCCGAGCAGGCTCGTGATCGCGCCGCCGGCAGCCGCGTGCGGACGCTTCTGGGTACCAACAATGTGTGCTGGTTGCGGTTGCGGTTGCGTGCGGCTTGCCGCAGACTGCCTAACGATGGACGCCGAGCCCCGGGGGGAGGGACCGTCACGTGCAGGTACTCGTCATCAACTCCGGCTCGAGTTCGGTGAAGTACGAGCTGTTCGAGATCGATCCGACCGCGGTCGCTGCTGAGAGGCGAGGTCGAGCGCATCGGCCAGGCGGGCGCCGCCGCGCGACCATCACGAGGCACTGGGCATCGTCTTCGGCGTGCTTGAAGACGCCGGAGTCGCCGGCGAGCATCGCAGACATCGTGGCGGTCGGACACCGGGTCGTGCACGGTGGCGACCGCTTCGCCGAGCCCGGTGATCGATCGACGAGACGTGCTCGCCGGCATTCGCGAGCTCGAGCTGCTCGCGCCGCTGCACACGAAGGCCAACGTCGCCGGCATCGAGGCGGCGCGCGCATGGCTGCCGGGTGTGCGTGCACGTCGCGGTGTTCGACACCACGTTCCACCGCACGATGCCCGCGCATGCACGCGAGTACGCGCTGCCGCGCGAGCTCGCCCGCGAGCATGGCATCCGCCGCTACGGCTTCCACGGCACGTCGCACGAGTACGTTGCCCGCCGCGCGGCCGCGATGCTGGGCCGCCCGCTCTCCGAGCTGAACCTGATCACGCTGCACCTGGGCAACGGGGCGAGCGTCTCGGCGATCGAAGGCGGACGCAGCATCGACACCTCGATGGGCATGACGCCGCTCGAGGGGCTCGTCATGGGCACGCGCTGCGGAGACGTCGACCCGGCCGTGCCGATGCTCCTCGGCGAGATCACGGGTCGCTCGCGCGAGGAGGTGCACCACCTGCTCAACTTCGAGAGCGGCTTGCTCGGCCTGAGCGGCGAGAGCGACATGCGCGAGGTCCACCGGCTCGCCGAGCGAGGGCGACCCGGACGCCGCGGCTCGCTCTCGAGATGTTCTGCTACCGCGCCAAGAAGTACCTGGGTGCGTACTATGCCGTGCTCGGCCACGTGGATGCGGTCGTGTTCACGGCGGGCATCGGGGAGCACGACCCGGAGGTCCGGGCGCGCATCTGCTGCCGGTCTCGAGCGTCTCGGAATCGAGATCGCCGAGGAGGAGAACCGGCGTCCGCAAGCAGAAGGCGGATGCGCCGCGAGCATCCGGCGGCGACGCCCGCCCCGGCGAGCGCGTCATCAGCCCGCCTGGCGCCGAAGTCGCCGTGCTGGTTGATCCCGACCGACGAAGAACTCGAGATCGCGCGCGCGGCGTTCGCGTGCGTGCGACAGTCAACGACGACCCCGACCGAGGAGTGATCGGCCATGACCGACGCCGATGGCGCAGACTGGCCGCCCGGACCGCTCTCACCCGACGAACTCGCGCTCGATCGACGCCTACTGGCGCGCGGCGAACTACCTGGCCGTCGGCCAGATCTACCTGCTCGACAACCCGCTGCTGAAGCGGCCTCTCACTGCTGAGGACGTGAAGTCGAGGCTCCTCGGCCATTGGGGAACGACTCCCGGGCTGAACCTCATCTACGCGCACCTCAACCGCGTCATCAAGGCCCACGATCTCGACATGATCCTCGTGACCGGGCCGGGGCACGGTGGCCCGGCGATCGTGGCCAACACGTGGCTCGAGGGCACGTACAGCGAGCGCTACTCGGCGGTCTCGCGCGACGCCGACGGGATGCACCGGCTGTTTCGGCAGTTCTCGTTTCCCGGCGGGATCCCGAGTCACGTCGCAGCCCAGATTCCCGGCTCGATCCACGAGGGGGGCGAGCTCGGCTACTCGCTGTCCCACGCGTTCGGCGCGGCGTTCGACAACCCCGACCTCATCGTCACATGCGTCGTGGGCGACGGCGAGGCCGAGACGGGCCCGCTCGCCACGGCGTGGCATTCGAACAAGTTCCTGAACCCGGTCACCGACGGTGCGGTCCTGCCGATTCTGCACCTGAACGGCTACAAGATCGCCAACCCTACCGTGCTCGCGCGCATCCCGCACGACGACCTCGAAGCGTTGATGATCGGCTACGGCTGGAAGCCCTACTTCGTCGAAGGCGACGATCCGGCGCTCGTGCATCAGGCGATGGCCGCGACTCTCGATGACGTACTCGCAGAGATTCGCGAGATCCAGGCCGAGTGCCGCGCCGGCAACCTGTGCACCTCACGCCGCTGGCCGATGATCGTACTCAAGACGCCCAAGGGCTGGACCGGACCCGACAAGGTCGACGGCCATCAGGTCGAGGGCACGTGGCGGGCGCATCAGGTGCCCATCGACAAGGTGCGCCAGAACCCCGAGCACCTCGCCATCCTGGACGGGTGGCTACGCAGCTACCGGCCCGAGGAGCTCTTCGACGAGAACGGCGCACCGCGGGCCGAGATAGCCGCGCTCGCTCCGACGGGCACCCGGCGGCTCGGCGACAATCCGCACGCGAATGGCGGCTTGCTCCGCCGCGAGCTCAAGATGCCGGACTTCACCGACTACGCGGTTGACGTGCCCGAGCCCGGACGTGCCACCGGCGAGGCGACTCGCGTGCTCGGCTACTTCCTGCGCGACGTGATGGCGGCCAACATGGATCGCTTCCGGGTGTTCGGCCCCGACGAGACTGCCTCGAATCGCCTCGGCGCGATCTTCGATGTCAGCAAGAAGACCTGGCTCGCGGAGCGGCTGCCCGTCGACGACGACGGGGGAGAGCTCGCCCCCGACGGACGGGTCATGGAGATGCTCTCGGAGCACACGTGCCTGGGATGGCTCGAAGGCTACGTGCTCACCGGGCGGCACGGACTGTTCAACACCTACGAGGCGTTCGTCCACATCATCGACTCGATGTTCAACCAGCACGCGAAATGGCTCGACGTGAGCAAGAACGAGGTGCCGTGGCGCGCACCGATCTCCTCGGCGACCTACCTGCTCTCCTCGCACGTGTGGCGCCAGGACCACAACGGCTTCTCGCATCAGGACCCCGGCTTCATCGACAACGTGGTCAACAAGCGCGGCGACGTGATCCGCGTCTATCTGCCGCCGGATGCGAACACGCTGCTGTCCGTGGCCGATCACTGCCTACGTAGCACCGACTACATCAACGTGATCGTGGCAGGCAAGCAGCCCGCGCCCCAGTTCCTGGACATGGATGCGGCCGTGAAGCACTGCACCGCGGGCATCGGGATGTTCGAGTGGGCGAGCACCGACCGAGGCGACGAGCCCGACGTCGTCATGGCATGCGCGGGCGACGTGCCCACACTCGAGACGCTTGCCGCAGTCGACCTGCTCCGCCGAGAAGCGCCCGACCTCAAGATTCGCGTCGTGAACGTGGTCGATCTCATGACGCTCCAACCTGCCGAGGAACACCCGCATGGCCTCTCGGACCGGGCATTCGATGAGCTGTTCACCACCGACAAGCCGGTTATCTTCGCGTACCACGGCTACCCGTGGTTGATCCACCGCCTCACCTATCGGCGCACGAATCACCACAACATCCACGTCCGCGGCTACAAGGAAGAGGGCACCACGACCACGCCGTTCGACATGGTGGTTCGCAACGACCTCGACCGCTTCCATCTGTTCGCCGACGCGGTCGAGCGCATCCCCAAGCTCGAGCACAAGCGCGCCCACGTGACGCAGTTCGTGCGCGACAAGCTGGTTGACCACCGCGAGTACATCGAACGCTTCGGCGAGGACATGCCCGAAGTGCGCGAATGGATGTGGGAGTGGTAGGCGCTCCACACAGCCGTGGTGAGCGGCGAATCGTGATGCTTGCGCCTGTGGGTACCGAGGAGGACTTCTGGGCGGACTACGACGGGCTCTGTAGGGCGGGCGCATCGGTCAGTTTCATGGCGTTCGAGCGCGTGCACCTTGAGGACAAGCGGCGTGACGGGTGCTGGGAATCGCTCGGCAAGGTGGAGAATGGTCGCTACCTTGCTCGCATCCCACGGCTGCTTGCAGCTGTTCCGAAGGTCCTGAGCGCGACTAAGGCTGGCGACACGCTGTACTGCTTCGGTCTCGACATCCTGGGTCTGGGGTGGGCCGTCTCCGTTCTAAGACGCAGGACGTGTCCGCTGGTGCTTGTCACGAGGGATATCCACAGAGCTCTCGTTGGTTCCAACAGTCGTGCGAGGTTGCTGCGCGCGCTGGAGCGATTCCTTGTCAAACGGACCCTCCTCGTCGTGTGCACGTCGGAGTACTACGTGACGGAGCACTACCTGGGGCAACAGGGATTGAGTGAGGCGCGCTACGTGATACTGGAGAACAAGCTGAGTCGCGAGAAGCTGCCTCCCCGGGAGCTGCCGCCGCGTGAGCGCACGGATGGTGTGCTCACGATCGGGTACTTCGGCCTGCTGAGGTGCCAAGCGTCGTGGGACTTTCTCACACGGTTGGCCGAGGAGGGTGAGGGCCGGATTCGCGTGGTGGCAGCAGGACTGCCGACCGGAATCGAGAACATCGAGAGCGATGTGAGCGCCAGCCCGTACGTCGAGTACCGGGGACCCTATCTGTCGCCAGACGACCTGCCCGACTTGTGCGGTCGGGTCGATCTCGTGTGGACCATCTACCCACACGGCTTCGCCAATCAGCAGTGGGCACGCACCAATCGATACTACGTGGCGGGTTACTTTCGCAAGCCGATGATCGTGCAGCGAAACACACCCGACGGCTCCGAGGTTGAGCGATTGGATCTCGGACTGCCGATAGACCTTGACGCTCCTGAGCAGGCAATGGCGGCCATTCTTGGCATCACTGAAACCCAGCTGAGGCAGTGGGAGAGCAACTACGATGCGATTGATGTCGCTCGCTTCACGATCACGAATGACTACGAGCGTGTGCTTGAAGAGATGTGCGACGCCGGAGAGGAGTCAAGATGACACGCTTCGAATGGACCACGGACCTTGAGACAGGGAACGCTGATATCGACCGCCAGCACCACAGCCTGTTCGAGCTGGCGAACAAACTCGAGGAAGCACTCGAAAGCGATGCCACCGATGAGGACGCGATCGCTGATGCTATCTGGGGTCTGAGCGACTACGTCGTCGAGCACTTCAGGGACGAGGAAGCGCTCATGACGGAATCAGGATTCCCGACATTGCGGGCCCACAAGCTGCAGCACACACGCCTCGCTGCTCAAACACTGCAGCTCGCTGCGGACTACTTCAATGGCGAGGAAATCGCTGCGACCAGAATCGGTCCGTTCGTGGCCTCATGGCTCAAGGAGCACATCCTTGCCGAAGACATGATCCTTGCGCGGCACCTGCATCAGGCGGGCTGAGGATTGTCGGTTAGCGAGTTGCGGGGCAGGGTCACCCGGAAGACGGTTCCCTTGCCGATTCGACTCTCTACATCTACGCGTCCACCCAGGCTCTCGACGAGCTGGCGCGTGACGGACAGACCCAAGCCGGTGCCTTCGTGCTTCCCTCCCTGCTCGGGCGCGATTTGGTAGAAGCGGTCGAACACGAAGGGGAGCTGATCGTCGGGAATGCCCAGACCGGTGTCCTCGACTTCCAGAACGATGTTGAAGTCATCGGAGCGGCTTCGCAGCAGCACCCAGCCCTCGTCCGTGAACTTGATGGCGTTGCCGAGCAGGTTGAGCAGCACCTGATCGATGCGTGTGCGGTCCGACACGATCATCAGGGGTTCGTCGGGAATGTCGGAGCGAAGATCGAGACCCTTGGCGAGTGCTATTGGCGAGACCACGCTGAGCGAATGACGGGATACGTCCGCTACGTCCACCTCTCCGTACTCTGGTTCGAACTCGCCTGCTTCCATCCTCGACAAGTCGAGCACCTGGTTCACGAGCCCCAGCAGGCGTTCCCCGGAAGCGCCGATCATCTTGATCTGTCGCTGCTGTTCCTCGTTCAACGGGCCCGCAAGTCCTGCTTTGAGGACACCGGCGAATCCGATGACGGAGTTGAGCGGCGTTCGCAACTCGTGGCTCATTGACGCGAGGAAGTCGCTCTTCGCGCGGGTCGCCATGTCGAGCTGGAGGTTCGTCTCTTCGAGTTCAGCGACCGTCGATTCGAGGTCTGCCGTACGCTCCCGGACTCGATCTCGAGCTCCGCATTGAGTTGCCGGATAGTCTCCTCGGCCTGGTGTTTCTCGGTGATGTCGCTGAAGAACACGGCCCCATGGTTCTCGCTGGTCTGGAAGCCAAGCATTTCGAAATCGCCGTTCACACGATCATTCAAACAGTGCACGAGGGCGATCTCGTACGTCCCACCATCTCGCGCGACACGCTTCAGCGCCTCTGGCGCGCGGGTACTCTCAAGTGAGGGCAACGCCTCGGTTATCGTCATGCCGATGACGTGAGCGATCCGGGGCACCGAGGATCTCCAACGCAGGCTTGTTCGCGCCGGTCAGGACCAGATCTCCGGTCGCGTTGATTTCGAAGTCGAGAGACCCTATTGGAGCGTTGTCCATAATATCTGCAAGCCGTTGCTCGGCCGCCTGGCGCTCTGCCAGCTCGCTCGTGGCGTGCGCACGCGAGCGGTTGAGAGCGCCAAGAAATAGCGCTCCTATCACGGTGAGGATCAGCATGAAGCTCGTCATGTCAACGGCGAGACTCACGGCGGTGGGTATTAGCTCCGGGGTGGGGAGGAGACCTGCGCGCTGCGCGTAGGCCAGGAAGCCGAATGCGAGCAGCGAGGCCGCCGCAGTGACCAGCCCCGCGCGTCTACCCAAGATGAGGGCGGCGAGCGCTACCGCCACCAAATACCCCGCGACCGCAGAGGACTCAAGTCCTCCCGAGGTCCAGGCGGCGCTCATCAGGAACACGCACATCGCCAGTACCATCCATCGTGCGCCAGCGATGACGTGACCCTGTCGCGATAGTGCAAGCGCGACCGCGCATACGGCCGCAACCTCAAGCGTCTGAAGTGCATACCGGTTGATGTCCGGTGGACAGAGCAGTGCCATGAACAGGCCGACTCCGGCCATGGCGGCGAAGATCGCGATGACGGCCCAATTCAGCATCCACTCGGTCTCTGCGAGGTTGCCGTCCTCCAGAGTTGGGGGTGTGAACAGGGTGCTCATGTAGGAGCGCTTCGAATTCATGCTCAAGCTATCTCCTCGCTGGGATTGCACCTGCTAGGGGGAGCATACCCGCTAGGACAGTTCCGGCCCACGGGGGCGTGCGGCGCGGTTCGGTTCCGCCTCCTGCTCGAACGGCAGCCTCAAGGCACGGAGGAAGCCTCCGCTGAGCGCCGCCATGGCAAGCACGAGGATGAACCACTGCAGTACCTTCTGATCGAGCTTCGGTGCGATTCCCGAGAAGAACAGCACCATGGCATCAGGATCGTCGCAATCACTCTACGCGGCTTCCGAGGCTGGTTCCAGATAGTATGTGCCTATGGACGAGACGCACAACATGGAACGGTTGCGAGCCCTGACCGGCGTGAAGTGGGGCCGGTTCGGCGACGATGTCATCCCTGCGTGGGTAGCGGACATGGACTTCGAGACAGCTCCGGCGATCACGGGCGCGCTCGCGGCGATGGTTGACACCAGCGACTTCGGCTACAACGTCGCCTCGTTCGACGACAGCGTGCCCATCGGCGTGGGCGGAGTGGTCATCTCGGCGCTTCGGCTGGAAGCCCGACGTCGACCGGGCCAAGGTGTTCGCCAACGCGCTGCAGCCCATCGCGGCATCGCTTGCGATCGCCACGTCGCCGGGTGATGGCGTGCTTCTCTTCACCCCCGTGTACCCGCCGTTCTTCGGCATGGTCGAAGGGTCGGGCAGGCGGCTTGTCGAGTATCCGCTCGACGCGAACGGGTGGCGCATAGACGCGGAGTCCCTGCGGTCCGCTGTCGATTCTGGTACGCGCGCGCTCATCTTGTGCAACCCGCACAACCCGAGTGGTCGCTCGTTCGATGCGGGCGAGCTCGAGGCGGTGATGACGGTCGCCGCGGAGCGCGATCTTCTCGTCATCAGCGATGAAATCTGGCAAGACATCGTGTATCCGGGTGGCGCGGGGCACATCCCGTTCGCCTCGCTCGGACCCGAGGCTGTGGAGCGATCGATCGTGGTGACCTCGGCGAGCAAGAGCTTCAACCTTGGTGGTCTGAGCTGTGCCGTTGCGCACCTTGGACACGCAGCTGTCCGAGAAGGGCTCGACGTCATGGTCCCTCACCTGCTCGGCGGGGTGAACGCGCTCGGTGCGCGGGCGACGCTCGAAGCGTGGACGCATGGAGAGGCCTGGCTGGACGAGACGGTCGATGTCCTTCGGGCGAATCGCGACCACCTGCTGGCGAGGTTCGCCGCCGAGCTCCCGGACGTGCGCATCGAGGTTCCCGAAGCCACCTACCTGGCGTGGCTCGATTTCTCCGCCACGACGATCGCGGCCAACCCGGCGAAGCGTCTGCTCAGGCGGGGTCGCGTCGCGTTATCTCCGGGACCCGACTTTGGAGTGGCAGGCGAGGGATTCGCGCGGCTCAACTTCGCGACCCATCGTGAGGTGCTCGACGAGATCATCGACCGCATCGTCGGAATCGTCGCGTGACGCGCCTGCTCAAGCCGCAGCCGCTGCGCGTGTTCCGAGCCCTACAGAAGGCTGGCCACCGCAAGCGCGATTCCGGCCAGGCCGAGCAAGGCGATGCTGGCTTTGAACGCCGGCGTGCTGTCGCGCCAGCCCAACCAACGCCACTTCCACAGGGCGTCGCGCTGCACTTCGGTTAGCCTGTCGCGGGGAGAGGTCATCGGCCCTAGCCTCCTTGGGTTGCTCGGCTTGCCTGGCCCGGCTCGGTAGTCGATTCTTTCATCGGCATGGAACCGGGCGTGCTTCACAATGGTTCTGCGGGCGGCCCCGATGTAGTACATAGTATGGAGCCGTTCGCACAGGCGGCGGCGCCATATCAGCAACGCCCACAACCGTAAGGACTACCTTGTTCATTCTCGACGAGCCGTACGTGTCCGACTTCCTCGCGTCGTCCGTTGCCGCCTCCGGGGCTGCCGTTCTCGATACGCCCATGGCGCGCCGGCACTTCGCCGATGGCTCCGTTTCGCTGCTGTCATCCGAGCAGTTTGCGGCCAAAGCCTCCGTTCCCGGGACGCGCATCTACGCGAACTCGGAAAACGCGATCGGGTGGATCGCACAGAACCTGTCGGGAACGGATCTTCCACGGCAGATCGGGCTGATGAAGGACAAAGTCGCATTCCGGGAGCTCATCTCGGAGCTGCACCCGGGCTATGTGTATCGCGAGGTCGCGGCTGGAGCGCTTGGCGATGTCGACCTCTCGCAGCTGCCCAAGCCGTTCGTGATCAAGCCGGCTGTTGGGTTCTTCAGCGTGGGCGTGCGCGTCGTCGAGAGCGACGCGGACTGGCCGGCGGCCATCGCGTCGATCGGGCGCGACATCGAGCGTGCCGAGCAGCTCTACCCCGCAGCAGGTCTTGAGCCTCGATCGCTTCATCATCGAAGAGGCGATCGAGGGCGAGGAGTTCGCGGTCGACGCCTACTTCCGGGCAGACGGCACGCCGGTCGTGCTCAACATCATGGCGCACCTGTTCGCCTCGGCAGACGATGTGAGCGATCGTGTCTACTACACCTCGCCGTCGGTGGTTCAGCGTTGGCTCGTGCCCGTGACCGAGTACCTGGCACGAGTCGGTGAGCTGGCCGGCTTGCGCGACTTCCCGGTCCACGCGGAGCTTCGAGCGGACGAAGCCGGGCAGTTGGCCGCGATCGAGATTAACCCGATGCGCTTCGGCGGGTGGTGTGCGGCCGACATGTCCTGGTACGCGAACGGATTCGACCCCTACGCGTACTACCTGAGCGACGCGGCGCCCGATTGGGACGCGGTCGTCGCACGTCGCGCGGGCACGGTGACGGGGCTGGTGGTCGCGGACTTCGCAGCGCAGATTCCTCGGCAGAAGATCGAATCGGTCGACTACGATGCGTTCACCGCTCGCTTCACCAAGCCACTGGACCTGAGGCGGACGGACTTTCGCACGCATCCGGTGTTCGGATTCTTGTTCGTCGAGTGTGCCGAGAACGACATGAGCGAGCTGCACGACGTCCTACACGCCGACCTGAGCCGCTACCTCACCATGCGGTAGCGGCACGGGACGGTTGCCCGAAGGGCTCGGCGGGCTAACTCGGGATGAGCGTGTTGGCGAAGACCAGCCAGGCGAGCAGCGACTTGGAAAACAGGCTCAGGAACACGTAGGTGACTTCGCCGAACACGTAGTCACGCCACGGGCCGATCTTCTTGTACTGCAGCACCATGTTGATGGCGAAGGTGTTGAAGAACAGGAACATCGTGAAGAAGATGGCGTAGACGAATCCCGGGGGCTCGGCGATTGCCCCGGGACCCCATAGGTAGATGCTGATCGCCAGCCACGGAAACACGCCTGTGATGCAGCCGAAGACAAATGACATCCAGTTCGGATTGCCGGGAGTCTCATAGTGCTCCATGAGCAGGCCGAACAAGATCATCGAGACGTTGGCTCCGGCGATGCCGATAATCGCGGCCACATCGAAGACGCCCGGAAGCAATCCGATGAGTACGACCATGAGAGTCGATGAGAAGGCATACTCGATCCAGCGTGCGTAGTTGCGTTCGCGCCTCAGGTTCTTCACGTACCAGTCGAAGACGCCGGGGGAGGCAATGATGAAGTGCGCGAGCGCGGACATGAACACGAATGCCGCCACTGCGAGGCCAAGAGGAATCTCGAATAGTGTCTCCGGTGAGCCCGGGGGCGTGCCCGGAGGGCCCTGCAGCAGGCTGATAGTCACGGGCAGCTTGAAGTCATTGGACAGCGCTACGATGGCCACGCCCTGCCCGAAGTGGAACAACCCCATCACAAGGTTGTAGAGCCTGAGCCGTGTGAATCGTTTGTCTTCAGCCATTGCATCCTCCGGATGAGTCCTCAGGTGTCGCCATTCTCGGCCCGTCGCGTCACTCGAAGGGGTTCCTACCCAATGTCGGCGTGGTCCACCTTGTGAGCGGCAGTGTTCGAACACCAGGGTGCTGAGCAGCTCTCATGGCACACGGTGTGCTACACTGCGCAAGGCTTTTCCCAAAGACCCGGTTGTCTTCGCGTCGCCACCGATGGCGACGACCTTCTAGAGCAACTGCGTCTGCAACGCGGTGCCGCCTGACTTGGCCGGCACGCTCGAAGGAGACAACTGAATGTCGTTTGAATCACTCGGCCTTGAGCCGCGCCTTCTGTCTGCTGTGGACAAGATGGGCTACACCGACCCGACCCCGATACAACGCGAGGCCATTCCCCACGTGCTGGCAGGACGTGATGTCGTTGGCGTCGCGCAGACCGGCACCGGCAAGACCGCGGCGTTCGTGTTGCCGATGCTGCAACGGATTCCGACCAAGCGTGGCGTTCGGGCGCTTGTCGTCACCCCCACCCGTGAGTTGGCATCGCAGAT
Organism: uncultured Actinomycetota bacterium; assembly: GCA_963790405.1. GTDB lineage: Bacteria > Actinomycetota > Coriobacteriia > Anaerosomatales > JAGXFU01 > JBGSMX01. The sequence goes on from CAWBOJ010000003.1 coordinate 456,705, forward strand.
AGCCGAGGTTACACGTGACGCAGCGCGCGGTACGCACCACCGGGCAGCCGTGATTTTCGGTGGCGTGGGGCAGAAGCCCCAGGTCGACGCTTTGCGGCGTGGAGTCGACATCGTGATCGCGTGTCCTGGTCGCCTGCTCGATCTGCATTCCCAGGGCGCCATCGACCTGTCCCATGTCGAGACCGTCGTGCTCGACGAGGCCGATCGCATGCTGGACATGGGTTTTTGGCCGGACGTGCGCCGCATCCTGGCGCTGCTTCCCGCCAAGCGCCAGAACCTGCTCTTCAGCGCAACGATGGCTCCAGAGGTCATCAAGGTCGTCAACTCGGTACTCACCGACCCCGTTCGCATCGAGACCTCACCTCCGGCCAAGCCGGTCGATAATGTCGACCAGACCGTCTACCCGGTGTGCAACACGCAGAAGACCGATCTGCTCGTTGAGCTGCTCGCCCGCAACCACGGATCGCGCACGCTCGTGTTCACCCGCACCAAGCATCGCGCGGATCGAGTGAGCCGACAGCTGTCCAAGAGAGGCGTGCGCAGCGAGGCGATTCACGGAGACCGTTCGCAGAATCAACGCGAGAAGGCGCTGCACTCGTTCCGCACGGGTCGATCGCACGTCCTTGTGGCGACCGATGTTGTGGCGCGCGGCATCGACATCGACAAGATCACCCATGTCGTCAACTACGACATTCCTCATACTACCGAGGATTACGTGCATCGCATCGGTCGGACGGCGAGAGCCGGAGCCGATGGGAGCGCGATCAGCTTCCTGTCACCCGAGGAACTCGAGAAGTTCACCGCGATCGAGCGCACGCTCGACACGGTGCTGGCGTGCGAGGATCTTGACGGTTTCCACTACAAGGAGCGCACCGTGCCTGATCCGCAGCGCACAGCCACTCCCGCGCCCAAGGTCGGTTCGGGTGGCGGCAACTCGCGTTCACGGGGCAGCCGCAGAGGCGGTCGGGGTCGTCGCGGAAACTAGTCGCGATCGCACTTCCGGTATCAGCACATAGAAAGGGGGCTCCCAATCGGGAGCCCCCTTTGTCAGTGCGACGTGGTGAAGCAGATGTTGTGGTATGGGCTTCGCTGCGCACTTCCCTTGGAAGGTTCCAGCGTTTCCAGGTAGATCGGACGGGGTACACGGGATACAGTCAGCGGCACCAGTGGAAGAGCGACAGGCAGATGGGCTCGGGCCGACACATGAACGTGGTCGTTTAGAAAGGTGTGTGATCGATCATCGCCGCAAATGTGCTCATCTTGATTGCCGAGGCCGTGACGGTCTATCTGATTGTTCTTCTCGTGCACTCGCTCCGTCACCGCGTGGGGCTCGGCCCTTTCTACGCAACGCTCGGTGGCCTGACGGTGATCATGTCGTGGGTGACCGATATCGGCATCCGTCTCGAGGTCGGCGGCCTCACGTTCCTTGTCGGTTCGACCGTCTTCTACACGGCGATTCTGCTCGGCGTGTTTGTCGTGTACGTGTTCGACGGTCCGGGGCCGACCCGGACGGCGATCTTCACGGTTGCGGGCATGTCCATCCTGGCTCCGCTTGTTGGTGCTGCGCTGCAGGTGCAACTGCTGGCGCTCGGCCAGGACGCGTCCACGTTCATCCTCCACCCCAGTCTGCGGATTAACACGGCTTCGGTGTTTGCGACTATCGCGGATCTTGTCTTCCTGGCTGTTGTGTGGGAACTCTTGGGTAGGCCCGGCTTCCCGTTTCGCACTTGGATCAGGACGTATCTGACTCTGCTGGGCGTCATGTGTCTCGACGTGGTGCTGTTTTCAACGGGCGCCTTCGCGGGCACACCCGCCTACTTGAGCATCATGTCGGGCACGCTCGCCACGCGTGTGATCGTGGCGACGTTCGCCGGCCCGCTCCTCTACGGCTATCTCGCCTGGCAGAACAGCGCAAAGGGTGCGGAGATCGAGAGCCGTCCCGCCCTGGCGATCTTCATGGAGGTAGCTCAGGTTCGTGAAAGTCTCCGCGTTGCCGAGCAAGAGATCGAACGTCGGATAGCGGCCGAGCAAGAGCTCGAAGCGCACAAGAATCATCTGGAGGAACTTGTCGCGGAGCGTACGAGGGACCTCGTCGAGGCCAATATCGGGCTCGAGGAGGCCAACGAGGCCAAGCGGATCTTCCTGGCGAACATGAGCCACGAGCTCCGGACGCCTTTGAACTCGGTCATCGGTTTCTCTGGCACGTTGGGCAACGGAATGGCGGGTCCACTGAACGAGGAGCAGCAGCGCCAGGTCGACATGGTCAACAACAGCGGGCGATACCTGCTCTCGCTCATCGACGATGTGCTCGATATTGCCAAGATCGAGGCCGGAGAGACGGTCTTTCACTTGAAGGCATTCGATCCCGACGCACTCGTTCGAGAAGCGGTCGAGATGATGCGGCCATTGGCCAAGGAGCGGGGACTCGAGATATCCGTTGAGTCACTCGGCCGAGGCGAGAAGTTGCGCTCCGATCCGGCTAAGGTCAAACACGTGCTACTCAACCTGCTGAGCAACGCGATCAAGTTCACCGTGACCGGGCGTGTTGTCGTGCGCTGCGAGAGGCCTGGTGACGGATCTCTCGTGCTCTCGGTCCAGGATACCGGCCCCGGAATCGAACCTGCGGATCTGTCGCGCGTCTTCGATGCGTTCACTCAGATCGAGATTCCGGGCACGGCGAAATCGAAGGGAACTGGTCTGGGCCTGGCACTTTCGCGGGTGTATGCGGAGATGCTCGGCGGTGAAGTCACCGTCAGCAGCGAGGTCGGGGTCGGATCAGTATTCACACTTACGGTGCCGGGCAAAGGGATGAGCCACACAAGCGACTAGCGATTTGGAGACGGAGCCGCTACTCGTTCAGCGCAGGGAAGTAGGTTCGCGCCCAGTCCCGCGTGGTCATACATAGAGAAGGGGCCCCCAGACGGGAGCCCCTTCTTGTCATGCGTTGTGGTTGGGTCTACTTGATGATTCCTGCGACGCTGTCGCGAACTGACTGCGACACCGCATTCAGTCCACCGAGGTAGCGGACCTCCCCTATACGGTGCGCGTGCATCACCAGGCAGGCGCGGGTGTCGCCAGACAGCGCGTCGGGCTTGGTGAGAAGCATGACCGAGGAGTTGCGACCCTGCATCACTCCGCCTGAGAGGGCGTCGGGGAAATCGATGCCGGTCGTAACGGCTAGGCCGTCCCAGCTGAGACCGAGGTCGTTGACGCCGTACGTGGCGATCTTGGTCGCCGTCTCGTACCGGGTGTCTCCATCGATCCGCACCGCCGAGATGCCTGCTTCAAGGATGGTTACCGAGGTCTGGGGGGTAACCGCAGCATCGCCGCCCAGAAGTATGGCCTTCTTCACGCCTGCCGCTTTCATGGCAGCGAGTGTCGAGGCGGAAACGCTGTTCTTGCCGGAGAGATAGACCGGCCATCCGCCGGCGCAGGCAAGCGGGCTGGCAGACAGGGCGTCCGCGAAGTTGTTGCCGGTTGCCACGAAGGCAGTGCCGTCATAGTCAGGGCCAAGGACATCTACCGTACGGGCTGCGATCAGCTCGGCGGTCTCGTAGCGTGTTGCGCCGCCCATTCGCTTGACCGAGAGTTTCATTCCGCGCAGGGCGGTCTCAACACTGCTCGAGACCGCGTCCGTGCCGCCCAGGATGAGCGCTCTATCCGCACCGAGCCGCTTGATCTCGGTTGCGATGACTGCCGGGACGGAATCGGTATCGACGAGCAGTACCGGTGCATCGAGCGCTCCTGCTAGCGCAGCACCACCAAGAGCGTCAGGCCAATTGCGGCCGGTCGCGATTACCACATCGTCTGCGCCGTCCGGGAACGCCTCTTTTGAGGCCGCGACGGACGTAGCGAATCGATTGGACCCTGCAACGGGGACAGGCTCGTAGTCGAGTTCCCTGTTGGTGACGTAGATGTGCGAGTAGGTGTCGCCTCCTACTTCAGCATCCGAATGGAAGGCAATCGTGTATCCGTTGGAGCTGATCGAGGGCTTGCCGAAGTCCTCGTCAGAGTCGTTTTGGCTGGGGTAGTCCTCGCTCAGGAGATCGGTCTCGCCCGTCGTCATGTCGTACACGAAGACATCTTCGGAGTCGTTGGTGTCGTTGTCGACGAGGTTCGACGCCCAGGACGAGAAGGTCACGTACCGACCGTCGGCGCTGATCGCCGGGTTCCGGGAGCAGTTGTCAGCCTCTTCAGCGGGGTCGAGGGCGACGCTGACTCGTGTCGTCACGCCATCCACGAGGTCGCGCACGAAAATATCGGAGTCGCCGTTGTTGTCGTCTTCGACGAGGTCGCCAGCGCTAGACTGGAAGGCGATGTAGCGACCATCCGAACTCAGTGACGGCCAACGCGACTGACCCTCACTCGTGTAGCCATCAAGCGAGACACTCGCAAGCGTCGTCTTTCCGTCCTTGAGATCACGCACAAAGACCTGAGGATAGCAGGAGCCGTCATCTTGACTGTCGTCGGCCAATTCGTCATGGCCGCGGAAGGCCACATACCGACCGTTTCCGGAAAGTGTCGGCCAGTGTGTCGCGTCGTCGGGAACGTCGCCGTCGTTCGAGACGCTGGCGATTTTCGTGGTGCGTAGGGCTACGTCGTAAACGAAGATGTTGGGGCAGTTGACCTCAGCACCCGGCACTATGTCAATTGCGGCCGAGCGGTAGGTGATGCGTGTGCCATCCGCGCTTATCTGCGGCCAGTCGGCGCACTCGTCATCGGAGTCGCCTGGGTCGATGCTGCCGTCGCGCTTGCTAACACAGATAGTGGTCTTGGCAACGCGATCGCGCAGGAAGATGTCTGCCGATTCGTTCACATCGTCGGCGGTGAGGTTGTCGGAGCTCGACTGGAACACCACGTATCGACCATCGGCACTCACGGAAGGCTTGGTCGAGCAGCCGTTCCCGAGTTCTCCGCCGGTCGAGACGCTGATCAGCTCGAGTTTCCCGGTCTCCTGGTCGTAGAGGAAGACGTTGTTCTCTTCGTCTTCATCTGCGCCATCGTAGTCGGGCCAGTCGCCCGATCCATCCTCCGGGGTTCCTGCGGGTATGACGTTGGTCGCGTCCGTGTGGAACACCACGTAGCGACCGTTGCCGCTGACGCGGGCGAACTGGGAATCACCATCCATCAGCGTGCCGGATGTCGTGGTCACTCGTTCGATGGAATCTTGCACCCACTGTGCGGATGCCGTTCCCGTGAACGACATCATCGAGACGACGAATATTGCCGCTAGTAGTACTCGAACATAGCGGGCAGGACGAAATCTCCCTTTGTCTGCGGACACGGTGCCTCCCTCTCGGATAGTCAAGCATCTGTGCGCCGTCGGTCTGGCGACACACACCCCTTTCTACAAGTAGTAGCACAGCTGAGAGGGGTGCAACAGATGGAATAGAGGTAATTCCGACCAGCGGGACGGGAGACGTACATCTCGGTCAGATGCGCGTCGGCGTTTCTCTCAAATCACCGCGATTTCGTGTGAGGAATCGCCAGCGCGTCCTCTGCCGGTCACCGCCAACGCCACCGAGGCTGCTGCCATGAGCACTGCGCTGAGCCAGAATGGCGCGGCCGGTCCGACTGCGTCCCACAGCAGCCCGGCAACCAGGCTCGCCGGCAGTGCGGCGATGCCCAGCACGAACGTGTAGCCTCCGATGGCGGTCGCGCGCACGGCCGGGTCGACGAGGTCGACGACGTAGGCGCGAGTGATCCCCTCGGTCATGGCATACGGGATGCCGTACAGGGCGAACAACACCCAGGCGGCCACGGGCGCGTTCATGAGCGCGAACCCCGCGTAGACGATTGCGTAGCCGGCGAACCCTGCAACCAGGACTCTTCGGCGACCCACGCGATCGGACCTGATGCCGATGGGCGTGGAGGCGAGCGAGCCCACCACGTTGAAGACGAAGTAGGCGAGCGGGATCAGCGCTGGAGCCATACCCACGTTCTGCGCCCGCAGTACGAGCATCGCGTCGCTCGAGTTGCCCAGAGCGAACAGCGAACTCACCGCTGTGAACACCGCGAACGGGCGACCCAGGTGGCGGAGGCGCAGTGGAGGATGGGGTGTCGATGGCTGTGGGGTCCCGTCGGCACCGGGCATCGCGCTTGGCACGTGGCGTATGTCTCGCACGACGAACACCGCAAACACGATGGCGAGCGTGCCGGGAATCGCCGAGACGAGGAAGATCGTGCGGTAGCCGTCAGGTGCGAGCGTGAGGATCGCCCAGGCTACCAGCGGACCAATTGCGGCGCCGACGGTGTCGAGCGCGCGGTGAACTCCGAAGTCGCGGCCCCTGTGCGCCTCGGTCGAGGAGTCGGCGATGAGCGCATCGCGCGGTGCGGTTCGAATGCCCTTGCCGAGTCGGTCTGCGAAGCGCAGTGCCAGGACCATCGGCCAGCCGTTGGCGAAAACCAGCAGCGGCTTCACGAGGTTGGATAGCGAGTAGCCGAGTACCACGAGTGGTTTGCGCCGACCCGCCCGGTCGGAAAGCCAGCCGCTGACCACTTTCGTGAGGCTGGCGGTCGCCTCGGCGACCGATTCGATGAGCCCGACTGCCGCCACCGGAGCGCCGAGCACGTTGGTCAGAAAGAGCGGCAAGATCGGGTAGACCATCTCGGACGAGGCGTCGGTGAGCAGGCTGAGGATCCCGAGTGCGCGGACGTTGCGCGGGATGCGGTTCTTGCGCTGATCGGGGCCGACCGTGTTCTCTTCTCGCTCGCTCACGTTGTCAGGATGCTCCAGGTTGGCTCGAATGGCATCATGATCGGCGGCTTCTCGTTGCGGCGCCACATCGAAGCGTACACGATGTCGGCACACGGTTCTGTCCGTGGGGGCGTGCCGTATCATGGGTCCGGAACGCGTTCAAGAAAGGGGAGGGCCCCGAGAAGTGTCCGTGCCGTCGACCGATCCGCTCACCCGTCTTCTCGATCGCGTGCTCGTGCACGGCCTGGGTCGCGAGAACTATCGCCGCTACTTCGCCGGGCTCGGTCTGCAACCTACCGAGCGTGTGCTCGATGTCGGAGCCGGCTCGGGAGGGTGCACGCATCAGCTGGCGCTGCTTGTTCCCGAAGGAAGCGTCGTATCGCTCGAGATATCCGAACGCTGGTCCAAGATCGCTCGGGGCTACCTCGGCGAGCTTCCCAACGTCGAGTACGTCGTAGGCAACGGCGCGCAGGCACAGCTCGTGCCCGCGTCGTTTGATGCAGCGAACGTCCACTTCATGCTGCACGACGTCGGTGCTGGCGAGCGTGCGCGGCTGCTGCGAAACGTCGCCTCGGCACTTCGCCCGGGAGGTCGCCTGTTCATGCGCGAGCCGCTCAAGCCACCGCACGGCATCACCTTCGATGATGCACGCGGCCTGGCCGAGGATGCCGGGTTCGAGTTCGTCTCCCGCTCCGAGGAGCGCGTCTTCACGATGGGCCCCGTGTTCCGCGCCGTCTTTCGCAAGGCATAGCGCACTTCACCGCGCGGACTACGTGCACCGTGCCGCATACGACCTGGGTTGCAGACGAGATGACACCCTGTGGCCGACGCGACGGCCTCTCTGGGCTGACAGACTTTGAAGCGTAAGATTCCCCACACTGCAGGAGGTTCGAACATGGAGAAACACAAGATGAGGATTGTAGCGACGAGTGCGCTCGCTACGGTGCTGGTCCTCGGTGGGATCGGCTACGCATACGGAGAGCCTGCCGAGGACACGTCGACGCCGCTCGCCCTGGTGGGCGGGGCCGTTGCGCGTGCAGGTGGCGGTCTCGCAAAGGTCGTGGCGGACATCACCGGTCTCGACGACAGTGATGTCATCGACCGCCGCAACGACGGCGAGTCGTTCGCGGATATCGCAACATCCGAGGGCGTCAGCACCGACGAGGTCAAGGATGCTGCAGTCGAGGACTTCGAGTCCACGCTGGACGAGCGGCTGTCTTCGACCGATGCGCTCCCTGAGCGAGGTAGCGGAGGCCATGGTGGACGCGGCGGCATGTCAGGCGGAGTGTCCGCCGAGTCCGTGCTCGCCGATCTCTCGGACATCGACATCGACGAGATTCGCACGATGCGTCAGGACGGCCAGTCACTCGCTCAAATCGCCGAGAGTGAGGGCGTCGACATCGACACGGTGATTGACACGGTCATCGAGAAGACGACCGAGCAGCTTCAGGCCGATGTTGATGAAGGCCGCATCGACGAGGACCGCAAGACCGAGATTCTTGAAGACTTGCGCACGCGGCTCGAGGAGATGGTCACGTCGACCGACCCGATGCCGCTGGGCGGTCAAGGTGGCCCCGATGGACCCCCGCCTGCAGCCATGGATGGCTCGACACCGAGTCAGTAGTGCGATGCGGGTCATAGCGCGACGTGGATGAGCTGCCCCGTCGCTTCAAATAGGAGCCGGTGGTGCGCTATGCCACCGGCTCCAGCCGTGCCGAGAAGTGACGCAGGAACGGCGCCTGCTCCACGATGCGGTAGGCGGGCAGCGAGTCGCGCTCTTCGAAGGCCTTGATGACGACCTCGATGACGTAGTCCATGTGGCTTTGCGTGTAGACCCGCCGAGGAATCGCCAGGCGCACCAGTTCGCGCGGTCCTGCGACTTCTGCGCCCGTGTCGGCATCGCGGTGCCCGAACATCAGCGTGCCGATTTCGCAGGCGCGCACCCCGCCGAGCAGGTACAGCGCGATTGCGACCGAGATTCCGGGCAGCTGGGTGGGCTCGAGGTGCGCGGCGAAGCGCGCCGCATCCAGGTAGATCGCGTGTCCGCCCGGAGGCCACAGCAGCGGAACTCCGGCATCGCGCAGGTGCTGGCCCACGTAGTGGGTCGAGACGATGCGGTAGTTCAGGTAGTCCTCATCGACAGCCTCTTGCATCCCGATGGCGATCGCTTCGAGGTCGCGCCCCGACAGGCCGCCGTAGGTGGGGAAGCCCTCCGTGAGGATAAGCAGGTTCTGCTCCTCGCGCGCCAGCTCGGCATCACGCGTGGCGAGAAAGCCGCCCATGTTCACGATCGCGTCCTTCTTGGCGCTCATCGTGCAGCCCTGGGTCAGATCGCACATCTCGCGGACGATCTGCCGCACGGTCTTCTCGGCGTATCCGGGCTCGCGCGTCTTGATGAAGTATGCGTTCTCGGTCAGACGGCACGCGTCGAGGTAGAGCGGCGTGTCGTACTCGGCGCAAATCGCGGAGACCTCGCGGATATTGGCCATCGAGACCGGCTGTCCGCCGCCCGAGTTGTTGGTGACGGTGAGCATGACGAGCGGGATGCGGTCGGGGCCGTACTCGGCGAACGTCTCGCGCAGGCGCGGGACGTCCATGTCGCCCTTGAACGGGTGGTCCGAGTCCATGTCGGCCAGCTCGGGCGAGGGCAGGTCCAGAGCCACTGCGCCTCGGAACTCGACGTTGGCTCGTGTGGTGTCGAAGTGGCTGTTGTTGGGCACCACATCGCCCTCGTTGCACATGACCGAGAACAGGATGCGCTCGGCGGCGCGGCCCTGGTGTGTCGGGATGATGTGCTCGAAGCCGGTGATGTCGTGGACCGAGTCGTAGAAGTGGAAGTACGACGGACTTCCGGCATAGGACTCGTCGCCACGCATGACGCCGCCCCACTGGTTGGCGCTCATGGCGCCTGTGCCGCTATCGGTGAGCAGGTCGATGATCACGTCTTCGGAACGCAGCTTGAAGATGTTGAAGCCGGCGGCTTCGATCATCTCTTTGCGCTCATCCGGAGTGGTCATCTTGATCTGTTCGATGACCTTGATGCGAAACGGCTCGATGATGGTGTTGAACATGGCGCCTCCCGGTGCCATCTTGCGTGGCTCGTTCTTTCGAGCCAACGCGAACCGAGAAGCAGTATAGCGGTCGGGCGCGTCTGTGGCAGAGTGAGCTTGCGCCGCTACTCGGTTGCGATGGGGGCGGGGTGTTCCAGGCTGACCGGGCACGTGCCGTCGACTTGCACGCCGCCCTCGACGATCTCGGCGCTCGTGATCGTGAGTCTCGGTGCCGCGGCCAGAAGTGCGTTCAGGTAGTCCTCCACGAACGCGAGCGCCTGATCGCGCTTGTCGCCGCCTACGCCGAAGCCCTCGACTTTGAGCACGGAGCCCTCGGAGCTCACCGCGATTTTGCCGCCTTCGAGCGCTACGGGTGCCTCCGCTTGCACTTTGTAGCGACTCCCTTGTGCGGCCAGACGGCCGGTGAAGCCACCTCGACCAGGCGCCGGGAAGCTCACGTCCGAGTCCTGCAAGGCCACGGTTCCCTCCTTGGAGTCGTACTCGAACGGATACATGACGAGTAGCGCGGTGATTTCCTCGGCTGTGAAAGTCGCCGAGAAATCTTGCATGCCGGTGGCTTGCACGTCGGCGAGGTTGACGGGATCGACGGGGAAGGTGGCCTCGACTCCGGCCTTGGCCATCGCGGATTCCCACGCGGTTTGATATGACTCGTATGTCACGGCTACAGCTCCCTGGGGTTCGGGCTTGTTGGCGTTGATCACGAGTGCGAAACCGATGACGAGTCCAACAATCAGAATCAGGGACCCGAACACGACAATCATGGTGCGACGCTGCTGCCGACGGTACTTGGCCATCAGGTCTTCGTCGTCGTGAGGCAATGTGACTCCCTCCTCGATCGGGCTCGCTACGCTCCGAGCGCCGCCAGCACCTGTTCGGCCAAAGCGTCGAACTCGTCGATCGCGACCTGTGCCGAGCGTCCGGCGTCGGCGTGTGCGGCCCAATCGGCTACGAGCGGCAGTGTCGCGAGGCGCGGCAGATCGTCTTGCTTGGGCTCGGCGAGCGGGCCGAAGAGATCGATGCGCTCGTTGCAATGCGGGCACGTCGTGTACGCCATATTCATTACCAGGCCGAGGACGTTCGTGCCGATTACTTGCGCCATGTCCTGGGACTTGTGAGCGACGTTGGTGACCATGTCTTGTGGCGTGGATACGACAACGACGCCGTCGGGTTTGATGGAGTCGAGAACCGTTAGTGCGGCATCAGAGGTGCCGGGGGGCAGGTCCACGATCAAGTACTCCAGCTCTCCCCATTTCGTGTCATTGAAAAGCTGGCCGATGGCGTTGGAGATCATGGGTCCTCGCCAGATGACGGCTTTGTTGTCGGCGGGGAGCAGGAGGCTCATGGATGCAACCTTGATTCCGTCGGGGCTGATACCCGGAAGCAGTTTCCCCTCGGCGTCTGCGCGTGGGCCTTTCGGCACGCCAAGCAGGTGTGGGACCGATGCGCCGGTGATATCGGCGTCCAAGATGCCCACAGCACCGGTACGACGCTGGAGAGCCGATGCGAGGCCTATAGCGACGAACGACTTCCCGACGCCACCTTTGCCACTCATGATTGCGACAGTCTGCATACTTCGATTCCCTTCCGCCCAGAAGCGAGAGCCCCCGTCGATCTGCTTCAGGATCGCGAGTCGATTGGGAAGGCGCGATTCCATGTGACTCCCAGACGGTATCATGATGGTGGCGCTGGCCGAACTCGATGCCGAGGAGTGTCCCCATGGACAAGAAGTTCATCACCGATGAGATCACAGCAGCCATGCGCGCGAAGGACAAGACGCGGCTGTCGATTCTGCGCATCGTCAAGAACGATATTGATGTCAAGGAGAAAGAGAGCGGGCGCGAACTCACCGATGATGAGGTCACGTCCACGCTCAAGAAGGTGCTGAAGCAAACCGGCGAGACACTGGAAGGCTCGATCAAGGCCGACACGAACGCCGAGCGCACCGCGCTTCTGCAGCAGCAGGTCGATATTCTCGAGGCGTACCTGCCCGCGCAGGTCTCAGGCGAGGAACTCGAGGCAATCGTCGATCGGGTGTTCGCCGAGAATTCCTTCGCCGAGAAGCGCGACATGGGACGAGCTATCGGGCTAGTCGTGGCCCAGACGGGCGGCAATTGCGACAAAGCCGAGGTAGCTCGGATAGTGGGCTCGCGGCTCAACTGAGGGACGCAGCGTTTCACGACGAGCAGCGTTGTCTGAGACGAGCGCTCTCACCCAGTAGTCATTCACGAGACACCTGTCGTCCTTGCGCGGGAGATGGGTCGCGAGTCGGATACCCCAGGGGCTATTATGGATGCTGCAGACGAATCGATCGCAGAAAGGTCGACAGATGAGTGGAGCACGCGTCACCATCGTCAACGACGTCACCAGTTGAGGCAGCACGATCCAGTACCCGGTCGGTCTGACCGGTGAGACGGAACTTGAGACCGCCGGAGGCAGTTGCGGGATGCCAACCGAGCCGTTGGCGGCTACCCTCGAGCAGGGTCTGACCGCTGCATGCGCGGACTTCATCGAGGTTGTGGAAGCCGGTCTCGGGGAACTTCCCCAGGATGCTGTCACCGCTGTCGTGGACGAGATGGTCGCCGGTAGCCAATTCCCCATCGTGCTAGTGGGCGCGCGCGTCGCGTGCGTGGGAGGCGTCGACCTTCAGGCGGTCCTGCAGGTTCTGGACTGCGCCTGAACGGTACGCGAAACAACGAGTGACCGGGGAGCAGGGGCGGGATCCGCAGCTTCGGCACAGCTCTTGCATATGACCAATTAGCATGCTAATAGTTAGCATGGTTACTGGTTAGTCATACGCGAGGATTCCGAATGAACCCACACGACATGCACCGCCGCGCGCACCGCCCGCATCCCCCGGTGAACCTGCCGGAGGTAACGATCGACGAGAACACTCCTCCGCCGTACCGCGTCTTCCACGCGATGCGTGGCGTCATGCACGCTCAGAAGCAGCTCATGATGCGCAAGCTTGGCGAGCAAGACGCTCATTTCGGGCAAGCGTTCTCGCTTTGGGTGCTAAGCGAGCACGAGGGCATGAGTCCGAGTGACTTGGCCGATGTGCTGAACGTGAGACGCCCGACGGTCACCATCATGCTCAGGAAGATGGAGAAGGCCGGACTGCTCGAGCGGAGAGCCGACAAGCAAGATCAGCGCTACGTGCACATCTACCTGACTGATGCGGGTCGGGCACTCCACTCGAAGCTTCAGGCGGTTCACGCCGGCGTCGTTGAGACGACCGTGGGCGACATGTCCGAGGATGACCAACGTGAGCTCGAGCGCCTTCTTCGGTACGTAGAGGAGAACCTCAATGCCGCGCTGTAGCGACACGCGAACCACCGAGACCGGCCTTGCGCCGGCGCACCATGACACCATCACAGAAAGGCCCCGCACATGATCCGATTGCTGGTGGACTACCTGCGGCCATACCGCAAGGCGATTGCTCTCGTGATCGCTTTGCTGTTCGTGCAGGCGATCGCCAACCTCTACCTACCTGAACTCAACGCAAACATCATCAACGACGGCGTCATCAAGGGCGACGTACCTTACATCTGGCGCACCGGCGGCATCATGCTCCTCGTGACCGCGCTGCTTGGCATCGGTTCGATCGTCGCCGTCTACTTTGGCTCGCGCACCGCAATGGCGTTCGGCCGAGACGTGCGCAGCGCGCTGTTCCGTCGCGTGCAGGCTTTCTCGCAAACCGAACTCAACCAGTTCGGTGCCCCGTCGCTTATCACTCGCAACACCAACGATGTCCAGCAGGTCCAGATGGTGGTGGTCATGGCGCTCAACGTCATGATCCTTGCTCCGATCATGGCGGTCGGCGGCATCATCATGGCGATTCGGCAGGACGTAGTCCTGTCGTCCATGATCGCGGTGATCATCCCGATCATGGCGGTGATAATCGGCCTCATGCTACGGGCGGCGCTACCGCTGTTCAAGGCGATGCAGCTCAAGGTGGACCGCGTGAACCTCGTCATGCGCGAGAAGCTTGCGGGCGTGCGCGTGATACGGGCGTTCGTGCGCACCACGTTCGAAGAAGAGCGATTCGACGAGGCGAACCTGGACCTCACGGGCACGCAGCTCAAGGTGACCCGGCTCTTCGCGCTGATGATGCCGGTGCTTATGGCGATCTTCAACTTCTCAACGGTCGCCATCATCTGGTTCGGCGCGTACCGCGTAGACAGCGGCGCGATGCCGATCGGCAACCTGACGGCCTTTCTCTCCTACATCATGCAGATCCTCATGTCGGTGATGATGGCGGTCATCATGTTCGTGATGATTCCTCGTGCCGCCGCCTCGCTTGAGCGCATCAAGGAAGTGCTCGACACCGAGCCGACTGTCAACGATCCCCTAACGCCGGCGGTCGAGTCGGCCCAGCTCGGGCTCATCGAGTTCCGCGATGTCGAGTTCCGTTACCCCGGCGCCGAGGACCCCGTCATTCACGATGTGTCGTTCACGGCTGGCCCGGGTGAGACTACGGCGATCATCGGCAGTACCGGCAGCGGCAAGTCGACGCTGATCAACCTCATTCCGCGTTTCTACGACGTGACGGGCGGCCAGATCCTCATCGACGGAGTTGACGTTCGCGACTTCAACCGCGATCGGCTATGGGACAAGATCGGCTTCGTGCACCAGAGGGCGTTCCTGTTCAGCGGCACAGTCGCGAGCAACCTTCGCTACGGCAAGGAGGACGCTACCGAAGAAGAACTCTGGCGCGCGCTCGAGGTCTCACAGGGCAAGAAGTTCGTCACCGAGATGCCCGAAGGGCTCGAAGCGCCGATCACCCAGGGCGGCACGAACGTCTCAGGCGGTCAACGCCAGCGCCTCGCGATCGCGCGGGCACTCGTGAAGCGTCCCGAAGTCTACGTGTTCGATGACAGCTTCTCGGCACTCGACTTCAAGACAGACTCCAGACTGCGTGCTGCACTCAAACATGAGATCGCCGAGGCGACCGTGCTCATCGTTGCCCAACGTGTCAGCACGATCATGGACGCCACACGAATCATCGTCCTCGACAGAGGTGCCGTTGTGGGCATGGGCACGCACGCTGAACTGATGGAATCCTGCGAGACGTATCGGGAGATCGTCTACTCGCAGTTGAGTGAGGAGGAGGTCGCATGAGCCCGGATACCAAGGACACCACGCCTCCGCGTCGACCGGGCGGTGGCCCGGGATTCGGTCCCGGACGCCACATGGGCTTGGGCGGCCCGACCGCCAAACCAAGGAATTTCAAGGCGTCGCTCAAACGTCTGGCGGGCTACCTCAAGCCAGAGGCGGTCATCCTGGTGATCGTGCTGGTTCTGGGCATCGCAAGCGTCGCGTTCAGCATCGCCGGGCCCAAGATGCTTGGCAATGCCACGAACCGCGTCTTCGAAGGAGTCATCGGGCAGCAGATGGGCGAGCGGATGCCCCCCGGAGTGACCAAAGACCAGGCGGTCGAAGGGTTGCGCGCCGCTGGCGAGACCGAGCTCGCCGACATGCTGGCGAACATGAACGTCACGCCCGGTCAGGGTGTGGATTTCGCAGAAGTCCGCCGCATCCTCATGATCGTCGCGCTCGTGTACGCGTTGAGCGCGCTGCTGGCCTGGCTGCAGCAGTACCTCATGGCGGGTGTCGCGATGCGAAGCGTCTATCAGCTGCGAAAGCAGGTCGATGAGAAGCTCGCGCGGTTGCCGCTTAGCTACTACGACGGGCATGCGCGTGGTGACCTGCTCTCGCGTGTCACTAATGACATCGACAACATCGCGCAGACGCTGCAGCAAAGCCTCACCCAGATCATCACGGCCGTGCTCACCATCATCGGTGTTCTCGGCATGATGCTGTGGATCAGCCCGCTGCTGGCGCTGATCTCCCTGGTGACGATACCGATCTCTGTCGTGGTCACGATCATGATCGCGAAGCGCTCGCAGAAGCAGTTCGCTGCCCAGTGGGCGTCTACGGGCACCCTCAACGGTCACGTCGAGGAGATGTTCACCGGTCACAGCATCGTGAAGGTGTTCGGTCGCCAGGAAGAAGCGATCGAGATCTTCGACGAGGAGAACGAGAAGCTCTACCAGGCGAGCTTCAAGGCCCAGTTCATCTCGGGCATCATCATGCCTTCGATGAACTTCATCAACAACCTGAACTACGTGGCCATTGCGGTCGTCGGCGGGCTCGGCATCACCAGAGGCACGATCTCACTCGGTGACGTGCAGGCGTTCATCCAGTATTCACGTCAGTTCACCCAGCCCATCGCTCAGACGGCAAGCATCGCCAACGTGCTGCAGTCGACCGTTGCATCCGCCGAGCGGGTGTTCGAGCTGCTCGATGAGGCCGAGGAGACCCCCGATATCGCCAACGCCGTGGGACTCGAGCACGTCAACGGGCACATCGCGATCGAGGACGTCTCGTTCCGCTACGAACCCGACACCCCGCTCATAGAGAACCTGAGCCTCGACGCGAAACCGGGCAGCACGGTCGCCATCGTCGGCCCCACCGGTGCGGGCAAGACCACGCTCGTGAACCTACTCATGCGTTTCTACGAGATCGACGAAGGTAGAATCACCGTCGACGGCATCGACATACGCGACATCGCTCGCGAGGATCTGCGCCGTACCTTCGGCATGGTGCTGCAGGACACGTGGCTGTTCCAGGGCACGATTCGCGAGAACATCGCCTACGGGCGCGAGGATGCGACCGAGGAACAGATCTGTGCTGCGGCGTCGACCGCCTACGTCGATCACTTCGTACGCACACTACCGGACGGGTATGACACGGTACTGGCCGACGAAGCCTCGAACATCTCCGCAGGCGAGCGCCAGTTGCTCACCATCGCCCGCGCGTTCCTGGCCGACCCCGAGGTGCTCATCCTCGACGAGGCCACGAGCTCGGTCGACACGCGTACCGAGGTGATGATCCAGGCGGCAATGGCCAAACTCATGAAGGGCCGCACGAGCTTCGTGATCGCGCATCGTCTCTCGACGATCCGCAACGCGGACACGATCATCGTGATGAATGAAGGGCGCATCATCGAAAAGGGCAACCACGAAGAGCTCATGGCAGCCCAGGGTTTCTACTGCGACCTCTACAACAGCCAGTTCGCAGAGGCGCTTGACGAGGCGTCGTAGGTAGCGGGTGATATCAGGTATTGAGGTCACCCCGCGGCGGGAGTTTGACCCGCTGCAGGGTGGTTGCTAGCCTGTGTTCAGCTGAAGGGGAGTAGTGATCTTCGCCGATCAGGCGGAGAGGTCGCATCGACATGCTGGGCTCACGGGCCCCGGTGCGACCGGACTCTAAGCAAGCGTCTACGCGAGACCTTTGGCGGATGTGACGTCCTCATGCACCGGCACGAGGCGCGCGTTCGTCGGAGGTCTCTTGTGTTCTCCGGCGCAAAGACGATCTGAGGTACCCGTGGGATACATGTTCGCCATCGCGTTCGTCTTGATCATGATCGGTGAGCTGGCCGACAAGTCGCAGCTCATGGCGATGACTCTCGCGACCCGCTACAAGGCGTGGCAGGTTCTTCTCGGCATTCTCATCGCCACCTTCGTCGTTCACTTCTTCACGGCACTGGCAGGCCAGGCCCTGGGCGGATTCATCCCCCAAGCGATGCTTCCGTGGCTCAGCGGCGTCCTGTTCATCGGCTTCGGGATTTGGACGCTGCGCGGCGATTCGATAGATGAGTCCGAGGCCGAACGCGGAGCGGGTCGGTTCGGTCCGATCATTGCCACGACCGTCGCGTTCTTCTTCGCCGAGCTCGGTGACAAGACGCAGATCATGACACTCACGATCGCCGCTGACCCCGGACTCGCCCTCGTGACCTACCTCAAGGATGCGGGGCCGGCTGTCCAAAGCTTCCTCGAATCTACCGGCCTTGGCCCCACCGAGACGACCGAGATGGCTCGCTTCTGGGCCGTGACGCTCGGTTCGACCGTGGGAATGGTCGCGGCCGACGCCGTTGCCATTGCGGTGGGCCGGCTCCTCGGCAAGAAGATGCCGGAGAGGACGCTGCGTGTGCTGTCCGGGACGTTCTTCATCATCTTCGGAGTGTTCGCCATCGTGTCGGCGTACCTGGGGTAGAGACGAGCTTCGGCTGCGGCCATTACCCACGCGAACGGTCACAGAATGTCGCACTTTCTCTCGGACACGGATACTGTACGAAGTTGTGTCCAAGAAATCCGGCGCCGCCGCACGCGCTACTCCAATTCCACTATCCTTAGACGCAGGGCGTTCATCCACTGTTGGCATGTCAATCTGTCGAGAACCAATGGAGCGATTCGTTGAACCAGCTCAAGTGGGGCGTGCTGCTTTCGTACCTGTCGATGGGGCTCGGCATCCTCATCTCGCTTGTCTACACGCCCTTCATGCTGCGCTTGCTCGGTCAAAGCGAGTGGGGACTCTACCAGCTCGTGGCATCGGTGGTGGGCTACCTCCAGCTGCTGAGCTTCGGCTTTGCTGGCGCATACATACGGTTCTATGCCCGAGCGGCCGCGAGCGAGTCCGAGAACGAAGTTGCTCAGCTAAACGGACTCTTCCTCGTGGTCTTCCTTGTAATCGGCATGATTACGGTCGTGGTGGGTGCGGTGCTGGTGGCAAACGCCCGGCTCGTACTTGGTAGCAAGCTCACGCCTCAGGAGCTCGATACCGCAAGGATCCTGATAGGTGTGATGACGTTGACCGTGGCAATCTCGTTTCCAGCTAGTGTGTTCAGCTCGTTTGTGACTGCAAACGAGCGGTTTGTCTTTCGGCGAGCGCTTGATCTCATCCGAGTGGTCAGCACGCCTGCGCTCATGGTGCTGGTGCTGGTTGCCGGTTACAAGTCGGTGGGCATGGCGGTGGTTGCAGCGGCAGTGGCTCTCATGGTTGCGGCAATCAATGTCGCCTACTGCGTTGGGCGCATCAACATGCGCATCTCGCTCAGGGGGTTCAACCTAGCGCTCTTGCTCGAGGTCGGTGTGTTCTCATCATTCATTTTCATCAACATGGTTGTTGATCAAGCAAACTGGAATGTGGACAAGTTCATCCTTGGGAGATTCGGCGGCACGGCTGCTGTCGCCGTGTACGCGCTGGCAGCCCAACTCAGTACCTACTATCTATCGTTATCCAATACGGTCTCGAGTGTCTTTGCTCCTCGGGTGAACCGCATAGTCGTAGCGACGGACGACAACACCGAGCTCACGCGTCTGTTCACCCGTGTTGGCCGAATTCAGTTTCTGATACTGATGCTCGTATGTTCGGGCCTTGTGGTATTCGGCCGCCCGTTCATCGGGATGTGGGCAGGATTGGATTATGTGGGTGCCTATCCGATCATGCTGCTCCTGGTTGTGCCGGTCACAATCCCGTTGATCCAGAATCTTGGCATCGAGATTCAGCAGGCCAAGAACATGCATCAGTTCCGTTCGTGGCTTTACCTCGGCATTGCGGTGGCGAACGTCGCGCTGTCGATTCCCCTTGCGCAGCGCTTCGGTGGTGTGGGGGCCGCACTGGGTACCGCGGCGGCGTTGTTGTTGGGCAACGGACTGATCATGAACTGGTACTACTCGAGACGAGTGGGCCTGGACATGGCGTACTTCTGGAAGGGTATCGTGGCGTTCGTGCCTGCACTCGTGCCAGTTATCTTGGTCGGGGCGGCCATCATGCGCTTCGCGGACCTACAGGGTGTGAGGCAGTTGGCGGCATGGGGTGTGGCGTATGTGGCGGTGTACGGCGTATGTATGTGGTTCTCTGGTATGAATGACGCCGAACGCGACATCATTGGCAAGCCACTCGCCCGTGGGCTGAGGCGCCTCAAGTCAGCAGCGCGATAGGGTCGACCGTCATGGCGGGAGTGAGCCAGATAACCAACTACGTAGACATAGGCGATCTCTGTGTAGGTTGCTACGCATGTGCAGTGGTGTGTCCGGATGAGGCCATCGACATGGTGGCCGATTGCCATGGGTTCTGGTATCCGGAGGTGGATCCGTCACGCTGCACAGAGTGCGGGCGCTGCAGACGTGTCTGCCCGGTGCTAACTCCGGCCGAGACGAACTCCGAGCCCGATGCATACGCATGCAGGGCGGTTGACGGCTCACTGCGGAAGGAGAGTTCATCAGGCGGCGTGTTCAGCCTACTTGCGCGGCGCGTCATCGATTCGGGTGGGGTGGTGTTTGGCGCAGCGCTAGACAGCACCCTCGATGTCCTGCACGAGCGTGCAGAGGGAGAGGACGCTCTCGCACGTTTGCGGGGCTCGAAGTATGTGCAAAGCCGGGTGGGGGACAGCTATCGCCAGGTGAGGGAGCTTCTCGAAGCTCAGCGCCCTGTGCTGTTCTCGGGCACTCACTGTCAGGTGGCGGGGCTGAAGGCGTTTCTCGGGCGGGAGTATGCGGGTCTTCTGTGTGTCGACGTTGTCTGTCATGGTGTGCCTTCGTCCCACGTGTGGCATCGCTACATCGCCTTTCTCGAGGACAAGGTCGACGGGAAGGCCACCGCGGCCGCCTTCCGGCGCAAGGACGAGGGTTGGAGGGCGTACTCGGTGGCCGTTAGGTTCGACAACGGCGCGCAGTACCGTCAGTCGCTGAGGCGAGACCCGTACATGCGAGCGTTCCTGTCCGATATCTGCCTTCGGCCTTCGTGCTATGCGTGTCGTTTCAAGGGACTCGAGCGTGCCAGTGATATCACGCTGGGCGACTTCTGGGGTGTGGAGCATGTTGTACCGGAGTTGGACGATGACACAGGCACCTCGCTCGTGATGGTGAACAGTGGTGCCGGCCGCTTGGCTTTCGACAGTATTGCAGGCGCAATTGACAAGCGGGAGGCTTCGGCCGAAGCGGCCATCCGTGGCAATTGGGCGGTGGTACGATCTGCGCGCGCAAACCCGAAGACGACGGCCTTCTATCGTGATCTCGACAGGATCCGATTCGATCGGCTGGTACGCAAATACTGCTCTCCCGGTCTGCTGAGGCGCGGTCGCATACGCATCGCACGCATCATCAGGAGGGTGTTTCCTGCACGGCCACGCTGACACAGTGCCTTGCAGTTGGGCCAGATGGAGGAGAAACCGCAGGAATTCGTACACCACTACCGGGGACGTTAGCCAGTTGACTTGTGGCATACTTACGAGTCAATCCTGCCAAGGCTCGCACCGCCTACGCCAGCGGCACCAAGCGACCAAGGAGAGCCGCTGCATTTCCCCGGCAGCAAGGAGCACGAAGCCAAGTCATGACTTCCGCAGACGGCGCACTAGTCACTGTCATCATCCCCGTATACAACACCGAGGCGTACCTCGATCGCTGTGTCACGAGTGTGAGACAGCAGTCCTACTCGAATCTCGAAATCATACAGGTTGATGATGGCTCGTCTGATCGCTGCCCCGGGATGTGCGATGCGTTTGCGTGTGCTGATCCGCGAATCAGCGTCATACATCAGGCGAACGCCGGAGCGGGGGTCGCACGCAACACAGCTCTTGATGTTGCCAGGGGCGAGTTCATCATGTTCGTCGACTC
The DNA here is from genome assembly GCA_963790405.1 of uncultured Actinomycetota bacterium. Classification (GTDB taxonomy): domain Bacteria; phylum Actinomycetota; class Coriobacteriia; order Anaerosomatales; family JAGXFU01; genus JBGSMX01. Next base: position 477,929 of record CAWBOJ010000003.1, read on the forward strand.
CGATGACTACATTCAGCCGGACATGGTGCAAGAGCTCGTATCCGTGGCGCAGGAGGATGCTGCCGACCTGGCTCTTTGCGGCTTCCGTCTAGTTGACGACATTCGAACCGTAGACCACATCTACCATCACTCTCGCATGCAATTCGACAATGAGTCATTGATGCGGGATTACCTCTCCCTCGGGGCCACAATTGGGGCGCCGTGGGCCAAACTGTACAGGCGACACCTCTTCAACGAAGTGAGATTTCCATCGATTCGGTATCGCGAAGACAGCTATGTCATGCACGAGATTCTTGGCCAGGCGAAGAAGGCCACCTTTGTCCCGGAGCCTCTCTACGTGCAATGCGTCAGAGAAGACAGTACCGAGCGGAAACCGTTTGACACCGTCAAGCTAGATACAGTGCTCGAGATTGCGGAACGTCTCCTGGACTACACGAGCAGGCATTATCCTGAGCTCGTGCAGTATGCCCACTACCGCAAAGCGCATTACCTGGCTTCGCTGATGCTGAGAATTCAGGCTGGACCGCAGCGTCGAAGTCTCCGACCAACCTATCGCGTACTCCAGAGTCAACTGCAAGAAGAGCTTGCCATACTTGACGGATTCTCACTGCCAGAGAACTCGACCTTCCTGCTGCATGCAGCCAGCGATGATCTCGTCTTTCGGCTGCGCTGCATGCGGTTCGCTGCCGCTCATGCGATCAAACGGCTGCTCGCACGCCTGCGGCCCTCGGCCCAGCCAAGCTAGGAGCGATGATGGTCGGGAAACGCAGGGATGTAGGAATCGTCACCATCTACAGCATGGCTAATTACGGCAACCGCCTCCAGAACTATGCTGTGCACAGTATTCTTGCGAGCCGTGGCTATGGGGCTCGTACCCTGGTGCTTAAGCGTAGATACGTCCAAGGTGCTATCGCCGACGTGGCGCGACACATCGTCGGATGCTGTGCATGGTGGAGAACGGAATCCCGCAGGTACCGCAACTTCTATCGTTTCAATCGACTGATTCCCCATGCAAGATTTCTCTCCCATCGGCACCTTGAACACTCTCGAGACACCTATGCGTGCTTTGTGGTTGGGAGTGACCAAATCTGGCATCCCCGCTACACCAGACTTGGAGGCAGGCAGTTTCTCGACTGGGCCCATGACTACCAGCGCATTGCTCTCGCGCCAAGCTTCGGAGTGGCAGAGGTAGCCACAGATGTGCGGACTGACTACGCACACGGACTCGACCTGTTTGCACGCCTATCCGTTCGTGAGGATGCAGGCGCTCGCCTAATTCGGGACTTGTCTGGTCGTTCCGCCACTGTCCTGATCGATCCAACCCTCGTACTCACCGCGGACGAATGGCGCACCGTGGCGCGGCGTTCAGAGCGACCTTCATGCCCATACATCCTTACCTACTTTCTCGGTGAGGTATCCCCGAATCGCATCGCCGCCATTCAGGCTTTCGCCAAGTCACATTCTCTGGCAGTGATCGGCCTGATGGACCGCTCAAATCCAGCAATCTACACGTCAGGACCATCAGAGTTCATAGACCTAATCGACAATGCGGCGTGCGTCTTCACTGATTCTTTCCACGGCTCGGTATTCTCGCTGCTGCTGAAGACCCCATTCACTCTCTTTGACCGAGAGGATGGCCAAGCCTCGATGTCATCGAGAGTGGACACTTTCGTGCGCACATTTGGCCTCGAGCACACGCTGTACTCTAAGTCGGGGCTCCAGAATGCCCTGTCGACCGACGGGTACGCAGAAGCATACGAGACGCTCGGTACTGAGCGGATGAGGTTCCTCGAGTACTTGGACAACGAGCTCACGCGTGTCGAAGCTAGCTTGACCGATTCGAACAGCTGATTGAGGCGATTGAGCGCCCCGGGTTTGACGGAAGACTCTGTTCTGTCAACTAGGGTCGGCTGGGTCACACTCTGCGCCTAGCGCTTCGCCGTCCGGTCATTTACTGCCTGGGTGAGGAGCGATTCGAGTTCCTTGGCAAGTATGTTGCGGTCGAACCGCTCACGCGCGAGCTTGGCCGAAGCCTCTGACGCCCTGCGTAGCCATGCATCATCGTGCAACAGGGCGACGAGCTGCTGCGCTGCATGTTCGTAGTCATGTGCGTCCAGCATTGCGCCTGCGCCCGCCTCCAGAGCGATCTCTGTCTGATAGCCGGGGTGGTTCGAAAGGATGGGACGTTCAGCGGCCAGAGCGTCGAAGAACTTGTTCGTGACTGCGTTTACCCAGAGGTACTCTCGGTCGACGATGAGCGAGCTGGCGACATTCGCGGTGCGCACCCACGACGCCGTCTCGAGCTTCGAGCGCAGTCCGAGCATGTACACGTTGCAGTCGAGCACACCAAGCTCGGCGGCGCGCGTCTTCACCAGCTCGAATTCACGCCCGCCGCCTACAATGACGAACCGCAACTCAGGGTCGATAGCCTTGACGTGTGATGCGACTTCGACCAACCACCCGACGCCGTTGACCAATCCTAGGGCGCCAGCGTACACAAGCATCTTGCGCTCGCCGAGCCATTCATGGGTCTCTCGAAGTTGCCGCGCGGCCCTATCGTCCCCGAAAAACTCAACGTCGCTACCGTTTGGGATGAGGGTTATGCGATCTTCGGGATAGCCGACCTCGACCACATGGCGCTTCATGCCTGGTGCGAGTGCCACGATCCGGCGGGCGCCGCGGTAGGCCCAGCGTTCGAGGCCGTGCGCCAGACCCTTCGAGACGGGGTCTTTCAGTGCGCCTAGTGCGATGGGTACCGTGGGCCACAGGTCGCGGACCTCAAGTACGTAGGGAACGCGATGCCACGCCGCCGCAAGACGACCGGGAATCGCAATGGTCAGCGGAGTGCTGGTGGCGAACACGACATCGGTTGGAACGCGCATCGTGCGAAGGGTCGCGCAAACGGCGAAGACTACGAAGGCGTACGTGCGACGCAGATAGCCCATAGTGTTCGAGTACGGAACCGAGACCCGATGCACCGTCATTCCGGCGACTTCCGACACCTGCCATTTCGGCCAGAAGCGGTCGCCTTCAAAGGCCGAGGATATGATGCTGACGTCATGCCCGGCCTCGACGAGCCGTCGACCCATCTCGTAGGAACGGGTTCCGCCCACTTCCTCCGGTGTCGTGAAGTACTGATGCAGATACGTGATGCGCAAGCTACGACCGCCCTTCGGCAATCCGGTCGTACAATGCTGTCAGCTGCTGCGCCTCATTTTCCCAGTTCAGCCGTGTCTCGATGGCCTCGCGCCCTAAGCGCCCGTACTTGGCAAGGCGGTCCGGATCAGCTGCGAGATCTTCGATAGCTGCCGTCAGGGCGCTCGTGTCGTCCGGCTTGACGAGTACGCCGCAGCCCGCCTCGCTGACGATTCGCCTGATTGTGGGCAGGTCAGAGGCTATGACGGCGCATTCGGCAGCCATGTACTCGAACATCTTCGTCGGGCATGCCTCCATATGGTTGGGAGCCCGGTGGAGCAGCACGAACCCGATGTCACTCTGAGCCAGAAGCGCTGCAACGCCGTGACGATCGAGCCACTCATCGTGGTGTACGCGGCTCCATCCCGGGAGCGATTGCAGTTCCTCGGCGAGGCCGGGGTCTCGGATGGGTCCCGCAAGATGAAGAACCGCATCCAGATGGCTGTCAAGATCACCCACAGCCTGCACCATCTCGACCGCACCCCTCAACCGGGTGATTATGCCGACGTAGGAGAGACGCAGGCCGTCGCCCCTGCGGCTGTCGCTCGCTCGTGGGGGGAATTCCTCGATGCGAGGAAAGTTCTCTACCAAGACCCAGTTTGAGACGAGTGACTCGTCGACGATGTCCGAGCGAGCGAATACGACCCCCCGGAGGTAGCGAGTCGAGAAGTCCGAGCGTGAGTCGCCAGATGCCGACCAGAAGCGTTCTGAGTACGCGTGGCACCCATTCCTTCGTCCGTATCTGTGCTGGGATGTCCTCGTGCATGTCGAACACCACCGGGGCATGCTTGCTCAGACGGCGTGCGACCAAGAGCAGCTCGGGATCATGGATGTGGACGATGTCGGGTTGGGCGCGCAAGACCGCCTTTGCAACAGCGGGGACAACACTGGTGAACCGGCCGAATCGAGTCGATGCGCCTTCCACTATCACGACTTCGACACCAGGGATGTCCGGCTTGTCGCCGCGTGCGGCAACCAGCACCACTTCGTGGCCGTGTTCAGCAGCCGAGCGGCACTCCTTGTAGGCGATGCGGTTGTCCCCTGCCGGGTGTACGGTTGTCGCGTGGACGATCTTCATGCGTTCCTTTCGTACACCCCTACTCTGAGAAGCGGCAGCGGTCGTTGAGCTTGGCGGCTACGACGGAAGACCAATGACTCGTCCTTCCGCAACAGAGACCCGTCGACTCTTCGGAAGCGGCACAACCCGTGTAGTATAGCGCGCCTCTGCTCCGCCCAAGTGGTGTCGACACTTGCTCGTTGACGAAGGGCGCCGAGTCGAATTCGGAAGCATCGCAAACTGAGACATCAGGCCGCCTCGGCGAACCGTGATCTCTAGTCGTCGTTCCGTGCCTCGTTGTAGCGCAGTAGCTTGGTCAATGTCCGGGTTCGGGATGTCTCCGTCGAATCCCCTTGGTGATGCCGCTCTCGGCGTCTAGATGTATAGTTGTTCAGGCGTGCTTGGCACCCTTTCGGATCTGGTGTGGAGACAGTCCCGAACAAGCCGCGGCGCGCAACCGATCCCTGTCACACGAGGGTTCGCCAAGACAAGAGTCGTGCAAAGCTACGAGCGTGCTCGACGAGATGCCGCTCTCTGAGAGGAAATGGGATGTCCCTGAAACGCTTCTGGGCCACCGCAGTTCGCATGTGGTGGGTGGTGGCGGCAAGCGTGATACTGGCGATCGCGGCGGCAATGGTCGCGGTGTGGCTCAGGCCGACCACGTACAGCGCCTCCGTGACCGTACTGAGCACGGACACCCGCGGGTCGTCTGGGATACCAGTCCCCACTCTGTCTTCTTCGGCAAACGACGGCTACAACCGGGTGCTTGCGATGAACGACGAGGTAGTCGACAAGACTGCAAGCGTTCTAGGCGAGGACCCGGTCCGCCTGCGGGCGAGCATGACAGTCGACATATCTACGGCCGGAGCAGTCAAGTTGTCTGTCTCCGCCGATGACCCTGACGAGGCCCAAGCAGCGGTCGTCGCTTGGGCTGAGGCTCTCACCGACTGGGCGGCAGCAGAACGCGTCGATGTCTACCAGTCAGCCATCGATAGCCTTAGGTCCGGATTGAGCGACATGCTCTCCTCACCCGACTTCATCTCCGCTGACGGCGACAACACTGCGGCCACCACGGCCTACTGGACCACCGCCGAGAGCATCACCACGCTTGGATATCTTGCCCGCACTCCGACGATGCTCGTTGCGACTGTGTCGGAACCTGTGGCAATGGTACCCGGAGGCACGGGTTCGTTGGTCGTGTCAGGAACGGCCGGTCTCGTTGTCGGGTTGGCGCTCGTGCTTGCCTTCGCATTGGTCGATACCCGGGTGCGTACGAGGGCCGATATCGCTCGATCGCTTGGGGTAGATGTCATCGGCGAGGTCTCGATGCCGGGCTCTCTCGACGGGGCGTCGCGCACTTCGTCCTCGGATTCGGGGTTCGGTGCTCTTGCCGTGACGGTCGATGCTACCCTTGGCGAGCGTGAGCACGGAGGCCCGGTTCTCGTCACGACGCTTGGCATTCCGGGAGAAGACGCATGGGTGGCCGAATCCCTGCTTGACGCCTTCGCGTCGATCGGTCGGAGATCCGTACTCGTCGGAACTGGCTTCTCGCCCGACGGCAAGCCTGGGCTGGCTGAGGTGCTCATGGGAACAGGCCGTGCCGAGGAGCTGATACAATCCGCTCACGCCGAACGCGCATGGACGCTCGCAGCGGGTCGAGCAGAGTCTCCTTCGTCCGTTCTTGGCTCCTCAGATCTGCGCGAGACCTTCGCGTCGCTGAATCGACAATTCGATGTCGTACTCGTTGACGTTGCGAGTCCCGCGATCTCGTCCGATGCTCTGCTCGTCGCTCGACATTCTGCGCTGAGCCTGCTCGTGGTCGGCGAAGGCACCACCGAGATCGATGACGTGCGAAGCGCAACCGAGCGTTTGCTTCGTGTGACGGACAAACCGGTCGTGATCGCGCTCGCTCATCTGACGCGTCGAAGCTAGGCGTGAGTGTGCGATCGATATGTTGTGCGCTTCTTGGCGGGTGAGGCACCTGTGATGCGGTCGATACCGGGCAGGCGCGTGGCGGTTCTGACGCTGATCGCGATATCGGGGCTGAGCGCGGGCGCACTGGCGGCACTTGCCGGGCCCGGCCCGGCGACCTACGCTGCGATTGTGCTGGCCCCCGCTGCGGCGTGGCTGTTCTACAAGTGGGCCGAGATCCCGCTCGTACTCTTCGTGTTCGCAGGCTTCTTCAAGACCGTCGTGCCTTTGCCGGTCGACCTTACCCTGTTGCTCGGACTGGTGCTTGTGGTTCTGACCACAATCAAGTTGATGCGCCATGGGCCGACCCCTGTCCCCGCTGCCGTGTGGCTGTTCCTGGGACTCGCAATCCTGGTGCTTGCAGGTGTCGTCAACTCGCTCGCACCGGCGTACGGAGTGGAGAAGGCGATACGTTTCGCCTCCCTCGGCAGCCTGACAGTCATCGCGGGGGTCACGCTTGTGCGGGGAATCGATTCAGTGCGTCGCATCGCGTGGTCGATTCTGGGACTGGGCGTCTCGATGGGAACCGCGGCGATCGTATTGGGCGGGAACCCTGCGGTCGGCGGGAGATACACCGCCTTTGGATCGGACACGATAGCGCTTGGACGTGCCACGGCCTACGGACTCGTGGTGGCGCTCGTCGCACTTCTGCACGAGCGGAAGCACATGTGGTGGAGCTTCCCGGCGATTGTCGTCTGCGCCGTCGCCCTCCTGGGGTCTGGGAGTCGAGGCCCCCTGCTTGGGTTGGCGCTGGTTCTTGTCGCCCTGCTGGTCGTGCGTATCGCCACGGGTCGTGCGATGCCTATCCTGCTCGCGCTGTTCGTCGCGCTAGCGCTTCTCGGCACGGTACTGGGGTCCGGTCTGATTCCTCAGCGATCTCTCGATCGCATCGAGACCCGGATATCTTTCGATGCACGTACCGCCGACCCGACGCGTGTGATGCTCTATACGCAGGCTCTAGAGCTGTGGAAGCGGCAGCCTGTTTTTGGGACCGGCACCGGCAGCTTCGACTCGTTCGGAACGGGCTACGACTATCCCCACAACATCGTGCTCGAGGTGGGCTCCGAGAACGGGATCGTCGGGGTCGGGATGCTGCTTGGTTTCATCGGGCTTTCGCTGGCGACCGTTGCCGTGAGAGCGATCCGCGAAGGGACGTTCGAGGCAGAGGTGCTCCTCGCGCTCGGGGTGCTGGGATTCGCCAACGCCCTCGTCTCGAGCGACATCAACGGTCATCGCATCATGTACCTTGTGCTGGCGATTTCGGCCGCTTTCCCTCTGTTCGCTCCCAAGGTGGAGCGTGCGGAGGCCTCGCAGAGTCTGCGGGGTCCGATTCGGCCACAGCGCATCGAGCTGAGTCGAACCCCTGCGACCACGGGAACGGGGTTGGGGTTGTCCGGGCACAGCCGTCCTCTTCCGTTGACGGTCGAGCCCGGACGCTTTGTCATGGCTGCTCGCGGGTCGACCATCCCGCAGCCGCGTTCGTGCGAAGCAGTCGACACGTCGCCGTACGTCTTGCGTCGGGACGGCGAGTCGGCCAGTCGCAGTATGCCGGCGGCCCCATGAGCGAACCGAATTCGACACCGGGCAGGACGAAACCTTGAAACGACTGTTCGACGTAGTGGCCTCCGCGACCGCGCTGATGGTACTCTCGCCGGTCCTTCTCGCGGTCGCCGTGCTCGTGAGGACTCGCATGGGCTCGCCGGTGATCTTCGCCCAGGACCGACCCGGCAAGGACGGCGAGGTGTTTCGGATGTACAAGTTCCGCACGATGCGTGATGCGGTGAACTCCGATGGCGAGCCGCTGCCGGACGCCGAGCGACTCACGACCCTGGGTCGCAAGCTTCGCGCGACCTCGCTCGACGAACTCCCGGAACTGTGGAACGTGGTTAAGGGTGACATGAGCCTCGTGGGTCCTCGGCCCTTGCTCGTGAGATATCTCCCGCGCTTCAGCGCCGAGCAGGCGCGTCGCCACGAGGTGCGGCCGGGCGTTACCGGATGGGCACAGGTCAACGGCAGGAATGCACTAGAATGGGACGACAGACTGGCCATGGATGTCTGGTACGTAGACAACCGATCCATGAGCCTTGATCTCAAGATCATCTTCAGAACGATCTCGCAGGTTATCCGGCGCGAAGGGGTAAGCGCCGAAGGGCATGCGACCATGCCGGAGTTCAAAGGAGGAGACCGACCCCGATGACCGCATGGATCACGGGAGTGGGCAAGACGAAGTTCGGCCCGACTCGCAAGTCACTCGTGCAGCTCGCACAGGAAGCCGTTGTTGCGGCGTTGCGCGATGCCGGGCTTACGCCGGATGACCTTGGTGCAATCATCGTCGCGAACTTCCTCGGCGGACCGAACGAGGGTCAGCTTCACCTGAACTCCGTGCTCGCGGGCATCATGCCCGGGGTGCGGATTCCGAGCTGGCGTGTCGAAGCGGCGTGCGCTTCCGGCGGCATTGCGGTCCACCAGGCGACGCTGCTGCTCGGCGCATACGACCCCATCTTGGTTGTCGGCATCGAGCGGCTGAGTGAGGTCGTCGGCATGCATCTGACGCGAAACATCGGTATGGCCGGGGACCGGTATCTCGACCAGGCAGTAGGGCTCAACTTTCCGGCCAACTACGCTTTGGTGGCCCAGGAGCACATGCGCGCGTACGGCACCACGCAGCGAGACCTCGAACTCGTGAGTCTAAAGAATCATGCGAATGCACGCCTGAATCCGCTGGCCCATTTCCACCACAAGGACGTGTGCCAAAGCGACATCGACTCCGGTCCTATCGTGGCCGCTCCGCTCCGTCTGTTCGATTGCTGTCCGGTCTCCGACGGTGCCGCCGCGGTCGTGGTCTCTTCGAGTCGCGCGGATGACAGAAGCGTGCGGGTGCTGGGAAGCGCCGTACGCACGGACGTCATCTCGCTGGTGCAGCGAGAGACACGGACGAGCTTTCCCGCGGCAGTGGAGGCTGCCGATGCAGCATACAAGCAGGCGGGGATCGGACCTGGCGACATCGACGTTGCCGAGGTCCACGATTGCTTCACGATCGCCGAGATTGTCGCGATGGAAGACCTGGGATTCGCTTCTGCCGGCGAGGCCACGGAGCTACTGCGTGCGGGCGAGACCGGTATCGGCGGCTCGATACCCGTGAATACGAGCGGCGGTCTCAAGGCCGGCGGTCACGCGATCGGGGCGACCGGCGTGAGCCAGGTATGCGAACTGACCACGCAGCTGCGTGGAGAGGCGGGAAAGCGCCAGGTCGAAAGGTGTCGCGTCGGGCTTGCTCACAACGTGGGTGGCGTCGGCGGAACCTGCACCGTTCACGTCCTCGGAGGTGACTCGTGAACCGTCACCTGGCATGTCCCACCTGCGGGCGCACGTACGAGTACGAGCTCGATGTCTGCACGTGGTGCGAGGTTCCACTTGAGGCCACGGAAACGACCGATGAGCGCATCGTCGCGATCACCCGGGTGGATGTCCCGTCTATCGGTCACGAGGAAGTGCCGTACTGGTGCGCACTTGCCGAGAACGCCGCCGGCAGACTCTCGCTGCACAAACTGGCGCAGGAGCGGTTCGTTGGCGATGTGCTTCAGACTGCCGGTGAGGCTGCACGAGCGGGGACGGCAGGCGTCGTGGGCACGGGAATCATGGGCCGCGGACTGGCCGGGCTCATGGCCTCGCTGGACTGGGATGTCGTGCTGCTCAGCCGGAGCGCTGAACACGCCCAGCGGGCGAAGGACGCCGTACTCGATCGGCTGTCGCGCACCATGGACGAGCGCGAGCTTGCGGCGGCATCCGCGAGGATCATCGCCGACTGATGACCCCGCAGCGCTCGTCGCGTGCGATGTCGTCATCGAATCCGTTGTCGAGGACGAACAGGTGAAGGTCGAGACGCTGAAACGGATCGAGCCGCACATGCGGCCCGACGCGCTGCTCGTCACGAACACATCCGGGCTGTCGCTCGACGCGCTTTCGAGCGCTCTTGAGCGCCCCCAGCGTTTCGGTGCGTTGCACTTCTTCAACCCGGTGAACCGCATGCGATTGGTGGAGACCTCGGCCGCTTCGGAGACATCCGATCAGACTGCCGAGGAGCTCGACCGGCTTTCTGTTGCGCTGGGCAAGACGCCGGTCCGCGTCAAAGCGCGTCCTGCGTTCGTCGTGAACCGCGTGCTCATGCCGCTGATAAACGAGGCCGTTCGTTCGCTCGAAGAAGAGGCGGCGGATGCCGAGCACATCGACGAGGCCATCCGCCTCGGCCTCAATCATCCTATGGGTCCGCTGGCCCTGGCCGATCTCGTCGGGCTCGATGTCGTGGTCGAAATCATGGAGAATCTTGTGGGACAGACCGGCGATGCAGTCTACGCACCCCGGGAATCCCTCACGCGGCTTGTGGCCGAGGGACGACTGGGTCGCAAGACAGGTTCTGGCTTCTACTCGTACGACTAGGAGTGTGACGTGCGAATCGTGATCATAGGCGCCGGCGGCTTCTCGGCGGAGGTCGCCGACATGCTGAGGACGTTGGGTCATACGGTAGTCGGCTACTTCGATGAGAAGCCGCCGGCGCCGGTCGGCTACGGCGAGGACTCGCCTCCTGTCGCTGACTCGCTTGCGGAGCTTCCACCTGATGCGGTGGCGGCCTGGGCGATCGGGGACGGTGCTGCGCGCAGGCGTCTCCTGCCAGCTGTGATCGATCGGTACGAGATGCCCGTCTTCGTTCATCCGAGTGCGTGTATCTCTCCAACGGCGTTGCTCGGCCCAGGGACGCTCGTCATGCAGAATGCTGTGGTGAACGCGAATGCGTGTGTCGGCGATGCCTGCATTCTGAATGTAGCGTGCTGTGTGGCGCACGACTGCGTGGTCGGGGCGTTTGTGCACCTTGCCCCAGGCGTTCAGATGGGCGGCGGCTCGTCTGTCGGCGAGGGCGTGATGTGTGGCACGAACTCCACAGTGCTTCCGTACACCTCGGTCGGCGATTGGTCGATCTGTGGCGCGGGGGCTGTCGTCACCAAAGACGTGCCTGCTCGTTCGCTGGCGGTAGGCGTTCCTGCCCGGACGGTCGCTACGACGCGTGACAGCCAGCCCGAAGAGGCGTCCGCCGATGAGTGATCCGGTGCTTGCCATCGACGGTGGATCGGCGGTGCGGACGGAAGCGTTTCCGCCGTGGCCGCAGTTCGACGAAGACGAGATCGCGGCTGTGGAGGCCGTCCTGCGATCCGGCCGCGTCAACTACCACACCGGCACGGAGGGTCGCGACTTTGAAGTGGAGTTCGCCGCCGCAGCCGGTTCGAAGCATGCGATCGCGTTGGCGAACGGAACGGTCGCGCTCGAGCTTGCGCTCTACGCGCTTGGCATCGGTCCCGGCGACGAAGTCATCGTTCCGCCGAGGACGTTCGTAGCCAGCGCCAGTGCGGTGGTGGTGCGCGGCGCGACCCCGGTATTCGCAGAGGTCGATCGTGACACGCAGAACATCACTGCCGAGACTATCGAAGCGGCCTTCACCGAACGCACGAAAGCGATCATCCCCGTCCATCTCGGCGGGATGCCGTGCGACATGCCTGCAATCATGAAGCTGGCAGGGAAGCACAACGTGAAGGTGATCGAGGATTGCGCACAAGCTCTCGGAGCTCGCTGCCAAGACCGTCCGGTAGGCACGTTCGGTCATGCTGCAGCGTTTTCGTTTTGCCAGGACAAGATCATGACCACAGGTGGCGAGGGCGGCATGCTCGTCACCGATGACGATCATGTATTTGACCGTGCATGGGCGTACAAGGATCACGGTAAGAGTCGGGATCTCGTTCTCGACACGTCACATGATGGTGCATCCTTCAGATGGTTGCATGAGGGGTTTGGCACAAACTGGCGAATGACCGAGATGCAGTCCGCTCTGGGCCGGGTTGCACTCCGCAAGGTTCCCGGCTGGGTGGAGCAACGGCGGGCCAACGCGCGCATTCTGGTAGACCGACTCGGGAAACATCCGGCACTACGTGTCCCGCTACCGGGGTCGGACATCTACCATGCCTACTACCGGTTCTATGCATTCATCGTTCCCGAGCGTTTGAGCGACGGGTGGACTCGCGATCGTATCGCCCAGGCCGTGAAGGCCGAGGGGATACCTTGCGGGTCGGGATCGTGTTCCGAGATCTACCTGGAACAGGCGTTTGAGACGGCCGGTCTTGCGCCCAGCGTTCGGTTCCCTGTTGCACGAGAGCTCGGCGAGGACTCGCTTGCATTGCTGGTCCACCACACGGCCGGAGAGCGCGAGATGCGCGAAGCGGCCGATGCGGTCGAGAAGGTCTTGGAGGTGGCCACGTTCTGATGGCACGTTCGGGGCAGACCGACAGGACCGGCAGCTGGCTGCAGAAGGCGCAGCTCCTTGCGCTTATGGCCATGGACGTCATCGTGGTCTGGGTAGGCACGGTGCTGGCGTACTGGGCCCGATTCAGCGGTCTTATCAGCCCGGCGTTCGTCGGCAATGCGACTCAAGTGGCCCTCGTGGCATCCGTCGTCTACGTGGTCATGTTCTGGATATTCCGTCTCTACCATCAGATATGGCGTCATGTGGGCGTCGACGTCATCGTCAAGATGGCACTCGCGGTGGGCCTGGCTACCAGCCTGTTGTTGGCGGCGAACCTGCTCATCAGCGAGCCGGGAATGGCGCGCTACGTGCCGATCGGCACGTTGTTGCTCATGGGCATGTTCATCTTCGTCGGCGCTACGACCGTCCGTGCGTTCGGTCGGCTGGTCGCATACCTGCAGTCGCAGGGCGGCAGCACTACGCGCAGCGTTTTGGTAGTTGGCGCCGGGGACGGTGGAGTGCTCCTGTTGCGCGACATCGAGAACCAGCCCGAGCTTGGAATGCGAATCGTCGGCTTCCTCGATGACGATCCGGCCAAACGTGGGCGGTTCGTCCGAGGAAGGCCGGTTCTGGGCCCGATAGACGCGCTTGCCGACATAGTGAAGGAGCTGGATATCGACGAGGTGCTCGTCGCCATCCCTTCGGCAGACACCGATCAGCGTCGTCAGATACTCAACACGTGCGCCGCGGTCAGCGTGAAGACGCGGATCATGCAAAGCCTTGCAGTCGACACGCGCATGAGTGGCGTCCAGAACCTGCGCAAAGTCAAGATCGAGGACCTTCTCGGCCGAGAACCGGTGAAGATCGATGTCGAACAGATCGCCGGCACGCTGACCGGCAGGGTTGTCGCGGTTACCGGCGCCGCCGGCTCGATCGGCTCCGAGCTGTGTCGGCAGATCATCATGATGCGCCCCTCGCGTCTGTTGCTCATCGACGTCGACGAGAGTCGCCTGTACGAGACGTTCCTCGAGCTTCGGCGCAGCGATGCCGACGTGCCTCAGATGGAGATCTGCGACGTGCGCGATGCGGCCAAGCTCGACCGGTTGTTCGCACGGGAGAAGCCGGATGTCGTGTTGCATGCTGCCGCCTACAAGCACGTGCCGCTGATGGAGATGGCGCGCGACGAGGCCGTGAAGGCCAACGTGCTCGGCACGCGCAATGTCCTTCGTGCGTGCGAGGCGCACGGCGCGGGTCACTTCATTCTGATTTCGACCGACAAGGCCGTCGCGCCCACGAGTTTCATGGGACTGACCAAGGCGATCGCCGAGCGTCAGATGCTCGCGGCGTGTCGTCGAGGCCTGTGCGCCTCGGCAGTTCGCTTCGGCAACGTGCTCGGTAGCCGCGGGAGCGTCGTGCCTCTGTTCGAAGAGCAGCTCAGTCGCGGCGGTCCGCTTCTCGTGACACACCCCGACGTGACACGCTACTTCATGACGATTCCCGAGGCCGCACGGCTCGTGCTTCAGGCACAGGCCATCAGCGACGGTGGCGAGCTGTTCGTGCTCGAGATGGGGGAGCCGGTCCGCATCGTGGATCTTGCACGCAAGATGATTTCGCTCAGCGGGCTGGACACACACGTCGAGTTCACAGGACTGCGTCCAGCCGAGAAGCTCCACGAGGTGCTCATTCATGCCGAGGAAGAGCTTCTGGAAACCGGGTGCGAGAAGATCTTGCGCGTGAACGCCTTGCCGCTTTCGCCGTCCACGTTCGAATCCCAGATCGACATGCTGATCGACGCGGGTATCGCGGGCGACGGCGACGCGATCCTCGAAGACGTAGCGGTCCTCATGCCGTTGTTCGAACCGTTCGTGCAGCACGAGTCGTAGGTTGACCTGACCTGCGTGGTCCGGGCCTCGTCCCGGACGCACTCGACACCCCGGTGTATCCTGTTGGGTACGAGGCCTGGGCGGTGGAGTCTGTGCTCAACAAGATGCTCGAACTTGCGAACCGGCATCCAATCCAGACCGGTGTTCTCGCTGTAGCGCTGACGTACGTCTTCGTCTTCGCGACCACCGAGACAGTCCGGTGGGTCCAATGGCGCTCGTTTGCACATGCGGCGGAGGCGGTCATCTCCACGGCTCCGTCGGGTTCCGAACACATGGTTGCGCTCGAGTTCGATGCTTTCGGGCAGTCGCATCGGGTACGCGCTCTCGTGGACGAGGCTCGAGCTCGAAGCGCTGCGTGACTTCCCCGCGGAGAAGGCCTTTCACTACCGCGGTCGCTGGCGCGCCCGGTTTGTTTCCACGCTTGTCGACATGCAGGTCCGATGCGGCTTCCTCGATGAGATCGCGATCCAGCTGCGCAACTCGGCGCGACGCCTCCGGCTCGATGATGACGAGTACCTCGAGTTTCTCGTCAGCGCGGTCCAGTCCATCCCGTATGTTGCTCCCGACAGCGGAGTACGCACCCCCGTGGAGGTCGTGTACGAAGGGGAGGGAATCTGCACGGAGAAGAGCGTGTTGCTGGCGTCGTTGATGGTGCACGAGGGCTACGACACGGTCATGTGGTCGTTTAGGTCCCAGCACCACGTCGCGGTCGGAGTGGCGACAAGCGGTCCGTCGTACCGGGATACTGGCTACGCGTTCATCGAAACGACAAGCCGCGCGTTCATCGGCCAGGTCGATCCCGTCTACCGGGGCGCGGGTCCGGTCTATTCGCCACCCGAACAGATCGAATTCGGCGGGGTGAAGCGCTACGAGGCGAGTCTCCGAGGTCACGTACATTCTGAGCGTGCTGGATGCTGCGCAGCGACGCAGTCGCAGTTCCTCGGCGTATGTGACGTATGCCGAGAACGCCGTGTCGAAACGTCGAGAGTTCGAGATTCGGGCCACCGAACACATCGATGCCAGTGAGATCGTCGACTTCATCACCGAGAATCTTGATGACCGTCCCGGTGTCTACGACGTGTTGACCTCTTCTTCCTCGGTCGGCTGAAATTCCAGGTTGCCGATATACTTCCTAGTGTCGGGGTGATTCGAGCCGCTAGGTCGGCTGTGTCCGTACCTGCAAGAAAGGGAGTGCTCATGCAGTGTCCGAACTGTGGCAATCCAGCATCGGAAGGCGATGTCTTCTGCGGGACATGCGGGGCGGCGTTCCCCGATGCGCAGGCGGCCCAACCCACGCAGCAGATGCCGCCACAGGTCGTGCAGCCTGAGCCCGTGCAGCCTGAGCCGGTGCAGCCTACACAGCAGATGCCACAGGTCGTGCAGCCACAGCCGACGCAGCAGTTCCCCACGGCCGACCAGCCGTACGGCTACCCCGGCTCCGCCCGCGCCCTCGCGCGGTCTTGGAGCGGGCGCCATCATCGGCATCACGCTTGCCGCAGTCCTCGTCGTCGCCGGTCTCGGCATCGGCGGCTTCTTCGCCTGGCGCGCGTTCAGCGCCAAGGACGAGCCGACCGACACGCCCGTCGCCGTCGATGAGACATCCGAGCCTGGCGATGAGCTGCCGCCAGACCCTCCTGCTGCGCCCAGCGGGTTCGCTACTGCCGAAGAAGCGGTCGCCGACTACTCGCCGCAGGACTGGGTCTTCGACATCCTCACGGACGAAGGGGACATCAAGGAGTACGTGATCGGTCCGCCAAACAGCGAGTACAGCGATGTGGTGGTCGTCGCGAAGCAGCCCGACGGTAGCTGGCTTGTGGAGGACAGCTACCCCTTTGACGTGGGGAGTATCGAAGACGACAGTGGCGACTCGGCCATGAGTCCCGAAGACGAGGCGACCCAGGTCGTTGGCGAGTTCCTCTACGCGGTGAAAGAAGACCGGGCGGACGACGCGCATGCGTACACGATCTCACCGTTCGCCGAGGATCCCGCGAGTGCTCAGTTCTCGAACGGTGACCTGCTTTCGATCGAGGTCACGGACGCGCAACTACAGTCGGACGGTTCGACGGTGTGGGTGTGGTCGAAGGAGAAGTGGGCTTGGGGTACGGAGAGCTACATCTACGTGTGCGTGCCGACAAACGCTGGCTACCGCATCAATGAATTGCGCACACCGTAGCGATGCGGTGCGCAGTCGCGGTCCCAGGAGCCGGAGGACACGGGTGACCTGTCGAATGAGACTCTCCGTACTGCTTGCTGCCCTGGCGCTTGGAGCGTTCGCCCTCGGAGGCTGCAGCTCGGGTGATGTCGATTCGGATGAGGTCGCCACTGAGGCTGTCGGCCATCCGCAACCCATGCCGACCGAGATGCGCGACACGCTGCCCGAGGGCTTTCCGCTCGAGGTGCCCGCCATGGACGGACAGGTCGTCGAGGTGGACACGACCGACATGGACCTCGGTCCCTGGTTCTACGCAATGGAGTCGCCTCACGAACGCGACGCGATCACGAGCTGGTATATGCAGGCGTACACGGGACGTTCGTGGCAGGTCGCCGATGAGGCGAGCGGCGCTACCGAGCACGTGCTCGTCCTGACAAAGGGAGCTGGCGCCTGGTCTACGGTGCGCGTGCACACGACTGACAGCGGAAGCCTCGTTGAGTGCTGGACGGGCATCGGTGTTCCCATGCCGCCCGAGGCGCTTCCGCCCGCCAACGCAGCCGCTTCAGAGGTCTGACTCCGCGTCCTCTTGGCAGGCCAGGTTTGCCGAGAAGGCCCACTTGGCACGTAGCTCGCGGGATGGCGCATACTGGGTGCTGCGTCGCTCTGCACCGGCAGCTTCATCGCAGGCGTCGTGGCAGGTAAGGGTGTGCATCTGCAGACAAAGTGGGGTACCGCGTTTGGCGCGCGCGCACGGCAGGCTCAAAGCGAAGTGGATCAGGCGGACGGTTCAGATCGTTTCGCTTCTGCTGTTCGTCGCCCTGACGGTCGCCGCTCCCTGGATGGATGTCGGCTGGCCCGCATCGCACCTGTTCATGCGGCTCGATCCCCTGGTCGGACTCACCGTCGTGATCGCCTCGCGCGCCCTGATCGTTTGGGCGATGCTGGGGCTTGTCACTGTCGGGTTGACGTTGGTGTTCGGGCGGGTGTGGTGCGGCTGGATCTGCCCGGTGGGGACCACGCTCGATCTGGCACCTGCGACCAAGAAGCGCACGATGCGCGACCTTCCCGGCTGGTGGCGCTACGGCAAGTACGCGACGCTGGCCGTCGTTGTAGGCGCCGCGCTTTTCGGGACGCTGGTGCCGATGGTTCTCGACCCGGTGACGATCGCCATGCGACCGCTGCAGGAACTCGCGATGCCGTTTGCGGGCAGCGACGCCGTCGGGCAGGCCGTGGGCGTGGCACTGGCACGAGACGCGGTGGGCCTGGTCGCCTGGCTCTCGGTGCTTCCTTTGCTGATGGTCCTCGGGCTCAACTTCGTGGTGCGTAGGTTCTGGTGCTCGTCGCTGTGTCCTCTCGGCGGTCTGGTCGCGTTGCTTTCGCACGTCGCGTTGATTCGACACACCGTCGATCCAGAGGAGTGTACGAGCTGCGGGAAGTGCGCTCGCCAGTGTCCCACCGCGGCGATATCTGCCGGGGACGGTTTTCCGGCGAGCCCGGGTGAGTGCATCGTGTGTCTGAACTGCCGCGACATCTGTCCTCCGCAGGCTACGTCTTTCGCACCCGTGATCGGGGTCGCAGGCTCGCGCCTGTACGAGCCTGAGCGTCGCGAGAGCCTTGCGCTGGTGGGCGCCTCGGGTGCGTCATTGGCTGCAGCGTTGATTCTGCCTCGCGTTCAGAACCAGGAGATCCTTCGGCCACCCGGTACCGACGAGCGTCGCCTTGCCGAGCGGTGTGTGAGGTGTGGCGCCTGCTACTCGGCGTGCCCGACGGGCGCACTCAGGCCAAGCGCGTCGTTCACGGCCGAGGCGGGCCTGTGGACCCCCATGCTCGATGTACGTCCCGCGCACTGTTCGCTCGACTGCAATCTGTGTGCTGCAGTCTGTCCGACCGACGCGCTGCATACGCCGACCACCTACGAAGCGGCATTGCTCGGGCTCGGAGCGGTCGCGCATGTCGAGAAGCCCAAGTGCGTGGCCTGGGTTCGTGGTGACGGTTGCCTGAAGTGCCTTGCGGTGTGTCCGATCAGCGGGGCAATCTACTGGACCGAGGAGATCGTCACGTTTCGCCGTGAGACGCATACGACGCGTGTCCCGCACGTCAACGAGGAGCTGTGCGTCGCATGCGGTCTATGTACGCAGGCGTGTCCCGCGATGCCACCGGCGATCATGGTTCATCACTAAGCGAGCTGCCTGCAGCCTCTCCGACGCAGTCGCGCACGAATCCCGGGTCGCAGGGCGGTTCGGGCAAGGGTTGCGCAGTTCGCGCCGCCGGGATATTGTAGCAGTACAATATCGGAAGCGGGGGATATGCCATGAACGCTGCACGTGGACTCAGCAATGCCGAGGTAGCCCTGCTCGGCCTTCTGTCCGAGAAGCCCAAGCATGC
The DNA here is from genome assembly GCA_963790405.1 of uncultured Actinomycetota bacterium. Taxonomy (GTDB): domain Bacteria; phylum Actinomycetota; class Coriobacteriia; order Anaerosomatales; family JAGXFU01; genus JBGSMX01. The sequence continues at coordinate 496,858 of CAWBOJ010000003.1, forward strand.
CTGGCAGATCGAGAAAGACGTCGAGCATCGCGACACCCGGTCGTGGACGGACCTGTCGCAATCGGCCATCTACAAGCAGTTGCGTTCGCTTGAGACCGAGGGGCTCGTGGAGGCGGCGAGTGAGGTCGTCGACGGGCGGAATCGGAAGGTCTACTCGGTCACTCCGGCTGGACGAGTCGCGCTTGAGACGCGACTGCTCGAGCTGTTGAGCGAGCCCGAGCACCTCAAGTGGCGAGTCGATCTGGCCACGTACAATGTCGACCTCGTGTCCGCGGAGTCAGCCGCCGAAGCGCTGCGGGCGTACGTAGCCGGCCTGCGCGAGAGTATCGAGGGCTATCGAGCGCTCGAGGAGTACCTGCGATCGAGTGGATGCCCCGCACACCGCATGGCTGTCGCCCGTCGCCCGGTCTACCTGCTTGAGGCGGAGATCGCATGGGCCACGAGCTTCATGGACGAGCTGGAGGGGGAATCCCGATGAATGAGCAGCATACGAGCGTGACGCCGAGCGTGGCCGAACTTGCGAGCCGCGCCGATGACTATCTGCGCAGACTCACGGAGTACCCTGATCGCCACGTCGGAGGCCCGGGGAATCAGGCTGCGACAGAGCTGTTTGCGACCGTGGTAGCCGGGTTCGGCTTCGACGTGAATCGCACGAGCTTCGACTGCATCGAGTGGGAGTACGGCGAGGCGGTTCTCGAGGCACGCGGTGAGCGCTTTGAGGCGCACGTGGGTCCGTACTCGCTACCGTGCGATATCCGCGAGACGCTTGTGGCCGCCTCACGCGTTGAGGATCTCGAGAGTGAGGCCGTCACAGGGCGTGTCGTTCTCATCCACGGCGACCTTGCATCGGGCCAGATCATGCCGAAGAACTTCACCTTCTACAATCCGGAGGGGCACAAGCGCATCGTGCGGGCGCTGGAGCAGTATCGGCCCGCTGCCGTGGTGGCGGCGACCGGACGTGATCCACAGATGGTCGGCAGCCAGTATCCGTTCCCGCTGTTCGAGGATGGTGACCTGGATGTGTGCAATGCATACATGAGCGACGTCGACGGGGAGCGATTGCTCGAGCATGTCGGCGAGGAGGTGGCACTGCGACTGGACTCCACACGCGTGCCGACGACCGCCGAACACGTCGTCGCGACACGTGCGGGCGACAGCCCGGGCCGCATCCTGCTCACCGCGCACATCGACAGTCGCAAGGACTCGCCCGGAGCGCTCGACAACGCGACCGGAGTGGCGACCTTGATGCTTGCCGCCGAGCTTCTCGCATCGCATGGTCGCGGGCCGCGCATCGAGATCGTGCCGTTCAACGGTGAGGACAACTACGCCAATCCCGGCGAGATGATGTGGCTGGCCGAGAACGAGGGCCTGCTCGGCGACATCGTCCTCGGCATCAACATCGATGATTCGGGGCAAGTCGGCACGATCGATCACGTCTCGTTCTACGGTTGCCCGCCGGAGCTGGACCGGGTCGTGAGCGAGGCGATGGACGGCCACGAGGCCATCGCACCCGGGCCACAGTGGTTCATGGGCGACCACGCGATTCTCGGCATGTACGGATGCCCGGCGATAGCGATCGCCTCAAGCGATATCGAGGGTTTCATGGCCAACTACGCGCACACCGAGCGCGACGCGATTGAGTTGGCCGATCCCGCGCTCGTGGCTCAGGCGGCGTGCTTCATCCGCGACGTGGTGGAGCGGCTCTAGCAGCTCGAGCGATCGCGGAAGCCGGCCAGGAACCGCATGAACCGGTAGACATCCCCGAAGTTCGAGGCGATGCCGAGAGACGCGCGGATCGTATTGGGAGTCTTGCCGGTCGAGTCTTTGATGAGCGCGTGGCACTGCTGGAAGGTGACCGGGACTTCCGGCTCCTCAAAACAGCTCGCCATCTCGTCGTGTGAGATCGCGTGCGCTACCTCTCCGTCGCCCGGGTTGCAGAAGCATCCGGTCCGTATTGAGATTCGCTCCTCGGTGGCAAGTCGCTCGACCTGGTGGACATCGAGAACCTCACCGCTCGGCGATAGAAGATAGAACGCAACGGTAGCGCCACGGGTCTCCATCGTTGTCGGGCCGAATACCCGGACCACAGGCGTGCCGTTGCTGTGACGCAGGGTGACCATCTGCTCGAGCAGCCACTCGGCCAGTGCCGTCACGCGCTGGTGGATCGTGTCCATCCCGATGGACTCGAGATGGCGCAGTCCGATCGTCACTGCCGGAAGGCCGAGGAAGTCGAGTGTGCCGTCTTCGAAGCCCGCGTGGCCTGGAGCAAGGTGGTGCCAGCCTTCGCCTTGGACCGACGCCAGCGTGATGGTGCCTCCGGCGAACCATGGCCGACGCAGCTTCGTCAACGCTTCACGCCGGGCGATGAGCGCACCCGCGCCCGTCGGATAGCCGAACATCTTGTAGAACGACAGCGTGACGAAGTCGGGATGAATCACGCCAAGATCGAGACGGTTGGTCGGCGCGAACGCCGCAGCGTCCACAAGCACGTCCCAACCGAGCGACCGCGCATCAGCGATCCACTCGAGCGGGTGTTGTACGCCGCTGAAGTTCGACTGTGCGGGATAGGCGAACAGCTTGTGCTCGCAGGCTGTCTCGCGCTCCAGTCCACGGATCACGAGGTCTGCATCGAGGCGCAGTTCCGGTTGGCGAACGGGCACGTAGACGACATCGGCACCGCCCCGTCGCGCGTACTCACGGATGCCGTTCACCGAGTTGTGGTTGTCGTAGCTGACCAGGTAGCACGAGCCGTGCTCGAAGGGGTATGCCTCGCCGACAAGCTTCAGCGCGTGGCTTGCGTTGTACGTGAACACGACGTCGTACTCGTCGGGTGAGGCGTTGAAGAACTCGTGGACTGCAGCTCGCGCTTCGTCGATGAAGTGCGTTGCAGCAAGAGACGTCGGGTTGGTTGAGTGCGGATTGCCCAGCACGTGTCCGCTCAGCAGTTCGTGGTGTGCGGCGATTTGCGACTCCGCGTACACTCCTGCGCCCGTGTAGTCGAGATAGGTGTGGCCAAGGCGGTCGAGCCGTGCGTATTCCGTGGCTCGCAATGCACCGAGAGCGCCGGTGGCGCGATAGGCGGGCCAGCGCTGCTCGAACTCTTGCAGCGCGGTCGTCTCGTCGGCGGCTGCGAAAGACATGCCCTCGGGGGCGGTCGACGGGTCGGAATTGTCGGGCACGGAGCTCATCGGCCCACTCTCAGATTTTCTCGGGTAGCGGCAGGTCGTCTGCTCGCCAATCGTCGTCGGCGAAGTCGCCCTCGGCGATGCGGTCGATGGGGAGGCGCAGGTACTTGCCGGTCGCCTCGACAGCTACGGTGCCGTCGGCGAGCACGATCTCCCCGCTGCCCTCGAACAGGCGGCCCGAATCGCTGGTGATGCGGCCGACCGTCTTCACGGGCGCGTCCAGCGGTACCGGGCGGCGGTAGCGCACGTTCAGCTCGACGGTGACTCCCCAGGCGGTCGGGTCGGAGATGTTGATGGCGCGGCCCATTGTCTCGTCGAGGATGGCCGAGGCCAGACCGCCGTGCAGCCGTCCCGGGTAGCCCTGGTGCGCCTCGGTAGGGGTGAACACGCCCGCGAGTTCACCATCGTCCAGCTCGAAGAAGCGTGCGTGCAGGCCGGAACCGTTCTCGGTCCCACACACCATGCACATCCTGCTCACGTTCTGGGCGGCGCGTACTTCTTGGCTCATCTGTGTCTCTCCTCCGGCGATCAACGTGGCCGATCATATCGCGCAGCGGCTGACCTGTCGCGGGGTTCGGCGGTCGGTGTACGCTCTTATGCGGAGAGGTGATACGCCGATGATGCGAACCGTGGTCAGGGTCTTGCTTGCCGGGAACGGCGCGTTCTGGCTGGCCTTGGGCGCCTTTGCGCTCGTCGGCGCCGTCGACATCGGGGTGAGTGACACTGGCGTCGCGCACGACACTGGCGGCACTCATGGTCGGCAACGGCGCCGCGCTGGCGCTCGCGGCATGGGCGGTGCTGCGTGGTCGGCGGTTCGTCGATGTCGGGGCCGGCATGCTGCTAGCGGTGAACGCCATGCTGAGCGTCACCGACCAGCTTGGGCTGGCTGACCTCGCGGCTCTCGCTCTCAACCTCGCCACGCTCGCGCTTCTCGCGGTCGCGGTGGTTCGCGGATCGGCACCCGCCGAGCGCACGTGAAGTGTCGAGATTTCGGACGGCACAGGCGTTCGGCGAGCCCGGAAGGCTATGCTACTCTCGACACGAATATGCCGAGGAATCCCAGGTAGAACGAGGAAGCCAGACATGGGACACGAGGAGTTCATGCGCCGCGCGATCGAGCTGAGCCGCGAGAAGATGGGCGACGGCGAAGGCGGACCGTTTGCTGCTGTCATCGTGCGCGACGGTCGTATCATCGGCGAGGGCTGGAATCAGGTCACTCACACCAACGATCCCACGGCACACGCCGAGGTCACTGCGATCCGCGCCGCCTGTGCGACCATCGGAGACTTCTCGATTGAGGGCGCGACCATCTATGCGAGCTGCGAGCCGTGTCCTATGTGTCTTGCCGCGATCTACTGGGCGCACATCTCGAAGATCTTCTACGCGAACACCACGCAAGACGCAGCGCGGATCGGCTTCGACGACAGCTTTCTCTACCGCGAGATTGCCCTGCCTGCACCGCGCCGCGAGATCGCTACAGAACGCATTCTCGCTGCCGAGGCGCACGCGGTGTTCGACGAGTGGGATGCCAAAGACGACAAGATTCCGTACTGAGCCGATGATCATCGACATCCACACGCATGCGTTCGCCGACCCGGTTGCCGCCGCTGCCATGGCCTCGCTCGAAGCCGAGGTCGGCTTCGCCGGTTCGTACGACGGCACCGTCGCCGGCCTGGTCGCGCAGATGGACGGCGCGGGCGTAGACATCGCAGTCGTGCAGCCGGTGGCTACGAAAGCATCCCAGGTCGCGCGAATCAACGATTGGGCGGCCTCGATCGCATCCGACCGCGTCGTCGCGTTCGGGGCGCTTCACCCCGATCTCGAGGACCCGGCAGCGGAGATTGAGCGCATGGTCGGCCTTGGTCTGGTCGGCTGCAAGATGCATCCGGAGTACCAGAGCTTCGACCCCGACGAGCCGAGGATGCTTTCGTTGCTGCGAGCAGCGAGAGATGCGGGGCTCGTGGTGCTGTTCCACGCAGGCGCCGACCTGTCGATCCCTTCCCTCCGCGGGACACCCCAGGCATTCGCCCGGATGCTCGAAGCAGTCGATGGCTTGCGTGTAATCCTCGCTCACATGGGGGGCTACGACGTGTGGGACGATGTGCTCGTGCATTTGGCCGGCCGGGATGTCTACTTCGACACTGCGTACACGCTCGGCCACCTTTCAGATGAGGCGTTCGTGCATCTGGCGCGCGCTCACGGCACCGAGCGGATCTTGTTCGGCACGGATGGACCGTGGACGAACATGGCCGAGCAGCTCGAGCGGATACGCGAGTTGCCGTTCTCGGCAGACGAATTCGAGGCGATCCTTGGCGGCAATGCGAGACGTGCGCTGGGCTTCGCCGAAGGAGAGACGCCGTGAGGCTATTCATCGACGCCGACGCATGTCCGGTGACGCGGGATGCGCTTACCATCGCGAAACGCCGAGGTGTGCCCGTGACGCTTGTCGCCAACGAGACGCAGAACGTGAGCCGCTACGATTCGCGCCCGGGAGTCGACTCGGTGCAAGTCGGCTCAGGCCGGGATGCTGCCGATTTCGCAATCATCGAACGGCTCTCCGCCGGCGATGTCGTGGTCACCCAAGACACCGGGCTTGCAGCGATGGTGCTTGGCCGAGGTGCTATCGCGATGAGCCCCCGCGGCCGCGTGTTCTTGCTCGCAACAATCGATGCGGAGCTGGAGTTTCGACATGCCGAGCAGCGTCACCGCCGCGCGGGCGGTCGCACGCGCGGGCCATCGCCGTTCGAGGACGAGGATCGCGAGCATTTCTCCGAAGTGCTCGTCCGGTTGCTCGATGAGGCCGGCCCGCACGACCGTTGAGCGCAAAGCCACACCGGCGAGTCCACCCGGTGCTAGAATGCCGGGCAGGGGACAGCACGCCACATATGGAGAACACACATGACCGGACGCACTTCGTCCGTTCCGACGGCTACCGTCCCTTCGGCAGGACGCTCCGGACGTTCGCGACAACGCCTTGCAGTGACCGTCGCTGCAATCTTCCTGATACTCGCCTTTCTCGTGCTCTCGTGGATTGTGCTCCAGCGTCTCTTCGTGAGTGAGGCCCGGTTCGATCTTGAGGCAGCACTCGACGAGCAGGCGTCGTACTTGACGGGGCGTTTCGAGACACATCTCGCGATTCTCGATGTGGTCGAACGCGTCGCTGTTGCCGAGTACACGCAGTCCGGCACGATCGACCAGGACAATCTGCGGCAGCTGGTCTCGACACTGTTGGCGGCGCCTGGCCCGTACGGTCTCCGGGTTGAGGTTCCGGATGGCACGAGCTTCAGCTACCCATCCGACCTCGAGGTACCTTCGCGTGTGGACTCCGACCCCGAATCTCCCTCGTCGGCATTGGTCACGGCGGCGCATACGACGATTTCCGATGTCGTGACTCTGCCCGACGATTGTGCGGGCATCCTCTACACGCGCACGGCGTTGTTGGACGACGAGCAGACGATGACGATCACCCTCGTTGCGGACATGACCGATGCCCTGTCGGTGTCGGGATTGCCTCAGCAGGCGGATCAGTATGTGCTCGCGGGGCTCGACTCCCACGGCCACGCGTTTCTCGGCGATGCGGCGATGCTGCCCGTAGATCCGGTCGAATCCGAGCTGTTCGTGGCAGGTGCTCAGTGGCGCCTCGTCGGAGCGCCGAGCGGAGGGTTGGACCCGGGCCACCTTGTCGGATACGCTGCGCTGGTACGTGGCACCTCTCGTCGTTGCGATCATCGGTGCGTTCCTTCTGGTCTTCGGCATGTCGAGTCGGCGCCAACTGGAGATCGCAGTCACGGAACTCGAGGACGCGAACCAGACGAAGAGCGCGTTTCTGGCGCAGATGAGTCACGAACTGCGTACACCACTGAATTCGGTGATCGGCTTCAGCCGCATCGTGCTGCAGGAGATGGCGGGACCCATCAACGCCGAACAGCGTCAGCAGCTCACAATGGTCGAGCGCTCCGGGCGGCAGTTGCTCTCGCTAGTCAATCAGTTGCTCGACCTGTCTGAAATCGAAGCGGGTCAGATAGATGTCGCCAATGTCGAGTACTGCCCGCGAATGCTCGTACGGGAGGTCGTCGAATCTGTCCGCCCCGAGGCCGAGGCAAAGGGCGTCGATCTCACGATAGTGGTCTCGCCCGAGTCGATCTGTGGCGGCACCCCGGAGCTTCAAGAGGGATGTTTGGCCTTCGGCGACCCCGGCAAGGTTCGAGATATCCTCGACGAGCTGCTTTCGAACGCGATGAAGCGGACCGATGTCGGACGTGTCGAGCTGTCGGCGAGATGTGCCGACGACGAGCTGTGCTTCGCGGTGACCGACAGCGGCACAGAGATCGCTTCCGAGACTGCGGGCCGCATCTTCGACGAATTCGCGCAGGTTCCGGTGGGCGACGGTCGTCTCCACGGCGCCGAGGTCGGTCTTGCCTTCGTCCGTCGCATGGCTCTGGCGCTCGGAGGTGACCTTCAGATACAGACCGCTCTTGAGGGTGGGATGAGGTTCGTCCTGCGCATTCCTCGGCATCTGTCTCGTTCGCTTGCGTGACCTTGGAGATGACTCGGGTCACCCTACGCCGATGACGAGTGCGTAGACGCCGAAAAGCAGCAGCAGTCCCGCCGTGACCTGGTTTCCGTGATGCGCGAGCCAGTCCTTCATCCGCGCGAGACCCTGGGTGGACTGTCTCCGGAAGAAGACGAAGGCGCCGAGCGGCACAAGAAGCATGAGCTGCAAGAATGCCGAGAACAACGCGAGCAGTCCAACCGTGATTGGCGGGGACAGACTCGCGGTGCCGAGAACGCTGACACCTCCGAGGAAGTAGACGTACTGCACGCCCGGAAGCGCGACGAGCAGCATGCCGTATGCGAAGCAAAGAGCCGGGGGAACCCGCTCGACCGCCCTCATCCATCCAGGAAGCTCCTCGTTGTCGCGACTGCCCTTGCGCCACAGCAAGAACGCCAGCATCCACAGCGTGACAGCCGCAACGATCATCAAGGTTGAGTTCGGCGCGCCGGAGTCGGTGAGCCGGTCGAACTTCGTCGCATCCATGAGGTAGAGGACGGCCAGTCCGAGCAGCATGCGGAAGGTGAAGTTGCCCAACACGAACGCCAGGCCGTTGGCGACGGGCCGGTCGGTGGCCAGCAGGATGATGACGTGCGACGTCCATGTGGGGACGAACGCTCCGGCCAGTGCGAAAGGCAACAGCTGCAGTAACATCGCGCGAAACGCCCTTTCGTCGGCTGCGCCTGGTCCACTCGCCTGCTAGTAGAGTGTCGGCGGCTCCTCGATGGGCTCGATCGGGATCACGAGGACGAATCTCGAGTACGTGTGCCACGAGGTCGTCCCGCCCGAGTTGCCTGCACCGTCGACCGCAAAGACCCGCCATCGCTCGCCGGTAGAGGCCATCGTTCTCGAGTAGGTCGTCGCGCTCAGACCGTCTACCACGACTGCCGGAATGTACGTTCCTCGATCGGCCGAGTAGGTCTCGATCTCGATCGTGTACGTGACCCCGCTCGGGTCGTCGACCGCGTTCCAGGCTAGCGTGACCGTCGAGCCGCTTACGAACGCGCCGCTTTGGGGTGTGAGCCCGTCAGGCGTCGACGGCGGTTCGGTGTCGGCGGTCGTGGCGGCGGCACCAGGTTCCGGCTCCTCGGCGAGGGGCGCGGAGTCCACTGGCTCCTCGGCCACGTCGGGTTCCGGGTCCGGTTCCTCGGCGGCTGAGGCCGATTCGAGCGATTGCCCGTCCACGATCTGCTGTGCTGACTGAATCGACTCGTCGGGCGTGATCTTCGCTCCCGGCTCTTCGGCGGCGGGCAGCTGAAGTGAGCTTCCAGCGCTTCCAGACTCGTTGTTCGCGGTGCCCCCGTACGTGTACGCGAGGTACGCGGCAAGGCCAAGAACGCCGAGAAGCGCTGCGGTGATCGCGATCTTGGCTCCGAGCGACAGTCCGGTCGGCACGCGCACCGGGCCCGGAATGCTTTCGGCCTGCGGTGCGGCATGCGCCGTGTCCACTCCGCCGAGGACGCCCGCACCCAGCGCGGCGGGCGGAAGCAGCGGCAGCAGCGCACGGTAGCTGCGCGACGCCTCGGTCATCTCTTCGAGCGCGAGGCGGCAAAACGCGCAGGCTTCGAGATGCTCGTCGACGCGCGCGCGTTCCTCGGCGGTGAGTTCGTCGTCCAGGTAGGCCGAGAGCAGGCCGAGCATATCTCGGCATTCTTCGGCGGTCTCTTCTGCGTTGACGGAGGACATGCGGAACGCCTCCTTGAACTTGAGTCTCGCGCGAGACAGCGTGACGCCGACGGTCGTGCGTGGCATCTCGAGCACCTCGGCGATGTCCTGGTACGACATCTCGTGGAGCTCACGCAGGGCGAGCACGGCGCGCTGGCTCTCGCTGAGCGCGAAGGTCGCGCGCCAGGTTTGCTCTTGCTGCTCGCGCAGCAGCGTCACGCGCTCGGGGTCGGCGAGCAGGGCGGAATCGGGTTGGACGTCGAGCACGTCGGGAGCGACGAAACGCGCCCGTTCCTTGATCGTGTCGATCGCGACGTTGTGGGCCGTGCGATACAGGTACGCCGAGAAGTTGAGTTCGCCTTGGCTGCGCGGCAGCGCCTCGAACACGCGGATGAAGGCGTCTTGGGCGATGTCGCGGGCGTCTTCGGTGTTGCCGGCGATCCCGTAGGCGTAGGTGTAGATGCGCTGCTCGTAGCGCTCGAACAGCTCGGCGTAGGCGCTGCCGTCGCCGGCGCGCGCGGCCGAGATGAGATCGGTGTCTGGCTTCGCGCTCATCGTCTCAGCCTAATCCGTCCGGACGGCGACCACAACGAGGCGCTGTGCGGCACTGCCGATCGGGTGACAGGTCGTGAGGGTGAGGCGATTGTCGTCAGTCGGTGCGACCACGTCGGTCTCGTTCGGGTCGACGACCTTGACCTCGGTGACGGTGTAGGTGGCGCCGCGCGTCTCGGTGGCGGTATGGATCTCGTCGCCCGGCGAGAGCTTGTCCAGCTCGTTGAAGACGTGTCCGTGCATCGTGCGGTGTCCTGCGATACCGACGTTGCCGTCCTCACCCGGCAGCGGGGTGGCGGGGTAGTGGCCCGGCCCCTTCGCCAGCGAGCCGTCGCCCGTGCCTTCGACCACGTAGGCGGAAAGCCCGATGGCGGGAATCTCGAGCAGCGCGACCGTTCCCTCGCCAAGGACCACCGCACCGGTGTCGCTGCGCTCGGCTGCGGCTGCGGTCGCCGTGCCCAGCCGCCACTGCTCGTAGGAGTAGCGAGCGTCGGTGAGCTTCGGGTAGCACATGAGCGCCAGTCCGCCTACTACGAGCAGTGCGGTGGTGGCGATCACGGTGACCTTCTGGTGTGTGCGCTTCATGGTTCGGTCCTCCTTCTCGAGAGAAGAGCCAGCGGGGCGTCCTCGTGCCGGCTCGGACGCCCCGCGGCGTTGCGGATTCTAGTTGCTTTCGAAGACGCGGCGCTTGGCAATCAGCACGGCGACTCCGGCCAGTGCCACCAGCAGTCCGCCGACGGCGTACGGGGTGGCGTTGCCGCCGGTGAAGGGAAGGCTTGGCTCGCCTGCGGGCTTGTTCGGCTTCGTGGTCGGCGTCGGCTCGGTCGAGGCTTGCGGCTCGTCGGTTTCCTCGGCAGGTTGGTCTGGTTCGTCGACTTCTTCGGTCGGCTCGTCGGGCTCGTCTGCCTGTTCGCCGGGCTGGTCCGGCGTGTCTTCCTGCGTCTCGGGGACACCCTCGTCGGCGCCGCCGTCTTCGATCGGCTCATCGGGACCCACTGCCGGCTCGTCGTCACCGGCGGAGGGTATGGCGTCCTCGTCGATCGGGACCATCTCCCAGCCGCCGCCATCGGTGATGGGCGCTTCTTCGAGCGCGCCTTGGATGAGCTCCATGTTGGCGAATACACCCGAGAGGTCGATCATCTCAGGCGCCAGTTCGACAACTTGCATCTCGCCGACAAGATCGGCGCTCGGTCCGGCAAGCGCCGGTGCGGCCGTGGCGAGCGTGAGGGCGACCGTCGCGACTGCGACGAGTGCGATCGTGTGGAACTTCCGGGACTCCATCTGGGTCTTCATCGGGGACCTCTCCTCTCGGTTCGTGATATGCGCTCTTACACGTACAACCGAAAGAGGGGTCGGAATATTACATGGGATGTCGAGAAATCGACGGATTTCTTCGCAGACAAGGCGGAAAGGCCAGTTCAGAGCCTGAATCAGCTCTGGGCGAAATATCCGCCGCTAGGCACCGGGATGATCCACGTCGGTGAGTTCGCGCGCGCCTGTGAGCATGGATACCAGGAACGTGAAGGCGAGGCCTGCCGCGATCACGGCGACCACGATGTCGTAGTACGACAGCGTCGCGCCGAGCGCCCGAAATGTACGCACGCCCGCGAAGAACATCACCGCGTTCACCACGGCGAGGACGATGCGCAGCTCGGTTGGCCCGAGGCGCGAATACGAGATCCGGAACACGCCGTCCACGCAGGTTCGCACGTACACGAGCACCGACATGCCGAGGTAGCCGATGTAGGCCAGGCACGCGAGATCGAAGCGCACGTAGGGCGACACACCGATGCCGAGGAACACGAGGGCCTCACTGATGACATCCGCGGTGTGGTCGATGTAGAAGCCGTACCGGGGGCGTTCGATGTGCCGAACGCGTGCGAGCGTTCCGTCTGTCGAGTCGCCGAACCAGTTCACGATCAGGCCGAAGGTTGCGAGCCACAGCCACGCCGGGTCGGAGTTGGAGAGCAGGTAGCCGGCGAACATGATTACCGAGCCGAGCACGCCGAGGAAGGTGAGCTGGTCGGGCGTGACCCACGACGGCATCCGCTCGGCCATCGCGATGAGCACACGCTTCTCGGCATCCCCCGTGAGGGTCTCGAGTACGCGAGCGTGGTCTTTGATGTCCGCCACGAGTGGACTCCTAGTTCCCGGCCTCGGCTGCGTTGAGCTCGTTTGTCGCCTCGGGCCACACCGCATGCGGCATTGCCCACTGCTGCGGATTCGCACGGATCGCTTCTTCGGCGATGGCGAGCACGGCTTCGGCGTTTGCGGTCGTGGCTTCGTCGCCGGCACCGCGCTCGAGCGACACCTCGCGTGCGTCGACTTCATAGACGCCGTCGTCGCGCAGTCTGATGAGGAACGCGAGCATCGTCGCGCCGGTACGCATTGCGAGCCGCACGTGTACGACCGGCAGCTCTGTGGGCCGACCGAAGAATCGCGGATGTCGCCGGACCCCGGGCGCCGGTCGATCGATGCCCGTGATGACGATGCCGCCGTGATTGAGTCGCTCCTCGGCTGTCTTGATTGTGGCGAGCGAGAGCGGGGTCATGTCGAGCCCTACGTCACGGCGCACGTCGTTCTGGGTCTGGTACGCGTTGGTCGGGTCCGGAACTGAGAGTACTTGGGCTTGCATCCCGCCGAGGGCGAGCGCGCGTCCCACGAGATCGAAGTTGGACAGGTGAGGTGCCGCGAAGATGAGCGATTCGCCGCGTGCGCCGCGTTCGAGCCACTCCGCAACTTGCGGTGTCGGCTCGACAGCCAGTTTCAGGCGTTCCGGCCTGTCGAGCAGGTGGTAGTAGTCGTAGACGCATCGGGCCATGTGCTCGATGGTGGCGCGTGAACGCTCGTCCAAAGCGTCGCCGAGAAGCGTGCAACCCGATGCCACCCACTGGTTTGCTCGGACCGCTTGCACCAGGGCACGTTCTGAGTCGCCGACTGCGAAACGGGCAGCGGTCGCGGCGATGCGGTGTCCGAAGGTCGGAGGGGCGGCGCGTCCGATCCCAGCCGCGACCTTGAGTCCGAAACGACTGCTAGCGAACGTGTCCAGGTCGAGCCGTGCCATCGAAGATGCTCCCACCGTTGGCCTCGCTGCTTGTTGATAGCGTATCGCAACCGGGGTGCTTTGCTACACTCGGAGCGCATCCAGGATGGGAGGGTTGCATGGGGCACACTCCAGGCGGCGAGAGCTCGCAGGTCGTGGTCGAGTCCTTTGGCCTGGGCGATTCTCGGATGGTCGAGTTCGTGCGCCTCCCCAAACGGCTCTATCGAGGTGACCCGTTCTGGACGCCGCCGCTCGATGCGGATCTTCTCGGCAGCAAGCTTCTCGGCGCGAAGGGTCTTCTGACCGCCGAGCACGCCTATCACGACAACGCCGAGGTCACCCACTTTCTTGCCCGACGCGACGGCGTGGTAGTCGGGCGGTGCTCGGCAGCGATCAACCGTCGCTTCAACGAATACTACGGCAGCAAGATCGGCTTCTTCGGCTTCTTCGAAGTCGAGCAGGACTATGCGATTGCTCGGGCGTTGCTCGATGCGGCGCGTGGCTGGATTGCCGAGCAGGGCATGACGGTGATGCGCGGTCCCGGCGAGTATTCGAACGCAACGCATGAGCGCCAGGGGATTCTCGTTGACGGTTTCGACACGCCTCCGACGGTCGAGCTCACTCACAACCCTCCGTACTACGGCGAGTTTCTCGAACGCTGGGGACTCGGCAAGGTCATGGACTACCATGCATCGCTGATCGATCTGGCTCACGTTCCGGTCGAGCGGGTTGCACGAGCTCGCTGACGGACGTGCGAGAGCGGAGCAACATCACGGTTCGTACGGTCGAGATGTCCCGCTTCACCGAAGAGGTTCGTACCATCGTGCGCATCTACAACGAGGCATGGGCCGCCAACTGGGGCTACCTGCCGATCACCGACGGGGAAGCGGACTCGTTGGCCGACACACTCAAGCCGATCGTCGATCCCCAGCTCATTCGCTTCGCCGAGGTCGAGGGCGAGCCGATTGCGGTTCTCGGCGCGTTTCCCGGACCCGAACTGGGCACTGCGCCCGCGGTGGAAATGGTACGGGGATTCGGATCTCGTTCGAGTAGCGCGACTCCTCGCGATGCGCAGACACATTCCTCGCGTGCGGCTGATGTTCTTCGGCATTCGACCTGGTTACAGGCGCAGCGGTATCGATGCGCTGCTCTTCGACGAGACCTACCGCTATGCAATCGCCAACGGCTACAAGACCGTCGAGGCGTCGATGCTGCTCGAGAACAACACGCTGATATTGCGGGCAGCGGAGTTCATGGGGGGGCACCGCTACAAGACATGGCGCATCTACGAGCGCATGCTCTAGCTGACGCTCGATGCGGGAAGTATCGGGACCATGGCGCGCCGAGTGGCGTGGCCTGGCCGGGGTATCAAGAAGTAGCAGGGGGATCGTTTCGGGGAGGGATTCATATGCGTCTTGTGAGAGTGGGGAGCATTGTGTTCGCTGCGTGTTTGGTGCTTGCGTGCACCGCATGTAGCTCCAGCGAAGCGACAACCGACGAAGAAGCGACCGACGAGAGGGCAATCGAGGAGCACGGTGGAGACATCGGTCGCGCTGTCTGGGGTGGAGGAGGCGGAGTCGTCGGCCGAGGAATCGGGTATAGCCGAGTGGATCACGGGCGAGTGGATGGGGGACTTCGCTCTGACGTCGGTCGATCCGAACGCGGATTGGTCGCGCCAGGCGGCCGGACAATCGTCGGCTACGTGGAAGTTGCGGTTGACGGCTCGAAGATGACCATGGACACAGGTGTGCACATGTACACGGGGACCCTGACGACCAACGGGGACGACTGGACATACGACGCTGTGGCAACCTACGCCGACGATGGCGGAACCTGGACGAGTCACATCGTCGTCGAGGGACAACGCCAGGGAGACGATGCCTTCACGGCTGAGGAGTGGGGCGAGATCTCCTCCGACGAAGAGGGCACTCTGTATGTCGCCACGTGGAATGTTGTCGGGATGCGTGCTGGCGAGTAGCCCAGCGAGTCCTGGTCTGTTCGAGGCAGCACCCAACGCAATCCGTGCGATGGCATTCTCATGCCCGCGACAGCTCGTTGCGTGCAATCTTGTGTGAACTCGCGTGAAGGAAAGGATTGGTAAGACCCGGGAAAGGTGAGCGCGCTACGGTGCCGCAGTCACGGACAACGGACTGACGGGGGTGATGACCGTGGCGACAGCGCTCAAGGGGAAGCGCGCGTACGGAAAGAACGGTGTGAGGCTAGGTAGACGATGGTTCGGCCGCGGGACTGCGTGTGTCTTGGCGGCTGCGATCCTGGTGATGCCGGGGAGCCTGGCGATGGCCGAGCCCGGGCCCGAGACGCCTGGCGGACTTGGTGTCGCTGTCGAGGCCGAGACGATTGCGCGTCTTGCGGTTGGAAGCGGGCCGGGCGCGGTAGGCATCGAGCATCCCGCCGAAGGTGATGCATGGGGTCCGGCTTCGTTCGATGTGGGCTCAGACGGCTGCCTGTATGTGTTGGATGGCGTCAATCAAGTGATTCACGTGGTTGCTGCACATGGCGACTACGAACGGGACATTCCCTTCCCCCAGGGAGTTCTGTGCCCGGTGGACATACGCGCGACGAGTTGTGGGCTGTACCTGCTCGATCTTCCCCTCCAACCTGCAGCGGTTCACCTGATCGACTTCGATGGATCTCTCATCGATTCGTGGGAGATCCCGGACGCGTGCATTGAGGACTGTGTCACCGGTCTGCGCGTCGCCGAAAGCGTGGGGAAGGGTGCGGAGCCAACTATCTGGCTGACGATCCAAAACGCGTGGGAGGTTCCGCTGGTGACCGCAGGGCAGCGCAACAGGGTTCAGCGTGTCCCGATGCAGCGCAACGTCGATGTCGTCGACATTCCCGACGCGAGCAGGCAGGACTATGCGGTCGGCAGTGGACGCGATGCGCGAAGGTTCGCTGTCTCCAAGGACTGGGACTCATGGCAGACGGCATGGGTCACGGGGTATCGCAGTGATGTGCCGACTGCCCGAATGCGGATCACTTCCGAGGGTCGAATCGGTGCGGCGTGGTTCGTCGACACCGACGCGGATGGCAATGCGTACGTCTATGCCGAGGAGATCGGGCCGGACACGACGACAGCGTATGTGAAGGTCTTTGACGCATCGGGCGATCCTGCCAGCCTATGCCGGATACCGCTCGAGCGGTGTGAGACGTTCCCGCACAACACCGTGCGCGTCACTGATGACGGCGACGTGCTCGCTCTCGTTCCAGGAGCGAATGCGGTGGACGTGGTGCGGCTCAACACGCAGCGACAGGAAGCGGACGGGCTCTCTTGCGAGTCGCTCGAGACGACTGTCCCGGACGCATCAGACCGCCCGGCGAGTGATGGGTGGACGCTGTCGGGATTTCTCGGCGCGCTGTTTGGCCCGGAGGAAGCTCAAGCGATCTGGGACCAGATCGATGGCTACGAGCGAGGAATGGAGTACTGCTACAACAGCTGGTACTGCAACAAGTACAACTACTACCCAAATGGCGTGAACATCCGTCCGCGCTACATCACGTCATACAACCGCAACTGGCAGTCGGTTCCCTACTGCTGGGGCGGGTGGGATCTCAAGTCCACATTCAACTACGCCATGTCGGTGAACAAGGACGCCGGCGATATCAACACGTCGACATCGGGCAAACAACCATCGACCGCCGGGACCGATTGCTCGGGTCTGGTGTCGAGACTGTGGGGGCTCGGCTACAAGCGGAACACCGGCACGTCTTACGACTACGGCCTGTGTTCGACTGCGGTGTCCTACTACATCGGCACTCCTGGCAACGCAGGGGAACGTCTGGGGGACATCTACATCAAGCCGAACAGTCACGTGATGATGGTCGACTACGTGACCCTTGGTGGCGCACGAGTGTTTGAGTCCACGACATCGTACTCGTACGATCGGGTCGTTCATCCGATCAGGGCTTGGTCGGGGTTGCCCGGCTACTACGCTCGTCGCAATGTCAATTGGTGGAAGTAGGGGAAATGGATCGGGGGGTTCGCTTATGGGGGTATGGTGCGTGCGTGGAGAACGGCTCGCGAACGTAGGATGGGTATTGTGGGAGTGGCCTGCTTCGCCGCAGTGGCGCTGACGCTGTGTACGTCGTGTGCGGCTCGTTCTGAGGGCGTGGACGCGTCGGTGGATGGCGTTGCTGAAAGTGTCGAATCACCGCTACCCATCGTGTTCACGGTGGGGAATACGCTCTACCGCAGTGCGCCCGGACATGGCTCTGCAGTCGTTGCGGCGACTGAAAGCGAGCAGATAGGCGAGTCCGGATTGTGGGCGGGTACGCGTGCGTTCTACTACATCTCACCCGGACCGTCGGCGGTGGCGCTGCATCTCCTCACCCCCGGCGAGGGCGGGGAGACGGTCGTAGCACCCGGCGCGATTCACGTTGTGGCCACAGCGGAAGACGGCTCCTGTGTCTGCCTCGAAGAAGATGTCGAGGTTCCGATGGCCGCGTGCTTCTACGAATCGGAATCCAGTGAGCCGCTCATTGTGGCTCAAGGGATAGGCGAGGTGGTGTGTGACCCCGAGATGAATCGTTACTGCTACTCGGGTCTCGTAGATCCTCAGAATCCGACTTCGTCGATCGGCGTGATGGTCAAGAAGTCCCGCGATGCCGATCCCCACACAGTACAGGTGCTTGAGCCGCAACAAGGATCGACCATCGTGGCGGTATCTGCGCAGCGTGCTCTGTTCGTCGTGCAGGCCGATGCGACCGCTCTAGCTGGCGACCTGTTTGAATACGACTTCGCATCGGAAGACGTGCACATGATTGCCGAGAACGTCTGGTGTCTGGCCTCGAACGCGCTCGTCGATGAGGCGATCTGGGTGAGCTTCCCTGACGAGAGTGATCCACGCACGATGCAGCCGGTGAGAGCAACCCGCGAAGCGGGCGGTGAATGGAGTTCACTGTCGCTCGGTGAGCCCGTTGCCTGCGAGGGTTTGTACGGGGGGTTCTCGGCAGACGGGACGTTCGTTTCGATCGGTGAAGCGACACTCGGTGAGGCCGATCGTATTCGAGTCTATGACGCAGGTGGAACAGTCGTGGGCGATGTCGAGCTGGAGACGGGAGTCGCACTTCGAGAGTGCAGACTGGCTCCTGACGGATCTGCTCTCGTTCTCATCGTGCAGGAGGCGAGTGACACGAATCCGACGAGCGTCGGACCCGAGTCACTTCGAGTCGTCGACGTCGAGTCTGGTGATTCCACGGTGCTCGTTACGAGCCGGCTCGATCGAGATGGCGGCTCCATTGCCATCGCTGGCCTGCCGGACGATATCGCTGACTGGGAGTAGCCACAGCGCACCTCGTCTTTCGTGCCGGTGCGTGCCGGGCTCACCTACGAGTCAGGCACGCACCGGTATCTCGTAGACGTAGACGCGTTCTTCGGCGTTCTCACTCACGAGCGGCAGGCCCGGGAATGTGTGGACATGTGACACGACTTTTGCTCCCGGTCGCAGCTCGGCAAGAAGCTTGTCCTGGAGTCGCTCGTTCGTGTCCGGGAGCAGGAAGCAGATGACTACGTCAGCATCCGAGATATCGGCCGAGAACATGTCGCCATAGCGCACGTGCGCAAGCGTGCGGACGCCGAACAGCCCGATGAGAAGCCGCGATATCACGTAGCGCGCAGGATCGATCTCGATACCGACCGAGCGTGCATGGAATCTACGAGACGCGGTGATCAAGATGCGTCCGTCACCCGAGCCGAGGTCATAGACCACGGTCCCCGGTCCGACCCCGACATCGCGAAGCATCGCCAGGACGGCTCTGCGCCGACTGGGATACCAGCGAGCACCTTTGCTCGCCGTCCACATTATGGATACCAGGATCCCGGAGAGGATGAGGGCTATCGTCAGGCGTTTTCGCATTGCCCAGAGATCTCCTTGGCGAAGGGTGTGACTGTAGGCATTCTCGCACGTGAGGCCCGGCGGCGCAGCCTGGGGGCAGAGACGGCGCAGGTGTCGTTGACGGGGGACTAACCGGCCCCTATAGTTCAACGGATGAATAATTCAACTCTCGAAACAAAGCCTGATCGCGAGCAACTCGACAGCCTGCTCGATGATCTGGACGCCAGCATCTTCCGCATGGGACGACTCATGATGTCGCGTCAGAACGATTTCGTGCGCGACAACGGGATGACCACACCTCAGTTCATGGTGCTCAAGATGCTGTCGTGCGAGAGTGCGATGAGGGTCTCTGACGTCGCAACGAACCTGGGAGTGAAGAGCCCCGCGGCCTCGATGCTGATTCAGAGTCTTGAGGAACAGGGGTGGGTCGGGCGCGTTCAAGATGCAGACGACCATCGGGTCGTGCGCGTGTCGATATCCGATGATGGCAAGCGCCAGGTTCGGCGTTGTGAGGACTCGCGCCGCGAGTTCATGCGGCGCTTCACTTCGGACTTGACCCCCGAGGATTTGCAGTCAATGGCTCGTATCATCGCAACGATCACAGATGCAGTTGCCCGCGAAACCTGATCACACGTGTTTGAGTTGGCGCGTAGGCACCGCTAGTTGAAGGGATATTCATGGACCGCATCACACGTTTCAGCCTGAAGAACTCGGCAGTGATCGTCATGGCGACGCTGATGGTCACGGCGGGCGGGTTCTGGTCTGCCACCCAGCTCAAGAAGGAAACCATGCCGGACGTGACGATTCCGATCGTCGCGATCGTGACTCCGTATCCGGGTGCTGCGCCGGCTGATGTGCACGCCAAGATCACCGAACCTATCGAGAAGGCGATCTCGAGTGTCGAGGGCCTCAAGACGGTCCAGTCGTCGTCGAGCGACTCGGTGTCGATCGTGGTTGCGGAGTTCGGCTACTCGGCCGACATGGATCAGGCCGAGTCCGACCTGATAGACATGATCGACATGGTCGACTTCCCGGAGACCGCGCTCGACTACTCGACCACGCGCGTGAGTATGGGATCCCAGCCGATCCTGCGATTTGCGATTGCGAGTGGCGGAAGCGCCGAGGAACTCAAGTCCACCGTGCAAGACACCGTCGTTCCCGCGCTCGAAGCGGTTGACGGCGTGGGCGAGGTCACCGTCACCGATGACGATGAAGACACCGTGAAGCTCACGTTCGACCCTGATGCGCTCAGTGAGTACGGACTCCAGGTCAGCGACGTTACACAGCAGCTTCAGGCAGCGAATCTGTCGTTCCCGGTGGGTTCGGTAGAGGTCGACAAGATTGAGAATCCGATTCGGGTGAGCGGAGAGATCCCGAGTATCGAGGCTCTCGAGGAGCTGCAGATTGTCATTTACCCCAACGCCAACGAGATGTTTGCCGATGCGTTCGCCGCGATGGGCGAAGGTATGGGTCAACTTGGGGGTGCCGTTGGTCAACTTGGCACCGGCATGGGCCAGCTCGGTAGTGCCGTTGGTCAACTTGGCGTCGGCGTCGGCGAACTCGGCGGCGCAGTCGGCGAGCTCGGTACGGGTATGGGCGAGATGGCCGAGGGTATGGGCACGCAGATCGGACTGACGGCTGCCCTACAAGACGTGCAGTTCCAGCTGCTGGATGCCAAGAACCAGCTCACGAACACCAACATCCTGATCGACCAACTCGAGAGTCAGGGTGCCACTGCGACGCCGGAATACATGCAGGCCGTTGCCGTCGCGACGGCCTACGAGGAGCAGGTCATCCCCGGCCTCACAGCGGCATCGGACCAGATCAAGGACCAGATGGCGGCCGTCCAGCCGTCTTCGACTGGCGGCGGCACGACTGCGCCGCCAACCATGCCTTCGGCGCCCAGCGCACCTACCATGCCTTCCGCACCCAGCGGTGGGTCGATGTCAGCTCCCGACATGGAGATGGGGGAGATGACGCTGGAGTTCGTCGCGCTCGGCGATCTGGCTGACATCTCCTATGCCGAAGATGCCGACAAACTCTACAGCCGTGCGGATGGCCAGCCCGCCGTACTGATCAATGTGGCCAAGACCCAGGACGCCAACACGGTCGACACGTCCGACGGGGTCAAGGAAGCACTCGACGAGATTGCGGCTGACCTGCCTGAGGGCAGCGAGGTGACCTACACCTACGATGGTGCCGTACAGATCGAGGAGTCGATCGCGGACATGTTCCGCGAAGGGCTGCTCGGCGCGTTGTTCGCCTTCATCGTCATCCTGATCGCGCTGCGAAACTGGCGCTCGACGCTCATCTCGGCGGTCTCGATCCCGCTCTCAGTCGTAATCGCGTTGCTGTTCATGAAGCTGCTCGGCGTGACGATGAACATCATGACGCTTGGCGGGCTCACCGTTGCGATCGGCCGCGTCGTCGATGACTCGATCGTAGTGATCGAGAACATCTTCCACCATCTCCAGGCGGGGGCGGAGCGCACGCCGGAGATGATTCGCGCTGCGACCTCTGAGGTGTCCGGCGCCATCACGTCATCGACCATCACGACCATCGCTGTGTTCGCCCCGATGGCCTTCGTCTCAGGCATCGTGGGCAAGATCTTCATGCCGTTTGCGCTTACCGTCGCAGTGGCGCTGAGTGCGTCGCTTCTCGTCGCGGTGACCGTCGTGCCGCTGTTGGGCAAGTGGGCGCTTCTCGGCGCCAAGGTCCATCCGCGAGACGAGCGACAGACCGCGTCGGGCAAGATGTACACGAGATCGCTGGAATGGTCACTCGACCGCAAAGGTATCGTCCTGAGTGCGGCTGCACTGCTGTTCATCGGCTCGCTTGCGCTCGTACCCTCGGTCGGCATGGGCTTCATGAGCTCGATGTCCGAACCCTACGCCCAGATGGACATCGCATACCCCGCGGGCTACAGCGCCGATGAGGTGGATGACGCATTGGCTTCCCTGGAAGGCGAACTCGCCGACGATCCGGATGTCGTGTTCTACACGACCTCGGTCAGCGCCGGTGGAGGCTTCAGCATGCTCGAGGGCGGTGCCCAGTCAACGAACAAGGGGACCGTTTTCGTCGGCTTCGATCCAGAGACCGACATGGAGACTGCGATTCCGCGCATGCGTGAGATTGCGGCTCCGCTTATCGCGGAGGGCGCCGACGTCAAGGTGGGCGAGACCTCCTCGATGGGCGCATCGACGAGTTCCGTCGATATGGTCGTCACCGGCCCGGATATCGACTCGATCGCCGAGGCTACCAAGCAGATCGCTGCGGCCATGGAAAGCGTCGATGGCCTGGAGAACGTGACCAGCAACCTGAGCGAGACGCGTCCGCAGATCTCGGTCGAAGTCGATCAGGCCGCTGCCGCTTCGTACGGGCTCAACGCGGCGATGGTCGCGGGCACCGTGCGTGGCTACGTGGCCGAGCAGAGTGCCGGCTTCATCGACCTTGACGGCCGCGACACCGAGGTCGTGTACATCACGCGTCTGGACGACGTGAACTCGGCGGCAGACATCGCGAACCGTACGCTCACAAGCCCGCTGGGCGACGATGTGCGTATCGGCGACATCGCCACGGTCGAGTCGGTCGAGACAGCAGTGTCGGTGCTCACCCGTGATGGAGCCGAGTATGCTTCCGTTTCCGGGGCGATCACCCAGCGCGATTCGGCTACTGTGATCACAGCGGTTGAGGACGAGATCGCGAAGCTCGATCTGCCCGAAGGGATCGAAGTGGCAAGCGAAGGCGTTGCGAGCATGATGAACGAGAGCTTCCAGCAGCTCGCGCTTGCGATGGTCATCGCGGTGTTCGCGGTCTACCTGGTCATGGTTCTCGCATTCGGCGAGGCGATCGCGCCCCTCGCGATCATGTTCTCGCTCCCGCTTGCGGTCATCGGCGGCATCGTCGGGCTGTTCCTTGCCGGAATGCCCATCGACATGCCAGCGATGATCGGGGCACTCATGTTGATCGGTCTGGTGACCACCAACGCCATCATGTTCATCGAGCGCGTGAACCAGAAGCTTGCCGAAGGTTTCGACCGCCGAGAAGCCTTGCTTGAGGCGGGCGCGAATCGCGTACGTCCCATTCTGATGACAGCATTGACGACGATTATGGCGCTCATCCCGATGGGCATCGGCCTGGGCGGCGGCGTGATGTCTTCGCAGTCTCTCGCCATCATCGTGATGGGCGGGCTCACGACTTCGACGGCGCTCACGTTGATTGTCGTGCCTGTCGTCTACGACTTGCTCGAGGCACAGAAGGAACGGTTGCTCGGCTATCTCCAGGGTGACCGCACGACGGTTGACGCGGAGGTCTAGCTCGACATTGGACACGCTCACAGGCATGTCGAGAATGCCTGGGGCGGACTTGGGACCTATCGGAAGGGGTTACCGTGCCGGCCAATTCATGGAGAAGCCGTATCGTGGTCGTCGTAGCAATGCTGTGCATCCCGATGCTACTGACGGGTTGTGACTGGCTTACCGGGCTCGACAGCTTCCTCAACAACGGCGACATTCCGGTCAGTGACGCCAAGCCGGCGAAACAAGCCGAAGCCCCGGCTCCGTACTATGACACCGAGGAGGGCGCCGCGGCCGTGGAAGACCAGGCGAGCGGCGAGAACGACGACGCACCGCTGTTCGACAACCAGAACATTCTCGCTGTCCAGAACGGTGGCACGTCACCGAAGTTCGATATTCCTTCGGCGACCACTATCACCAAGATCCAGACCTATCACTGGAACGACGCCGGCGGCAACGATACGACGGGCGAGATTTCGCTTCAGGCGGACAACGGCGAGGTATACGGCCCCTGGGAGACCGTGGGGAGCCCCGGACAGGGTGACGTGCCCAACGCCTACTGGGCAGCCAGCCCCAACGTGACGATTCCGGCCGGAAGCTACACCGTCATCGATTCCGATCCGAGCACGTGGTCACAGAACGCAGATTCGGGCGGCGAGGGCTTCACAATCGTGTACGCACATTAGGTTCTCGCCGGCAGGGAGCTTGGGCTGTGTTGGATACTGTTGCACACACACCTGCCGGTCGCCGCGCTACCATAGTCGGGGACGGCGACTGACAGGAGGCGTAGCGGATGCAGCGATTCGGCGTGCATTCCGAGGTTGGCCGATTGCGCACGGTACTCGTGCATCGGCCGGGCTTGGCTCTGGAACGGCTTGCGCCGCACAACCGAAGTGACTTCCTGTTCGACGATCTCGTGTGGGTCGAGCGCGCACAGCAAGAGCACGATGCCTTCGTGACGCTGATGCGCGACCGCGGTGTCGAGGTGCTCTACCTGCAGGACCTGCTCACCGAAACGCTTTCACACAGTGCCGAGGCACGCACGGAGCTGGTCGAGCGTGCCGTATCCTCGTTCTCGGTCGGGTTGTCGCTGGTCGAGGAGTTGCGAAGCTATCTGTTCGGCATGGAGCCTGCGCGCCTTGCCGACGTACTCATCGGCGGCCTGCTCGTCTCTGAACTCGAGGGTCTCGACCTCGAACTACTCAACCGTCGTTCGCTCGGGGCCATGCTTTCCAGCTCCGATACGTTCGTGCTCCAGCCCCTACCCAACACCATCTTCACGCGAGACTCCAGCGCGTGGCTCTACGACGGCGTGGTCCTGCCTCCGCTGTTTTGGTACGCGCGGCGACTCGAAGTGGTCAACCTCTCGATCATCTACCGCTATCATCCGCGCTTCAGTGCAGCCGAGTTCGACTACTGGTATCCGCCGGGCGGCGACGCGGGGCGCTTTGCGGTAGAGGACTTCGGCCAGGGCGTATCGCTCGAAGGTGGCGACATCATGCCCATCGGCAACAAGACCGTGCTCGTCGGTATGGGTGAGCGCTCAACCGGTCGAATGGTCGAGCACCTCGCACGGGCTCTGTTCTCGGCAGGTGCGGCCGAGCGCATCATCGCCTGTCGCATGACGCAGGACCGGGCATACATGCACCTCGACACCGTGTTCAACCTCGTGGACCGCGATGCCGTGACCATGTACCCGCCGGTTGTCGAGGGCATGCAGGTCTACAGCGTCCGACCCGGTGAGGGCAAGGAGCTGTTCGAGATCACCGAGGAGCGGGATCTGCTGAGCGCGGTCGCCGATGCTCTGGGAGTGCGAGACTTGCGCGTGATTGCGACGGGGGGCGACAGTTTTCAGTCGGCGCGCGAGCAGTGGGACGACGCGAACAACGTGGTTGCGGTGGAGCCCGGGGTCGTCATCGGGTATTCGAAAAACACTCACACCAACGCGCAGTTGCGCGATGCCGGCATCGAGGTGCTCGAGATCGAGGGGGCCGAGTTGGGCAAGGGCCGAGGCGGGTGTCACTGCATGACATGCCCTCTTGTGCGGGATGGACTCGACTGAGGTGGGATGATTCGCGCGAATATCACTGACGATTTCTTTGCCGCGCAACAGGGAGAAGCACTAGTATGTCGAAGAACGGGATGTCCGGGATTGGGCCTTGGTACCGCAGAAGCATCGTGCCAGGGGCCCGAATGCCGCGAAGGAGTCAAAGACAGGAGCCGTGTGATGACGTGGGAACGGTTCCGCGAGGGGTGGGGGTAGGCAATGAGCCTGACCGAGTTCAATGTGTGGCTGGACAACATCTTCGTTGTCATCTACGTGTGCGTGTGGCTGTTCCTTGGATGGCACTTCACGTGGTCCATCAAGAAGGGGCGGTTCCGCAAGGCCTTCATCGAGGGACACTGGCCCGAGCACGATAGTCGGCCTCCGAAGCTGCCCAAGTTCCTCCACGCCCAGCACATGATCATGATGATCGTGCTTGGCTTCACCGGCATGTATATTCGCTTCCCGTACTTTGACGGTGGCCGCGTCACCATGCGCTATATCCACTATTTCGCCATGATCGTCGTCACGATCAACCTGGTGTGGCGCGTTTGGTATGCGTTCTTCTCCAAGGCGCGCGACTACAAGGAGTTCGCCATCGGGAAGAAGGACGTTGCCACTCTCGGAGGAGTTCTCAAGTACTACGGCTATCTCAGTGATAGCAAGCCACACGTAGCCAAGTACAACGTTGCCCAGAAGGGCAGCTACTTCATGTTCCTCATCATGATGATACTGATGGCGTTCACCGGTTTCTCACTGGTCACGACGCCTCTCGCGTTCGGGATCAGCCCGCGTGAGGCGCTCGTCGGTTGGTGGCTCGGACCGCTGGTCGGCAGTGTGGATCTCGCAGGCTGGTACATGCGGATGGTTCACTACGTTTTGAACTGGGCTTTCATCATCATGACCACCATCCACGTCTATCTCTCTGCGACCATCGACATCCCTGTGACGATGGACTTCTTCGGACTCAAGGAGCTTCCGTTGGTCGAGGGCGGACACGGTCACGGTGACGAGGAAGAGGACAACGCAGCGAGCATTCCGAGTGGTCCGGCACCCACTCCGGGTATGGCTCACTTCGAGTAACTTCGAACACTTCCGGAACTCACGAACGCGTCGTCGGGGACAACCCGGCGGCGCGTTTCATGTTGCACGCGGGAAGCCGGCTCACATGCGAGGTGCCGGCGATGCTGGCGGCGCAGATTGCTGCGGGCCTACGGCTCGTCGAGGATCCACCGGATCTGTCGACGAGCAAGCGGGGAGACCGCTGTCTCTCCGCCGAGGACGATCACCGCTTCCATATCCTCGGCATCTTCACGGATGGCGCGATCGGGTGCGCGTTCGAGGCAGCCGGTCTTGGTCAGGAGCAGAACCGAGCCGCGGCGCGCCTGCATGACGCCGCCAGCGAGCGCGTCGGCGAAGCCCTCGCCCGTCGCGACGGCGAGGCCCTCCCAGGTCAGACCTTCACCGACGCCGTGCTTGGCAAGTAGGTAGGCGGTCTCGTAGCGGTTGGCGCCCGCGAAGCGCCGGGGCTTCTCGATACCCATGTCGACCAGTTGTGTGGCGACCTCGGAACCGAGCGCCTCGGTGCCGCCGGCGATCCATACCTGGGTCGCCCCGATCTGCTCGAGCACGTCGGATGACGCGCTCGTGAGGGTGCTTGGCTTGGCGAGCACGATCGGACGCCCCGTGTGCGCCGCGACAGCCGCCGCGCCGAGTGCGTCGGGGAATGATTTGCCCGTCGCTACGTACGCCCCACCGTCATAGGGAAGGTCGGCGTCAAGCTGTGCCGAGACGGTTGCGCTTGCCACAAGCGCGGCCGTCGCGTAGCGGTCGATTCCACCGAGCCGCTCGACCGAGGTGACTGAAGGAATTGCGCGTAGCGCGGCGGCAACGGTCTTCGAGACAGCAAGCTCGCCGCCTACGATGACCACGTGAGAGACGTGCAGACGTTCGATCTCCGCCGCAACAGAGTCGTGAAGTGAGTCGCGCTTGGTCAGCAGGATCGGCGCGTCCAGAACTCCCGCGAGGGCGGAACCGCCCAAAGCATCAGGCCAGTTCTCCCCGGAGCAGACGACAGCCGACGTGGCTGTGTCGCTGCCATAGGCGACGCGCGAGGCTCGTGCTGCGGTCGAGTATCGACTGGGTCCGGCAACGGGAATGATGAAGCGGTTGTAGTCGTTGACCTCGTCGTAGACCTTTGGCCTATACGCATGGAAGTTCTGGTGGTCCCAGTAGGGATACTTCGTGAGCCGGCACACGGCATGTCCGACGGTGCCGCTTTGCTCCATTGCCCAGTACCAGGTGTGATCGCCATTCGCCCACTTGTAGAAGACGGCGGCGTGGTAGTCGTACTCCAGCATCATGTCGCCGGGCTGGAGCTCTTCCCGGGAGATCTCGACGCCCAACGGCGCCAGAGTACGGCTCGAGTAGGAGTACCCGAGCTTCCACGCCATCGACATCATGCCCGAGCAGTCTTGACGGTATGACTCGAAGTTGGAGACCTGGCTGTACGGGACTTCGAGCGAAACCCACCGCTGCGCCCGGTCGAGAATCTCCTCGCGCGTGAGAGCTGAAGCCGGTGTTGCAGCAGCCGTGAGTATCACGAGCGCCATGGCTGCAAGTAGGTACTTCATCCGAGCGCGGTTCACAGGCGACTCCTCTGCAAGCGTCCTTCGTCTCGAATGGTATCGGCAGCAACCCGAGTCGGACTGAACAAGACCGCCTCAATCGTAATGCGCTCGGCGCGACAGCGCGAGGGTCGAGCCGGGCGAATTATCAATTCCCGTGCCTGACGGTGCCGTTGAAACCTTCTTTGTCATGAGTACACGCACGTACTCTATACCGTGTGTTCTGGGAGCGGTTCCGCTACACTATCAACTCATATCGAACGACTTCAGTTTCGGTAGGTTCGGCTGTCGCTTTGTGAAAGGAGCTGCACGCGTATGTGGAAGGATCGCTCTCGCAGGTTCCTCGCCCTGACGCTTGTCGCTGTTCTGGCTCTCAGCATGCTTGGTCTTGCTGGCTGCTCGAGCAGTGATGATGAGGCGTCGACCGACGGCGGGGAAGAAATGGCGACCGAGACCGTGAAGATCGGCGTTCACACGTCGCTCACCGGTGGTCTGGCTGACTATGGTTTCGCGGCCCAAGAGGGTCTGAAGCTGGCAGCCGAGGATTTCTCGGGCTTCGAGGTCGACGGCGTCAAGTACGATATCGAACTGGTCATCAAGGACGACAAGGGCGAGCCCGCTGAGGCCCCCATCGTCGCCCAGCAGCTTATCGACGAAGGCGTCGTGGGTGTCATCGGCGGACTGACGTCGGGCGCCACGAACGCAGCACTACCGATCTACCAGGAAGCCGGCATCCCGGTTATCTCGGGTTCGGCAACCAACCCGGACCTCACCGAGGCCGGTTTCGACGAACTTCTTCCGCACCTGCCTGCGCGATGACCTGCAGGGTCAGGCAATCGCGGAGTGGGCTGTGGAGCTTGGCGCCAAGAAGGCCGTCGTCATGGACGACCGCGGCGACTATGCTGTGGGTCTTGGCAACATCGTGCGAGGATGCTCTTAAGGCTGAGGGCGTCGAGATTCTGCGCCAGGAGGGTCAGGAGGGTGACGTCTGACTTCTCTGCACAGGTGAACAACATCAAGGCGTTCGCCCCTGACACCGTGATCTTCACGGGCTACCACCGCGAGGCCGGTCTGCTCTTCAAGCAGCTGACCGAGGCTGGCGTTGAGACGCAGTTCATGGGCGGCGACGGCATCAAGTCCGACGAGATCGGTGACGAGGCCGGTGGCGCTGCGAACGTCGAGGGTGCGCTGTGCACGTTCGGTGGTTTCGCTCAGGAAGAGATGCCTGGATTCGCCGAGTTCGCCACTCGCTTCAAGGAGGCGACCGGCAAGGACGCAGGTCCGTACGCCGAGAACAACTACGATGGTCTGGGCGCACTGGTCACGGCAATCGTTGAGGCTCAGTCTCTCGACGGCACGGCCGTCATGGACGCACTGCACACCATCGAGTACGAGGGTGTTCAGGGCACGCTGACCTTCGACGAGAAGGGCGATGTCTCCGTCCCTGGTGGCGGCGGCACAGGCCTGATTCCGCGCTTCGAGTACATGGACGGTACTTGGACCGTTATGTAGTAGTAGGCGTTTGACGCTTCAAACCGAGGGGGGACCGGATTCAGTTCCGGTCTCCCTTCGTCTGTCTTCGCACAAATTGTGGTATCGTGTGCGACTGGCCCCGCCGACCGGTGGCGTGGCACGGGACGCGCCCTCGCATCGGGCTAGGTGGAGAGGACCGGATGGGCTTCGAACACGTTTTCAGCCTCACGGTATCCGGGATAACCGTGGGAATGATCTACGCGTTGATCGCTCTGGGCTACACCATGGTCTACGGCGTACTTGAGCTGATCAACTTCGCGCACGGTGAGGTGTTCACCGTCGGTGGCTACATCGCGGCGACGACGCTCATCTGGGCATCTGTCGACGGCGAGACCTCGTTGGTGGTGAAGATACTCTACTTCGTGCTGGCGATCGTGCTTTCCGTCGGCCTGACTGCGCTTCTCGGCTGGCTGATCGAGCGCATCGCGTATCGGCCGTTGCGTGGACGTTCGCGCATCATCGCGTTGCTTTCCGCGATTGGCGTCTCGATCTTCCTGCAGAACTTGCTGATCGTGGTCTTCGGCCCCGAGCCGATGATCATGCCGACCGCGATTGTCCCCAGCGGATTCTTCGAGCTTTTCGGCGCACGCATCCGGGTGCTTGCAGATCGTCATCATCGTCGTCTCGACCGTGCTCATGGGCATCCTTACCTACATCGTGAGAAGCACTCGCATCGGCAAGGCCATGCGCGCCACCTCGCAAGACATGGAAGCTGCCGAGATGATGGGCATCGACACGAACCGCACGATCTCCTTCACGTTCGTCATCGGTTCTGCGCTTGCCGCGATGGGCGGATTTCTCGTAGCGATGTACTACGGATCGCTCACGTACGACACCGGGTTCCTCTACGGGCTCAAGGCGTTCACGGCGGCCGTCCTCGGCGGAATCGGGAACATCCCCGGCGCTGTTGTTGGATCGCTGATCCTTGGAATTGCCGAGAACTGGGGCGTCGGTCTCAACCTCGGGCTGCTGGCGTGGGTCTTCGTCGTCGGACTCGTGGTCGGCCTGTACTTCCAGCTCATTCGCGCTCCACGCCATCGGGTAGCGCACATCGCCGATCACGTTCGCACTCCTGAATACGAGCGCAAGGTACTCGCGATCTACCGGTTCGCTCCTTTCATTGCGCTCAAGACCGTGCTCGGTGAGCGCAAGGACGCACTACTCGACGTGTCCGCGCGTCACTCGCTTGCAGCTCTTCGCCGGCAATCTGATCTTGCTTGTGATGGCGGTTCTGTTCTTCATCAACGGTGACGTGCAGTTTGCATCCAAGTGGCAGCATGCCATCTCGTTCGCCGTGCTGATGGCGATTCTCATGTTCAGGCCGTCGGGCATCCTCGGCGAGCACATACAGGAGAAGGTGTAGCGCGATGGCCAACGCGTTCAGCGGTCTTGCCGCCAAATTGCGCCAGCTTGCCGCGCTGGATCTACTCGGTTGCCGCTCTCGTGCTCGCGATCAGTGTTTCCGCTGCTCGAGCAGGCGGGGCTCATGGAGACTCTGTGGCTCCGGCTCGGCACGAGAACGCTCGTATACGTGCTGCTTGCTCTCGGCCTCAATCTCGTGTTGGGCGAGACAGGTCTGTTGCACCTGGGCTACGTCGCGTTCTTCGCCGTGGGCGCCTATACGACCGCGATCTTCTCCTCGCCGCGGCTGGGCTATCACTGGAACTTCTGGGTGATCATCGCCTTGGCGACACTGCTTTCGATGGTCTTCGGGTTCATCATCGGTTTTCCGACGCTGCGATTGCGAGGGGACTACCTGGCGATCGTGACGCTTGCGTTCGGCGAGATCACGCGTATCACGTTCAACAACTGGGAGAACGTGACCAACGGCCCGGGCGGCATCCCCGGCATCTATCCGCCGAGCATCTTCGGCTGGGTCGTGGACAAGCCGGTCGAGTTCTACTACCTGCTGCTGGTCACCGTCGTGCTTGTGGTGATCGTGCTCGCCAACGTCAAGAACTCCCGTGTCGGTCGCGCATGGAACGCGCTGCGCGAAGACGAGATCGCGGCCAACCACGCCGGCGTCCACTCGATGAGCACGAAGATGCTCGCAGTGGTCATCAGCTCCGGCATCGCGGGGCTTGCGGGCGCGATCTTCGCGTACTACCAGCAGTTCATCAATCCGACGTACTTCCTGTTCATGCAGTCGGTCATCGTCGTGTGTATGGTCGTGCTCGGCGGCATGGGCTCCATTCCCGGAGCGATTGCCGGTGCGGTCGTGCTCGACATGACGCCCCGAGGTCATCCGCCAGGCCTTCACGAGTTGGCTACCGGATGCGCTTGGCCCCAACTTCCTGCCGGGTGTGCAGACTGCCATGCAGCAAGACTTCGATCGCTATCGAATGCTGATGTTCGGTGTCGTCATCATCGTGATGGTGATCTTCAGGCCGGAAGGTCTGCTGCCCGAACGCGCTGTGGCGCCGTGAGGCCCACGAGGAAGACCCACGCGAGCAGGAGCAGTACACGCCAACGCCTCTTCGATTTCGACGAGGGCCATCAGGACCTGGAGGTGTGAGCGGTGTCCGAAGTCGTTCTCGATTTCCGCGACGCCACGAAGTCCTTCGGCGGTCTCAAGGCCGTCGATGACCTCTCGTTCCAGGTCCACGAGGGTGAGATCCTCTCGCTGATCGGCCCCAACGGCAGCGGCAAGACGACCACGTTCAATCTGATCACGCGGATTGTACGAGCCCGACTCCGGCGACATCCTGCTCAAGGGCGAATCGATCGCCGGTCTGCGTCCCGACCAGGTGCACCGCAGGGGCATTTCGCGCACGTTCCAGCTGCTGCGGCTGTTCTCGAACATGACCGTGCTCGAGAACGTGCTCGTGGGCACGCACAGCCATCACCGAGAGCGGCGTGCTCAGTGCTGCGCTCAGGCTGCCCGCGCATGCGTCGCGAAGAGGAGCAGGCGACGCGCGAAGGCCAAGGAGATCCTCGACGATGTTCCCGGGTCGCTTCTCGGGCGCGCGCCAGTCAGCAGCCGGCGTACTCGCTCTCGTACGCGAACCGCCGCCGTCTCGAGATCGCGCGTGCGCTCGCCTCCGACCCGCACGCTGCTTCTGCTCGACGAGCCGGTCGCGGGCATGAACCCCGCCGAGACGCGCGAGGTCATGGAGCAGATCAAGGACCTGCGCGAGCGGGGCTACACGATCCTCATGATCGAGCACGACATGAACGTCGTCATGGGCGCGTCCGATCGCGTGATCGCGATGGATCACGGCGTGAAGATCGCCGAGGGCGACCCGATCACTGTCGCCAACGACCCGCCGTAGTGGAGGCATACCTTGGGAAACGCGGAGCGGACGCCGCTTCTTGAGTTCCGTGACGTCCGTACCCACTACGGGCGCATCGAGATCCTCAAGAACGTCAACTACAAGATCTACCCGGGCGAGATCGTCTGCCTGCTCGGCGGCAATGCCTCGGGCAAGTCGACGACGATGAAGACGATCCTCGGCATCGTGAAGCCCACCACGGGCGAGGTGCTGTGGGAGGGCGAGGTCATCAACAACCTGCGTACCGGCGAGCGGATCAAGCGCGGCATCGCGACCGTGCCCGAGAACCGCCGCCTGTTCCCGCACCTGACGGTGCTCGAGAACCTCGAGATGGGTGCGTACACGCGTGACGATGCCGGCGAGATCGCCGAGGACCTCGAGCAGGTCTACGGCATCTTCCCGCGCGTCTACGAGCGTCGCAGCCAGCGCGCCGGCACGCTTTCCGGCGGCGAGCAGCAGATGGTGGCGTTCGGTCGCGCGCTCATGAGCCGGCCGCGGCTGATCATCATGGACGAGCCCTCGATGGGTCTGGCTCCTGCGCTCGTCGACCAGTCCTTCGACATGATCGCCGAGATCAACAAGCAGGGCGTGTCGGTGTTCGTCGTCGAGCAGAACGCGAACGCGGCGCTGTCGATCGCGGATCGCGGCTACGTGCTGCAGAACGGCCGCGTCGTCCTCGACGGCGCCGCCGCAGAGCTGCTGCAGAACGAGGAGCTCAAGCGCGCGTACCTGGGCGACTAGACTCCACGCTACGACGCGTCTGAGTTAGGGTGTCTCGCGTTCCAGCGTCACTACATGGATTTGCGCCGGGGCGAGCGTACGCAGCGGTACGGTTACGGTGCCGATTCCGTTCGTGACGAGCACGGGCGTCCCGTTCTCGTCGCTCCACCCGCCGAGGAATCGCTCGCCGAAGCGCGTCGGCCGGTGCCCCATGATCTCGTAGGCACCGCGGATCTGTCCGCCGTGCGTGTGGCCGGCGAGCGCCAGTCCCCACGGATTCGTCTCGGAAGCCAGCGCGAGGTCGAACGCGTCCGGGTTGTGCGAGACCAACACTGCGAACTCGTCGTGGCCGATCTGTCCGGCGAGAGCAGTCGCATCGGGTGACCCGGTCCACTCGTCTTCGAGTCCCGCGATCACGATGCATTCACCTGCGGTCGCCCACGCGTGCAAAATCGTTCTCGAGCAGCACGATGTTTGCGTCCGCCAGACCTGTGCGCGCTACGATCGGCATTCTCCCACACATCGTGATTGCCGAGTACGGCGAAGACGCCGAGGGGCGCTTCAATCGCGCCGACATGCGGGTAGAAGTGCGCGGCACCTCCGGAGCGGCCGCCCACGTAGTCGCCACCCAGGATCACTATGTCTGGCTTCTCGGCGTTGATTGTCGCCACGAGCGCTTGCACGCGCGATGCCCCCAGAAGAGGTCCCGCATGTATGTCGGCAGCAAAGACCAGAGTGGTTCCGTCAAGGGAGGCGGGGATGCGTCCGTCACGGATGATGTGGCGGTCGACCCGGATCGTGCGGGCCTCGGCATAGGCGTAGCCGGTCCACGACACGAGCGCCGTTGCGACGAGGACGATGGCTGCCCACGCGAACGCTACGCTGACCGATCTGAGGTCTATGATGTCGAGCTGCATGGTCGTCGTTTCTGCAATCGATGGGCCAATCGCTCTTCGGGTATGCTCCATAAGGCCGAATCGCCCCCCGATTCTTACATGAGGTGCTGTCCAGTGATGTTGACCGTTGTCTTCGCGACATCGACCGCCGCCCTGTTCGGGTGTGCGGATTTCCTCGGCGGACTGGCTTCGCGACGGGATTCCGCGTTCATAGTCACGGCCACCGCACACACACTCGGGGTGGTGCTGCTCACGGCCGCGGCGGGCGTGTTCCCCTTCGAAGCTGTGAGCTGGACCGACGCGATGTGGGGCGGTATTGCCGGTGTAGCGGGTGGCGTTGGCGTCGCCGCGCTCTACGCGGGCTTGGCCGCAGGTCGCATGAGCGTTGTCGCTCCCATCACGGCCGCACTTTCAGGTTCGCTTCCTGCGGTATACGACCTCGCGACCGGCGGCGGTGTCGGGTGGCTGAGCGGGGTCGGCCTCGCACTCGCAGTTGCAGCGATCGTCATGGTGAGCATGTCTTCACACGCCGACGATGCTGCAGGGATGCCTCCTCGCGCCATCGCCTTCGCGTTGCTGGCGGGAGTTGGGTTCGCCGGGTCGTTCATCTCGTTTTCCTTCACGGGCTCGGGAAGCGGACTGTGGCCGCTCGTGGCCGCTCGTGTCGTCTCGGCGACCATGCTCGGTGGCTTCGCGCTGGTCCGCTCAAGGAGGGTCTTTGTCTTCCGGGGTGTCCGCCGCATGACCCTCGGGGCCGGTGTGCTCGACACGGCTGCGAACATCACCATGATCTCGGCGATTCGAAGCGGCCCGTTGGCGGTGGCGTCAGTGCTCGGCTCGCTCTACCCGGTTGTCACCGTGGTGCTGGCGCTCGGCATCCTTCGTGAACGGGTGACGCCACTCCAACGCCTTGGTGTAGTCGTGGCGCTTGCCGCCGTCATCATGACCGCGGTTGGCTAGCGGGCTCAGAAGGAGCTGGGCGTTTGTTCCTCAAGCAGTCCCGAGTTGATTGTCTGGCGGAACACTTCGTCGGGAATGGTGGTGTCCCAGGCGCCGCTGAACTTGGCTCCGGCATAGATTGCGAGCCAGACGCCCACGACGAGCAGCGGCCACACCCACGGCGCGATGCGCACCCTTCCGGCGAACCGTGCTTCGAGGCAGTCATCGACCGGGCATGCCTTGACGCAGTCCATGCAGCCATCGCATTCGAGTGCGCGAACGGTAGAGGCTCGCTCCACATCGACGAAGGCGTGGCAGACTTCCGTGCAGCGGGAGCAGTGGATGCACGTCTCCTCTTCGCGATGCACGAGGCACGGCGACGCGAGGCCGACCGTGCTGTACAGCGCGCCGAGCGGGCACAGCCATCGGCACCACACCGGGCCGAAGAGCATCGACGCAACGAACGCGAACAAC
This sequence comes from uncultured Actinomycetota bacterium, assembly GCA_963790405.1. Taxonomy (GTDB): domain Bacteria; phylum Actinomycetota; class Coriobacteriia; order Anaerosomatales; family JAGXFU01; genus JBGSMX01. Next base: position 532,510 of record CAWBOJ010000003.1, read on the forward strand.
GCCACGAGCACAAAGACCGGGTTCGCGAAGCCCTGCAGGATCTTGATATCCGCGATCCACATGTAGGGAAGTACGCGGAACTGGACTGCCTCTTGGAGCGACACGATCGAGAGGAACCCGAACGCGAGCGCACCGATGACGTACCGCAGACTTCTGCCTGTGATGTCTAGCCAGCGGGGGAGTCTCAGGTTCGAGCCGCCGAGCAGGCGTCGTCCGAGCGATGCGGCAAGTTCCCATACCGTGCCGACCGGGCAGATCCAGCCACACAAAGCTCGCTTGAACAGCAGCGAGATCGTAAGCGCCATGATGATGATGATCAGACCCGCAGGCAGGATGGTGTCCCAACCTCCGCCTTTGAGCCATGCGAAGAAGCTCGTGAAGTGACCGACCGGTAGGATTCCGGCAACTGCTTCGGGACGCGTCACGTACGTGCCGAGGCCGCGTGCCCACTGCGTGAAGCGCCACAAGCTGACGCATGTCCAGATGAAGAAGGCGAGAAAAGCCGAGCGGACGAACAGACGCGACGTGACGATATCGCGGATGCGTAGCAGGCGATCGTTCACTCGGGAGATCTCTCCTTGGGGCGCAGTAGTAGGAGTGCTCGTGGCATGTTCACCACGAGCACCTATGCTACCGTCGATTTCATGCTTTCGCCACAACGGTTTCGCATGCTCAACGACCGGGACTGAACGGCGGTCCTACTCGTCGTCTTGCAGTGCGTTTGCGATGATTGCATCGCAGAACCACTGCGCAAGGCCGGTCCGGTGCTTGTCGTAGTAGTCCGTGAAGCGCGGGTCGGCCACGTACATCTCGCCCAGGTTGACGTGCATTTCACGCGAGCACGGGTAGAAGTTGCGGTCGATCGACAGGCGCGCAGCTTCGGCGACACCCATCGAGCGAGGATCTTCAGGCGAGACGCCCTCATCGAACAGCGCGATCATGCGGTCAAGCTGCTCGGCGCCTTCCGTCTTGATACGCTCCCAATCTTGCTTGGTGTAGCGCGCCGTCCGTTTCGAGGACTCCTTGTAGGCGTCCGTGTCACCCCAGCGCTCCTTGACCTCGTCCTCGTATTCGGCCGGATCGAAGTCACCGAAGACCTCGAACATCTCTTCTTTGCTCATCACTATCCCTTTCTGTGCGGCTTCGAGGGCACGGTCTATCGCCTCGAGCATCTCGCCAAGGTGTGCTGACTTCTGCGCGAGCATGCGGCGCTGTTCCAGCAGCGCAGTGCGTCGATCGAAGTGCGGATCGGTCATGACTCTGTCGATATCCTCGAGCGAGAAGCCGAGTTCCCGGTAGAACAGGATCTGCTGCAGTCGCACAAGATCGGCGTCGTCGTAGAGTCGGTATCCGGCTTCGCTGCGCCCCGATGGCGAGAGCAGCCCGATCTCGTCGTAGTGGTGCAGCGTGCGCACGCTGACACTCGCTAGTTCGGCTACCTTTCCGACACTCAGCCCCACGCCGTTTCTCCCTACTCGTTCACGTATCGACACGCTCAGGCTATACCCTCACGTAACGTTAGGGTCAACACCTCAGTGCCGAGAAACCTCAGGTGGGTTGCGATTGGACGGGTGGGGGCTAGCGTAGCGGGTGTGCGAACGAACCCGCTGCACGCGTGGCCAGGGGTGTCATCGTGCGCACGCGGACAACGCCGACGCTCTCGCCGACGGCATCAACGCCTGCTTGTACGGCACGCTCCTCGATCAGCTCATCGATATCGCCTTCGACGTCCACGGCGATGTGGAGCAGGACCTGTGGCTCGGGCTCTGGGGCCACATCCCACACACCGACGACCCCGCCGTTGACGAGAACGGTCGACGTAGCATTTCCTGTCCGGTCGAACACGTACGGTCGCAACGCATCTGAGACGAAGCGGTCTTTGCGCGCGTAGCCCATGAGAAGCGGGTCGAGGACGGGGAGCAGGGCGACTTGGGGACGCTGGATCATCGCCGCCGAGGATAGCTCGTCGATGTCGGCAGCGTGCATCAGGTACGACTCGTCGTCGTCGAGCACCACGTCCACGATCTCGTCGCCCAGGTAGTCGAGCGCGAGTTCGACACGCTTGACCCCCATCCCGGTCCACCACCCGGCATCGCGACGAGTTGCCGGACCGAATGCGCGAACGTAGGCGCGAAGCAAGACGTAGTCGCCCTCGGATTCGGTCATGCTGTCGAGTTTGACGTCCGGCAGTGCCTGGTCGAACGGGACGTAGGTCCAATGGCGGTCGTGCCAGCCGCCCAAGGGGCGATCGCGCAAGACGAGTGACTCGGCGGCCATGAGGCTCACCAGCGCAGCCAGATCGACACCGTCCGGAATCTCGATGTGGGTTCGGAGCGCTGCGGTGGTGAGTGGTTTCTCGGCGAGTATGGCGAGGATGCGCGGCACGAGTTGGCCGTAGGCTGTGGCGGTCACTCCGCGTCGTGCGGCGAAATCGCGGGCGTGTCGGATGACGGGACGCCTTGTCGCGGCGAGCGCCGGCAACACGAGGTCGTGGCGCACGACGAACACCGATCCGCGCATGCAGCGCACGCGTGCGAGCGAGCGACGCTCGTAGAGCGCCGTGTCGAGTCGCGCGCCCGTGAAGCCGGGTAGACGTGCGGCTATGGCGAGGTAGGGGGTGGAAGGGAATGTGGAATGCAGTGCCGCAGTGTCCGCAACCAACGATTCGATGCTGGTCGGGACGTGTGGCGTGGCGATGTGGTGTCGGGCAAGCACGCGCGGAACCGCTCGAGATGCGGGGAACCGGGGAACCTGAGTGGGCGTCGGGCACACGCGTGGCTGACGGCGCGGCGGAACAGGCACGCCGGAGCCGCCCTTGGAGCTTGGCAGACCCTCGACGTCCACGCGTGCGATCTGCTCGGCGAGCTCGACCATTCGCGTCAGCGGAACGAGTGCGCGTGCAGTTGCGAATGGCGAGGGCTCTGTTTTGAGTCCGAAGGAGAACCGCTCGAATCCCTGGTAGACGCGTTTGGGGGTTACTCGCGCGTCGTCGTCGAAGTTGTAGGCGATCAAGCACGCGGCCATCTCGGCGAGTGCTTCGCGGTCCTCTTCGCGGGCAGTGGGACCGTCCCATAGCTGCGGGAACCGGCTGACGGTCTCGAGTACCCAAAGCACGTCGTACCAGAAGTTCGGCCACTTCACGCTCTTGAATTGGTAGCCGTGGCCGAACTCGTATGGCCGCTCGTCCACGCGGCGTCGCCAGATCTCCAGGGGGGTGCGTGCGGCATCGAGTAGCGTCGCAGGACGCAGTTCTTCGGGGAGCTGCGAGAATGCGCGAAGGCCTTCCAATGTCACCTGCGGACAGGTGTCGGTGACGCGTCCTGGCCCCCTGAACAGCGAGGTCTTCTCGGGAACACAGCGCCATCCGTGGCCCTGGTTCGTTGCCGTGGCGTCCTGGGTCATGCGCTTGAGCGCGCGGATCACGCGCTCGTCGTCTTCGCGGCCGAACCGCAGTAGCACGTCGGTGATCGCGTTGGTGTCGCAGAGCAGGGCGCCCCACTCGGGTCGTGGTCGCGTGGGTGCACCGCCGAACGACTGGAAGCGTCCAGTGCGGTCCTGATGCTCGAGCAGGCTGTCGAGCAGCACCTCGATCTGGGCTGCGTCGCCGCCGGCCACCCCCATGTCCGCGAGCAGGTTCAGGCGATTGGGTAGGAACGCGGGACTGTGATGCCCGGACGGATCCTCTTCGCCCCAATCAGGCAGGGCGTCAATCAGAGCCGCCACATCTGGATCGCCGAGAAGTGCAATGCGGTCAGACGTCGTCTCCTCGGCGGGCTCGTCCATCAAGAACCTGTGCGTCACCCACCGGGCGTGCGGCTCCTTGGAAGAGAGCAGCCACGGGATTGGATCGGCTCCGAGAAGCTCGCGCAACGCCTCGTTCAACGGACTCCCTCCATGCTCGCTCTCACGATACATCCTCGAACGAGGAGAGTCTTGTGTGGTGCTGTTGATCGAAGCAGTCACCGAGCACCGATCACATCGTGTCGACGATGTCTGGCAGGTCTTGCTTCGTTGGGGGACGCTAGTCCCGGCGTGAGTCTCCTACGCAGACGGGAGACACACACACGGGGCACGCTCCCACGCAGATCGGAACGATTGTCCCGCATTCGGTGCAACGTCTGTCGATTGTCTTGAGAGAATGGCCGCAGGTGCGACACGCGGGAATCTCGGTCGGCCGTTCGTCGGCCCAGACATCTGTGTCGAGCAGCCCCGCATTTTGTTCGGAGAAGCGTTCGTGTGAATTCATAAGGAAAGTGCTAGCAAGCAGCGCGCCATGCGCACCTGTGTTCGGCGCGCCATGCGGGTACAGGGCATTCGGTGTAAACTTGTCGCTACCTGGCGTGACCGCCCGGGGGTAGGGTGGTTCGCCTGTTCGCTCGGTCATAAACGAGAGGGATACCGGCATGTCCCCGCGTCTGCGTACCGCAGCCTTTGTGCTGGCTGCCGCATTCATCGCATTGCTTGCCACCGGCTGCACGGGAGATCCGGTGCCGGATATCACTGGCCAGCGGTATGAGGCGGCCGAGTACTTGTGCCAGAGCGCGGGGTTTCGCGTGGGGCGCATCAAGTACGATGCGGATGCCGATGGACCGATGGGCTACATTGTCCGTCAATCTCCCCGGGCCGAATCACTTGCCACGCCGGGAGACGACATCGACATAGTCATCGCCGGTCCGGAACTCGTTATCGTGCCCATGCTCATCGGGCGACAGGCGGATGACGTCGTCTACGACATCGAGGATGCCGGGCTTCGCCGAGGTCCCGGGATGGAGCAGTACCACGACTTCATACCCGCCGGTGTTGTCATAGACCAAGACCTTGCTCCTGGAACCCGAGCTCCCAAGGGCACGAAGCTGAAGTACGTCGTGTCACTGGGGCCTGAGGACGCGCCCGTTCCGCCTGTCGTCGGGCGGTGGGAGACCGATGCACAGGCATTCCTGTACGACGTGGGCTTCAAGAGCAAGATCGATCGTGACAACAGCGCCGAGCCCGAAGGCGTTGTCATCCAGCAGTGGCCGGATGCGCGCACCGAGCTGGACCTGGGTGAGCGGGTGGATCTCACCGTATCCAAAGGTCCGAAGCTTGAGAACGTGCCCGACGTGATAGGAAGACCGCTCCGTGATGCCCAGAGTGAGCTGCGTTCGGTCGGCATGCGCTCGACTGTGAAGTTGGCTCCCGGGTTCTCGCTGGAAGATCCCGAAGATGGCGTGGTGTACTCACAGCAGCCGCTTGCGGGCCAAAGCGTTGTCGCGGGCATCGAGGTCGTCATCTACGTACGAGAACCGTAGGCACACAACCCCTCCCGGGATGCGTCGCGCCCGGTTTTGAGAGTATGGGCTCGCCTGCGCGAGCACTTCCCCGAAATGGGTTGGCATGTGCGTGCGGAGTGCTATCCTGTCACGCATGAAAAGAACACGTACGATTCTCAGTGCGCGCATGATCTGCGCGCTCCTCCTCACGCTAGTGCTGCTCGCTCCAGTCACGGCCTCCGGTGTGAGCGTTGATTTCTTCGCATTCAACGGTGGCTCGGAGGCGTTCCTGAGTGAGATGGCCATCCATCCCACCGCGATCAAGGTCGGGAAGGTGACCTACATCGCGTACCAGGGTTTGGGCTACGACCCGTATGTTGCTTCGTACAATGAGGCGACCAAGAAGTGGTCGGGGCCCTACCGGGTGGGTTTGAACACGCTGGTCCGCGACGGCCACGGATCACCGTCGCTGTTCACCGATCCGCAGGGGCGCCTTCATGTTCTCTACGGCAGCCACAACTCACCCATGTATCACGCGCGAACCGTCACGGCAGGAGACATCTCGAAATGGGAGTCTCTCGGACCGGTGGACGACGGCAAGACCACGTATCCCCAGGCCTTCAAGCTCGATGACGGGCGGCTGGTGCTCTTCTACCGCAAGCTCAGTAGTTCGCGCGACTGGGTCATGCGCGTGGCGGATGCGAACTACGAGACCTTCGGCCCCGCCACCGTCGTCTTGCGCGGTGACGCTGACACGTGGTGGTACGCGGACTTCCGACCGGGCAAGGACGGTGCGATTCACGCTGCGTTCGTTTGGCAGGACTACGCGGAGTATCGGGCGGGTATCACTTACTCGCGACACCATGTCTACTACATGCGACGCAACCCGGAGTCCGCTTCCGAAAACCCGGGTGCCTGGTGCAACCTCGAGGGCGAAGTACAGACGATCCCGCTCAACAAGGCCACAGCCGACGCTAATGTGCGTGTTGTCGATTCAGGCACCGATCTATGCAACGAGATAAGCGTCAAGGAGGGTCCCGACGGCAAGCCCAGGATCATGTTCCTGCGAGGCAGCGGTGCGGGTCCTGACCGCTACACCTGGAACTTCCTCAGGGCCGAGGAGGTCACGTTCACTCCATCGCTGCCCAGCACGGAGACGCCCTCGTTGGTCACCACGTTCACGCCTTCTGTGGTCGCTCAGACGGATCACTTCTTCGATTCGGGTGCATTCAGGCTTGGCACCACGACGGGTACCGTCGAAGCCGTGGTCGTCAACGGTCAGAATGGTGCGGCTGGCGGTGAGAATGGCAACCCCCGAGGCAGAGGTGGGCGCCTGGACCGGTTCACGTCGGTAGATGATGGGCTCACCTGGGTCTGGAGCAAGCAGGTATCACCGTCAGATGAGCCTCTGACTGACTTCGCGGATCCTCAGTTCGTGCTCGGAGACACAGGGAGTGGGCCGGTCCGACTCGCATTCATCGAGTGGTCGGCCGACCTGTCCAACTTCTTCAACCGCATCTACCTGTGGGGGGACTCAGGTCTGGTGACCTGCGACATCCCTCCGACGGTGGCTCGACTTGAGGGCAGGAACCGGGCAGCCACTGCGGTGCAGGTCTCTCGGGAATCGTTCCCCGAAGGCTCGGATGCGGTGGTCATCGCCACCGAGGACAACTTCCCGGACGCGCTCGCAGGTGTGCCCTTCGCACACGCGATCAAGGCACCATTGCTTCTCGGCTCGCCCGATGGGCTCTCCAACGAAACGATAGCCGAGATCATTCGTCTCGGTGCCAAGAAGGCATACATGCTCGGCGGAGCGCACGTCCTCGGCGTTGGTGTGGAGAAAGACCTCTATGGCAGCGCCGGAATCACCGCGTCGGAGCGCTTGTACGGCACCGACCGGTATCGAACGGCCGCAGCCATCGCCCGACGCATGAGGCTCGTTGACCCGACACTGGTGGTCAATGTTGCCTACGTTGTGAGTGGCGAGAATTACCCTGACGCGACCGTCGCTGCGCCTCTCGCCGCAATCGCAGGCGCCCCGATCTTGCTCACCAAGAAGGACAGCTTCCCGTCTGTGTACAAAGACGTGCTTGAGGACTGGGGCATCAACGAGACCGTCGTGATCGGCGGTTCGGATGTCATCAGTGACGACGTTGTCGACACACTGCCGTCTCCAGAACGAGTGTGGGGTCAGTCCCGCTACGAGACGGCTCGCACCGCTGCCGAGTACTCGTTCTCGCACGGGCTGAATCCCTACCGGCTTGTGCTCGCAACTGGTGAGAACTTCCCCGACGCGCTCACCGGCGGAGGACTTGCCGCACGTATGCGGGCGCCCGTTCTGCTGACGAAGACGGACACGCTTTCCTCTTCAGTCTCGACGTATTTCAGGCGTCACGACGATACCGTCGTGAAGGCGTACATCATGGGTGGGGACGCGGCGGTGTCGAGTGGCGCGGAGAACGCGCTCGACCAACTTATGGACTGAGCGTTCTGATGCGGAGCGGTCGCAGTTCCAGCGCAATCGCCTCGGCGGTCCTGTAGCGCTGCGTGTCACCGTCCATTGCCGCCGGGTTGTCGCCAACCTGCGGACCGTAATCTCCAAACTGCGCGTGGTTGCCTCCGGTCAGCGGCGTGTAGATCGTCGTGGCAGGGAGCAGGTCTATGGCCTCCGTCGCGTTCTTCTCGGACAGAACCCCATCCAGAGTTCCGTAGATCGACAGCGCGATCAGGCCCTCGTTGTCAGAGAGATCCACGTTCGAGGGTGGATACGCGGCGAGCAAGATGAGGCAGGCGGTGTCGGACGGGTTGTTCTCGGCATAGGTCGACGCCATGGCGCCGCCGAGGCTGTGACCCCCGATAGCCCACATCATCACGTCTGGATACGCTTCGATAACCGAGTCTGCACGGTTTGTGCCGAGCACCGCCAGGTTGAGTGGCATGTCGACGATCGCCACAAGGTAGCCATACGACGCAATCTCTCTGGCCAGCGGGGCGTACGCGCGATAGTCGACTCGTCCGCCGGGGTAGAGGATGACGCCGATACGCGCGGTGTCGTTTTCGGGCGTGAACACGATGAAGTCATCGCGCGCTGCAACGTCGACGCCGTCGCCTGATTGCAGCGCGGCGAGAGCGGTCTCGGTGGGTCGGTACGGCGTTTCAGCCCACCATACGAATGCGCCGATGCCTACGAGCACGACGAGCGCAACGATAATCGCACCCCGTGCGAGCCGGCGTTTCCACAAGCGAGTCCGGGTCACGTCTCAGTACCTGAACAGGGCGGCGGCGCTGTGTGACGTGTCATCGGCCACGAGGTCATCGATCGTGTGGATGACGCCTCCATGCAGAAGTGTTTCCGAGGCGGCGAGATCTGCGAGGTCCCAATCATCCGGGCCTGGCTGCTCGGCAATGTCCACACGGCCGCTGGAGGGGTCGTACCGACCCCAGTGGTTGGCATGAGGGGAAACGAACAGGACGCGAACACGCCCCTCGTATGCGGCGCGGATGATCTCGTGTAGGTCGGCGGAGGCCTCAGCTGTCCCTATCAGGTCCTGCAAAGATGCGACATCTTGATCGAGCTCCGCCCGAAAGTGAGGCTTGAGCAACTCCTGCCCCCGGTGGTGAATCTGGCTGAGTGTGAGTTCGTCGGGGTTGCCGCTCATCGAGGCCTCGACCAGGTGCGGATAGGAGTTCGTCTCGCGGTACATCGCAAGCAGGTAGTCGACGCCCGAGAGCAGGAGCGGAGCGTCGTCGTCGTGCAGAAACTCGTGGATACCTTTGTCGATCATGTGGAAGTAGCGCGAAAGCTCGTCTTTCTCGCTGTCCTGAATGCCCCCGTGTCCGTGGAACATGGCAGCGCGTCGGCCCTTGCCCGTGCTCATGGGAGTACGTGAGTGGAAAGTGACCTGACGTTCGTAGTCTTCGTACTTCAAGGCATCGGCCAGACTCCGGGGAACGCCGGTCAGGTCGAGCTCGCCGATCTCGTCGCCCGTGGCTTCCAGAAGTCGCACGCGATTCTTGCTGAGTGCAAGCACGTAGAAGCGTTCGCCGGTCTGCAGCGCCGGCAGAAGCGGCCTGATCGCGAATCGCTCACCGACCGAGACTGATTCAATCAATTCGACGGGGACCTTGAATCGATGGAACACGTCTTCGGCCAAGAAGATGGAGAGTCCATCGCCAGTGTCGCGCCAAAACGAACCGTCCGAGAGCAGTGCGCGAGCCGGACCCAGCAATGTCTCGATCTCGGGTGGGCGCAGCTCTCCTGCCCGAAGGTCCTCCTCGGCAGATTTCAACAGGTTCTTCAGGCGGATCGGGTCTTGTCCTTTGTCGTTCCCGGCGCGGTGGGTCGGCATGTGGATACTGACCGATGGCCATCCGAGGTGCTGCGCCAGTGCTGAGAGGGTTTCGCGATCGGGGGAATCCATTAGCAGCCTCCCTTGGTTGCGCATGCGCCACTGTGGGCGCGTTCGTCCGTATTCATAAGTGTTCCCGCTCTGCGCCGATACAAGCAGGACCCGTCCAGCGACGCTGTCAACGCGCTATACTGTGGCTTCGCAGCGCGTCGAGAGGGCCTCGGACGGCGGTATGTCGTGAACCTGGTCAGATCCGGGAGGAAGCAGCCATAAGCGGCCTCTATCGGGTGTCCGGGGTCCACTCGGGGCGCTGCACGGGGTCGGCCTGAGTGTGGGTGCGACCCTGTATACTTCTCGGCGTCGGAACTCGCATGAAAGGCACGACGTGGCCCACCAGTCCCTGTATCGGAAATACCGTCCCGCAGACGTTCAACGACGTGGTCGGTCAGCAACACATCACTCGCACGTTGCGCAACGCCGTGGCCGAGGACGCAGTCGCTCACGCGTACCTGTTCACCGGTCCTCGGGGCACGGGCAAGACGACGACAGCGCGCATCCTCGCGAAGGCTCTCGAGTGCGAGAATGGTCCGACGCCGGATCCCGACGTCACGTGCCAGCAGTGCATCGATATTGCCGAGGGGCGTCATCCCGATGTGTACGAGCTTGATGCGGCATCGCGCACCCAGGTGGACAACGTTCGCGAGGAGATCATCGGTCGCCTTGCGTACGCACCCACGCGGGGTCGCTACAAGGTCTACATCATCGACGAGGTCCACATGCTTTCGACGCACTCGTTCAACGCGTTGCTCGAAGAGCATTGAGGAACCGCCGGCGCACACGGTGTTCATCCTGTGCACGACTCACCCGCACAAGGTGCCCGAGACGATCCACTCCCGATGCCAGCGGTTCGATTTCCACCGTATCGGCGTAGAAGACATCGTCGGACATCTGGAGTACATCGCAGGCGAAGAGGGTATCGCGGTGGCCGCTGGATCCCTGACGCTTGTCGCCAAGCATGCCGCAGGCGGGATGCGCGATGCCATCACCACGCTCGAACAGCTGGCTGCGTTCACTGGCAAGGACATCTCGCTTGACGATGTCGAGGGCCTGTTGGGAGAGGTGGATACGGCACTCCTGTTCGAGATCGCCGATCTCATCGCTGCGCGCGACATAGCCGGTTGCTTCCGGTTCGTCGCGCGCCTGACAGAGAGCGGTGTCGACACTGACGGAGTTCGTACGCGAGGTTACCGGCCATTTCCGCGATCTGTTCGTGACGGCAGCCGTCGGAGATCGCAACAGGAATCGTGGACACGACCGACGAGGCTCTGGCCCGACTGGGCACGCAGGCTGGTCGTTTCGGACCGGATCGTCTCACGCGGATTCTGGATCTTCTCGGCGAACTTGGTACCGAGATACGCTGGTCGAGCGATTCTCGGCTCTCGCTTGAGGTGGCGCTCACGCGGATGGCGCGTCCGGACGGAGAACTCACGCTTGATGCGCTTGCGGAACGCGTCGAGGCGCTCGAGATGGGAAGCCCCGTATCAGCGGCTCAGCCGCCGCTCCCGGCACCGCCGGCGGACACGCCACCACCACCGGTGTCGACATCTGATGCCGAAGATGCCGAACCTGCGAGTGATGCTGCCGAGGACACGCCTGACGCCCAATCGCATGGAGCGCCAGCAGCGGAGCCGGACCCACATCCGATTCCCGAGGTCGATGCTTCGTCGGTAGGCGAGGAGACCGTCGTCGAGGTCGAGCACCTCGACAGTCTCGATCGAGCACACGTGAAGCGAGCTTGGCCGGCGGTTCTGGCCGAGGTGAAGCGGGTCAAGGCATCTCGTTCGCACATATTCACGAACACGGAAGTCGATGTCGACGCGGATGGTGCGACATTGGTCATCGAGTTTCCGAGCGACCAGAACTTCACGCTCGATCTGGCGAAGTCACCCGACACGCGATTGCTGCTACAGCAGGCGCTGATCAAGGTTCTGGGCGGAAAGCCGGCGTTTCGGTATCAGCTCGGGCGCGGGCAGATTCGTCCCGTGGCTGTGCCTGAGCCGGTTCCCCCTACCGACGTAGCGCCTGCTACAGGGGGCGACGAGACCGACAACGCTCCTGGTCCCGTCGGTGTGGAGCAGGCCGACGAAGACGAGATAGAACGCATGCTTCACAGCCTGGGTGCCGAGAAGGTTGCCGAGGTACCCCATGAAGCCGATGACGGAAAGGGAGAGCACACGAAATGAAGCCGAACATGAACAACATGATGCGCCAGGCGCAGAAGATGCAGCAGGACATGGCGCGCGTGCAAGAAGAGCTCAAAGCCGAGACGGTCGAGGCGTCTGTCGGCGGCGGTATGGTGAAGGTCGTGATGACCGGCGACCTCGCTTTGCAGAGCGTGAAGATCGACCCGGCGGCTGTCGACCCCGACGACGTTGCGATGCTCGAGGACATGGTGACCGCTGCCGTCAACGAAGGTCTGCGGCAGGCCCAGGAGTTGGCGGGTAACAAGATGGCGGCGGTGACCGGCGGGATGAACATTCCGGGCTTGATGTAGATGCGCTATGCGGCTCCAATCGCGCGGCTGCTCGAAGAACTCGAGCGCCTGCCCGGCATCGGCCCCAAGTCGGCGCAACGGCTCGTCTACCACATTCTTCGCACAGACTCGGATGAGGCTGGACGTTTGGCCGAAGCCATTCTCGAAGTGAAGCGGTCGATCAGGTTCTGTTCTCGCTGCTTCAACTTTGCCGAGGGCGAGCTGTGTGACGTGTGTTCCGACTCAGAGCGGGATGCCTCGATCATCTGCGTTGTCGAGGAACCACGCGATCTTGTAGCGGTCGAGCGTACGGGTGAGTTCCGGGCTCAGTACCATGTGCTGCAAGGCGCCATCTCCCCGATCGACGGCATCGGGCCGGAACAGCTTCGCGTGCGAGAGCTTCTCGGCCCGAGTTGCCGAAGGCGGTGTCGAGGAGGTCGTCGTTGCGACGAATCCGAACGTGGAGGGTGAGACGACAGCGCTGTACATCGCGCGACTGCTCAAGCCGCTGGGCGTACAGGTCACCCGTATCGCGTCGGGCTTGCCGGTGGGAGGAGATCTCGAGTACGCCGACGAAGTGACCCTTGGAAGGGCGCTCGAGGCACGTCGCGAGATGTGAAGCGGTGTCTTTCCAGAATTTGTTCACCGTTCACCGATTGCTAGCCGCCGTCCGCGTCCGTTCGCCGAACGAGGATAACCGCTCACCGGCACCGCCGCTATCCTAGTGTGACCTTACCGCCGCCGAACGGACGTGAGCGGCGAAAGTGTCCGTCGCTTGGCGGCGACGAGAAAGGGGAGATCCATGCAGCAGCAGCTGACGGAGATCCGTTGGCATGCGCGCGCCGGTCAGGGCGCGGTGACTGCGGCGAAGGTCGTCGCGGAGACCGCACTGTCCGCGAACCAGTACATGCAGGCCATGCCTGAGTACGGTCCGGAGCGGATGGGAGCCCCCATCAAGGCGTTCACGCGCATCAGCTCGGAACCGATCGATATCCACTGCAACATCGAGAATCCGAACGTCGTCATCGTGCTTGACGACACCCTGCTCGCCGTGGTCGACGTGACCGAGGGCATCACCGACGACGGTGTTGTCATCCTCAACACGTGCACGCCCGCGGCTCAGGTGAAGAAGATGCTTGGCGTGGCCGACACAGTCAGAGTCGCGTGCGTCGATGCTTCTGGCATCGCGCTCGACACCATCAAGCGAGACATCCCGAACACGCCGATCGTTGGCGCGTTCGTAAGGGCTGCGGGTGTCATCGATCTCGAGGTCTTCAAGGGTCTGCTTGCCAAGAACCTCAGCAAGAAGTTCGGCCAGGAGATGATCGACGCCAATTTCGAGGCTGTCGATCGTGCCTATCGCGGAGGTGGACCATGACATGAAATGGGACATCTCTTCGATAGACTCATGGAAAGGCGAGGACTTCCCGCTGGGAGCTGTGATTCCCGAGGCCGGGAACTCTCAGTACTACGTGACCGGCGGCTGGCGCAGCGAGCGACCGGTGCGCGACAAAGAGACTTGTACGGACTGCCTCATCTGTTGGGTCATGTGTCCGGACTCGGCTATCCACGTCGTGGACGAGAAGCTCGCGGATGACACGTTCGATCTCGACCACTGCAAAGGGTGCGGAATCTGTGCAAACGAGTGCCCCGTCGAGGCGATCACGATGGTTCCCGAAGGCTGCGATCTGCCGGAGGTGAAGTAGATGACCGAGCAGAAGACAGTCGCCACCACCGGAAACCTTGTGGTGGCAGACGCCATGCGTCAGTGCGCTCCCGACGTTGTCGCTGCGTATCCGATCACTCCGCAGACGACCATCGTCGAGGAGTTTGCGAAGTACGTCGCGCAAGGACGCGTCCACACCGAGTACGTCACGGTGGAATCCGAGCACTCCGCGATGAGCGCCTGTGTCGGCGCTTCGGCAGCCGGCGCTCGCGTCATGACCGCGACGGCAAGCCAGGGCCTGGCGCTCATGTGGGAGGAGCTGCACATCGCCTCCGGTATGCGTTTGCCGATCGTCATGGCAAATGCCAACCGCGCACTGTCGGCACCGATCAACATCCACTGCGACCATGGTGACGCCATGGGCGCCCGCGATACCGGCTGGGTGATGCTGTTCGCTGAAACGGCGCAGGAGGCCTACGACAACACGATCATCGCCCTCAAGGTCGCCGAGGATCCCGCAGGTTCTGCTTCCGGCGATGAGCTGTCTCGACGGCTTCATCACGACACACTCGATCGACCGCATCGATCTTCTCGATGACGCGACCGTCAAGGAGTTCGTCGGCGAGTACAAGCCGCAGAACGCCCTGCTCGACGAAGAGAACCCGGTCGCACACGGTGCGTTCGCCGGTCTTGGCGGTCCGTTCTTCGAGTTCAAGAAAGCCCAGCGCCAGGCGATGGATCGCGCCGCAGGCGTTGTCGACCGCGTCGGGACTGAGTACTCGAAGATTTCCGGTCGCCCGTTCTCGGCAATTCAAGACCGACATGCTCGAAGATGCCGAGATCGCGATTGTCGCCATCGGCTCCGCCGCAGGCAACGCGCGTCATGTCGCCAAGGAGCTGCGAGCGCAGGGTGTGAAGGCCGGCATGGTCAAGGTGCGATGCTTCCGCCCGTTCCCGTTCGCCGAGATCGCGGAAGCTCTCAAGGGCCTCAAGGCGGTAGCAGTTCTCGATCGTGCCGAGTCGTTCGGTGCCGAAGGCGGCCCGATGTTCCTTGAGATTCGGAGTGCACTCTACGACCTGGAGACTCGCGTGCCGCTCGTCAACTACATTTACGGACTCGGCGGCAGCGACGTGCGCCTCGAGCTCATGCATCAGGTGTACACGGACCTGTCCGACATCGCGTCTGGTACGGCGAAGCCTGCAGGCCTCGTCTACCTTGGCGCCCGATAGGAAGGGGGGACTCGCATGGCGACACTTCGCGAACTGACTCATCGCGAGGACCGTCTCGCCGGGGGTCATCGCCTCTGTGCAGGGTGCGGCGCCTCCGTGGCCGTCCGCCAGGTCCTGCTTGGTGCCGGAGTGGATCCGGTCGTAGTAGGTTGCGCGACGGGATGCCTGGAAGTATCGACGACGATTTATCCCTACTCGTCGTGGAAGACTCCGTTCATACACAACGCGTTTGAGAACTCGGCGGCGACGGTCTCCGGTGTCGAAGCGGCATTCAAAGGCCTGAAAGCCGCCGGCAAGATTCCATCCGACAAGAAGATGAAGTTCGTCGCGTTTGGCGGCGACGGTGGAACCTACGACATCGGCTTGCAGTCGTTGTCCGGCGCTATGGAGCGCGGGCATGACATGGTCTACATCTGCTACGACAACGGCGCATACATGAACACGGGTATCCAGCGCTCCTCGGCCACTCCGAAGGGTGCCTGGGCAACCACGGCCGAGGTGGGCAAGGCCCAGCAGGGCAAGCAGCAGAAGCGCAAAGACCTCACGTCGATCATCGCGGCACACGGCGTGCCGTACGCGGCGCAGGCTTCTATCAGCCACTGGAAGGATCTGACCTCGAAGGCCGAGAAGGCATTTGCGGTGGAGGGTCCTGCCTTCATCAACATCCTTGCGACGTGTCCGCGTGGCTGGCGCAGCGCGTACAACAAGTCGATCGAAATCGCCAAGCTGGGCGTTCAGACTGGCTACTGGCCACTGTTCGAGGTAGAGGATGGCGAGTGGAAGATGAGCGTGCAGAGCAAGGCGCTCATCAAGGCCGGACGCAAACCGATCGAGGAGTTCTTGGAGACCCAGGGGCGTTTCAAGCACCTGTTCAAGCCCGAGAACGCCGGATTGCTTGCCGAGATTCAGCAGGATGTCGACGATTACTTCGACTATGTCCGGAAACGCTGCGGCGAGTAGCGCGTCTGTTTCCTACAAGGTGTTTCGACACGGCCCCGGCACTTGCGCCGGGGCCGTTTGCATTGCCGTGCACCTCTCGCGTGTTTCATGTCGTGCCGATGATAGAATGAAGCGAAGTTCACCCGCCTTCGCCAGAGGGAGTATATCCGTGGTTCGCAGGGCCTTCTTGTCGCTCGCCGTGATAGCCGGGGTCGTTCTGGTTCTGGCCGGATGCACGCAATCGCAGTCCGCAGACGAGCCGGATGGCGGGCCGCTCGAACGCATCAGGGTCTCGGGCTCGGGTACGGCACTGCCGCTTGTGCGCATTCTGACCGACGCGTATGAGGCCGACGGTATCGAGTTCGTGTACCTTCCGGGCTTGCACAGCGGAGGCGGGATCAAGGGAGTCGCCAACGGAGACCTTGAGATCGGCACGGTGTCGCGAGAGCTCGAAGAAGATGAACAGGCGCTCGGTCTCGAGCTCGTGAAGCTCTCAGACGACGGTCTTGTCATTGCGGTTCACCCTTCTGTGACTGTCGATGGATTGACGAGTGAACAAGTCCGTGAGATCTACCGGGGCGAGCACGAGAACTGGTCCGAACTCGGAGGCCCCGATCTGGGCATCGTGATTCTCGATCGCAACGAAGACGAGTCTGCGAAGATCATCTTGCGCAAGTACGTGCTCGGCCCCGATCTCAAGATCACCGATCAGGCCGTCAATCTGTTCTACGAACCCGACATGATCGAGGGCCTCCAGTCGACCCCAGGTTCGATCGGCTACTTCTCTCTCGGCTACGGTTTGTTGGAGGAGATACCGGTTCGGTATCTCAAGCTGGACGGTGTCGAAGCCTCTGTGGAGACCATCATGAGCGGCGAATACGAGATGGTCCGCCCGCTGGGTGTTGTGGTCAACCGGCCGCCCGATAGTGCCATCGAGGGTTTCCTCGAGTGGGCGCAGTCCGACGAGGCGCGTGTTCTGATGACCGAGAAGGGCTTCGTCCCGCCCCTCGATGACTTGGGTGAATGATGGCACGCCCGGTCTTCGGTAGACATCTGTACAACCAAATCGTCTGGCCTCTTGTCGGCGCGTCGATATTGGTAGGCCTGGTGGCCACCATCGTGGCGGTCTACTTTCTTTCGGGTCTGACGGACAAATGGATCGACCAGGTCGCCGAGGGTGCCACCCAGAACCTCGAGTCCCGATTGAACGCCAACGCTTCGATCATGCAAAGCATGACGAAGGTGGCCAGCGAAGATGAGCGTCTCAAGTCGTCGCTCGAAGCCGGTCAGCTCCAGAAGGCCCGGGGGCTCATCACTCAAATCAACGTGTCGCTCGGTTTCGATCAGATGATGCTGATCGATGAACATGGTGAGGTTGTGGGCGTTACCGGAGACATCGGCGTTTCTGTCGGCGACAAGCCTCTTGGCGAACTGACTCTTGGCTACACAGACATGAAGATGAGTCACGTATCCTTCCTCGAACTGGCCGACAGACTCACCATTACGGCCTATCAGCCCGTCATCGGCGCGGGACAGACCTACACGTTGGCCGTGTCACAAGTTGTCGACGAGGCCTTTCTGGAGTCGCTGTACGGTGGAACCGGTGATGCATTCGCCATCTACGATTCCGACGGTGCACTCGTTGCAAGCGTAGTCGCACAGGAGTCTGGTCTCGACGCGGGCCAACGCATCGAGCTGGCAGCGGCATTGAAGGTGTCGGAGGACACGATAGGGGATGCCGTGATCGGCGCTCAGTCCCCAGAGGTGTCGGCCAACACGCTTCAGACCGACACAATGAGATTCAGGGCCGCTGCGAATCAGCTGACGCTCGAGGGCGACCCATCAGGCGCGTTCGGCTACGTTGTCTCGTTCGTGAACCAGAGTGTTACAGACGAAGCGCGCTCGACGACGACCAACCTGATACTCATGTGGTCGATTATTGCCGTGCTTGCGCTCATGGGACTTGGCGGGTGGGTTGCTCGGCGTGTTTCGGATCCGTTGGTCGAGCTCACCGAAGGTGCGCGGCGATTGGCGGACGGGGATTTCTCGACGAAGATCCACGTCCAAGGCGCCAACGAGATCGCGGAACTCGCAACCACGTTCAACGAGATGACCGATTCACTCAAGGAGCGTAGCGAGTCGCTGACCAAGAAGGTACTTGAGCTTGCCACCCTGTATGAGATGAGCCGCGCGCTGGGAGCCACGCTCGAAATGGACGTGCTGCTCGAATCAGTGCTCGACAGTGCGCTACGGATCTTCAACGTCGAGCTGGGCTATGTGACCTTGCGTGAAAAAGAGACCGGACAACTCGGGCTGAAAGCATGGCGGGGAACCGGGACCCGGGCTGACGAAGAAGCCCTGCGCTCGTCGATGTCCGAATGGGTCGTTCGCGAAGGGCGTCCGCTGATTTTCAATCCGACGCGCGGGGCGGCGAACGAGCGGGTGGACTCGATTACCGGCGCGCTTGCGGCGTTGTGTGTCCCGCTCGTATCAAACGAGGGGGCGGTCGGTTCGATCACTGTCGGCAGTCACGACGCCGCATTCCGCTTCAACAGCGACGACGTCCGTCTGCTCTCGACGATAGCCAACCACGTCACGATCGCTATCGGAAACATCGAGCTGTTTTCGAGTCTCCAGGATGCCTACCTGTCGACAGTGCGCTCGCTTGCTGCGGCGGTGGACGCCAAGGATCCGTTCACGCGCGGTCACTCGGATCGCGTTGCCCAGTATTCCACGACGATCGCCCAGGCCATGGGGCTGTCGCACGACCAGAGGACCGCTCTGGAGATGGCGGCATACCTGCACGATATCGGCAAGATCGGCGTGAAAGAGGAGATTCTGCTCAAGCCCGGTCGTCTCACCGAGGTCGAGATGAGTCAGATGCGGCACCATCCGCTCATCGGGGCGAATATCCTCAAGCCGGTGGGATTCCCCTGGCCGATTACGCCGGTCGTTCGGCATCACCACGAACGGTGGGACGGCGACGGATATCCTGCTGGTCTCAAAGGCGAGGAGATACCACTTCTCGCGCGCATTCTGACAGTGGCCGATGCCTACGAGGCGATGATCGCCGATCGCCCGTATCGACGGGGGCGCACTATCGGTGACGCCATCGAGGAGCTGGAGCGTTGCGCCGGGAGTCACTTCGACGCCAAGATCGTCGAGGTGTTCGTAGAGATTATCAAGAGAGATGAACTTCACGCCGACTCTGTGAAGCCCGAGCACGATGACGATCTGCAGCCGGAGGAAGCACGTGCGATATTCGTTGCGCTGTGCGATGGGATGTTCTCGAGCTTCCGCAGGCTCGGTGGTCCGCGGCTGGCCACCAACGTAGAGCAGGAGCTGAACGCGTACTTCACCGAGGTGGATTTGCCGTTCAAGATCGCCAACGGGCGCGTGTCCGCTGCGCCTGATGGAGACTCGAAGGAGGTTTCGGTCGACCAGATGCGACTGGCTCTACGACGTATCGATGCAACCATGGGTCGGATGTCCGGGCACACCCTCGTCGATCACTTCTACGCTGACGCGCTGGGCGGATTGTCGGAGCGCATGAGGAGGATCGCCACTCGGCTGGAGTTCTACATCAGCTGATGGTGCCGAGCCTCGGAAAAGCCGACTCCTCATCAGCATTGCGCTACACTATGGCGCAACCAACTCCGGGGCCGCAGGCGAGCGGCCCTTCGGTTAGAGGCGTAGATTACCAGGAGGATTCATGGCCCTCGTGGTCACAAAATTCGGTGGCACTTCGGTTGGAACTCCGGAACGCATCCGGGCTGTCGCTGCTCGGCTCATAGCCCGCAAGGAAGCGGGTGATAGCGTGGTCGCGGTCGTTTCTGCGATGGGCGATGTCACTGATGAGCTTCTCAGCCTGGCCGAGGAGATCTCCTCGGCACCGCCTGAGCGCGAGATGGACATGCTGCTTGCCACGGGCGAGCAGGTGACGATTGCTTTGCTTGCGATGGCGATCCACGCGCAAGGTCACGAAGCCATATCGTTCACTGGCCCTCAGGTCGGGATTTTCACCGACTCGGGGCACACGAAGGCCAAGATCACCGAAGTCCGTGCTGATCGCGTGCGACAAGCGATCGATCAAGGGAACATCGTGATCGTCGCGGGCTTCCAGGGCACTACGCCCGATGGGCAGATCACGACGCTCGGTCGCGGCGGTTCGGACACCACGGCGATCGCCATCGCTGCAGGTGTCGGAGCCGATGTGTGTGAGATCTACACGGATGTGGACGGCATCTACACAGCAGATCCGCGTCTTGTGCCGGATGCGCGCAAGATCGATGCTATCTCCTATGAGGAGATGCTTGAGATGGCGGCTACGGGTGCGCGCGTCTTGCAGCTGCGCGCCGTGGAGTATGCACGCAACTACGGAGTGGTCATCCACTGCCGTTCGAGTTTCCACGACCGGCCCGGCACCCTCGTCAAGGAGGCTGACGATTCCATGGAGCAGGCCATCATTTCGGGTGTGACTCACGACATCTCTGAATCCAAGATCACAGTGCGCGACGTACCGGATCGTCCGGGCGTAGCAGCCGATGTCTTCACATCGCTTGCCAAGAGCAATGTGAACGTCGACATGATCATTCAGAACGTATCCGAAGCGGGGATGACGGACATATCCTTCACCGTTCCCGATGAGGATCTGGCTCGCGCTCGTGTCGCCACGGGACGCATCGCAGAAGAACTCGGAGCCCGAACGTGGGGCGACGAGGATGTTGCGAAGATCTCGCTCGTGGGGGCCGGGATGAAGACGCATCCGGGCATAGCGGCCCAGATGTTCACTGCTCTGGCCGATGCGGGCGTCAACCTGGATATGATCTCTACATCGTCGATTCGTATCTCTTGTGTGATCTCTCGCGAGCAGATACAGGATGCGGTGCGAGCTCTTCACACGAGCTTCGGTCTGGCCGATGAGGTAGTACGCCCGGAGACGGCGTCCGGGAGCGAGGGGAGCGAGTAGCGTGACGTGGGACAAGAACATGCCTGCCCGTCCGGTTGTTGCTGTTGCAGGAGCGACAGGCGCGGTCGGCATCGAGATGCTGACCGTACTCGAGCAGCGCGGTTTTCCAGCCGAGCGGGTGATACCGCTCGCGTCATTCCGATCTGCCGGCAAGCGACTGCCCTTCGGGGGCGGTGAGTTGGTCGTCGAAGAACTCGGGCCGGATTCGTTCGAGGGCGTCGACATCGCGCTGTTCTCGGCAGGAGCTGCGGTGAGTCGCGAAATGGGTCCGCACGCGGTTGAAGCTGGTTGCGTCGTGATCGACAACTCCTCGGCATTCCGTATGGACGATGACGTGCCGTTGGTCGTGCCTGAGGTGAATCCGGGCGATGTCGAGTGGCACAGCGGTGTCATCGCCAACCCCAACTGCTCGACGATCCAGATGGTCGTGGCACTCAAGCCGCTGCACGATCTCGTGCCGATTCGGCGCGTTGTCGCGTCGACGTATCAGGCGGCTAGCGGTGCGGGCGCCGCGGCGATGCAGGAGCTCTACGAGCAGACGCGCCAGTTCCTTGCCGGAGAGGAGCTGAGTGTCGAGCAGTTCGTCCATCGGATCGCGTTCAACTGCATCCCTCACATCGATGTCTTTCTCGATGACGGTTCGACCAAAGAGGAATGGAAAATGGTCGTTGAGACGAAGAAGATCATGCACGCGCCCGATCTCGAAGTGATTGCAACGTGCGTGCGGGTCCCCGTTCTCAGATGTCATTCGGAGGCGCTGCACGTGGAGTTTGATGCGCCCATCGATCTGGATGAAGCTCGTGCGGCGCTTGCAGGCACGCCAGGAATACAGGTGATGGACATTCCGGAACACGCCGAGTATCCGATGCCGGCGATGCTTGAGGGGACTGACGACACGTATGTCGGACGTCTAAGAATCGACCCGACAGTCGACTCTGGGATTGCGATGTGGGTTGTTGCCGACCAGCTGAGAAAGGGAGCAGCACTCAACGCTGTTCAGATTGCCGAGCTGTTGCTCGCCAGATAGTCTGTCGTGTGCGCTACACTGGCCTTGGGGAGCACTGATGATGGTTCAGCGGAGGCTGTAATGAGCGATGCGAAGATACTCGTCGTCGAAGACGACGCCACGATTGCGCGTTTCGTGGAGCTTGAGCTTGGGCACGCCGGCTACACGGTGCGCAAGGTCGCTGATGGCAAGTCGGCTCTGGATGCGGTAGCCGAGGAAGAACCCGATCTTCTCATCCTCGACCTGATGCTTCCGGAGATCGATGGGCTCGAGGTCGCGCGGATGATCCGCGCAGACGACAAGCAGTTCCCGATTCTGATGCTGACTGCACGTGCCGAGACGCACGACGTTGTCTCCGGTTTCGATGCGGGCGCTGACGACTACCTTCGCAAGCCGTTCGAGATACCCGAGTTGTTGTCACGCGTGCGTGCGTTGCTCAAGCGTACCGAGCAAGACCGTGTGGGCCCGACACACCGTGCGTCAGGGGTCGAGGTAGATTCCAGCTCACGGCGCGCCACCGTCGACGGCGATCTAGTCGATCTCACTGCCAAGGAGTTCGACCTGCTCTTCTACCTTGTTACGAATGCCGGGCGCGTCATCTCACGTGACGAGATTCTGGAAGCCGTGTGGGGCGGACAGCACGCGACTGACAGCAACGTCATCGAGGTATTCGTGTGCCACCTGCGCAACAAGATCGGTGATCGCGACAACACCGTTATCCAGACGATTCGGGGCGTTGGGTACTTCTTTGCGAGGGGCTAGATGCGCCGTTCCTCTCTGAGGACATGGTTGCTCTTAGTTTCAGTCTTGTTCGCCGTGCTCGTGATCGGCGGCGTCGCATTCACCACCTACTTCGTCGTCTCCGACGGCATGTCCGTGGTCGCTCACGACAGCGCGGTTCGTGTCGCCCACAACGCATCTGCTGTTGTGAAGGCGACAGTGACTGAAGCTCAGCTCGAAGCCGCGGAGGTGGTGAAGCAGCCCTCGGAACGTGATGAGGAAGCTCTTCGCATCTTCTTGCGCCAGGTTCCCTCCATCTTCCGTTCCGCTGGAATCGCCGAGGGCGAGTTCGCTGTCTACGACGATGAGCTTGAGCCCATTTGGTTCTCAGATGAGGTTGCACTCGTCGATGAGGTGGAGAGCGATCGCGTCCGAGCCCTGGAGCTTCGACATGTCACGGAGTCGACGGTGGCACAGGGCGATTTGTTCAGAGGTCTGCTGGGTCCCGCTGATCTTGGTGTGTACGTGGTACATGTTCCCCTCGACCTGCCCGGGGAGACGAGGGCTCTTCTCGACGTGGCCTACATCCCATACCGGGAAGAGGCTGTGATCGACGGCGTCCGATTCCCTATGGCCGTGTTGGTCGTGGCGGCCATGCTCATCATGGTCGTGATGATGCAGACCAGCATGGGTTGGGTGCTGAAGCTCGTCGACGACCTGCGCAAGGCCGCTGATGCGATTGATGCGGGCAACTTGGACATGCGCCTCCCCGAGAAGGGTGAGCATGAGATCGGTGATCTCGCCAGATCGATCAACGGCCTGATTCGTCGGCTTCGGCGACGCGCGGAGGCGCAGACACGTTTCGTCGCCGACGCATCACACGAGCTCGCAACGCCGGTCGCAGGCATCCGAGGCTACACAAACATTCTGCGCGCATGGGGCGCCGACGATCCAGACGTGCGTGAAGAGGCGATCAGTGCCATCGATCGCGAATCGCGTCGTATGGCACGCCTTTGCGGCGATCTGCTTGCGTTGGTACGCGACGAGCGTGCAATCGAGTACCGCAACGTGCGGTTCGACCTCAACGCTCGCTGCCGAGCAATCCTTGCAGGTGCCGCGACGCGCTACATCGACAAGGACATAGAGTTCATTGGTCCCGAAGAGGGGCAGCTGATAATGATCGGTGATCCAGACCGAATCGAGGACGCCATCTCGATCCTCGTTGACAATGCTGCCAAGTACACAGCTCAAGGGAGTGTGTCGCTCGCGACGCGACGTCGACGCGATGTCGTGACCGTGGAGGTAGTGGACACGGGTGAGGGCATTCCTGAAGATGACATACCGAACATCTTCGATCGCTTCTATCGGTCGGATGTCTCACGCTCCCAGGAGACGGGTGGGTTCGGGCTGGGTCTCCCCATCGCGAAATCCATTGTCGAGGTTGCAGGCGGCACCATTGAAGTTCAGAGCACTGAAGGTAAGGGAACCATGTTCACTCTCCGTCTACCCCGGGGGCGGGTCTGAGAGTCGTACGTCACTGGTGGGTGTATGCTGCAGGGCAGGGTGCTCAAGCTCACAATCGGCGTTGCCGATATCACCGTGTAGACCATTCGCACACTCTGGGGAGCTTGCTTGACCACCGATGATGACATTCTCGAAGCGGCGTTCGGGAGCGAGCGCTGGAGGGCGTCCGCCGACGCGTTGTTCGAAGCGATCGGGCTGTCCGTTGCGGTGATGGACCCGTTTGCGTCTTCGATCATCCATTCGGTGAACCACTGCCCCTACTGCGGTATTGCGGTGCGCAGGGTCGGCAGTGCGCAGCAGATGTGCTTCGATGATCCGCCTCGGTTCGCGTCTCGTGGGACGACAGAGACTGCCTGCCGCGGAGGTATGCCCATCTACATCACGCCGGTTCTGGTCGACCGGCGCCCGTTGTGCACGGTTGTGGTCGGGGGATTTGTCTCATCGACGCGTGAACGCAAGCGGATGTTCGAGAAGTTGCTCGCCATGGGCGTGCCCGAGACCGAGGCGCGCGAAGCCGTTCGCGAGATTCCGATTCTTCCCAAACGGCAGGTCGAGGCAATCGTTCGTATGGTAGTCACGAATGCGACCGATGCACTTGAGCGCGCATCCGAACGCGCTCGGCTCGAGCATGCCGTCAACGAGCTTGAGGTCTTCGTCGAAGTTGGACGTGAGTTCACCGAGCGTCGTGGAATCGGGCAGGATCTGCTTGAGGGTGTGCTTGCCCGCGGGATGGCCATCGTCGATGCCGACAGCGGTTCACTCATGCTTCGCCGCCGCGGTACCGATCTGCTCGAGGTGGTCGCCCCCTCCGGGGCCACGACCGGAGCTTCACGTGGTCATGTTGTGAGATTCGGCGAAGGGATTGCTGGACGGGTCGCGGCCAATGGCCGCAGCGTGCTGGTCACCGGCGACAGTCAGATGCTGGTTCACAGCATGAGTCCGGGGCGCGATATTTCATCGGCGGTCTCGGTACCTCTTCAGCGCGCGGGCGAGATTCTTGGCGTGCTGAATCTCAACATCTCGGATTCGGGTCGGCGTCTGACCGGCGAGGATGTACGTCTCATCGAGCGCTACGCGCATATGGCGGCCGTGGTGATCGAGAATGCGCGCAAGCATCGTGCGACAGAGCGGGCGATGTTCGAACTCACGCATCTGTCGGATCTCGCCAAGATGCTCTCCGGCGTCAAGAGTATGGAGGACGTCTTCGATATCGCCAGTACGATGCTGGAGAAGACGTTCGAGTTCGACCTGGCGGGCGTGGTGCTGTTCGGCTGGGGGTGTGACGAAGCCACCGTGATAGCAGGTGGTCAGGTTCCCGCGGCTGCGATACCTCATGCCTTGTCCGTTGCGATCGGGCGTGATCTGGAGACCGAGCCGTTGGCCTCACTGGACACGATCACACGCCATGGTGAAGTGTTAGAAGACGCACCGTTCGAGCCGGATGAGTGGAACGTGCTTCCCGTCGAGCTACTCGTTGCCGACAGCGTGATGGGGTATCTGTTCGTGGCTGGCGGTGCGGGGCGATACTTCGACGCCGATGATCGGCGATTGCTTGCAGGTCTCGCAGATCACATAGCTTTGGGCATGGACAAAGTCGCCATGCTCAGTCGCATGAGAGATGACCTCACGAAGACGATAGCGGCACTGTCGCTTACCCTTGACGCAACCGAACACGCTGTTCCCGGACACTCGGATAGAGTCATGGACTACGCCATGTTGCTAGGCGGCGAAGTAGGCCTGGGAATCGACCAGGTCGAACTGCTTCGGTTTGCCGGACTACTGCATGACGTGGGCAAGGCCGGGTTGTCCAAGGAGATACTGCTGAAGCCATCAAGGCTCAGTGAGTCGGAGATGTCGGAGGTTCAGCGGCATTCCGAAATTGGCGCCAACCTTGTGGACCAGATCGAGTTTCTGAATGCGCTGGCGCCAATCATCATGCACCATCACGAGCGTTGGGATGGCGGTGGGTACCCGATGGGTCTCGCGGGCGATGCGATACCATTCCTGGCTCGCATATTGGCGATAGCCGACGCTTTCGATTCCATGACCTCGGAGTCTCCCTATCGCCGACGCATGTCGTTCACCGAGGCGCGCAGGGAGCTGCGGGCAGGATCTGGGACGCAGTTTGATCCTGCGCTTGTCCAGGTGTTCATCGACGCGATGGACCGTCGGGCACTCGCCGGTTCAACTGGTTTGCTAGCCCGAGATGCGTCTGACGGGCCTCAGCTTCCAGCCTGATCGGGGTTGAGCGCGCGTGTGCTAGAATCCCGCGGACGGGCCGTCTATCGAAGGGTTGAGCATGCGACGCAGCTCCTTCATCGCTCGCGCGGGGGTCATCGCTGCGGTATATGCCGCGCTCACTATCATCACACTGCAGCTTCCAACTCAACTTGGGTGGGGGCTCGTTCAGTTCCGGCCCAGCGAAGCCCTGACCGTTTTGGCGACACTCACTCCTGCCGCGATACCCGGCCTATGGCTCGGTGCAGCTGTGGCGAATCTGTTCGTCTTTGCGCAGGTCGGGCCGCTCGCTCTCTTTGACGTGGTGTTCGGGTCGCTCGCGTCACTTCTTGGCGCGACATGGACCTGGCGGTTCCGGAGCCGAACGGCGGTCGCTTTGCTCGGGCCGGTCGTTGTCAACGCGCTTGTCGTGCCGGCGTATTTGCCGATGCTGCTCGCAGGATTGGGGTTCTACGAGGTCCCGTTGTTGGGGTTGGACTTTGAGGGACATTGGCTCAGTATGTACGCGTTCGGAGTAGTCGCCATCGGGCTCAGTCAGGCGCTCGTGGTGTACGGTCTGGGGTGGCCACTGCTCTCGGCACTCAAGCGCATTGGCCTTGCGGAACGCATAGGTGGTTGACCGCGGAGAGGCGGAAGTTCGACAGATGACGGTCAAGGGAACATGGAAGCGCAGCGACGCAGATTGTTCGGCGCCTCTTCCTCGCCGTCCGGATGGATTCCTTATTCACAATGCCAAGGAGTCGTGCCGCGAGTGCTGGGGGTGCGTCCGCGCGTGTCCGGCGCGCGCAATCAAGATGGTCAACGGTCACGCGGAAATCATCGAGGAACGCTGCGTGAAGTGCGGCCAGTGCGTGTCCGAGTGTGGCGGCAGCGGAAATACGGTTAGGGACGACACGCCACGCGTACGTCAGCTACTCGAATCCGGGCGACCGGTCGTTGCTATCCTTGCAAGTGAATTCGTTGCTGCGCTGCACCCGGTTTCTCCACTTGAGGTCGAGCGCTCGTTGGAGATGATAGGGTTCTTCGCCGTGGAGAGCACGTTGCTTGGCGAGGAGATTGTCGCCGCAGAGTATCAGAAGTCGTTTGCCCGACCCTGCGCGTCACTCATGCTTCGTTCGACGTGCCCGGTGACCGTGGACTGGGTGCGGAAGTACTATCCGGAGCTCGTGCCGGCTCTGACCCCCATCGTGCCTCCGTACGTTGCTCAGGCCCGGTTGGTCAAGCAGCTCTATCCCCCGGACACAGCAGTTGTCTACGTATCGCCGTGCTACGCGCGGAAAGACGAAGCGTACGATCCGGAGTTCGGCGGTGCCGTCGATGCCGCGATCGACTTCATCGAACTCGAGCGGCTTCTCGCCGAACGCAAGCAGCGACCCCCCTACGCGGGGCCGGGGACGGGACGACGTCGACCCCAACCGGTCAAGGAGCTCTCGCTCACCGACGGCTTTCCTCGTGCCGAGCTCACGCAGCGCAATCAGACCGATGCATCGATCATGAAGGTGCGGGGTCTGCGCGATCTCGACGAGCTTCTGAAGGCGGTCTTGCGGGGCGAAGCTGCACCGGATGTTGTTGACATGCTCAACTGCGAGAGTTGCATCGATGGACCTGCGGTGCGCCCCGGCTTGTCGGTGTTTGCGAAACGCAATATCGATGCCGCCGAACGGACGCAGGTGCCTCGTGCGGGAGTTCGGACTTCCGAACTCATCCCGTTTCTTCCTGCGGTCGATATGGTTCGGTCGTTTGATCCTCGGCCAGTCTACTCATCGACGCCAAGTGACGAGCAGATTGACCAGATCTTGGCTGAAGGAGAGTTCACGAAAGCCAATGCGCTCGACTGCGGTTCGTGCGGATACGGCACATGCGTTGAGCATGCGGTGGCTATCTTCGAGAAGAGCTCGACGTGGGAAATGTGTTTCCCTCTACAAAGAAGGCGCATGAAGCAGACAACGGCGGTGTTGGAGCGGACGGCGACGATTGACGCGCTCACGAATCTCGGCAACCGTCGCGTGTTCGACAGGAGACTCGGAGAAGAGGTCGCCCGTACCCACCGTTATGGGAAGCCCGTCTCGTTGCTCATGATTGACGTCGATGGCTTCAAGAGCATCAACGACACGTATGGGCATCCATTTGGAGACGCAGTGCTGGCCCGGGTCGGGAGTCTGATGTGTGAGCAGATTCGCGAGACCGACGTCGCAACGCGCTACGGCGGCGACGAGTTCGCGTTCATCTTGCCGGAGACCGACAAGACGCGAGCCTACGCTGTGGCCGAGAAGCTTCGCGCGGCCGTGTCGGCTAGCCGGATCGATCCTGGCGATGATCAGCAGCCGCCTTGCGTTACGATCTCGATAGGGGTTGCCTCGGCGATGGAGCCCGAGGTCGATGCGGTGTCTTTGCTGGAAGCCGCGGACCGTGCGCTCTATCAGGCCAAGCAGGCAGGACGCGACCAGGTAAGGCTTGCCGTGGGCTAGTCGCGTGTCACGGGTATGATTCGAACGGGAGGAGTCAACCGTGCACGAAGCCGGACTGTGGCACGCCGAATCCGATCGTATCCGCTGCGATCTGTGTCCGAACGCCTGTCTCATTAGTGATGGGCAAGCGGGCATTTGCGGTGTTCGACGCAACGAGGCTGGCAAGCTTGTCGCCACGACGTACGGGCTCATCTCGTCGATTGCTGCCGATCCGATCGAGAAGAAGCCTGTGTTCCATTACCATCCGGGAACCTCGGTTCTCTCGCTGGGCAGCGTGGGATGCAGCATGCGTTGTGGTCACTGCCAGAACTGGCGGATCAGCCGCGCCGAGCCGGGGGACGGTGCCGAGTTGCATCACCTCGCCCCGGAAGCGGTCGTCGATTTCGCCCGCAAGTATCACTGCCCGGGCGTGGCGTTCACCTACAACGAGCCGGTGATCTGGGCCGAGTACGTTCGCGATACGGCGAGAGCGTGTCATGAAGCCGGACTGTTCACGGTCATGGTGACCAACGGCTACATCACCGAGTCAGGGCTAGACTACCTCGGCGGGCATATCGACGTGTGGCGCGTTGACCTCAAGGGGGCGACCGATGAGACATATCGCTCGCTGTGTCACGTGCCGAGTGTTGAACCGGTTCTGCGCGGCGCCGAGCGGGCGCGACATCACTGGGGTATGCATGTTGAGGTTGTCACCAACGTCGTTCCCACGGTCAACGACTCTGCCGATGAGCTTCGGGAGATGGCCGAGTGGATCGCGCAGGGTCTTGGGGTCGACACGCCGTGGCATGTCACGCGTTTCTTCCCCTACCTCGAGTACAGCGACTTGCCGCCGACGCCGATCGAGACACTGCGCATGGCGCGGACGATCGGCCAGGAGGCCGGACTGAACTACGTCTACGTCGGAAACTACGACGAACCCGGCGCAGAGGACACGGTGTGCCCGGAGTGTGGTGTAGTCGCGGTTCGCCGTTCCGGGTACACCATACTTGGAAGGCACACTCGTGATGGGGCGTGTACCCGCTGCGGTGTCAGCCTCAACATCACCGAATGACTCATCTGCAAGGAGGCGGCATGTCAACGAGCGACAGCGCGCCCGATCACGCCCACGATCCGACTGAGACCGCTGACGGGGAGCACGCCCACGAAGCCATCGAGCCTCGGGTGTTGTTGTTCTACGACTACGCGTGCCCGTTCTGCTATGTAGACCAGCACCGTTTCGATCAACTAGCTGCCACGCGCCCCGAAGTCGAATTCGTATTGGTTCCCTTCGAGCTTCGCCCCGACATGCCCGACGAGGGATACCAGATGAGCGAACTTGAGGCGGCCGGGCAATCCGAACACGTCGAAGAGCATCTACTGCGTATCGCGAAGCGCGATGGCATCCCGATGCGCATGCCGCCATTTCTTCCCAAGACCCACAAGGCCCATGTCTTGGCCGAGATGGGCCGGGATCGGGGGGGAGCAGCGCACCAGGTGCTTCACCATGCCATCTTCTCGGCGTATTTCTCGGACGGTAAGGACATCGGCGATTCGGCGACCTTGCTCGCACTCGCCCAGGCCGAAGGCTACGAGCGCGAAGCGGTTGAACGCGCGTGGAGCGAAGGGACCTACGACGAGCGGTTGCATCAGTTCCGACATCTTGCGATGCAGCTCGGTGTGGAGGCCACTCCTGCGGCTCTCATCTGCAACGAACTCGTCATCGGATCACGTCCGTACGAGGTGCTCAAGGAGTCGCTCGATCGATGTCTGGTGCACACCGAGGCGCTCGACGACGAGGGCACAGACGGGTGAGCGACGCCCTTCCGCACGTAGGGGGGCAAAGGAGTATCATTTGTACGGTCGCCTTCGGGCGAAGCGGTAGCATGCCCACGAGTATCTCGCGAGGAATTCCTAGATGTCAGCACCATGCATCATCATCCCAACGTTCTGGACAGGCAAACGCGGGCTGGTGCCCGATGATTTGCTGTCTGTATACGATCATCCGACGCCCGTGGACGAAGACGGGACGCTGCCCGCGTGTCTGAGTTCTCTTCGGAGCGTCGAAGGCCTCGGCAAGGTAGTCCTTGTCGTTGCAGCCACGAGTAGTTCGATCGAGCATCAGGCCGAGGACAGGGTGCGTGACATCCTGGCCGACTTCCCGGAGATCGACGCCTTGGTATTCGGCCCTGCCGAGACGGGATCACTGCATCGCCGACTCGAGCAGCTCGAGTTCGCCGACATGATTCCCGGCGTGAGCCTGAACGGCTACGGAGCTGTGCGGAATCTCGGGCTGATCGTCACCGCCGTGCTCGGGTGCGATCGCGTTGTGTTCGTAGATGACGACCAGGTGATCGACGATCCGGCTTTCCTGAAGACGGCTACTGAGGGCATAGGCATGCAGTTGGAAGACGGCCGCCTTGTTCTTGCGAAGAGCGGATTCTACACCGATGCAGCGGGACGTTATCAACGTCACGTTTCCCCGCACTGGGCGAACATGTTCTGGCGGCAGAACGACGCATTCAACGACGCCTTGGCGTTTGTCGACGCGCCGCCGCGCATCAAGGCGAGTGCTGTTGCATTCGGGGGATGTTTCGCGCTGGACAAGGACATGTACATGAACGTGTCGTTCGATCCGTGGGTCGTGCGTGGCGAGGATATCGACTACGTGCTCAACGCACGCATGCACGGCGGGGATGTCTTTCTCGACGGTGAGTGGTCCGTCATCCACCAGCCGCCGAAGTTGTCGAGTGAGGCGTTGCAGTTCCGCCAGGATGTCTACCGGTTCATCTACGAGCACCGCAAGATCGAGTTCGCGAAATCGCAAGTCGATCTACGACAGGTGACGCCAGAATCGCTCATGCCCTACCCAGGCCAGTTTCTCGGCACGTCGATCACATGGCGTTCGACCGTCACGGCCCTGCTGCGAGGAATCTCGCACAAGGAAGGCGGTCGGTACTTGCGCATCGCGCGTCTCGCTCTCAAAGATGCTGCGGACTACGCTCGCGAGAACTGCCAGAACTACTTCGACTTCCAGCGCCGCTGGCCCATGCTGATGGATCGTATTTGGGACGATATCGCGCTGAACTCGTTGTTCACGGGGGAGCGTCACGTCGACCGAACGGCGATCACCGGTCGCTTCCCGAGCGTTCGCAGCTGACGCCGTCGTGTCCGGTGCCGTTCTTCCCGCGCTGATCGGTCTGAGCGCCGGGCTGCTCTCCGGCATGTTCGGGGTGGGCGGTGGAGTGCTCACAACACCGGCGTTGCGCCTGCTACTCGATGCTCCGGCCCTCATCGCCGTGGGGACACCACTACCCGTGATCATTCCAACGGCAGCGGCGGGTGCCTATGCGTACTCACGGCGTGGTCTTGCCGACGTGCGAAGCGGCTTGAGCATCGGGGCGTGGGGTGCGGTCGCGTCTGTCGGAGGAGCATACCTGTCGGATCTCGTGGGCGGCAGTATTGTCATGCTCGCGACCGCTGGCCTGATACTGTTCATGGCCGGAGATATGATCTCCCAGGCGTTGGGCCGAAAGACAACGCAGCCTCGAATCACCGAGCATCACCCACGGCGCGGACTCGCGCTGGTCGTCCTCGGCGTGATCACGGGTCTGTACTCGGGTTTTCTCGGCCTCGGTGGAGGCTTCGTGCTCGTTCCCTTGCTGGCGCGCTGGTTCGATTACCCCATCAAGCGGGCCATCGGGACGAGCCTGGTCTGCATCGCGGTACTTGCGGTACCCGGCAGCATCACCCATTTGGTGCTCGGGCACGTCGACATCAATCTTGCTGTCGCCTTGATGGTCGGCGTCGTGCCGGGAGCGCTCATTGGTGCCCGACTCACCTCCGTTGCTTCGGAACGGGCGATCCAGATCGGGTTCGCTGCGCTTCTGGTTGTCACGGGCGTCATGCTGGCCGCGAACGAGATCGTGGGGCTGCTGTGACGAGGAGCGACTTGCACGCAGCATCGGAGCGGGAGGTCGAGTTGCTGTGGCCGGCCGTCAGGGCGGCCCATCTGTTCGCCGATCGCGATGCCTTCAGAGCCTGGCACCGTGAGGCACCGTGGCGGGTGCGTGCGGATTCTCGCGAGCGGGCAGCGGTGCTCGGAGGCTGGCGGCCCCACCTCGACATTCTGGCAATCAAGGGCTTGTGGGCGCCCGGTCGCGACATACCTGGCCTGGTCGAAGGGTTGCGGGCGCTTGCAGCGGCACAGGGATTCGATCGGTTGTTGAGTCCGCTGGTCTCCGATGAGGGCGCCGAGCGGTATCGGCAGGCCGGACTGCTGGCTTGTGCTCGTGTAGTCGCACTGCGCACGAGCGCCCAGGCAGCCCTGTCTCTGTCCGACCAGCCGCCCGACGGCGTTCGCATTCGCGCCATCACCGTTGTCGATCTCGACGTCATCGCCGGTATCGATGCGGCGTGTTTCGAGCCGTTCTGGGCTTATGGACTCGAGCGTCTCGCTCAGGGTCTTGCCGAGGAGCGTATGGCTGTGGCCGAATCCGAGGACGGAATCATCGGCTATACTCTGTGCACCATAGAGCGTGGGAAGCGGGACTCTCGGACGCTTGGCCGTGGTTCCCGAAGAGCGGGGACGCGGCGTTGGGGCTGCACTCGCTGCAGAGTCGCTACGGTACATGGCGCGGTGCGGCGCCGGCACGATCAGTCTTTGTACGCAGGAGGAGAATGCTACGTCGCGCTCGCTGTATGCTCGCTTCGGTCTGCGCGAGCTCCCCGGGAGACTCGAACTCCTCATCGGCGACGTCTAGACGTACGGGAAGGAAGGGCACGGGTGACGCCAAGAAGGACGATCGTCATCGATATGCTCCTCCTGTTCGCGGTCACGGTTCTAGCCGTGGTCACCGCGTGGGCGCTCCTGGCCTCGGGTGTTCCGCGACTGGCTTCTGACTGCGTCGATCACCGGACTCACAATGGTCGCGATGGGCAGCGTCGTGGCGCGCTTCATCAGCCGCCCCGACCATCTCCGCGCGCTTCAGTCGCACGTGATTCTCGACATTGCGAACGAGAGCCTGTCGTTCATGCGGCGGGGACTCAACGAGGAGACGGCCGATGCCGTGTGCCGGATCGTGCTCGCCGAGACCGAGGTCGCTGCGGTCGCCATCACCAACACAGAGCACGATCCTCGGTTTTGCGGGTATCGGCGAGAACCATCACAGCGTCGGGCGGGCCGATCCTGACACGTGCGACACGCGAGGCGATCCAGTTCAACGAGCACCGGATCCTCGGCTCGAAGGAAGAGATCGGCTGCCCTGAGCCGGACTGCATGCTGCGGGCGGCAATCGTGGTGCCGCTCGAGATCGCGCGGAGAACCAGTCGGCACGCTGAAGTTCTACTACACGACACCGCGCCTCCTCAACGAGACTCAGGTCACGATGGCCGAGGGCCTGGCGCGCCTGCTCTCCACCCAACTCGAGCTATCTGAGCTCGAGCGTCAGACCGAACTCGCCACACGAATGGAACTCAAAGCCCTCCAGGCGCAGATCAATCCTCACTTCCTGTTCAACACCATCAACACCATCGCCATGCTCATCCGGACCGATCCGGAGCGGGCTCGCGAGTTGCTTCGGGAGTTCGCTGCTTTCTACCGCCGCACGCTCGAAGCGGGAGATCAGCTCATCGAGCTCGGCCGCGAGCTCGAGTACGTGACCATGTATCTGATGTTCGAGCAGGCTCGCTTCGGTGAGCGGATCGTGATCTCTCGACCGCATCGACCCCGATACGCGCGGGGTGCGCGTGCCGGCCTTCATCGTGCAGCCGCTCGTCGAGAACTCGGTGAAGCATGGCATGCGGGCCGAGGGCGTCCTTCACGTAACTCTGTCGGCTTCGTGTCGCGACGGATGGCTCAACATCGACATCACGGACGACGGCGTTGGCATTTCTGAGAAGCGTCTTCCGCACGTGCTGGAGCCCGGGTTCGGGAAAGGACTTGGAATCGCGCTGAAGAACGTGGACGATAGGCTGAAGGGACACTTCGGTGGCGGCTCCGGTCTCACGATTGACAGTACCGAGGGGGTCGGGACCCGGGTGATCATCCGAATCCGTCTTGAGGACGGCGAGTCGTGTGCAGGAGGCGCGTAGATGCTGAAGGCACTAGTTGTCGACGACGAGGCCCCGGCGCGGTCTGAACTGCGCTACCTGCTCGATGAAGCCGGGGGCGTGGAGGTCGTTGGCGAGGCCTCGAACGCTGCCGAGGCACTACAGCTCATCAAGGCGATACCATACGATGTCGTCTTGCTCGACATCGACATGCCCGGTCTGTCCGGCGTCGAACTCGCCGAGGCTCTCACCGAGCTCGATCGCCAGCCGGCGATCGTGTTCGTCACCGCACACAGCGAGCATGCCGTGAAGGCGTTCGAAGTCGCCGCGACTGACTACCTGGTGAAGCCCGTCGAGGTCGATCGCCTACGGCAAGCGATCGAGCGACTCAAGCCAGCCGAGGAGACTGTCGCCCGGATCGAGCGTATTCCCGTCGAGAAGGCAGGCAAGAAGCTTCTGCTCCAGGTCGAGGACATCTTCTACATCATGGCCAAGGATGACTACTCGTACCTGCACACAGACGGAGAGCGCTACCTGTCGACGATCTCGCTTGCGCAGCTCGAGCGGAAGCTCGAGCCGTCGGGGTTCTGGCGTGTGCATCGCCGCTACCTGGTCAACCTGGCCAAGGTCAAAGAGGTCGTTCCCATGTACGGTGGAACGCTCTTGCTCACGTTGACGGACGGCGAGACGACTCAGGTTCCGGTGTCGCGACGCCGCGTGCCGTCGCTGAAGAAGGTTCTTGGCCTGTAGCGAGATGGCTCTGACCCGCGTGGGCATACTCTCGGACACGCACGGAGTCCTCGACGCCGCCGTCATCGAAGCGCTATCAGGCGTCGATCGCATCATTCATGCCGGTGACATCGGCGGAGCCGACGTGCTTCTCGAACTCGAGGCTGTTGCACCTGTCATCGCGGTCGAGGGCAACATGGACCGTCATGGCGCGCTTCAGCGGTGTTCGCGAGCGTGAGACGCCCATCATCGACGGGGTCCGCTTTGTCGTGATGCACGACCTTTCCGATCTTCGCAGACGTCGGGATTCCTTCCGACGCCCAGGTGGTCGTGAGCGGACACACGCATGTGGCGGCTGTCCAGCGCGAAGGTGAGCGTGCTGTTCGTCAACCCCGGCTCGCCATCTCGTCCTCGACGCGGGACCCCTTCAGTGGCGCTTGTCGACATCGATGAAGGTGTGATCGAAGTCAGGATCGTGCTTCTACGCAGTCCGTGACGGACGCCAACGCACCGCGTTGGCGGCGAACGGCTTGCGCATCTTCCGAGATGGAAGCGCCTGGAAAGTACTAGGAGACATCTGACGCCGAACGTCCGATTTACGCCGCCAAACGGCCCGCAAACGTGGTTAAGTGGACCTTCTGGCGACGCAGAATGGCCCTTCACCGACATTCGCTTGCCGTCCGGCGACACCACGTATCACCGCGCTTGACGGGAGAGTACGTTCCCTCCATGAACGAGTCCGGGCCGTTCCGGACTCCAGGGGAGGTGAAACGCATGAAGGTCTGCATCAAAGGCGCCGCAGAGGACATCAAGCTTGGCGACATCGACGAGGTATGTATCGACGTCAATCGCATTCTCCTACCAGTAGATGGGTCCGAGCCAGCCGTGATCGCGACGCAGTTCGCGGTCGTTCTGGCCAAGACGTTCGGCGCGAAGATCAAGGCGATCTACGTCGACACGGGCATGGAGGCGCTCGAGCTTCCCGAGGAGATCGAGGCCGAGGATGTCTATGAGGGCGTGCACGCGTCGGTGCGCGGTCTCGCTATCGCACGGACGATGTGCGAGCGCAACGGTGTCGAGTGTGACGCTGAGATCATCAGGGGCGGTGTAGCCAAGCGCATCATCGCAACTGGCCGAGGAGTTCGACGCCGACATGATCATCCTGGGCGACACAGGTCGCACAGGGATCAAGCGTATCGCGCTCGGCAGTATCGCCGAGACGGTGGTCAAAGGGTCAAACCGCCCGGTCATGGTTATCAAGGGCGACTGACGACACGTATCCGGTTCAGAGCAGACGGACCCGCAGCGGTCCTACGAAAAGAGTCAAGGAGGTGCAAGCGACATGACAACTCCCCCAAGCAGCGAAGCGACCATGACGGCGACGTTCATCAAACACGGCGATCACGTCGACACGATCGAGACGTGGACGTGGTCTTCCGTGCGCAGCGGAAGCTGAGCTTCACGTACGGCGCCGTCTTCTTTGCGGTGACCCTTGCGATTCCAGCGCTGACGATCTGGGCCGAGGGATGGTGGAGCCAGACGCATACGATCTGGGGTGGGTTCACCTGGAACTACTTGTTCGTCTCGCTTCTGTACTACGTGTTCTTGTGGACCATGGCTTGGACCTACTCGAAGAAGGCAGACACCCTCGACGAGGATCTCGCCAAGATGGCCGACAAGATCACGGAAGATGCTGCACGAGTGACCGAGTCAAGAACGGAGGCATGAGATGAACACTATCGCCATCGTTCTCGTCATCGGTCTCGTCGTGTTCACGGTCGCTCTGTCGATCTTCTCACGGCGTTTCACCCGTACGACGGCCGACTTCTACCTTGCTGGTAGAAAGGTCGGTTCATTCTCCAACGCGTCGGCCATTTCGGGCGACTATTTGTCGGCGGCATCGTTCCTGGGTGTTGCTGGCAGCCGTGTACGCGTCAGGTCTCGACGGCGTGTGGTACGCGGCCGGCTTCGCCGGCGGCTTCATGGTCGTCGTGTTCTTCATCGCGTCGCCACTGCGGCGTTTCGGTGAGTACACAGTGGCCGACTTCGCGTTCGGTCGCTTCGGCACCAGCCGCATCCGTTTGGTGACCGTGATTGCAGTTCTCATGACATCGCTCTTCTACGTGGCCCCACAGATGTACGGTGCAGGGACCACGTGGAAGATCCTCGTTGGTCGCGGGTTCTTCGGCGAAGGCACAGAGTACATCACGGGCGTCGTCGTCGTTGCGGCCATCATGATGTTCTACGTGGCCATGGGTGGCATGAAGGGCACCACTCTGAACCAGATCTTCCAGTTCTGGATGCTGTGGTTCGCGATGTTCCTGGTCGTTGCCTTCGTGTTCGGTCAGGGCTTCAGCTACCCGCAGGCGCTTGCCAATGTCAACAGCGAGCCGCTCGTGCAGACAAAGACGCTCACGGTCGCTGAATTGACGGCACCTATCGTCGATGCCGCGACCGGTGAGACGGTCCTGACAGATTCGGGCGAACCCAAGACGCTACTCTCGGTCGCCGAGGGAGCCATGTCCGAGGAAGCGATGGTACCGGTGCTTGCGGCCATTGACGCGGGTGACGAAACGGCCAAGGTCGACATTCTCATTCCCGCCAAGAACAAGCTGCATGAGACCGAGACGATGATCTTCGGCGAGCCTGGCCATCGCTACAACGCCTTCGACCAGTTCTCGATGGTGCTCGCACTCGTGCTCGGCACCGCGGGTCTGCCTCACATCCTGAACCGCTACTACACGAACCCGTCGGGCTCGGCCGCGCGCCGCTCGACCTTCTGGGTTCTCGTGTTCATCGGTACGTTCTACATTCTCGCACCAATCGCGGGTCTGGCGGGCAGATCGATGATCCTCGAGGCGTTCAACAGCGGCACGGCACCGAGCACGGCCGCCTACGTTGACGGCATCCTGGTGAAGTCAGACGCCCTGATGCCGACTCTGGGCCAGATCCTCGGCGGCGAGTGGCTGCTCGGTATCGTGGCTGCCGGTGCGTTTGCGGCGATGTTCTCCACGATCGGTGGCCTGCTTATCGCTTCCGCTTCTGCCGTGGGCCACGATGTCTACGAGAAGTACATCAACCCGACCGCCAGTGAGCGACAGAAGGTCTTCGTGGGCAAGGCATCGGTCGTGTTCTTCGCTTCGCTTGCCTTCGTACTTGGCTGGGCAATTCCGCGCTTCGGCCTGGACAAGGCCTATCCTGCACTCATCGCAATGATGGTGACCTGGGCGTTCTCGGTCGGTGCGTCCGCTTTCGTTCCCATGCTCATGACGGGCATCTGGTGGAAGCAGACGACCGAGCGAGGCGCGATCGCAGGCATGCTGGTCGGGCTCATCGGTTCGGTCTCGATCATCATGCTGAACATCCTGCAGCAGCTGGGGACCATCGGCAAGGAAGGCATTCTCGGCTTCGTGGGCAGTCTCACGTTCCCGGTTCTGTTCACATTCCCGCTGGCGGTGCTCACGATCGTCGTGGTGAGCAAGCTCGATGGGCAGCTCCCCAAGAACGTGGATCAGATCTGGATGCGAATCCACGGCAACGCTCACGAACGTTGGGAGAAGGAGCACGGCATGGACAGGGTCAGCGGCCTGTTTACCAACAAGTGACGGGCGTGACAACGAGTTTCCTTCGGGTCCCATGACCCGAGTGGAATCCGGAAGCAGGGCACGTCCGTCCCACGATCCCCTTCCGGGCACTGTATGGAAGACGCAGTCAGGAAACTGACTGCGTCTTCCTCGTTGTGGAACGATCATGCCGCTCAGTGAGGCTCTCCCGCCGGATGTGGCCTGCGCCCTTCTAGGTCGCGGCGTTTGTCTCGCGCCAGTATGAGATCGTGAGCGACATTCTTCGGCGAGTGGCTTGAGACGCCAGGTGAGCGGTAGTAGTCACGTATCGGTCAGCCGTTCAGCGCCGTCGACGCGCCACAGGAATCCGTTCGCCGAACTCCGTTCACCGCCCGCTGGTGGAGAATCGCCAGCTCAGGCCGTTACCCCTAGCCTTATCAACGAGGACGTACGTGCCCGCCGAGCGCGGGTTCCAGGGAGGTGAAACGCATGAAGGTCTGCATCAAAGGCGCCGCAGAGGACATCAAGTTGGGCGACATCGACGAGGTGTGTATCGACGTCGACCGCATCCTGCTTCCTGTCGATGGTTCTGAGCCTGCCGTTATGGCCACTCAGTACGCGGTTGTGCTAGCCAAGACTTTCGGAGCTTCCATCAAGGCCATCTATGTCGACACCGGTCTTGAGACGCTAGAGCTTCCGGAGGAGATCGAGGCCGAGGATGTGTACGAAGGTGTCCACGCATCGGTCAAGGGTTTGGTTATCGCCAAAACCATGTGCGATCGCAACGACGTGAAGTGCGAAGTCGAGATCATCAAGGGTGGCGTGGCCAAGCGCATTATCGCTGTTGCCGAGGAGTTTGACGCCGACATGGTGATCATGGGCGACACGGGTCGCACAGGCATCAAGCGCATTGCACTTGGCTCTATCGCCGAGACGGTCGTGAAAGGGAGCGACCGCCCGGTATTCGTCGTCAAGGTTGACTAGGGACTCTACTAAGGGACTCCGGCATCGCATGAGCGGTACGGAACGGAAGGGAAAAGGGAGGTGCAAGCGAAATGACAACCCCCCCAAGCAGTGAAGCTACGATCACCTCGACCTATATCAAGCATGGGACCCATGTCGACACTATCGAGTCGGTCGACGTGGTCTTCAAGGCGCAGAGGAAGCTGAGCTTCACTTACGGTGCGGTGTTCTTTGCGGTGACTCTAGCAATCCCCGCATTGACGATTTGGGCTGAACCATGGTGGAGCCAGGCGAATACGATGTGGGGTGGATTCACCTGGAACTACCTGTTTGTCTCGCTTCTGTACTACATATTCTTGTGGACGATGGCGTGGACCTACTCGAAGAAGGCAGACCGCCTCGACGATGATCTCGCCAAGATGGCTGACAAGATCACGGCCGCCACGGCCACAAACACATCCGGCTCAGAGGGATAGGAAGGAGGTCGACTCATGGGACTCAACACAGTCGCAATTGTTCTCGTCCTCATCTTGGTGTCGATAACAATCGCGATATCCGTTTTCTCACGACGGTTCACCCGTACGACGGCCGACTTCTACCTCGCCGGTAGGAAGGTCGGCTCATTCTCCAACGCGTCGGCCATTTCGGGTGACTATCTGTCCGCCGCATCGTTCCTGGGCGTTGCCGCTGCCGTTTATGCATCAGGTCTAGACGGTGTGTGGTACGCAGCGGGCTTCGCCGGCGGCTTCATGGTCGTCGTGTTCTTCATCGCATCACCGCTCCGCCGGTTCGGCGAGTACACCGTGCCTGACTTCGCCTTCGGGCGCTTTGGCACAAACCGTATGCGCCTTGTTTCCGTTCTTGGCGTGCTTGCCACGTGCCTGTTCTACATGGCCCCGCAGATGTACGGTGCTGGTACGACTTGGAAGGTCCTTGTGGGCAAAGGCTTCTTCGGAATGGATGCGTACACCACGGGCGTTATTGCCGTCGGTCTAATCATCATGCTTTACGTGTCCGTCGGTGGCATGAAGGGTACGACGATCAACCAGATCATCCAGTTCTGGTGGTTGGCGTTTGCCATGATGCTTACGCTCTCCGCGGTGACGTTCTTTGGTTTCCAGAACACCGCCTCAGGTGAGCTCGTGCGTTTCAACTACGCTGAGGATCTTCAGGCTGAGTCTGCCGACCTGCTTCTCGGTCCGGGCACGGCTACGGTCGCAGACCTTAAGGATCCCGAGAAGTACGCGGTGGTCGAGCTTGCAATGGAGAAGGCTACCGATCGTTTCGCCGATCCAGAAGCTGCATACGCAGCTGAGATGGCAAAGATCGACGATGCTATCGCAACCGGAGCGGACGAGGACGAGGTTCCGATCG
Organism: uncultured Actinomycetota bacterium; assembly: GCA_963790405.1. Taxonomy (GTDB): domain Bacteria; phylum Actinomycetota; class Coriobacteriia; order Anaerosomatales; family JAGXFU01; genus JBGSMX01. The sequence continues at coordinate 574,057 of CAWBOJ010000003.1, forward strand.
TCATGTTCCAGTCAAACAAGCTACACGACCTCAAGACGGAGCTTCTCGGTTCCGGAGACGGGGTGTTCTTCAACGAACCCGGCCACCGCTACGACGGCTTCGGCCAGTTCTCCATGGTTCTGGCCCTCGTGCTCGGTACGGCGGGTCTGCCTCACATCTTGAACCGCTACTATACGAACCCCTCCGGTTCTGCCGCTCGCCGCTCCACCTTCTGGGTGCTCGTGTTCATCGGTGTGTTCTACATCATCTCACCGATGGTCGGGCTGGCAGGTAGAGGGATGGTCCGTGCAGCGGTCGACTCGGGCTCCGCTCCGGCGACTGCTGACTACGTTGGCGGCCTGCTCGTGAAGTCCGACGCACTGATGCCCACGATCGCCCAGATCGCCGGTGGCGAGATCCTCATGGGCATCGTTGCAGCCGGTGCATTCGCGGCCATGTTCTCGACCGTAGCAGGTCTGCTCATTGCAGCGGCCTCATCGGTCGGTCATGACGTGTACGAGAAGTACATCAACACGAGCGCCACCGAGAAGCAGAAGGTCTTCGTTGGCAAGGCGGCAGTCGTGTTCTTCGCCACGTTGGCCATCGCGATTGGCTTGGCGATTCCGGCAACCGGTCTGAACACCGCCTACCCGGCACTCATCGCAATGATGGTGACCTGGGCGTTCGCGGTCGGTGCAGGCGCCTTCGTCCCGATGCTGCTCACAGGTATCTGGTGGAAGGGTACGACCGAGCGTGGAGCGATCGCAGGCATGATCGTGGGTGGTGGTGGTTCGGTCATCATCATCTTCATGAACATGTTCAAGGCACTCACGATCATCCCCGCGGATGCCACAGGTATCGTCGGATTCCTGGCGGGCCTGACGTTCCCGACACTGTTCACGTTCCCGGCCGCACTTCTCGCGATCTATATCGTGAGCAAGCTCGACGGTCAGCTTCCCAAGAACGTGGACGAGATTTGGATGCGTATCCACGGAAACGCTCACGAGCGTTGGGAGAAGGAACATGGCATGGACAAGGTGAAGGGCCTGTTCACCAACGAGAGCAAGTAGGCGTGTGACTGCCCCTACCAGGTCCTACCCCCAGGACCTGTAGGATTTCCGGTCTCGGTCCGTACGTCCCACGGGCCGAGACCGGACCCAAGAAAGACGTGGCCACGTCCCGGCCACGTCTTTCTTACCTTGAAGGCCCGGTTCTCGATTCAGCCCGCAGCGTGCCCGATCGCACGTGCGACCGACTCGAGACTGGCGGAGTCGTCGCCAGGCAGGTCAAGACGCATGACGCGGCGTCCAGCGCTCGCTAGCGCCACAAGATCGCCTTCGGCCTGGGCGCGATAGAGCTGTGCGAGGGAGAACTTGCTTCCGGGGACGGCGAGATTGGCATGTTCGCGCGTCGTGATCAGCAGGAACACTCCCGTGTCCGGCCCGCCCTTGTGGAGCTGACCGGTAGAGTGCAGGTAGCGTGGCCCCATCTCGACGCACACAGCTGTCTTCAGCGCCTTCGACAGATGGTGGGAGGCGCGGCGCAGCGGTTCGAACGACGCGTCGTCGTAGGGCAGGTAGGCGAGCAAAGCTATGTAGTCTCCGGGTCTGACCGCTGCTACCACGGGCGCGAGCGCATCGCCAAGCGTGGCAGGAGGCGTGGCGCCTGCGAGTGCACCTGCATACGTGGGCCACACGCCATTGAGATCCGCGATGGCTGGCGGAACATCGGCCTTGCCCTGCAGGACTTCGGTCGTAATCCTCTTCGCCTCGGAAACGTTTGGCTCGTCGAACGGATTGATGCCGAGAAGCTTTCCGACCAACGCGATGGCGTACTCCCATCTCACGAACTCCGCACCGATATCGAGCGGGTCTTGGAGCACGAACTCCGTCAGGGGGTGCTCGGCACCAACGACCGAGGCGTAGCGTTCCAGTTCCCCGTCACTCGCCTGGCGCATGACGACTACAGCGCGATCGGGACCGAAGCCAGCCGGAAGGCTCGGTTCGTGTTCGATGACAGGTACGATGCCCGTTCCGGCCTTGCCCGTGGATTCTGCGACGAGCTGTTCGACCCAGAGTCCGAACGGGCGATATCGGGCCGACATGACAAGCGTCAGCTTGTCGTGCCCCTGGGCGTGAGAATCGACGATCCAGGCAGCCAGTTGCGCGCCAGGATTCTGCTCGGCCGGTTGCCGACACGCCTGTTCCATCTGAAGAGCCCTCTCGGTGAAGGTCTCGATGTCGACGCCGATCATCGCGGCCGGTGTCAGTCCAAATACCGTGAGGGCCGAGAAGCGTCCGCCCACCGTTGGTGGAGCAGACAGAGCTACGCGCATGAAGTCCTTCTGGCGCATCTTCTCAAGTGGCGTGCCGGGATCGGTAATGACGATGAAGTGGTGTCCGGCCTGTGGGCGCTCCATCGCTTCTTCCATCCACGCGCGGAAGATCGCGTACAGCGAGAGTGGTTCGATGGTAGTACCCGACTTGCTCGAGACCAGGAAGTACGTGGTTTCTCGCTCAAGAGTCTCGAGCAGGCGCTGCGCCATCGTGGGAGATGTGGAATCGAGCACGTGCAGACGCGGCATCCCGGGCGCGCTTCCGATGATCTCTGCGATCACGAATGCCGCAAGCGAAGAGCCACCCATGCCGAGCAGCACGACATCGGTCGCGCCTTCCTCGGCTACGGTTCGCGCAAGGTTCACCACCAGCGGGATGCGCCCGATGGCCGTCGTCGCCAGGTCGGTCCAGCCGAGGCGTTGGAGTATCGGTTGGCGAAGATCGACGTCGTCGGAGAAGAGCGTTGGATCGCGGTCCGTGAGACGCTTGATCGCATCGACTTCTTTGAGTCGCTCGAGAGCATCCATGTGTTGAATAGCCTCCTCGTTCCCCTGCTGTTACTCGCACTGCCGCGATGATGCGTGCTTCGTGCGTTGCTAGTCAGTACTGGTCGTCGATTCTAGCAAGACGGGTGGGCCTTCGACGGAGGCCGCCCCCCACAGTCTCGATACCATGGTACCCCCGACGATGACGGCAGCGCCTCCCACAAGTGTTGTGGCCGTGATTGCCTCCCCGAGAAACGCGGCTGCAAACAGAACTGCGCTTACCGGCTCGGCATACGTGAGTATGGCAACATGATCGGCTCGTGCGATCTGCAGCGCAGACAAGAAGAGCAGTCCGGTGATGGCTGTGTGGACGATTCCCAACGTGGCCAGAGCGCCGAATTCGAGAGCCGAGCCGGGCCCGCGGAGCAGAAGCAGCGCAGGTAGCAACAGGATCGAGGCCGTCAGGTATTCGACGCTCATGTACGCGACGGGATCGATGTCGGCGATGAGTCGTTTGGCGTTGAGAACCAGAAGCGCATAGGTGATTGCCGATGCAAACGCGAGCGTCGCGCCGAGAGCTGCATCGCCATGCAACGACAGACTCCCGGGTCCCACGATCACGGCTGTGCCGCCGAGGGCCAGAAGCAAGGGTACGATGACGCGCTTGTCGAACCGGGCACCCGTGAAGAGCGGGTTGAGCGCTGCTACGAACACCGGACCGCAGTATCCAAGTAACACAGCGATGGCGACGTCCACGAGAGTGAGGGCCGTGAAGAACAACAGCCAGTTCACGGTTAGCAGCGCGCCCATGCCGATGAGAGCGATGATCTTGCGACGTGGTTGTTGTCGCAGTGTGCGCAGACGGCCTGACACGAGTCCATACGCGCTCATCACAACACCGGCGAAGAAGACTCGATAGAACACTATGACGGCGGGATGCGCGTCGGTCGCTCGGACGAGCAAGGGTATGGAGCCCCAGATGATCGACGCTATGACGACGGGCAGCAGTCCAGCTCGTTGAGTCGTGTTGTCTACCCGGTCCGTCAGCAGATCCTCGGCAGTTGCTCGCCCACGAGCATGTCCATGATGCGTTTGGCGCCGAAGCCGGTCTGGACGTACACCTTCCCGGCCGGTGACTCGAGGACATCGCCAATGATGGCGGCGTCTTCGCCGTAGGGTGCCGAACGCATAGCCTTGAGGGCGGCATCGGCCTGATCGGCCGGAACGACGGTGACCATCTTGCCCTCGTTGGCCACCTGGAATACGTCATAGCCGAGCATCTCGCAGGCACCGCGAACCTGGTCGTGAACGGGCACGCTTACCTCGTCGACGACGATCGACGTACCGGATGCACCGGCCAGTTCGTTCAAGGTGGAAGCCAGACCACCGCGGGTAGGATCACGGAAACAGCGAGCGTCGGGCGCGGCTGCGAGCACGGCTGCGATGAGATGATTGAGTGGCGCCGCGTCGCTTCTGATGTCTGTCGAGAACGAAAGACCCTCGCGTGTCGAGATCACGGCGATGCCGTGGTCGCCGAGTGTCCCGGAGAGCAGCACTTTGTCGCCGGGCAGACAGTGGGAGCCCGTGAGTTCGAAATCGCCACGTATGACACCGATGCCGGCCGTGTTGATGTAGCAGCCGTCACCGTGCCCCTTCTCGACGACCTTCGTGTCACCGGTGACGATGCGAACGCCAGCCTCAACGGCAGCTTCGCGCATAGAAACCAGGATGCGGCGCAAGTCCTCGACGGGGAAGCCCTCTTCGAGAATGAAGCCGACTGACAGGTAGAGTGGCTCGGCGCCTGCCGTAGCTACGTCATTCACCGTACCGCACACGGCCAGTCTTCCGATGTCGGCACCCGGGAAGAACAGCGGGTTGACGACGTAGGTATCGGTAGACATCGAGACACGACCTGGAGGTAGCTCCAGCGAGGCCGCGTCGTCCATGCGCGAGAGGATATCGTCATCGAAGTCGTGCATGAACACGTCTTCGATGAGTTCCTTCATCATGGTGCCGCCACTGCCGTGAGCGAGAAGGATGCGGTCTTGTCGCATTCGACGTCCTCCGTGATCCGATGTGTCCGGCGAGGGCCGGAGCAGATGTCGTTACTCGGGCTTGCCGTAGTCTGTGTAGCGGTAGTATGCGGCGCACGAACCCTCTGACGAGACCATGCATGGCCCGATGGGGTGCTCCGGCACGCATGCGCGTGCGAACAGCTTGCACTCGTACGGAAGTATCACGCCGCGCAGCACCTCGCCGCACTGGCAGCCCTTGGTCTCGCGGGTCTCCGGCGGGGTGAAGGGGACCTTCTTGACGGCGTCGAACGCAGCGTACTTCTCGCGGATAGCGAGTCCCGTTCCCGGAATCATGCCGATGCCGCGCCACTCCGCGTCACAGGGTTCGAAGACTTCCTCCATCTTCGCGACTGCCGTCACGTTCCCCTGGGGAGCGACGCCTCGCGTGTAGCCGATCTCGATCTCAGCACGGCCCTCTGCGACCTGCTTGGCGAGCATGAGCACGCCTTGCAAGACATCGATGGGCTCGAAGCCGGTGATAACGCCCGGGACGCCGTACTTCTCGGCAAGGAAGCGGTACGGTTCGAGGCCGATGATGGTCGACACGTGCCCCGGCAAGATGAACCCGCCGATCTGCACGTCCGGATCGTTCGTGAGCGCTTCGAGGGCGTCGGGTACGGTCTTGTGTGCCGAGAACACCGAGAAGTTCTCGATGCCGCGTCGAGCAGCCTCTTGGATGGCCGACGCGATGATCGGCACGGTCGTCTCGAATCCGACGCCGATGAAGACGACTTCTTTGTCGGGGTTGTTCTCCGCAAGAGCAAGCGCGTCGAGAGGGGAGTAGACGACGCGGATGTCTCTCCCGTCGCCCTTCTCGGCAGAGAGGGAAGAGTACGAGCCCGGTACCTTCATCATGTCGCCGAAGGTCGCGACTATGACGCCGGGTTGCTTCGAGAATTCGATCGCCATGTCGATGTCAGCGTTGCTGGTGACACAGACGGGGCACCCGGGTCCGGACAGAAGCGTGATCGACTCGGGCATGACATCTCGAAGACCATGCTTCGCAATGGCGACCGTGTGGGTGCCGCAGACTTCCATGAACTTGACCGGCGCAGTTACGGTCGCGTTGATGGCATCTATCAGTGTGCGAGCGATCTCCGGGTCGCGGAAGCCGCTGAGATCCATGTCCTAGGCTCCTTCGGCGAGATCGAGCTCGCCGTCTTCGAGCATCGCCATTCCTTGAGGATATCGCAGCGTCTCTTCGGCGTACGCTTCGTCGACGACCTGGATCGCGAAACCGGCGTGGACGAGAACCCAGTCCTCGAGTTTGGCGTCGGGACGAGGTCGAGACTCACGTGGCGTATGACGCCCATGATATCGACCTCGGCCATGTTGTTCTCCCCGATTGATTTCACGCGGGCAGGAATGGCGAGACACATGTCTTGTACGACCTCCTTACGCGAGGCAGAAGGCTCTGAGAGTCCTACGCCTCATGTCTGTTCGACCAGGCGACAACTGCCTGGCCAAACGATACAGCTCCGTCGTTCATCGGCAGGCTCACGTGGGTGAGAGGGTTCAGCCCCGCAGCGGTCAATTCCCGCGCGGCCCCGCCGAGGATGATGCGATTCATGAACACACCACCGCCGAGAGCGACATCGCGTGTGCCGGCACGCGATGCGGCAACTTTTCCAGTTTCGACTATACAGTGGATGACCGCCCGATGGAAGCGAGCGGCTATTACCCCAGGGGGTATGGAGTCGGCGACATCGGCTAGAACCGACTCGAGCACGGGGCGCTGGTCGATCACCATCGGGGAACCGGCCAGGCCTTCGACCAGTGCAAACTCATAGGTTCCCTGAGCGCTCGGATCCGAGGCCGCCTCGAGTTCGATGGCGGCCTGGCCCTCGTAGCGCGGCATCGTCGCGGATTCCTGCGATCGAGGCCACGGCGTCGAACAGTCGGCCGATGGACGAAGTCGGCGGTGTGTTGATGTTCTGGTCGACCATCTGGAGCAGGAGCCGTTCCTCACCTTCCGCCAGACGTGAGCGCAGAGGGTCGACGCCGGGGTGATCGAGCAGCCCGTAGGCGTGTAGGGCGGCCGACGGCCATACGCGCGGGCCGCCGGATTGCCGCGATTCCTCCGACCAGCGGCATCTCGTCCGAGATGCGCGACGCGCTCGAAGCCGGCCCAGTCTGCCAGCAGGACCTCGCCGCCCCACAGGTGCCCGTCCGAGCCGTAGCCGGTCCCGTCGAACGCAATGCCGACCACAGGATCGGCGATTCCGTGCTCAGCGGTCACGCTCACGATGTGGGCGTGGTGGTGCTGGACGCCGATCTTGGGCAGGTCGAGACCCATGGCGAACTTGGTGGACAGGTATTCGGGATGCAGATCGTAGGCGATGAGCCGCGGTTCGATGCGGAACATGTGCTTGTAGAGGTCGATCGCGCGCTCGTAGTTCTCAAGCGTCTCCGCGTTTTCCATGTCGCCGATGTGCTGGGAGACGAACGCGTAGCCGCCCTTCACGAGCGTGAAGGTGTTCTTCTGCTCGGGGCCCGTCGGCGAGGATGTCGATGTCGCTTTCGAACGGCAGCGCGAGGGGGTAGGGGGCGTAGCCGCGCGCCCGTCGGAGCGGCTCTTCGATCGTCGTCGACGATGCGCACAACGCTGTCATCGTAGCGCGAGTAGATGTCGCGGTCGTGGAGCAGGAACGCATCGGCAATCCGGCCGAGCCGCTCGAGGGCCTCGGTATTGCCTGTGGCGATGGGCTCCTCGGACAGATTGCCCGATGTCATCACGAGCGGCCCATCCACCTCGCCGAGGAGCAGGTGGTGCAGGGGCGTGTAGGGGAGCATGACCCCCATCTCACGCAGTCCGCCGGCGACGGATGGTGCGATGCGTGAGTCAGCGTCGTCGCGCAACCGGAGCAGGACGATCGGTCGAACCGCTCCGGTCAGCAGCGCTTCTTCGCGTTCGTTCACGTCGCAGATCTCGCGCGCCTGCTCGAGCGTGGGAACCATGATCGCAAGGGGCTTGTCCCAACGGTTCTTGCGTTCGCGCAGACGCGTGACGGCTTCGTCGTTGGTCGCATCGCATGCGAGATGGAAGCCGCCAAGTCCCTTGATCGCGAGTATGCACCCTTGGCCGAGAAGTCCCGCTGTGGCGGAGATGATCGCATCCGAACGCGCACGTTCGGCGTCCCGGTCCCGGTGAGGGCGGGGGACGACGTCTGAGGACGGCGACCACGCCGCGTCAGCCGGCAGGTGGAGGGATGCCGTCGCGAGTTCCGCAGGCGGGGAAGCCGGAGCCGGACGCGAAGCGGCCGTGTCCGGCGAGGGCCCCCGCCGAGGACTGTCCGAGCAGGGCATCCCTCCACCTGCCGGCTCTCACCACGTTGAGGTACAAGCCGCGGGCCACACACGAAACACGCGTCGGGCTGTGCGTGGAAGCGTCGGTCCGCAGGGTCGCGGTATTCCTCGGCACACTCCGGACACATCGGGAAGTCGCGCATGGTCGTCATGGGTCGGTCGTACGGGATGTCCTCGATGATCGTGAAGCGCGGTCCGCAGTTGGTGCAGTTGATGAAGGGGTAGCGGTAGCGCCGGTCGGCCGGATCGAGGAGTTCGTCGACGCACTGTGAGCACGAAGCGATGTCCGGTGACACGAGCGTCATGGCGCCTTCTACCGCAGTCGACTCACGGATCTCGAAGCCCTCGAAAGGTTCGGGGTCGACCTCCTCGGCCACGACATGCTCCACGACCGCCATCGGCGGTGCCTTCTCGCGTACATCGACCGCAAACTGATCGACGTTGGTGGGGTCGCCCTGGACCAGGCAGAACACGCCGTCGGACGAGTTGAGTACCCATCCGGAGAGATTGAGATTCAGGGCAAGGTTGTAGACGAATGGGCGAAATCCGACACCCTGAACGATACCGGTGATATGAAGCGAGAGTGCCTTCATGTTAGGCCGGACGGCTACGAGGACTGCTCGCGCTTGATCAGCGCGGCGCGTGGTTCGGCTACGAATTGATTGTTGATGAGCACGAGCAGTTTGTAGGCTTGATCGAGCAGATGCATGGCCTGGTTGGCCATGTTCTCGTCGAGTGTCTCGCGCGGGCCCCGGAAAGGCGAGTCGTGGATGAACGCGTTGCGCGCCGCCCGCAGCTCGCGCCACTTGTAGGGGAAATCGCGGTATCCCATCTCGGAAGCGGCAGCTTCGAATTCCTCACCGGTCAGATGCGGGAACAGCCTGCCGATTCGTCCGCCGATGGCACGTTGCCCGTCCAGCACGACCTCTCGTACCGCGACGTCTGCACCGCGGGCGGTGAGAATACGGTCGATGATGTCTTCGAGGATCGCTTCGAGGAACGTCTCGACCAAGATGACGACAATCTCCCACTCGGCCTCGGTATGGTAGTGACGGATTCGCCCATCAAGCCTGCGCAGGCGATCGGTAGGGAATTGACGACGGCTGTCACCTTGAGTGGTGCATGTGGGACAAGCTTTCTCGCCCGCGCCGAACCTCGCGCTGGCTGAGAGGAAGCCGCACTGGGGGCACTCGTAGTACGTCGGGGCCTTGTCGTCGTGCTTGTGCAGTGTCCCCTTGGGGTGATTGTTCTTCTTCACGATTCGATTGTACCAATGTAGCGGCGAATCGGTGGAGAAACACCAAACGAACGCGCCCGTCTTTGAGGACGGACGCGTTCGCGGAGGTAAGGCATGTGTTCGATGGGGTCAGCGCATCAGGATACCCGGACCGCTTTGGCCGAGGAACGGCGCTTGAGCGCGAATCCGACAATCGCTGCAACGCACAGCGTAAGCGTGGCGCCTATCAGCCCCGACGCGCTGGTGCCGGCGTCAACGGCCGGCCAGGCCGCCTCTTCCTCGGCACCCTCCTCGGCGGGGAACGCGTAGTCAGGTAGGAACGCTGTCTTCTCCTGGATCGACGCGAGATCCTTGTGTATGCCGGCAGCTGGTTCGGCGAGCTCGTCGGTTCCGGTCACCTTTGCAATCGACCATTCGAGGCCGTCGGGGTTGGCCGAGGCGAACCAGGCGAATGCGACACCCGAGAGCAACGTTGCGACAAGAAGGCCAATGAGCACGGGCTTCATGTTGATTCCTTTGAGCGACGTGCGATTTGCACTACGCGAAAGGATCTCGGGCTGCGCTTTGTAGACAAACCCGACGACAGCTGCGGTCACGAGGCCTTCCACGACGCCAATGGCCAGATGGATCGGCTGCATCATGACGAGGAAGGTGGAGAATGGAAGCTCGCTTATGCCGGAGAGGGTGGTCTCCAGGACCACACCGAGTGCCCCAAGCTGCAGAGCGACGACAGCTCCGAGGATTCCACCTGTCGCGATGCGACCCGTGGTCGGGTTCTTCCCGACCACTCTCTTGTACACCAGCGGGTAGGCAATGAAGGCGGCGAAGAATCCCATGTTGAAGATGTTCGCGCCCAGTGCGAGCAGTCCGCCGTCGGCGAAGAACAGCGCTTGAACCCCGAGCACTGAAGCCATCACCAGAAAGGCCGCGTAGGGCCCGAGCAAGATCGTGAGTATCAAGCCCCCCGCAAGGTGGCCACTCGATCCTGTGGCCGGAATCGTGAAGTTGAGCATCTGCGCCGCGAAGATGAAGGCACCCGCAACTCCCATCAACGGAATCTTGCTCTCGTCGACATCCTCGCGGACCTTCTTCGCGCAGTAGACCGTCGTCACTGCTGTTGCCGCCCACATCGCTCCACCTACGGCTGGCGAGATGAGCGCGTCTGCCATGTGCATGGTGCATGCCTCCCCGAAGCCCGTCAGTTCCCCCAGCGTTGCCCGGCGGTAGTGCTACCAATTGCCGAGTCGTGTTACGCTGTGCAGTGCACGCTACGCCGGGGTTTGAGCTTGAGTCAAGCGATTTCCGAGAATTCGCACAACGTGGTTGAGAAACATGCGGCAAGCGTTACACTGATTGAGTTCTAGTAGCACGATGTGAGCATTGGAGCCCATCATGGCAGGTGTCGTGAGGTTTGGTATCTCGGCCGATGAGAGGCTGCTCGACCGGTTCGACGCGCTCATCGCCGAGAAGGGGTACGTGAACCGATCGGAGGCGGTGCGGGATCTGATTCGCAACGCGCTGGTCGAAGAATTGTGGAGTGTGGGCGAGGAAGAGGCCGTAGGAACGGTCACCCTTGTCTACGATCATCACTCTACTGACCTCGCTGACAAGCTGACGGAGCGTCAGCATTCCCACCACCAAGAGATCGTCTCGACGCTCCACATACACCTCGATGCGCACCACTGCCTCGAGGTCGTTGTTCTCCGGGGACAAGCTCGAGAGATCAACCGCCTGGCAGCCGAGCTCATCGGGACGAAGGGCGTGAAGCACGGCAAGTTCGTTGCGACCAGCACCGGTGACGGATTGTCGTAGGGAGACTCGCATGCCCTCTCTAGAAGAAGGTATCTACGATCTGGGCCGTCTCGACCGCCTTGCGTATCTCGACACGGCCGTACATCGGATCGACCCGCGCGCCAAGGTGATCACCACCCTCGTGTTTATCGTGTGCGTTGTGTCTTTTGGCAAGTACGAGGTGCTCCCGATGGTGCCATTCGTGCTCTACCCCGTTGTGCTTGCGACCGAGGGAGATCTCCCGCTCGGCTTTCTGCTGCGCAAGATCGTCACCGTTGCGCCGTTCGCGGTACTTGTCGGCATCTTCAACCCCCTTCTCGACCGTGAGGTCATTGCGTACCTAGGCGGTGTCGGTATCTCGGGCGGGTGGATATCGTTCTCATCCATTCTCCTACGGTTCTTCCTCACGACTATCGCTGCGCTTGTTCTCATTGCCACGACGAGTTTCTCGGGAGTCTGTGTCGGGCTCGGCAAGCTCGGTCTCCCCGATGTGCTCGTGACGCAGCTGCTTCTGCTCTACCGGTACATATTCGTTCTGGGCGAAGAGACCATGCGCATGGCTCGCGCGCGGGCGCTACGTTCGTTCAAGGGCCATGGAATGGGACTTGCGGTGTACGGCCAGATCCTCGGCCATCTGCTTCTGCGCACGTATGCGCGGGCGACCCGGGTGTACCAAGCGATGCTGGCGCGGGGGTTCGACGGACGCGTACGGATCTTGCGTGAACTCCACTTCACCATGCGCGACGCGGCATTCGTGTTCGGGTGGTCCGCGCTGTTTCTCGCCTTCCGTCTCTACAACGTTCCTGCTCCTTCTCGGCCGATTCGTGACGGGACTGGTCTCATGAGCCATCACAGCATCGAGGTGTCCGACCTGGGCTTCACGTATCCGGATGGAACGGCTGCGCTCGACGCGGTGTCGTTTCGCATCGGGCACGGCGAGTCGATTGCGCTGGTTGGGGCGAACGGGGCTGGCAAGTCGACGTTGCTCATGCACCTGAACGGCTTCCTGCTGCCCAGCTGCGGTGCCGTGCGGATCGGCGAGGTTCCCGTCGGGAAGGGTACCGTCGCCGATATCCGCAAGACGATCGGCATGGTGTTCCAGGATCCCGACGATCAGCTGTTCATGCCCACGGTTTCCGAGGACGTTGCATTCGGGCCGATGAACCTCGGCCTGCCCGTCGAGGAGATTCAGCTCCGGGTCGACGATGCGCTCGAGCGCGTCGGTGCGCTACACCTGGCCGACCGCCCACCGTATCGGCTCTCCGGTGGCGAGAAGCGTGCGGTCGCGATTGCCACGGTGCTTGCGATGGCTCCGAGCATCCTGGTGATGGACGAGCCGTCATCGAATCTCGATCCGCGTGCTCGGCGCCGACTCATCACGCTGCTCGACACATTCGACCACACCAAGATCATCGCAACCCACGATCTGGATATGGCCATGGACCTGTGCGAACGTACGATCGTGATGAGTGACGGTACGATCACGGCGGACGGTCCCACCCACGAGATCTTCGCCGACGATGCGCTTCTGGAAGCCAGCGGTCTCGAGAAGCCGCTGAGTCTGCAAGGGTGTCCGATCTGCGGCAGCAAGCACTAGAAACGCACGGCGCCCCCGACTGGCCGGGGGCGTCCGTTTCAATGAATCCGTTTGAGTTGGGGCGCGCTACACGAGCTCGACGCTGACCTTGTCGTCGGAACTCCCGTCGAGCGTTTCAATCGCCTTGTCGAGCTTGCCCCGAGCTTCTCCGAGCAGTACGCTCGCTTGCGCCAAAGCGGCGCTTGCCTCTGCGCGATCACCGTGGTCGGCAAGGTGGTGGAGCTGTTCCATCCACTGCTGCACCATCGCCAAGGCGTCGTCGGACTGGCCGACGGCGAGCTTCATCTGATCTACATTGATTCCGTGTTCACACACGTGAAGTCCTCCCTCGTCGTTGTCTGTTCTTCAGCCGATCCACTGGGCGAGCTCGTCGAGCAGTCTCTTCTTCGGCATGGCTCCAACGAGCTTCTTCGCGACCTCACCGTTGGAGAAGACGAGCAGTGTGGGAATCGAGAGGACGTCGAACTTGGTGGCCGTGGCGGGGTTCTCGTCCACGTTGAGCTTCCCGATCACGATCTTGTCGCCAAACTCCTCGGCGATCTCCTTGAGCACGGGCTCCATCATGCGGCACGGGCCGCACCAGGGTGCCCAGAAGTCCAGCACGACGGGCTTCTCATTGCCGAGGACGTCGCTTTCGAACGCGGCGTCGGTCACCTGCAGCATCTCGCTCATGCTACCCCTTCTCCCTTCGAACACAGTCGGTTCAGACAGAGCATACCTTTTCATCGATGTAGCGAAGTGCCTCGAACGCAGCGGATGCTCCCTTGGCTGCCGCTGTAATCACCTGTTTGAGTTCGTTGTCGGTCACGTCTCCTGCCGCGTATATGCCCGGCCACTCTGTGCGTCCATCGTGGTCGGTTGTGATGTAGCCAGCATCGTTCGTCGCGACAAGGTCCAGGGCTATCGCGTTGACCGGGTCGACCCCGACGAAGATGAATACACCGTCGAGTGGAAGCAGCTCATCTTCATCGTCGTTCGTGGCCTTCAGCTGGACGCCGGTTACCTTGCCGTCCTCACCGACGATTCGGTCGACCACACGACTCCACTGTACGGTAATCTTCTCGTTTTCGAAGCAGCGTTCCTGTATGCACTTTGTGGCTCGGAGTTCGTCGCGTCGGTGAATGACGTGGACCCTCGCCGCGAACTTGGTGAGAAACAGCGCCTCTTCGATGGCTGCGTCGCCACCGCCCACCACCGCGACGATCTTGTCCCTGAACAGCGCTCCATCGCACGTAGCACACCACGACACGCCGCGACCGGTGAACTCCGCCTCGCCGGGCACGCCCAGTTTCTTCGGCACCGCGCCGGTCGCGATGATTACGGCCTTGGCGAGATACTGCTCGTCCTCGGCAGTTGTGACGATGAAGTCCAGATCGGCCGGTTCGATGCGTTCGACAGCCGTGAACGATTTGACCTCGGCACCGAACTCCTCGGCCTGCGCGAGCATCAGGTCTCCGAGTTCCTGGCCCGAGAGTCCCTTTGGGAAACCCGGGTAGTTCTCGACCCAGTCCGTGGTGACGATCTGCCCGCCCGGGATACCTTGCTCGAACACGATCGTGCGAGCGCGCGCCCGGGAAGCGTAGAGTGCGGCCGTTAGACCGGCAGGACCTGCTCCGATAATGGCGATGTCGACGTTCTCCATCTTACTGTGAGCCCTCCAGGGGGGTGGTTGCGGCAGTTGAGCCGTGTGCCGCTTCGACGGCTATCTGTTCGATGTTTGACTCGGCAGTCGTGCGGATTTGCTGTTCCTGTGCGCTGCTCGAATCCTTCGTCAACTCGATCACGCGCTCGAACTGGGTAACGGCAGCTTCGTAATCGCGCCGTCCTTGCCAGTACATGATGCCCAGGTTGAAGTTCGCCTCAACATGAGCCGGGTCTTCTTGGAACACCGCGTTGATCGTCTGGATGGCCTGGTCGGTGCGACCGGCATAGAAGTACGCGGCCGCCAGGTCCGTTTTCGCGTTCAAGTCATCTGGACGCACTGCGAGATAGCGCTCGTAGTAGGTTACCGCGCGGGAGTAGTTGGTGAATTCGTAGAGGAGATTGGCGACTTGGAGGAGTGTCTCCGGGTCATTGGGGTTGTCGTCGAGATCCGATGTGAGCGACAGCAGCTGGAGCTGCGCCGAGTTGAGTGTCTCTCGCAGTTCGGGCGGCACGTTGATGTCGGCGCTTGTGCTAGCGGGGGTTAAGCGGAGTACGAGAAAGACGATTGCAGCGAACACGGCTAGCGAGACCGAGAGTATCGTCAACGGGACTTTGTAGCGCTGGAACGGACGGATGATGTAGCGTCGCCCGCAGCTCCCCTCGACGCCGTCGGCGTGACGCTCGACTGCGATCGAGAGGGCCTGGGCTTTCAGCAGCATGTTGAGGTCGTTCGTGACGAGCGTGAGGCTCTCACAGTCGGTACTGCACACCTGCATCGCGACCGCGAGGATGCGGTCGTCGGCGTTGCGGGTCGAGAAGCCGTCAGGCGTAGGTGCGTCAGGGTCGAACGGCACAACGCGCAGCCTGCCCCCGTCCGGGAGATCCACTCCGTCGATGAGGCTGCCCTGCTCGGAGAGTTCGAACAGCATGCGGCTTACCTCACGTCCGCGGAACCTCAGGTCGGGATCCACGCGGGAGGTCTTGAGCTTGTCCAGTTCGCCGAGGACGGTCTCGGGTATGACGATGTCGGCCTCCGGAAACGAGAGTATTGCTTCCGGGTCGGCGAGCAAGACGTTTGTGTCGAGTACGACCGTGCGCATAGTTCCCCCAGTCTAGCCCAGTATGGGTACGACGCCCGACCTCACTGGAAGAAGGCCGACTCGTCAAGGTGAACAAGGTAGGGCGTCTTGATCGGCTCCCCGGCCAGCAGTGCCATGCCCGGCCCCAGCACCCACGTTCCCTCGACAGGCATCTGCAGCCACGCGTAGACCTTCGAATCGTCTTGATCGTATGCGTAGACGGTCGCTCCTCTGGACGCCGCGTACTGTGCCGCGTCGCGAGCGTTCTGATCTCTGGATTGGTCGCGTGAATTCGATACGTTCTGGACCGTTTCCGTGGCGATCTTGCTGACGTCGTAGCGGGCCTTGGCGTACCGGCCTACGTCGTTCACGAACGTGGCTGCCAGGGCCACGAACAAGACGGTCCAAAAGATCTTCTTCATGAGGGGGCCTTCCTTCGGAGAGTGTCTATCTCTCCTCTTTGGCAATGGTACCAACAGAGGCGGACGCACGTGCGCGATGCCTGATGAACAGCAACAACCCTACCAGCACGATGGCGATGGTGCCGACGAGCACAAGTCGATCCAGGAACGTCGCCCTGACCGTCACGTTCGTTGAATCGAGAAGCATGTCACCGGCCCAGATCTCGATCGAGAGGTCGCCCGAGAGGGAGGACTGCAGATCCACGGGGACTGTCATGAAGTTGTCCTGCGGGCGTGCGGTCAGTTTGACTTCGTTGCCTTCGGGGAGGGCAATGCCGCGAGCGGTCATTCTCAATGTGAGCAGCAGGTTCTTCTCGGACGCATTGGACACCGTGATCGGTACATCGCCTTGGGCCGAAGACAGCGTGATGTCTTGTGCCGTCACGCTTATGCTGTCGAGCACGCCACTGGCGACTCGGGTAGCGGCAGATGCGAAGCCGAGCCCTCGATCGGCCGAACCCCATGCACTGTCGGGCCCCGCCCATGAGCGGCTTTGGGCTACGAGTGAGGCATCTGAAGCGTACTGGACCTCGGGGTCGTTCACGCCAACCGACTCCATGAACGCTACGGCGAGGTCGCGTGCCCGTTTCACCTCGGCCCAGTATCCGTTCGGCGCGGCGGATCGGAGCGAGCTCTCGGCTGGCAGCGCCAGCACGCCGGCGGGGGTCGACTCTGCTGCCTGTTGTCCGGTCACGAATTCCACCCACGGTGCCGTGATCAGGCTGTCGAGACAGTCTCTCAGATCGCCCACAGTTGCCTTGCGTCCCGGCCCGACGTCGACCACGGTCACCACGGGAGCGGTGGGCGTGTCCGATATCGAACGATCGAATACGCTGCGTACGAGCTGGGCTCCGGACGCCGACCGGAGCTCCTCGGCTATCGTGTCGTCGGTAACAAGGCCAACGAACGCATCCGACATGCCTTCAGATGTGATTTCGTACGCGCCTGAAGGCAGAGTGGTTTCTGCCGACGTATCGAGTCGTTGAGAGATGAATGCGTAGCGGAGGTCACGTGCGCGCACGACGGCCAGGGCCTCGGCGGGAAGCAGCCCCTCGGAAGTGGCCAGGCCTGCGGAGGAAGACGTCTCGAGTCCGGCCAGGGTCGCCGAGAGGCCTCGCTCCAGGTGGTCACCGAGATCGCGGACCCCGTCCGACTGTGCAAGTCCGGCGATATCCGGATCGGCGTAGGGGACGGTGGCGAGTTCGAGTCTGCCGGTATCGAGCGCCGCCTTCAGGCGCGTGAGGGTCTCGGCGTAGCGCACGGGCACGTCGGAATCGGCCTCGACGACCGCAACGCCTTCCGGCCCTGAGGTCTCGTAGCCGGAGGCGATTCGGGCCCACTCCTCGGCGAGCATCGGAGGCAGCGCGAGGGTCATGCTGACATCGGGTCGCTGGAGGATGTAGGCCGCCAAGGCATCGACTTGCTCGCGTGCGATATCGACCTGCCCGGGGTCTATCACGAACCGACCCTCGGAGTCGTAGGAGGGTGTTGCGCAGACATGCACGACGAGTGCGAGTGGGACGGGCGACGTTTGTGGATCGTACAGAAGTAGCTCATCATCGAGGACCCACTCGCGGATCTCCCCGCCCGCATCGCTGCGAACGCGCAATTCGACGGAGTACGCGGCCGGAACGAGGTCAAACTCGGCCAGCTCTCGCGCAAAGTCGATCGTCACTGTTCCTGTGGTGACATCGTTGCGGGGCTCGGTCTTCTGGAACAGGAGGCTGCCCCCCGGGTTTCGTATCTGCAGTCGTGCCTCGAGATACGAGGTCGGGCGGTCGATCACGATCTCGGCTCGATACGCGAATGAGCCGTCGACTGGAACGGAGACGGCGTTCGAGCTGAGCGTGACGAACGGCTGGTTGTTCGCGGCGCGTTGGCTGGAAGTCGTGATCGGAGTGGCCGACACGGGCAGCGCGATGAGAGCCAGTGAGCAGGTCAGCAGTAGCGCCAGAACGTATCTAAGGCCAAAGTGGGTGGGGTGGGACACGGGCATCGGTCTGTGTATCTCCACGTCTGTCGGATGCACGTATGTGGTGCGACTCGCCAGGAAGCGGCGTGTATGGCGTCGAAGTATCGGGCAGAATGATTATCGCACGTCCGCGACGAAAGGAATCGCCGAGGATGTCTGAACGCACCACTATTACTGAGATACCTGAAATCCTGCCGCTTATCCCGCTGCGGGATCTCATACTGTTCCCAAACCTCGTCGTGCCGCTGTTCGTGGGCCGCGAGCGCTCGATCAATGCGCTCGAGGAGGCCATGCGGGAGGAGCATCTCGTCGCGCTCGTAACGCAGCGTGAGGCGGAGGTCGCGGATCCGGGCGCCGACGACATCTACGAGATCGGCTGCGTATCGTCGATCATGCAGGAGCTCAAGTTGCCTGACGGCACCGCGAAAGCTCTTGTCGAGGGGCAACAGCGTCTACGCATCGTCGAGTACCTTCAGTTCGATCCCTACATGAAAGTACGGGTCGAGCTCATCGACGAGGAGACTGAATCTGATGTCGAGACCGAGGCGCTCATGCGCGCTCTCATCTCAGATTTCGAACGCGCGTCTGATCTAGGAAAGCCCATCCCGCAAGAGGTACTCATGGCTGCCTCGACGATCGAGGAGCCGGGCAGACTCGCGGACTTCGTTGCGTTTCATCTCAATCTGAAGGTGGAGGAGAAGCAGGAGATCCTTGAGGCTCTCGAGCCGGTCAAGCGGCTCGACAAGACGGCACGATTCCTGCGCAAGGAACTTGAGATTCTCGAACTCGGTTCGAAGATACAGAACCGCGTGAAAGACCAAATGACCAAGACGCAGCGCGAGTACTTCCTTCGCGAGCAGCTGAAGGCGATTCAGCAGGAGCTTGGCCAGTACGATGAGGTTGCCGCCGAGATGGCGGAGTACAAGGAGAAGATCGAAGCTGCGAGAATGCCCGAGGATGTTGAGGAGAAGGCGCTCAAGGAACTCGGACGGCTCGAGAAGATGCCGACTGCAGCGGCCGAGACGTCGGTCATCCGGACGTATCTTGACTGGTTGATCGGGTTGCCCTGGGAGATCGAATCCGACGAGAAGCTCGATTTGGTGGCTGCTCAGGATGTCCTCGACGAGGATCATTACGGTCTAGAGAAGGTCAAGGAACGGGTGCTCGAATACTTGGCTGTGCACAAGCTCACAGACAAGATGCGCGGGCCCATCTTGTGTTTCGTTGGCCCTCCCGGCGTGGGCAAGACATCCATCGGCAGATCCATCGCGCGATCGCTCGGCCGCGAGTTCATTCGCATATCGCTTGGCGGAGTGCGCGACGAGGCGGAGATTCGCGGACACCGGCGCACCTACGTTGGTGCGCTGCCCGGGCGGATCATCCAGTCGATCAGCCAGGCCAAGACGAAGAACCCGGTGTTCATGATGGACGAGATCGACAAGGTTGGCATGGACTTCCGAGGAGACCCGACGTCTGCGTTGCTCGAAGTGCTCGACCCCGAGCAGAACAACGCATTTCAGGATCACTATCTGGAAGTGCCGTTCGACCTGTCGAACACGATGTTCATCACGACTGCGAACCTGCTCGATCCGATTCCGCCGGCCTTGCGTGACCGTATGGAGGTCATACACTTCCCGGGCTACACCGAAGACGAGAAGCTGCACATCGCGAGGCGGTACTTGATTCCGAAGCAGATCGAGGAGCACGGGCTGACCGCAGGCAAGCTCGAAATCACCGATGAAGCGGTCAGAGAGATCGTGCGCCGATACACGCAGAGAAGCGGGCGTCCGCAACCTTGAGCGGACTGTCGCGATGATCTGCCGCCAGGTTGCCCGCAAGGTAGTCGAGGGCAAGAAGGCCAAGACCCGTGTCACGGAACGCACGCTGCACAAGTACCTCGGCCCACCGAAGTTCAGCTACGGGCTCGCCGAGGAAGAAGATGAGGTCGGTGTTGCGACGGGTTTGGTTTGGACCGAGGTCGGCGGCGACATCATATTCATAGAGGCCACGAAGATGCCCGGCAAGGGAGAACTCACACTCACCGGGCAACTGGGCGATGTGATGCGCGAGTCGGCGCAGGCCGCAGTCACATACATACGTACGCGAGCCGCGGAACTCGATATTGACGAGGATTTCAACGAGAAGCTCGATATGCACATTCACGTGCCCGCTGCGGCGATTCCCAAGGATGGGCCGTCTGCGGGTATCACGATGGCCACAGCGCTTGCGAGCTGTCTCACAGGCTGTCCTGTGCGACGCGATCTTGCGATGACGGGGGAGATCACGCTGCGCGGGCGGGTCTTGCCGATCGGTGGGCTCAAGGAGAAGCTGCTTGCGGCACATCGCGCGGGCATCAAGACAGCGCTTGTCCCCGAGGAGAACGTGCGCGACCTCGATCTACTTCCGCCGCATGTGCGCGAGGAACTCGAGATCATACCTGTCTCGAACATGGATGACGTACTCAGTAGGGCCCTCGTCAAGGAATGCGGGCCCAAACTCAAGAAGGCGAAGGCCAAGCGCTCGGCTAGGAGACCAGGTTCACCAGCGGTTAAAGGATGGCAGACGGGCCGTCGCCTTGCTTCGCCTGGAGAACCGCCATCTCTTGGACTTAGCACAAGCGAAGGAATGATTAGAAAGCTCTAATAACTCGGGAACAGCTCTCGAATAGTACAAGTACGTCGCCGGCCTCGCGGCTGGGCTCGAGGACACCAAGGAGGTGAGCGACGATTGGACACAAGCGCATACAGGTCACGCGTATCGAGCTCTTTCAACGGTGCTGCCTCGTTCGACGCTTGGTAGTGCTCTGCTCGCTCGCTCCGTGCGGTCGCGGTGCTTCGAATGAGTCGACCGTCCACCCCGATTCCTGATGCGTTGTGGACGAGACGCTTGCTGAAGGTGCGACTCGATGATCGGTGAGGACTCGACGGAATCGAATCAGTGGACGAAGCTCGTTGGAGAGCCCGTGGTCCCGTGATCGCAGACCCGGACGTCCTCGGCGAAGCCTCGACCGAGCAGGCAGGCGACAACGAGGTGATCGAGCCGGACGCGAGGCCCGCAACTGTCGAGCCGTGCCGGATACTGCAGGCGAATGGGGCAGGTGCATGGCGCACACTGCTGAATGCCAGCGTCTCGGGCGGTGTCGCGACCTTCACGATCCCCGAAGATTCTTGCCCGCTTGAACTGACATTCTCTGTCTACACCTGGCCCGATGACGTCATACCGAACCTGAGCACGGGTATTTCCCTATGACGTGCAGATTCATCTCGACTCGTGACGGGCGTGTACGGTCCCGGTACGCATACGTCGAGGGTGCCGATTCCCGATTGCGGCTACTACCAGACGGACCGAATCTCGGTCCGCCGATCTATGAGCTGGCGAGCTATGGCCATCCTCACGACAAGATCATCGCTTGGAGTCTGGGCGGAGAGCAGTGTCCCGAGACGGCCGACATCACGGTCGTCAAGTTCAACGACTTGAACGAGAACGGCGTGCTCGACGACGGAGAGCCGTACGTCGAAGGCGTCGAGATCACCATCGAAGGCGCCGAGTACACCGACTCGGCCAACACAGACGCCAGCGGCACAGTCGTGTTCAGCGACCTGTACGCAGGCAGCTACACCATCGACGAGGTAGTGCCCGACGGCTGGTTCGCCACAGTCGAGCTTCCCATCGTGGTGGACCTGGTCGAGGGTCAGGACCAGATGGTCTACATCGGCAACGCCGAGGTAGTGCCCGATCCCATCCCGGCCGACATCACGGTCGTCAAGTTCAACGACTTGAACGAGAACGGCGTGCTCGACGACGGAGAGCCGTACGTCGAAGGCGTCGAGATCACCATCGAAGGCGCCGAGTACACCGACTCGGCCAACACAGACGCCAGCGGCACGGTCGTGTTCAGCGACCTGTACGCAGGCAGCTACACCATCGACGAGGTAGTGCCCGACGGCTGGTTCGCCACAGTCGAGCTTCCCATCGTGGTGGACCTGGTCGAGGGTCAGGACCAGATGGTCTACATCGGCAACGCCGAAGAAGAGCTTCCGTTCACTTATCTGGATCTAGCGATCGAGAAGAAGGCGGACGTGGAGACGGCAACCACCGGTGACATCATCACCTACACGCTCACATATCGGAACCTGGGTTCGGTCGAGGCCTCTGACTTCACGATCACCGACGACTTCGATGAGACGCTCGTCGAGATCGTTGACAGTGCTGGCGGCGTGGTTGCTGACGGCACGATAGTGTGGAGTCTGACAGGTCCGCTCGCGCTCGAGGATGGAGATCAGACGATCACCTACACGGCGCGCGTACTCGGTCCGATTCCCGCGCAGGGAGCTCAGATCGACAACGTCGTAGTCATCAACCACCCACGCGATGAGAATCCGGAGAACGATACCGGCAGCGAGACCGTCGCCGCGGAGCCGTACCTTCCGTTCACTCCGCAGCCACAGCCGCAGCCAGAGCCTGAGGTCACTTCGGTGCCGACGGCTGCACCGACGGCCACAGATCCAGAGCCGTTCCTTCCCTTCACGGGCGGCGAGTCGCTTCTGATGGCTCTTCTGGCGGGAGTGGCCGTGCTGACGGGTCTTGCACTCAGAAGAGTCGGTGCTGACAACTGATACGAGGTCGAGAGACATGCAAGATGGGTCTCCGGAAGCCTTGCAGGAGCCGCCCCAGACGGGGGCGGCTCCTCAGTTGTGAACACGAATAAAGCCGCAGCTCAAAAGTAGGAATCCTACCTCGCTCCTACTACCGGAGGATAGGTTTCACCCGCACCGACACCCCTGGCCAGGGTAGAAAGGAGCCAGGGTAAACCGTACATAGCGTATGGCTTCCCGGACAGGCGGACCAAGAGCGACCTGGTTACGGGAGACGAAGAAGCGTCGGAATCTACTCGGTCACTGTACGTCCGACGCCGAGTCAATGGTGAGACCGACCCGTGCACGAGTGGGTCGGTTTCTTGTGTCCTCAGGGGTAAGTCCGGTGGGGTCGTGCCCGAGCACTGGAGGGTGGGAGTCCCATGACACGGAGCATTCATCGCAGGTCCATGGCCTCGCGACTGCTCTGCGCGTACGTCGTACTCGTCGTAATCGTGTCGTTCGCCGGCGTCGGCTATGCCGTCCCCGGGAGCCACGGTTCGACAAGTCCGGCGTCCAACGAGAGCACCGCGGCTGTACCGCCGGCGGCAGAAGAGCCGGTAGTCGTACCGCCTGAGGACGAGGTGGTTGCGCCGGATGAAGAGGCGCCTGCCCCTGAAGAGGAGCCGGTTGTCACCGAGGAGCCGCCGGCCGAAGAGCCTGCAGCCGAGGAGCCTGCTCGCTGAAGAGCCTGCAGCCGAGGAGCCGCAGGACGAAGCGGTCGCTACTCCTGCCAAGGTCTCACCACTCGATCCGGAACCGCTCGTGGCGGGGCCTCTGGGCGACGGTGACATTGGTGCGTACGCGACAGCCAAGGGAATCTACCCCACGTACGTAGACCCGTGGGAAGACCACTCTTGTTCGTATGACACATTCAAGCTCGAGAACGCGACTCTCACAAACGGTGTCCACAACGTGCCCGGCGGCGGCACGATCGAGATCAAGAACCTGACCAGCAACCACTTCGACTTCGTCGCGACTGGTTTGGTCATCCGCCACGTTCAGGTCAAGGCAGGCACAGGCGAGTTCGTTTACAACTACGATTCGCTCAATCCACAGGGCACGGACTCTGACCAGGGGCTGTACTCGGTCTACAAGGAGATCGAGACATCGTGTGACTATCGGGATATCAGTCACATCGAGTTCTGCTACACGCGACCGACACCGAGTCAGGCGCACATCATCATCACCAAGTACCAAGATGATGACCGTGACGGCTGGCGCGACGGTAGCGAAGACTGGCTCGACGGTTTCCAGTTCGTGCTCGAGAAGTACGATCCCATCACCAAAGCTGTGACTCCACTCGTCGACCCGTTGACCGGGACGGCTCCGATGATCCGGTGGTCCGACAAGAATAATGGCGGACAAGCGGACTTCGGGATGTGGCCATTTGGGTGGTATCAGATTTCCGAGGTGCTCACATCGGGACAGATCGCCGCTGGTTGGTTCTGCACGGACGCTGAGGGGTACGTCCGGCAGTTCAACCACGTTCGCGAGGCGAACGGTCAAGAGGAGGATCAGACTAAATGGTTCGGTAACAGTCAGCTCGAGAAGTTCACGAAGACATTCGAACTCGTCTACGACGGCGAGGTGCCCGCGAGCACGACGTTCCACGTCCACTACAAGGTCGATGGAGTCGAGCACTACCTGGATCTTGCGGGCACAAGCAGCCCGTTCACGGCTTCGGAGAAGCTGTTCGAAGGTGTCAAGATCACCGATGTTCGCTGGGACGCGGTCTGGACACCCGGTGCTGGCAGTCCGGTGCACATCCCGCTCGGTACGTCGGACGATGACCCGTGCCTGACGAAAGATCTCAAGAACACCTTCACGTACAAGGGCGAGATTGACGGTCACAAGTATGAGGACAAGAACGCTGATGGTCACAAAGACACCGGCGACCTTGGACTTGAGGGTTGGAAGATATACCTGGAGCGCAAGGTCGGTACAGCGTGGGTGCCCTATCCCACGTTCGCCGTGACCAATGCCAGCGGCTACTACTCGATCAAGGGCATTCTGCCGGGTAGCTATCGTGTGCATGAGGATATCGCTGCGCAAACGCCTCCCGACTGGACGTGTTCGAACCCGGCTTCGGGCTACTACACGACTACGCTCGACGCTGGCGGAGCTTCTGAGGTGACGATTGCATGTCATCACAAGCGCACCCTGGATTTCCTGAACTGGGCGCCAGCGACAATTCGCGGCATGAAGTACGAGGATCTCAACGGAGACGGTATCCACGATTCGAACGAACCCGGGCTTGAGGGCTGGAGGGTCTTCGTCGACTACAACGGAGACGGGGTGCTGAATCTGGCACCTGGCACACTTCCGTATGGCCCGGAACCGTATGACGATACAGATGCTCTCGGCAACTACGAGATCACCGGGGTGCACCCGGGCACCTTCTGGGTACTCGAAGAGATGCTGCCTGGCTGGTTCCAGTCCGATCCCGGTGCCGACAACTTCGGTCACCTGGTGACATTCGAATCCAGTGAAGTCTACGAGAAGGATCTCGAGTCTGACTACGACTTCGGCAACTGGACGTATGCCACGAAGTCCGGCATGAAGTTCGAGGACATGAACGCCAACGGAGTCTACGACGCCGGCGACAAGCCTCTCGGCGGAATCAGGGTCTACGTTGAGATCGACGGGATCGCAGGCTTCACGGCTGGCGACCTATTCGATATCACGGACGGCTCAGACGGCAGCTACTTCATCGGCAATGTTCCTCTCGGCACCTACAACGTGTATGAGGACATCGCGGGCACCGACTGGATCCAGTCGTTCCCGGCCGAAGGCCACTACGAGGTGAACTTCACGTCGTCGCTCGAGGACACCGGAAACGACTTCGGCAACTGGATGCCTGCATCGATCGAGGGCACCAAGTCCAACGACGTCGAAGCCAACGGTGTGTTCGACGACGGGGACTACGGCATGTCGGGTTGGACCATCTACGTCGACTACAACGACAACGGTGAGTTCGATACCGACCCAACCACGCTCCCGTACGGCCCTGAGCCTTCCGACGTGACCGACGTCAACGGCCACTACGAGATCGATGACGTGCACCCTGGTGCCTTCACGGTGCGCGAGGTCGACCAGGCGGGCTGGACACAGTCGCGCGGAGACTTCGACGTCACGTTTGAGTCGCGCGGTCACTACGGCGCCGAGGGCGAGTATCACTTCCTCAACTGGACGACGACCGATCTGCACGGCTACAAGTTCGAAGACATGAACGCCGACGGGGTCAAGGATCCCGGCGAAGTGACACCTGGCATCGCGTTCACGATCGCGCTCACAGGTACCGACTACATGGGCGGCAGCGTGTATGCCACGACCACGACCGATCCCAGTAACAACGGCTACTACGAGTTCACCGATATCGTCCCAGGCACCTACGTGGTGTCCGAGATGGTTCCGACCGGTTGGACGCAATCCTTCCCGGCGGCCAGTTTCTACGACGTGACGATTCCCACCCTTGTTGGGGCCGCTGCTGAGATGAGCTACGACTTCGGCAACTGGAGGTACGCCACGAAGTCCGGCATGAAGTTCGAGGACATGAACGCCAACGGAGTCTACGACGCTGGCGACAAGCCTCTCGGCGGAATCAGGATGTTCGTCGAGTCGTGGGAAACGGCGTATACGCGCAGGCGACCGTTCGATATCACGGAAGCAGACGGCAGTTACTTCATCGACAATGTTCCTCTCGGCACCTACAACGTGTATGAGGACATCGCCGGCACCGACTGGATCCAGTCGTTCCCGGACGATCCCAACTACTACGAGGTCGACTTCACGTCGTCGCTCGAGGACACCGGCAACGACTTCGGCAACTGGATGCCCGCATCGATCGAGGGCACCAAGTCCAACGACCTCGAAGCCAACGGTGTGTTCGACGACGGAGACTACGGCATGTCGGGTTGGACCATCTACGTCGACTACAACGACAACGGTGAGTTCGATACCGACCCAAGCACGCTCCCGTACGGCTCTGAGCCTTCCGACGTAACCGACGTCAACGGCCACTACGAGATCGATGACGTGCACCCTGGTGCCTTCACGGTGCGCGAGGTCGACCAGGCGGGTTGGACACAGTCGCGCGGAGACTTCGACGTCACCTTCGAGTCGCGGGGTCACTACGGCTCCGAAGGCGAGTCGCACTTCCTCAACTGGACGACGACCGATCTGCACGGCTACAAGTTCGAAGACATGGATGCCGACGGGGTCAAGGATCCCGGCGAAGTCACACCTGGCATCGCATTCACGATCGCGCTCACAGGTACCGACTACATGGGCGGCAGCGTGTATGCCACGACCACGACCGATCCTGGCAACAACGGCTACTACGAGTTCACCGATCTCGTCCCAGGCACCTACGTGGTGTCCGAGATGGTACCTGCCGATTGGACGCAGTCCTTCCCGGCGAGCAGCTTCTACGATGTGACGATTCCCACCATCGGGGCCGCCTCTGAGATGAGCTACGACTTCGGCAACTGGACACATGCCACGAAGGCCGGCATGAAGTTCGAGGACATGAACGCCAACGGAATCTATGACGCCGGCGACAAGCCTCTCGGCGGAATCAGGATGTTCGTCGACGTTGTGGTAAACGGTGTATACGACACAGGCGAGCCATATGGCATCACGGCCTTGAATGGTAGCTACTTCATCGACAACGTCCCCCCCGGCACCTACAAGGTGTACGAGGACATCGCGGGCACCGACTGGATCCAGTCGTTCCCGACCGAAGGCTACTACGAGGTGAACTTCACATCGTCACTCGAGGACACCGGCAACGACTTCGGCAACTGGATGCCCGCATCGATCGAGGGCACCAAGTCCAACGACCTCGAAGCCAACGGTGTGTTCGACGACGGGGACTACGGCATGTCGGGTTGGACCATCTACGTCGACTACAACGACAACGGTGAGTTCGATACCGACCCAACCACGCTCCCGTACGGCCCTGAGCCTTCCGACGTGACCGACGTCAACGGCCACTACGAGATCGATGACGTGCACCCTGGTGCCTTCACGGTGCGCGAGGTCGACCAGGCGGGCTGGACACAGTCGCGCGGAGACTTCGACGTCACGTTTGAGTCGCAGGGTCACTACGGCGACGAGGGCGAGTATCACTTCCTCAACTGGACGACAACCGATCTGCACGGCTACAAGTTCGAAGACATGGATGCCGACGGGGTCAAGGATCCCGGCGAAGTCACACCTGCCATCGCGTTCACGATCGCGCTCACAGGTACCGACTACATGGGCGGCAGCGTGTATGCCACGACCACGACCGATCCCAGTAACAACGGCTACTACGAGTTCACCGATATCGTCCCAGGCACCTACGTGGTGTCCGAGATGGTACCTGCCGGTTGGACGCAGTCCTTCCCGGCGAGCAGCTTCTACGATGTGACGACCTACTCCGATGTGGCTGTCGAGATGAGCTATGACTTCGGCAACTGGACGACGAGCGGACTTCACGGCTACAAGTACGAAGACAAGAACGCCAACGGCATCGACGACGGTGAGCCGGGTCTCGAGGACTGGGAGATCCGTATCGAGGGCACGACCGGTTGGGATGCGGCTTTCGTCGCCACCACAACCACCGATGCCGACGGCTACTGGGAGTTCGACGAGATTCCTCCTGGCACCTACACCATCAGTGAGGTCCAGCAGGATGGTTGGACCCAATCGTATCCTGCCGATCCTGGAACCTACGAGGACTTGACGCTTGAGTCCGGCGAGAATCCCGAGGAGAGCTTCGACTTCCTCAACTGGACGACGACCGGACTTCACGGCTACAAGTACGAAGACAAGAACGCCAACGGCATCGACGACGGTGAGCCGGGTCTCGAGGACTGGGAGATCCGTATCGAGGGCACGACCGGTTGGGATGCGGCTTTCGTCGCCACCACAACCACCGATGCCGACGGCTACTGGGAGTTCGACGAGATTCCTCCTGGCACCTACACCATCAGTGAGGTCCAGCAGGATGGTTGGACCCAATCGTATCCTGCCGATCCTGGAACCTACGAGGACTTGACGCTTGAGTCCGGCGACAATCCCGAGGAGAGCTTCGACTTCCTCAACTGGTCTCCCGCCGACCCGCACGGCTACAAGATCCACGACCTCAACGCCAACGGCGTCGATGACGGTGAGCCGCGTCTTGAGGGCTGGGAGATCCGCGTCGAAGGTACGACCGGCTGGGGCGGTGCGTATGTGGCCACCACAACCACCGATGCGAATGGCTACTGGGAGTTCGACGAGATTCCTCCTGGAACCTACACAATCACGGAAGTTCAGCAGGACGGTTGGACTCAGTCCTGGCCGCTGAATGATGGCGGGCACGACATGACGCTTGAGTCTGGCGAGATTCCCGAGGAGAGCTTCGATTTCCTCAACTGGACGACTGCCACCAAGTTCGGCATGAAGTTCTACGATGCCGATGGCGATGGGCTGGAAATGGAAGACGGCGAGTTTGGTCTGAAAGACTGGACCATCTTCGTCGACTACAACTGGAACGGTGTTCTTGACACCGATTCGGAGCTCGGCCTGGAGCCATCGGGCGTGACCGATGCCGACGGCTTGTACACCATCGACGGCATCATCCCTGGCTACTATCCGGTACGCGAGGTCAACGACGATCCGGACTGGATGAACACGTATCCGCTCATGGGCGCCTACTACGAGACGTTCGTTTCCCAGGGCGTGTACGAGGACAACGACTTCGGCAACACCACGAAGGTGGACAAGACCTTCGAGCTGACGTTTGAGGCCGAGGCTCCTGCGGATACGACCTTCACGGTCACGTTCTCTACCGAGTACGTGCCGCGCATCATCGATCAGATTCCGTTCGATGACGCGATCGTCAACTCGGCGTTGCTGGTTGGCCCCGAGAGCCACGAACTCGATCTTGTCGAAACTCCGGCTGGATCCGGTGTGTACAAGGCCGCGCTTCCTGTGTGGCCGCAGACTCTCATCACTGGAGTCGAATGGTGGGCTGGCTACAAGGGCGAGCGGATCAAGCTTGGTGACGGTGTCGCCGAGGAACTGATCGATGCTCCGATGATCAACGAGTTCGAGTACGATGCACGCGCTTTCGGTAGCAAGTGGAACGACACGGACTTGACCGTGGGCACCGGAGACGGTATCTGGGACAAGGCTACCGAGCCAGGCATCGAAGGGTGGACCATCCAGCTCTACCGCAAGAACCTTTCAGGTGACTGGGTGCTCTACGATGTGGCGGTAACGGATGCGGACGGCGCTATGCGTTTGCCGACCTGCTTCCTGGTGAGTACTACGCCGCAGAGGTCATTCCGATCGATCCCGGCAGCGGGCGACCCTGTGGGTGCAGTCCGCAGGTCCTGCCGGCGAGGGAGACGAAGCCTTCGCGGTGGCAGACGGTGCCGAGGTCGGCCCCATCGACTTCGGCAACTACGAGCCGTTCATGCCGTTCACTCCCGAGACTCCGGAGACTCCCGAGACTCCCGTGACGCCTGCCAAGACAACGACGACCGAGCCGTTCCTGCCCTTCACGGGTGGCGAAGCACTACTGCTGATCGCGGTCATGCTCATGGCTGCGGCAGCCGGTGTCGCTCTTCGTCAGCACGGCAAGCGTGCAGCATAACGAAACACCGCACTAACGTTTGAGCTAGCAAGCCGCAAGGCCCCGACCGGATGGTCGGGGCCTTGCTCTTCGGTACGGGGAGATTGGGCTGCTCGTCTGGGACGCGCTTGCTGCGATCCAGTGCGAGGATGGGGGGTCGCGTTCCTACTTGGGGGGTATGTTCTCGCCCCAGTCGATCTGCCCGTTGTCTCTCCAGTCGATGATGTGCCAGACCTCGTGGTTCAGGATTGTCGACAGACTTGCGGTGTGGCTCGGGTTGACCAGGATGCGACCGCTCTGGTAGTAGGCCACGGCCTGGTAGCCGCCCGGTGTCGTGCCGATGCTCACGGTCGTACCTGCGAGAATCGGGTACTTGGCGATCAGGCCGGCGAGAATCGCCTTTGCCTGGGAGAGCTCATCGGTGTTCGATGTCGGTGCCTTGGCAGTCGAGGATGATCCGGAGGTCGTTGTTGCCTTCGGCTTGTCCGGCAGGGTGGCCTGCACTACGACGGCCTGGGCCCGGATGACGGTCGCTTCCAAGGCCTGCTCGCCCGCTGGATCGTTGACGGCCGGAGCCTTGGGCTCCTCGGCGGCCTGTACGACGACTGCCTGCACGACCGGGGCCTCGGCGAGCGGCTGCGCCTCTACGAGCACGCGGCCCATCTTGTTGACCGAGGTGGTGACGGGCTGAAGGGAAGTGGCGAATTTCGCCTGAATCGGGTCTGCGTCGAAGTCCTTGAGTGCGTCTGCTGCTGCAGGTGCGGCGCCAGCGACCATGCTGGCAAGGACGGCAATCGCAAGCAGTCGCGCGGTGAGAGAGTGGATCTTGGTTTTCATCGTTCTGCACCCCTAGGTACGAACCTGTTCGCGCATCGACCCGGCTCCTCCCTAAAGTGGCTGGGTGGAACCGGGCCGTTGTGGCTTCGGTTGCGTACCCGGTGGTCCGGCTGTCGTGGGAGGCCTGGTGCCTCCGTTAGACCCGTGACTTTGCGAAGTCCGTCTTTCGACGGGCTGTGCCTTTATCGGGGAGCTCGATACGATGTGCAACTGTCAAATTCCTTACAGCTTGAGTATCGGCATCATGCGCGCGTGACCTTATAGCGATTTGTGATTTTCGGCACATGTTTTGTGCGACGACGGTCACATCTTGAGCACGCACGCGGACTCGCCGAGGCGTTATGCTGTAGACGGAGGCAACGACATGGAGTCAGCACACATCACAGACCTGCCGAGAAACCCCGGGCATGCCGGACGCGTGATCGCACATGCCCTAGGCAATGTGTTGCTTGGCGTGGCTCTCGGTATCGGCTGCTACTACCTTGCGACGGACTTCGTTGCCAGCTGGAGGCAGCGTGAAATGCGGGACCAGGCGACCGATCTGGGAGCCTTGTCGGTTGCGGTTCCAGCCGCTGCTCTGGACAAGTCGGCTGTCAATCAGATGGACTTCGAGGGTTGGGAAGAACAGGACGTCGCTTATTGGAATGCCCTTCCTGAAGGCGGCATCTTCGGCAGGCTCGTCATCGAGCGTATGGAGCTCGACAAGCTGGTTGTGAAGGGCCAGACCAGGGCGGTGCTGAAGAAGGGGCCGGGATGGATCGACTATTCGGATCTGCCTGGTCCGACAGGCAACGTGGGAATATCGGGGCATAGGACGACCTACGGAGCGCCGTTTCGGCGCCTCGATTGGCTCCAAGCCGGTGATACCATCGATTTGTACTCACCGTTTCGGCGGTATCGTTACGAAGTCGCACGCGTGTTCACGGTGCCGCCGAATCAGGTGGATGTCGTTGCCACTACCGTGGATCCTCAGCTGACGCTCACGGCGTGTCATCCGCCGTACAGCGCCAGGCTACGTTTGATCGTTCAGGCGGATCTCGTGGAGGTTCGCAGAGTGGCCGACACGGTGTCGGTGCCATAACGAAGGGACAGATCTGATGCGTGTTCTCGTGACCGGCGGGGCGGGGTTCATCGGCGGGAATCTCGTCCATGCACTGCTCGAACAGCATGAGGTTGGAGTGATCGACGATCTGTCGACCGGCTCGATGGAAAACGTGCATCCGGCCGCGTGGTTCCGCAAACTCGACATCACCGACGATTCGTTCGCCGAGGCCGTGGGAGAGTTCCGTCCCGAAGCAGTCGTGCACCTCGCGGCCCAGGCCAGCGTCGCAGTGTCCGTCAAGGATCCCGAACTGGACTGGCGCATCAACGTCGATGGAACTCGAGCCGTGGCCGCCGCTGCGCGAGCGGTGGGCGCGCGGCGGTTCATTCTGGCCTCCTCGGCAGCGGTATATGGCGAACCTGCAGGATTGCCACTCAGCGAGACCGATCAGAAACACCCGATCAACCCGTATGGCCAATCGAAACTAGGTGCGGAGGAGGTCGTAGCGGCGGAGCTCATCGGGTCGTCGGTCGACTTCGCGAATTTCCGGTTCGCCAACGTGTTCGGTCCTCGTCAGAATGCCGAGGGGGAGGGCGGCGTGGTTGCTGTGTTCTGTGACGCGCTGTCACACGGCACGACCCCGACAATCTACGGCGATGGCAAGCAGACCCGCGATTTCATCTTCGTCGCAGACATAGTGAACGCCATCCTGATGGCCCTTGTGGCTGATGTCGCTCTGCACGACGGACGCGGCACCGGACCCGCCTACAACATCTCAACGGGGACGAGGACCAGTGTCGATGATGTGGCGCGGCTCCTGCGGCCCCTGGCGGGCTTCTACGGGGAGTTCACGTATGCACCCGAGCGTGACGGAGACATCAAGCACAGCGTGCTCGACTCGGGCAAAGCCCGGGACGTGTTCGCGTGGGACGCCCGGGTGCCATTGGAAGTGGCTCTCGCCCAAACGTATCGCTGGTTCGCATCGAGCCGATGAGTGCCGATTCTGTCGCACGTGATCCGGAGCGGATCGCCGACGCCTACCGTCTCAAGGCGCTCGCCGAGATCTCGGATGCCGATCGCGAGCTTCCCGGGGCGGACGCGATGCCATGCTCGGGTGATCCGCTTGCCCGCGTGATGCTCGTGAAGGGCGAGCCCGGGCCGGCCGAAATCAGTGGCGGAGTCGCTTTGTCCGGCGCGGACGGTGAGGCTGCGGTGAAGGCTTTGTCGGCACTCGGGTTCGATCCCGACTCGGTATTCGCGGTCGTGTCACGCCCGGTCGAGGGAGGCGAACCCGATGCGCGCATTCGACGCCTCGCGATGCTGGTCGAAGCGGTCGATCCATCCGCGGTAGTGGGACTCGATGCGACTGCTGCTGCCGATATCGCTGCGGCACTGGAGATTCCAGAGATCGCGTTTGGTGCCGCGAGTCGGACCGCCGGCCGAACCATCGTGTGCGTGGATGGTCTCGAGGCTTCGCTGTCTGATGAACGTCGCAAACGGCGGGTCTGGCACCAGCTGCGCGCGCTTGCTCCTGCCGAACCCGTGTGGTGAGGTCGGGCTAGTCTTCCTCAATCTCCACGATTGCCCCCATGGGGCACTCTTCCATGCACGTAGCGCATGCGGTGCAGGCTTCCTCGTTGACCGCCTCGGCAACGTCTGCAACGAGTTCGAGTACACCTTCAGGACAAGCATCGACGCAGATGCCACAGGCCGAGCACTCGTCTTTGTTGATGATGGGTCGGGGCATCGGTCCTCCAAAGGAATCGTTTCAGTGCGTCATCGCCCGCCACTGTACCCACGCTCAGCAGGGATGTAAAGGGGTTGTGGGGATTTGGCCAAGCGTTAATGGGGTTCGCCCGCGAGGCTGGCGGGTATACAGACAACGTTGCTATAAAACTTGACAATGCACGACTAAGATTCTAACGTTGTCGAGCAGCGCCTCTTTGGGTTGCCCGATTCGGTGTGTATAGCGCACGCGACTGCGTGCTTGAAAGGAGTGGACTAGATATGGCAAAGGTCCTGGGTATCGACCTGGGCACGACCAACTCGGCGGTTGCTGTTCTCGAGGGTGGCGAGCCTACTATCATCATCAACTCGGAAGGTGATCGGACGACACCGTCTGTCGTCGCGTTTCGCAAGGACAGCGAGCGCGTTGTTGGCAAGGCTGCCAAGAACCAGGCGATTACGAATCCGGAACACACGATCACGTCCATCAAGCGATTCGTCGGCAGACGGTTCGAAGAGACCGTGTCCGAGCGCAAGACGATAGCCTACGACGTCGAGAAGGGCACTGACGGACGCGCGGTCGTCAAGATCGACGACAAGCAGTACACGCCCGAGGAGATCTCGGCGATGATCCTGCAGAAGCTCAAGGCGGATGCGGAAGCATACCTCGGCGAGACCGTTACCGAGGCCGTCATCACGGTGCCGGCCTACTTCAACGACATGCAGCGCCAGGCCACCAAGGACGCGGGCAAGATCGCGGGCCTTGAGGTCAAGCGCATCATCAACGAGCCGACGGCCGCAGCTCTGGCGTACGGCTTGGACAAGGGCGACGAGAGCCAGACCATCCTCGTGTTCGACCTCGGCGGCGGCACGTTCGACGTGTCCGTGCTCGAGATCGGCGAGGGCGTGTTCGAGGTCAAGTCCACCAGCGGCGACAATCACCTGGGTGGCGACGACTGGGATCAGAAAGTCATCGACTGGCTCGCTGACAAGTTCAAGGCCGATACCGGCATCGATCTGCGTGTCGACAAGATGGCGCTCCAGCGCCTCAAGGACGCTGCCGAGAAGGCCAAGATCGAGCTGTCGACCACGCAGACGACGCAGATCAATCTGCCGTTCGTGACTGCGGATGCGTCCGGTCCGAAGCATCTCGACTACACGCTCACACGCGCGGACTTCCAGAAGGTCACGAGCGCCCTGCTCGATCGCTGCAAGAAGCCGGTCGAGGCCGCCATCAAGGACGCAGGCATCAAGGCAAGCCAGATCGACCACCTGATCCTGGTCGGTGGGTCGACCCGCATGCCGGCCGTCGTGGACATGGTCAAGGGCATCACGGGCAAGGACCCGCACAAGGGCGTCAACCCCGACGAGGTCGTCGCGGTCGGTGCGGCCATTCAAGCTGGCGTGCTCGCCGGTGAGGTCAAGGACATCCTCCTGCTCGACGTGACACCGCTCGCACTGGGTGTCGAGACGCTCGGTGGGGTCATGACCAAGCTGATCGAGCGCAACACCACGATCCCGACGCGCAAGAGCGAGACCTTCACGACTGCGGCGGACGGCCAGACATCGGTCGAAGTCCACGTGCTGCAGGGTGAACGCCAGATGGCAGGCGACAACAAGACGCTCGGCAAGTTCCACCTCATGAACCTCCCTTCGGCACCGCGCGGAATCCCGCAGATCGAGGTCGCATTCGACATCGACGCCAACGGCATCGTGAATGTCTCGGCCAAGGATCTGGGCACCGGGCAGGAGCAGAAGATCACCATCACCGGTTCGACGGCACTGTCGGATCAAGAGATCGATCGCATGGTGACGGATGCGGATTCGCATGCCGAAGACGATCTCAAGAAGAAGGAAGCAGCCGAGGCGCGCAACATCGCCGACACTATGGTCTACCAGAGCGAGAAGACGCTCTCTGATCTGGCCGACAAGGTACCCGAAGACACCAAGACCGCAGTCGAGAGCGCTGTCGAAGAGGTCAAGTCTGCGCTTGGGGCCGAGGACACCGACATCATCAAGGCTGCTACCGAGAAGCTGCAGCAGGCCAGCTACAAGCTCGCGGAGATCATGTACGCCGACGCCGGGGCTTCTACCGAGGACGGCGGCGAGGGTTCGGACGAGCCAGCCGAGGACGACGAAGAAGTCGTCGAAGCTGACTACGAAGTCGTCGACGGGGACGAGTAGCAATGACCGATCGGGACTACAACGAAGCCGATCCTGAGCTCACGACTGATCTAGGTGCGGAGTTCGAGTACCGCGGCGATCAGCTTGATGCGGCGCTCGAGGAAGCGAAGGCCGAAGCGGCCCTCAACCTCGAGACCGCCAAGCGGATCCAGGCGGAGTTCGAGAACTACCGGAAGCGGATGGTGCGCGAACAGACCGATGCGGTGAAACGGGCAGGCGAGCGTATCGTGCTCGAGCTGATCCCGGTTGTCGACAACCTTGAGCGAGCGATCGATCATGCCACGGCAGAGGCCATCGGCAAGGAGCTGCTCACGGGTGTCGAGATGGTACTCGGCCAGATGCTCGATATCCTCGCCAAGGAGGGCACCGAGCAAGTCGATCCCATCGGTCAGCCGTTCGACGTGAACAAGCATCAAGCCGTGGGACAAAAAGAAGAGCCCGAGGCATTCGACGGTACGGTCGTCGAGGTCTATCAGAAGGGCTACGAGATGCATGGCCGCGTCATCCGGCCAGCCATGGTCATTGTGGCAACCGGAGGTCCGGCTGCCGAGGAGTAGCACATGGCTACCGGCAAGGATTACTACGAGATTCTCGGCGTGAAGAAGGACGCAAGCGCCGAAGACATAAAGAAGGCCTTTCGCCGTCTGGCGCGCAAGCACCACCCGGATACGGGTGGCTCGGAAGAGAAGTTCAAGGAGATCAACGGAGCCTATGAGGTCCTCTCCGATTCCGAGAAACGAGCCCAGTACGACCAATACGGCCAGTACTTCGGCGGCAACGCGCCTCCAGGCGCGGGCGCAGGTGCGCCGGGCGCCGGCTGGCCCGGCGGCGCAGGCGGTGGCGGCTACACGTACACCAACGTCGGCGATCTGGGCGACCTTGGCGATCTGTTCGGTAGCGTGTTCGGCGGTGGATCCGGTGGCGGTACTCGGCGTCGTTCCTCGGCCAAACGAGGGCGCGATCTCAGCTACGACTTGACGCTCAGTTTCGGCGAGGCCATGGATGGCGTGTCGACGAAGGTCGATGTCCAGCGGGCAGAGAACTGCTCGGTGTGCAAGGGCACGGGCGCGAAGCCCGGTACCTCGCGCACGACCTGTCCGGCCTGTGGCGGAAGCGGTCACGTGAGCCAGGGTGGCGGCATGTTCGCCTTCTCGCGTCCGTGTCCGCGATGCGGCGGTGAGGGTACGGTGGTTGAGAGTCCCTGCACCACGTGCAAGGGCAAGGGCAGGGTCGTGAAGATCAAGCCGGTGACAGTCAATGTCCCGCCCGGAGTCACCGACGGCGGCAAGCTGCGCTTCACAGGCAAAGGCGAGCCCGGTGAGTCGGGTGGCCCGCGCGGAGACCTCTACGTCGTGACGCATATCAAGAAACACCCGTACTTCGCGCGCGATGGAGCCAACGTGCTGATGGACCTGCCCGTGACGGTAGGCGAGGCGGCGCTGGGCACCGAGATCACGATCCCCACGCCCGATGGCAAGAAGGCGAAGCTGAAGATCAAGCCGGGGACGCAGGACGGCAGCGTGCACAAGCTTTCGGGCAAAGGTGCTCCACGTCTGAAAGGCAAGGGGCGTGGAGACATGAAGGTCAAGGTGAAGGTCGTGGTGCCGACCAAGCTCAGTTCCGAGGAAAAGGAGCTGCTCCGCAGGTTTGACTCCACTCACGACGAGAAGCTTCGAGCTCACATTGCGTAGAGTCCGCGCAAGCGGCTCAAGGAGGGCGTCATGATTCGCCAACGAAGAAGCGACGACGAACGGCCACTGTACATGATCAGTGTGGCTGCCGAGCTGTCCGGGATGCACCCGCAGACGCTGCGTATCTACGAGCGGCGTGAGTTGGTCAAGCCCCAGCGTTCGTCGGGCAACACGCGACTGTACTCGGATGCCGATATCGAGCGACTACAGCTGATTCAGCAGCTCACGCAAGAAGAGGGCGTCAATCTCTCGGGCGTCGAGCGGATTCTGGAATTGCAGACCGAGCTGGAGCACGTACAGCAAGAGGTCGAGCGACTTCAGGCATATGCCGAGGAGATGCATGCTCGACTCCTGACCGAGGTCGACAACGTGAGACGCGAGTACAAGGCCGAGATCGTGATGGTGCGTGGCGGCGGACTCGCTCGACGCAACCCCGGAGGTCAGCGATGAGCCGCACGTCGGTCAAGGTGCTCGCACTGGTCGCGATCGTTGTGGCGATGGCCATCGTTGCGTTCGCGCTTCTGGGCGGCGGCTCAGACGGCAACACCGGCGGTCCCGCCGAGTTGCCTGCTGCCGAGGACGGTACGGGAGGCGTGCCCTCCGACGCGCCGAGCGAGGAGGAGACGGCGAGCGCCGATCCTGCTGCCGTAGACGCGTCGCTCACGGCGCAAGATCCGGTTCCCGATGGCGTCGTAAGCGCGCTGTTCGCCCTCATCGAGGCCGAGGGTGGCTCACCGCTCATGGAAGAAACGTACACGGTGGAGTTCGTCGAGACGACCGACAAGGTCCGGATCAAAGGCGAGTTCGAGGACGGCCCTGCCGAGTATCGATTCGAGCACGAAGACGCAGGCTGGAAAGTGGTGCAGGACGATGAGTGAGGAACAACGCGGTACAGACCCCCGCAGTGGGGCTGTCCGCTGGCTCGAACGGGTACGCAGTGGCGAGATTCACGGTGGCCCAGGTTGACAGGCCGTCGCCTGGGTGTGGTCACGCCTATTCAAGAACAGAACGGCCCCCGCTTGAACGGTGGGACGATGACGCCGGTCGGCGTCGCGAGATAGGAGCGGTCCTTTTCGGGGGCCGCGTACGAAAGGTTGGTCCCCATGCGTTTGGACAAGCTCACAATCAAGGCCCAAGAGGCGCTGCAGGCCGCGCAGGGCATTGCCGACGATGCTTCTTCGCAGACCATCGAACCCGAGCACCTGCTCAAGGTGCTGCTCGATGCCGCTGAAGGAATCGTGCGTCCCATCGTGCAGAAGGTCGGCGGCAATCCCGACGTGCTCTCGGCCGAGCTCTCCTCGGCGATCGAAAGCATGCCCAAGGTGAGCGGGAGTGGCGTCACGGGGCCAGCGGGTATCGGTCCGCGGCTCAATGGCGTGTTCAACGCCGCGTTCAAGCATGCCGAGAAGCTCAAAGACGCGTACGTCTCGACGGAGCATCTGCTCGTCGGGCTCGCCGAGGATTCGGGTGAGGCCGGACGGCTGCTGCAGGGAGCCGGTGTGAGCGCGAAGCGCGTGCTCGAGGCGCTCGAGGAGCTGCGCGGCGGCGCTCGCGTGACCGACCAGAATCCCGAGTCGCAGTTCCAGGCGCTCGAGCGGTTCAGCCGCAATCTCACGCAGGCCGCTCGCGACGGCAAGCTCGATCCGGTCATCGGCCGCAACGACGAGATCCGGCGAGTGATCCAGGTGCTGTCGCGCCGCACGAAGAACAACCCGGTGCTCATCGGCGAGCCGGGCACGGGCAAGACCGCGATCGTCGAGGGACTCGCTCAGCGCATCGTCGATGGCGACGTGCCGTCGAGTCTGCGCGACAAAGACGTGGTCGCGCTCGATCTGGGCTCGATGGTGGCGGGCGCGAAGTACCGCGGCGAGTTCGAGGACCGGCTCAAGGCGGTTCTGCGCGAGATCGAGCAGGCCGAGGGACGGCTGGTGCTGTTCATCGACGAGCTGCACACGCTGGTGGGCGCAGGTGCCGCCGAAGGCTCGATGGACGCGAGCAACATGCTCAAGCCGGCGCTCGCACGCGGTGAGCTGCACGCGATCGGTGCGACGACGCTCGACGAGTATCGCGAGCACATCGAGAAGGACGCAGCACTCGAGCGACGGTTCCAGCCGGTGTTCGTGGGCGAGCCGAGTACCGAAGACACGATCGCGATCCTGCGCGGCCTCAAGGAGAAGTACGAGGTGCACCACGGCGTGCGCATCATGGACAGCGCGATCGTCGCGGCTGCGACGCTGTCGGACCGCTACATCGCCGACCGCTTCTTGCCCGACAAGGCGATCGACCTGATCGACGAGGCGGCCATCGCGTCTGCGCATCGAGATCGATTCGATGCCGGTGGAGATCGACAAGCTCGACCGGCAGTTGCGACAGCTGCAGATCGAAGAGGCGGCGCTGCAGAAGGAGACCGACGAGGTCAGCGCCGAGCGACTCGATGTCTTGCGCGCCGAGATGGCCGAGATCAACGAGGAGCTCTCGGGGCTCAAGGCCCGGTGGGAGTCGGAGAAGGCGATCATCGGCGACGTGCAGCGGCTGAAGGCCGAACTCGACGAGGCGAAGGTCGATGCCGAGCGCGCGGAACGCGACGGGGACCTCAACCGCGCCGCGGAGATCCGCTACGGGCGCATTCCCGAGCTTGAGAGCAATCTCGGTGAAGCCGACACACGCCTGCACGAGCTGCAGTCCGGAGACGCGATGCTCAAAGAGGAGGTCTCCGAAGAGGAGATCGCCGAGGTCGTGGCGGCCTGGACCGGCGTGCCGGTGAGCAAGGTGCTCGAAGGCGAGCTGGGAAAGCTTGCGCAGCTCGAGGAGCTCCTGCATCAGCGCGTGGTCGGTCAGGATGAAGCCGTCTCTGCGGTGGCTGGCGCCATCCGGCGTAGCCGCGCGGGGCTCTCCGACCCCGACAAGCCGATCGGCTCGTTCATCTTCATGGGTCCGACCGGCGTGGGAAAGACCGAGCTGGCCCGCGCTTTGGCCGAGTTCCTCTTCGACGACGAGCGCAACATGGTGCGCATCGACATGTCCGAGTACATGGAGAAGTTCAGCGTGCAGCGGCTGATCGGCGCGCCTCCGGGATACGTCGGCTACGAGGAGGGCGGGCAACTCACCGAAGCCGTGCGACGCAGGCCCTACAGCGTGCTGCTGCTCGACGAGATCGAGAAGGCGCACCCGGACGTGTTCGACGTGCTCCTGCAGGTGCTCGACGACGGGCGTCTGACCGACGGTCAGGGCCGCACGGTCAGCTTCCGCAACACCATCGTGATCATGACCAGCAACGTCGGCTCGCAGTTCATCCAGGAGTTCGCGCGAAGCGGCGACGAGGACGCGATGAAGCTTGCGATCGAAGAGGCGATGCGGCACACGTTCAGGCCGGAGTTCCTCAACCGGATCGACGACATCGTCGTGTTCCACGCGCTTTCGCTCGATCAGATCGGCGTGATCGTCGAGATCCAGCTGCGCAAGGTTCGGGATCGGTTGGCCGAGCGCAAGATCGAGCTGGTCGTCGAGCCCGCCGCCCTGGAGCGTATCGCGTTCGACGGCTTCGACCCCGTCTACGGCGCCCGTCCGCTCAAGCGCGTCATCCAGCGCGAAGTGGTGGACCGGGTGGCCAAGGCGCTGATCGAAGGCACGGTCCACGAGGGCGACACGGTGACGATCGATCTGGTCGAAGGCGAGCTGGACGTGCGGAGCATCACGCACGCCGAGTAGGAGCGCGGGCTACTCGGCAGGCAGAATCTCGGGCTCGGCGTCCTCTGCGCATGCACTGTTGCCGGGGCGTACGCACAACCGCATGTACGCGTACGGCACCATCGAGCCGACGAACATCCCTGCAAGCACGCCCGGCGACCACACCGTGAACCGTTCGAGAAGCACGCCTGCGATTATGGGTGCGGGGATGCGGGTGAAGCTCAGGATGGACGTCTGAACGCCGAGAAGCCCGCCCACTTCATCGCGATCCACCGCCTTGGTGAGCGCGCTGGTGAGAATCGTGTTGGTCACGGCGAGGCCTAGCGATATCGCTGGCATCAGGGCGACAAGCAGCCACACGCTGGGCATGAAGCCCCATGCGGTGAGGGAGATCGCCGCGACGGCGAGGCACGTGAGGATCAGCCAGTCGTCACTGAACCGCTCGGTCAGCTTGCCGATGAGCCATACCTGCATGAATACGCTCAGGACTCCGACCCAGGCTAACACCAGCCCGTTCTCCTGCACGCTCAGGCCCAGCGCCGCGATACCCCACAGCGCGAAGCCGGTCTCGAAGATGGCGAAGGCCAGGCTCGACCAGAAGCGGACGGTGAGCAGCGGGCCGACCCGCTTGTGCAGAAGCGAGCGCTTCAGCCCCGCGAAGTCGATGAACTTGCGTGGCTTGAGGGCGAGGCGAGCCTTGTCCTCGGCAGTGAGGGACTCGGGCAGCAGCGTGATCACGAGGATGATGTTCATGACCTCGAGTCCGGCGCCAAGCCATGCCGGGAGCGAGTAGTTGATGCCTGCGAGTATTCCGCCCGTTGCAGGACCCAGGATGAAGCCCAGCCCGAACGCGGCGCCGATCATGCCAAGCGCCTTGCCCCGGCTCTTCTCGTCGGTGACGTCGCTGATGTACGCCTGCGCGACGGTGATATTGCCGCCGGTGATGCCGTCGATGAAGCGGCTGATGAACAGGATCGGGAGCACGCGGGCCGTGGCAAGTACGACGAAGGCCATTCCCGTGCCGATGATGCTCGCTATCAGCACGGGCTTTCGGCCGAAGCGGTCCGACAACTTGCCGAGAAGCGGCGCTCCGAAGAGCTGGGCGATCGGATACGTTGCTACGAGCAGGCCGATCTGGGTCTCGGATGCGCCGAGTTCGACGGCCAGATAGGGGAGCAACGGCAAAACGATGCTGAACGACAGCATCTCGACGAACACCACGCTGAAAATGGTCAGTAGTTTTCGTCGGTCCACGCAGGGTGCTCCCGTTCTCGCCGCTTCGGGGAAGATACCCTCAACTGCCACAGGTTCACAACGAGGGCTCGACGACCTTCTCGAGGTGCACGAGAGTCAGCCCGTCGTGCACGGGCACTTCTCTCACTCGCACATAGCCGAGCGATTCGTAGAGGCCGAGCGCGGTCTGGCTCAGGTGGCCGGTGAACAGCTCGAAGCGCACTGCATCCGGGTAGCGTGCTTCCAGCGCCTCGGTGAGCATCCGGCCGATTCCCTGTCCGTGGCGGTCCGGTTCGACCGCGAGCCTGCCGATCTCGATCCCCGTCTCGGTCTCGTGACCTCGCACTGTGCCGATCACGCGACCGGACTGCTCGGCGACTAGGACCTCGCCGACGTACATTGCCTCGAGCACGCTGTCGGCGCTCTCGCTCATCGGCGGTAGCGTCCAGTCGTCGTAGATGCGGCATTGGATCTCGAACGCACGGCGGATGATGTCGGCGACCGTGTCCGCCTCGTCTGGCTCGGCGTCACGAACGGTGATCTCACCTGGTTGCGAGAGGCGTGTCTCGTCTGCGCAAGACATGGCTTCAGTCGGACTCGGGTCGGATGGTGCGCCCGATCGAGAAGGCGTCGGCTACTTTGTCGCCCAGGCGCCGGTACTCGCGGCTGCCGGCGATGTAGACGAGCGGGTCCAGAAGCGCGACATCGACCTTGTCGCCCGTGGTGTCGAGGATCGATTCCTCGGCATGTGTCTCGAGGATCTCGCCCACGACCAGCGCGTACTCGCCGATATCCAGCTCGTGGGTCACGCGACACTCGAGGTTGTAGGGGCACTCGGCGATTATGGGCGCCGAGACAATGGCCGAGGCGACAGGGGTCCAGCCGGTCTCGGCGAACTTGTCGTGATCGCGTCCGCTTGTGGTGCCGAAGTAGTCGACGATCGGCGCCTGGTCGGCCGTGGGGATGTTGACCGTGAACTCGCCGGTCTCGCGGATCAGCTCGAGGGTGTTGCGGGTCTTGCGCAGCGCCATCGACACGCTTGGCGGCTTGCCCGACGCGATGCCGATCCACGCGACGGCCAGAGCATCGGCGAGCTTTCGATCGTCCCCGATAGCACCACGGGGCACGGCATGGGGTATAAGCGGTCAGAGGGGCCCAAACGCTTCTTCATGGATGCCTCCTAAGACTTGGGAAGTCTGTTCAGCCGCAACGGTATCATGAACGGGAACGCAACCGGGCCGACGCGCGAAGTGGGGCGGGGTAACTGGATACCATGACGACGACGCAGTCTGGCGACGAGCTTCTTGCACTAGGCTACAACCAACGGGTAGCGGAGCTGTATGAGCCGCTGGCTTCTGAGGCAACGCGACTCGGGCGCGTCGTTCGTGTGGATCGCGGCATGCCGCTGGTGCACCTCGGTGACCGCGCGGTACGTGCGGAGCCGACGCCTCAGCTGCTTCGGACGGCGGACAGCTCCGAGAGCAGGGTGGCCGTGGGCGATTGGGTCGTGCTGTTTCGCCCCGAGAACCACGAGATCTTCCTGATCGAGGCGATACTCCCGCGTTCGTCGGCATTCGTGCGACGCGAGCCGGGTGCGCGTGCCGGCGAGCAGGTCGTGGCGAGTTGCGTGGACCGCGTATTCGTCATGCAGGCAGCGACCGACCCTCCCAACCTGCGCAGACTCGAACGGGAGCTCGTGCTCGCGTGGGACAGCGGTGCTCAGCCGACCGTTCTCATCTCCAAGATCGATCTGTTCGTCGGCGATGCCGATGAGCTGCTCGAGCATGTGGGAGCGGCTGCGCCGGGAGCGGAGGTCGTGGCTATGAGTGTGATCACCGGGGAGGGGGTCGCGGACGTTCGTAAGCTTCTGGGCCCTGGTGTGACCGGAGCGCTGCTCGGCGCGTCGGGTGTGGGCAAGTCCACTCTGGTCAACAGGCTGGTCGGGCAGGATCTTCAGTCAACCGCACAGGTTCGGGAGGGGGACGGCAAGGGACGGCACACCACCGTTGCCCGAGAGCTCGTTCCCATCCCCGGCGGAGGCGTCATCATCGACACTCCGGGGCTGAGAGCACTTGCGCTGTGGGAGGCCGAGCGGGGAATGACCGCGGCATTCGCCGATATCGCCGATCTCGCGGATGCGTGCCGGTTTCGCAACTGCGCTCACATCGACGAACCGGGCTGTGCGGTGCGGAGCGCTATCGAAAACGGAGACAT
This sequence comes from uncultured Actinomycetota bacterium, assembly GCA_963790405.1. Lineage (GTDB taxonomy): Bacteria > Actinomycetota > Coriobacteriia > Anaerosomatales > JAGXFU01 > JBGSMX01. The sequence goes on from CAWBOJ010000003.1 coordinate 618,875, forward strand.
TCCGGTTCGACGCCTGGAGTCGTTCCTGGATCTGCGCGCCGAGCTCGACGAACATGCTCTTCGCAAGGAACGTGATTCCCGCAGTCGCGGGCGCAACACCAAGGGAAACTAGAGGGCCGGGCGTCGCCCGAGCGTGACGCGCGCTTCACTCACCGAACACGACGGGGATTCGAATCTCGAATGCTCGAGAATCGTCCACCGGTGAGCGCCCGTAGGCGACCAACTCGCCTGGTCCTGCGCCTGTCTCGAAGTCTACCGAAGTCTCGAAGGCGCGCCAGATTCCGTTCGTGCCGCTGCTGTCTGCCAGCCGTTCGGTGACCGTCGTGCCGTGGGTCCCTATGATCTCGATGATGAACGTTCCGGCTGGCGTGTTCGACTCGCCGCTCACCTGCACGGGACTCGTGATCGTCTCGCCGGGGGCGGGAGACACGATGAGGATGCTTGGGCGCACGTCCGCGAAATCGTCACGCGACATCGACAGCCCGAGGGTCGCCGTGTCGGCAGCAAACTCACGCAGCGGTTCGCCGTCGACTTCGAGCGCCACTCGCTCGATCCCGTCCAGAGCCGTGAGCGTGAACACCACCTGCGCGACTCGCTGTCGCACCGACAGGGCGTCGGCGTCTGCCATGAAGCGGCCGTTCAGGTTCACGGTGGCGAGCGTGTCGCTTACCGAGACACCCAGCACCTCCGTCTCGGGAGGTATCGCGCTGGCGAATCCCCAGCTGGTCTCCTGGGGAAGCGGACCGCCGAGGAGCGCTTCAAGGGTCGGCTCGAGCAGCGCTGTGTTCTCGGCATCGCTGTCGGTTGGTACCGACACCGTACGTTGCACGTAGCCCACGCGGTCGTTGCGCAGGAGGAACAACCCCGTGACGGCGTCGTGGGCGACTGGCGCCGGCGCTGGCGTCGACGTCTCGGTGGTCTCGGCAGTGCCCGGGCCGGGATCGGCAGGTGAATCGCTGCGGACGGGCGTTCGCGAACGACATCCCCCGACGAGCACAAGCCCGGTGAGAATCATCGCGATGAAGACCCAACGCAGACGGTGCTGGTAATCTGGGTACACGGATCGCCTCCTCAGTTGAGGATGATACTCGTAGCGCAGAGCCGTGCGAACGGGTACGAATTCAGGGGGTGCCCCTACGTGAAAGAGGAGAATCGTGACTGAGGGACGCGGGAGTGTTGTTGGCGGCGTGATCCTGATCATGCTCGGCGTCGCTTTTCTGGCGATGCAGGTTCTGGGCGAGGGCGCAGGCGCGTTGGTGCCACTTGGTATCGGTGTCGCATTTCTCGTGTCGCACTTCGCCTACCGTTCGTATGGATTCCTCGTGCCCGGCGCAATCCTGACGGGGCTGGGCTCGGGATTGCTGGTCGAGCAGTTCACAGACGTGCCCGGCGAGCCGATCGTGCTCGGTCTGGGCCTCGGTTTTCTGCTCATTTTCGTGATCGACCGGGGTCTTACGCATGCCGGTCCGTCAGAAGGAGCGTGGTGGCCGCTCATTCCCGGCGGCATCCTCACTCTCGTTGGTGCCGGGACCCTCGTTCCCGGTCTGAGCGACGCTGTCTTGCGCTACGGATGGCCCGTGGCCTTCATCATTGGCGGCTTCTTCATCGTGTGGCGGGGAATACGCAATCGGTCCGAGTAAGGGCGTCCGTATCCGGGTTCAGGCGGCGGTCGCGCTTGTGGTCTGTGTTTCTTCGGCTATATCCTGGGTTGGATGTTGACGGGGTAATCCGACCCTGTCTGCGGGCGGGAAACTAATCCATGCAGGTACACCGCTTCCAAAGTCCGTTCAGCCATTGGGTGAGCGGACTCGTCGTTGAAGTAATCGTCTTTGGCGGATTCATCACAGTCGTGGCCGTGCTTGTTGCGGTCATCGTCTGGGTCTTTTAGAGGCGCGCCGGCTATGTGGCTACGCCTTCGGCTCCGCGATCTGCGCATAATTTCGCACTACGTGGGTCTGTTCGTGATCGGCATCGGCTTCGCGATGGTCGTGCCGCTTGTGACGGCCCTCGTATGTCGTGAATGGGACGCCTCGCTCGACTACGTGCTCGGCATCGGTATCGCGTTCGCGGTTGGCAGCGGGCTTCGCCTTGCGCTCGCAGAGGATGCGAAGCTCACGCATGCCCATGCGCTCGCTCTGACCGGTCTCGGCTGGCTGGCGGCATCCGCAGTAGCAGCCGTGCCGCTCGCGTTCTCGGGCAACTACGGGAGCTTCCTCGACGCGATGTTCGATGCGGTGTCCGGTCTCACCACCTCGGGACTCACCGTGGTGCAAGACCTCGACCACATGGCGTACTCGCACAACATGTGGCGGCACCTGACGCATCTCATCGGCGGGCAAGGAATCGTCGTGGCGGCGCTCTCGCTCGCAATCGGGCTGCGAGGCGGCGCGTTCTCGCTCTACCTCGCCGAGGGTCGCGACGAGCGCATCCTGCCAAACGTCGTCTACACGACTCGCTTCATCTGGTTCGTGACGGCCGTCTACGTCGGTCTGGGCACGCTGGTGCTGTGGGGCGTGAACACCTACCTGGGAATGGCTCCCGGCCGAGGAGTTCTGCATGCGTTCTGGATCTCTGTCGCGGCGTACGACACCGGAGGATTCGGTCCGCAGTCGATGAACGCGATGTACTACCACAGCTACCTGTTCGAGTTCGTGGGCGTGTTTCTCATGATCGCGGGCGCCATGAACTTCAACCTGCACGCGCAGGTCTGGCGCGGTGACCGCACCGAGCTGTGGCGCAACATCGAGACCCGGGTACTGGCAATCAACATCCTGGTGCTCTCGACGCTGACGGCCCTGGGGCTTGCCGTGACGAGTGCGTTCCCGGGTCCGCTGGAAGCCGTGCGAAAGGGTGCCTACCACATCCTTTCGGCGCACACCGGCACCGGGCATCAGACGATCTATCCGGCACAGTGGACGCTCGATTTCGGCGGGACTGCGCTTGTGGCCGTGATGCTGGCGATGGCCGCTGGAGGCGCCGTCTCGTCTACTGCCGGCGGCATCAAGGCGCTCAGGCTTGGCATCATCTTCAAGTCCGTGGTCCAGCAGGTCAAGGAGGCCACGGCGCCCAAGTCTGCGGTCATGCTGGCGCGCTACCACCACCTGGGCGAGCGGTTCCTGACTTCGAAGGTGACCGGAGCCGCAGCCATCGTGTTCATCATGTACCTGGTCACCTACATCACCGGTGGTCTTGTCGGTGCTGCGTACGGCTACGGTGCCGGTGAGGCGATGTTCGAGTCGATCTCGGCTGCCGCGAACGTCGGTCTGTCCACGGGCATCACGTCGCCGACGATGCCGGTGGGCCTCAAGTTGTTCTACATCTTCCAGATGTGGGCCGGCCGACTCGAGTTCGTCGCGGTGCTCACGCTGTTCGCCTACGTCATCATGGGCATGCGTGTGCGTGTCTCCCGGAGGCGCGCATGAGATACCTGGCGAAGCACGTGTCCCTGGTCGTCATGCTCCTCGCGGTAGCCGTGCTGGCCCTTCCGCTGACCGCGAACGCCGATGACGTGCTCGAGCTCACCACTGCCGAGCTCGTGGTGATCGACCGCTCGCTGGACGGTTCGCGCGTTCGTGTGACAGGCGAGGCGATCGGCGAGGATCTTCGTGCCAGCAAGCACCACCGCTGGGTGAACCTGCTCGACGGCTCCACCGCCATCGGCGTGTTCGTCACCAACGAACTTGCCGAGCAAGTCGATGTCTACGGCGATCACACGCACAGGGGCGACGTGGTCGAGGTCGTCGGCATCCTCAACATCGCGTGCGATGAGCATGGCGGCGAGTTCGACATACATGCCGAGGAGTTCAAGGTCATCGCCGAAGGGGGCACAATCGAGCGTCCCGTGGCGCCGTGGAAGGGGATCGCGGGGCTCGTCGCCGTCGTGGTCGCCCTCGTGGAGATACGGCTCCTCAGCTATATGCGCGAACGCGACTTGACGTAGGCGCGGCAGACGCATGGACGCATACGATAACCAGCCATCGAGCCGCACACGCCCGCTGATCGAGCTCGACACGGTGGTCAAGACCTACGACACCGGCGAGGTGCCCTTCACCGCGCTCAAGGGCGTGAACCTGCACGTGGGAACCGGCGAGTTCGTGGGGCTGATCGGCAAGTCCGGCAGTGGCAAGACCACGCTCATCAACATGATCACCGGCATCGACCGGCCCACGTCGGGACGGGTGATGGTCGACGGCACGCCGGTGCACGAACTCAACGAGAACCAGCTCGCGATCTGGCGCGGGCGCACGATCGGCGTGGTGTTCCAGTTCTTCCAGCTGCTGCCCGACGCTGACGGTTGTCGAGAACGTCATGCTGCCGATGGACTTCTGCAACGTCTACAACCCGCTCGAGCGGCCCGATCGCGCGATGGAGCTGCTCGAGCAAGTCGAGATGGTGGACCAGGCGCACAAGCTGCCCTCGGCGCTGTCCGGTGGTCAGCAGCAGCGCGTGGCGATCGCGCGGGCGCTTGCGAACGACCCGGCGATCATCGCCGCCGATGAGCCGACCGGAAACCTCGACTCCAAGACCGCCGATGCGGTCTTCAACGCATTCGAGGCGCTCGTCGAGCGGCACAAGACGATCGTGATGGTCACGCACGACAACGATCTGGCCGAGCGCGTCCGCCGAGCGCTGCACGTGCATGACGGCGAGATCATCGAGGAGCGGGTGAACCGGCCCCGCACGGAGGCGCCTGCACCGTGATCGCGCCCCGCTGGCGCAAGGTCGCCCGCGATCTGGCCGCACACCGTTTCCGCACGTTGCTCGTGGTGCTCTCGATCGCGGTGGGCATCTTCGCGATCGGCGTGGTGATGGGCGGCCGCGGCATCCTGCTGCGCGAGTTCGACCGCGAGTACGCGGCGTCGAGGACAGCGACGGTCGCGTTCTCGACGAGCCGGATCGACGAGCACGTCTTGCGAGCGCTCGAGGCGCGCGACGACGTCGCCGCGGCCGACGCCCGCAACGCCACCACGCTGCGCTACACGACCGACGACGTCACCGAGGACGACTCCTCGGGAGGCTGGGACTCGGTCACGCTGTGGCACCCACGCGACCTGGAAGACATCCGCGTGCAGCGCCTCACGCCCGAGGAGGGTCAGTGGCCGCCGGCCAAGGGCGAGGTGGTGCTCGAGCGCTCGGCCAAGCAGGTGGGCGACTACGCGATCGGCGACACGTTCACGGTCGAGGACAAGTCCGGCGACCGTCACAAGCTGCGCGTGGTGGGCTTCGCGCACGACATCAACGCGTTCCCGGCGATGTTCGTGGGGCAGATCACCGGGTTCGTGGACGCCAGCACCATGCGGATGCTCGGCGAGCCGGACACGTTCCGCAACATCCAGATCGTGCTGTCCGACCCCGACATCACACGTGCCGAGGCAAGCGCGATCGCCGAGGACATCTCCGAGCGCACGCTCGCTCCCCGCGGCGTGACCGTCTACAACACGCAGGTGCCCGAGCCGGGGAGTCACTTCCTGGGCGACATCTTCAAGGCCGTCTCGCTGCTGCTGCTCGCTCTGGGCGTGCTGTGCCTGTTCCTGTCGGGATTTCTCGTGGTCAACACCTTGTCCGCGATCATGTCGCAGCACGTGCGACAGGTCGGGATCATGAAGGCGATAGGCGGCAGATCGAGCCAGGTCATGCGCATGTACATGGCGATGGTCGTGGTCTACGGCGTGCTTGCGGTGATCGTGGGCGTGCCCGCCGGCCTGATCGCCGGGCGCGCGTTCACGCAGTTCGCCGCCAGGCTACTCAACTTCCGCGTCACGTCGTTCGTGCCGCCGGCGTGGGTGCTGTGGCTCGAGGTGGCCGTGGGCCTGCTCGTTCCGCTGGTGGCCGCGTGGGTGCCGGTGCGCATGGGCACGCGCGTCAGCGTGGTGCGCGCTCTGAGCGCGACCGGCATCAGCGCCGCGCAGTTCGGGCACGGGCTGGTCGACCGCATCCTGGGGCTGCTACGCGGCCTGCCCCGGCCGGTGGCGCTCTCGCTTCGCAACACGTTTCTGCGCAAGGGTCGGCTCGCACTCACGCTCACGACGCTGGGGCTGGCCTCGGGCGTGGTGATGGCGGTCCTGGGCGTGCGCGCGACGATGATCTCGACCGTCGACGCGATCGACTCGTGGTGGAACTACGACATTCAGATCGGATTCGCAGAGCCGAGGAATGCCCAAAGTGTCGAGGACGAGGCCCTCAAGACGCGCGGCATCACGGCGGTGGAGACCTGGATCGAGCGAGCGGCGAGCTTCGAGCGCGACGACGGCACCGTGAACGAGTCGCTCTACGTGATCGGTCTGCCCGCGGACACGGACTTCATCGTGCCGAGGCTGGTGCACGGCCGGTGGCTCGAGGTCGGCGAACGAGACGCGATCGTGGTCAACACCGACGTGTACAAAGACGAGCCCGAGATGCGCGTGGGCCGCATGGTGACTCTCGATGTCGGTGGGGTCGAGCACGACTTCACGGTGGTGGGTGTCGTGCAAGGCCAGCTCATGGGGCCGGTCGTGTTCACGGACCGCAGCGATCTCGACAAGATCGTGGGTGCCGAAGGCGCGGTGACGAGCCTGATGGTGAAGACCGAGAACCCCACGGCGGCCGGTCAGGCGCGCACGGCGATCGCGCTCGAAGGGCGGCTCGAGGATGCCGGTCTGGCCGCGGCGACCACCGAGACGCAGCAGGCCATGCGCGAGCGCGCCTCGAACCAGTTCGGGATCCTCGTGGCGTTTCTCGTGATCATGGCCGCCCTGGTCGCGGCGGTGGGCGTGATCGGACTCACCGGCACGATGACGATCAACGTGCTCGAGTCCACGCGCGAGATCGGCGTCATGCGCGCATTGGGCGCGTCGCACCGCTCGATCTACCAGATCTTCATGACCGAGGGCATCGCTGTGGGCTTCATCGCGTGGATGATCGGCACGGTACTGGCCTACCCGATGAGCCTTGGGCTCACGCGCCTGCTCGAGCAAGCGATGGGGATGCCGCTCCAGTTCACGTTCTCGTGGACGGGCGTGGGGCTGTGGCTGGCCTGCGTGATCGTGATCGCCGCACTCGCGAGCCTCGCGCCCGCGTATCGCGCGTCGCAGGTGAGCGTGCGCGACGCCATCGCCTACGAGTAGACCTGCCGAGGAGCCCGGCTGCGACCCCGGCCGCGCTACCGCAGCTCGCCCGAGTCCTTGTCGACGTAGGTGTTGTGCGGGTAGCACCACAGCCAGTCGCCGTGTCCTCCGTCCGGGTCCGCCGGCCCGATGATCGCGTGCCCGGTCTCCTCGTAGTGCGCGCGGGCGTGCTTGTTCTTCGACGAGTCGCAGCAGCCCACGTGTCCGCAGACCTTGCACACGTCGAGCGAGACCCACGTGTCGCCGGTCTTCGCGCACTCCTCGCAGTACTCGGCCTGGGTGACCAGGTTCGGGTCGATTCAGTCGAAGTGATCGCAGTGTCCCATGGTGGCTCCTCTCGGCGCGTCGGAGTGTCGCGCAGTGCGCGCCTGTGTCACTAGATACCCGTAGCGGCTGCGTCCACTGTGCCCAACCGGGGAATAGGTACTGACAGACGCCAGGGAGGCATCCATGAGGCTCAACAAGCGATTCGCATCGATCGTCCTGACTGTGCTCCTGCTGCTGGGCATGGTGGGGTGCTCGAGCGAGACTGCCGAGACGCCCTCTTCCGACACGCCTGCCGAGGAGCCCTCGACCGGCGCTGCGGGTGATGCCGCGAATGACACTGCCGGCGATGCGCCTGCGCCCGGCACGGCGGCACTCGCGTGGACCGACTTCGAGCTGGTCGATGTCGAGACCGGCGAGACGTTCACGATCGGCGAGCTGTCGGGCACGCCGGTGTACGTCCAAGCCTTCGCGGTGTGGTGACCCACGTGCAAGCGCCAGTTGGGCGCACTGACAGAACTCATCCAGTCCGGTGCCGATGTCGTTGTCGTTGCCATGGACTCCGAGCCGTTCGAAGAGCCGGACGCCGTTCTCGCACACAAGAATGACAACGGGTTCGAGGGCACCTTCGCCGTAGCGACCGAGGAGATGATCTTGGCGCTGCAAGAGGAGTTCGGGCCTGAGATCATCACGCCCCCGGCTTCGCCGGTGGTGTTGCTCGGAGCAGACCAAGACGCAGCACGCTTGCTGCCACGCGGCTTCAAAGACCTCGATACGTTGCGCACCGAGCTCGAGGCGGGACCGTAGGCGTGGGGGTGTTCTCCAACGCGCTCGAGTTCCTGTGGCTCGGCATCATCACGCCGTTGACGGCGGTGTGCGTGATCCCGCTGTACCCGGCGTTTCTCGCGCGTCTGTCGCGCACGGTCGGGGGGCGGCACAACGACCGCAAGCTGCTGGCCATGTTCGGTGTGCTGGTTGTCGCAGGCGTGATCGCGTTCATGGCGGTCCTCGGGCTCGTCTTCACGCGCTATCTGCAAGTCTCGCTCACGCGCGTGATCGGTGTGGTGTCGCCCATCGCGTTCGGGGTACTCGCGGTCATCGCGGTGCTGATGCTTCTCGACATCAAGATCAAGCGCAAAGTGCGTCCGAACCGGCTGGCGAACCCGTACGTGTCGGCGTTTCTGTACGGGTTCTTCTTCGGCGGCATCGTTGTCCCATGCAACCCTGCCATCATCACGGCTGCGTTCCTGCGGGCGAGCACGGTCACGAGTCAGATCGCCAACCAGGTGAACTTCGTGTTCTACGGGCTGGGCATCGGCATGCCGCTGCTGGCATTCTCGCTCGTCTCGCCCGCGTTCAGCCGCAAGATGGTGAACTTCTTCGTGAAGTACAGCTCGTGGATCAACCGCATCGCGGGAGCGATCCTTCTGGGCATCTCGCTGTACTACCTCATCTTCGTGTTCCACGTGTTCGGGTAGGGCAGGGCCGAGGAGTAGAATGCGCGTGGGGATTGCCCGTGCGGGGGCGCGGGGTATGGGGAAACGTGCAGCTGCGTTTGTGGGGTTGTGCGGACTGCATGGTCAGACGTTGGGCGCACTTCGGGGGGCGGTTGCGAAACATGGACGTCAGTCAGTTGAAGGAATGGATTCTCACTGTATCTGCCAGCATATCCATGCTTGCTGTTGCAGTCGGAGTGTGGATGTCACTCAAGGAGTACCGCCTGAAGCTTCAGGCTGAGGCGCGGGAAAGGCGAAGTGCAGAAGTCGAGGCGGAAATCCGTCTTCAGACGCTCTTCTCCGAGTTGATGAGCAGGGCGAACGGGAGAAGCGGCTACGCCGTCTCTGAGAATGCGGCCCAGTTCGTCCTGCAGAACCTTCACTCTGATGAGGGCACGCTGGACCTCGAGACGTTGAACCAGGCGGTCGAAGACGGAGCCATCCTGACCCTGCCTGTTGGTGCCGCTGCGCAGGATGCCGCCGTGGCTGCGATAGCGGGACTCACGATTCGACATCCTGAGCTTCGCGACACTGGTTTGAGAGCCCTCGAGTCGCTGGACTCAGGTTCCGGTTGCTTGTGCCTCGTCCTACCTCGAGAGCGTCAGGAAGGCTGTCGAATCGTCCGCGCAGGCGCCTAACAAGCGCATCGAGCAGAACGCGGGGAGGTAGAATGACCTGAGGGCGCTGGGCGTCTGCTCATGCGCAGAACACGTTAGCAGGAGTGCCGTGATCGGTGATTGCGACTGATAGCTCGATCGTCTCGGATTGGCGGCGCGATGCAGCAATCGGAGCGCGCAGCCATCAAGAGAATGTGAGGGTTGCGCGGAGCACGTCGGCGGCTTTCGATACCGCGAGGAGGCTGTGTTGTGGCAAGGTCTGGATATCAATTGAACGAGGGAACCGAATGGCTGCGCTGGACGACCTGTTGGCACGCATCGATGACGTGTCGCTGCGGGCCGACATCGAGCGGGAGCTGGCGCCTCTTCGAGGCGATCGGGAGCTCGGTCTCGTGTTCGAGCGGCACCTGCCCGAGAAGGTCCGTCTCCCCGGACTTCCGGTACGGCGCGGAACGACCGTCGAAGTTCGCGCCGAGCAGATGTCGCCCACCTGGCAGGTCGTCAAGGTGTCCGAGGGTGCTGCGGAGCTGCGCCGGCGCGGAGATGACGGGGCGACGATCACGGAGACCAGCCCGGTCGAGGATCTCGTGGTGGTCCGCGAGTTCGGGCAGCCCATCTACCCGGGTCTACGCTCCGTTGGCCGCATCGAGCGTGGCGGGAGACAAACCGTTCCACACGGTCATCAACGCGGAGAACTACCACGCGCTGGAGACGCTGCTGTACACCTGCGAGGGCAAGGTCGACTGCCATCTACATCGACCCGCCGTACAACACCGGCGCCCGAGACTGGAAGTACAACAACGACTATGTGGACGGCAACGACAGCTACCGGCACTCCAAGTGGCTGTCGTTCATGGAGAAGCGGCTCCTGCTGGCCAAGCGTCTGCTCAACCCGGACGACTCCGTCCTCATCGTCACCATCGACGAGAAGGAGTACCTGCGGCTCGGAATGCTGCTGGAACAAGTCTTCCCGCAGGCGCCGAATCCAGATGGTGAGCAGTCGTCATCAACCCGGCGGGCGGCGACGCGGCCTAGGCGCTTTGGCCGGTACTGACGAGTACCTCTACTTCGTGATGCTGGGCGATGCCGGCAACCCGTGCGCTCTCGAGCTGGGGCACGGGGAAGGGCGAACGCGTCATTGCGTCTCCGCTGGAGACCTGCTGCGGCAGCTCTGGGACTGGCGAATGCCCGACGCGAGGATCAGCCCGAGCCGTTCTACCCCGTGTTCTGCGTCAAGACGACCGACGGCCCGAGTTTCGACTCGGTTGGGGAAGCGCTCTATGGACGCCGACGGCGGAGCCGATCCCGCGGCCCGGGCATGTGGCGGTGTGGCCGATTCGCAAGGATGGAACCGAGGGTCACTGGCAGGTCAGCCGGCGACTTCTCCAGGCACTTATCGAAGGGGCACGCAAGACTGGGAACTGGCGGCGAGGGCGACGACCATCTACTACCTGAAGCGAGGTGAGCAGCAGAAGGTCGAACGGCGGAGTCTTCCCGGTCGTCGGGGTCGCAACGGACGGCTCCGTCATGCGTGGAGGCGTCCTCAGGCAAGTGGTACCTGTGTCCCTCCAGGACTCAATGGCGACATCGCTTCCCACGATGCGGGGGGTCAGTAGGGACCCACCTCCTCGCGCCCTGATTCCGGGTCGCGCGAGTTCCCGTTCCCGAAGTCGCTCTACGCGGTCGAGGACGCTCACGGTTCTTCGTCGGCGACAAGCCCGAGGCGCTGGTTGCTCGACTTCTTCGGGGGCTCGGGGACGACCACGCACGCCGTGATGCGGCTGAACCATCAGGACGACGGCCGGCGGCGTTCCATCCTCGTGACGAACAACGAGATCGGCCCTGACGCCGGAGAAGGCGCTCACCGAGTCGCGGGCCTACCCGGGCGACCACGAGTGGGAGGCCCTGGGCATCTTCGAGCACATCACCAAGCCCCGCATCGAAGCCGCGGTCACAGGTGTCACCCACGAGGGCAAGCCCGTCGTGGGTGACTACAAGTTCGCCGATGAGTTCCCGATGAGCGACGGCTCGCGGAGAACGTCGAGTTCCTCGACGCCTGACCTACGAGGACCCGGACAACGTGTTCAGCTCGGTGCCGCGTTCGAGGCTGTTGCCCCGCTGCTGTGGCTGATGGCCGGCGCCGACGGGTCCGCGCATCGACGCGATCACCGGCTCGTGGTCCGTCCCGGAGGACGGCTCGATATGGGGTCCTGTTCGACGCGGACGAATGGCCCGGACTTCATCGATGCGTGGGCCACGCCAGACCTCACGCACGCGTTCGTCGTCACCGACTCCGACGCGGTGTTCCAGCGGGTCGTCGGCGGAACTTCCTGACACCGCTACGCCGGTGCGTCTGTATGAGTCCTACTTGCGGTCGTTCGCCATCAACACTGGGAGGCACGCGTGAAGCTCGAGCTGAAGGACTACCAAGAGGAAGCGACGCCGCGAGAGTCCTGGCGGGGCTGCGCAAGGGGAGTCGCGGAGTACGCCGCCGACGGCGAGCACAGCGCGGTGTCCCTGTGCGCCCCACCGGCGCTGGCAAGACGGTCATCGCCGCAGCCGTCATCGAGCGCATCCTGTTTGGGGATCCGGAAGATGGGCCAGCGCCGGGGACCCGGACGCGGTGTTTCTCTGGCTCACCGATGATCCGTCCCTGAACGAGCAGACGCGCAAGAAGCTGCTCGAGGCCTCCGACCGCATCCAGCCGGCACAGCTGGTCACGCTTGACGACGGGTTCGACCAGCCGGAGTTCGACCGCGGCAAGGTGCTACTTCCTCAACATCCAGAAGCTGGCCAAGAAGTCCAACCTGGTGGTGCGCAAGGAGGGCCGCCGCCGGAACGTCCTGTGGGACACGATCTCTCGCACCATCACGAACAACGGCGCGTCACTACTACCTCATCATCGACGAGGCGCACCGTGGGACTGGGAAGCCGGCCAGCGACGAACAGACCATCGCCCAGCGGCCTGGTGAACGGCGATGGGCAGGTGACCGCAGCACCGGTCGTCCTGGGCATCTCGGCCACCCCTGAACGGTTCGAGAGGCCGTGAAGACCGGAGCGCAGGAACGCGTTCTTCGCCGGTCACCGTTCCGGTCAGCGCAGTGCGCGAGTCAGGACTCATCAAGGACGTGCTGTCCATCTCCTACCGGGGTGAGACGCAGACGATGGAGACGACGCTGGTGCGTCAGGCGGCTGCGAGCCTCCGCACTATGGACGAGGCGTGGAATGCCTACACGGAGGCCGAGGACGAGCCACCGGTCCGGCCCGTGATTGTCGTTCCAGATGCCGCCGAACGCCAGTGCCGCCGATGTCGGTACGCTGCTCGACGTGTGCGTCGAGGAATGGGACGCGCCTAGGCGGGCGGCACGCGATTGCGCACTCATTGAAGTCGCACACCGCCGAGCAGTTCGGTGGCCACACGGTCCACTACGTTCAGCCGCAGGACATTCAGGACCACCCGGCCGTCCGACTGGTCATCTTCAAGGAGCGGCTCGACCACCGGCTGGGACTGCCCCCGCGCTGAGGTGATGGTGTCGCTGCGCAGCCGCGAAGGACGCGACCTACATCGCCCAGCTCATCGGTCGCATGGTTCGCTCCCCGCTGGCGCGGCGCATCGCCAGTGACGAGACCCTGAACCGGCGTGCGGCTGTTTCTACCGCAGCTTCGACAAGACCGCGGTCGAGGCCGTCAAGACGAAGCTGGAGAAGGACGAGGGTGGCCTGCCGACCGAGATCGATACGAACTCGGTGGATGCGCCACGCAACCCCCAGGTGCCGGGCGAAGCCTTCACCGTAGTTGAGGGACTTGCGTCTTACCAGGTGCCCGGACCGATCCACCGCTCGCAGGTCGCACGCCTCCACAAGCTCGCCGCGCTGCTCGTTGGCGATGGGCTGCTGCCAGACGCGATCAAGGTCGCAGACACGTTCCTTGTGTCGGTCATCGACGCCGAGCGGGCCCGCCTGGCCGCCGACGGCACACTGGCCGGGCTGGTCAAGGACGCGCAGACGGCCACCGTCGAGGTGATGACGATCACCGCAGGCACCGCGACCGTGGCCCCGGAGGACTACGCCACGGATGCCGCTGACATCGACCGGTTGTTCGCCGGGGCGAAGCGCAAGTTCCGTGACGGGTTGGCCGACCAGTTCTGGGGTCGGCGGGTCACCGACCACGACGACGACCCCTACGACGCGAAGACCCTGACGATCGCCCTGTCGATGGTGCCGCAGGTTGTGGACAAGGTGGAGGCGGAAGCAGCTGGCCGGGTTCGGCAGTGGTTCGACACACACGGGGACTCGATCGCGAACCTGTCCGAGGACAAGAAGGCCAAGTACGCCGAGGTCCGTGCGATGGCTCGCGAACCTGAGCACGTCACCCCGGGGCTGCCGACCGGCCCGATCACGATGACCGGTGATAGAAGCGGTCGAGTGCTACACCGGCGCATCTGTACGCCGACGCGGACGGCAAGTTCCGCACCCGCTCGGCCCGTGGGAGAGACATGTGCTTGACAGTCGAGACGGCCCGGCCCGACTTCGTCGCCTGGTATCGGAACCCGAGCGGCGGGCAGCGGGCCATCCGCGTCCCGTACGAGACGGGCAGCGGCTGCGGGAAGATGTACCCGGACTTCGTCGCTGCACTCCGACGTCGGCGGCGAAGGGCCGTGAGGCCCAGCATCATTGACCCACATGGGCATCACCTGGCCGACGCGCGGCGACAAGCTGCGTGGCTTGGGCGCCTATCGCCGCGACGCACGGGGTGGACTTCGCACGCATCTCGGGGTCATCAGAATGGCGGACGGGGAGTTCCGGATGCTTCGACCTGAAGGATGCGACTATCCGTGCAGCGTTGAGAGGCGTGAACGGCAAGGACAGCATTGAGCAGGTGTTTCGCGGTGCACGGTGCCGTGTATGGCTAGGTCGGGCTTCTTCTGAGGACTCGGCGGCTCAAGGCACCCTGCTAGCACTGGCTTCCACCTGACAGAGCTTCGCGCTGCAGGTGAAGCCAAGAGAACGTTCACGCCACCACTGCACATCGACAGACCGTCGAAACGAGAGCTGTTAGATGGACGTTCTTAGCTATCTGGAGCCCGTGAGCACTTCGTACATGACGGTCAATTCGATCATTGCGGCGGAAGGTACAAGGGCAAGGGCTGGCTGCGTTGGGACCCAGACACGGGTGCACGGGTTGACCTGGCTGTTGAACGAACTGGGCCCCCGGCACCCAAGGGACTAGGGTTTGGGTATGAGGGTTGGTTGCGACCCAAGGACTACACGACCATCCGCATGCGAATTGACGGTCTGGACTGGGTGCTCGCTCCGCGAGTTGGACTGGTAGACCGCGTAGACGTGATGTTCAAATCTCATATCTCGGTGGACGTGCAACGGCTGCTGTCGCGTGATCAGGGTTACTCGAACTTGGAAGGCAGCTGCGGACATGTGACGTTGGCTCTGGACTCAAGTAGCAAGTTGTTCACGCCACTCAGTGAGAGCACGCAAATCGGTGAGCACGAGTACTCGCGGATGTCAGCCTCTGAAGGTATGGCTGCGGAATATGCTGGCGTGCAGATCGTGGGGCGTCTTGACGCCAAGCATCGCGCGAAGCTGAGTTGGAGTGCTACCGATTCAAGGCTGGGCAGGAATCAGCTCTGGAATCTCGGTCGCGCGCTTGGCGTTGCGGTTTCCTTGTGCACGGGGTGTGGAGCCAGAATTCTTGAGCGCGAACTGCAGAGAGAAGCAGAGCGTACCGGGAGGTCCTCCCGTATAGGAGGGAGCCTTCGAGGCTAGGCTCGATTGACTGGTTTGAGCCGTTCAAGACTCCCACCGCAGAAGAATGCCTGCAGCTGTCACTCTTCCTCGCTCAGGACTCTGTCTTTCTGGATACAGCATGGGGTGCATTTTCGCAGTTGCTCGCTTCTCAGGAACAGCGTGCGTGGGGTCTCTCGGAGCTTCTTGTGGCGATCACTCTCGAAGGCCTGCTGCGCTCGCTAGAGAACCGGCCTTTCAAGTCGGGTGAGCGATACAACGCGAAGGCAGCTCTACTTGCTCTGTGCAGCGCGAGTACCCTCCATCACGGATAGTGAATGCGATGCGGCGATCGCAGCCTATCGGCGACTCCGACATCGCAATGCTGATCCTGACTGGCTAACGACTGATCAACGCCTCTCACATGACAAACTCACGCAGTCGTCAAAGGACAGCTCTTCGAGTAGACTCTATGGACGTATCCTCTTTGAGATTGCTGGCCTGCCGGATGCGGCTTCAAGGATTTCGCTGCGCCCAACCTAGCGAGGGGTGCCAACCCGTGCTTCCACACTGACAAAATGAGGCCGGCGAGCTACGTCGACAACGGGCGAGTTAATCTGCAGGTGAAGCGCAAGAACGTTCGACGACCGGGAGATTGGTGATCTCATCCGGCGTTTGAAGGCGGTGGGCCGGGTGGGGACCTGCTGGAGATGACGCCGAGGATCATGAAGCGGTGCGGAGGAACATCGGTGCGCTGGTCTGGCTGGAAGTTGACAAGCAGGCCGAAGCCTGGGCTTCAACCCTGACGAGGTGGTGGTACAGCTACCACTTCATCGAATTCGGTGAGATCATGGAGTCCGTGGACAATCTCCATAACATCGCTGTGTATATCCGCCGTTTTCCGTACGCAAGACTTGGAGTCGAGAAAGGCGCCTTCCTGCGGTATCACGTCGAGAACTACCTGAACGAGCTTTACATCCTGCAGAAACGCATGGAGGCATACCTGACGGCAATATCGCGCATGTACAAGCTCGATCCGCGCAGCTCCCCGAATCAGACTGGTGACCAAGGCAATTCGGGACAAGTCGCCTCGGCGTTTCTCCGGCACTATCAAGGCACATGGGAGACCGTACACAGGAAGCGCTACACAGAATGAAGACCTTGAGAGAGACTCAAGCTGTTCGAGATAGTCAAGAAGGGCGACGACGAGTGGCTGTCCATGTATGAACTCGCGTACCGCCAGGCGCGTCAGGCCAAACGTGAGTGGATCGAACGAACAACGAGCGCGTCGATCGGCTACTGGACGTGTACTTCAAGTATCTCCTTGAACTCCTGTTCGACGAGCAAGGTCGTCTACAACTGCCCGAGATACGCGGTGTCAGCACGCGTAGACGCTGAATGTTGCGCATTCCGGGCTTCTCCAACCCGCGCTTCAGCTGAAGCGTGAGCACGTTCGCGGTACACGCTCACCGGAAGGAGGGCCATGGGCGAGTATGACCCGGAGCGCGGTCCCGATCCTGAGTGGTGGCTGTCCTTGGACGAGTCGGAGCGAATGAATCTGGTGCAGGGTTCCCCGCGCAACGACGAGGAGCTGCCGGGCTCCAGGTTGCACGCAGCCATCCACCTGGTGGTCGAGAACCAGATCGCAATGGGAGACAAGACGCCCGTCGCAGCCACGCTGGAACGGCTCCTCGCAGAGGGTCTCGGTCGCCATGACGCCATCCACGCGATCGGCTCTGTGCTGGCGAAGCACATCCGCCAGTCAACGGAGTACGATTCCTCGGCGGCCGTAGGCGTCGACGAACCCAGCGAGTCCTACGTGCGTGAGCTCCTTGGACTGCGTGCGGTGAAGTGGAGGGGTCAGATGTCGGCTCTCATGACGGTGGACTACCTCGAAGAGCGTGCCGCTAGAGGTGACCGCTCCAAGTTCGAGCGCGTCATGGGCAAGGTCCGCGACGTGGAGCCTGACAAAGACGACGCCTGATCAGTTGACTCAGAAGCCTTACTACCTTGACTTCTTAGTTAGGTTTAGCGTACAAGCCTAACTAAGGCGAGGTGAGAGTAATGGCTAGCGTCATACGCAATCGGTGGGTGAGTGAAGCTGTCTCGGGCGTGCCCCGTGCCGACCGGCGCTCGTGCGACTATGAAGCCTACCTGCCCGACACCCTCAGAAAGCGCGCAACAAACCTAGCGGGCGAGGTCGCGGCAGACGTTGCTGATGCCGAAACAGCCATCGCCCGATTGGACGCAAGGGCAACCGCGCTGACGGACACAGAGGTCCTGGCCCGCCTACTCCTACGGGCTGAATGCGTGGCTTCGTCGAAGATCGAAGGCCTCGAGGTCGGACCTCGGCGCCTGTTGCGAGCAGAAGCTGCGCGACTGATGGGCGATGCGCCGGCAGATCTCACAGCTGACGAGATTCTTGGGAACATTGACGCGATGCGTGAAGCCCTTGACGTCGGTGATCGGGAGGACATCATCACTCGCGACACCATCCTTGAGATTCACCGGTGTCTACTAGTCGATACGCCACTGCATGATCACGCAGGTCGCATTCGCGAGAGCACAGAACTGGATCGGCGGAAGCGCGTACAACCCATGCTCCGCAGCCTATGTGCCCCCGCCGCCCGATGAGGTGTCTGCACTCCTCGACGACCTGGCAGAGTTCTGCAACGGCGATTCGCTGCCCGCAGTCATGCAGGCGGCGCTTGCGCACGCCCAGTTCGAGACCATCCACCCATTCGCAGATGGAAATGGTCGTACTGGGCGAGCACTGATGCACCTGATTCTGCGTCGCCGCCGTCTGTCTCGGCAGGTCCAGCCTCCAATCTCATTGGTGTTGGCGACGAGGGCAGAAGACTACATTCACGGGCTGACGGCCTACAGATACGTGGGCGCACCAGATAGCCACGAGGCCGTTGCGGGCCTCAACGCGTGGGTCGGCACATTCGCTGCTGCGTGCGTGCGAGCCATAGAGGATGCAGAAGCCTTTGAGCGTCGATGCCAAGCGATTGAAGCGGATTGGAGAGGCAAGATTGGGGCAGTACGTCGCGGTTCATCCGTGGACTTACTGCTCCGCGTCCTCCCGGGAACTCCGATCCTGAGTGTGAAGACGGCGATGACGATGCTGAACCGCAGTAAGCCACAAGTGAATCAGGCAATCGCTCGACTCGAGAATGCGGGAGTCCTCAAGCAGGTCACGGTGGGCCGTCGGAACCGCGTGTTTGAAGCTCGAGGCGTGATTGACGCATTCACAGATCTCGAGCGACAACTGGCCAGTCCAGGCGGTGACACGAAGACTTCCCCGCCAAGTCGACCGGTCCCCGCACGCCCTCGGTAGTCAGTGACGATTCGCCGAACCACGCTTCCAGCTGGCTCACGACAGCGCTAGGCTGAAGAAGCAGCACCCGGCGGTCAGGAGATCACATGCCACGTATCCCCCGATGCATGAGCACGCAGCATCCGGACAACGCTACCGTCCCGTTCTTCGCCACCTCGTCCGTGCTCTCCGGCGAAGACGAGATACGTGAGGCGTTCTACGCCTACTCGCATCTCGGGTGCGACGAGCAGATGTGGGATGCCGAGGGCAAGGAGATCGACACCTACGTCGTCAAGAAGCTGCTCTCGTTCTATCCGGAGTACTTCCATGAGAACGTTCTCGGCGAAGACCTGCGGCTGACGTTGCGCGTGCCCAACCCGACCGTGGAGACCACAGAAGCGAAGGTCCTGCTCGAGACGCTGGAGAGCATACCGCGGTCCTACGATGCCGCCCGGCTGTTCTACGGTCGCGACGTTGCACCGATCTTCGAGGTCATCTTGCCGATGACGACCTCGGCGCGCTGCATCAACCGGATCTACCGCTACTACGCGGACCACATCGTCGGGCGTCAGCACGCCAGCTTCGGCGATGACGACATCACTATCGCCGAGTGGATCGGCGAGTTTCGCCCCGAGCGCGTCGACGTCATTCCGCTGTTCGAAGACGTGCCGGTCATGTTGCGTGCGGCAGATATCGTCGAGGAGTACCTCCGCGACAAAGACATCGCCGACCAACGCGTGTTCCTGGCGCGCTCCGATACCGCTATGAACTACGGCCTCGTGTCCGCGGCACTGTCGAACAAGATCGCACTCGCGGGTTTCGGTGAGTTGTCCGCTCGCACGGGTGTGAGGCTGCACCCGATGCTTGGAATGGGCTCTGCTCCGTTCCGCGGCGGTCTGTCGCCGGTGACGGCCGAGCGGGTAGGCAGGGAGTACCCGAGCGTCGTGACGTTCAGCATCCAGTCGGCGTTCAAGTACGACTACCCCGCCGACCAGGTGAAGGCCGCGTGCGAGCACCTGAAGCAGCGCGACATCGGAGCCCCCACGCCGGTCGATGTCGAGCGCGCATTGCCGATCATCGAGCGCTACAGCGAAGCGTACCGGCAACGCATCGTCGAGCTGGCGCCGCACATCAATCGCATGGCGAAGTATGTGCCCGCGCGCAGAGCCCGCAAGCTGCACATCGGACTATTCGGCTACGCCCGCGAACTCGGCGACGTGACGTTGCCGCGCGCGATCTCGTTCACCTGCTCGCTCTACTCCCTCGGCCTGCCTCCGGAACTCATCGGCTTTGAATCGCTGACGGACAGCGACCTCGCCCTAGTGCACGAGGTCTATCCTTCCTTCGAGGCGAAGATCAGCGAGGCATTGTGCTTCACCGACTTCGATGGACCGCTGATGACGGATTCGCTGCGAAACGCGCTTGACCGTGCCGGGTTCGACTACTCGGCGAATACAGGGCACCTGGATCTCGTGCGCAAGATGCAGCAGGCACTTCGCGACGAAGCGACCACGCAGTTGAGCGAGCTTGTGGCCCAAGCAGCGCTCCTCAGGCGCTTCCTTGGGTAGTCACGTTCTCAAGTCCGGAAGCAGCTAGGACGGCAGCAGCTCTTTCATCTGCTTGTAGATGATCGAGGCTGCCCGCTGTGGCGACAGACGAGACAGCCGGTCCAGCATCTTGGCGTCCGATCCCACCATCACCCGGTAGGCGTTCTTCTCCATGCCGTCGAGGATCATCCGAGCCGCTGCATCCGGTTCGGTCATCTTGATCTTCGACGCGCTCGCTTCCATTTCGGCGCCATCCGGAGCGCCCACGCCGGAGTTCTTGGAGATATCGGTGTGTATCGCGCCCGGGAAGACGAGCGTCACATCGACGCTGGTGTCTGTGAGCTCGGAGTGAAGACCCTCGGTGAACAGCATCACGGCAGCTTTGGTGGCGCCGTACATCGTCTGACCAGGTACCGGCACGAATCCACCCATGCTCGAGACGTTCACGATGTGCGCCTCGGGACGCTTGAGAAGCACCGGCAGGAACGCCTTGACCATGTTGATCGGACCCCAGTAGTTCACGTTGGTGATGCGCTCGATGGCGTCGTATTCCAGGTCGTTGAAGCGCACGAACGGCTGAATGATGCCCGCGCAGTTGATCAGGCCATCCACCTGGCCGTGCGCCGCGATGATCGCTTCGGGGAGTGCGCCGACGGCTTCCCTGTCCGAGACGTTCACGACGTGGGTCGAAACCCGGTCCTTCTTCGACCCGGCGAGCTCGAGCGTCTCTTTCAGCCCCGCCTCGCTGATGTCGAGGGCCGCAACGCGGGCACCCCTGTTCAGGAGCTCCAGCACCAGTTCTCGCCCGATGCCGTTGCCGCCACCGGTAACCGCCACGGTCTTCCCTTGTGCGCGCATCGTGTCCCCTGTCTCCCCGGCCCGACTCATATGCTGTCAGATCATGGTACTACGCAGCGGGGAGACGGTGTCCGCATCAGCGACCGGGCGAACTCGCGCTTCTGGCAGAAGATGCGCGCAGGGTGTCGCATAATGGAAGCGCAAGCTCGCAGACGACCATGTTGTATTTCGAGGAAGCGTCATGGGGCACAGGGTTCTGTATGTGAGTGGCTCGCGTCGGCCTGGGACATGTGACCCGGGATCTTGCTGTCGCGCGCGAGCTGCGCAGCATGTGCCCCACGATCGAGATCGAGTGGATTGCCGGCTCACCGGCAAGTGACGTGCTGATCGAAGCGGGCGAGACGCTCGCGCCCCGCCAGTCGGAGTACCGTGGCGAGACCGACGTTGCAGAGATGGTGTCGCGCAATGGCAGTCTCAGTCTCACCGCATACGTCTACCGAGCCCTGGTCGCCTGGTTTCACAATGCGCGCTTGATCGGCGACGTTGCATCCCGCGGCGAATACGACGTCATCGTCGGGCAACGAGACCTACGAGATTCCCGTCTCCAACTTCTTCGGCATGCACGTGCTTCCGCCCATCCCGTTTGTGATGATGTACGACTTCTGGGGCATGGAGGTCACGTCCGGCAGCGCTCTCGAGCATCTCGGCGCGTGGATGCTCAACCTTGTGTGGTCGCAGGAATGGCGGGTGACTACACGCGGGCGAAACGCAGCCATCTTCTTCGGCGAGATCGAGGACGTGCTCGACACGTCGGTTCGGTGCCCTGCTGCCCAACCGTCGCCGATACGCTCAGAAGCACGTCGAGTTCGTGGGCTACCCGGTGTGCTTCGACACCGAGAGCATGCCGCCGAGAGACGCCTTGCGCCAGGAGCTCGGCTACGGCGAGGAACCGGTAGTCGTCTGCACGGTGGGCGGCACGTCGATCGGGCGCGATCTGCTCGAACTGTGCGGGCGAGCCTACCCGCTCGTCGCGAACCGCATCCCCGGCCTGCGGATGATCGTCGTCGCGGGGCCGCGCATCGACCCGAAGTCGCTCGATCTCCCCGAGCAGGTCGAATGCTACGGCATGGTCGACGAGCTGTGGCGTCACCTGGCTGCGTGCGACCTAGGGATCGTGCAGGGCGGCGGAACCACGACGCTCGAGCTGGAAGTCTTGCGTGTGCCGTTCCTGTTCTTCCCGATCGAGAACCAGTCAGAGCAAGAGGTCACCGTCGCAAGCCGTCTGGCCCGGCACGGCGCCGGAGTGCGGATGCGCCTGTCGTCGACGAGTGCCGAGCAGCTGGCCGATGCGATCGTGGACAACCTTGGTGCCGAGGTGTCCTATCCGCCGATACCGGCCGACGCAGCGCGTCGTGCGGCCAGGCGCGTGCTGGAGCGTGCCGGGATTACCGCAGAGGGCGCCACCTGACAGCGTCTACCGTCGGGCCCAGCGCCAGACACCGGCTACCGGGTTCCACGCGGGCACTCGTTCCATGTAGTCGCGGTATGCGTCGCCGAATTTGTCGATGTTCATCGCGTCAACCTTGCTGAAGTCCTGGACGTACAGCGCGATTGAGACGACGCCCAGTGCGACCACGAGCCAGCTTTGCACGATGAGCATGAGTGCGACGCTGAACATCGGCCATGAGATGAACTGTGGATGTCGCACGATCGCGTATATCCCCGTGTCGACAAGCACGGTCGTCTTGACGTAGCTCTCGCCCTTGGCAACGCCACCCTGCCGCTTGAACTGGATGATGGGGACCCACGAGAAGATGACTCCCACCGACCACAGTGCGACTCCCAGCAAAGCGAGCCATCTCACCTCGCCGGATCCGTTGACGATCCAGAGCACGACCTGCGCCACGGTCAGTACGCTGCCCGCCGTGGATGCCCAGTACTCTTTCCATTGCCAGTCGCGCATCAGCCGATCCTTCGCGCGTCTCGGTGAGTCTCCGGGGTAGGAATGCCCAC
The DNA here is from genome assembly GCA_963790405.1 of uncultured Actinomycetota bacterium. Lineage (GTDB taxonomy): Bacteria > Actinomycetota > Coriobacteriia > Anaerosomatales > JAGXFU01 > JBGSMX01. The sequence continues at coordinate 641,770 of CAWBOJ010000003.1, forward strand.
GGTAGGCAGTCTCGAAACACTGCAGGGGTAGCCAGCTTGCGCTCTGAGCAGACGGCGGGAGCGCTAGAATCAGGTGAGCGCTTGAGCGTTTCGAGGCGCAAGCACGCAAGGCCGGGCCGGCGATCGGAATCAGCCACAGAACGAACGGAGGCAGACATGGCGACCGTCACGCGCGACATAGGAATGGGCTGCAAGCGCGGGATCGTGGTCCAGCTGATCTCTGTGGCAATCGGCCTTCCCCTGGGGCTGTGCGGGGTCGGGACGACCCTTTGGCTCGTGACCACGTTCGACTTCTCACCCGGGGTCCTCGTCGTCGTGGCGCTTCTGTGGCTGACGCCGCTGCTCATCGGGGTCGCGTTCCTTTTCGGTACGGCCAAGCACCGCGCCTCGAAGCTGGATGCGCTGTTCGTGCCCCTGGGGCTTGAGGGCACGGCCTACATGTCGTTCTTTCGCCAGTACCACGGCACCGTATACGGACGGCAGACGGACGTGTATCTGTGGCGCGGACCGTTTCTCCAAATCGAGATCGAAACGCCGTTACGCACGCGCTTCGGCATCACCGAGCATCAGACCGACACGACCTTCTTCGCGGACCTGGCCGGCAAGACACCTCTGGCTCTGGCCGATCCGGAGCTCGCCGCTCTGAGCGTCTTCCCGCTCGACGAGACATGGACCCGCGCATTGCTCGCCGATTCCTCGGCAACAGGAGCTTTGCGTCGTCTCACGCAGCTGGGCAGCACGGTATTCACCCGACAGCAGGTGATTCTGAGGCCCGGCACGCTCTTCCTGCTGCTCAGCGGCAACCGGAGGATGTTCGGGATCGACATCACGGCCGAGCAGGCCAAGCTGTGGGTCGACGACCTCATTCGCGTGGTGCAGGCGGCCGAAGCGCTGCCCGCGCCGCAGATAACAGAGGAACTTTCATCGGCCGAGCAGTTCGCGCAGAGGCTGCGCAGTCGGAATCCCTACTCCGCGCTGTGGGTCGGGCTGGGGATATTCGGCTTCTTCGTCGTCATAGCCATCATCATCTTCGTTGCGGTGTTCGCGCTCACCTGACCCTCGCGTCGAGTTGGCGTCGCGGTCCACTCAGGCGGTCTCGGTTCGGGTACTCTGATTGCGGGGGGACGACCATGCAAACCACTGCACTGCCTGAGTGCTATCCATTCCGCTCGGCCGAGGCTCGCGATCGCTACCTGGCGCACTACGACGAGCGGGCCGAGTCATGGCCGGTCGCCTCGGAGACCAGGATGGTCCACACGGACCACGGCCAGACGTTCGTACGGATCAGCGGGCCCGTCGATGGACCACCGCTGGTCCTGTTCCCGGGCATATGGTCCGACTCGCTGATGTGGCCGACCGCGATGACCGAGGCGTTTTCCCAGGCGTATCGCGTCTACGCGGTGGACAACGTCTACGACTTTGGGCGCAGTGTGAACGCTCGACCCAAGACGAGCGCCGCAGAGTACGTGGCGTGGCTCGACGGGCTGTTCGATGCACTAGGCCTCGACAACGGCATCAACATCGTGGGTTGCTCGCTCGGAGCCTGGATAGCTGCCGAGTACGTCCTCCACGCACCACAGCGCCTCGCGAAGGTGGTGTGGCTGTCGCCAGGCGGCATCGTACTGTCCCGGGCACTGGACGGGCCATGCCCGGCGCACTGCTCGCCGCAGCGTGCCTTCTGGTGCCGTCGCGGCGAACAGCCGGCGCACTCATGCACTGGCTCATGCCGGACGCGGCGCACTCTGGTGGGCCTGCCCAGAGTGTCCTCGACGGCTACATCGACGAGATAGTGTTGGGGCTGCGGTCTTTCAGCGCACGTCCGCTCGCCAAGGATACGAACAGGAGGTTCAGCGACGCCGAACTCCGCGGTATCCGGGTGCCGATCCTCGTGGTCGCGGGCGAGCGCGAGAAGCTGTGCGCGGTCAACGCGGCCGTGTCGCGCCTTGCCGCCGTGGCACCTCAGATCGAGACGAAGGTCTTCCCGGACGCCGGTCACGATCTCATCCACTTGCATACGGAAGCACTCAGCGAGAGCGTGCTGGAGTTCCTCGGCGCGTAGCCGGGCACACCGCATGCGTACAGACGCGCAGCGAGACCGCTTCGATGCAAACTCCTTCCTCGACGCTGGACCACTGTCGTAGGTCTTCTCCGGATCTAGGCATTTGTGTGAGTGCGCGGTAGAGACAGCCGAAGATGAACCTGCGGCGTCACCTCGAGCGCGTCACACGGGTAGCAGCAGCGTGAAAGTCGAGCCCTGGCCTTCGACGGTGGTCACGCAGATTTCGCCGCCAAGCAGATGCGCCAAGTCCTGAGAGACGCCACACCCGACCGGTTCCCGGCTGCGGCGTCCACGGATCGCGCTCGCCGGTGAAACAGTCGACAGATGTGCTCGATGTCGCCGGAGGGATTCCAGGTCCGGTGTCGCTGACGATGAACGCGATGCGTGCATCGTCGCGAATCTTGACTTCGATGGACACCTCACCCACCGTGGTGAACTTGATGGCGTTGCCAACTATGTTCGTGAGTATCTGTCTCAGTTTCTCCTTGTCGGTCACGACGACCATGCTCTTGCCCGGTGTCTCCGCGTGCAGCTCGAGGCCCTTCTCGGCGGCGAGTGGACGCACTGCGTCGGCGACATCCATGACGACCTCGACCGGGTCCAGTGGCAGGGGACGGATGTCTGTCGCACCGGCCTCTATCCTGGAGAGGTCGAGAATGTCGTTGACCAACTCGAGTAGTTGCTTGCCGGACTTCTGGATCATGCCGGCCTGTAGTGTCTGCTCGTCAGTGAGGGGGCCGACCATGCCGCCCGCGAGCATGCCCGCGAACCCGATGATTGAATTCAGGGGAGTGCGCAGTTCGTGGCTCATGTTGGCAAGGAACTGGCTCTTGGCGGCCGTGGCATCTTCAAGCTCAGCGTTGATCTCGGTCAGGCTGTCCAGTGCCTGCTCAAGCTCAGCGTTGGCCTCGCCGAGTTCGAGCGTGCGTGCCTCCACGAGCTCCTCGAGGTGGTCTCGATGCTGCTTGAGTTCCAGTTCGGCCAATCTGCGCTCGGTGATGTCGGTGAATCACGCCCTGAGTGAGTCGGCGGAGATTCAGCGTCGTCGCGGACGACTCCGGAGGCGCGTATCGCCGAGACGGGGCACGCGTACTCGCTCGCCGATTGGGGTCGCGAAGGCGACACCGCCGTCATAGCCGAGACCCACGACGGTCCCGTTGGGGCAGCGTGGTACCGCTACTGGACCGATACGACCCACTCGTACGGCTACGTCGATGCCTCCACACCCGAGATAGGCATCGGCGTGACCCGCGAGTATCGCGGGCAAGGTATCGGCCCGGCATTACTCGGCCAACTGCTTGATGCGGCGGAGAGCCAGGAGATCCGCGCTCTGAGTCTGAGCGTTGAGAAGGACAACCCCGCGCTGCGTCTGTACGAGCGATTCGGATTCACGCCGTTGGCAGAGGCGGACAACGCTGTGACGATGCTGAGGCGGTTCAAGTGACGGAGGCGTGACGAGGTACCCTGAGTCGTTCGGTCCACCACGCGCGCAGTAGGGGAGTATCGTGCTGGCTCTGGCCGTCTCGGGGAAGAAGTACTAGCTGGCGATTGTTGCGCGATCGACATGATCTGCAGGAGCAAAGGACTGGATTGTCGTGAGACTGCTGTTCATAGGTGGCACCGGCTTCATCAGCACGGCGGTCAGCCGGATGGCGATCAGCTGCGGGGCACGAGCTCTACGTGCTCAATCGCGGATCGCATGCTGCGGAGCTGCCCGGTGCGCATCAGCTGACCGCCGATGTACGTGATCCGCGCGCCGCGCGCGCCGCGCTGCGAGGACCTCGAGTTCGACGTCGTCGTCGACTGGATCGCTTTCACGCCGGACGACATCGAGCGCGATCTGGCGCTGTTTCGCGGCCGGGTCAGGCAGTACGTCTTCATCAGCTCGGCCTCGGCGTATCAGAAGCCGCCGACGCACTACCTCATCACCGAGTCCACGCCGCTGTCCAACCCGTTCTGGGACTACTCGCGCGACAAGATCGCCTGCGAGCAGCGGCTGCTGCAGGCGTATCGCGACGAAGGCTTCCCGGTGACGATCGTGCGTCCTTCTCTGACGTACGACACGAACTTCCCGATCGCGATCGGTGGGTGGGGCTGTTACACGCTGGCCGATCGGCTGGAGCGCGGGCGGCCGATCATCGTGCACGGCGACGGCTCGTCGCTGTGGGTCGTGACGCACGCCGAGGATTTCGGGCGAGGGCTTCTCGGCCTGCTGGGAAACGAGCGGGCGGTGGGCGAGGCGTTCCACATCACCTCGGACGAGGTGCTGACGTGGAACCAGATCTACGCAGACGATCGCCGAGGCGCTGGGTGTCGAGGCCAATATCGTGCACATCCCGTCCGACTTCATCGCGCGGGTGGCGCCCGAGCTCGCCGGGAGCCTGCTGGGCGACAAGACGTGGAGCGCGGTGTTCGACAACAGCAAGATCAAGTCGTTCGTGCCTGGCTTCGAGGCGACGATTCCGTTCCAGGAGGGCATTCGCAGGACGGTGGCGTGGTTCGCGGCCGACGAGCGTCGCCGACGCGTAGACGAGGCCGTGAACGCGCAGATGGATGTCATTCTCGCGGCGTATGCTGGGAAGTCGTGAGCCGGGCGCGCGGTCCGGCTGCGTTTTGAGGAGGAGCCTGGTGAACGAGCGAGAGAAGATGGTCCTCGGCGAGCCCTACGACGCGAGCGATCAGGAGTTGGTCGACGGGCGCATCCGTGCCCGGCGGCTCACGCAACGATTCGGCATGTTCGACCCGGCCGATGATGACGCGCGCACTACGCTGCTGCGCGAACTCCTCGGCGAGATGGGCGACGGCTCGTGGGTGGAGGCGCCTTTCTACTGCGACTACGGCACGCAGATCAGCATGGGTGCGCGAGTGTACGTGAACATGGACTGCGTCTTCCTGGATGCCGCACCCATCACGCTCGGTGATGACGTGCAGCTCGGTCCGGGTGTGCAGTTGCTCACATCGGACCACCCGCGGGATGCGGGGCAACGTGCCGGCGGGCTCGAGTCGGCCCATGCCATCACAATCGGAGAACGCGCGTGGCTCGGGGGTGGCGTGATCGTGTTGCCGGGAGTCGAGATCGGGCGCGACACGATCATCGGTGCGGGCAGCGTTGTGACGCGTTCGATTCGGGCCGGGAGTCACTGCAGCGGGCAATCCGTGTCGGGTGATTTCGGGCGCCGAGTAGCGTCCCTGAAGAAGCTACCTTCCCGACTGTCGCTTCATGCGTGTCACGGCTTCGATCGTGACGGCCGCGATCAGCACGGTGCCGGTGACGATGTACTTCACCGAGGACTCGAATGCGAGCAGGTTCATGCCGTTGGCGATCGAGCCGATCACCAACGCGCCGAGCAGGGCCGACCACACAGACCCTCGTCCGCCGAAGAGGCTCGTCCCGGCGATCACCGGTCCGGCGATTGCCATCAGCAGCAGGTCGCTGCCGCCCGATGATTGGTTCACCGCCATGAGCCGTGAAGCGCCGAGGATGCCACCGGCGGCCGCAAGGGTCGAGCCGAGCATGAAGACCAGAACACGCACGTTGTCGATCTTGATGCCGGCGCGCCTGGCAGCTTCGTCATTGCCGCCTACGGCGAAGATATGGCGACCGAAACGCGTACGCTCGGTCAGGTAGGCGAATCCGAGTGCCAGTCCGAAAACGATGCACACGACGAGCGGGAGACCTCGATCCTGATTGACGACGCAGACCAGCGCGAAGATCGCCGCTCCTATCATCGCAACGCGGAAGATCAGGCCGCGGATTGAGCCTGCTTGCAACCCCGCTGCACGCCGTCGCGTGTGCCCGATCAAGCCGAAGACGAAGATCGCCGCGATGCCAAGGGCTGCGACGATCCACCCCACAACGGGGGAGAAGAACGTTCCCGTTAGGCCCAGGATGAGGTCATTGCTTATGTTGACGGTGCCCGTGCCGCCAAGCACGTAGAGCTGCAATCCGAGAAGCGCGAGCGAGCCCGCCAACGTGACGACGAACGACGGGATTCTGAACCGCGTCACCATGAAGCCGTAGAACAACCCGATAACCATTCCGAGTCCCAAAGCAGCGCCAATTGCCAAGATTGGCGAGACGCCGCGCTGCACGTTGAGCACCGCCAGAACCGACGCGCAGAAGCCGCTGACGGCACCGACCGATAGGTCGATCTCGCCGAGCAACAATATGAGCACGACGCCGATCGAGATCGTGGCGACTGCGGACTGCTGCAGCATGAGGTTGGTGAGGTTGCCTGGGCTAAGGAAACGATCGTTCTGGTACTGGAAGAACGTCCAGATTATCGCGACCATGAACAGCACGAGCAGAGGGCCAGCCTCGCCCTGCGCGAGCTTGCGGCCGATGTCTTGGAGCATCCCCTTCACGCCGGATGCCGGTGCCGCACTCTGTTGGTCGACGCTCATGCGTCCCCCTCGTGCTCTGCGGACGAGGCGCCAAACTCCGCGCCAGTGATGGCACCGACGACGTCTTCCTTGCTGGCGCCGCGCACATCGAAGGTGGCGGCGCGCTGACCCAGGCGCAAGACAATGATTCGATCAGCGACTTCAAACACGTTCTCAAGGTTGTGGCTGATGATCACGACACCAAGTCCGCGCTCACGCAGCGTGTGGATGAGGTTGAGGACCTGCTCGGTTTGCGAGACTCCCAAGGCAGCGGTCGGCTCGTCGAGCAGAACCACGCACGGCTCGCCAAGCAGCGATCGCGTTATTGCGACGGCCTGTCGCTGACCACCCGAGAGCGACCCCACATGGACGCGTACGTCCTGGATTGTCGTCACGGCGAGTGACTCGAGCAACTTCAGAGAGCTCTTCTCCATGGACGTCTCGTCTATGAAGTGGGCGGCTCTCGTCAGTGGAGACGAGAACAACTCGCGACCCAGATACAGGTTGGCGACTACGTCGAGGTTGTCGCATAGGGCAAGATCCTGGTAGACGGTGGCGATCCCCAGTGCAGTGGCATCCTGGGGGCTGGAGATCTTGACCGGTTTGCCGTTGAAGTAGAATTCACCTTCGTCGGGTGGCTGTACGCCGGCGATGGCCTTGATGAGAGTCGATTTGCCTGCCCCGTTGTCGCCGACAAGCGCGACAACCTCTCCGGCGTCGACCTCGAAGTCGACGCCGGAGAGGGCCTGGTTGGCGCCAAACGCCTTGCTCAAGCCCTTGAGCGAGAGCAAGTGCGACGTCACATCTGTCGCATGTGTGCTCGGAAGAGCAGTTGTCACTTGGTGAGTCCTACTGCTTCGCCAGCCGTTATGAGCTCTGGCGTGTTCAGAATCTCTTCGACCGACCAGAAACCGTCGGCAACCACCGTGTCTTTGATGTTCTCCTTGGTCACTGCAACGGGGGCCAGCAGAACTGAGGGGATGTCCCCAAAGCCATTGGCAACGCTGCTGAGCTCCATGCCCGAAGGAACGCCCGATCCGTCTACGAGACCGACGGCGAGTTCCGCAGCGGCATAAGCCTCGGCCTTGATGGCCTTGTAGACGGTCATGTACTGCTCGCCCAGCAGAACGCGCTGGATACCGGCAAGCTCGGCGTCCTGACCGGTAGAAGGAATCGTGGTCGGGTCGATTCCGGCGCCCTTCATTGCGGCGATGGCGCCACCGCACGTGCCGTCATTGGCACAGTAGACACCTACGAACCCGTCCGCACCGAGGGCCGTGATCGCTTGATCCATCTCGGTCTGTGCTTGATCGGGGCTCCAGTCCGGCGTGTCGTACTCGACGCCGATCTCCACCTTGCCGTCGAGAACGCTGTGGGCGCCAGCCTTGAACAGCGTGGCGTTGTTATCAGTGGGGGAGCCGTTGATCATCACTATGGTCCCACCCGCGTTGCCGTCTTCGGTCAACTTGTCGAGCAAGGCCTGTCCCTGCAGACTGCCTACCTTCTCATTGTCGAATGAGACGTAGTAGTCCACGGGCGCATCGAGGATCAGACGGTCGTAGCTGATCACGGGCACGCCTTGTTCCGCGGCCATGTCAACAATCGACGCAGCCGAAGCCGAGTCTACGGGGTCGAGTACGAGCACGTCCGCACCGTTGGTGAGAGCAGCTTCAGCTTGTGACTGCTGCTCGGTCGCATCCTGGTTGGCGTTGCTGTACAGAATCTCGATGTCGGGGTTGAGCTCGGCGACTCGCTCTTCGAAGAGCGGCTTGTCCTGGGTCTCATAGCGGGCCGTTTTCGTCTCCGGAAGCAGGAGAGCGATTGTCATCGTCTCGGTAGTCGTTTCTTCCGTAGTCGTTTCTGTGGTGTCTGCTTCGTCGCTGCTGCATCCCGTGATCCCCATAGTGGCGAACACTAGAAGCATCGCGAGCGCAACCAGCACGAACGTTCTCTTTCCCCTCATAGTTCCTCCATTCGACCGTCTCGACCCGTCCCTGGGTCCCGTGCAGGTCATCTGGCGGCGTAGCTCGTCGCAGTCGGAGTACTTCCTTCTGCTGCCTGCCTTCTGCGCTCCGTCGACCTACAGACGTGTGCATACCACGTCCCAAGGAAAGATACCCATGTTCAGACAACATCATTCAGCCTTGCTCTATTCTGTAGTCGTCCGCATTCCGAGCATCTGAGGAGGCGTCTTCTGTGACCGATACTTGCCGAGGATTCGGCTCGGACAACCATTCCGGCGCACACCCGCGCATGCTCGAAGCGATGGCTGCCGCCAACGAGGGACACTCGCCCGCCTACGGCGGCGACCCGTGGACGAAGCGCGCGGTCGCGCGCGTTCGTGAGCTGCTCGGCGACGACTGCGACGTGCACTTCACGCTCACCGGAACCGGCGCCAACGTGGTCGCGCTCGGCTCGCTGTGCCGCGCGTACGACGCGGTCATCTGTCCCGAGACCGCGCACATCAACATCGACGAGTGCGGCGCGCCCGAGCACGTCGCGAACGTGAAGCTCGTGCCGGTGCCCACGCCCGACGGCAAGCTCACGCCCGAGCTCGTGCGACCGCACCTGACCGGCTTCGGCTTCGAGCATCACGCGCAGCCGCGAGCGATTTCGATCTCGCAGGCGAGCGAGTACGGCACCGTCTACTCGGCAGATGAGGTTCGTGCGCTTGCGGACCTCGCGCACGAGCACGGCATGGTGCTGCACATGGATGGCGCGCGACTCGCGAACGCGGCGGTGCACCTGGGCGTGCCCGTTCGCGAGTTCACGACGGACGCCGGCGTGGACGCGCTGTGCTTCGGCGGCACCAAGAACGGCATGGTCATGGGCGAGGCGCTGGTGCTGTTCGGCGACGCGCGCACCGACGCGGTGCCCTATGTGCGCAAGCAGTCCTGCCAGCTCGCGAGCAAGATGCGCTTCATCACCGCGCAGTTCGACGCGATGCTCGAAGGCGGTCTGTGGCTCGAGCTGGCCGCACACGCCAACGAGATGGCGCGCCTGCTTGCCGAGAAGCTCGCGGTCGTGCCGGGCGTGCGGGTGACGCAGCGCGTGCAGGCCAACGAGGTCTTCGCCGTGCTTCCACACGACGCGATCGAGCCGCTCCAGGAGCGAGTTCACGTTCTACACCTGGAACGAGGCCGCCGATGAGGTGCGGCTGGTCTGCTCGTGGGACACCGAGCCTGGCGACATCGACGCGTTGGTGGCGCGGCTGGCGAGCTTCTCGGCTAGTTCGCGGTGACGCGGTACAGCGTGCCAGCGAAGTCGAGCACGTACAGCTCGCCGTCATCGTCCTCGCCGAACGACACGACCTGCAGGCTGCTATCGAGCAGCTCGCGGTTCCTCTCGCCTCCGTCGGTGGGTTGTGCTCCCCAGATGCGTCCACTGCCGAAGTCGCCGTAGAAGTAGATGCCGTCAAGTTCGGGGAACTCGGCGCCGCGGTAGACGTAGCCGCCGGTCACGGAGTCGCCTGCCGAGTGGTCGTACTCGATCGATCGGCGCGGTGAACGTGGAGGTGTCCTCGGGTGTCGAGTCCTCGGGGTAGGGGTGCGTGCCCTCCATCACGTTCCAGCCGAAGTTGTAGCCGTTGGCGGGGATGGCATCTCCGGCCACGAAGTCGATCTCCTCCCACAGGTTCTGTCCTACGTCGCCGATCCACAGGTCGCCGGTCTGGCGGTCGAAGCTGAAGCGCCAGGGGTTGCGCAGGCCCCAGGCGAAGATCTCGGGGCGGAAGTCCACACCGGGGTACGTTGGCAGATACTGGCCGTCATCGGGTATGGCGTAGGGCCGCGACAGGGCGGTCCGCTCGCGTGCGGGCCGGATCCACATCGATTCGCAGGATCGAGCCGAGCAGGGTCTCGCGGTTCTGTCCGTTGCCGTTTGGATCGCCACCGGAGCCGCCGTCGCCCAGTCCGATGTAGAGGTAGCCATCCGGTCCGAAGGTGACCATCCCGCCGTTGTGGTTCGAGAAGGGCTGCTTCTGGGTGAGCAACTGCTCCTCGTAGGTGAAGTCCACCGGATCGTCACTTGCGGGATCGGTTGCCATCTTGCGCGCGATGACCGTGTTGCCGTCTCGGTCCGTGTAGTCGATGTAGAACAAGCCGGTCTCGGCGAAGTCCGGCGCGAAAGCCAAGCCGAGCAGCCCGCGCTCGCTGTCAGTACTCACGCGGTCCGACATGTCGAGCCACGCCGCCGAGGACTTCTGCCCGTCGCGCACGATCCAGATGCGACCGGTCTTCTCAACGACGAACAACCGTCCGCTGTCGTCGCCTGCACCCGTCACGAAGAGGGGCTGTTCGAAGCCATCGGCGACCTTCTCCAGCGAGATCGCGACGTCGCTGAGTCCCGATGGCCCAGGCGAGACGGTCGATTCGGCGCTGGCCGGGGGTGCCGCGTCCGGATTCACGACCGGGTCGGATGTCGTGCAAGACATCGACAGAGAAGCGACAAGCATTGTGACCGCGGCCACCAACACCGCACGACCGGTGGTCTGTCTGAGCTGCACTGTTCCGAATTCCATTCGTTTCCTCCATAGACCGTTCATCCGGCATGTAGTCAGTTCCAGGCGATAAACGGCGATATATGCAGTATGGACGGAAGGCCCTGGTCACTTCCATGCGAAGTCTATCGAAGTACATTCCCCGGGGCGCACTGGTTTCGAAACGGAGAGCGGGACAATGGGGACAACATCTGCACTGGCATACGCCGATTACGCGGTGTTCTCTGAGCGGCATCGCTCTGTCTCATTCTTGCCACTCATGCACTCTCGCTGCGTCAGGCGGGACGACGCGATCGTCGCTGGGGCTGGCTTGGCAGCCGCGGCGGTGCTGCTCGTTCTTGCACACGGTACCTGAGATCTATCGTCGCCGGCGTCTCAGTAACGCCGCTCTCGTCGTGTGGCCCGCACTGCTTGTGCTGGTGTGGTGTGTCCTGCTGCAAGTTCCTGCGCGTCGGGCGAGGCTTCATGTCCAGCGCGTCGCCTCGGACGCGGCGTTCGTGCGGCTCTGGCTCTTGGCGGGGGCGCTGCTCGTCGTTGCGGAGTGCTCCGTTCGGTCTGGCCAGCGAGATCGCAGCCGTTCTGGTCGTCCTTCGCCTTGCTCGCCGTGCCGGACAGCTCCGCCATCTCGCGGACGCCTCCGAACGCACTCCGGCGAGTCGGCGAATCGAGGCCGTGCTCTGGCTCGCGTGTTCGGCATCGACCTACGCTCCCGGAGTCATTCTTGTGCTCCGGCGGGTCTCGCACGGTGTGCGATTTCTTCGTCGTCGTGCGCGTGCTCGCAGGCTTCCTCCTGGCGCTCCACTTCGGCGGCTACGCCGAGCGCGATGACGCAATCGGGTATTCCCGATGCGCCCCGGCGGTCGCTCAGCCTCGCTCGCGTTATGATCGGCATCTTGTTCGCGGTCACGCTCGTCATGGGGCTCGTGATCACAGAGGCTGCCGGTCACCTAGGTGTCACCGCATCCTCGATCGACTTGACGCGGATGCCGGAGTGGCCGCCGCGGCTATCGATGGCGAGGAGGTGGCGCACTGAGGGCAAGTCTTCGATCTGGACACTCGGTCCTATCGAGTCGTGCAGTCCGCGCTCACGCGCGTTGCTCGTGGCAGAGCCGGTGTCACGTCGCCTATCTGATGCGCGATATCGACGCACCAGACCATCATCATCGCCGAGGGGATCCCGATCGACGACGAACCCGATCTGCCCGGAACGGTCTACGTCGAGGCAAGCCCCGAACTCAGCATGGCTCTCAAGACGTACGAGCCATTCCGCGAGGGGCCGCTCGAGGACAAGTGGGGGAACTGGTACTCGTCGTTTGCGCCTGTCATCGACGCCGATACCGGTGAGAGTGTCGCGCTTCTCGGCCTGGATATGGATGTCGCCGTCGTCAGATGCCGAGCGGGCCGAATATCGGCTCGTCGGGCTCGTGCTCGCCATGGCGATCAGCATGCTCGTGCACGGGTTCTACACGGTGTTGCAGATGACCCGGACCGCATCTTCTCTGCTTGCCGGTTCTGATAGGCGCTTCCGTCGAGTGTTCGAGTTCGGCCCCCGAAGCGATTCTTCGTTCTCGATGCGGATACCCTGGATGTCTTGGATGCGAACCCGTTTGCCGAGGAGCTTCTCGGCTACACGCACGAGCAGCTCGTCTCCTTGTGCATCGAGGACGTCTGCGAGCACGAGGGCACTTCGGCTCCGCTCAGGGAACTCGTCGAGAACGGAATGGACGCCAGAGTCGATCGCACATCTGTGTTCCTTGGCGAGGATGGGAGCAGGATCGAGGTCGAGGTGACCGGCGTGCCAATCGATTACGAAGGCAGCTCGGCCCTCATGTTGTTCGCGCGCGATGTGGGCGAGCGTCGTGCAGCGGAACGAATGCTGGAGTTCCAGGCGGAGTTCAACGCCTTGATTACCGACATCTCGCGATCGTTCATCAACGTGACTTCTGAGAGTGTCGACGAGCAGATCTCGCGTGCATTGGGCCGAATCGGACGTTTCGCGGAGGTCGATCGCGCCTACGTCTTCGAGCTTCGATGACGCGGATCACATGACCAACACGCACGAATGGCACGAAGAAGGGATTCCCGGTCGCAAGACCGCATTCCGCCGAGTGCCGACAGCGATGTATCCCAGCCTGACTTCACGGCTCATGGGAGGGCGCGACGTCTACGTCCCCGACACTCGCGATCTCGACGCAATTGACCCAGGAGGAAAGGACCGCGCTGGAAGCCGCAGGCATCAAGTCGCTGCTCGTGGTGCCCATGACCGTCTCCGGGTACACGGTCGGCTTCATGGGGTTCGACTCGATTCGATCGACCAAAGCGTGGTCGACCGAGACGATTGCGCTACTGAGCATCGTCGCCGACATCGTCGCGACCGCTCAGGCGCGTACGCAGGCCGAGAGTGAACTGCGCAAGCTGTCCAAGGCGATCGAGCAGAGTCCCGTGGCGGTCATCATCACCGACGCCGAAGGTGCGATCGAGTACGTCAATCCGAAGTTCACGCAGCTCAACGGCTACGAGCTCGAAGAGGCTGTCGGGCAGAACCCGCGCATCCTCAAGTCCGGTCTTACTCCCGACGGAGGTCTACAAGGACCTGTGGGACACGGTCCTCGCAAGGCGGGGAGTGGTCGGGGCAGCTGGTGAACAAGCGCAAAGATGGCGCAGCAGTACTGGGCCTCGGCGACGATATCGGCGATGAGGCGCAGAGACGGCACTATCAGTCACTTCGTTGGCGGTCCAAGAGGACATCACGCTAGCAGCGCGAAGCCGAGGAGTCTTTGCGGGAAGCCAAGACGCAAGCCGAGTCCGCCAATCGCGCCAAGAGCGAGTTCCTTGCGACGATGAGCCACGAGATTCGCACGCCCGATGAACGCGATCATCGGAATGGCGGAGCTGCTGCACGACACCGAGCTGTGCGATCCAGCAGGCACGCTACGTCGAGATCTTCCAGCGGGCCGGCGAGTCGTTGCTCGAACTCATCAACTCGGTGCTCGACCTGTCGAAGATCGAAGCGGACAAGCTCGATCTCGAGCACGTGGCCTTCGACGTTCGCGAGATTGCCGAGATGGCCGGCGCTGTTGTGGGCATGCGCGCCGGCAGACAAGGGCGTTGAACTGCTCTACCGCGTTACGCCGGACGTGCCGGCCCGCGTCGTGGGCGACCCCGCTCGACTGCGCCAGGTGCTCATGAACCTGCTGGGCAATGCGGTCAAGTTCACCGACCAGGGGCAGGTGCTCCTCACCATCTCGCGCGATCCCGACCGCGCGAACCCGGGCCACCTACTGTTCAGCGTCGCCGACACCGGGATAGGCATCGCCAGACGACAAACTCGATACGATCTTCGAGAGCTTCACGCAGGCTGACTCGTCGACGACTCGCAAGTTCGGGGGAACCGGGCTCGGACTGACCATCTCGAAGCGCATCGTCGAGCTCATGGGTGGCGCGCATGTGGGTCGAGAGCACGGAAGGCGACGGCACAACGTTCCTGTTCTCGGTGCCGTTCGAGGTTGCCGAGGACACGGCGATCTGAACCAGCGGGCGAGTGCGGGACGAGCCTTGCGGGACTGCGCACGCTCGTCGTCGACGACAACGAGACGAATCGGCTCATCGTGTCCGAGATGGTGGCGTGCTGGGGTATCGACGCCGCGGAGGCGTCGAGCGCACCCGAAGGGCTCGAAGCTGCGCTAAGCCGCATCGGGCGAGGGCGACCGTTCGACATCATCGTGCTTGATCATCAGATGCCCGGGATGGACGGCTTCCAGTTCCTCGAGGCGCTGCGAGCCGACGAGACGTGATCGCCTCGAGTGCCGGTGGTCATGCTCTCCTCGGATGCGCACGGTCGCGACAGCGCTCGCGCCCGCCGACTTGGGTTGCTCGACTACCTGCTGAAGCCCGTGCGCCGGGGCGAGCTTGCGCGAAGCGCTCTGCCTGGCTGCGACATCGAGTTGGTCGCCCCCTGGAGCAGGTGTGAGCGAGGTGGCTGAAGTCACGGCGCCCCGTGGCGAGCCTCCTCGACGAACCGAAGACTCGAGGAGCTGCACCCTCGTACCGGATTCTGCTCGCCGAGGATACCGAGGACAACCGGTTCCTGATTCGGCACTACCTGTCGAAGACGCCGCATGTCGTCCAAGAAGCGGTCGACGGGCAGGAGGCCCTAGACGCTGTGATGGGTGCTGCCGAGCCGTTCGACCTCGTACTCATGGATATGCAGATGCCGGTCATGGACGGCTACGAAGCCACGCGTCGCATCCGGGCGTGGGAGGCTGAGCACGGGCGTGCTCCGGTCTGTGTGGTGGCGCTCACGGCCTACGCCATGCAAGAGGAGATCGACCGAAGTCTCAGACGCCGGGTGCGACGGGCATCTCACCAAGCCCATCAAGAAGCGGACGCTTCTTGACGGCTATGGATCGAATACGCGAAGGGGGTCGACCACCGATGTCAGCTGAGTATGTCGCGCACGTCGAGCGCTCGTTGGAGAGCCTTATCCCGGTCTACCTACAGCGAAGGGCCAACGACGTGGTTGCGATCCGAGAAGCGATCGCCGCAGGCGATTTCGACAAGGCGCAGATTCTCGGACACAGCATGAAGGGCTCCGGCGGCGGATACGGATTCGATCACATCACCGAGTACGGAGCCAGGATCGAGGAGGCAGCGGCGGCACACGACGCAGCGGTCGTGCTCGACGCCACAAGACTGCTCGCAGACTATCTCGATTGCGTCCAGATCATGATCGTTGACGACGAGTGACGGGGCACCGAGACATGGGTGAGCGCACGAGACTCGTACTGAGCATCGACGACGATCCTGACATTCGGACGCTCCTGGCGGCGACGCTGGAAGCAGAAGGCGTATGCGTGCACTCGGTCGCGAGCGGGCCCGAGGGCATCGCGGCGTTCGACGAACTCGAGCCGGACTTGGTCTTGCTCGACGTCATGATGCCTGACATGGATGGCTACCAAGTCTGTGCCGAGCTGCAGAAACGTGAGCGCGCAGAGACAACGCCGGTGGTATTCCTCACCGCTCGCGGATCTGACCACGATCGGCAGCGCGCGTTTGCCTGTGGGGCGGTCGCCCATCTGACTAAGCCGTTCGACCGCGACACGCTCGTCTCGGCAGTGCGGAAGCATCTGAAAACGACGCAGACCTGGAACGAGATCGCGGACGAAGCTCGTAGCTGGAGCGAGCGCATCGTACCCGACGACTACGTGCGCTTCCGCGAGGCGTTGGCCGGCCAGTTCGACTCTGGCAGCGCCGAGCGAGGGGCGCTGATCTCCGCCGGACCGTCCCAGCTGTACGCGGCCGCAAACGCAGTCGGGCTGTCAGCGCAGATGATTGCCGAGGAGATTTCCGGCGCGCTCGGACTTGCATTCAAGCCGCGTCTCGATCCCGCGGCGGTCGTGATAGACGCGCTGCCGGTCGCGTTTTGTCGCAAGAACCTCGTGATACCGATGCTCGATCCCGGCGACCTACGAGTTTATGTGCTGTCGAACCCGTTCAACTGGGAGTTGCTGGAGCTGCTGGAGCATCGTGCGGCGGCCGACGGAATGGCGCTCAGCCTTGCCGTTGCCACGCCCGAGGCGATCTCGACCCTGTTCCGCTACGGCGGCTATGGAAGAGAGTGCCGAGCAACCACCGGAGTTCCTCGCCGAGCAGAATCTCGACGACATGGCCGTCTCGCCGGGTGATATCGAAGCTGCGCCCGTGGTCTTCATCGCTAACAACGTCATCCTGTCCGCGGTTCGCGACGGAGCAAGTGACATCCATTTGGAGCCCAAAGAGGACCACATGGAGATCCGCTTCAGGATCGACGGTGAGATGCATGACATGCTCACGCTGAAGGCGGATACCGCAGCCATGTTGTTGTCTCGACTCAAGGCGCTCGCATCGATGGATATCGCCGAGCGACGCAAGCCGCAGGATGGCTCGCTGGAGACCTACATCGGCGGCAAGCGCCTCAAGCTGCGACTGGCTACGACATCGGGACCGTACGGCGAGAGCATGGTCGTCCGACTTCTTGAGGTCAGTCAGAAACCGCGTGATCTCGAGGAACTGGGATTCACCGACAAACAGGCCCGCACGCTGTACGGGTTCGCCGAGCGGCCTCATGGCATGATCTTGATCGTTGGGCCGACCGGTTCGGGCAAGACCACAACAATCTACTCGACGCTGTCGAAGGTCGACACAGAGCGTCGCAGTCTGATGACGGTCGAGGACCCGGTCGAGTACATCATCCCGCGCGCCAACCATCAGCAAGTCAACGACAAGGCGGGAGTCACTTTCGAGAACCTGCTCAAGTCCTCGGTGCGCCAGGACCCCGACGTGCTGTTCCTGGGAGAGATCAGAGACCAGTTCTCGGCACGTACGGCACTGGACTTCGCCAGCACGGGTCACCTCACGGTCTCGACGCTGCACACGTCGAACTCGACCACGGCGGTCTTCCGCCTCGAGCGGCTCGGCGTCGACCGGGGGATCATGGCGGATGCGATCCTCGGAGTCGTTGCGCAGCGCCTCGTGAAACGGCTGTGCCCGGAATGCCGAGCGATCGAGCCGATCACGTCCGAGGAACGAGAGCGCCTGGCTGCCTTCACCACTGATATTCCCGCCACGGTGGCGCACCCCGTGGGCTGCGGGAAGTGTCGTGGCGGGTACCTCGGCAGAACGAGCGTGGCAGAGATCCTCGAGTTCGATGCGGAGGTAGCGCAGTGGCTGCGCGATGACGTATCGATCGCCGAGGTCCGGCAGATGCTGGCCGATCGCGGGGACTACCTCATAGCCAACAGTGTGCTGGACAAGGTGCGCGCGCATGAAGTCTCGGTTGAGGATGCATGGCGGGGGGTTCTTGTAGAGGAGCAAGCGCGCCCGCGTCTTGGCGCCACCTCATCTCTCGGAGCGCGGCAGAGTGCAGACGCGCCCTCCGGCGGCGACTCGAGTGATGAGACCCTCCTCGGCGAGACGGAGGCACGCAAGCACGACCCCGGCGAGAGCCTTATCGGCGCCGATGTGCCACGACGCATCCTTGTGGCCGACGACGACATTTCGACTCGCGAGTTGATCGGCAGGAGTCTGGAGTCAGGGGGATACGAGGTCACCTATGCGGCTGACGGCATGGAGGCGCTCGAACTGCTCCGGCAGACCGATGTCGATCTGCTGCTCTCGGATGTGACGATGCCGCGCATGGACGGCATGAGTCTGGTAGAGGCGATGACGCGAGAGGGATTGGCGGTGCCTGTCATTCTGCTCACAGGAGTGAACGATGGTGAAATCGAGGCCAAGGCGCTGTCGGGGGGCGTGGCCGACTACGTAAGCAAGCCGGTCCGCAAAGACGTACTCTTGCTGAGGGTGGGTCGAGTGTTGCGCGACCGGAGATGAGAGGGGGGCGACATGGCTGACGCGCCGGTTATTCTGACGATCGATGACGAGCACGACATCACCGAGATGATCGCCATGATGTTGCAGTCCGAGGGATTTCGGGTCATGGAAGCCAACTCGGTATTCGAGGGAATGAAGGCTCTCGCCGAAGCGAAACCTGCGGCGATCCTGCTCGATGTCATGATGCCGGGTGTCGACGGGATGCAGTTCTGTCGCACGCTTCGGGAAAATGACGCGACCGCCGACATACCGATCATCTTTGTGACCGCCCTTGCGAGCGCGTCCGATCGGGAGACTGCTCTGTCGGCCGGGGCGGCTGGCTATCTGCCCAAGCCCTTTTCGACCGAACAGCTCCTCGGCGAGCTCAAGACGGTGATGAGCTGACGATTCTCGCGCATGGCACGCTCGTGCGCGGTACAATTCTCTCTCCCGGGTCAGTGCATAGCGAAGAGCAGTGCCCAGGGGCGTGACGCGCAAGCGTCGAAATCACACTGGCGCAGGCGTGCGCCTGACGGGGGGAGAACCGTGCCCGGCATCGGTGTCGTGATCAACATCTTGGCCGTCTTGGTCGGCACCGCAGTCGGCTTGGCCTTCGGCCGTCTGATCAGCGAGCGGTTCCGCTCGATCGTGTTCTCGGCCATCGGGCTGGCGGTCATCGTGATCGGCGTTTCGATCGCCATCGGCGGACTTGCGGACCTCGGCGAGTCGAAGCTTGGCTCGTACGCGGCGCTCGTGCTCGTGGGATCACTCGTCATCGGGGCACTCGTGGGCGAAGCTCTGCGTATCGAATACTGGCTCGAGCAGTTCGGGCATTGGCTGCAGCACCTCTCGGCGCGTGTGCCGTCGCTCGCCCCCGGCAAGTCGACCGAGCCCGGCGAGAAGGGGCACACGCTCGTCGAGGGCTTCGTCACGGCGAGCCTTCTGTACTGCACGGGAGCGATGACGGTGCTCGGCTCGATACAAGACGGAATGGGCGACCCGTCGCTGCTCTCGCTCAAGGCGCTGCTCGACGGGTTCGCCTCGATACCGCTTGCTGCTGCGATGGGAGCGGGCGTGGGGTTGTCTGTGATCCCGATCGCGATCATGCAGGGCGGCATCGCTCTGGGCGCGTCGTCTCTTGCGCCGGTGATGACGCCGGCGGTCATCGCAGCGATCGAGGCGATCGGTGGGCGCACTGATTCTCGCGATCGGTCTCGACCTGGCCGGGATCAAGCGGCTGCCTGTTGGCAACATGCTGCCGGCGATCTTCGTGGGAGCCGTGCTCGCAGGGGTGTTCGGCTAGATGCCTGTGGACGAGCAGCATCCCATTTCTGCCGATGAACCGCTGGACGCCTCGGGTCCGCTCGTCTCCAAGGACCTGCCCGAGGGACTACCGGGCTTCAACTGGGGAGCGTTCCTCATCCCGCCGCTGTGGGGCGTGGCCTACGGACAGTGGGCGGGCGTCTTCTTCCTCCCGGTCTGGGCGTTTGTCGACAACATGATCCGAGGCTCGTACGAACTGGGCCTGTGGACGTCTTGGGTGGGCTGGGGGATGGCTGTGACGACCCTTGCCCTGCAGGCGGGCTACGCGCGTACTGCCAACCGGATCTGGTGGCATCGAACCCGGAATCCGGCTGCGGTGGAACGCTACGTGCGCCACCAACGCATCTGGGCGATCGTCGGCGTCGTGACCGTGATCGCCATGGCGGTGTGGATCGCGCTGTTCATCACCAGTGGTCACACTGTCGTGGGCTAGTGCTTCTCCCCGGAGCTACGCCACGGCGTTCTCGGCGGTGGAAGGCAGCAGCCACTTTGTGGCGATGAGTACGAGTGCCCAGATGATGAGCACGATCGAGCCCGCGAGTACTGCACTGGACGGGCCGATGAATTCGCCGAGGGTGCCGAACGCAATCGATGAGACCGGCATGAGGCCCATGAACGACATGACGAATAGCGCCATGACGCGTCCGCGCAGCCGATTGGGCACCACGGCCTGGATCGAGGTGTTCACGAGTGAGTTCGAAGTGAGCAGCGCGGCCCCGGCCAGTGCCGAGACCACCAGGCTGAGCGCCATGGACCGAGACGCGCCGAACACAACGAGCGTCGCGCCGAAGCCGAGTAGCGCGAACGGGATGATGCGCTCCCGGTTTGTCGTTGGCGGCAGTCCGGCGACCACGAGTGCGCCCACGAGTGCGCCGAGCCCGTTGGCGGCCATGAGGTAGGAGACACCGAGCTTGCCCGCGTGCAGCGACTTATCGGCGATGGCGGGCAGCAGCATCATGTACGGCATGCCGAAGATGGTCATCATCGCGGTGCTCACGATGAGCACGCCCACGACACGATGCTCGCGCGCGTAGTGCACGCCTCCCATGAGGTTGGCGATCACGCCCTCGCCGCTGGCGTGAGGGTGCGGATGCATGTCCTCGGCAGGTCTGAGTCGAATCGCAGCCAGCGCGGCGATCACGAACAAGAAGGTTCCGGCGTTCACGTAGAAGATCTCGCCCATGCCCGCGCCAAGCAGCACGAGTCCGCTCGCAGCGAGCGGTCCGAGCAGGCGTGAAGTCTGGAACTGCGCCGAGTTGAGCGCGATGGCGTTGAGCAATGATTCTCGAGGTACGAGGTCGGGCAGCAGCGACTGCCACGAGGGGAACGTGATCGCCGACATCACGCCGCCGAGCAGGCCCAGTCCCGCGACCCAGGCGAGCGAGGCGATCGGATTGACTGCCGAGAGGTGTCCGGTTGCGTAGAGCACGCCGAGCGCGGTGGCCTGCACGAGCAAGATCGCCTGCGACCAGATGAGGAGCCGACGCTTGTCGAACCGATCCGCGACCGCTCCGGCGAACAGCGACAGCAGTAGTACCGGGATGCCCGAGACGAAGTTGACGAGCCCGAGGTCGAACTCGGAGTGCCGGAACGAGTAGACGACGATCAGGAGCGCGTAGTTCTGCATCCACGTTCCCGTGTTGCTTACGAGTGCGCCCGCCCAAAACCAGCTGTAGTCACGGTATCGGAACGACTCGAATGTGCCCGCGCGCACGACTTGGCGGGTCGGCACGCCGACATCCGCCTCACGCACTTCAAGTTGTTCGAGGCCGTTTTGCTGGTTGTCGGACACGCGACTCCTTCCCGAAGGCGATGCAGGCCAGTGTACGCGCGACACAGGCCGGGATGCCAGCTAATCGGCGCTTTCGCGCCAGCCGTCGACCTGGAATGCGCTCGGGCAGATGTCGGCCAGGAAGCACGCTCCGCACGTTGGCCGCTTCGCCGTGCACACCGCGCGGCCATGGCTGATCATCTCGTAGTTCACGCGGTACCAGCGATCGCGCGGGTAGCAGGCGCACAGGTCGCCCTCGACCTTGTTGGGGTCCTTTGCCGTGGAGATGCCCCAGCGGTGAGCCAGGCGGAACACGTGAGTGTCCACCGCGATGCCCTCCACGATCCCGAACCCGCTGCCGAGCACGATGTTCGCGGTCTTGCGCGCCACGCCGCGCAGGCTCGTGAGTTCCTCCATGGTGCGCGGCACTTCGCCGCCGAACTCGGCCACGATCATCTGCGAGGTCGCGATGATGCTCTTGGTCTTCTGCCGGAAGAAACCGAGCGAATGCACGAGCTGCTCGACCTCGGTCGGGTCCGCGCCTGCGAGTGCCTGCGCGTTCGGGAAGCGCGCAAACAGCTCCGGCGTCGCCTTGTTCACACCCTCGTCGGTGGTCTGTGCCGAGAGGATCACGGCTATGAGCAGCTCGAACGGGTTGCCGAACTGCAGCGCCGGCTTCGGGTCGTCGTAGTGCTCCTCGAGGCGGCGGGCGATCTCGGTGCAACGATCGCGCTGGGCCTCGTCGCAGCAGCTCGTGGGCTTGGCGGGTGCGGCTTTGTCTGCGGTCACGTCAGGGCTCCTCGGCAATCGAGTGGATGCGGGTTCGAATCGGGTCACATCGTGTTTGTGCCCACAAGCCTAGCCGACGACAGCGTTTGGCTGCGAGATTCTAGGGCACATCGGTCGATTCCGAGCGCGTCGGCGCGCCTGCGATTGACCGCCGCCGCTCAAGGGCATAACCTTGCCCAACCCCGCGCGGCGCATCCGCTGCGGGGCGTTCGTGCTGTTTCACACTCACTAAATGGAGGTCATGCCGAGGATGCGTCTTGTCAACCGTATGGTCGCATCGCTGCGTCAGAGCTCCGCATATAGAGACTCCTCGGACCTGATCGGCCAGGGGCGCGACGCATCGCTTGCCGTGCCCGGGCTGGTGCGTCCCTTGCTCGCAGCCGCGCTGTTCACCGAGCACCGGCGTCCCACGCTCGTGGCAATCGCCGGAGAGCAGGCCGCCGAGCGATTCGCGCGTCAACTCACCGCCTATCTCGAACCGGGGCGTGTTCTGCACTTCGCCGAGAGGCGCGAGGCACCGTGGAGCGACATCCCGCCCAACCTGGAGACGGTGGGTGCTCGAGCCCGGGCGCTGCACGCGCTCTCGCAGCGGTCGCGAGGTCGTGGTCGTCGCCTCGGCGCGTGCGCTGCTTCGCGCGCTCCCGCCCCAAGGCTCGCACGTGTTCGAGCCGCTCGCACTCGAGGTCGGCGTGGTCATCGATCCGACCGAGGTTGCAGCACGCCTCGCGCGCATGGGCTACGAGCGTGTCGAGGTCGCCGAGGAGCGCGGCACGTTCGCCGCACGCGGTGGAGTGCTCGACGTGTTCCCCTCCGACAGCCACCATCCCGTGCGGGCGGAGTTCTTCGGCGATGAGATCGAGACGCTGCGCCGCTACGTGCCCAGTACGGGTCAGACGATCGGCGACGCCGGTCTCACCGAAGTCTTCACCTGCCGAGAAGTCCAGCTCTCGAGTCGCGCTGCCGATCGCCTCGAGCGGACGCTGCGCGCTCGAGCACTCAAGGATCCCGAGCTCGCCCATCATCTGGAGATGGTCCGGGAAGGCGTGTACTTCAACGGCGTGGAGCGCTATCTGCCGCTGCTCTACGACACCCAAGGCGTGCTGACCGACTATCTCGCGCCGGAGACGCTCATCGTGGTTGCCGAGCCGCGCTCGCTGTTCGACGATGCCGTGCGCCGCCGCGAGGAGTTCGAGGTGGCGGCAAAGGTCGCCGGTGCGTCGCTCGAAGGACTCGTGGTGCCTGCGGCTCGGCTCGACCTGGGCGGACGGCAGCGCCTGACGTTGCTGTCGCTTCTGCGTGCCGGCGGAGCCGTCGACGCTGAACTCGCGGCGCGACGCCCCGATGTCTCCGGCGGCGAGGAAGCGTTCATCGGCGGCGTGCGCGCTCTGACCGACATCGACTACGCCGTCGCCGTCGCCGTGCCCGATCGCCGTGCCCGGCTGCGGATCGGCGACGCCCTTGCGCACGCGGGACTTTCGATAGCCGAGGTGCCCGAGCACGAGCCGCTTACTGCGCGCTTCGCCGAGGAGTCTTCCGCAACCACGCCCCCTGCAGCTGCCTTTGCAGGCGGGGTCGTCCACCTCGTTCCGGTGGAAGTCCCTGCCGGCTTCGTGATTCCCGAGGCCCGTCTCGCGCTCGTGAGTATCGACGATGTCTATCCGCGCTCCGGTGCGGCGCGCCGTGCTGCGCGCGATGCCGACCCGACCCGGATGACCTTTGGCTTCGCGCCCGGCGACTACGTCGTACACACCACGCACGGAATCGCGCTGTTCAGGGCTATGGAGCGCAAGGAAGTGCTCGGTGCCGAGCGGGACTACCTGATACTCGAGTACGCCAAGGGCGATCGCCTGTACGTGCCGGTCGAGCAGATCGACCGCATCAGCAAGTACGTGGGCGCCGACGGCAGTTCTCCGCGCGTCACGCGTCTCAACACCGCCGATTGGTCGCGTGCCACCACCAAGGCGCGCAAGGCTGCCAAGACGCTCGCCTTCGACCTGGTCGACCTCTATGCCCGCCGCGCGGCCGTGTCCGGTCACGCATTCGGCTCGGACACCGGTTGGCAGCTGGAAATGGAAGCCGCGTTCCCGTTCGAGGAGACACCGGACCAGCTTGCGGCTATTGCGGACGTAAAGAGTGACATGGAGTCCGAGAAGCCCATGGACCGCCTGATCTGCGGTGATGTCGGCTATGGGAAGACCGAGGTGGCGCTTCGGGCGGTGTTCAAGGCCGTGCAGGACGGCAAGCAGGTCATGGTCTTGTGCCCCACCACGATTCTGGCCCAGCAGCACTTCACGACGTTTTCCGAGCGGTTCGAGCCGTTCGGCGTGCGCACGGAAGTGCTGTCGCGTTTCCGTACTCAGTCGCAGCAGGCCGAGTCGCTCGCCGGGTTCGCTACCGGCGAGGTCGATGTGCTCATCGGCACGCACCGGCTGCTCTCGCGTGACGTCATGCCTCTGCGCCTCGGCCTCGTGGTCATCGATGAAGAGCAGCGCTTCGGCGTGGAACACAAGGAGCACCTGAAGAACTTGCGCGAACAGGTCGACATCCTGACGTTGTCGGCTACGCCGATCCCGCGCACGTTGCAGATGTCGCTGTCCGGCGTACGCGACATGAGCGTGATCGACACGCCGCCACCCAACCGCTTCCCGGTGCAGGTACACGTGGGCGAGTACGACGCCGACGTCGTCAGCGGCGCCATCCGCCGAGAACTCGAGCGGGGCGGGCAGGTCTACTTCGTGTCCAACCGGGTGAAATCGATCGACGAGGCCGTGGCGCGCGTCGAGGAGGCTGCACCCGAAGCACGGATAGGTGTCGCCCACGGGCAGATGTCCGAGAAGCAGCTCGAGCGCATCATGGAGAGCTTCTCGGCAGGAAAGCATGACGTGCTCGTGGCGACCACCATCGTCGAGTCGGGCCTCGACAACCCGCACTCCAACACGCTCATCATCGAAGACTCGCAACGCCTGGGTCTCGCACAGCTCTACCAGCTCAAAGGTCGCGTAGGCCGAAGTCACGTGCGCGCGTTCGCGTACTTCCTGTTCCCGCGTGGCCAGTCGCTTACCGAGCAAGCAGTCGAGCGGCTCACGGCGATTCGCGAACACACGGAGTTGGGCAGCGGCATCAAGGTAGCCATGCGTGACCTCGAGATACGCGGAGCGGGCTCGCTTCTGGGCGCGGAGCAGCACGGCAACATGAGCGCAGTAGGCTTCGATCTGTTTGCCGAGATGCTGCGCGAGGCAGTGGCCGAGACGCGCGGCGAGCCGCTGGTCGCCTATCCCGAAGTCAAGGTCGACTTGCCGGTGCCGGCGTTTTTGCCCGAGGAGTACGTCGCCGATGTCGACGAGCGTGTGCGCTTCTACCGCCGTTTGGCTGGCTCACCGAGTGTCGAGGCGGTCGCACGCGTGACCGCCGAGCTCGCCGAGAAGCACGGCGCCTTGCCGCAGCCGGCTCGCAACATCGCCGACATCGCGCGCGTGAAAGCGCTTGCAGCCGAGCTCGGCGCCACATCGGTCACGGCCGTTCGCAACCGGCTTCAGATCGCGCCGCTCAGCCTCGATGCGGCGCAGCGCGGCGTGCTCGGCGCACGTGGGGGCCTGTACCTGGAAAACGAGCGAAAAGCGGTCCTTCCGCTCGAACGTGGAGCTTCTGTGACGGAGGCTGCGCTCGACATTCTCGATGCTATACTGTCCGCAGTCGTTTCAGCTCCCCAAGCTTCTCAGGAGGACGAATGAAAGCTCTACGCATCATGCTGGCTGCCGTGCTGGCTCTTGGATTGGCCATCGGCGCGACCGGCTGCTCCAAGGAAGAACTCGCCGCGCGCGTTAACGGTGAAGAGATCAAGAAGAGCGATCTCGACGCCCAGGTCGACCAGCTCGTCGAGCAGTACCCGGACATGTTTGCGGGTGCCGACGGCGAGGGCCAGTTGCTTGAGTTCAAGCAGCGCCTCCTGGACAACATGATCAATCAGGTCCTGCTCAAGCAGGCTGCCGAGGAGCGTGGCATCGAGGTTACAGACGCCGATGTCGACGCCGAGATCGAGAACCTCAAGACCGGCTTCCAGACCGACGAGCAGTTCGAAGAAGCACTCGCGCAGTCGGGGATGGATCTCGATGCGCTCAAAGAGCAGGTCCGCGACAGTCTCGTGACCGACCAGCTCGTGCAGTCTCTGAGCGACGAGGCTACGGTCGATGCTGCTGAGATCGAAGAGTACTACGACTCCAACAAGGAACAGTTCTACGAGGAGGCTGCCGTCCGCGCAGCGCACATTCTGTTTGCAGCAGATGACAAGGCGACTGCGGAGAAGGTGCTTGCGGAGATCAAGGCCGGTGGCGCCGATTTTGCCGCCCTGGCAAAGCAGTACTCGCAAGATCCAGGTTCGGCTGCCAATGGTGGCGACCTGGGCTGGCCGACCACTCCGTTCGTTCCCGAGTTCCAGGCAGCTGCCGAGGCACTCGACATCGACGAAGTCTCGGACCTGGTGGAGACGACGTTTGGCTGGCACATCATCAAGGTCATCGAGAAGCGTGAGGCACGTCAGCTCCCTCTCGACGAGGTTCGTGACCAGATCGAACAGATCATCGTGCAGCAGCGCAGTGCCGATGCGTATCAGACCTTCCTCAACGATCTCCGCGACTCCGCCGAGATCGAGATTCTGTTGCCCGAGCTGGCCACGCCTGCGGTGAGCCAAGAGGGAACGCAGAGCGAATAGTAGTCGCCCGATTCGGGCGCAAGGGGGCCGCGTGGGCTCAATCTCGATCGTCGGGTTCGACACAACGCCGGACCCGGCGTCGGGTTCTCGCGTGCCTGCCCTGGTACGTGAGGCTGCAACCGTTGTAGTGCCGTCCCCGGACGGTCGAATCGCCCAGGCACTCGCTGCCGAAGGCATGAGCTTCACCGACTTGACCGAACTGGGTCTAGACGCCCGGGCACCTGTCGAACGTATCATCGAGCGGCTCGTGGAGCTATCCGAGGTCGGGGATGTCGTTTACATCTCCGCGGCTATGCCCATCATGCGAGAGGGACTGCTCTCCGGCTTGCTTGCGCGCAGCGGCGGAGAAGTCAGCGTGTTCCCCGTCCTCTCGCCGCTGCAGATCATCCTCATGGCGTTCGATATCGATCCGACCGCCGATCTCGACATAGTGGACGTGCGTAGCCTAGGCCCGGGTACCGTGTGCAGGGGCAGCCACCTCATCGTGACGGGCGTGCGCAACAAACTGCTCTCGCGCCGCGCTTCCGAGCAACTCTCGGCAGACTTCCCGCCCAATCATCGCGTGATCGTCGCCCGCACTGTCGCCGAGGACGGTTTCTCGCTGACGCTACGCACCGTGGCCACGCTTGCCGAGATGGACGCCGGCGACGAGGCGGCGCTCTTCGTATCGCCGAATCGCATTCGACCGCCCGGCGGATTCGATGGTTTCGTGCGACTGATCGAGGAGCTGCGCGGTCCTCACGGGTGTCCGTGGGACAAGGCGCAGAACCATCTCACCTTGCGCCGTCACATGCTCGAAGAGGCCTACGAGGCGGTTGCCGCGATCGAGTCTGGCGACGACGCCGAGCTCGCCGACGAACTGGGCGATGTGCTGCTGCAGGTCGTGCTACATGCGCAGATCGCGTCGGAGGAGGAGCGCTTCGATATCGACGAGATCGTTGCGCGGATAACCGAGAAGATTCGCCGCCGTCACCCGCACATCTTCGGCGATGACTCGTGCCGACACGCCGGACGAGGTCGTCGCACACTGGAGCGCCATCAAGCGCGAGGAGAAGGCCGACGCCGGGTTGCTGGACTCGATCCCCGTGTCATTGCCGGCGCTCATGCGTGCCGAGAAGATCTCGAAGCGGGTCGTAGGTGTGGGCTTCGAGTGGGAGACGCTCGATGATGTGTGGGACAAGGTCCATGAGGAGATCGATGAGCTCAAGGCGACCGAGCCTGGTTCGCCCGAGGCCGTCGAGGAGATCGGCGACGTGTTGTTCACCGTGGTCAATCTCGCACGCAAGCAGGGTATCGATGCCGAGGAGGCGCTCCGCGCGGCGTGCGCGAAGTTCTCGTCACGCTGGCGTCGACATGGAGCAAGCTGCGACGGACGGCGAGGATCGATCTCGCGCGCTTGGACGCAGACGGACTTGAGGGACTGTGGCAGGATGCTAAGAAGAGGGAGACGCGGGACTGATACGCGTTCAGCGCCGAGCGCGGCCGGAATCGGCCGCAGGGGAGACGATAGGGAGCGATTGGCGACATGAGCTACATCACCGATGTGTTCGCACGCGAGATTCTCGATTCGCGCGGTAACCCGACCGTCGAGGTCGAGGTCGCGCTGGACGACGGCAGCTTCGGCCGCGCGGTCGTGCCCAGTGGAGCTTCGACCGGCGCAGTTCGAGGCGGTCGAACTTCGCGACGGCGACTCGGCCCGCTACCTGGGCAAAGGCGTGCGAAGGCGGTCGAGAACGTCAACGAGATCATCGCGCCGGAGATCGTCGGCCTGGACGCGACCGATCAGCGGATGGTCGACACCGACGCTGATCGCGCTCGACGGCACGCCCAACAAGTCCAAGCTCGGCGCAAATGCGATCCTCGGCGTGTCGCTGGCTGTTGCCAAGGCGGCGGCCGAATCGACCGAGCTCACGCTCTACAGCTACATCGGCGGCGCCAACGCGCACGTGTTGCCCGTGCCGATGATGAACATCCTCAACGGCGGAGCGCACGCGGACAACAACGTCGACTTGCAGGAGTTCATGATCATGCCGGTGGGCGCGACAACGTTCGCCGAAGGTCTGCGCATGTGCGTCGAGATCTACCACACGCTCAAGAAGGTGCTGCACGACCGTGGTCTGGGCACCGCGGTGGGCGATGAAGGCGGATTCGCACCCAACCTGGACAGCAACGAAGAAGCGCTACGCGTGATCACCGAAGCGGTCGAGATCGCCGGCTACTCTCTGGGCGAGCAGATCATGATCGCTCTCGATCCGGCGGCCACCGAGATCTACGACGCCGAGCGCGGGGTCTACACGCTGGCGGGCGAGGGCAAGGAGCTCACCAGCGAGCAGATGGTCGACTTCTGGACCGATCTGGTCGAGCGCTATCCGATCGTGAGCCTTGAAGACGGCATGGCCGAGGAGGACTGGGACGGCTGGCGTCTGCTGACCGAGCGGCTCGGATCGAAGGTTCAGATCGTGGGCGACGATCTGTTCGTGACCAACACCGAGCGGTTGCGACGCGGTATCGACACGAGCGTGGCGAACTCGATACTGATCAAGGTCAACCAGATCGGCACGCTTACCGAAACGCTCGATGCGATTGAGATGGCGAAACGCGCTGGATACACATGCGTGATATCACATCGGTCGGGAGAGACCGAGGATACGACGATCGCCGATATCGCGGTGGCCGTGAATGCCGGACAGATCAAGACAGGTGCTCCCGCCCGCTCGGATCGCGTTGCGAAGTACAACCAACTTCTTCGCATCGAAGAAGAGCTGTGCGAGTCGTCTGTGTATCCGGGGATGGAAGCGTTCTACAACATCGGCTAGGTCTGCCAAGCAGGCCTTGACGCAGAGGCAAGGCGACGGCACCTACGAAGGATCGCTGCATCGAATGAACGATATCGCAGATGAGGTCAAGTACCGCTTGGGCGTGCCGCTCGAGAGCGCTTTGGCACGTCGCGAGCGGCTTGCCGATCGCTACGGCATCAACTACGGAGCGGAGCGGGTCTTTCCCGAGCTCGTTGAGGCGATGCTCGAAGAGGTGCCCGAAGGTGCGCGTGTGCTCGAGGTCGGAGCAGCGACCGGACTGCTCACCCGGCCGCTCCTAGAGCGCGCAGGTCACGTCACTGCGCTGGAACCCTCGGCGGGTCTGCTACGTCGCCTGCTCGAAGGTGACGTCAAGAACTCGCCTCATCTGGCCGTCAAACAAGGCATGGTCGAGGACCTGCTCCACGACGACAACTTCGACGTCGCGGTGGTGACGTTCACTCCCCGGCGCGGGATCGGCCTGTCGCGGTTGCTCGTGGAGCTTGCCTCCCGGGTGCACGAGCGAGTCGTGATGTTGCTCGAGGACGACGGGACCATGGACTGGGCGTATCTTGCGCGAAACGCATCCGTTCAAGGATTCGACGTCGAGCTGCGGTTCGTATCGAACGGTGCCGAGGGACCCGAAGCCCGGAGGCATGCTATCGTGCTCGTCGCTCACATTCAGAACTGGGTGCCCTCCATCCAGCCGGTCGAGGACTGGGGGATCGACGCGCGCGAGGTTGAGGTGCCGTATCCAACGCCACGCGGTGCAGCCACGCGTCTCGTGCGCTACTTCATGGCGGGAGGCGATCGGGCGGTGCGCGTGATCACTGACCCGCGCGGGGTCGAGCGTCTCTACGGCAACCTGAGGACTGCGGTTCACCGGTTGGCTCGCGACGAGATGACCGTTCGCCGCGATGGCGAGATCGTCCAGATCGTGCGGTTGCCCAAGAGCGGCTAGCTCTCGCGTGCCTCCAGGTACTGGCGGTACTCGACCAGCAGCTCGTCGAGTTCGCGGTAGCTCCGCACCCGGTTGGTGCGTCTGCGTACGAACGTAGCTCCGGGCATGTCCGCGATGTACCAGGTCACGTGTTTGCGCATGCGTGTGACTGCGTATTCTCCGGCGAACTCGACCAGAGCGCGTGCATGCTCCCGGGCCATCTCGACGCGTTCGATCAGCGTCGGAGGAGCCAACTCTTCGCCCGTGTCGAGCAGTGAGCGAGCCTGGCGGAAGATCCACGGATTGCCCTGCGCACCGCGAGCTACCATGACCGCATCCACTCCCGTGCGATCGAACATCGCCTGTGCATCGTATGCCGAGAACACGTCGCCGCTACCGATGACCGGCACGGCGACGGCGTCTTTGACCTGGGCGATGATGCTCCAGTCGGCCTCACCACCGTAGAACTGCTTACGCGTTCGACCATGGATCGCGATGCCCGCGGCTCCGGAGGCTTCCATGAGTTTCGCAAACTCGACGGCGTTCACCTCGGCGTCGTTCCAGCCCTTGCGGAACTTCACCGTGACCGGGACGTCGCACGCGGCGGCGACTTGCTCGACGATCTTCGCCGCGAGTTCGGGCGTACGCATCAGTGCGCTGCCCTCGCCCCGATTCACTATCTTCGTGACCGGGCATCCCATGTTGATGTCGATGATTGCCACGTCCGCGCCATGCCGGTCGATGATTCCGCGCGCCTGCTCGGCCATCATGTCGGGCTCGCAGCCGAAGATCTGCACGGCGCAGGGTGTCTCCTCGGCGGATAGAGTCAGCAGCGACTTGGAGATCGGCGAG
This sequence comes from uncultured Actinomycetota bacterium, assembly GCA_963790405.1. Lineage (GTDB taxonomy): Bacteria > Actinomycetota > Coriobacteriia > Anaerosomatales > JAGXFU01 > JBGSMX01. Next base: position 673,235 of record CAWBOJ010000003.1, read on the forward strand.
TCGGGATTGAAGTGCAGACCCTTGACGCTGATCATCTCGGTGTAGGTCAGCGCCGCGCCCATGTGTTTGCAGATGCCGCGAAACGGCGCTTCGGTGATGCCGGCCATCGGGCCAAGCACAACGGCGTTTCTGCCGAGCAGCTGTGAGAGTTCGGTTGCCATACGCCGATGATAGCGGTATCGGGTCAGCTCTCGGCAGGTCTAGTGTGAGAGGTCACGTTGAGTATGGTGGCGATGACGAACAGGACCGCGTAGGCGTACCACAGAGGTCTGCTGATCAGTCCGAGGGGCCACCAATAGAACATGATCGTGAGCAGATAGAGAAAGACGTACGGGACGAACACCGGCCACAGAATCGGACTGCGCCACTCGGTTCCGTGGACGTACTCGATTCGATAGCCGAAGATGGCCCACGCCAGGTGCGCCACACCGGCGAACCAGAACGACCAGGTCGCTCCCATGAGCCACAGGTTCAAGCTGATGACTGCTGCAGGGATGCCCATCGCGTAGATGATCGGCCCGTACTGCATCGCAGTATCGAATCTCCACTTCCGCAACGCGAAGTGGAATATCAGGGCCGTCTGGAAGACAAACGACCAGGTCACGAACAGGATGTCGGCATCGTTCATTGTGTGTGCACCTCCTTGCTAGCGCCTCAAGTGTACTGCGAAATGGCGCTGTGTCTCGATGCGAACACCTTCTCTGTCAGTGTTCGTGCGTACCTCGGCCACGTCTGCTCGGCCACGCCTGCTCGGTCACGTCTGCTCGGCCACGCCTGCGAACGGGCATACTCTGAGCTGGGACTGCTGAAGGCAAGAGGAGGGGCTCGTGCGCAGGACAAAGATCATTGCGACGATAGGCCCGGGCTCGGATTCACTGGAGCGCCTCGACGCGCTCATCGGTGCCGGGATGGACATCGCGCGGCTCAACGCCTCTCACTCGGGTCCGTCCGAGCTTGCCGAGCGTCTCGAGGCCGTTCGGACCGCCGCCGACCGCGCCGACAAGCGCGTGGCGGTCATGCTCGACCTCGCCGGGCCGAAGCTGCGCGTAGGCGAGATGGCCCCGGACACCCGACTCGAACCGGGCGCTACCTTCGTTCTGGTTCCGGGCGAGACATCGGGGAACTCGGAGCGCGCCTGTGTGACCTACGAGGGTCTGGCCGCCGACGTCAAGCGTCAGGATCGCATCATGCTCGATGATGGCCGGCTCGAACTCGTGGTCGAGGAGGTGCGCGGCGATCAGGTCATCACCAAGGTGCGTGTTGGCGGGCTTCTGACCAGCCACAAAGGCGTGAATGTCCCGGGCGTGCGGCTCAGCATGGATCCGGTTACGCGCTTCGATCGCGCCATGGCCGAGTGGGCTGTCGCCAAGAAGGTCGATTTCGTCGCGCAGTCGTTCGTGCGCGAGAGCAACGACATCAACTTGCTGAGACAGGCGATGCGAGACGACAACATCCCGATCGTTGCCAAGATCGAGAAGTACGAGGCTGCCGAGAACATATCGAGCATCATCAATGCCGCCGACGCGATCATGGTCGCTCGCGGCGATCTTGGTGTGGAGACATCTCCCGAAGCGGTGCCGGTGCTGCAAAGAGAAATCATCGCCCGCTGTCGCGCGACCGGCACGCCCGTGATCGTTGCGACGCAGATGCTCGAGTCGATGATCTCTTCGCCCCGGCCGACTCGTGCCGAGGCATCCGATGTCGCCAACGCCATTTTCGACCGGGTCGATGCCGTGATGCTCTCTGCCGAGACTGCGATCGGCGCGTATCCGACAGAGTCCGTGGCCACCATGGCGCGTATCGCGCTCAAGGCAGAGAGTGCGGTATCGAACTCGATCGCAGAGCGCCGTAGCGCGAGCGAGAAGCCCGACGTGCCCCTGGCAGTCAGTGCGGCCGTGTGCAAGCTAGCCGAGGACCTCGAAGTCGCCGCCATCATCACCGCCACGCAGACCGGCGCCACTGCGCGTGCCGTGGCGCGTCATCGTCCGAACGCACCCATCATCGCGGTCACGCCTCACGAGAGGATCGCCCGGCAGCTGTCCTTGGTGTGGGGGGTATGCCCGGTGGTCGCCCCGCTCGCTCCTGATGAGGAGGCCGATCTGGCCTCGCTCACAAGGGCGGTACGCGATGCGGGATTCGTGCGTCCAGGCGAGCGCGTGGCCATCACGGCGGGAGTCGCGCGCGGAGTGCCCGGCGGTACCGACCTCATCTTGGTGAGGGACGTGCCAGACTAGACAGCGGCATCGCGTCGCCAGGAGGGCTGTCGGCAATCAACCTCAAGTAGACCTAGAGGTGAAACGCCCGTGCGAGCTGTGGTATCATCCGCGTGAGGCGGGAATACCCGTCCCACGCTGGCCTTCTCACAGGACGATAGCACCCATGGCAACACGCAAGACGCAGCACGGGGCTTCAGCGAAAGGGCGACGCAGCGCCACCGGCGCGAGCAACTCGTCGCGTGCGCGTTCGACCGCGCGCTCAACACCACGCACGCCTGCCAAGAGCGGCTCGCGTACACCCGCGAAAAGCGCCCGCCGCACGACGGCCACTGCGCGGGCTTCTCGGCGCAACTACATCGTCCCACTCGCCATCGTCGCGGTGCTTGTGATCGCGGCATGGTCGTTCTACCCGGTTGCGAGATTGCAGTATTCCGAGGAACGCCAGGCCGCGCAACTGGAAGTCGAGCTTGATGGCTTGAAGGAGCGCAACGCGGACTTGCGCGCGCAGGTGGATCGGCTCAAGACGCCCGAGGGTGTCGAGGAAGTGGCGCGCGAGAGCCTGGGCCTGGTGAAGGAAGGCGAGAACCTGGTCGTCGTGGTTGACGGCGACGAGGAAGAGCGGCCTGTTGTGACCAATCCGGACACGGCGACCATTCCCGAGGCTGAGACCTCTAGCTGGGCAAACGTACTCGACGCCCTGTTCGGTTTCGAATGACGAAGGCGGCCGACACCTCGGCCGTGCGCCCTGTCGAAGACGAGGCGACGGTCACTCTTCAGCTTGGGCGCGAGCCTCGCGGAACGTGGCATACGTGCGCGCGCTGCCGCTTTGGCCGTCCGACCGTGATCGAAACGCTGCCGACCCTACCGGACGGTTCACCGTTCCCGACGCTGTACTACCTCACGTGTCCCTGGCTCGTGGAGTTCGTTGGCGGCCTGGAGTCGGCCTGTGCGGTGTCCGAGTGGGCATCGACGCTCGCGTCTGACGAATCACTCGCCATTCGCATGCGGGCGGCTGACATCGAGTACCGGTCTCGCCGGGCAGCTGCTGCCGGCGGCGAAGACCCGATACCCAACGTCGGTATCGCGGGACAGGCCGATCCGCTCGCGACCAAGTGCGTGCACGCCCATGTGGCGGCCTACCTGACAGGCATCGACGACCCGGTAGGCGAGGGGGCACTCCGCGGTGTTCCGGCCGAATGCCCTGACGACCTGTGCGCTCGCTTGCCCGGCGACGTGGACGATCGATGAGTGACATTCCCTGGCGACGTCTTGCCGCAATCGACATCGGGACCGTTACGACGCGTCTGCTTGTCGCCGATGTCTCGGCCACTGCGATTCGCGAGGTCTTTCGCAGCACCGACATCACGCATCTGGGCGAGGACCTCACCACGACCGGGCAGCTTGCGCCCGAGGCCATGGCCCGGGTGCGCGATGTCATCGTCCGCTACGCACGCGTGGCCGAGGAACACGGCGTCGAAGCGTGGGGTGCAGTCGCGACATCGGCATCGCGTGATGCCGCGAACGGGGCGGAGTTTCTCGGCATGTTGGACGGTGCAGGGATGCGGCCGCACATCATCGACGGTGCGACCGAGGCACGCCTGACATTCGCCGGTGCGACCTTCGCAACCGCGAGCGATGATGTTCTTGTCGACGACATCGGGGGCGGTTCGACCGAGCTCGTGTTCGGCTCGGGCGGCGATACGCTGCGCATCGATTCTGCGCGCTCGATCGACATAGGCTCACGCCGTCTGACCGAGATGTTCCTGCTGTCGGACCCGCCTGTTGCGGCCGAACTCGTGCGAGCGCGCAACCACGTGGCCGCACACGATCGCGCCCTACTTCGACGCGCTCGAACGCCCGGTGCGCGAGGTTGTGTCGGTGGCCGGGACTGCCACGTCGCTGGCCGCAATCGAGCTGGAACTCGATCCCTACGACGCTGAACGCGTGCACGGGTACAGGCTGTCCCTGGCATCGGTTCGGGCCATCGCGAGAACGGCTGGCGTCGCTCACGCTCGAGCAGCGTCGAGAGGTCGTGGGACTGCACCCCGGACGGGCGTCGGTGATCGTGGCCGGAGCGCTCATCTTGGAATCCGTGTTGGAGAGCGGCAGACTCGGATTCGACGCTGGTTAGCGAGCACGACATACTGTACGGACTGCTGCGTCGACATCTACCACGACGGTGCGCTCGGAGTGGTGCGAGACGGGTAGAGGCTCAAGCGAAGGGGCGGTGTATCCGAATTGGTACAGGAGGGGGCCTTAAAAGCCTCTGGCTTCACGGCCATGTGGGTTCGAATCCCACCACCGCTACCAGGTGAATTTTTCGCGCCTGTGCGAGTAGAATCGCGTTTCGCGCACGGGTGTGGCATTTGCGATACTGAGACCAGCGCGGCGTGAAGTCGCGACAACGATGGAGAGAGGAGGCGGGGACCCATGGCCGATGATGCAGCAGCCAAGCTCTATCAGGCGTTCGTGAGCGAGGACCCGACCGCCGCCATCGCTGTGGTCGAGCGCGCGAAGCAGGGTGGACTCGCGCAAGCACAGCTGTTCGATTCGCTGTTCGCACCTGCGATGTCGCTTCTCGGCGGTGCCTGGGCCTCAGGAGCCATCGACGAGTACACGTTCACGCAGGCCGCCGTAGTGGCCGAGCAGATCGCGAGTTTCGTCACTCCGCCTGCGACAGCGCAGGACACCGGCGTGACCGTGCTCATCGGCGTGATGCATCGCGACTACCACTCGATCGACAAGGACATCATCGCTGCCGCGCTCAAAGAGGCCGGTCATCGCGTGGTCGATCTGGGCGTTGACGTGCGACCTGCCGAATTCCTCGAGCGGCTTGAAGAGACGGGCGCCCGGCTGGTCATCGTGTGTGCGTCGATGATGTCGACGGCCCGGGCGGCCGAGCGCGTGCGTGAGATGTTCGCAGCCGCCGAACGCGACGACGTGATCATGCTCGTCTCGGGCGGACCGTTCGCCGCCGACGCAGCGCTTGCGAAGAGTGTGGGCGCGAACGGCGTGGCGCGCGGTGCGGAAAGCGCATTGCGTCTCGTCGAGCGAATCGCACGCGACCGTTTGGGATCGGGGGCCGTGTAGCACATGGTCACATCCCGTTCGCAACAGGTCGCACTGGCCGAAGGGCTTGCCCGCCAGGGGCACGTCCAGCCCGCCGTCGAGGCATGCTACCAGGCGCTTTCCATCGACGAGGGCAACCCGCTCGTGCACTGTCTGCTTGCCGACCTGATGCTGTCGGGCGATTTCTACGACGAGGCGATCGCTGCCGCGAGTCGTGCGATCGAGATCGATCCGTCGTGCTCTCCTGCGTATCTCGCGCTCGGGCTTGCCTACGATCGCCGTGGCGGGATGTGGGACCAGTCGATCCTCGTGTGGCACGAGCTGGCCGAGGTCGAGCCGGATCTGGTCACCGCGCATGTCCAGCTGGGAGAGGCCTTCGCCGCCGCCGCGTTCGAGGAGGAGGCCATCGAGGCATGGCGCCGTGCGCTCGAACTCGAACCGACCGAGGCGCGCGCGATGTACAGCCTGGCTATCGCCGCGCTGCAGAAAGAAGGCATGGCTACCGCTCTGCCGGGTTTTCGCAAGGCGGGCGAGCTCGATCCGAGCCAAGACGACCTGTTCTTCGCGCTCGCCGGCATCTGCGACGACGGCAATCCCGCGCCGGATCCGGCCGAGGTCGCATCCGATCGCGACTCCCGGCTCGAGGCTGCCGGCGCGCTCGCGTTCGAAGAGGACTACTTCGCGGCGGCCGAGCTGATCCGCCTCGTGCTCAGCGAGAACGCTGACGACCCGGAGGCTCTCGGCTTGTCGGCGTACCTCTACCTCAAGCAGGAGGCGACCAACGAGGCCATGGCGTGTGCTTTGCGTGCGCTCACGATCTCTACGCGCACTCCGACGGCCGTCTATGCGCTGGGTGTCGCGTTTTCGAAGCGAGCCGGACTCAATCGCAACGCCGCGCGCGTCTTCGCGGCGCTTGCCAAGGCCGTGACCGACCACCCCATCCCGCACGTGCTCTACGCCGAGTCGCTGCTCGGCTTGCAGCGCTACGGCCAGGCCGCCGAGTCGTATCGCATGGCGCTTGCGCTCGATCCTACCTGCGTGCGTGCCCGCTTCGGTCTCGCGGCAGTGCTGCTCACGGAAGGGCGCCACGCCGAAGCGATGTGGGAGATCCGTCGCGCCGCCTACCACGACACGCGTCGCCAGGGACTGTTCTGGCACCTCTATGACGCGTACGCCGAAGGGAGGTCGTGAGGAAAGATGCCAACCCGTCGGGGATCACAAGACCGTCGCCGTCAACGCGCTGAGCGCCCGGCTACCAAAGCGTCCAAGCCCACACCGTCTGTTCCCGCCGCGCGCAACGAACCGGTCGAGCCGACGCCTGCGGGCAAGGCTCCTCGGCGCAATGCGTTGTTCCCGGTGGGCGTGAACGTCTACCCGCTCGATGCCGAGACGCAGGGATGGGACGACTGGTACACGCGTGACATGGCTGCGGAGTTCGAGAAGCTGGCCGAGGCACGTGTCTCGATGGTGCGGCTCTACGTATCGTGGAAGCTGCTCGAGCCGCAGGTCGGGCAGTACGACGAGGAAGCGCTCGACCGGCTGGCGGACATCCTCGACAGCGCACGCACGAACAAACTGCAGGTCATCATGTGCTTCTTCGCCGATGACCGGCTCGCCGAACTCATGGACGTGCCGTGGGGCAAGAAGCGCGACGCGCGCACGGACAGCTATCTGATCCAGCGCGAGGTGGCGTTGGTGCAAAAGATCGTGAGCCGCTTCGTCGCCGAGAAGGCCATCTTCGCGTGGGATCTGGCAAACGAGGCGTTCTGTGCCGGTTTCGAAAGCGCTGCGGACCTCGAGGAGTGGGTCGAGGACCCTGCGCGAGGCGGTGCGGGAGGTCGATCCCGAACGGCCCGTGATCTTCTCGGCCGACCCCGAGACGCTCTTCCGCGAAAGCGGCGTCGATCCTCGGCGGGCGATCGACACGTGTGAGTTCGCGGTCGCTCACAGCACGGCGCCCTATCGCGCGTACGCGGCCGAAGGGCCGATCACGCGGGGGCCGTCGACGTACCTCGACTCGTTCATGCTGCGCTCGGCGGCACGCGACATGCCGGTGCTCGTAGATGACCTCGGCGTGTTCTCGCTGGACTACTCGGCAGCTGAGGAAGCGACTCACCTGCGCACGGGCCTGTACTCGGCGTTCATGAACCGTGCTGCAGGGGTGATGGTGCGACGTTACCGCGATTTGGATACCGAGCGGCGCGAGCCGTACTTCCGCGATCCGTTCGAAGTGCTCGTGGGCGTCGTGGACGTCGAAGGCGAGACGAAGCCCGGGTTCGAAGAGGTCGTCTCGTTCATCCGCACGGCCGCGCGCATCGACTTGCGGCGCTACTCGCTCATCCAGGAGCGCACCGCGATCGTGATTCCCTCGGAGCGCTACAACCCCTTGCCGGACCTTGCCGGTCTCTACGATCCGCGCGCGTGTCTGCAGGCGTACGTGGCTGCCAAGCAAGGACACATCCCGGTCGCCGTTGCTCGCGAGGAAGACGAGTTCGGCGCGTATTCGGTGCTGATAGTGCCGTCTGCATTCCAGCTCGAAGACACGACGTGGGAGCGGCTTGCCGAGTTCGTGCAAGGCGGCGGCTCGGTCGTTTTGTCCTACGGCGGTGGCGACGCACATCCGGCGATCCGCGACCTGTTCGGGATCGAGTTTCTCGGCGATGGCGGTGGGCGAGAGAGCGTGTCGTGTCGCGTGGCGCAAGCCGACGTGCTCGGTGAGCTGCGATCGTTCGACGCGGTGCTCGACACGCCGAACTACGCGTTGCTCGGACATGGCGGGGCCACGGTTGTCGCCACCGATGCGAAAGGCAGCCCGCTGCTGACCATGAATCAGGTGGGTCAGGGCCGAGCGATCTTCGTTGCGCTGCCGGCCGAGCGCGCGCTCGCGCAGAGCGATCCGTGGTCTGCCCCGTCTCCGGTGCAGGCAATGCTGCGCACGGTGTATGCGGCGGTCGCCAGGGCTGCAGGGTGCGGGGCCCCGGTTGAATGCGATCAACCCGATGTCGAGGTCGCGCTGTTCCAAGGCGAGGCCGACGACATACTCGTGCTGCTCAATCACGGTGCCGAGAAGATCACCGCCGGAATCGCTACGGACCGCGCGGTCGCGTCGATTGCGGACGTGCGCGGCGGCAAGCCGGTGGAGGTTGGCGGAACCACGTTCGGCGTACCTTTGGAAGCAGGTGCGGTGACGGCTCTTCGGCTGGTATTTACGTGACAAGAACCGGTCATCTAGACCCTATCCGCTCGATGGTAGACTCACACGGACGCACACTCACCGTCTACAACACGGAGAACACGTATGGCAGAACGCAACGCTGAATCGGGGGCGTTCCTTCTCGAGTCGTGGCTCGAGTTGAACGAGATTATCGACAAGCACCCCGAAGTGCGCCAACTGCTCTTTGACCCGGTCACCGGTCTTCCGACCACGCCACTCCTCTTTCCTCGCATCAAGGCGCTGCTCGAGGAGCGCGGCGAGGTGTCGCTGCTGTGCATCAACGTGGTGCGCTACTCGAAGATCGAGGAGATCTACGGGTGGAAGGTGTTCGACAGTGTCATGCGCGAGGTCGCCGTGTCGCTCGAGAGCATCGCCGGAACCGTACTGCGTGGGTCTGACATCATCGCCGAGCTCATGATTTCAGGGAACTCGTTCGTGGTCGTGCTCTCACCGCCGCGAAGCAGTCTCAAGATCGACCCCGACGCGCGACAGTACATCGCGCAGAAGGTTGAGAATACGATCCGGGCCCGGCTTGTCGCGAAGATGGACGCGACGCTGTACAAGAAGTTCGGATGCTACGTCGGTGCCTCGACTCTGGTCTACGAGGAGAATACCCGGCTCGAGCGGCTGGTGCATCAGGGTCTTGAAGCCGCATTGGCCTCATCGTTATCGCGGGAGGACGAGGACGCGGCGCGGCGCAAGCAACTGCTACGCGAGATCATCGCCGACGAAGCCGTCACAACGCTGGTGCAGCCTGTGTTTGACCTTGAGGACATGACTGTCATCGGCTACGAGGCGCTTTCCCGCGGCCCGGCCGACAGCGAGTTCGAGCGACCCGACAAGCTGTTCCGCGTCGCCTACGATTCCGATCTGGTGATGCGGCTCGAGAGGTTGTGTCGGAAGAAGGCGCTGCATGCGGCACGCGAATTGCCGCCAGGCAGGCTGCTCTTCCTCAACATCGAGCCCGAAGCGGTGTCCGACCCACAGCTGCGCGAGGCCATCACAAGCGAGATGCTGGTCCAGGCCGACATCACACCCGATCGCGTCGTGCTGGAGATCACCGAGCGCTCGGCGATCACGGATTTCCCGACGTTTCGCTCGACGCTGGAGTACGTGCGAGCGCTCGGGTTCAATGTTGCGGTCGACGACGCGGGTGCGGGCTACGGATCGTTGCAGTGTCTCGCCGAGGTGCGACCCGAGTGGATCAAGGTCGATATCTCCCTCGTGCGCGGATGCGATGCCGATATCGCGCGCTCGCAACTCATCGCAAGCCTGGTAGGGTTCGCAGACACGATCGGCGTGCGCTTGATAGCCGAGGGCATCGAGACCGAGGCCGAGCTCGCGCGTCTGCGCTCTATCGGTGTGCGGTATGGCCAGGGGTTCTTGTTCGCCAGACCCACACAGCCGTTCCCGGCCGATGCAGATTTCACTCATCTGCGCGGACTTCTGAAATCTTGAATAGACGACAGGGGGTGATCCAGTGAGCGAGAAAGTGCGCTTGACCCAGCTTTCGACCAAGGCCGGTTGAGCTGCGAAGTGGGGTCCGGCGGACCTCAAAGCGGTTCTGGATCAGGTCGACCCTGGCGAATCGCCAGCTCTCATGGTCGGCTTTGACACCTCGGACGATGCTGCCGTCTACCTGCTGGGAGACGATGCGGTGCTGCTGACGGTCGACTTCTTCACGCCTATGGTCGACGACCCATACGACTTTGGCCGAATCACCGCGGCGAACTCGCTGTCCGACATCTACGCGATGGGTGGGCGACCGCTCACCGCGATGAATCTGCTGGCATTCCCGTGCTCGATGGACGCCGCAGACATCGCGGCGGTCATGCGTGGCGGGGCAGACACGTGCGCGCTTGCCGGGTGCGTGGTCGTGGGCGGACACACCATCGACGACAAAGAGCCGAAGTACGGCCTGTCTGTCATGGGTGTCGCGGCGCCAGACCGCGTCGTTCGAAACGTGGGTGCCTTGCCTGGAGATTCGCTGGTCATGACCAAGCGACTCGGGGTGGGCGTGCTCAACACCGCCCTCAAGCAGGGTTTGGAGACCGAGGATTCGCTGCGTGATGTCATCGAGTCGATGGCGCATCTGAACAAAGCCGCCAGCGAGGCGATGGTCGAGGTCGGCGTGCATGCTGCGACCGACATCACGGGTTTCGGGCTCGTGGGGCACCTGCACGAGATGGCGCAAGGCAGCAAGGTGAGCGCGGTCGTCCAGATGGCGAGCGTACCGGTGTGGGAGAAAGCCCTCGACTACAGTCGAGACGGTGTGCGGCCCGGTCGCACGCAAGACGTCATCACCGACCTTGCGGCGTGGGTCGAGTGGGGCCCGGCCGATGACGCGTGGCGAGGCGTGCTTGCCGACCCGCAGACCAGCGGTGGGCTGCTGATGGCTGTCGCATCGGAGCGGACGGAAGCGCTCATGAAGGCACTGCAGCAGCGTGGTGAGAATGCATCGATCATCGGCCGTGTCGTCGAAGGAGAGTCCGGCCGCGTGATACTTGAGCACTAGAAAGGGGCGTGCTTCGAATGGCCAAGCGCATACTCATCGGCACCGACATCATGGGACGTGGCGACGACGAACTCGGTCGCGCTCTCATGCGCAACTTCATCTACTCGCTTGCCCGCAACGCCGAGCAACCATCGACAGTCATGCTCATGAACGGCGGCGTCCGCCTGGCGTGCAAGGGCTCCGACGTCCTCGACGACCTGAGCCTGCTTGTCGACAACGGTGTGGCTCTCAAGGTCTGTGGCACCTGTCTGGACTACCTCAAGCTCACCGAATCGCTTGTCGTCGGAGATATCGGGACCATGCCGGCCGCGGTCGAAGCGCTTCTCGGCGACGAGGAAATCGTCACGATCGGGTAGCGTTCGACCCCACGTGGCGCTCTCGGAAGTACCCGATTGTCAGCTGCAACCCCTCATCGAGCGATGTTGTGGGTCCCCAATCGAGTACATCTGCGGCCTTCGTGAGGATGCTGCTTCGGGTCGCCGTAGACCTCACTTGTCGAAGCCTGCAGAATCTTCGCTTTCAGCCGCTTCGCCAATCCCAGGACGTTGATTGCGCCATGAACGCTCGTCTTTGTAGTCTGGACGGGATCGAACTGGTAGTGAATCGGCGAGGCAGGGCACGCGAGGTTGTATATCTCATCGACTTCCACGTACAGGGGAAACGTGATGTCGTGCCGCATCAGATGAGAACCCAAAAAGCCGGCACCCCCGGTCACCAGCACACGCTTCTTCACATCTCCCCTCATGAACCCGGCTCCTTCGTGTCCGGTGGTGGCCCAAGACCGAGCGCGGTGGTGGATCGGCCGTCGACGGCATGCCGGACGTCGACGAGTAGCTCGCTAATGCCGAGTTCGGCGGCCCACGTGTCAAGATAGCTCTCGTCAAGCGTGCCTCGCTGGAACTCGTACACGCCGATCGCGTCTCGCACCTGTTTTTCAGAGCCTCCGGTCATCTTGGCCCACTTCAGCTTCTGGAGAATCGTGTCTTCGGGCGCCGAGACGGAGAGCTCGACTCCGAACGCTTCGGTGCCGACACGACGCGCAAAGCGACTGTCGTCGAACGGAGTGTCGGTTAGGGTCCAGAAGTCGACTTTGTCGCCCGTCCGGGTGTCGATGAGGTTGAACATGCCTCTCTCACCGAGTGCGGCACGCGCAGCGAGCGAATCGAAGTAGTACGCATCGGTGCCGAATGCCGCAGCGAGGGCGTCGACAACGCGCAGGTCCACCTCGATCACAAGATCGATGTCGTGAGTGGCCCTCGGCTCGCCTTGGATGCTCGAGGCGAGCGAACCACTCAAGAGATAGCCGACGCCCGCGCCTTCAAGAGCGCGAACGACTTCTACTAGCAGTTCCGACTGCGACACCGCTCGAGCCTCTCAAGGTACATCTCCTGCCGCCGCTGCTGTGTCGCATCCGGCCACCGCTGCTCGATACCCGCGCGCAATGCCTCGCGCGACATCTCGGTGAGCTCGAACGCCTTGGCAAGCCGCTGCTCCGGCGTCATGCGTCGGAGAGCCTCCATGTAGAGGGAACGGTTGGGCGCGGGTTTGAGACCGATCTGCACGTTCGAGCACCTCCCAGACGAGTGTAACACCCGGTCACGACAACCAATCGCGAATCAAGACGGCGGTCCCCGTTGTTTCGCAACGCTCGCTTAGCCAGGTCATCTCGTACGCCGGGGGCGCCCTGCGCTGGACACGGGCCTGCACGATTGTCACCATGTGGGACGCTCCCCCAAGTCGACTGGCATCGCCTTCGAAGGGTAGATACCGCCCATGGACACTCAGGAACTGCTGCGCCGACTTCCCAAGGTCGACGAAGCGCTCAAACAGCCGCTCATTGCTGCGCAGCTCGAGGCACATCCTCGGCAGGTCGTGGTCGATGCACTGCGTATCGAGATCGACACGGCTCGGGCGCACATCTTGAGCGATGAGACGTACGTCTTGGATGCCGAGCAGTTGATGATCGATGCGGTGACACGGATCGAACGCGCCGCCCGGCGCTCGCTGAGGCGTGTGGTAAACGGGACCGGAATCATCGTGCACACGAACCTCGGGCGCTCGGCGCTGTGCGATGCTGCCGTTGAGGCCGTGGCGGATGTCGCAAGCGGCTACTCGACGCTCGAATACGATGTCGGCACCGGGGAGCGCGGTTCGCGTCACGTGCACTGCGAGCAGCTTATCTGCAAGCTCACCGGCGCAGAGGCCGCGCTTGCCGTCAACAACAACGCCGCTGCCGTCATGCTCGGCATCGCGGCGCTTGCGCGTGGGGGAGAGGCGGTCGTGAGCCGCGGGCAGCTCGTCGAGATCGGTGGCAGCTTCCGTATCCCCGATATCATGGCCGAGTCCGGCGCTACCATGGTCGAGGTCGGTACGACCAACAAGACGCACATGCGCGACTACGAGAACGCCATCACTCCACGGACGAAATTGCTGCTCAAGGTGCATTCGAGCAACTTCCGCGTCGTGGGATTCACTCAAGAGGTCGAGCTCGCAGAGCTGGTCTTGCTTGGAGCGCGGAACGGCATTCCCGTGTTCGAAGACCAGGGCTCGGGCGTGCTTCTCGATCTGCGCGAGTTCGGGCTGCCTCACGAGCCAACCGTGGGCGAGTCGATCGCAGCAGGGGCGTCGCTGGTCTCGTGCTCGGGTGACAAGCTGCTCGGTGGGCCGCAGGCCGGCATTCTCGTGGGCCGCTACGACGTGATCGCGAAGCTCAAGCAGCATCCGATGGCCCGTGCGCTGCGGCTCGACAAGATGACGCTCGCGGCACTCGAGGTCACGCTGCGCACCTACCTCGATCCGGCACGCGCGATCGCCGAGATCCCGACGCTGCGGATGCTCACCATCTCCGCCGAGGAGGTCGGCGTTCGTGCTCAGAACCTGGCCGCACGCATCCGTGTCCGATGCGGTGACGCGTTCGACGTCGATGCGGTCCCCGACGTCGCCCGGGCGGGTGGAGGCGCGCTTCCGACCGCAGAGATCCCGACGGTCGCGGTCCGCATCGTTCCGCGCACAGCTGAGCGAGGAGGAGCTGCAGAGCCGGTTGCGCCTTGGGGATCCGAGCTGTGGTAGCCCGCGTGCGCGAAGGTGCGCTCTTCATCGATCCGCGCACGCTTCTGGAAGGCGAGGACGACATCGTTCTCGAGGCGCTAGCTCGGGTGTGCGGGACCGGGGGCGCGTAACACGATGCCCTCGCTCGTCCTCGGCACCGCAGGCCACATCGATCACGGAAAGTCTGCGCTGATCAAGGCTCTCACCGGCACCGATCCCGATCGCCTGGCCGAGGAGAAGGAGCGCGGTATCACCATCGAGCTGGGTTTCGCGCAGCTCGACTTCGATAGCGGTCGCAGCATGGGTGTGGTCGACGTGCCCGGCCACGAGCGCTTCGTGCGCCACATGGTGGCGGGCGCCACCGGCATCGATGTCGTCTTGCTGGTGATCGCCGCAGACGACGGGATCATGCCGCAGACACGCGAGCATCTTGCGATCATCGACCTGCTCGGCATCGAGCGAGGTGTCGTGGCGATCACGAAGGCCGATCTGGCCGAACCCGACTGGCTTGCGCTCGTGCGCGAGGAGGTCGCCGCGCTGCTCGAGGGCACGAGCATCGAAGGCGCCGAGATCGTGGCGGTCTCTTCCAAGACCGGCGAAGGGCTCGATGAGTTGCGTGCCACGCTCGACGCCATCGCCGCCGACGCCCCGAGCCGTCAAGCTGCGCTTCCGCTGCGTCTGCCGGTCGACCGCGTGTTCACGATCGCGGGAGCGGGTACGGTCGTGACCGGCACGATGTGGTCGGGGTCGGCTGCCAAGGACGATCCGGTGCAGCTCTATCCCTCGCTGCGCGAAGGACGCGTACGAGGCGTGCAGGTGCACAGCGACGCTGTCGATCGCGCGCACGCAGGTCAGCGCGTCGCGCTCAACATCGCGGGACTCGACAAGGACCAGATCTCGCGTGGTGACATCGTGGCGGCTCCGGGCACGCTCGCGGTGACGGATCGCTTCGACGCGCGCTTCACCTACCTCGGCCTGCCCGGCGATGACGCTGCCTTCGAAAGCGGCGTGCGCGTGCACGTGCACCATGGCACGCGCGAGGTTCTCGGCAGGGTGTTGCTCATGGACGGTGCCGACCGTCTCGCTCCGGGCGGTTCGGCGCTTGCGCAGGTGAGGCTTGAGGAGCCGCTTGCGCCTCGCTACGACGACCGCTTCATCGTGCGTTCCTACTCGCCGGTCTACACGATCGGCGGCGGTGTTGTGCTCGACGTGCTTCCGCTGCGGCGTACCACGCTTTCGGCCGATGAACGCGGACTGCTCGACGCGCTGGTCGCACACGATCTCTCTGGAGCCGCACTGAAGCTGCTTGCCGCCCGTGCCGTGCCGATGACATCGGCCGAGGTCGCCACCTCGATCGGCATTCCGCAGAGCGCAGGTCGCCGACGATCTCAACCGCGCCGACCTCGCGCGGATCAAGGTGGGCGGCGAGACGCGCTACCTCACGCACGAAGCGCTCGCCGACCTGATCGAGCGCATCGAGAGCCAGCTGGTCGCGTTCCACGATGAGAACCCCACGGAGACCGGTATCGCCGCTCCGGCCTTGCGCGATCGCGTGGATCGCCGCATCGAGCTCAAGACGTTCGACGCGCTGCTCGAGGTCGCTGCCGAGCAAGGTGTGGCTGCCGAGGCCGGTGGCCGCGTTCGCCATCCGCAGGCCGCGGTCGCCGCGGTCGAGACCGAGGAGCACGCCGTTGCCGCGTTGCGCAGCCTGCTCGAGAGTCAGGGACTGGCCCCCGGCACGCCGGCCGAGCTTGCCGAGAAGACCGGGATCGATCGGGGCGTGGTCGCCAAGGCGTTGACGCGACTCGCGTCTGAAGGCGCGGTCGTGCGGCTGGCAGGCGACCTGAACTTCTCGCGCGGGGCGCTGGACGGCGCACGTGAGGCGCTCACGGCGTACCTCAGGCAGCACGGTCCGGCGACTGCGGCGCAGTTGCGCGACGTGCTCGGCGTGAGTCGCAAGTACGCGATCCCGCTGCTGGAGTACTTCGACGCCCAGGGCCTCACCAAGCGCGAAGGCGACGAGCGCGTCTTGCGCGGCTAGACGTCGTCGACTGAGCTCGCTCAGGCCGTGTCGGCGGGTGGCTCGATCATCGGCAGGCGGATCGTGAACACAGCACCCGAGCCCTCGGCGTTGGCGACCGAGATCGTTCCGCCGTGCAGTGCAATGAGTCGCTTGGCGATCGCGAGCCCCAGGCCGCTCCCGCCACTGGCCTCGGGACGGGGTCCATGCGAGCGGTAGAAGCGGTCGAATACCCTCGGCAGGTCATCTGCGGGGATGCCCGGACCGCTGTCGGAGATCTCGATCTCGACCCACGCATCCTGCGGACGACACCGAAGCGCCACCCGATCGCCTTCGGACGTGTGCTCCACGGCGTTGCGCGCGATGTTCTGCAAGGCCTGCTCGAGCAGGTCGGGGTCACCGTCTACCCAAAGCTCGCTCTCGCAGCTCACGACGAAATCGCGCTCGCCGAGCGTGCGGATTCGAGCCGCCGTCTCGGCCAGCAATAGTCCCGCCTGGAGTGGCTGGAACGGTCGACGCTGAGGGCTACTCGTCGAAGCCAGGGACAGCAAGTCGCCGAGGAGCCGCTGCATGCGCGAGACCTCGTCGTCGAGCATACGCAGCGACTCTTCGCGATCCTCGGCTGAGAGATCGGCCGTGCGCAGCAAGTCGAGATTGCCGCGCATGACCGCTACCGGCGTGCGCAGCTCGTGGCTCGCGTCCGCGACGAATCGGCGCTGCTCGGCAAAGGACGCTTCGAGGCGGTCGAGCATGGAGTCGATAGCCATCGCGAGGGCTTCGAGCTCGTCGTCGGGACCTGCGTATTCGATCCGTTCTCCCAAGGTGGCGTGACTCACGTGGGAGGCAGTCTCGGCCATCGCGCGCAGGGGACGCAGGGAGGTACGGGCGACGCGTGCGGAGATCGCTGCCGCGAACAGGATGACCGCGATGCCTGCCAGCGTCAGTGACAGAGCGAGGTCGGCGAAGATCTGGTCGAGCTCGGATGTGGTGACCGCGACTTGGAACACCGCGACCGTGTGGTCCTCGGCATCGAGAACCGGTGCGGTCAGCGTGCGGTACGTCTGGCCGTCAAGTTCGATCTCGCCGAACTCGAGAGCGCGCGGTAGCAGGGTCGAGGGCGACGCGGTTCTCGGGGACGTCTTCGAGCTTCAGCTCGCTGTTGGAGAGCACGCGACCGTTCTCGAAGCGAACGAGCAGGATCGGGGCGAGACCTCCTTGGCCGACACGCGCCTCCAGATATGCTCGCGATGCATCTGTGAGCGTGCGAGTGTCGCTTGCGGTGCGAGGCGAGACGGCGGCCGTGTAGGCCTCGGCCTCGGTCACGAGCGATGCATCGAGCTGCGATGACGCGCGGCTCACGACCCCGATGTAGGCGATCGTCACGACGCCTGCGATGCCGATGGCGAGAACGGCGACAACGGCCACGGCGACACGGCCTGCCGCCGTCAGCCCCTTACGCCCGAACACGATAGCCGGCACCCCGGACGGTCTCGATGAAGGAGCGCTCGTAGGTGCGGTCGAGCTTGCGTCGCAGGTAGCCGATGTAGACGTCCACGACGTTGGAGCCGGTATCGAAGTCGAAGCCCCAGACAGCGTCGAGGAGTTGCTGTCGCGTCAACACCTGTCCTGCGTGGCGCATCAGGTACTCGAGTAGCTCGAACTCGCGCGAGGGCAGGTCAACGTGGATGTCACCGCGTCGTGCGACGCGGGAGCGAGTATCGAGCGTGACGTCTCCGACGGTGAGGGTGCGCGAGGAACGCTGCCCGTGGCGTACGTTCGCACGCACGCGCGCCGCAAGCTCGGCGAAGGCGAACGGCTTGACCAGGTAGTCGTCCGCGCCTTCGTCGAGGAGATCGACCTTGTCGTCGATCTCGCCCAACGCGCTCACAATGACGACCGGGACTTCGGTGTCGACTCTGCGGATAGCGTGCAGGACGTTGCGGCCGTGACCGTCCGGGAGCATGAGATCGAGCAGCACGAGATCGAAGGGCTGGCTCGTCGCCAGTCCTTGGCCGTCAGAGGCGGTGCGCGCCCACTCGACCGTGTGTCCTTCCGAGCCGAGCCCCTTGATGATGAACGAGGCGACGCGCTCTTCGTCTTCGATCAGCAAGATTCTCATGCAGGGATGATTCCCTTCGCGCGGCTGGATGTTTCAGGTGCCGCGTATCGAGTCGGATCGTCAGTGTCGTCCTCTCCGCTCGTCGTCTCGTCGTCGTCCTCGTCGCGCACGTCGGGCCGCACGACTTCATGGTCCTCGTCATCCGAAGACGCGCTGTCGCCGTCGTCCGTTGTCGGCGCTCGGCAGCGCTCGGTGCTTGGCACGCTCGGCGTTTGTGGGCTGGCCGGGGTCAGCTCCGTGGTCGATCCGCCTGCCGAGGAGCCGGTGCTGTCGGTCAACGTCTCCGCAGGAGAGCCGATCGTGGCATCTGCGGGAGTTGGAGCTGCAACCGTCTCGATTGGAAGCGCCGAGCGAACCTCGGGAATGCTGGCCGCAGTCGAGCTCTTGTAGAGCATGCCCGCTGCCACTATCGCGGCACCGGCACCGAACACGATTGCCAGTGTGCTCAGAGTGGTGAGTGAGAAGAGCTTGCCTCTGTCGCGATCAGTCATCATCGTCCGGTCCGTCGGCGCCATGGCACTTCGTGCACGATGCCGAGGAGTATCCGCTCGGATGGCAGTTCACGCACGCGAAGCTCTTGTACGAGTGTTCCCGCAGAGCCGGATGGCTGAACGTGGCGCTGCTGAAAGGTCTGGTTGGAGTGTGGCACGACGAGCACGCGGTCCCGTAGTGGTTCGCCGGTGCACTGTGGCATGAGGCACACGCAGTCGATGTTGGATGCGTGAACTTCCACGAGGTGCCCACGCCGTGACAGTTCGTGCACGTCGCCGTCGAGTGCTTGGCAGGCCGCGTGTGGCACGAGGTACACGTCGACCCCGAGCCCGGATGCGTGAACTTCCACGAGGTGCCCACGCCGTGACAGTTCGTGCAGGTCGCCGTCGAGTGCTTGGCAGGCCGCGTGTGGCATGAGGTACAGCGTCGACCCCGAGCCGGGATGCGTGAACTTCCACGAGGTGCCGACGCCGTGGCAGTTCGTGCAGGTCGCCGTGGAGTGCTTGGCGGGTCGCGTGTGGCATGAGGTACAGCTCGACCCGGAGCCGGGATGGGCGAAGGTCCACGCTGATTTCGAGGTGTGGCACGAGGCACACGCTTTGGCGCTGTGGTTGGCCGGTCGCGTGTGGCAGCTCTCGCATGAGGTCGATGACGGGTGCCGGAACGCCCAGCTCCCAGATCGGTGACACGAGGAGCAGGAACTCGTGCTGTGCCGGGCCGGCCGCGTGTGGCAGTTGGCGCACGACGTGGATGACGGGTGACTGAACGCCCAGGTCGTTCCTACGCCGTGGCAGCTTGTGCAGGTACCAGAGCGGTGTCCGGCCGGTTTCGTATGGCAGTCAGTACAGGTGGCCGAGGACGCGGGATGCGCGAACGCCCACGAGACCCCCTGGTCCGTATGGCAGTCCGCACATTCGCCGGTACGGTGTTCTGCGGGTCGCACGTGACAGCTCGCGCAGGCTGGATCGTCTTCGGGATGCGCGAACGCCCACGACGCGCCCGTGTCGGTGTGGCACGATTCGCATGCCGCTTCTTCGCTGATGACCCGGTGCTCGTCGGAAATCTCGTGGCATGTCGCGCAGGCGCCCGCGTCAGCAGCTTCAGGGTGTGAGAAGACCCATTCGGCGGCAGGGGAGTGACACTGCGTGCAGGTATCGCCGATGGGATCGTGCTCGGGTGTGTGGCACGACTCGCAGCCGGTTGCTTGCATGTCGTGGCAGGTGGAGCACGTGGTCTCGACGTGGTCCTTCAGGTTGTCCGTGCCTTCGCCGCGTACGGCGACGATCTGCGCCTGCCGGGAAGTGGCGGCCTCTTCGTTGAGGATGCCGGCTGCCGCAAGCGCGTCGGCGCTGACGCTCGTGGCCGACGCCGCTGTGACATTCGGCGCACGGCTTGTCGCCTTTGTGCTCGGAGTGGGAGAAGCCGGGAATGCTCCGGATCGATGTCTTCGTGGCAGGCCGTGCAACGCTCATCGGGAACGATCGGTCGCTTCCTCAAGCGGGAAGGTCGGGTCACCGGCGACGTGCGATCCACACTTCGCCGAGCGCGACGATCTTGTGACTGAGGCGTGCCGAGATGCCGGCATCGACGTGACAGTCGACGCAGTCGACACCGGAGTGAGGACCTTCATCCCACGCGGTGTAGTAGGGTTCCATCTCGTGGCACGTGTTGCAGAACGCCGGCGCTTCTGTCGCCTGCGCAACACCCACGAACGCGACAAGAATCAGTGCCACCGCGCCTACTGCCCACAGAGCGGCTGCAGTAGGGTTCTCGACTATCCAGGAGCGAATGCGAGTCATTCGTGTGAGTCCTTCGTCTACCCGGGTTCAGGCCGAGGGCGTCCTATGCAGCAGTATCGGGCCTGCTCGTAAGCCTTCTCTAAGAAGGCGATGAGGAAGTTCTTAGCGGCTCGGGTGTTTGACATGGCGGCACCTGTGTCAGCAGAATCACCCCCTGGAGGCGGATGGGTCCTGGTGGGCTCCGCGGTCTTCAAAACCGTAGTGGGGCGTGAAGAGCGTCCCGGGTGTGTTCGATTCGCACGCGCCTCCGCCAACACCCCCCACCAAGCGCCTGGCTCTCCCGGCGTCAGACTGCCCACCATCTGACCGCTTCGCTCACTGCGCGCGTACCGTTCATCGCTCATTGTCGGGCGTTGTGCGGCGTATTGTTCACCCATCACACCGTTCGTCACATCGATATCGACCGTTGGTCTTGGCCAGTCGAAGGACTCAGTAGACAGACGGAACGATGCCGAGGAGGCGAACAGCCGTGTCCTGCACCCTGATGGAATCCAACGGGTTACGCGGCGATTGCAGCACGAACAGCTGTGTCTACTGGAGTCTCCTCGGCGAGGGCAAGGCCAGGCAGTACCAGTGTGCGCTTGCCTTCTACGGTCTGGTCGGACCGCGGCGCGATCGCCTCTCGAGATGGCTGCTGGAGTTCAAGATCAAGGCCCGCACCGAGCGGGGACGTCAGCTCGACAAGGACCCGTACGCCGCAAGCGCCCGTTTGCGGGCGACGGAGTGGTCGACTACGGGGGCAGGGTACGTTGCGCCTAGGGTGATGTCGGCTTCAGTGAGTAGATCCTCCGGCGCTTCCCAGGGATGACCGATCCACTTCGGGGATAGCGCGCCGAGCTCCGGAACCCATTCCCGAATGTACGCACCGTCGGGGTCGAATCGTGTCGCTTGGAGAACCGGGTTGAAGATGCGGAAGTAGGGTGCGGCATCGGCACCCGAACCGGCAACCCACTGCCAGTTGAAGGCGTTCTGCGCCGGATCGTAGTCGACGAGCGCGTCTCGGAAGAACCGCTCTCCGGCCTGCCACCCGACAAGCAGGTCCTTCGTCAGGAACGAAGCCGCCACCAGCCGCACGCGGTTGTGCATCCAGCCCGTTTGAGCTAGCTGGCGCATGCCGGCGTCGATCAGCGGATAGCCTGTCATCCCGGCACGCCATCGGTCCTCGGCAGGTGGATCGTCACGCCACGGCATCGACGCGAACTCAGGTCGCAGCGGCAGCGTTGCCAGATCGGGCGCCTCGTAGAGCACGTGCGCCGCGAACTCGCGCCACGCGAGTTGCCGGATGAACGCGTGCGACGAGTCGGTCCCGTCTCTGCCGCGCCGCAAGGCGTCCATCACCTGCCCGGGAGATAGCTCGCCGGCGGCAAGGTGAGGCGAGAGCGCGGAAGTGCCCTCTATGTCGGGTCGATCGCGCAACTCGGCGTAGTCGTCGAGGGGCCCACGGATGAAGTGGGCGAGACGCCGTGCAGCGCCGACCTCGCCGGGCGTCCACATGTCCGCGATGGCAGGCGACACCTTCGGCAGACCGTCGCCGACAGGGAACGGAGAAGGCGAGGCGATGCGTTCGGGCGCATCGAGCGGCTGACGCGGCTCGACGGCGTTTTCCCATGCGCGGAGAAACGGCGTGAAGACCCGGTACGCGGTCCCCGAGCCGGAGGCGAGGCGCCCGGGTGGCACGAGGTACGCGGATTCGGCGACATCCAGACCGATGCCGGCGTCAGCAAGGGCCGATGCCACAGAGGCCTCCTCGGCCAAAGAGGCTGGATCCCATGCACGTGTGCAGGCCACGAGCGTGGCCCCGACCTCGCGCGCGAGTGCGGTCAGCGCGGACTCGGGCGGCGCGTTGAGTACGACCAGCGCCGAGCCGCGCTCGCGCAACGCGGCATCGAGCGCTTCAAGCGACGCAGCTCTCCATGCGGTGGCTGCCGCACCCGGCGCATACGCGGGTGGCTCGACTGCGACGGGCACGATGGTCCGGGCGCGTTGCAGCAGTGCAACCAACGACGGGTTGTCGGCAAGGCGCAGATCGCGCCGGAACCACAGCAGTGCGGTCTCGTGCATACCCCTCCTTGCAGGGATGATTCCCAATCGGGTGCCGCATTTCGCGCGTCCGATGAGCGACGGGGTATATCAACCCAGACGCGTCGACTCTGGAACGCGGCGCTCGCCTTCGATTCGCGCGACCTGGAGGTCTTGTCTGTGGCCGAGCTCATCACTCGAAAGGTCCCCATCGGCATCAGCGCGTGTGTGTTTCGCTGCCCGGTGCGCTACAACGGCAAGTCGTTCGACGCGCTTGCCACCATGGGCCGAGAGCGCGCGGACTTCAGCTTCACGCCGGTGTGCCCCGAGTGCATGGCCGGCCTGGGCGTGCCGAGGAACCCCATCCACCTCACCGGGTCCGGGGCAAGACGTGCTCCGAGGCGAGGCGAACGTGCGCGATCGGCGCGGGCGTGTGGTGACCGAAGACGATCATCGCAGGCAGCCGTGCGTGCATCGAGACGCTCGAGCGCGCGCAGGTGCGGGCGATGATCGTCAAGGAAGCGTCGCCCACCTGCGGCGTGTTCAAGGCACGCGTGGGCAAGAAGCGCCAGGAGTCGACCGAGGGCAGCGGCGTGTTCGGCGCGATGCTGCTCGAGACGGGCTGGTTCCTCATCCCCGACAACGCGCTGGCCAACCCGCTGCTGTGGTGGGAGTGGCGTCGGCGCCTGCACGCGTGGCTGTGGCTGGGCGATCGCGAGATCGAGCGCGCCAAGGACCTCTACGACGCCTGGCACATCGTGAAGTTCATCGTTGCAGGAGACGAACCGCCCGTTCGCCGACGACGATGGGCCGCTCGCCTTGCCGCGCTGCCGAAGAACCCGCCGCTGGCCGAGCTCGAGGCGCTTGCGCGCCGAGATGCTCGAGGCGCTGCGCACGCCCTCGACGCGGGCGCGCATCCGTCAGGCGATGTTCAAGACCTGGGTGCACGCGAAGAAGAAGGGCCAGCTCGACGGGGTGGACCTGCACGACCTCACGGTCGACTCACCCGAGGTCCAGGCGAACGTCATGCAGATCGCCGAGGACCTCACCAAGCTCGAGCGCATCAGCTTCGAGAACGACGTGCTGTTCGGGACGAGCCCCGTGATCTTCCGAGAAGGCCGCCGCGTCAAGAAGCGCGATGAAGTCCGGACGAGCGGCGACGAGGCGACGTGCAGCCCGGCTACGCTCGAGCTCTGTCAGCGTCGAGCAGCGGGAAGAACTCCTCGTCGAGCACTTCGTAGGCGACCTCGTTGAGGTGTGAGTCGTCCGCCGAGAGCGCCAGGCCTTTGTAGCAGTGCTCCGTTCTGGTCCGCCAGCAGATCCGTACTGGTCGAAGACGACCATCTCGTCGTCTTCGGCGGCGAGCTGGTCGAGAGCGGCGTTGTACGCCCGGTGCGTCTTGACCAGTCCCAGGCGTCGTGTTCGGCTCGGTCTTCGGCAGGGCGTTGCCCACGACGAGCGTCAGGTCGCGCCCCTCGCACGCGGCGCGGACCTGGTTCACGTAGCCGATGCACTCATCGACGTTGGACTGGACCTCGGACTCGTCGCTCGCCCAGAAGTCGTCGAAGCACAGCTTGAAGAAGACGATCGTCCCGTCGGGCACCTGCGGCGATCGCCGAGGCGGCGTCGGTGCCGATATCCGGAGGGGTGGCCACCTCGCGGTAGTAGAGCAGGTAGCCGTCGCGCGTGACCGGCTCGTTCCAGTCGTAGCCCCAGTGCTCGAACCAGCCGCCCATGACCGAGCGGCCCATCATGAGCACTTCGGTGCCGTGGTGGGAGCCGTGAGGCATCAAGGGGTCCTCGGATCCTCGACATCGGTGTCGACGGTTGCCTGTTGCGCTTGTTCGGAGTCCTCGAGTCCTTCCGGCAGTTCGTCGCCCGAGCCCATCTCGCCTTGCACGACACAACCGATCAGCAGCGCGACGGCCAGAAGGTAGACGACCACGAGAGCGATTATGAGTCGGACACGAGCGCGCATGAACCTCACCCCTGATGCAATGCTGCCACAGACTCGCCACGCGCGCGAGTCGGGGAGGCGCCGATGGCGCGCGACGGGGCTCGCGAGGGGTAAGCTGTTCGTTGGACGCACGCAGTGATTGCCGCACGACAACGATCCAGCGCATATCGGCCGCCCAGAAAGGATGCCTCGCCTCATGGACGCACTCGATTGCCTGATGACGCGGCGCTCGATCCGCCGCTACACCGATGCACCCGTCGAACGAGAGCAGATCGAGACCGTGCTTGCTGCCGCGATGGCCGCGCCCAGCGCGGGCAATCAGCAGCCGTGGCGCTTCGTCGTGCTCACCGAGCGCGATCGGCTCGACGCAGCCGCGGAGACCACGCCATACGGCAAGATGCTGCTCGAGGCTGCGTTCGCGCTCGTGGTCTGCGCCGACACGCGCGAGCTCAAGCACGACGGCATGTGGCAGCAGGACTGCTCGGCAGCTACGCAGAACGCATTGCTCGCCGCCCACGCGATCGGTCTGGGCGGCGTGTGGCTCGGCTTCTGGCCCAAGATGGAGCGCGTGACGCCGCTCAAGGAGGTTCTCGGCATGCCCGGAAGGCGTGGAGCCGCTCGCGGTGCTCGCGTTCGGCCATCCTGCCGAGGAGAAGGCGCCCTGCAGAGCGCTACACGCCCGAGCTTCGTCCACTACGAGCGCTGGTAGGTGGCGGTGACCGAGCCGCTGCTCATCGCGCGCGACCTCACGTATCGGCCGCCCGGTGCCGAGCGCCCCGTGCTTGCTGGCGTCTCGCTCGAGCTTGCGCCCGGCGAGATCGTCGACGTGAGCGGCCCGTCCGGCTGCCGGCAAGACCACGCTGCTGCGCGCGCTCGCGCGGCTGCTGCCGGACGGTGGCGGCACGCTCGACGCTCGCGGGCACTCCGGCCAGCGAGATCTCCGCATCGACGTGGCGCACCCGGGTCGCGCTTCTCCCGCAGATCGCGATCATGCGCGGCGGTACCGTGCGCGAGAATCTCGCTGCTGCCCTGGACGCTCAAGGTCCGCTCCGCCGAGGAGCCCCCGACCGACGACGCTGCTGCGCGAGGCGCTCGCCGGCGTGGGGCTCGACGACATCGATCCCGGTCGCGATTCGGCGCGAGCTCTCGGTCGGTCAGGCCGCGCGCATCTCGCTGCTGCGCGTCACGCTCGACGCGACCCGATGTGCTGCTGCTCGACGAGCCGGACGCGAACCTCGATGACGAGTCCGCCGAGCAGGTCGCCGAGCTCACGCGTCGCTTCGCTGCCGAGGGTGGTGCGGTGGCCCGGGTGCGGCACCTGCGCCGCGACACCGATGCCGCGCGCGTCGTACGCATCGCGGACGGCCTGCTCGAGGAGGTGGCGTCGTGACCGGCGCGCCCGTCGGCGAGGCCGGCGTCATCGTCATCGGCTGGTGGCCGCTGCTGCTCTCCACCGGCTTCGTGGTGTTCGTCGGCATGCTGTCGCTGTGGCTGTCCCTGGGAATCGAGAAGTCGCTGGCGATAGCCACGCTGCGCACGTTTCTGCAGCTCGCAGCCCTCGGGCTCGTGCTTCGCTGGGTGTTCAGCATCGACAGCGCGTGGGTCGTTCTCGGCATTCTGCTCGTCATGATGGTCGCTGCGGCGCAGACGATCGTCAGTCGCGCTCCCGATGCGCCGCCGGGCATCTTCACCAGCTCGCTGCGTCACGATGCTGCTCACCGGCTTCACGGTGACCTTCGCGGTCACGGGCCTGATCGTGCAGGTCGAACCGTGGTACCTGCCGAGGTACGTGATCCCCATCGCGGGCATGGTCCTCGGCAATTCGATGAACGGCGTCGCGCTGGCGCTCGAGCGCACGTTTGCCGACCTCGACTCGCGCAGCGGAGAAGTGCTGGCGCTCACCGCGCTCGGCGCGAGCGCGTGGGAGGCGGCCGCCGACTCGGTGCGCGTGTCGATTCGCGCGGGACTGATCCCGACCATCAACTCGATGGCCGCGGCGGGGCTCGTGTTCATCCCGGGCATGATGACGGGCCAGATCCTCGCCGGAGCCGATCCGGTGGCAGCGACCGGCTACCAGATCGTGGTCATGCTGATGGTCTCGGCCGCGACCGCGCTGGGCTCTGTGATGGCCGTGCTGCTCTCGTACCGGCGTCGATTCACCGACGATGGCGTCTACCTCGAGAAGGGATGCCGCGCGGCCGCGGTGAGCGCGCTCACCCCAGCCGCACGACGACGCCAAGCTCCTGGCGACCCTGCGCACGACCGAGAGTGGCGCGTCTTCGTAGGCCGTGCGCTCCCAGTGCTCCACGGTCGCCTCATCGACGCTCAGCAGACTCGCGATCTCAGCGACGCGTACGCCGCTCGCGGTTCGTGCGGCCTCGAGCACCGACCCCGGGCCCGCTCTCGTACGAAGCGGGTGTCTCGGCCACGTGTGAGCGCGGCGTGCGTGCGATTCCGAGAAGCGACCAGGCCGGGACCGCGCAGATCCGGTCGTCGAGCACCAGCGGTTCGTCGCCCAGGTAGGCGACTACCCCCATCCGGAACCGCTCTGGGAAGCTGTCGCGCACGGCAGCGAGACCGCGCGTGTCGGCCCAGCGCACCGTCGAGCCCGCCTTCATCTCGAAGCCCACGAGTGCTGTCCCGCGTTCGAGCAGCAGATCGACTTCGGAGCCTGCCGAGGTGCGCCAGAAGTGCGCCGAGGAGCCGGCTCCCGAAATGGCGTCCACCGCCAGGAGTTCGGAAAGCATCCAGCTCTCAAAGAGCGGCCCCGCTGATCCGGTCTCTCGCGCGCTCTCCCACGTGTCGGCGCGCAGAATGTGAGCTGCCATCCCGCTGTCACGGGCGAAGATCTTGGGCATCTTCACGAGTCGCTTGCCCATCGTGGCGGCGTAGGGAGTGAGCGTGCGAATCTGGTAGCCGATCTCGAGCAGGTCCAGGTAGCGCGAGATCGTGCGATGGTCGAGCGCCGCATCTGCAGCGAGGTCCGAGCGGTTGAGGAGTCCGGATGTCCGCAGCATGCACAGGGCGAACAGGCGACGAAACGCCATCACATCGTCGACGCGCCCGAGCTGCCACAGATCGCGCTCCACGAACGTCGAGATGTACGCGGCGTACCAGTGTCGACGTGCCGCAGCGTCCATGCCGAGCGTTCCCGGCATGCCTCCACCGACGATCGCGTCCGTCACAGCTTGCCGAAGAACAGGGGCAGACGCCGGGTCACGCGCCGGAAGACGACGCAAGGAACTCCTCGGCGGATCTCGCCGCGAAGGCGTCTTCGATGGCGTGCGGCAGAGGCTGACCCAGGCGCTCTGCCATGGTGAGCGGGCCGAGCTCGACGTAGGCGGCCCGACCGGCGAGCGTCTCCGAGACGTTCCGCATGCGAAGCAGGTTCGACGAACCGGTGAGCAGGAAGGCGCCGGGGCGCTCGTCGCGGTCGACGGCGAGCTTCACTGCGCGCAGAAGCTCGGGAACCAGCTGTACCTCGTCGATCACCGTGAGTCCGGCGGCGTCATCGGCCACGAGGCCCAGAGGGTCGACTGTCGCGCGCTCACGCACATCCGGCCGATCGAGGGTGAGGTAGGTGCCGGGGCGCTGGGCGAGCACTGCGCGTGCGAGCGTCGACTTGCCGACCTGGCGCGCGCCGGTCACCACGACCACGCGGAACTGGTCGAGCAGGTCCAGCACCGAATCGGTCAGGTGTCTGTGAAGCGTGCGAGTCAGTCATGCAAGAGATTCTGACATGTAGATGTAAGAAATGCTAGCAGTATGGCATGCGGAGATCGGCCAATCCGCTACCAAACGCAAACTCGAATGGCGTTTGGTGCTACCAGACGCCAAAGTGGTTTGCACATAGTACGCACTCCCCGCGTTTGGAAGCAGGTTGCCCCGGGGGTGGGCGGCGAATACTATACGTGGGACGTTCGCCCGCGGCCGGACAGGCCCCAACGGGGAGACAGATGACGGGTTTCGAGCTCTATCTCAAGCGCAACGCCAAGAAGTTTGACGCGTACCTCGCGACGTTCTTCTCGAATGGCACCCATTCCGACATGCGGCGATACCTCTACGGTCCCGTCGCCGAGTTCACGCGCAACGCCGGCAAGCGCCATCGTCCGCTGATCTGCCTGCTCGCGTGCGAGGCGGTCGGGGGAGACCCGGAGAAGGCGTGGCCCGTCGCCGCGGCGATCGAGCACTTCCACACCGCCGCGCTCATCCACGACGACATCGAGGACTCCTCGCTCACCCGCCGAGACGAGCCGTGCCTGCACGTCCGCGAAGGCGAGGGGCTCGCCATCAACGCCGGCGACCTCGCGCTCTCGCTCGTGTGCGGCACCGTCGTCGACGATCCGGGCCTCGACGACGCGACCAAGCTGCGCGTCCTCGGCGAGCTCGTGGCGATGACGACGCGCACGATCGAGGGCCAGGCGCTCGACATCGGCTGGGCGCGCGACGACCGCTTCGACCTCAGCGTCGAGGACTACCTGGTGATGGCCACGCACAAGACCGCGTTCTACTCGGGCGGCGTGCCGCTGGCGGTGGGCGCGATCATCGGCGGCGGGACCGAGGAGCAGATCGACTCGCTGCGCGTCTTCGGCATGGCCGCCGGCCTCGCGTTCCAGATCCAGGACGACGTGCTCAACCTCACGGGCACCAAGGAGTCCACCAAGAAGGACTTCCGCAGCGATCTCACCGAGGGCAAGCGCACGCTCGTGAGCATCCACGCCCTCCAGCATGCCGAGAAGCGCGAGCGGCTGCTTGAGATCCTCTCGAGCCGCACGACGGACCCGGCGGAGCTCGACGAGGCGGTCGCGATCATGGACGCCGCCGGCTCGATCGAGTTCGCGGACGACTACGCGAGCTCGCTCGTGCTCGACGCCAAGGAGCAGCTCGGACGCGACGCTGCCGACATCGAGCGCCAAGAAGCTGCTCATGTCGATGGCCGACTTCTTCGTGAAGCGGAGCAGCTAGGCTGGGCGAAGGCGCTCGGTCTCGGCGTATCGCGTGTCTGCTATTCTATCCGCACCGTGAGGCGGATGGCTGTCTCGGCGGAACCACTTCGGGATCGAGGTCGGCGGTTTCCAGTCGGCACATACGTCATTCGCACGCATCTGGACCGAAGAGGATTCTCTTCATCGTCGACCAGATGTCGCAATGTGCCTGGTACCGCTGCTCCGTTCCGGGCAACGAACTTGCCAAGCTGGGTCACGAGGTCGGGCTTGACCGACGAGCCCGTCCGAATCGGATCTCAAAGGTGCCGACATCATTGTCTTCCTCAGGCACTTCAGCCCGACAGGCTCTGCAGAGCCATGCAGACCGCCAAGTCTCGGGCAAGCTCGTCGTCTACGACATCGACGATGCGCTGTGGGATCTGGATCCGACCAACCCGGCATATCCCTTCTACAGCCAGCCCGAGGTCAAGCAGGGCATCAAGGCGTGCATCCGCGAAGCCCATCTCGTCACCACCACAACCGAACCGCTCGCCAAGCAGCTCAGAGGGCTGAACAGCCAAGTCGCGGTGCTTCCCAACATGCTTCCTGCTGAGGCGTGGCCCTTCTCGGGAGCCAAGCCCCAGACCGACGAGCACGTGATCGTGGGCTGGGGCGGCGGGCCTCGCACTATGCGGACCTCGAGGTGATTCGCGATGTTGGGTGGAGATCCTCGAGGCCTATCCGAACGTCTGGCTCGTGTGTGCCGGGATCAGTCCCGCGCCGTTTCCGCCACATCCGCGGTTGAGTCTGCGCCCCCTGGGGCCCGATCGAGGAGTACAGCACCCGCTCCGCACGTTCGACATCGGGCTCGCGCCGCTCGTCGACTCCGCAGTTCAACAGGAGCAAGAGCGATCTGAAAGCGCTGGAGTACTCGATGGTCGGCATCCCGGTCGTCGCCTCGGACGTCGAGGCGTACAACGGATTCGTCAAAGACGGGCGAGACCGGCTTCCTTGCCAAGGACCCGGCCCAGTGGCGCGAGGCCTTGGTAAGCTGATCGAAGATCGCGACCTCCGCGAGAAGATGGGCTGCGCAGGCGAACGCGTTGGCGCGCACGCCGTCTCATCGGGGACAACATTGGAGTTGTGGATCGAGGCGTACGGGTACAGTCTCCGTATGCGGATGGCACCACTTCAGCGTTCCAACCGGCGGAGCTGTGTCCACTACACACGCGGCGTTTGACGACACTACGGCCGGGTCCGCATTCCCTACGTTCTCTATGCTCCGCGTATGCCCACAACTCTGCGGGTATCAGGGCATGCCATCGTCTGGTGCATATGCTGAACGAGAGCGGTCAGACAGCGTACACGCGATCCCGGAAATCCCGAGTGGAACGAGCCATCTGGGCCGGACAGGTAGCTATCGCAATCTACCCCGAGGTCATCGTGGGCAACCCGCTTAACGCACGTGGAGTAGTGCGCTGGGTGCTGAATACACCCGGCTATCTCGGTGGTGATTCAGAGTATGACCCAGATGAACTCGTCTTCTCGTGGTCGCACCGGTTCACGGAGGCCCCGTTGCTCACCGTCGAGCTGATGGAGAGAGATCTGTTCTATGACGATGGTAGGCAGCGGACGATCGACTGCTACTACCTGGGTAAGGGACCACTGCGTGGAGCCGAACAAAGACGCGACAACGGATGGAATGACGGAGATAACATGGACCTACCCTCCAACACGCCAGGAGCTGGCCGAGCTGATCAGGAGCGCACGCGACGCTCTACACCTATGATGACTGCACGTCGATCGCGGGCGAAGCACTGCTGTGCGGTGCGCGAGTGGTGGTGTTGCCGGAACAGAGGAGATCACTGAAGCTACGGCAGGGTTGATTACGCCTGAGGAGCACGAGGCAAGATTTCCTGCGTTTCATCGATGAAACGCAACGCCATTTCGGGGGCGAGTCGATAGCGTTTCGAGTTGCGGAGGCAGAGGTCAATCGAGAGTTCGGGGATCAAGCTCCCCGCCTGCATTCACGCTGAGATGATGTGCTGACCCCGGTTGCAATGGCTTGAGTCTACGTGCACCATGACCCCATGAAAGCACTCATTCTTGCAGGCGGAAAAGGCACGCGGCTTCGGCCCATCACGTTCACGCGGGCCAAGCAGCTCGTGCCGGTGGCGAACAAGCCGATCCTCTTCTACGCGGTCGAGGCGATCCGCGACGCTGGCATCACCGACATCGGCGTGATCGTCGGCGACACCGCCGACGAGGTGCGCGAGGCGCTCGGCGACGGCTCGCAGTGGGGCGTCTCGATCACCTACATCCCGCAGGAGGCGCCGCTCGGCCTGGCGCACGCCGTCAAGATCGCCGAGGAGTTCATGGCGGGCGACTCGTTCGTCATGTACCTGGGCGACAACCTCATCAAGGACGGCATCACGGCGTTCGTGGACGACTTCCGCGCGAGCGACGCCGACACGCAGATTCTGCTCGCGCACGTGCCGAACGCCTCGCAGTTCGGAGTGGCCGAGCTCGCGGAGGACGGCTCGATCAAGCGTCTCATCGAGAAGCCGGCGGACCCGCCGAGCGATCTCGCGCTGGTCGGCGTCTACCTGTTCTCCAACTCGGTGTTCGAGGCCGTGAACGCGATCGAGCCCTCCGCTCGCGGCGAACTCGAGATCACCGACGCGATCCAGTGGCTCGTCGACAACGGCCGTGCGGTGCGGCCGCACATCATCGGCGGATGGTGGAAGGACACCGGCAAGCTCGAGGACATGCTCGAGGCCAACCGCATCATGCTCGATACCATTGCGACCGAGATGCTCGGCGAGACCGACGAGAAGTCCGAGATTCACGGTCGCGTGCGCGTCGGCGAGGGCTCGCGCATCGTGAACTCGATCGTGCGCGGCCCGGCGGTCATCGGCGAGAGCTGCGAGAGTCGTGGATGCCTACATCGGGCCGTACACGTCGGTGGGCGATGGATGCAAGGTTCTCGGCAGTGAGATCGAGCACTCGATCATGCTCGCGGGTTCGCGCATCGAGAACTGCGGGAGCCGGCTCGCGGACAGTCTGCTCGGAGTGAATGCGGTGGTGCGCAAGGCCAATCGCGTGCCGGCGGCGTACCACGTGATGCTGGGGGACAACTCGGAAGTCGAGATCATCTGAGAAGGAGCCGAACATGATCGACGGCGTGAAGGTCAAGGACCTCAAGGTCATGCCCGACGAGCGCGGCCTGCTCATGGAGATGTGGCGCAGCGACGACCCGGACTTCGAGAAGTTCGGCCAGGTCTACGTGACCATGGTCTATCCCGGTGTCGTGAAGGCGTGGCACTACCACAAGAAGCAGACCGACCACTTCGTGTGCGTCTCGGGAATGGCCAAGGTCGTGCTGCACGACGATCGCGAGGATTCGCCCACGCGCGGCGAGACCAACGAGTTCGTGATCGGCTGGCAGCGCCAGCGCCTCATCATCATCCCCAAGGGCGTCTACCACGGGTTCACTGCGGTCGGCACCGAGCCGGCGATGATCGTGAACACGCCCACCGAGCTCTACGACTACGACGAGCCCGACGAGTACCGCAAGCCCTTCGACGACCCCGAGATCGACTACGACTGGGGCGTGAAGAACGGATGAGGCTGCTCGTCTGCGGCGGGGCGGGGTTCATCGGCTCGAACTTCGTGCGGCGGATGCTCGCGAGCGATCCGGAGCTCGAGATCGTGTGCTTCGACAAGCTCACGTACGCGGGCAATCCCGACAACCTGAAGTCCGTCGAGGATGACCCGCGCTACACGTTCGTGCGCGGCGACATCTGCGATCGCGAGGCCGTGGACGCCGCCATCGACGCGGCCGGCGGCGTCGACGCGATCGTGAACTTCGCCGCCGAGACGCACGTCGACCGCTCGATCGCCGAGCCCGAGGCGTTCCTGCACACGGACATCCTCGGCACGCACACGCTGCTCGAGGTCGTGCGCGAGCGGGAGATCGCGCGCATGGTGCAGGTCTCGACCGACGAGGTCTACGGCTCGATCGACGAAGGCTCGTTCTGCGAGACCGACCGGCTGCAGCCGTCGAGTCCGTACTCGGCGAGCAAGGCGGGCGGGGACCTGCAGGTGCTCGCGTACCACACGACCTACGGCGCTGCCGGTGATGATCACGCGCGGCAGCAACACCTACGGGTCGCATCAGTATCCCGAGAAGCTCATCCCGCTGTTCGTGACCAACGCGCTCGAGGGCAAGAAGCTGCCGCTCTACGGCGACGGCATGAACGTGCGCGACTGGCTGCACGTCGACGACCACTGCGACGGCATCGCTGCGGTGCTGCGCGACGGCGAGCCCGGCGAGGTCTACAACGTGGGCGGCGGCAACGAGCGCACGAATCGCGAGATCACCTCGATCATCCTCGACGAACTCGGGCTGGGCGACGGCATCATCGAGCGGGTCGCCGATCGCCCCGGCCACGATCGCCGCTACTCGATCGCGTGCGACAAGCTGCGCGGACTTGGCTGGGACACGCACGTGGACTTCGAGCAGGGTCTGCGCGAGACGATTCGCTGGTATCGCGACAACGAGTGGTGGTGGCACAAGATCAAGCACGGCGAGGGCGAGTTCGCGCAGTGGCAGCGCCGCTGGTACGAGGAGCGCGAGCAGGTGAGCGCGCGCTACCTGATCGCCGGCTCGAGCGGCATGCTCGGCACCGCGCTGCAGCGCGTGCTGGCTGAGCGAGGCGCCGCGTACGAGGCCCCGCCCGAGTCCGAGTTCGACATCACCGATGAGGCCGCGGTGGCGCGGGTCGTGCGCGAGTTCGCGGCAGCGCTGCAGCGCCGGTGAGTCGGCGTACTCGTCAACGCTGCCGCCTACACCAACGTCGAGCGTGCCGAGGACGAGCCGGACACTCGCGTACCGCGTGAACGAGGACGGTCGCGCGCATCCTTGCCGACGGCCGCTGCGCGACAACGGCCTGCGGTTCGTCCACGTCTCGACCGACTTCGTCTTCGACGGCACCAAGGGCGCGCCGTACGTCGAGACCGACGAGCCCAACCCGCTGAGCGTCTACGGCGCGTCGAAGCTCGCGGGCGAGCGTGCGGTCGCAGAGGCCTTCCCTGACGCGCTCATCGTGCGCACCGCGTGGGTCTACGGCCCGCCCGGCCCCAACTTCCCGCAGAAGATCCTCGAGCGCGCGCGTGCGGGCGGGACGCTGCAGGTCGTCGACACCGAGGTCGGCTGTCCGACCTACACGCGCGACCTCGCGCGCGGCATCCTCGGCCTGCTCGATGCCGACGCGAGCGGTCTCTACCACCTCGTCGGCGCAGGGTTCGTGCTCGCGCTACGAGATGGCGCTCAAGACGCTCGAGTTCGCGGGCCTCGACGTGCCGGTCGAGCCTGTCGACGGCTCGCAGTTCCAGACGAAGGCCGCGCGTCCCGCCGACGGACGACTCGACTGCACGAAGGCGCGACTCCTCGGCGTCGAGCTGCCGCCGTGGGAGTCGTCGCTGCGCGAGTACGTCGGTGAGTTGACCGACGCAGGTCGGGTAGACTGGTTCGCACCATGTCATCGACTCGCACGTGGAGGATTGACTCGTGAGCGAAGGTACGCAGGACTCCAAGAAGATCGTCTACCTGGTCAGGCAGTGGTGGGGTGTGGCGTGGTATCGGGCGCACGTGCCGGGACTGGCACTCAAGAACTGGGCTACGACGTCGAGATGACTGACACGGATCGATCGGCGCTGGGTCGACCAGTGCGATGTGTTCGTGACGCTTCCGACGCGCCGACTCGAAGCGTCTTGAGCTGGTGCAGTCACTCAAGGCGCGTGGGGCTACGACCGTTCTCGATATCGACGACGACTACTGGGCACTGCACCCTGAGAATCCGGCCAAGTGGTCGGCGAGATGCTGGCACGGCTCGCGACCATTGCCCGCGAGGTCGATACGTCATCACGACTCCGACGCCTGAGCTGGTCGACATCATGAAGCCGCTTCAACAAGCGCGTGCACGTGCTGCCGAACATGCTCCCAGACGCAGCACTGGCCCTCGCAGCCCAAGGCCAGTGCAGGCAGAGGGCGAGCCGCTCGTGCTCGGCTGGGCTGGCAGCACCGGTCATGCGCCGGACATTCGCATGGTCTATCAGCGTGCTCGTCCAGCTGCTCGAGGAGTTCCCAACCTGGAGGTGCAGATTGCCGGGTCGCCGGCGCATGAGGTTCCCGAGCATCCGCGCCTGATCAGGCCCGCGACTGTGCACGATCGAGGAGTACCCGAACCTGCTCGCGGGCTTCGACATCGCGATCGCGCCACTGGTCGACAATCGTTTCAACCGCTGCAAGAGCGACCTGAAGTTCCTCGAGTACGCCATGGTCGGTCTGCCGGTCGTGGCATCGCACGTCGCGCCCTACGCGCGCAGCATCAAGCATGGCGAGAACGGCTACCTGGCCAAGAACGCCAAGGACTGGCTCAAGTACCTGCGCCTGCTCATCACCGACTACGAGACGCGCGCCCGCATCGCCGCCGAGGCCCGTGCGTTCGCTGAGACACGCCTCATCTCCGACAACGTTGATCGCTGGGTGAAGGCGTACGGGCTCGACAAGCCCTAGGTCGCCGCGTCGCTCGCTACGCTGACGCCGCCAGCGCCGGATCTGCGAACGCGTGCCACTCGCTGTGGGGGTGCTCGGCACAGAAACGCTGCCAGCACTGCTGCGCTTCCGTACCCATCCCCGCCGTCAGGTAGATGTGCGACAGCCTGAACAGCGCCCGCTCCGCTTCCCGGCTGTCCGGGTACTCCTGGACCACTCGCCAGTAGGCCGCAGACGCCATGTCGGGGCGCTCACGCCCCTCGGCCAGCGACGCTATCGTGGCAAGCGTCTTGGCGTCGATGGGCACGGTCGTCGCCGGCCCCTGGAGCTCTTCCCACGCCAGCAGGACACGTTCGGGCCGGCCTTGCTTCACGAGCAGCTCGACGGCCCGCCGCAGGTCCTCGGCACCCTTCGCCGTGTCGGCACCGTGTGAGCCGAAGATGGAGCGGACCTCGCCGAGAAGAGCCTCGGGGTCGTCCGGCGTGCGTTCGATGAGTTGCTCGTACTTGACCGCTGCCATTTCGTGGGAACCCGACAGCGAGTACTCGCTCGCCTCGTCGGCCAGGTACTCGGTGTCCGCATCGTATTTCGCGCCGAGCGCCAGTCCCACGACAGCTCCGAACACGAGCCCGCCGATGTGCGCCCACGTGGCCACTCCGTTGGAGTATCCGGCGGCGACCCACACTCCGCTCCACAGCTCGCCGAGAAACCAGACTCCGATCGCGACAAGTGAGGAAGGCTTCCATACGCCCCACTTGGGATAGAGCCAGATCATGAAGAAGTACGCGATGCGCACCTTGTTCTTGTAGAAACGCACCATGAACAGGCCCATCACGGCCGCAAGGGCTCCCGAGGCACCGATGGCCGGGATCGACAGGTACTGTGGCGTGAACAGCGCGGTGACCGCTACGTGCGAAAGGCCCGCCACAAGTCCGCCAGCGCAGTACAGTGCCGCATACCGGACCGGCCCGATGGCATCCTCGACAAACGAGCCGAACAGCCACAGGAAGAACATGTTGAAGCCGATGTGCAACGGGTCCGCGTGCAGGAACATCGACGTGAACCACGTGTAGAGCCCGCTCCAACCCCAGGTGAAACCGAACGCGGGAGCAATCGTTCGGAGCTGGAGCCACGTCCCAAAGAACACGATCACATTGAGCGCAATCAGTGTGATCGTGACCCAGGGAAGACCGGAGGTCCTCCGCTCGATCTTGTATGGCAGGAAGAAGAACACGTACTGCCTCCCAGCGCGCTCGCAGTGCCCGCAACCCCCGTTGCGCCTCGCCTCCGCTTCGTGTTGTATCGGCAACCTGGCGCGAATCGGTGTAGCCTCTTGAGGCTCCTCGGGTATCTTCATCACTAGAGACGTATCTCGCGATGGCGTGACCTGCGACCTCACCTGAAGAAGGAGCCTTCTGAGATGACCATGCGATCGATTCCCGTTTCCGACGGCATCCACTGGGTCGGAGCAATCGACTGGAATCTGCGCGACTTCCACGGCTACGAGACGCCGCGCGGCATCGACCTACAACGCGTACCTCGTTCAAGGCGCCGACCAGACCGCGCTCGTCGATACCGTGAAGACTCCCGTTCGTCGACGAGCTGCTCTCGCGCATCTCGACGGTCGTCGATCCGGCCGAGCATCGACGTCATCGTCGTCAACCACGTCGAGCCCGACCACAACGGCGGTCTGCGCAAGGTCATGGAGGCGATGCCGAACGCACGAGTCGTGGCGTCCCGTCGGTGGCGTTGCCGGTGTCGCCGAGTACCACGACGGGCTCGAGATCGAGGCGGTCGGCGCCGACGACGTGATCGATCTGGGCGGCAAGACGCTGCAGTTCCTGCCGATGCCGATGGTCCACTGGCCCGACTCGATGTTCACCTACGTCGCCGAGTCCAAGACGTTGCTTCCCAACGATGCGTTCGGCCAGCACCTGGCGAGTGCCGAGCGGTTCGCCGACGAGGTCGGAATGGACCTCGCGCTCGACGAACTCGCCGAGTACTACGCCAACATCCTGATGCCGGTCTCCAAGCAAGTGGCCCAGGCGGTCGAGAAGCTCGTCGCGACCGGCTGGGAGCTCGATGTCGTCGCTCCGAGTCACGGTGTGATCTGGCGCGGCGACGGCATCGGCAGGGCCATCGAAGCGTACGGGCGCATGACTGCGGGCGAGACGCGCGAGAAGATCGTCGTTGCGTTCGCCACGATGTGGGGTTCGACCAAGCTGCTCGCCGACGCGATCGCCGATGGCATCGCGGCCGAGGGCGTCGAGGTCGATCGTGTTCGATCTGGCGGAGACGCCGATCTCCACACATCACGCACGAGCTGATGTGGTCGCGGGCGTTCCTTCTCGGCTCGCCCACGCTGCACCGGCAGATGCTCTACCGCGTCGCGGGCTACCTCCAGTACCTGGCCGGCCTCAAGCCGCAGGGCAAGCTCGCAGGCACGTTCGGCAGCTACGGCTGGAGTTCGGGCGCGACCAAGCAGATGTCGGGTCAGCTCGAGGCCATCGGGTTCGAGCTGCCGTTCGAGCCGTTCACGCAGAAGTACAAGCCAACTGCCGAGGATATCGAGGCGGCGCGCGAGTGGGGCGCGCAGTTCGCCCAGGCGGTCAAGGAGCGCTAGCGTCCTTGCGTGCCGGGCAAGCACCTTTCGTCGCGTCGCGCTGCTTCCTGACCGTTGCAGTGTCATACCCATGTGCATACAATGAGTATGACGTATCTGCATACGAACGGAGTCAGGATGGCGCGGGTGACGGTGTCTTTGCCCGATGCGATGTTGGAACAGCTCGATTCGATCGCCGAGCGGCAGGGCGTGACTCGCAGCGACGTGGTTCGTGAGGCCTCAGCGCGCTATCTGACCACCCGCGAGGAGGAGGCTGAGGCTCACGCCCGGGAGGAGGCGGTCCGCGATGGGCTGCAGTATCTCTCGCGCGTCGCACAGCTCCCGGCGCTCGACGATCGTCCCACACTGGAGATCCTGCGCGAGATGCGGGCTACCGACGACGCTACGCCGCTGAGAACGGCGAGCCAGTGACCGGGGGTTCCGGGTGAGACGTCCGCGGTGCTCGATGCGTCCGTCGGCGTGAAGCTCTTCCGCGAGGAGGTCGGCACGCAGTGAGGCTCGCAACGCTACTGGAGCGCCACGGGGCGGGTGAGATCACGATTTGCGTGCCGACGTTGTTTCTCTACGAGTTCGGCGGGGTCGCCTGCCGCCTGCTCGGCGCTGCAGGAGGCGCGGCGCCTGTGGGACGTTGCTCAGACATGGCGCTTCGGCGTCTACGAACTCAGCCCCGCACTTGCCGAAGAAAGCTGGAATCAGTGCGTGGCGTTAGGCTGCTCGTTCTACGACGCTATTTCGCCCGCACTTGCCGTACTGCTGCAAGCGCCGCTCTATTCGGCGGATGCCGCGCCCACAGGAGCTTCGACAACGTGACCCTTCTCGGCTAGGGTCTCGGCCCAGCCTCGCCGCAGCGCCACTCCATCAGAGCCGCCACCGCTTGCTCGATCGTGAGCGCCGGGTCCGGCGCGTCCTGCGGCCGATTCGCGCAGCCGCAAGAACAGCTCGGCCAGCACCGGCGGCCTGATGTTGCCTGCTGCCAGGAGGTCGGCTGCCGCGAAGACCTCGGCCGGCGTGCCGGACAGCGCGATCGTGCCGCCGGGCGCCAGCACGTAGGCGTAGTCGGCCATCTCGGGCACCGAGTCGATGTCGTGCGTCGACATCACGACGGTCGTGCCGCCTGCGGCCAGGTCGCGCAGCAGGTCGCCCATCATCTCGCGCGATGCCGGATCGAGGCCCTCGAACGGCTCGTCGAGCACGAGCAGCTCGGGCTCCATCACGAGCGCGCCCGCCATCGCGACCTTGCGCTTCTCGCCGCCCGACAGGTTGTGCGGCACGCGGTCGCGCAGCTCCTGGATGCCCAGCACCGACAGCGCGGAGTCGACTCGCCTGGCAATCTCGTCCTCGGCCAGGCCGTACTGCCGCGGCGAGAACGCCACGTCGTCGAGCACGGTCGGCGCGAGGATCTGCTCGTCGACGTTCTGCAGCACGACGCCGATCCGGCGACGGATCGCCGGCCACTCGGTCGAGGGGTCGACGCCGAACACGCGCACGATGCCTTCCTGCGCCCTCAGCAGGCCGAGGATGTGGTAGAGCATCGTGGTCTTGCCCGCGCCGTTCGGGCCGAGAACGGCCACGCGCTGACCGCGCTTCGCGATGAAGTCGAGGCCGCACAGGTGCACGCTGGTGCCGTCCTCGTAGGAGTGCCGCACGCAGCTGACGCGCACGACCTCGTCGGGCGACGGGCTCCGGGATGGTGTGGGCGTGTGTGTGCTCGTGGGCGTGTTGCTCGGCGTTCATGATCTTCCTCCGCGAAGCGAGAGCGACGCACAGCGCCACCAGGGGCAGGACGGGAGCGAGCCAGCTGTAGGGGTTGAGCGTTGCCGCGCTCAGGCGCCACAGCGTCTGAGCCCACAAGCGTCACGACGGCGACGCCAACGAGCGCTGCGTCCCGGGTGGGCGATTGGCTCGTCGGCAGCGTGACACGCAGGCGGTCCTGGTAGCCGCGCAGGCGCATGATGTCGTAGTCGCGCTGCGACAGGTCGAACGAGTACAGCAGCAGTCCGCCGAGCGCCTGGGTCGTCGCGCGCGCGGCGCGCACGGGATGCCCCGCACGCACACCGGAGCGCAGCCGCACGGCCGTGAGCAGGCTCGAGAACTTGTCGAGCAGCAGGAACGTCGAGCGGTACGTCATGAGCAGCGCGTCGCCCACGATGCCCGGGACGATGCGCTGGATGGGCGCGAAGATCTGCGGGTAGGGGGTCGTGAGCACGATCGTGACCGCTGCGATGCCGGCGCAGAGCGCCTTGAGCACGATCACGGTGCCCGGTGAGCAGATCGGGCGCCGAGGCCAACGCGAAGACGACCGCGAAGAGCGCCGGGTAGAGCGCCAGCCCAAGCGCCAGCCGGGCTTCACGCGCGCCGATATGAGCGCGGCGAGCCCAGCACGACGATGCCGAGCAGCACGAGCAGGTTCCACGTCACGATCGCTGCCGACAAGCACGAGCGCGAACGTCAGCAGCTTCGCGACGGGCGATGCGCGGTGCAGCCACGAGCGACCGTGCGTCGCGGATTCGTCGATGGCGCCGATGTGCATCTACAGGCCACCCGCCTCGTCGCCGGGGATGTGGCGGGCCTTCTCGGCAAGCGCGCCTTCGAAGACGAGCGTCGGCCGCACGCGCGCGACGTAGCCGATGATGCCGGCCGTGATGAGCGCCTCGATGAGCCAGCCGATCGGCCCGAGCGTGTAGACGACGGTCGCGAAGCGCGAGATCGAGAGCGGCTCGGCAGTGTGGCCGTGTGTGTCAGCGGCGCCGCCCGTGTCCGCTCCCTGCGCGTCTGCTCCGTGTCCTTCGCCGCCGGAGAACAGCCCGACCG
Source organism: uncultured Actinomycetota bacterium (assembly GCA_963790405.1). GTDB lineage: Bacteria > Actinomycetota > Coriobacteriia > Anaerosomatales > JAGXFU01 > JBGSMX01. The sequence goes on from CAWBOJ010000003.1 coordinate 714,621, forward strand.
AGAGCACGCCGGACTGGAAGGGGTTCTCGAAGCGGAGGTCCGCAGGATCGAGCGCGCCGGTCTCGCGCGCGGTCGCCGCGCTGCCGCCGAGCCACACGATCCCGACGAGCGCCGTGGTCGTCACCGC
>CAWBOJ010000004.1:0-21779 GCA_963790405.1 uncultured Actinomycetota bacterium
GTAGCAGCTCAGCAGCCTCACGACGAGCGTCTGTCGCTGGCCTTCTGTGCGCGTCCCGATCCAAGGCGACTCAGCGACTTTCGAAGGATACGTGGAACCGACATGATTGCATGCCCGAACCTGAACGACCACGACGTTCGGACTCGCCGCAGATCCGCTTGTGCCCGGTTTCGCTGCTTCTTCAGCCGGCCGATCTCCGCATCGCGACGCCTGGCGCCAACGCTGTAGTGCTCAAGTAGCGTCTCCCACATGATGACGGTCGTTTCGTCGCGAGGCTGCTCCACTGCAGGCAATGACAGTCCCTCGAACAGCCCTCGCCATGTGCCGGCGTAGTCGAACCGTGCATACTCCTCCACGTTGGCACGCGCTTCCCCCCCGAGGGCCCTCCGATAGTCACGGTCGTGCAGCAGGTCGGCCACAGCGTCGGCCGCGGCATCGACATCGCCCATCTCCACCACAACCAAGCCGCGTCGTGGTCTGGTGAGGGTTAGGTACGGCAAGCCGTACATAACGCAAGGGACACCCGCGGATTGGCTCTCGGACAGGGCCAAGGGGGAACCCTCGAACTCCGACGTCATCAGGAGGACGGACGCCTGTCGGTAGAAGGGCAGAACCTCCTTTTGGAAGCCGCACATCTCGACCGAGCTCTCGATTCCGAGCTCTGCAATCAAGGCGTGCAAGCTAGCCATGTAGTCCTGCTCCGGGCAACTGCCGACCATGAGGAGTCTCGCATCAGGCTCCTCGTCAAGCACCTTTGCGAAGATCCTCAGTGCGTCATGAGGCCTCTTCTCGTCGGACATCCTGCCCAGCCACAGGACGTTCTTGCCCTCGAGTCCTGAGACCTCCACGCCATCCAAGCTGAAGGTGAGCGGGTTAGCTACAGAAACCACGGTGTCGTTGTAGTTGCTCCAGTAGGCGCGGTCGACTTCACTCAACGTGATGACGGCGTCGCACAGACTGTAGACGGAGGGCATCTCCGCGAAGCTTGCCCATACTCGCCTCAGGGGTAGTGAGAACACGCTGTGGCAGTGAGTCGCGAACGCGATGCCCGCCGCCTTGCACATCAGAAGATCCCATACCAAGATGCTCGAAACCCACGCGTGGTAGACCATGACGTCAATCCCATGCTCCTCGATCGCCGCCTCGAGTGCACGCGCTCGATCGAGGTAGTTGCCCGGCGTTGTCTCGAAGGATGAGGGCAGCACGACCCTGCGCACACCCTCGGGCAGATCGTAGTCATCCGGCGACGGAGGATCATCGGTCAAGAGCACGACCCTGTAGCCCAGGTCTATCCAAAGCTTGATCAAGCTCGACTGGACGCGTTCCGCCCCGCCGTTCGCGTACTTGTAGTAGAATGTGCCCACGACTCGGACCTCGCGCGGGTTGCGGGCCGCCGACCGAGATTCCCTGAGTGATCGCGCTGCGTGGCCCGGCTCGCCCCAATTCAGCTTCGCCACCTTCGCGATGAGCTCAGCGGCTTCCCAATACTCCAACATCAGGTCGAATCCGGTCGCCCTGTCCTCCGCACCGAGATGCCCACTCCAGTTGGCAACACAGTCTTGCAGTAGTCCGTCCCTCGCATTCGCGTACAGTGCCTCATACCGAGACAGGGACCCTTCTTCGACCAAGAACTCTCTGATCGCGTCTGCCACCAAGCCCATCGAGCAGCATCCCTGGAACTGGGACCATGACAACAGGTTGTGGCCGGTGCCGCCGCGGCCGAAGTGGTAGTGGTACAGCGCTTCGTCCGGCAAGCCCCGATAGGACTGCGCGTAGTAGCTCAACAGGAAGTACGCGTACTTGTCTTCTCCTCGCGGATACCTGCCGTCCTTCACGCGCGAGAAGCCCTTCTTGCACACCTCGGCCGAGTACAGCTTGTCCCACAGGGAGAAGTTGTAGAGTCTATTCTTGGAGAAGGCTCCTTCGAGGATCCTGCTGCCGTCGAGCACCCCGTCGTAGGGCTTGATGAAGTTGTGCAACCACTCGACGCTCGCGCGCGGTAGGCTCGTTTGGGCTGTGATGACCGTGCCGAAATGGAGTATGTCGACGGGGTCGCGCTGCACCGCTGCATACAGACGCTCGCAAGCATCGAGCTCGAGCGCGTCGTCGGCATCGACGAACATGATGTACTCACCGGTTGACGCGAGCACGCCGTCCTTACGAGCCTGCGAGACACTCTTGTTCTCAGGGAACGTGATCACCCTGACGCGCGGGTCACGTTCCGAGTACTCCCGCAAGATGCGTGCGGATGCATCGTCGCTCTTGTCGTCAACGCAGATCACTTCAATGTCATCGAGTGTCTGTCCGACGATACTTCCCAGTGATTCATGCAGATAGTCCTGTGCGTTGTGCACGGGAACGATGATCGAGATCTTGGGCAACGAGAAACTCCTCCTGCAGCATGCGACGCGTGTCGTCCCAAAGCACCGGCGACCACATCGGACTCGAGATCCTGAGCAGCAGGAGCTGCACACAGCGCCCAGCGAGAGATGATCGCCTCGATGGTGTTACACAGGATTCGAGCCTCGTGTCCCGCATCCAGCGAGTCGTACCCGATTCCACCGAGACGCGTGGGTCACCGATTACGCGAGACTCGGTAGGTGGCTCCCTCAGTTGATTCTATCAGTAATGTCATGACTGGAAGCCCTATGGCCAACCACGCACCGCCGAGCAACCACGAAGCAGTCACGTCGGTCGGGTAGTGGACGCCCAGGTACACGCGTGACACCCCGACAACAATCGCGTACAAAGCGCAGCCAGCGACGGCCAGTCCCTTGGCCAGCGGCCTCAGCTCTAACCGTAGGACAAGCCACGCGACCACGCTCGCCACGAGCAGACTGGCCATCGAGTGGCCCGAGGGGAAGCTGTACGTGATCGGCAGGTCGGCGAGCATCGTGCCGACTGGCGGGCGCGGTCGTTCGAAGTGGCCCTTGGCGAGGGTTGACAGCAACATGCCGACTCCTAACGCTCCGGCGGCGAACGCAGCCTCGAGTCGCCGGCCTCGAACCATCATGATCGTCACGATTCCAACCGTGACGATCATGATGAACGCCGTACCGCCGGCGTGTGTCACCGCGCGCATCCCTGACGTCATGTAGGGTGTGCGCCACGACTGCACAGCGGCGGAGATCCGGGTGTCGAAGTGAGTGACCCCCGGCGATTGTGCAACGTAGGTTGCGAGCCCCCAGAAGCCCCACAGGCACACAGCCGAGACCGCCAGCCCGATGAGAACCGGACCGCGCCTCACGCGCCCGATGTTTCGACCAGACGAGCCGCAATCTGCTTCTTCCGAGAAAGCACCCCGGGCATCCACGCGCTCCCCCGCTCAAGCGACACGTCAAGCGCCCGTTCCACCAGGCGCGTCTTGCCCACCGCGAAGACCTCTGAGCCCTCGCGGACGATATCGGTGGCCATCAGCACGACCAGATCGTAGCGGCGCTGCTCGCGCAGCGTCTCCATGGCGGCGATGATCTCGTCGGCGTGGCTCATGACCAGCGTAAGGTCGACCGCCTCGTACTGCGCGATAGCTGCCACGACGTCACCGGCCCGGTACTCCTTTGTATCGGCACGCACGATCTGCTCGGCGTTGAACACCTCGCCCGCCGCACGTGAGCCAAAGAGCTCCATCCCCAACTGCATCGGCTCGACCGCCGCGATCGCCGAGAGGTGCTCGACCGTCTCGCGATCGAGATCCGTGGTTGTGGGCGACTTCAGAAGCACGGTGTCGGTGAGCACGGCGGCAAGCAGAATCCCTGCGATGGCCGGAGGTATGTCGACGCTGAGAGTGCGATACCGATTCGCGACGATCGTAGCCGTCGAGCCCACCGGCATGTTGAGGAACATGATCGGGCCGCTCGTCTGGATGTCCCCCACCCTGTGGTGGTCCACGATCTCGACGACAGCCGCGTCTTCGATCCCTGCCGCAGACTGTGCCGCCTCGTTGTGATCGACCAGCACGACACGCCGCTTGATGCCGCGGGCGATGTTGGTGCGCGTCAGGATCCCCGCACAGCCGCCATCGTCGTCAACAACCACCGCCTCTCGGTGCACGCTCGACAGCAGGTCCTCGGCCGCCTCGGAAAGCAAGGTGTCCGGTCGCATCTGCAACGCATCGGTCTCCATGAGATCGCCCACGGCCTGGGCAAGCGAGACCAGCCGAGCCGCCGAGTAGGTGTCGTGCGCGGTGACGAGCAGGGCCGCGCGCTTGGAAGCGGCGAGCTCGATGACCTCGGGTGTGGGCTCGGCCCCGCCGGTCACGATCAGGCACGCGGCACCCGCTTCGAGCGCCATCGGCTGAGTACGCACGCGGTCTCCCACGATGAGGGCGTCGCCCGGCCTGATCCACGACATGACCGTTACAGGCTCCGATGCGCCGATGAGAACGTTGCCGGACAGAAGTGAGTCTTCGCCTCCCGCAAGGATGCGTGCATCCAAGACACGAGCCAGTCGACCCACCGAGACAGGCACCTGCGAGAACCCCGCGATCTCGGTCTCATCGAGGTATCGCTCCGCCAGCATCCGTTGGCTCACAAGCCCCACGACCCTGCCATCGAGGATCACGGGAAGCGCGCGGACGTCGTGCTCGCGCATGAGCCGCCCAGCCTCGAGCATGGGCTCGCCGGGGCCGATGGTGACCACCTGCTCGGTCATCACATCCCGCACGCGAGTGTGGACATGGGCGATCTGCTCGGGAAGCTCAAGTCCGAACCGCTGAAACGCCCAGACGGTCTCTTTTGGCACCGACCCCAAACGGGCGGCCACGTAGACGCTCTCCGGATCCGTGAGGTTCTTGAGATGCGCATACGCCACCGCCGAGCAGACGGAGTCGTTGTCGGGGTTCTTGTGGCCGAAGACGAGGACGGGGCCCACAGGCTCTCCTTTGCGTCGCGAGGGCGCAGCGCGCTGACGCGCCTACTTGACCTTCACTATGGGAGCGTACCCGACCAGCAGCTTCTTCGTCTCGCCGGTCCGGTCGAATCGGATCTCGAGCTGGTCACCTTTGACGGAGGTCACGCGCCCCCGCCCGAACGCCTTGTGGTCGACCGAGTCGCCCACGGCGAACGTCTCGGACGGCGTCTTGGGCTGCGGCCCCGCGGCGGGTCCGCCCTTCGCGACCGCTGCCGACCCGCGCGAAGGAGCGCCGGAGCCAAAGACCCTGCCTCCGCTGTCCCCCGCACCGTGCCCGAAGCTCCCTCGGCGATCGCCGCGCTTCTCCCAGCCACCCGCGCCGCCAAAGCCGCTCGATCCAACACCTGAGGCCTCGACACACTCGCCGGGAATCTCGCCGATGAAGCGGCTTGGGGGGTTGTGCTGCGTGGAACCGTAGAGCGAGCGGGAGTGCGCGTGCGTGAGGTACAGACGCTCGCGGGCGCGCGTGATCGCAACGTAGGCGAGCCTGCGCTCCTCCTCGACGCTGGACGGATCGAACATCGAGTTCTGGTGCGGGAAAATCGACTCCTCAAGCCCGGCGACGAACACGACGGGATACTCGAGCCCCTTGGCGGTGTGGACCGTCATGAGGGTCACATACTCGTCGGCGCCTTCATCCACGGTATCGAGGTCGGTGCGCAAAGCCAGCCACTCCATGAACGCGGGCAGGTCCGGCTGGTCGTGTCCTGCCGCAAACTCGCTCACCACGGTGAAGAACTCGCGAATGTTCTCGGCCCGACCCAGCGCCTCTTCGGTGCGCTCAGCCTCGTACGCGGCGATCAGCCCGGCCTTGTCGACGACCATCTCGACGAGGTCTCGCAAGTCGCCTTCGAGGGATCTGAGCTCGTCAAGCATCTCCGAGAAGACGTGTAGGCTGCCCCGGGCGCGGGCGTTGAGCCAGTCCTCGGTCACCGCGTCGCGCAGCGCAGTTTCGAAGCCCACACCGCGCTCGCGCGCCGTCGATTCGATGCGCTCGACCGACGTGTCGCCGATGCCGCGCTTCGGCGTGTTGATGATCCGCTTGAGCGCGATCTCATCGGCGGGGTTCACGACTGCCTTCAGGTAGCCCATCACGTCCCGGATCTCTGCGCGGTCGAAGAACCGCGTGCCACCCACTATCTTGTAGGCGACTCCGGCGCGCAGCAGGGCGTCTTCCAGCGAGCGGGACTGGGCGTTGGTACGGTAGAAGATGGCGAACTCCGTGTAGCGGCGGTGCTCTGAGCGCACCAGCCGTTCGACTTCGCCCGCAATGAAACGGGCTTCGTCACGCTCGTCGCTGGCCAAGTAGCTCGCGATCTTCTCGCCCTCGGCGTTACTCGTGAACAGCGTCTTGGGCTTGCGGCTCGCGTTGTTAGCCACGACCGCGTTGGCGGCCATGAGGATCCGCGCGGTCGACCGGTAGTTCTCCTCCAGCTTGACCACTTTGGCCTCGGGATAGTCGTGCTCGAACTCGAGGATGTTGCGGATATCGGCTCCGCGCCACGAGTAGATCGACTGGTCGTCGTCGCCCACCACCATCAGGTTGCGGTGCACCGCTGCGAGCAGGTTCGTGATCGAGTACTGCGCGTGGTTCGTGTCCTGGTACTCGTCTACGCTGATGTAGCGAAAGCGCTCCTGATATGCCGAGAGGACCGCAGGGTTCTCGGCGAGCAGCCAGTGCGTATTGACGAGCAGGTCGTCGAAGTCCATCGAGTTCGCCTCGAGCAGGCGCGCCTGATAGCGCGGGAAGATCTTCGCGGCAGCCTTGTCGAGCGGCGAGAAGCACGCAGCGGCCAGGGTCTCGGCCGTCATCAGTTCGTTCTTCGCGCTCGAAATACGACCACGTACCGCGTTGATCGGGTAGCGTTTGTCGTCGTACTCAAGCTCACGCATCACCTCGCGGATGAGGCGCTTCGAGTCGTCGTCGTCATAGATGGTGAAGTTGCTCGTGAAGCCGAGCAGCTCGGCGTCGAGGCGCAGCATGCGCACGCACATCGCGTGGAACGTCGAGACCCACATGGCGCGCGGGTTCCATCGGCCGGGCATGCTCCCCAGAAGCCGACTCAACCGCTCGCGCATCTCGGCGGCGGCCTTGTTGGTGAAGGTTATCGCGAGAACCTCGTGTGGGCTCACGTTCAGATTCGCAACGAGGTGTGCGATTCGGTACGTGAGCACGCGTGTCTTGCCCGAGCCGGCGCCGGCAAGAACCAGAAGCGGGCCCTCGGTGGTCTCCACGGCTTCGCGCTGAGCGGGGTTGAGTGAGCTGAGATCTAGTGTCATAGGGGAGGTAGTTTAGCACCTGCCCCTCGATCCCGATGGTCTCCGGAGTGCTCGGCTACAATGTGTGCCAGGGGAAGGGCACCGTCACTCTGGAGGAACTCGATGAACGTATGCGTTCTTGGCGCAGGCTACGTGGGCCTGGTGACCGGCGTGTGCCTCGCCGAACTCGGTCACGATGTCCTGGTTCTGGATGTGAACCTGGAGCGTGTCGAGCTCCTGAAGACTGGACGCTCGCCCATAGTCGAGCCCGGACTCGAAGAACTGATGCGCTCGAACTCCGCGCGGCTCACGTTCGCCGTACCCCCTGCCGGCCTGGCAGACGCCGATGTCGTGGTCGTCGCGGTCGGGACACCCTCAACTCCAAGCGGAGCGGCGGACCTGCGTTACGTGAGAGAGGCGATCTCGATGATCGCCGACGCAACGAAACCCGGAACCACCGTGATCATGAAGTCGACGGTGCCTCCCGGCACCGGCAAGAGCCTTAGCGATGAACTCGCCACGGCAGGTTGCGCCTACGCCTCCAACCCCGAGTTTCTTCGGGAGGGCAGTGCGATCAAGGACTTCTTCGAGACCGACCGCATAGTGGTCGGAGCTTCCGATTCGTCCGTTTTCGATCGGCTGCGCGAGCTGTACGAGGGCATCGACACGGAGTTCGTGGAGTGCAACGTGGCAAGCGCCGAGATGATCAAGTACGCGTCGAATGCGTTCTTGGCCACGAAGATCTCATTCATCAACGAGATTGCCAACGTGTGCGCCTTGGTCGACGCCGACATCGCCGATGTCGCGCGCGGAGTCGGTATGGATCGCCGAATCGGCGGTGACTTCTTGAATGCCGGCATCGGCTACGGAGGGTCGTGCTTCCCCAAGGACACGCGTGCGCTGGACTTCTTCTCGGTGCTGAACGGCTACGACTTCAGGCTTCTCAAGGCAGTCATCGAGGTCAACGCGAGGCAGCGAATGTTGCCGCTGCAGGCGATAGAGAGCCGGCTGGGCTCCCTGCGCGGTCGCAGGATCGCGATCCTCGGCATCACGTTCAAGCCATTCACTGACGATATCCGAGAGTCCCCCGCACTCGACATAGCGTCGATGCTTGCCATGGAGGGCGCTCGAGTCACCGCCCATGACCCTCAGGGACGGCTGCCGGAGAACTCGACAATCGAGCAACACGCAGATGTCTATACGGCACTCAAGGACGCGGAAGCCGTTGTCGTCGCCGTCGAATGGCCCGAGTACCGCGAGATAGACTGGGCAAAGGCCGCCGCCTTGATGGCGCCTGAAGCGTTTGTCTTCGACGGGCGCAACTGGCTGGACGGGGGAGCGTCAGGGCTGCCGGACTCGCCTATGCGAATGTAGGTCAATCGGTGTAGCCAAGGTGGCGTGCCGTCCCTACGTCTTGATCTTCACGATCGGCGCATACCCGAACAGGAGCCTCTTCGTCTCGCGCGTGCGGTCGAAACGGATCTCAATCGCGTCACCGCTCACGAAAGACACGGTGCCCCGGCCGAACGCCTTCCGGTCGACGGCATCGTCGAACTCGAACGTTCGGTCGGCGCCACGGGCTTCGGCCCCGTTCCCCGTGATCCGGGGCCGAATCCACTCGTTCCATCCGTGGTTCCTTGACGGGCACCGTCGCCAAAGACGCGGCCACCGCTCGCGTCACCGCCGGTTCCATGCCCGAACGTGCCCTTCCGGTCACCGCGCTTGGCCCATCCGCTCGCGATATATCCGCTCGATCCGGTGCCGGAGGCCTCGACGTGTTCGGTCGGGATCTCGCCTATGAAGTGGCTGGCCGGATTGTGCTGCCTCGACGGTTGCGGCCTTGTTCGTCAAGGTGAGCACGCGCGTCTTGCCGGACCCGGCGCCCGCGAGCACGAGCACGAGGAGCGGACCTTCGGTGGTCCACAGCCTGACGCTGCGCGGGCTTGAGTGAGCTGAGATCGAGCGTCGTAGGGGAATTCGTTAAGCACTCAGCCGCGGTAATGTGGGGAGGCATCGTGCGTTGGTCGCGGCCACAACGACCAAAGCCATCTCCGTTGACCAGTCTAGACGCCGACCGCGGCGTCTGCGGGGCTCACCGGTTAGCGCTGACCATAGCCCAGTTCGCGTCGAATGCGTTCTTGACCATCAGGACCTACCTTGATTCCGTCAGTACGCGAGGGCCAGTTCCAATAGTCGCGATTTCCGACAGGCGAGACCACTCCTGTACGACACTCCTGCCAATGCGAAACCTTGGCTGCGGGCGACGGCCGGCAGTCCCGACGCACTCACCGAGCAACGGGCGTCCTGAACAGGAAGTACTTATGCCCGTAGTAGGCCAGTACTGCACTCACGACGACCGTCAGAGCCTGTCCGAGTAGCGGATGCAACCCAAGCACGGTAGAGAACAGCCACAGCAGTCCGGAGCTCAGCATCTGAAGCGGAAGGTACACAAATAGCGAGCGACCCACTTCGCTCAACCACGGCCCCTTGCTGCGAAACGCCATGTACCTGAAGGCCAAGGTCGACTGTGCTACGGAATGCAGCCAGCCAAATTCTTGGACCACGAGGTAGTACCGCTCGCCAACCCACTGCAACACTGCACTGTCCGTCGCAGCAAGCGAACCGAGCGGCGGCGCGAGCGCGTGGAGAAGCAGCGCGAACAGCAAGTAGTTGCACACGGTATTCCAGATGCCCACCAATACGAACCTGAGTTTCTCGCCGTGAGGATCGTACAGAACGACGATCCTAGCGACCCTTACGGGGAATTGCGTACATTCTCGTTTCAGTTGCACTGAACAGCGGCGTGTGTGCGGACCGACCGGTTTCCTGCATAATGGCGTTTCGTAGTCCGATTCTAGCGTTGCGAGGCGCGGAACGGCTCGGGGGACTCAGCGATGAGCTGATTCGAGGGCGGAGCGGGTCGTATGATCCGCCCTTGTGTCATGCTAACCCTGATGGCGACCAGGAAGGCGACACGGCACCGATGAAGACCGCTGTACTCATACCGTGCTACAACGAAGCCCTGACCGTGCGCAAGGTCGTCGAGGACTTCCTGTCCCTCGATCCCGACGCCACTGTCTACGTCTACGACAACAACTCCACCGATGGAACAGCGGAGATCGCTGTTGAGGCCGGTGCGGCAGTCGTCCAAGAATACCGACAGGGCAAAGGCCGCGTTGTGCGTAGCATGTTCAGAAACATCGACGCTGACGTCTACGTCATGGTGGACGGCGACGACACGTACCCCGCTGACGAAGCACTCGCGCTACGTGATCTCGTCATCAGCGGCCAAGCCGATATGGTCATCGGCGATCGCCTCTCAAGCACCTACTTCGATGAGAACAAGCGCCGGTTCCACGGCTTCGGCAACAAGCTCGTACGGTTACTTGTCAACCGGCTCTTCGAGAGCGACATCAGAGACATCATGACCGGGTGCCGGTGCTTCAGCAGGAGTTGTCAAGACGATGCCGGTCATGAGCCCCGGGTTCGAGATCGAGACCGAGATGACGATCCATGCGCTCGACAAAGCGTTCCTCATCAGGGAGATGCCAATCTCTTACCGCGATCGCTGTGAAGGCAGCGAGTCGAAGCTCGAGTACGGTCTCCGACGGCATGCGTGTGCTTCGTATGTTGATGCAGCTGTTCCGTGACTATCGGCCGATGAGATTCTTTGGGATCGCCTCGGCACTGTTATTGGTAACGTCAGCGGCAACGTTCCTCGTCCCGCTGGAGGAGTACCTTGCCACCGGTCTCGTCACACGCTTCCCCACGCTCATCGTCTCGGTGGCGCTGGGTTTGGGCGCGACACTGTCCTTCGCATGTGGCGTCTTGCTCGACTCCATCCGAGCCCATTCTCTCCAGTCGTTCGAGCTTGAACGAAACAGGTTCGCCGAGGCGGATCGGCGCGCCGGCGAATGCCGTACTCTGGCCCGAGAGGCCGACTGAAGACATGACCGAACGGCAGCAGCGATTCATGTGCTGCGTGCCCGGATACTTCGTCCGGATCCAAGCCGTAGTCACTCGTACGAGGGGGTGCCCACCGTGGCACGCCGCCTGATCAGTGCCGCATCGTGGCCTGCATGGCTGTATAGCCTCCTGGTGGTAACGTCGATGGTCGTCGGCAATCGAGTTGTGTACGGCGGCTGGGTTTCGGTATCCCTGGGTCGCACATACTTTGGCGACCTTGGTGCCTTCGACATGGCAACCTGGCTCATGGGCGTCCCTCTCTGTGCCGCGGCGGTTCTGCGGCTCGACCGAGAGCTGCAGCGTTCGCTGAGTGCCCGCTGGAAGAATGGTCTCACTTGGCAAGGCCCTGACTCCGCCGTCGTCGTAACGCTCCGGGCAGGCCTGTTGCTGCTCGCTTGGGCGCCCTACCTTCTTACCTACTATCCGGGCTCGGTGCTGCCTGACACGATAGGCCAGCTGAGTCTCAGCCCCGGGGCCTGGACGAACCATCATCCCGTGGCCTACACATGGCTTCTCAAGGCGTTCGCCACTGGAGGGGAAAGGCTGGGCGACGTCAACTACGGAGTCTTCGCGCTCGCCCTGACACAGTCCATCCTCATGGCTGGCATTCTTGCGTTCATCATCTCGCGCCTTACTCGATGGGGGCTCCCCCGTATCGGCGCGACCGCTCTCACGATCTACTTCGCTCTGGTACCGGTCTTTCCCATCTACGCCCTCAACCTGCAGAAGGACACCCTGTTCTCGCTTGCCATCGCGATGCTGACTATGTTCGCGTTCGAGGCGGTCGCAACTGGCGGCGCATTACTACGCCGGCCGCTAGGCTTCGCGTCGTTCGCGATGATCAGTACGATGACGGTGTTCTTGCGCAACAACGGCATCTTCGTAGTCACTGGTTGCGTGCTCAGTCTTGCGTACGCCTACAGGGGGCGACCACGTCGGTTCTTCATCGGTGCCGCGGCCCTGCTCATTCTCTCGATGCTGGTGCTGGGGCCCGGTTTCGACCGTCTTGGCATAGCGAAGGACACCATTGTAGAGTCGCTCGGCGTGCCGATCCAGCAGATCGCATACACGCTCTCTATCGACGGAGAGACGACCGAGGCCCAGCGTTCGTTCCTCGCAAGGCTTCTTCCTCTCGAGCATTGGCAGTCTAGTTACGCGCCAGCGCTTGTGGACCCGATCAAGTGGCATGATGAGTTCGACGCCGACCTGCTCGAAAGGCAACGCGGGCAGTTCCTCGAAACCTGGCTCCAATTGCTGCGCGCGAACCCGACCGCCTTCGCAAAGGCCTACGGTCTGGTGACGTTCGGCTTCTGGAAACCCGGTGCAAAGGACCGTTACGGATGGGCAGACACATACGTCGCGGAGAACACGCTTGGCATCCGCGCAACCGACGTGATGGAGCGACTTACAGGCGCGTCGCTCAAGCCGACCCTGGATGGCGCCCGCGGACCGCATGGAACAGGCGGCTTCGTGAGCGTTGGGGTGTCCTGGTGGCTGATCATGCTTGCACTCACAATGGTCCTACTACAGCGCCGCCCACGGTTTGTCAGCGTGTTCGTGCCATGTGCCGTCCTGTGGCTAACGATCATGGCCGCCACGCCGGTCGCGTTCAGCCTTCGGTACGTGTTTGCCTTCGCGCTCTGTCTTCCAGGGCTCCTAATGGTCCCGTTCTTCACGGCCCTGTTGGGCGATGCGCACAACGAGTCACCCGCCTGACCACGAACCACATGCTGCCCGGGGAATGGGTCCCATTATCCCGGCTGCCCGACCGAGATACTATCGCAACGACCAACACATAGTCCGAGGCCCGCTACGCTGCCCGCGCTACTCCATTCGATCGTGCCGGACGGCTTCCTTTTGATGTCGTAGGCGACGCGGCTGATGCCATCCACTAAGTTGATTGCTCATCTTGGGGAGCAGGTCCTGCGGCAAACGCGCCCGGTCTTGCCCATGCACAGGTGGGCCGATGGGCGTAACAAATCGAGAACATTCACCATCCTCGCGCTACCACATAGAACGCTCGCCTACTGCTTGATCGCTGCAGTGAATTCGATGGGGTGGGGAGTGGCCTGTTACGGCGCAGGACTCCGGAGTGCGTGCCGCGCGCTGATTCCCTCCTGCCCCTTGCGTGTCTGGGTCATTCAAGTAGGGGCAACCCTGGCTCAAGAGCCGATCTTCTCCATCGGCGGGCTGGTGAACTCGATTCGAGCTCACCAATTCCACTCGTTCATCCTCGAGTGATCGGCCGTCGGGCGTGCACTCCTGGAGCCCTCCCGGATTATCAAGACCCTCAGGCTGACTCCCTATCCAACGGGGCTAACAGGACCGCGATAACGACGAACACCGTCCCACTCAACGCCCTGTAGGTGAACCAAAAGTGCACGACTGAATGCTGGGGCAGAAGCGCGTACCAAAGCAGTGGGATGGCGGCGACTGCCAGTATCGGTAGACGACGACGCATCGCTTCTGTGCCACTTCTCTTGACGCTCGCGTTGACCAGGACGGCGGCGAGCGCAATAACAACCAGACTCAGTGCTGAGAACGCAAGAGCCGCTCCCAGCCGGGCCGAAGGCCAGGACGTCTGGGGAAGCCAAGGAATGAGGCGAGAGAGATTAAGCCACCAAGCCTCGAGAACCAGATCGATACGACTTGCCCCAGCCTCTTCCATGCCAGAACGAATGCTCACCGCCTGCAAGACGTCACGTACCATGTCGGCCCCAAGAATCGACGCAGCGAGCAACCATTTGCTCATCCATGTGAACGCGAAGCCTATCAGCCAGCACAGAGACAACGCTGCCGACACCAATAGGAGACGCCAGGGGCCCCTAGCTTGCTGACGAGTCCATAGAGGAGAGCGGTCGTAAGGGGCAGCGTCAAGCTGAGCACGGGAAAGGTCAACAGGTCGATATACGCCGCCAGTGCTCCGAGCACCAGAAACAACTCGGGGTTAGTTTCTTGAAAAGGCGCCGCTCATCAAGAGCCAGCACGGCGATGACACCTAGTGATGAAAGATAGGTCACGGCGGAGAACTGCAGGGACATCGGCACGACGATGAAGCCGCCAAGCGTCATGGCTAGCGTGAAAGCGACAACGCTACCCATGCCAATGCGCTGATAGACCAGCAGCACGACGCACGTGCATAGACCCAAGAACATCAGCATATTGAAGTATCTGATCTCAGGGTAGCTAAGAGCGAGCAGCAACGGCCGAAGTATCACCTGATAGCCGTGCCAGTAGCGACCATAGGAGTAGCGACCGCCAAAGTCCCCGGCGGCTGTCAGACGCAGGCCCTCGAATCGGGCCCATAGGGGAGTCCGTGCCCTGTCTACGCGACGCAAGCGCACTTTCGAGAGCAGAGCTTCCAGGGGTCGAGACTCCGATGTCAAGCATCAGGGCATCCGTGAAGTTGTCCAACCCGTGGACCGAGATAACCGTAGGGGAGCGGGTAAACGCCTTCTTTCCTAAGGAACTCATACGACTCGGAGACGTTCCTTTGAATGCGCTTGTCTGGCAGTGCGTAAGCGATCCATATCGCTGCCAGCATCAGAGCTACCAGGCTAGTCAAAATGACCGACAGTCTGAGAATGCGAAGTAGCGCTCCGCGCACAACTGACCTCGGCGATGGCCCTGTGCGGTTCATTCTCGTCATGCCTACCCCCAATCTTACCGATGCGAGCGTACCCGACGAGTAGCTCCTGAGTCTCGGCGTGCGGCCGAAACGGATCTCGACTGCATCACTGTTGACAGCTTGGACCGGCGCCCGGGTGAACGCCTCGCGGCCGATGGCTTCTCCAGCCGCAGGTCCGAGGTCCGACTCCTACTACCCAGATTCGAGCCCTCCTCATCTCCTCGGGCCCCGTCACGCGCGCCACCGACGATGAAGGCTGCCTCGTTGGTGAAGGTGATAGCGAGGCCCTCAAATGGGCTCTCACCCCGGTCGGCGACGAGGTGCGCGTCTTGCCGGAACCCACGCCAGCGAGCACCAGGAGGCGACGCCTCCGTCGTCTCGGTGGCAACGCGTTGAGCGGGACTGGATGAAGTGAGATTTGGATTCGTTGGCGAGCTAGTTTAGCACGCACGCAGAACGTCCCTCGTGTTGAAGAGCCGACCGCAGGATCCGCTCCTGCACGCGAAGCAGGCGATACTTGTCCCTGTGTCCCGCCATGCTGGTACCATTGCACCGTGGCATCCTGGGATGCGCAGGCTCTCGACTGATCGTTCGGTGGCACCCCGTAGCGTCCTGGCACAGCGACGAGAGTCGGAACATGCTGAGACAACAACGACGGAGGCTTGATGTGGCGACAACGCGGGGCTCGCGATGGTAGACGCCTGTCGCACCTTCTGAAGAGGTTCGACATGTAGCCGAATCACTGCAGAGACTCGAGAAACAGATTCGGGCCGTTGAGCACGGACTCGCGCAAACACAAGCGGGTGACGAGCGAAACCCTCTGGGCTCAAGTATTCAACAGCACGATCTCTTCCAGCACATGGCTGCGCGATCGATCGTTCTCTCCGGGACGATGGGCAGTCGGCTACCCCTACCTCTACGTGATGTATCGAATCCTGAACGAGATTCGTCCGATGCGCATTCTCGAATTGGGTTTGGGCAGTCCACCCGAATGATTTCGCAGTACGCAGCAGAGTTCGCTGGCGTCGAACACATCGTGGTAGAACACGACGAGCGATGGATCGAGTTCTTCTCCCGTGGCTCCGAACTGGCGGACTGTACGCGGTGTGCTGCGCTTGGACTGGGACTACGTGCAGTTCGACGAGGCCGAGAGGGTACGCGTGTACGGTGGGTTCGCCGACGCCTTGGCTGGGAAGGGCCAGTTCGACTTCATCTCAATAGACGGACCCCTGGGCGGCGACATGGAAGAGTACGCGCGAATAGACGTGCTTCGCGCCTTCTGCCGAAAGGTGTCGCCGCTTCTTTCGTGATCATGATGGATGACTGCGAAAGATCCGGGGAGTCGAACACGTTGCTCGAGATGCAGGAGCTGCTGTCAAGAAGCGACGTGCCACACCAGAGCTGCACATACTCCGGTATCAAGGATTCTGGGACTCCTGGTGCTCAGAAGATCTCTCGTTTCTGTGCTCGCTCTAGGAGTCACCCACGACGAGGCTTCACAGATGACAGCATCCTACGCAGCGCCCGGGCAAGCCTGTGCGCGCGAGAAGCTCTGCAGCACGGCCAACGTCCTTCTGTCTGCGCAAGCTGACTCTTCAGCTGTCTCACACGCAGTATCTCATCGGCATGATGCTTGATGACATCGCCCAACGCGAGGGCGTCGGGGCGAGGGTCGATGAGGTCAATCGCCTCACGTTCCTCGGGTAGCATGGAGCAGTACAGCTTAAGCGCCTGATGATAGATGACCGCGATCAGCTGCGCGATCGCGATCGAGGTGCCCTCGTCATAGACTCTCGCACCGACAAAGCGGACCATCTCTACGTACGTGACCAGATGGCCCCTGAAGTTCTTGAGCCCTGTCGCGGTTGTGACGATAGACTGCCGCCGGAGCCGCCTGTGGAAGTAGGCCCTCGATGTACAGCCTGCCCGTTCGGCTTGCAGCGCACAGAGAAATGAGAACAGATTGTCTTCGTGAACGATTCCCTCGTAGAACGACAACCCGGCTGTCCGATAGAACCCAAGTCGGATGAACTGCATGGGCGGCATCGGCTTGTGGTCATCATGCTCGCTCATGCGGGTGAACAGCTCGCGACCCGTCATCACCCCGTCGTATTCCACCGTGCGTCGAAAGTACGCCGCTTCCTCAGGGTGTGCAGCTTCGACTTCATCGTCCTCAAAGAAGACTTCGCCGTCGAAGTAGAGAACATCGAGGCGGTCAGTAGATGCACGCGAATACAACTCTTCCAGTGCAAACGTGTCGATGTAGTCGTCGCTGTCGAGAAAGTAGACGTACTCGCCACTCGCCATACTGACGCCGGCATTGCGGGCTGAGCCCGGCCCTGAGTTTGTCTGGTCAACAATACGGATCCGTGAGTCATCTGCCTCGTATCGCGCAAGAATCGCCCGTGATCCATCGCTGGATCCATCGTTCACACAGACTATCTCGATTTCGCGCAACGACTGCGCGACCACACTGTCCAGACAGTCCTCGAGGTACTGCTCGACGTTGTAAATCGGAATCACCACACTGACCTTAGGCACGCGCATCGGCCCGCCCGCCCTCGCGAGGTCCCAGCTGCCTTGCCCCTCCCAGAAGCGCGGCGATGCGCCGTCCAAGCCGGAATGATCTTGATCGTCGAATCCTTCTGAGCCGCGCCGAACTGTCAAGCGCTTGCGCGCTCGTCCGGTCACAGCGCTCTCGGACGTGTCCCAGAGCCGCCTGCGCCCTTAGGAGCTCTTCAAGTAGAAACTCGCTGGGACCCAGCCTCATGATGTTCATGCACATGTCGTAGTCGCTTTCGGAGTAGAAGTAAGCCCGAGGGTGGTCAAGAAGGCCCAGTGCAGCGAAATAGCGATCCTTGAGCGCTTCGTAGAGCTCTCCGAACGCCTCCGGAGTCCGAATCGTTGCGACTGTAAACAGGCATTGGTGCAGGGCAGCGTTCACGAAGTCGCGCTCTAGGATTTCGAACAGCCCTGAGTCGATGAGCTGACTCCGGAACAACTCAAGGGACTTGCATATCTCCAACGGTGCCTCGTGGGTGGTCTCTTGCAGGCTACCCCTCGAGTGCTTGCGGTAGTTGACAAGATGCTCGTCCACAATGGTGATTCTGCGGGCGCTGATTAGTGCGAGATAGGTGAACGGCAAATCCTCCGCGCGGCTCAGTTCCGTCGAGAATCGCAGACCATGCTCGACGATGAAGGACCGCCTCATCGTCTTGTTCCATACGCCGGGTGCCACGAACCTGAATATTCGTCCGGTCATGTCGGTGACATTGAAAGGCATTCGGTCAGGCAGAAGGTCTCTGTAAAGCGACCAGCTCGCGTCAATCGTACGACCTGTGTCCTCGTTAAAGTATCGAAACGGACAGATGCCAATGTCCGCGTCATCGGCGACGCAGCCTGAGTACATCTTTTCGATAAGGTCTGGCTCGAAGAAGTCGTCCGCATCAAGGAACTGGATGTAATCGCCAGATGCTTCGTCAAGCCCACGATTGCGCGCGGCCGACACGCCTTGATTGCATTGCTCGATGATCACGACCCTGGAGTCACGGGCCGCGAAGTCGGCGAGAATATCGCCGGAGCGGTCGGTTGAACCATCGTCGACGCAGATCACTTCGATGTCCTCGAACGTCTGCGCAAGTATGGTCTCCAGGCATTGAACAAGGTCACACTCGGAGTTGTAGACCGGGACAATCACCGACACTCTAGGCACGGCGGACAGCACCACCCTTCGAGTTGCCATTCATGAGCCGCTTCACTACCCGCGGAACTGCGGTAAGCCGCCGCCCTACTTGGTAGGATCTTGAAGCACGCACCGCTTTGATTCTGTTCTCTGTCTGGAGCAGTTCCGCCTTGGCCTCGGTGAGATCGAGTTGTGCAAGGTCCACTTCCTCCTGAGCGGATCTCACGGCACCAAATAGCCGCGCCCTAAGTGCGAACGACTCTTCGCGCACGGTGTCCAGCTCCATGCGCACGACCCCGAGCTCCTCACCAAGCGCGCCCACTTCCGTTCTGCCCGCAGCAAGCTCCTGGCGCATCTCATCCATTTCGATCAACGAATCCTGAACCAACCCCGATTTCCGCCGGGCCTCGTCGAACAGATACTCTTCGCTCGACATGGACATGATCCGCGACAGTTGCTCGAAGTAGTAGTCCCTGTGGAAGTAATCACGTTGCTGGCCAGCGATTCCCAGCTCCCTCAATCCCTCCCCCTTCAAGAACTCGTAGACGCTCCGGAACGACCCGAGTCGTTCTACCTGGTGCAGATTGTAGAGGCACACAGCTACCGCGTCATTCACGAAGCTGCGTTCGATGTCCGAGAGAACACCGGCTTCCACCAACCCACTGTGCAGAGCCCGTAGCGCCTCGAAGAACTCAAGAGGCGCCTCGTCCACTGTCGCTTGAAGACTGTCGAAAACCCCAACTCGGTAGTTGACCAGGTACTCGTCAACCACGGTGATGCGAGATGCCGTCGCCAGCGCCATACGTGTGAAGAACAGATCGTTTGCGCGATGAAGATGCTGAAACCTAAGCTTCTGGCGTACCACAAACGAGCGCTTGAACATCTTGTTCCAGGCGGCCGGGACTACGATGTTCAAGATGTGGTCCGGAACGTCGGCCCGCGAGAATGTCGCAGAATCGGGCACGAGGTCCATGCGCAGGAAGCCGTCCTCGGTGCGCATCTTCTCGGACGCCTCATCGAAACTGCGCGCCTTGAACAGGGCGACGTCCGCATCACATTCAATGCAACGCTCGTAAGCCGATTCGAGCAGCTGGAGTTCGAAGAAATCGTCCGCATCCAGGAATGACAGATACTCACCACAAGCCCTATCAAGGCCTGCATTCCTCGCGGCCCCAGCGCCAAGACCCGACTGCAAGATAACGCTGACTCTCGAGTCCGTCAGCGCGTAGTCGGCAAGAATCGCTCCCGAGGCGTCAGTTGAACCATCATCCACTAGGATGACTTCGATGTCGCGGAGCGTCTGCGCCAAGATGCTGTCGACGCACTCCCGAATGTGCCGCTGAGCATTGTGAACAGGGACCACAACCGAAACTTTGGGCATAGCTGGCTTCTCCGTTTCTTGTGCGGGCCGATCACCGCACGAGCACGTATGCATACCTAATCGCGGCAAGCTCCGCAAGTAAATGCACTCGCCATCGATGCTCCACTCGCCGCCTCCGTCAGCCTTGTACACAGACGATGCGACACACATGAGCTGGTCCACCAGCTCGGCGATGCTGCCTGGGCGTCGGATTCGTCTCTGTCATGGTGCGCCCAATCATCACGTGGCCTGCGGTCATGCCGGGGGAGCGATTCAGCGATTATCGCACGGGATGCATCCCGGGTGTAGCGCAGCCCCTACATGAACCTGATCAGCCGGAAGCGACCGAAGACGTGGAGTGAGAGGTGGGCGTTTGGCTTCCGTCGGACCTTCGAGGCGTGGGAGCCTCAGTCGACGAACTTGATCATTGAGAACGAGTCCTCGTCTTTGCGTAGGCACTCGGCGTGCGTAGTGCGACGGGCCCCTGAGGTGATGTGCACGTTTCCGCAGTGCTCGCACACCGTTCGGTCGCACACATTGCACAGCCCGAGTCGGCGCACGTCGGCCGACCCACAATGCGGACAGATTGCCATCTTGGCGGTCCTATCGGGCAAGCCGTTGCCACCCTCTGCGACTGGTGAAGCATCGGACCGCCTGCACTGGGCGAGCACACCAAGCGGCCACCACGCCGCGCCCCGGGCTGCTCAGGTGACCTTGCGCTTACGCGAGCGTTTTGCCCATCGCCGCGGCTACACTGCTCAGTTCGTCCATAAGCGAACGCAGTCCTGCAAGGTCGAGCGACTGCGGACCGTCGCACAACGCCTCGCGAGGGTTCGGGTGCACCTCCACCATGATGCCATCGGCGCCAACCGCTACGGCGGCACGGCTCAGAGCGGGAACGAGATCCGCCCGGCCTGCGGGATGCGAAACGTCGACGATGATGGGCAGCAACGACAGATTGTGCACGACGGGCACCGCGGTGATGTCGAGTGTGAATCGATAGGCGGTTTCAAACGTGCGAATGCCTCGCTCACACAAGACGACATTCTCGTTGCCGTTCATGGTGATGTAGTTGCTCGCCTGCAGCCACTCTTCGATGGTCGAGGCCATGCCGCGCTTGAAGACGACCGGCTTCCCGGTGTCGGCGGTGACCTCTCCCACCTTGCGCAAGAGGCTGAAGTTGGCCATGTTTCGCGTGCCGATCTGGAGCATGTCGGCGTACTCGTGGATCTTCTCGGCATGCGCCGAGTCGGTGACCTCGGTAACCACCAGCAGCCCGAACTCGTCGGCGGCCTCGCGCATCATGATGAGGCCCTCTTCCTCGAGGCCCTGGAAGGAGAACGGCGAGGTGCGCGGCTTGTAGGCACCCCCGCGCATGACCTTGATCCCCAGCTCCGACAAGGTCGCCGCGACTTCGCGCATCTGCTCGAGGCTCTCGACCGAGCATGGCCCCGCGATGATGGTGCACGTGTCACCGGCGTTGACTGCCCCGATCGCAGGCGCATCCTGGGCGGCCATCAGCCTCTCATCTCCTTGGCGACATGCAGAATGGCCTCGTAGATGTCGCGAAGGTCGTCAGCGTAGAGTGGTCCCTCGTTGCACTTCGCCACATTGGAGAAGATCTCTTCCTCACGCTTGGGATCGTAGAGTCCCCAGTGCGCCTGTGGCTTGAGGTGGCGGATATCGAGCGAGCACTGGGCGCGCTCGTTGAGCAAGGTGACCAGTTGGCAGTCGATCGCGTCGATCCGCTCGCGGATCTCAGCGATCCGAGCCTGTGCGTCCACGTTCTCCTCGGGCATGAAGCGCCCCCTTCGTCAGGTTCGTATGCGGTCTTGTGCGCACAACGACCCCTCGATTATCGCACGGATGCATGGAGCCGACCCGTCCGGACACGTGGAGGGTGTCGCACGAGCGGTGGGCGGCGGCCCTACTCCCACTCGATCGTGCCCGGCGGTTTGCTCGTGATGTCGTAGGCC